>NZ_JBEUWT010000002.1:0-402693 GCF_045517775.1 Microbacterium deferens
TTACATTCCGAACCCGGAAGCTAAGCCTCACAGCGCCGATGGTACTGCAGGGGGGACCCTGTGGGAGAGTAGGACACCGCCGGACTTCTTTTCAGTGAAATGGCCACCCAAAGTTGGGTGGCCATTTCCATGTGCGGACTGCGTCGCAGTTCGTGAGAAAGGCCCCGCCGTTGGCGGGGCCTTTCTGCGTTAAGGCGCTACGTTCGCACGACCGATGAGTCGACGGGGGTACGAACGCCCGCGAAGGTGGTCGTGCGACGCAGCGCGAAACCCAATCGCTCGTACGTCGCGATGGCGTTCACGTTCGTCGCGGCGGCGTGCATCAGCGCACGGTCGCCGCGCTCGCGGATGTGGAACGCGACGTCGAGCACGAGACGCGACGCGAGCCCGCGCCGCCGGAATTCCGGGTCTGTCGACACGGCGCTGATCTCGGTCCACCCTGTGGGGTGCAGGCGTTCACCGGCCATCGCCACGAGGCGTCCTTCCCGTCGAATGCCGACGTAGCGGCCGAGTTCATACGTTCGAGGGCGGAAGGGGCCGGGCTGGTTCCGCTCCACGATCGCCAGCATCTCGTCGACGTCGGCAGTACCCAGCTCGACGGCCTCGTCATCGGGACGCGGGTCGAGTGCGGCTGTCTCGACCAGCTGCACCCCTTCGCCGCGCCAGAGCACGTCCCATCCCGGCGGGAGGTCGGGGTCGGCTCCCGAGAACCCGACCTCCCCACCCGGGCCGACCAGATCGATGAGCGCGTCCCATACCGCCGGGTCGTCCCACGAGCGCACCGCCAGAAAGGGCGCGACGTCGTCGGGGTACTTTCGGACGAGATCGTTGCCGATCGCGAAGTGCGCGTGGGGACCTGTGAGTGCGTGCCACGCCGGGTTGTCGAGGACGGTCGCGTCGGCGTCGGGGGATGCGTCGCCGGTTGCGGGAGAAGAATGTGTCACGGTCCCAGCATCCGTGCCCGCCGTGCGCCTGGCAAACCGGACGTGCTCGCCGCCGACCGCGACGCGATCGCGTCGAGCGTCCTCTCCTCCCCGGTCTGAGAAATCTTCTCCTTCCTGCATCCGCCGAGGCCCTTCGGACGGAAGAACTGGGTGCGGGTGTTCGGCCCGCTTCGACGAAGGAGGAAACGTGCGCAAGACACTCGCAACCGGCGCGATCGCCGGTCTCGCCCTCGCGGCGGGCTTCGCAGCCCCCGCGCAGGCCATCTCGGCCACGACGGCCGATCTCTCCGTACTCCACGCCATCCCCGACACACCCGTAGACGTGTACGTCAACGGTGCGTTGACACTCGATGACTTCCAGCCCGGCACCCTCGCGGGTCCGCTCGACCTCGCTGCGGGATCGTACGACATCGCCATCACGGCGCCGGATGCTGCGGACGCCAGCGCCCCGATCCTCGAGGCCGCCGTCGACCTGGCCGCCAACACGAGCTACACCGCCGTCGCTCACCTCAGCGAGGCCGGTGCTCCCACGGTCACCCCGTTCGTCAACGACACCAAGACGACGGCGGCGGGCGAAGGGCGCCTCACGGTGCGCCACGTCGCCGCAGCCCCCGCGGTGGACATCCTCGCCGGTGGATCGCCGGTCGTGGAAGGCCTCGTGAACCCAAAGGAGGCGACCCTCGACCTGCCCGTCGGAACCGTCTCGGCGGCGGTCGCCCTCGCCGGCACCACCGACCCCGTGATCGGCCCGGCAGACGTCGCCATTCAGGACGGCGTGCTGACGGTGGTCTACGCCTGGGGCAGCGCGGCGGACGGCAACCTCGCCCTCGCCACGCAGACCGTGACCGTCGGGCACACCGTCCCGGGCGCTGTCATCTCGGGTACCGCCGGGTATGCGGCACAGCGCGACGCGGGCACACAGGGTCTGTGGGCGATCGGATTCGCAGCGATCGCGGGTGCCGCAGTGGTGGCAACCACCGCGGTCGTCCGACGTTCGCGCGGTGCGAAGCACACCGTCTGACCAGCCATCGAGACCGGAGAGCCCTTCTTATGAACCTGCGACGTACAGCTCCCCTCGCAGTGGTTCTCGTGCTCTCCGCCTGTGCGCCCGCCCCGACCCCCCTCGGGGCGGGCGCACCCACTGCCTCCACGTCGACCCCGTCCGCAACTCCCCCAGCCCCGGTCGTCGACGTCCCCCGCGTCGACAGCTCACTGCACGCCCCTCGCGCTGCTGTGCCCCCGGTGCGGGTGAGCATCGCGGACGCGCGAGTCGACGTGGAGGTGGTCCCCGTCGGCATCGAGACCGGCGGCTTCATGGAGTTGCCCGTCGACCCGGCGATCGCCGGGTGGTACCGGTTCGGCTCAGACCCGTGGAGCCCGGACGGCAACACCGTGATCTCGGCGCACATCGATGCGCCGGACTATCCGATCGGTCCGTTCGCGGTGCTGCGCGACCTCGCGCCGGCGACGCAGATCGAGGTCGTCGGGCAGGACGGCCGGAGCGCTCTGTACGCCGTCGAGTCGGTGACCTACTATCCGAAGGACGCGCTTCCCACAGAGGACCTCTTCGCGCGGCGAGGCGCGAACGATCTCGTACTGATCACGTGCGGTGGAGAGTTCGACAGCCGGACGGGCCATTACGACGACAACGTCGTGGTCGTCGCCGCACCGGTGGCTGCAGGATGAACCGACAGGGAGGCCGGGACCCCGTGGCAGACCCCGAGGGCGAACTCTCGACAGAGGAGGCGTTCGTCGCGGGCGACGAAATCGCTCTGGCTCATGCCTACCGGCGGTGGTCACCCGTGGTCTACACCCTCGCGCTTCGCTCGCTCGGCGACCGCACCGATGCCGAGGACGTCACGCAGAAGACCTTCGTCTCGGCCTGGACGTCGAGAACCTCGTACGACCCGGCGCGAGCACGGCTGTCGACCTGGATCATCGCGATCGCCAAGCGTCGTATCGCCGACATGCATGAGGCCCGGCGCCGCATCCGTGCGCTGCAGGAGGAACTGCAGCGAGTGACGATCCCGGACGACCTGAGAGCGTCAGCGCCGGTCGATCTCGGAGACACGCTCTTGGTGGCACAGGAGATCGATCGTCTCGAACCCGATGCGCGGAAAGTCATGAGGTTGGCGTTCTTCGACGACCTCACCCACGACGAGATCTCACGCCGCATCGGCATGCCGCTGGGAACCGTCAAGAGCCATATCCGTCGCAGCCTGGAACGCATGCGCACTCGACTGGAGGTGACACATGGAGCACATCGATCCTGAGCTGCTCGCGCTCATAGCGCTCGGCGAGCCTGTCGCGACATCGGAGACCGAACGGCATCTCGACGAGTGCGACGAGTGCGCCGACAGCCTCGCCGGGCTCCGCCGTGCGGCGCTCGCCGGTAGAGCGACCCTCGACGCCGGCGATCTCGAGCGTCCGCGCGAGGTGGTCTGGGAGCGCATCGCCTCGGAGCTCGCGCTCGGGAGATCCGCTGCGCCGGCTGCGCCCGTCCCCGACGCGGTGCCTGCCACCTCCGCCCCGTTGTCGTCCCGTGCCGCTGCGCGCAGGCACGCTGCCAGGCGCCGGCGCCCCGGTCGCAGGTGGGGTCTCGCTGCCGCTGCACTCCTCGTCGCCGGCGCGGGCCTCGGAACCTGGGCGTGGACGAGTTCCACCACGCCCACGGAGATCGCGCAAGCATCCCTCGGGGCGTTCCCCGATCATCCCGGCGCCCAGGGCACCGCGGTCGTGGAGGAGAATTCGGACGGCTCACGGTTCGTGCGCGTCGAGGTCTCCGCGGATGCGGCGCCCGACACGTATCGGGAGGTGTGGCTCATCGCCGCCGACGCGTCGGAGCTGGTGAGCCTCGGCGTCCTCGACGACGACACGGGCACCCTGACCGTTCCCGCGGGTGTGGACCTCGCTCGTTTCCCGTTGGTCGACGTCTCGCAGGAACCCGTGGACGGCGGCCCCGACCATTCGGGCGACTCGATCGTGCGGGGCGAGCTTTCCTTCTCCTGAGGTCGCCCCCGCGGGAGCGACGTCAGGGGGCCTGCGGAGAGGATCCGCACCCGCCTCCTCCACGGTGTAGGTGCCGACCTCGGTCACGTGTGCGCCCGCACCCTGCACGTGTGAGCGCGAAGCGCAAGCGAATGCGACGTGCATCCGGGCCGCTTACCCTGGAAATCCGCTGCTATCCCAGGGAGGCCCGCCCGTGGCGACGTCCAATCCGCACGAGTCGAAGGTCTGGCTCTCCGCATATGCCCCGGGGGTTTCCCACGACATCGACGAGGTCGTCGAAACGCTCCCCGACATGATCGAGGCGAGCGTGAAGATGCACGGCAAGGCTCCGGCCCTGGAGTTCTTCGGTGCCGTCACCTCGTACCGCGATCTGGGCGAACAGATCGAACGGGCCGCCGAGGGGCTCTGTCGCCTGGGCGTCGTCGCGGGCGATCGGGTCGCCCTCATCCTCCCGAACTGCCCCCAGCACGTCGTCGCGTTCTACGCGGTGCTGCGCCTGGGCGCCATTGTCGTCGAGCACAATCCGCTCTACACCCCGCGGGAGCTGCGTCACCAGTTCGAGGATCACGAGGCGAAATTTGCCATCGTCTGGGACAAGGTCTACGACGTCGTCGATGACTTCCCGCAGGACGTCCGGCCGGAGCAGATCGTCGCCGTCGACATGACCGACGCCTTCCCCTGGTCCAAGCGCGTGGCGCTCCGCCTCCCGGTGGCGAAGGCCCGCGCGGCGCGAGCGAAGCTCACCGCGAAGCCGCGGGCGAAGCATCCGATCTCGTGGGACTCGCTCGTCGCGGGCCGTCGCCTTCCGCGGCGCACACCGCGCCCGTCCGTCGACGACATCGCGCTGCTGCAGTACACCAGCGGCACGACGGGATCGCCGAAGGGGGCGATCCTCACGCACGGCAACCTGCGGGCGAACGCCATGCAGGGGCGGGCGTGGGTGCCGGGCCTGCGCGAGGGCGAGGAGACCTTCTACGGCGTACTGCCGCTGTTCCACGCGTACGGCATGACGCTCTGCCTCACGTTCGCGATGAGCATCGGGGCCCGTCTCGTCCTGTTCCCCACCTTCGACGTGTCGTTGGTGTCGGATGCGGCGAAGAAGAGCCCGCCCACGTTCCTGCCCGCCGTGCCGCCCATCTACGACCAGCTCTCCCGGGCCTCCGCGCAGGGCTCGATCGACCTGACATCGGTGAGGTTCGCCATCTCGGGGGCGATGAGCCTGCCGGTCGCGACCGTCGAGAGGTGGGAGGAGGCCACCGGCGGTCTGCTCGTCGAGGGCTACGGCATGACCGAGACCTCGCCCGTCGCGCTCGGCAACCCCATAGGCCCCTCCCGACGCCCGGGGACGGTGGGGGTCCCGTTCCCGAGCACCGAGATCCGGGTGGTCGACCCCGACGATCCGTCGGTCGACGTGGAGCCCGGCGAACCGGGCGAACTGCTCATTCGGGGACCCCAGGTGTTCCAGGGCTACTGGCGTCGTCCGGGGGAGTCGGCAGACTCTCTCCTCGAGGGCGGGTGGGTGCGCTCCGGCGACATCGTCACCGTCGCGCCCGACGGTTTCGTCACGATCGTCGACCGCCTCAAGGAGCTGATCATCACGGGGGGCTTCAACGTGTCGCCGACCGAAGTCGAGGAGACGCTGCAACAGCACCCCGACGTCGCCGACGCCGCCGTTGTCGCCCTCCCGCGACCTGACGGCGGAGAGATCGTCGCTGCGGCGGTCGTGCTGCGACCCGGTGCGACGATCGACGTCACCACCCTGCGTGAGTTCTGCCGCACGCGCCTGGCGGCCTACAAGGTGCCCAAGCGCGTCTTCGTCGTCGAGGACCTGCCGCGTTCGCTCATCGGCAAGGTGCTGCGGCGCGAGGTGCGCACGCGACTGCTCGGCGAGGCCTAGGGCGGCGTCGGACTGCACCCGGCCCCGTCCGCGAGCGCTGACATAGGATTTCCTGCGTGGAACAGCGACAGACCGACTCGCGCTACTGGTACGGCGCGACCGAAGCGGAGCAGCGCCAGCGCGCCGTCGAGGTGCTCCAGGCCTTCCGCCTGTATCGCGCCGCCGAGGTCGCGATGCGTCGTCGCACCCGCGACTCGATGTCGATGGGCGAGAACGAACTGCTCGTCCTTCGATACCTCCTGAAAGCAGCACGCGAGGACCGCCAGGTCTCCCCGAGCGAACTGACCCGCTACCTCGGCGTCTCGACCGCCTCCACGACCGCCATCGTCGATCGCCTGGAGCGGTCGAACCACGTCGTCCGGGTGCCGCACCCCACCGATCGCCGCAGCGTCCGCGTCGTGGCCACAGCCCGCTCCGACGAAGAGGTGCGTGCGACGCTCGGCGACATGCACGAGCGCATGATGGCCGCCGTCATCGACATGACGCCGGAGGAGAGTGCCGCCGTGGTGTCGTGCCTCACCCGTCTGCAGGACGCCGTCGACCGTGTAGACGCGCACCCGGCCGGCGACGACGCATCCGACGTTCTGCCCTGAGGTCGTGAGGCGGGCAAGAAGCTTGCTTGACTAGGTATCGACATAACATTCGACCGCCCGGTTGCGCCGTGGAACCATGGCTCGTATGGAGACCAGGAGAGCGGATGCGGCGACGTCGGCCCCCTCGGACGACGACGGCCACGTCATCATCGAGGGCGTCGAGGTCATACCGTTCGCGACGGTCGTCTCACGCCTGTGCGTCGACTACCCGAACGTGTCGGTCACGAGGATCGAGACGATCCTCTTGCGCGAGTGGGAGGCGTTCACGGCCGGTCGGCCGCTCGTCGTGCCGGCAGCGCTCGAGGACGGCGTGCGCGAGATGCTCGACGAGCGCTGACGGCTCAACTCACGAGGAGCGGCTGCTGTCGTCGGTGGGTTCGGCGACGAGCATGAGGCCGCCGGAGGAGTTCGCCGATGCGGCGAGTTCCTCGATCCACGCCCGGCTCAGGAGCGCGGGTTCGGGGTCGTCGAAGACGAAGCGCAGGGGAATCGACGGGTGCAGCCAGACCGTGCTGCGCCCGGGCTCGGCGTCGTCGGCGTGCGTCCACGAGAGAGTGAAGCTCTCGCCCCTGCGCAGCTTGGTCGCGATGACCACCTTGAGGTGCGCGAGAGCGCGGTCCTCGATCTCGACCGGCGCCGAGGAGTCTCCGTAGTAGATCGTTCCCACCCCGCCACGCTACCTCGTCGTCTCCTCCTCGAAGGGGGCCTTGCGAGCGGTGCGTCGGGATGGCAAGGGGGACGCTCTCCGTGACGGGTAGGCTCGCCACATGGGCAGATTCATCTACGACACGATGGCGAACTCGGTCGACATCGATGACCGCACGCTGGCGCACCTCCGCATCGTGGTGATGAACAAGCTGCGTCGCTCGGAGTCGTTCATGTTCGACATCGAGGTGGGCGACGGCAGCGGGAGGCGGAGCTTCTGGATGCACCCTTCGGTGCCGATCCAGTTCCACTTCTTCGGCAGCCGCAGCCCGCGGATCAACCGGGCGTGGGTCGAGGAGCTGATGCTCGTCGCCAGCGGTCCCAACGGACTGGCGATCGTGCCGGAGCCGTCGGAAGACGCCTTCGTAGAAGAAGGCTGACGCCGCGGTCGCCCTCAGCTCGCCGTGGGCTCTGGCGCGGTCTCCGGCGTCGCGACATCGAAGAGCTCGGCGACGAGCATGATCCCGCCCGAAGAGCTGGCGGAATTGGCGAGCTCCTCCACCCATTCCCGACTCAGGAGCGCGGGTTCGGGGTCGTCGAAGACGAAGCGCAGGGGGATCGACGGGTGCAGCCACACTGTGCTGCGGCCGTGCGGCTGGTCATCGGGATGGCGCCACGAGACCGTGAAGCTCTCGCCACGGCGGAGCTTCGTGGCGATGACGACCTTCAGATGAGCGAGCGCACGATCTTCGATCTGGATGGGAGTCGCCGACCCGCCGTAGTAGATGGTGCCCATACGCCTCACCCTAACGGGCCATGTGGGCGGATGCGTATCGCCTCCGTGCTTGTCAAGGGGACCGGACGTGCGGGGGGCGGCTGTCATTGTGGGGTGATGACCGGAAGGGAGAACCTGGCTGTGACCACACATCCTGGCCCCACGGCGTCCGACAACGACGGACACCCGAACGACGCGACCGACCCCGCAGACGTCTTCGCGGGCCTGTTGGCCATCGACGTCATCGACGGCGAGCTCGTTCCCCGTCGCGCACGCGTACCCCGCTGAACCCGTCGATCAGACGATCGTCCGCGAAGCGATGGCGCCGCGCGGAGGCGCGGTCGTCGCGCGCGGAACCAAACGCGTCGGTAGCTCGACGTGCGTCTGCTCAGGGGCCTGTCCCGACATGAGTGCGACCAACATGGAGGCAGCCGTGGCGCCGAGCCGTTGCATCGGCTGGCGAACGGTCGTGAGGGGGATCGCGGACTGCGACGCGTCGGGGATGTCATCGAATCCGATCACCGACAGGTCGTCGGGAACGCGGATGCCGAGCTGCTCCGCCACGCGGATGAGCCCGAGTGCCGACACGTCGTTCGCTGCGAAGACGGCGGTCGGCGGCCGTGCGGTCTCCAGGAGAATGCGTGCCTCGACGGCCACCGCGTCGGCGAGGTAGCTGCCGACCCGCGTGAGACGTGGATCGTGGGGGAGACCGGCATCGGAGAGCGCTCGACGATACCCGGCTTCGCGCAGGATCGACGAGCGCAGGTCGGGGCGCCCGGCGAGGAATCCGATGCGCGTGTGGCCGAGCTCGGCGAGATAGCTGGTCGCCTGGTGGGCGCCGGCGAAGCTGTCGGACTCGACCGTCGGGAGATCGGCGTGACCGGTGTGCGGGTCGACCGCGACGATCGGCACCTCTGTGTTCACCTCGAGCACGGTGGGGGTGACCATGATCACGCCGTCGATCAGCGTGCCGCTGAGGCGGCTGAGCGAACGCCGCTCCCACCCCTGGTCGGAGTGCTGTCGGGAGCCGCTGTAGGCGAGGAGGTCGTAATGCGTCTCGCGCAGGCCCCAGCCCACACCTTTGAGGATCTCGGCGCTGAAGGGCTCGAAGTCGGCGACGAGGACCCCGATGACCCCGGTGCGCCTCGATCTCATGCTGCTGGCCACGAGGCTCGACTCGTATCCGAGATCGGACACAGCCTGGAGCACGCGCGCGGCGGTCTCTTCGGCGACGCCGTACCGGCCGTTCACAGCCTTCGACACCGTCGCGACCGACACGCCGGCCGCCGCGGCCACGTCGTGGATCGTCGCTCGTCTTGCCATGAGACCTGATCCTAGGACCTTTGAAAATGATTTCGAAAACGTTTGACGGTCTGGAGTTGCTGGGTGACACTGGACGCGTCCGCAGGCCCTCGCACCGCATCATCGGCCCGGATAGGACCCGGCGGCTCGTCGACAGAGCCCGCACTCAACGAAGAGAACAGGTGGATCACATGAAGCTCAGCAGAATCGGGGCAGGCGTCGCCGTCGCCCTCACCGGAGCGCTCGCGCTCGCCGGATGCTCCGGAGGCGGCTCGGAGTCCGCCGACGGCAGCGTCTCGATGACCCTCTGGCACAACTCCTCGACCGGCCCCGGCCAGGAGTTCTGGGAAACGACGGTCGCCGATTTCGAAGCGGCCAACCCCGGCGTGACGATCGAGATCCAGGCACTGCAGAACGAGGAGCTCGACGGCAAACTGCAGACGGCCCTCAACTCGGGCGATGCGCCCGACCTGTTCCTCCAGCGCGGCGGCGGGAAGATGGCGGCCATGGTCGAGGCCGGTCAGGTCAAGGACCTCACCGATCTGCTCTCGGACACCGCCACCAGCGAGATCCCCGAGGCATCCTTCGGGGCCAACACGCTCGACGGCAAGGTCTACGCCATGCCGGTCGCCGTTCTCCCCGGCGGCATCTTCTACAGCCAAGACCTCTTCGACGCCGCGGGAATCGAGGGCACGCCGGAGACGATCGACGACCTCGAAGCCGACGTCGAGGCACTCAAGGCCACCGGCGTCTCCCCGATCGCCCTCGGTGGGAAGGACGCCTGGCCGGCGGCGCACTGGTACTACTTCTTCGCGCTGCGTGCCTGCAGCCCTGAGGCAATGGCCGATGCGGCTTCGGAGATGAACTTCGACGACCCGTGCTGGCTGGATGCTGCGGAGAACCTCCAGAGCTTCGCCGACACCTCGCCGTACAACGAGGGCTTCCTCTCCACCTCCGCTCAGCAGGGCGCGGGCTCGTCGGCCGGTCTGCTGGCGAACCGCCAGGCGGGCATGGAGCTCATGGGCGCCTGGAACCCGGGTGTCATCAGCTCGCTCACGCCCGACCAGCAGCCGCTCGCGGACCTCGCCTGGTTCCCGTTCCCCGAGGTCTCCGGTGGTGACGGGGAACCCGGCTCGATCATGGGTGGTGTCGACGGGTACTCCTGCTCGGTCGATGCTCCCGACGCGTGCGTCGACTTCCTGAACTACCTCGCGACCTCCGACGTGCAGGAGGCCTACTACAAGGCCTTCAACGCCCCGCCGGTCAACACCGTCGCCCAGGAAGCGGTCACCGAGCCCTACCTGCAGCAGATCATCGAGGCCTACAGCGCCGCGCCGTACGTGTCGCAGTGGCTCGACACGGTCTACGGGCTGAACGTGGGTAACGCTCTCAACGTCGCCGTGGTCGACCTGCTGGCCGGACAGAGCGGACCGCAGGAGCTCGTCGACGCGGTCAACGCCGCCGCGGCGAAGGGCTAGGACGCGGCGAATGTACGTCCGCGACGCATCGACCACGGAGCCCCCGGCTCCCGTCGAGGTCGCGGGGCACGGCGGGGGCGACGTCACAACGTCGCTCCCGCCGGTCGGCCGACGCCGTAAGGGCATCGGCTGGGCGGGGCGCATCGAGATCGCGCTCCTCGTCGGTCCCGCGCTCCTCGTCTTCCTCGGCTTCGTCATCTTCCCCGTCGTCGCCGCCGCCTACTACGGCTTCTTCAACTGGAAGGGCTACGGGGCGCCGACCGACTTCGTCGGTTTCGACAACTACCTGATCATCCTGCAGGACACGAACTTCCACGAAGCCCTGGGGCACAACGCCTTCATCGTGGTCGCCTCCCTCGTCCTGCAGGGGCCGGTGGCGCTCATCCTCGCGCTTCTGCTGAACCGCCGGATGCGCGGGCAGTCCATCATCCGCGTGCTCATCTTCGTCCCCTACGTCATCGCTGAAGTCGTGGTCGGGGTCGGGTGGAGCCTCATGCTCCAGCAGAACGGCGCGTTGAACGGTCTGCTCGAGAACCTCGGTCTGAGCAGCCTGGAGCAGGACTGGCTCGCCAACCCGTCGATCGCCATCTGGACGCTGATGGTCATCATCACGTGGAAGTACGTCGGCTTCGCCGTCATCCTCTTCCTCGCCGGCCTCCAGGGCATCCCCGAGGAACTGTCGGAGGCGGCCGCGATCGACGGCGCGTCGTACTGGCAGATCCAGTGGCGCATCACGCTGCCGCTTCTCGGACCGACACTGCGCATCTGGGCGTTCCTGTCGATCATCGGCTCACTGCAGCTGTTCGATCTCGTCTACATCATCTGGGGCCAGTACGTGGCCTCCACGGCGGGCACGTCCACGATGGCGACCTACATGGTCTCCGAGGGGCGCAACGCCGGCAACTACGGCTACGGCAACGCCGTCGCCGTCGTCATCTTCGTGATCTCGCTCGTCGTCGCGCTGATCTATCAGCGCTTCGTACTGCGGCGCGACACGCAGGGCGCACTGACCGGAGGGAAACGCCGATGAGCACTGCGACAGCCGTTGTGACAACGCGCACCGGCGCGCGGAAGACCCGCGACCGCCCGAAGCTCCCCTGGGGAAACCCGCTCGTCTACTTCCTCGCGCTCGCGGTGATCGCGCTGCTCCTGGCACCCGTCGCCTACATCGTGCTCGGCGGATTCCGCTCGAACTCGCAGATCACCACCGACCCGGCGGGATTCCCCGGGCCGTGGCTCGTGGAGAACTATCTCAGCGTGCTGCAGGGCGGGATCTTCTGGCGACAGGTGCTCAACTCCGCCATCGCCGCGCTGGCGACGACGGCCGGCGCGGTGATCCTCGGCCTCATGGCGAGTTACGTGCTCGCACGGTACCGATTCCGCGGGCGCGGAGTGCTCTACGCGCTCTTCGCCGCCGGCCTGATGTTCCCGATCACGGTGGCGATCACGCCGCTGTACATCGTGGTGCGCAACCTCGGACTGATGAATTCGCTGCCCGGGGTGATCCTGCCGCAGATCGCGTTCGCGCTGCCGACGACGATCATCATCCTCGTGCCGTTCCTCCGGGCCATCCCCGACGAGATCGAGGAGGCCGCCTTCATCGACGGAGCGAGCCGCATCGGATTCTTCTGGCGCATGGTCATCCCGCTGTCGATGCCGGGCGTCATCACCACCGGCATCCTCGCGTTCATCGGCAGCTGGAACAGCTACCTGCTGCCGCTGTTCATCTTGAACAACGAGGCGACATTCACCCTGCCGTTGGGGGTACAGGCGTTCTCGTCGCAGTACTCCGTCGACACCGCCCGAGTGCTCGCCTTCACCTCGCTGTCGATGATCCCGGCGCTGGTGTTCTTCAGCCTGTTCGAGCGCCGCATCGTCGGCGGACTGACCGGCGCGGTCAAGGGCTGAGAGGGCTCGCAGTGATAGATCCGACGAATTCCGGCCCTTCGCCGCGCGTGCGCGCGCTGTGGGCGCAGATGACACTCGATGAGAAGCTCGCCCAGCTGGTGGGATTCTGGGTCGACCAGGGCGACGAGGTCGTCGCGCCGATGGCGGGCGAGATGGCCACGGCCACGACATACGCCGATGCCACCGTGCACGGCCTGGGGCACCTCACACGCGTCTACGGCACACGACCGGTCGACCCGGTCGAGCGCGCCGCGTGGCTGTGGGGGGAGCAGAGGCGGCTGAAGACCGAGACGCGCCTGGGGATCCCCGCACTCGTGCACGAGGAGTGCCTGACGGGGCTCGCGGCGTGGAAGGCCGCGACCTTCCCGACGCCGCTCGCGTGGGGTGCCGCGTTCGACCCCGACCTCGTCGAGGAGATGGGGCGCGCGATCGGTGAATCTATGCGGGAGCTGGGGATCCACCAGGGCCTCGCGCCCGTGCTCGACGTCGTGCGCGATCCCCGGTGGGGGCGGGTAGACGAGTGCATCGGCGAAGACCCCTACCTCGTCGGAACGGTGGGATCCGCGTACGTGCGCGGGCTGCAGAGCACCGGTGTGCATGCCACGCTCAAGCACTTCGTGGGGTACTCGGCGTCGCAGGCGGGGCGCAATCATGCCCCGGTGCACGCCGGTGCTCGGGAGATCGCCGACGTCTTCCTCCCGCCGTTCGAGATGGCGATCCGCGACGGCGGGGCGCGGTCGGTCATGAACTCCTACGCCGAGATCGATGGCGAGCCCGTCGGAGCCACCCCTCGTTACCTCGAGGGAATCCTTCGCGAGCAGTGGGGTTTCGACGGCGTCGTCGTGTCGGACTACTTCTCGGTGGCATTCCTGCACTCGATGCACGCGGTCGCCGCCGACCTCGGCGCTGCCGCCGAGCTCGCCCTCCGGGCCGGCATCGACGTCGAGCTGCCCACCGGCGACGCGTTCCTCGCGCCGCTCGCGGAGGGCGTGCGCTCGGGGCGGATCGATGAGGCGCTCGTCGACCGGGCGGTGATGCGCGTACTCACGCAGAAGGAGCAGCTCGGCCTGCTCGACGAGACCTTCGCCGATCCTCCGAGCTTTGTCGACCTCGACACCCCGGATCACCGCGACATCGCCCGACGCCTCGCCGAGGAGTCGGTCGTGCTGCTCGCCAATGACGGCACGCTACCCGTGACCGGGCCGCGGCGGGTCGCCGTCATCGGCCCGAACGCGGCAGCATCCGAACCCCTGATGGGCTGCTACTCGTTCGTCAACCACGTGCTCGCCCATCACCCGGGCACCCCTCTCGGCATCGAGATCCCGACCGTGCTCGACGCCCTGCGGCTCGAGTTCGCCGGCGCGGAGATCGCCTCGGCGGTCGGATGCGATGTCGAGGGCACCGATCGAGCGGGCTTCGCCGAGGCCGAGAAGATCGCGCGCGAGGCCGACATCGCGATCGTCGTCGTCGGCGACCGGGCCGGGCTCTTCGGCCGCGGAACCGTCGGTGAGGGCAACGATCGCGAGAGCCTCGACCTGCCGGGGCTGCAGCGAGAGCTGGTCGAGACGCTCGTCGCCACCGGAACGCCGGTGGTCGCGGTGCTGCTCACCGGCCGCCCGTATGCCATCGACTGGGCGTTCAGCGGCGACCGCCGCCCTGCCGCCGTGCTGCAGGCGTTCTTCCCCGGGGAGGCAGGAGGCGAGGCCATCGCCGCGGTTCTGTCGGGGCGTGTGAACCCGTCGGGGCATCTGCCGGTGTCGCTGCCGCGCTCAGCCGGTGCGCAGCCGTTCAGCTACCTGCATCCGATCCTCGGCGGAGACTCGGAGATCACCAGCGCCGCCAGCTCGCCGACGCTGCCGTTCGGTCACGGCCTCGGCTACACCACGTTCGAGCGACGCGATCTCAGCGTCGACGACGAGGTGCGGGCCGGGGCGTCGTTCTCGGCCGCGGTGACGGTGCGCAACACGGGGTCCGTCACGGGCACCGAGCTGGTGCAGCTCTACGCGCGCGATCTGTTCGCGAGCGTCACCCGTCCCGTGGCGCAGCTCATCGGCTACCGGCGCGTGGAGCTCGCCCCGGGAGAGGAGGTGCGGGTCGTGTTCGAGGTTCCCACGACGCGTCTCGCCTTCAGCGATGCGTCGATGCGCCGCATCGTCGAGCCCGGTGAGGTCGAGCTGTGGGTCGGGCCCTCGTGCGTCGAGAAGGAGGCGACCGCCCTGCTGGCCATCGTCGGCGACGTGCACGAGGTCGCGCCGACCGATGCGCGGCTGGTGGTCGCCCGCGTCGATCGGGTGTCGGTGTCGGTCTGAGCCGGATTCAGGCGGGCGAGGGGGCGCGCAGGAGCTCGGCGAAGGCGATCTCGGCGGCGCCGATGAGCAGGCGGTCCTCGGCGAGCACCGCGAGCCGCAGCTCGAGCGCATCGGCCACGCCGGGCATCGACTGCGCCCGCACACCCTCGACGAGGGAAGGAATCGCGTCGGCGGCGATCGTCGCCAGGAACCCGCCGAGCACCACCACGGCCGGGTTCAAGACGTTGACGGCGTTGGCGAGGGCGGTGACGAGGATGCGGCGTTGCCGCGCGACCTCTTCGGCCACGCCGGGCTCCGTCGCCGAGGCGAGGGCAGCGGCGAGCGTCGGCTCATCGGAGCTCTCCAGGCCCACCGCGGCGAGCAGCCGCGAACGGCTGACCTCGTCTTCGAGCACACCCTCCGTCGCGCGGCGGTCGGCACCGGCGGCGGGACGGTTCTGGCCGAACTCTCCCGCATAGCCGCCGGCGCCGCCGACGGGAACCCCGTGGACGATCAGGCCGCCGCCGATGCCGCTCGCTCCGCCGTTGAGGTAGATGACGTCGTCGGCCCCTCGGGCGGCGCCGAAGAGGTGCTCGGCCAGTGCTCCGAGGCTCGCGTCGTTGCCGACCGCGGTGTGCAGGCCCGTCGCTTCGGCGACGAGGTCGCGCAGCGGCGCGTCGGTCCAGCCGAGGTGCGGGGCGATCCGCACGAGTCCGTCGGCGGAGCGCACGAGCCCCGGCACGGCGAGCCCGATGCCCTCGATACGGCTGTCGCGGAGTGCGCCGGTGCGCCACCCGCCGAGGTGCGTGGCGACGAGGGCGGCGGTCTCCTCGGGCGTGGGAGGCCCCGCGGTCTCGATACGGTCGCGCGCGACGACGCGGCGGTCGAGACCGACGGCGGCGATCGTCGTCGCGTCGACCTCGGGGTGGACCGCGATCGCGACGACGCGGCCGTCGGGGGCCACGACGGGGGAGGGGCGCCCGACACGGCCGAGCGAGTCGGGAGCGCGCTCCTCGACGAGGCCCGCATCGACGAGTTCGCCGACGAGCGCGGCGATCGTGGAGCGGTTCAGCCCGGTCGCCTCGGTGAGCGCGGCACGCGATCGCGGCCCGTCGACGTGCACGAGGCGGAGGATGCGGGACAGATTGGCGCGCCGAACGCCGTCGCCCCTCGCTGCCGCTTCGCTCACGTCTCTACTGTGCCAGAGGACAGACGCCGCGCCGGCACTGGACGCGGTCGGTCGTATGGATTAGGTTGTTAAGGCCAACATATTTGTTCGAGGTCGAGCAGGAGCCCCCATGACCACCCCCACCCGCGCTGACAAGTTCTCCTTCGGTCTCTGGACCGTCGGCTACAACGGAACCGACCCCTTCGGCGGTCCCACCCGCCCTGCCCTCGACGTGGTGCACGCCGTGGAGAAGCTCGCCGAACTGGGCGCCTACGGCCTCACGTTCCACGACGACGACCTGTTCGCGTTCGGATCGACCGACGCCGAGCGCCAGACGCAGATCGACCGCCTCAAGGGCGCGCTCTCCGACACCGGCCTCATCGTCCCGATGGTCACGACCAACCTCTTCAGCGCCCCGGTCTTCAAGGACGGCGGCTTCACCTCCAACGACCGCGACGTGCGTCGCTACGCCCTGCGCAAGGTCTTCCGCCAGCTCGACCTCGGCGCCGAGCTCGGCGCGAAGACGTTCGTCATGTGGGGCGGCCGCGAGGGCGCCGAGTACGACTCGGCCAAGGACATCCGTGCCGCTCTCGAGCGCTACCGCGAGGCCGTGAACCTCCTCGGCGACTACGTCACCGACAAGGGGTACGACATCCGGTTCGCGATCGAGCCCAAGCCCAACGAGCCCCGCGGAGACATCCTTCTGCCGACGCTCGGCCACGCGATCGCCTTCATCGACTCGCTCGAGCGCCCCGAGCTGGTCGGCGTCAACCCCGAGGTCGGCCACGAGCAGATGGCCGGGCTCAACTTCTCCGCCGGCATCGCTCAGGCGCTGTACCACGGCAAGCTCTTCCACATCGACCTCAACGGCCAGCGCGGCATCAAGTACGACCAGGACCTCGTCTTCGGCCACGGCGACCTGCACAACGCGTTCGCGCTGGTCGACCTGCTCGAGAACGGCGGCCCGGGCGGCGTCCCCGCCTACGACGGCCCGCGCCACTTCGACTACAAGCCCAGCCGCACCGAGGACGAGACGGGCGTGTGGGACTCGGCCAAGGCGAACATGCACACCTACCTGCTGCTGAAGGAGCGCGCCGCGGCCTTCCGCGCCGACCCCGAAGTGCAGGAGGCGCTCGCCGCCGCGAAGGTCGCCGAGCTGTCGCAGCCCACCCTCAACGAGGGCGAGACCTACGACGACTTCCTCGCCGACCGCTCGGCGTACGAGGACTTCGACGCCGATGCGTACCTCGGCGGACACGGCTTCGGCTTCGTGCGCCTGCAGCAGCTCGCGACCGAGCACCTGCTCGGCGCCCGCGGCTGACGCAGCATCCGCCACCCATCGAGAGTCCAAGACACCCGGGCGCGACCATCGCGCCGCCCGGGTGTCTTGGACTTTCACTTGAGACGTTCGACATGAACAGAAGGAGAGCGCGATGACGCTCGTGGCAGGAGTCGATTCGTCGACGCAGTCGTGCAAGGTCGTCGTGGTGGATGCTGCCACCGGACTCATCGTGCGGGAGGGGCGGGCGTCTCACCCCGAGGGCACCGAGGTCGATCCCGAGGCGTGGTGGACGGCCCTGCAGTCGGCGATCGCGGTCGCCGGCGGCTTCGCCGACGTCGCTGCGGTGTCGGTCGCAGGACAGCAGCACGGCATGGTCGTGCTCGATGCGGACGGTCGGGTGATCCGGCCCGCGCTGCTGTGGAACGACACGCGTTCGGGGCAGGCGGCCGCCGACCTCGTCGCAGAGGTGGGCGCCGATGCGTACGCGCGCCGCACCGGGGTGGTGCCGGTGGCCTCGTTCACCGCAACGAAGCTCCGCTGGCTGCGCGACGCCGAGCCCGAGGCGGCCGCCCGGGTGGCCGCCGTCGCCCTGCCGCACGACTGGCTGACCTGGCGCCTCCGGGGCTACGGTCCCGAGCGACCCGACCTCGAGGCGCTGACGACCGACAGGTCGGATGCGTCGGGCACGGCCTACTGGGGAGCCGCGGGCTACGACCGCGATCTGCTCGTGCGGGCTCTCGGCCACGACGCGGTGCTGCCGCGCGTGCTCGACGCGCAGGAGAGCGCGGGGACCACCGCCGCGGGCGCCGTCGTCGCCGCGGGCGCCGGCGACAACGCGGGAGCTGCCCTCGGGCTCGACGCGAAGCCCGGCGACGTGGTCGTCTCGCTCGGCACGTCGGGCACGGTGTTCGCCGTGACCGAGGATCCGGTGATGGACGCGTCGGGCACCGTCGCCGGGTTCGCCGACGCCGCCGGTGGGTATCTGCCGCTGGTCGCCACGCTCAACGCGGCTCGCGTGCTCGACGCCACGTCGCGCCTGCTCGGCGTCACGCACGAGGAGCTGGGCGCCCTCGCCTTGGAGGCCCAGCCCGGCGCGGGGGGAATGGTGCTCGTCCCGTGGTTCGAGGGCGAGCGCACGCCGAACCTGCCGGGGGCGCGGGCGTCGATCTCGGGGCTGTCGCTGGCGAACACCACGCGATCCGACCTCGCGCGCGCGGCGATCGAGGGCATGCTCGCGGGACTGGCGACCGGGCTCGACGCGATCCGCTCGCTCGGCGTCGAGGCGCGACGCGTGCTGCTCGTGGGCGGCGCGGCGCGCAACGAGGGCGTCGCCGTGATCGCCGGGCAGGTCTTCGACGCGCCCGTGGCGGTGCCGTCGCCGGGGGAGTACGTGGCGCTCGGGGCCGCGCGTCAGGCGGCGTGGGCGCTCACGGGAGCACGCCCGGGCTGGCCGGTCGCCATCGACCGCGAACCTCCGCACGACACGCGTCGCAGCATCCGTTCCCGCTACGACGAGATCGCCGCACTGCGCGCCGCAGAGTCGCGCTGACGCTCCTTCGCCGCCGACGGTGCCCGTTTCGGCCGAACGTGCCCGCTTTTTCGGGCGCGGATGGCAGGAACGGGCACTCTCGGCGACGGCGCGCTGAGGCTCAGCGCCCGAGCACCGCGACAAGGAGGCGCTCGGCGTCGCCGGGGGCGACCGGCTCGCGGCTCAGGGCGCGCAGCAGTACCGCACCGATGAGCGCCTCGGCGAGCTCTTCGACGGGGGCGTCGGGTGGCAGGTTCGAGGTCGTGCCGATCGCCGCCGTGAGGCGCGCCGAGAGCGAGTCGGCGCGGAAGAGCGCGTCGCGAAGACGTCGACCGACGTCGGCGTTCTCGGCGGCGGCGCCGATCAGCGAGCGCAGGATGCTCTCGCCCTGCTCGCTGCCGAGATAGCCGAAGATCTCTCCCAGCCAGCTCGCGAGGTCGCGTCGGACGTCACCGGTGTGCGGCAGCTGGAATCGCCCGGGAGCGAGCATCCCCTCGAGGAGGCACTCCGCCGTCACGGCGCCCTTCGAGGGCCACCAGCGGTAGATCGTCTGCTTGCCGACACCCGCGCGAGCGGCGATGCCCTCCATCGTGAGGTGGTCGTAGCCGCGCTCGGCGATGAGGGCGGCGGTCGCCTCGAGGATCGACAGGCGCGCGGCTTCGCTGCGCACGGGTCCGCTGCGGGGAAGGGGCATACGGGCTCCTCTCACTGAAGACGAGACGGTCCGTGTTATCTTAGCCACGCTTATCGGAGTCGAGGCGCCTCCTCCGTGGGGTCTGCCCCGCGGATCTAGAGGATGACAATGGCCGAGCTGCTGCACCGTCTGGGAACCTTCGCCGCGCGCCGCGCGTGGACGGTGATCGTCGCGTGGGTCGTGATCCTCGGGATCGCCGGGGGCGGATTCCTCATCGGATACAAGGGCCTCAGTTCGAGCTTCGACATCCCCGGCACCGCATCGGGAGACGTCATCACGCAGCTCCAGGACGAGCTCCCCGGCTTCAGCGGCGCCTCCGGCCAGGTCGTCTTCCACGCCGCCGACGGGTCGGCGTTCACCGACGCGCAGCGCGCCGAGATCACGGCGCTCGCCGAGTCGGCCAGAGACCTCCCCGACGTCGCCGACGTCATCGATCCGTTCGCCGCCGCGCAGCAGCTCGCCGACCAGGCCGCCCAGGTCACCGACGGTCAGGCGCAGATCGACGACGCCCGCGCGCAAGCCGAGAACGGTCAGACCCAGCTCGATGCCGGCCGCGCCCAGCTCGAGGCCGGCCAGGCCCAGCTCGACGCGGCGAGGGCGCAGGCCGAAGCGGCCGGGTTCCCCACGACCGAGATCGACGCGCAGCAGGCGGCGCTCGACGCGCAGCGTGCGCAGCTCGACGCCCAGCAGCAGCAGTTGACCGACGGGCTCGCCACGATCGATGAGAACGAGGCCGCGCTCCAGCGCGGCGCGGAGCTGCTCTCTCTCGCCGACGGCATCGGCGTGTTGTCGGCCGACGGCGCCACGGCGCTGGTGAACGTCTCGTTCACCGAACCCCGGCTCGAGCTCTCCCAGGAGTCGAAGGATGCTGTGGTCGACCACTTCGCGTCCGCGCCCATCGACGGGGTCGAGGTCGCCTTCTCGACCGACATCTCGCAGGGCGTGCCGGAGATCCTCGGCGTCGGCGAGGTCGTCGGCGTCGCGATCGCCGCGATCGTGCTCGTCGTCGTGCTGGGCTCGCTCCTGGCGGCCGCCTTCCCGCTCGTCACTGCGATCGTGGGCGTGGCGATCGGCGCGATGGCGACGCTGGCGTTCTCCGGCGTCGTGCAGATGGCATCGGTCACCCCGATCCTCGGGGTGATGCTCGGCCTCGCGGTCGGCATCGACTACTCGCTGTTCATCCTCTACCGCCACCGCAAGCAGCTGCTGCAGGGTGCCCGCGTCGACGAGTCCATCGGCCTCGCCAACGGCACCGCCGGCAACGCCGTCGTGTTCGCCGGCACGACCGTCATCGTGGCGCTCCTGGCGCTCAACATCACGGGGGTCCCCTTCCTCGGACTCATGGGGACGGCTGGCGCGCTCAGCGTCGCGATCGCCGTTCTCATCGCGGTCTCGCTCACCCCCGCGCTCCTGAGCCTCGCCGGAACCCGTGTGCTGAGCCGCCGTGCGCGGGCCCGCGCTGCAGCCGCCGCCGCAGCATCCGACGCCGGTGAGGCCGAGACCACCCACACCCGCGTGCGCCCGATGTCGACCCTGCGGGCGGTCTTGACCTCCGTCGTCGCCGTCGTCGTGCTCCTGGTCGTCGCGATCCCCGCGCTGTCGATGCGCCTCGGTCTTCCCGATGGCGGCTCGGAGGCCGAGGACTCCACCGCGTACCGCGCCTACACGCTCACGCAGGACGCCTTCGGCGAGGGCGTGAACGGACCGCTGCTCGTGGTCGCGACCTTCCCCGACGGACTCGACGCCGACCAGGTGCTCGACGCTCAGCTGAGTGTCGCGCGCGAGCTCGGCGCACAGACCGACGTCGTCGCGGTCGCCCCGGTTGCCGTGTCGGACGATAACGGCCTCGGCGTCTTCCAGGTCGTGCCCGCCGAAGGCCCGAGCAGCGTCTCGACGGAGACGCTCGTACGCGACCTTCGCGAACTGCCCCCGATCGGCGGCGACATCACCCTCGGTGTCACGGGTCAGGCGGCTATCAACATCGACATCTCCGAGGGACTCGCCGACGCGCTGCCGGTCTACCTCGTCGTCGTGGTCGGCCTGTCGTTCCTCATCATGGTGATGGTGTTCCGTTCGCTCCTCGTGCCGCTCATCGCGACGGCGGGCTTCGTGCTCTCGCTGTTCGCGACGTATGGGGCGGTCACCGCCGTCTTCCAGTGGGGCTGGTTCGGTTCGCTCCTCGGGGTGCACAACCCCGGGCCGATCCTGAGCTTCCTGCCGGTGATCCTCGTCGGCATTCTCTTCGGGCTGGCGATGGACTACCAGCTCTTCCTCGCCACCGGCATGCGGGAGGCGTACGCCCACGGTGCACCCGCGAGGCTCGCGGTCGCCCAGGGGTTCCGTGCCGGGCGCACCGTCGTGATCGCCGCGGCGTTGATCATGATCGCGGTGTTCGGCGGCTTCATCACGAGCGAGTCGGTGATGATCAAGTCGATCGGCTTCGGCCTCGCACTCGGCGTCCTGTTCGACGCCTTCATCGTGCGGATGCTGCTGATGCCCGCGCTCATGCACCTGCTCGGCCGCTCGGCGTGGTGGCTGCCCCGCTGGCTCGACAGGATCACCCCGAACGTCGACGTCGAGGGCTCGGCGCTGGAGCGCCGCCACCCCGTGCACCACTGACCTGCGCGCCGAGAGTGCCCGTTTCCGCCGAGGGTGCCGCCGTTTTCGGGCACGAATGGCCGAAACGGGCACCCTCGGCGGTGGACGCATCTCACAGCCCCCTCGTAGCCCTCATCGATACCGTGGAGACCATGCCCGAGCGCGACGAGCAGCAGATCACCGTCTCGGCCACGGCTCTGCGCGCGATGCGCGACGAGTTCCAGCGCTTCCTCATGGAGTACCGCTTCGGACTCCAGGAGATCGAGACGAAGATCTCGATCCTCCGCGAGGAGTTCGAGGAGGTGCACGACTACAACCCGATCGAGCACGTCTCGGGCCGCGTGAAGTCGCCCGACAGCCTGGCGGAGAAGGTGCGGCGAAAGGGCGTCGACGCCGATTTCGAGAGCATCCGCGCATCGATCACCGACATCGCCGGCGTGCGCATCACGTGCAGCTTCACCACCGACGCCTACCGGTTGTTCGATCTCCTCACGCAGCAGGACGACATCACGGTCATCAGCGTCAAGGACTACATCGCAGAGCCCAAACCCAACGGATACAAGAGCCTGCACGCGATCGTCACGGTGCCGGTCTTCCTGTCGACGGGCCGCGTCGACGTTCCGGTGGAGGTGCAGTTCCGCACGATCGCGATGGATTTCTGGGCGAGCCTCGAGCACAAGATCTACTACAAGTACGACCGCCTCGTGCCCGACGAACTGCTCGCCGGACTCAAGGATGCTGCCGACACAGCCGCCGAGCTCGACCAGCGCATGGAGCGGCTGCATCGTGAGATCCGCGGCGGCGCACCCGGGGTCGTCTCGATCTGACCCGGCCGGCCCGGGCCGGGTGGGCGCACAATGGGGGCATGGTGAGCACCGCCGCGCCCGGCGACGTCGACGCGGTCGCCGATGACCTCTACGCCGTCACGCCCGGCGAGTTCACCTCCGCGCGCAACGCGCGGGCGGCCGCTGCCACCGGCCCGCTGGCCGCGCAGATCAAGGCCCTGCGCAAGCCCACGGTCGCCGCGTGGGCGGTGAACCTCCTCGTCCGCGACGGCCAGCTGGGGCAGGCGGTCGAGCTCTCGCAGGCGCTGCGCGAGGCACAGGACGACCTCGACGCCGCAGAACTCGCCCGCCTCGGGAAGCAGCGGCGGGCGCTCGTCGCAGGGCTCGCCCGGCGCGCGGCCGAGCTCGCCGGCGACGCCGGGACGACCCTCAGCCCGGCCGCGCGCGATGACGTGGAGAAGACGGTGAACGCAGCGGTGGTGGATGCTGCCGCCGCGGCCGTCGTGCTGACGGGCCGGCTCGTGCGCACCCTCGAGGCGAACGGGTTCGGCGGGGCGTCGCCGCCCGACGACCTGGTCGCAGGATCGGTGCCGGGCCTCGCGCCCGCGGCTCCGGCGCGCTCGCGCGACGACCTCGCCGAGCGCCGGCGGCGCAAGGCCGCGGAGGCTGCCGCGCGAGAGGCGCAGCGCGCCGCCGCCGACGCCGACCGCGAGCTCGCGCGGGCGCAGGAGCGCCGGGCGAAGCGGCGCGAGCGAGCCGACCGCCTGCACGAGCGCGTGGAGGATCTGCGCGGCGAACTGGCGCGGATGACCGAGGACGCACGGGCCGCCGACGAGGAGGTCGCCCGCATCGACGAAGAGCACGCCCGGCTCCTGGAGCGCTCGAAGAAGGCCGCGAAGGAGGCCGAGCGGGCGGCAGCGGCCGTTCCCGACGCGGACGGAACACGTGTCCGGCGCTCGCGCCCTCGCTAAGGTGTGCCCATGGCGCTCCTCGACGCGGGATTCTTCCTCCTCCCGCTGCTCGCGGTGCTCGCCCCGCTCGCCGCACGGGGTCTCGGCCGATGGGTGCGCGTACCCATCGTCGTGTTCGAACTGGCCCTCGGCATCATCGTCGGACCGAGCGTGCTCGGGTGGATCGCGCCCTCCGACATCGTGGGCATCTTCGCGTCGTTCGGCCTCGCCATGCTCTTCTTCATGGCCGGGAACGAGATCGACTTCGCCGCCCTCCGCGGACGGTCGGGGGCACGCGCCGGTGCGGGATGGGTGCTGAGCCTGGCGGCGGGCCTCGGTGTCGGGTGGCTCGTCGCGCCCGGCGAACCCGCCGTCTTCATCGGGATCGCACTGGCGTCGACCGCGCTCGGCGCGCTCATGCCGATCCTCCGCGATGCCGGGGAGCTCGGCACTCCCTGGGGGCGCGCGGTCACCGCGGTGGGGGCCGTGGGAGAGTTCGGTCCGCTGGTCGCGATCTCGCTCTTCCTCGGCACGCGCGACGTCGGCGCCGCGTCGATCGTGCTGGGCGTCTTCGTCGTCGTCGCGGCGGGGGCGGTCTTCGTCGCCGCGCGCTTCGAGCACGGACGCATCCACCGTCTCGTGAACGCCACCCTCCACACATCGGGGCAGATGGCCGTGCGGATCGTCTTCCTCATCGTCGGCGCGCTCGTCGCGCTGAGTATCGCGCTGCAGCTCGACATGCTCCTCGGCGCCTTCGTCGCAGGCGTCCTGTGGAAACTCGTCATGCGCAACGCCCGTCCGCCGTTGCGCGAGGCGGTCGACAGCAAGGTGGAGGCCGTGGCCTTCGGATTCCTGGTGCCGGTCTTCTTCCTGTACACCGGCATCACCTTCGACCTGCAGGCGATGGTGTCCTCGCCGCGCACGATCGCCCTGGTCCCGCTGTTCCTCGTCGCCCTCCTCGTCGTGAGGGGCATCCCGGCCTCGTTCGTCGCGCCCGCCGGCTCCTCGCAGCGTGATCGTGTCGCGCTCGGGATGCTGGGGGCCACGGCCCTTCCCATCGTGGTCGCCGTCACCGGCATCGGCGTGGCCGACGGGACCCTGGATGCGGGTACGGCCGCAGCTCTCGTCGGAGCCGCGATGCTGTCGGTTCTGCTCTACCCCTTCCTCGGCATGGCGATCCGCGGAGACCGATCGGTCGTGACGAAGCCCGCGTTCGACCCCGTCGTGCTCGCCGCCCGTCCCGCCACGCGCACCCGCCGCGCCGACGACGCCGACGAGGAGGGCGGCCGGTGATCGCCGACATCCTGCATGCCGCTCGCCGCCGTCTCGACGGTGCGCCGAAGGAGGCCCTCGGCGAGCTGAAGGCCCCGCGGCCGATCCTCGGCATCGCCCGCGCCCCGCGCATCGTGCCGGCGGGGGAGGCGTGGCACCTCGGCGTGCTGCTCCTCGCCGACGAGCATCTCGCCGCGACCGGTCAGATCGTGCGGGCCCGGGAGGAGGCCCGCCGCGGGTACACGGCCGAGTCGCAACGCGAGCGCGCGGCGCTCGCCGCCGCGGCGTTCCGCGGTGGTTTCGGCGAGGGGAGCACCGTGCACGTCGGCTGGCGCCTCATCGATGTCGACGACCTGGATGCTGCGAGTTCGCCCGTCGCCGTCGTCGACGGGCAGCCGATGGTGCGCTGGAGCGCGACCGGCGGCTTCATGCCGCTCGAGCGCTACCTCCACGAACGCATCGAGCTGCTGCAGCATCCGCCCGAGCGCGCCTGATGCCTACTCGACGACCCCCGTCCCGTCAACGGCCCGCCCCGGCAGTGGCAGGGTCGCATCCCTCGGCTATCTTTAGCCACGTGCAGCAGGTATGGCCGGGATCCAGTTATCCCCTTGGAGCGACCTTTGACGGCAACGGGACGAACTTCGCCCTGTTCAGCGAAGGGGCGGAACGCGTAGAGCTCTGCCTCTTCGGCGAGCGGGGGCATGAGACCCGCATCGAACTCGTAGACGTGGATGCGTACGTCTGGCATGCCTACCTGCCGAACGTGCAGCCCGGGCAGCACTACGGCTATCGCGTGCACGGCCCGTACGACCCGGCGAACGGCCAGCGGTTCAACCCGAACAAGCTGCTGCTCGACCCGTACGCGAAGGCCGTCGACGGCGACATCCGCTGGGGCCAGTCGGTCTTCTCCTACAACTTCGGCGATCCCGACTCGCGCAACGACGAGGATTCGGCCGCCGACATGATGAAGGGCGTCGTCATCAACCCGTTCTTCGACTGGTCGGGCGACCGCCAGCCGAAGACGCCGTACGCCGAGTCGTTCATCTACGAGGCGCATGTGAAGGGCCTCACTCAGCTCTACGACCTCGTGCCCGAAGAACTCCGCGGCACCTACAGCGGCATCGCCCACCCCGCCGTGATCGACCACCTCACCAAGCTCGGCGTCACGGCCATCGAACTCATGCCGGTGCATCAGTTCGTCAACGACTCGACCCTTCAGGAGAAGGGGCTGTCGAACTATTGGGGCTACAACACCATCGCGTTCTTCGCGCCGCAGAACAGCTACGCCTCCGCGGGCCACCACGGGCAGCAGGTGCAGGAGTTCAAGGGCATGGTGCGCGCCCTCCACGAGGCGAACATCGAGGTCATCCTCGACGTGGTCTACAACCACACCGCCGAGGGCAACCACATGGGCCCGATGTTGTCGATGCGCGGCATCGACAACGAGGCCTACTACCGTCTCGAAGACGACGACAAGCGCTACTACACCGACTACACCGGCACCGGCAACAGCATGAACGTGGGCAACCCCCACACGCTGCAGCTGATCATGGACTCCCTGCGCTACTGGGTGCTCGACATGCACGTCGACGGTTTCCGCTTCGACCTCGCCTCCACTCTCGCTCGCGAGTTCTACGAGGTCGACCGGCTGTCGGCGTTCTTCGAGCTCGTGCAGCAGGACCCGGTGGTCTCGCAGGTCAAGCTCATCGCCGAGCCCTGGGACATCGGCCCCGGCGGCTACCAGGTCGGCAACTTCCCGCCCCAGTGGACGGAGTGGAACGGAAAGTACCGCGACACGGTCCGCGACTTCTGGCGCGGCGAGCCCCAGGCCCTCGGCGAGTTCGCGTCGCGCCTGACCGGCTCGGCCGACCTGTACGAGCACTCCGGTCGGCGTCCGGTCGCCTCCATCAACTTCGTCACGGCGCACGACGGCTTCACGATCCGCGACCTCGTGTCGTACAACGAGAAGCACAACGAGGCCAACGGCGAGGACAACAACGACGGGGAATCGCACAACCGCTCGAACAACCTCGGCGTGGAAGGTCCGACCGACGATCCCGACGTCCTGACCATGCGCGCCCGTCAGCAGCGCAACTTCATCGCCACGCTCATGCTCTCGCAGGGCGTGCCGATGCTGCTGCACGGCGACGAGCTCGGCCGCACCCAGGGCGGCAACAACAACGGCTACGCGCAGGACAACGAGATCACGTGGGTCGACTGGTCTACCGCCGATCACCCGCTCATCGAGTTCACCGCCGCCCTCGCGCGGTTGCGCAAGGAGCACCCGATCTTCCGTCGCAGTCGGTTCTTCGACGGCCGCCCGGTGAAGATGGAGGAGGGCGCTCCCGTACCCGATGTGGTGTGGCTGCGTCCCGACGGTTCGGTGATGGAGCCCGACGACTGGGACTCCGGCTTCGGACGGGCGATCGGTGTCTTCCTCAACGGCCGCGGCATCCGCGAGCGCGACCGACGCGGCGAGCAGATCACCGACCGGCACTTCATCGTGCTTTTCAACGCCGGTGACGAGTCCGTCGACTTCCAGGTGCCCGACGTGAAGTACAGCCCCGAGTGGGACGTCATGGTCGACACCGCGGGTGAGCGGGCGAACACCGACCCGATCGAGCCCGGGTCGATCCTGCCGATCGCCGCCAAGTCGATCATGGTGCTGTGCGAGCACGATCTGCCCGACCCCGAGGTCGATCACTCGGTGGCGGCGTCGCTCACGGCCAATGCCGCGAGCTCGGGCCCCGACGACCTGCCCGGCAAAGCGCCGAAGTCGGAGCTCTGACCGGTGGCCGCGCATCCGCTGTCGACCTACCGTCTGCAGATCCGCAAGGGTTTCGATCTGGATGCTGCGGCCGCCGTCACCGGCTACCTCCGCGATCTGGGGGTCTCGTGGGCGTACCTGTCGCCGATCCTGACGGCGACGCCGGGTTCCGACCACGGCTACGACGTCGTCGACGTCACCCGGATCGATCCCGACCGCGGAGGCGCTGAGGGTCTCGACCGCTTCGCGGCCGCGGCCCGCGCCGACGGCCTCGGCATCCTGATCGACATCGTGCCGAACCACATGGGGGTCGCCGAGCCGCGAGAGAACCCGTGGTGGTGGGACGTGCTGCGTCAGGGCCGGGCCTCCACCCGCGCCGACGCGTTCGACATCGACTGGGAGTTCGGCGACGGGCGCGTGCGCGTGCCCGTTCTCGGCGCGTCGCTCGACGAGGTCACCGCGGCGGGCGAGCTGAGCGTCGACCTCGAACCCGCCCCCGATGCGCCCGACGGAGTGCTCCGCTACTTCGACCACGTGTTCCCGCTGGCCCCGGGTTCGGTGACCGAGGTCGAGCGCGCCTCCGGCGACGTCGACGCCCGCACCGTGCACGACCGTCAGCACTACGAGCTGCGCTTCTGGAAGGACGAAGCGGCCGAGCTCAACTACCGCCGCTTCTTCGCCGTGACGACGCTCGCCGGTGTGCGGGTCGAGATCCCCGAGGTGTTCGCCGACACCCACGCCGAGATCCTGCGCTGGATCTCCGAGGGACTCGCCGACGGTCTGCGCGTCGATCACCCCGACGGGCTGCTCGATCCGGGTGGCTACCTCGAGCAGCTCGGCGCGGCGCTGCGATCCACGGGTCGCGGGTCGTACGTGCTGATCGAGAAGATCCTCGAGCACGGCGAGCTGCTTCCGTCGTGGTGGGAGACCGATGGCACGACCGGGTACGACGCGCTGGCCGAGTTCGGCCGTGTGCTCGTCGACCCCGACGGCGAGGCGCCCCTCGACGCCCTCGACGTGCGGCTGCGTACCGAAACCGGAACGCTCCCCGCCCAGGACTGGCACGACCTCATCCACGACACCAAGCGGATGATCGCCGAGACGATTCAGATCGCCGAGATCCGTCGGCTCGTCCGAGGCCTCCGCCCGGCCGCGCCCGATGTCGCCTCGGACTTCACCGACGAGGTGCTGCACGATGCGCTCGCCGAACTGCTCGTGTGCTTCCCGGTCTATCGCTCCTACCTCCCCGCGGGCCGGGAGGAGCTCGATCGCGCGGCGGTGGAAGCATCCGATCGTCGTCTCGAGCTCTTCGACGCGATAGCCGCGCTCGTGCCCGTGCTCGCCGACCCCGCGCACGAGGTGTCGCGACGGTTCCAGCAGACCACCGGGCCCGTGATGGCCAAGGGCGTGGAAGACACGGCGTTCTACCGCTACAACCGGCTCGGTGCCCTCACCGAGGTCGGCGGGGATCCGTCGGAGTTCGCCCTCCCCGTCGCCGACTTCCACGTCGCGCAGGCGGCGCGTCAGGCATCGTGGCCCCGCGCCATGACGGCGCTGTCGACACACGACACGAAGCGCGGCGAAGACGTGCGCGCCCGCCTCACCGTGCTCGCCGAGATACCCGATCGGTGGGAAGCCGCGCTCGAAGAGTTCCGCGGGATCGCCTCCACCGGTCACGGGCCGTTCGACACACTCCTCTGGCAGGCGATCGTCGGCGCGTGGCCCACGGCCTCGGCCCCGCTCCCCGAGGACTTCGCCGAGCGCCTCCACGCCTACGCCGAGAAGGCCGCGCGCGAGGCCGCGGACGCCACGGGGTGGTGGGAGCCCAACGAGGCGTTCGAGAAGCGCATGCACGCTCTCGTCGATGCCGCCACCGGCGCCGCCGCGGCACGCGTGGCGGCCTTCGTCGCCGAGATCGAGCCGTTCGGCTGGACCAACGCGCTGTCGCAGAAGCTGCTGCAGCTGGCCGGCCCCGGCGTCCCCGACGTGTACCAGGGATCGGAGTCGTGGGAGCAGTCGCTCGTCGACCCCGACAACCGCCGTCCGATCGATTTCGCCGCGCGGACGGCGACGCTCGCGGCCATCGACGCCGGGTTCGCCCGCGGCGACGTCCCTCCGGTCGACGCGACGGGTGAGGCCAAGGTGCTCGTCACCTCGCGGGCCCTGCGCGCACGGCGCGACCGCCCCGAGCTGTTCTCGGCGTATCTGCCGGCCACGGTGGTCGGCGAGGCCGCCGCGCACGCGATCGCGTTCGACCGCGGCGGAGCGCTCGCCATCGCCACGCGCCTGCCGGTCGGTCTCCAGGAGCGCGGTGGATGGGGCGACACTGTGCTCCTGCGCCGCCCCGGCACCTCCGTCGACGTCTTCACCGGTCGGCGGTACGAGGGATCGGAGATCCTCGTCGCCGACCTCCTCTCGACCTACCCCGTTGCCCTGCTCGTCTCGGAGGAAGAATCATGACGATCGACGTCTGGGCGCCGAAGGCGCGACGCGTCCGGCTGCGCCGCCCCGGTCAGCAGCCCGATCTCGACCTCGCCGTGCGTGACGGCGGCTGGTGGAGCGCCGACATCGCGCTCGCCGACGGCGAGGAGTACGGGTTCGTGCTCGACGAGTCCGACGACCTGCGCCCCGATCCCCGATCGCGTCGCCAGCCGCGCGGGGTGCACGACGTATCCGCCTCCTTCGACCCGTCGGCGCACGAATGGCAGGACTCCGCGTGGACCGGCCGCCCGCTCGCGGGCGGCGTGATCTACGAACTGCACCTGGGCACCTTCACGCCGGAGGGCACCCTGGATGCTGCGGTCGGCAAGCTCGACCACCTCGTAGAGCTCGGTGTCACCCACATCGAGCTGCTGCCGGTGAACGGTTTCAACGGCGTGTGGAACTGGGGCTACGACGGAGTGCTCTGGTACACGGTGCATGAGGCCTATGGCGGGCCCGCGGCCTACCAGCGGTTCGTCGACGCCGCGCACGCGGCGGGCCTCGCCGTGATCCAGGACGTCGTCTACAACCACCTGGGTCCGAGCGGGAACTACCTCCCCGAGTACGGTCCCTACCTCCGCGAGGGAAGCCGCAACACCTGGGGCGACTCGGTGAACCTCGACGAGGACGCCGTCCGCGACTACATCGTCGACAACGCGCTGATGTGGCTGCGCGACTACCACGTCGACGGTCTGCGCCTCGACGCCGTGCACGCCCTCCACGACGAGCGCCCCGTGCACATCCTGCAGGAGCTCGCCGAAGCATCCGACGCCCTCTCGGCCCACCTCCAACGCCCGCTCACCCTCATCGCCGAGTCGGACCTCAACGACCCGACGCTGATCCTCCCGCGCGAAGCGGGCGGCTACGGCCTCACGGCGCAGTGGTCAGACGACTGGCACCACGCCGTGCATGTCGCCGTCAGCGGCGAGACGGTCGGCTACTACGAAGACTTCGCCGACCTCGGCGCGTTCGGCAAGGTCACGACCGAGGGGTTCTTCCACAACGGCACGTTCTCGTCGTTCCGCGGCGAAGACCACGGCTTCCCGATCCCCGATGCCGTACCGACGTGGCGCCTGGTGACGTTCGCCCAGGACCACGATCAGATCGGCAACCGTGCAGCCGGCGACCGGCTCTCGCAGACCCTGTCGTACGGACGCCTCGCGGTCACCGCCGTGCTGACGCTCACCGCGCCCGGTACGCCGATGCTGTTCATGGGCGAGGAGTGGGGGGCCACCACCCCGTGGCAGTTCTTCACCTCGCACCCCGAGCCCGAGCTCGGCGAGGCGACGGCCAAGGGGCGCATCGAGGAGTTCGCGAAGATGGGGTGGGACCCGGCGACGGTTCCCGACCCGCAGGATCCCGCGACATTCGAGCGATCGAAGCTCGACTGGAGCGAGGCGTCCGACGGCGATCACGCCCGCCTGCTGCAGCTCTACCGCGACCTCGCGCACCTGCGCCGGGAGCTTCCGGAGCTCACCGATCCGACGTTCGCCGACCGGGCGGCCGGAGCGACCGAGGCGCCCGGCGGCCGGGTGTACGGCCTGTGGTCGGGTGCCGTCGCCGTGCTCGCCAACCTGTCGGCCGAGCCCGCGGTCTTCGACGTCGACTCCGACGTCGTCGTGCTCCTCGCCACGGATGCTGCGGTGTCGCTCGACGGCGGGCGCGTCACCCTCCCGGCCGAGACGGCGGTGATCGTCGGACCCGCGCTCTGAGGCGTAACGCGGGTGAAACGCGCACCGGGTACGGTGAGCGGGACGCTCATGAAAGCAGAGCACCCGTCCGGGTGGGGAAAGCGTGAAGCGGCTGCCTGACCCGGCCGCCGACCGGCGGCCTCCGACAGAGGAGTTGCCATGACCTTCCACGTCCCACTCGTCGACATCGCGCCGTACGTCGGCGACGGTTCCCCCGAGGCCCGATCCGAGGTGGCGCGCCGTATCGACGACGCGTGCCGCACGGTCGGATTCATCCAGATCACCGGCCACGGCATCCCCGAGGCCGTGATCGACGGGTTGACCGGGGCGATCGACGCGTTCTTCGCGCTCGACCTCGAGGAGAAGAAGCGGTACCGCACGCCGCCGCAGATCAACCGCGGATACAGCCCGCCGAAGTCCGAATCGCTCAGCCTCTCGCTGGGGGTCGAGTCGGCCAACCGCATGAACGACTTCTTCGAGGCCTTCAACGTCGGGGCCACGCAGGAGAGCTACCCCGACTCGCCCGGCCTCCCGCAGCCCGACTACGCCGACAACGTCTGGCCCGCCGTCGACGGCTTCGAGGCGGGGGTCTCGATGTACTTCGCCGAGGCCGCTCGGGTCGCGCGAGTCATGACGCGCATCTTCGCCGACGCGTTGGACCTGCCCGCCGACTTCTTCGCCGCGCGCACGGGCCATTCCCTCGACGTGATGCGCATGAACAACTACGCCCTGCCGCGCGGAACCGACGTCACCCTGGACGGCGACCTCGTCGGGATGGGGGAGCACACCGACTACGGGATCGTCACGATCCTGTGGGCGGATCGCGTGCGCGGACTGCAGGTGCTCGGATCGGACGGATCCTGGAACGACGTGGCGCCGGCAGACGGCGCCCTGCTCATCAACCTGGGCGACGTCACGGCGCGCTGGACGAACGAGCGGTGGATGTCGACGCTGCACCGGGTGAAGCCGCCCGTGATCGACGGCACGATCGAGCGGCGCCGGTCGGTGGCGTTCTTCCACGACGGCGACGTGGACGCTCTGATCGAGACGCTTCCGTCGTGCATCGATGCGCAGCATCCCGACCTGTACGACCCCGTCACCGTGGGCGACCACATCGCCGCCAAGCTCGCCGGTTCTCGGGCGGGCGTGAGCAACGCCGCCGCGGAGCGCGAATCGGCGCGCGTGCTCGCCAGTCGGCGCTGAACCGAGGTCGGCGGACTGTCAACCTGTTGCCGAAAAGTCGCTAGATTATCTAGTGTTCTCTTCATGAGCACCGTGACGACCCGTCAGCCCGCCGACCTCGTACGACAGATCGCGGTGATCTCCGCCGTCACGTTCATGCTCATCGCCGCGATGGTCGGCGTGGGCCTGTTCGGCGGAACCGCGGTGCAGGATCTGCAGGGCGGTGCGCTCGATTCGGATGCGTCGTACCTGGCTCCGGCGTCGAGCGCGTTCTCGATATGGTCGGTCATCTACATCGGTCTGATCGCCTACGCGATCTGGCAGGCGCCGCCCGGCCAGCGGACGAACGACCGGCAGCGCGCCCTGGGGTGGCTCGTGGCCGTCACCGCGGTGCTGAACGGCGTCTGGCTCGTCGTCGCCCAGTACGCGACGCTGCCACTGACGGTCGTCGCGATCGTCGCGCTGCTGGTGGCGTTGGCCGTCACCTTCCGGCGGGCGGTGCTCACTCGCAGCCGCGGCGACGGAGCGATCGACGCCATCCTCCTCGACGGAGTCACCGGGCTGCACCTCGGGTGGGTGACGGTGGCGACCGTCGCGAACACGGCGGCGCTGCTCACCCAGTCGGGGCCGGAGTCGTGGGCGACGGCCGCCGATGTTCTCGGCGTCGTCGTGCTGATCGTCGTCGGGGCCATCGGGCTCGGCATCGCCTTCGCGAGCAGGTGGCGCGTGACGCCGACCTTCGCAATCGGCTGGGGAGTGTTCTGGCTCGGGATCGGCCGCCTGGGGGGCGAGCCGGCGAGCACCGTCATCGGGGTGACCGCCATGATCGTCGCGGCGATCGTGGTGATCGTGCCGCTGGTCGTCGCTGGTCTGCGACTGATCCGCCCGACGACCGACTGAGCCGCCTCAGGCGGCGAAGCGATCGGCGAACGCCTCGAGCAGGCGCGGCGGTTCGGTGACGGACACCCGCAGCACGCGTGCCGCGATGGCGTCGTAGTCCTTCGCGGGGAAGTAGCCGCCGTCGCGGTAGACGGCCATCCGCTCGGTGAACGCGAGGGGAGTCGATTCGGGGTGGAACTGCGTCGCGTAGAGGCGCTCGCCGACGCGATAGGCCTGCACGGGGCACCCATCGTTCGTCGCCAGGAGAACGGCGCCCGGGGGCACGTCGGCGGCTCCCTCCTTGTGCGCGGTGAGAGCGGCGAACCGCAGAGCCAGGTCGCCCAGCAGCGCATCGGTGCGGCCGTCGGCGGTGAGTTCGATCGTGGTGGCGCCGGTGGGCTCCGGGTGTTCGCGGGTCACGGAGCCTCCGAGCAGACGCGTGACGACGCCGATGCCGTAGCAGGTGAACAGCGCCGCCGTGCGCGACTCGACGGCAGCCGCGGCGATCTTCTCGAGGTCGGATTCAAGCCGCAACTGCGCCTCGGACTTCGACGACGCGGGGTCGGTGACGTTGAATGGGCTGCCGCCGACGACGAAGCCGCTGAACCGCTCGAAGGCATCGGCCGGCAGTGCCTCGCGCACGAGGTCGTGGCGAGCCAGGGCGTCGGGGCCCAGCCGCATGCCCGAGAGGAACGACGCGTACTCGGCATCGGCCGCATCACGCTGCGGCCGGGCCGAGACATAGAGCAGCGGGGCGGGCACCCGGGAAGTCTAAAGCGGATGCTGCGCGTCGATGACCGGGCTTGTCATGCGGCGAAACGGTCACCGTGAGGAGTTCGCCGTCCGACCACGGACGATGCCGACGAAGGCATCCACGTCGGCGGTGGTCGCTTCGCGAGGCCACGCGAGGGCGACGGTGGAGACCGGTGCGTCGCGCACGGGCCGGGCGGCGACGTCTTTGCGTGCGTGCAGGCGCGCCAATGACATCGGAACGAGCACGACCCCGACGCCGGCGGCCACCGTCTCCACGGCCTGCTCGGTCACGGCCGGGGGCGCGAAGGCGGGTGCGACCGCTCCGGGCACCGAGGCGGAGAGCACGTCGTCGCCCGGCACGATGACGATCTCTCCGGCGAGGTCGGCCAGCTCGAGCTCGTCCGCCGCGGTGAGGTGCGAGTCGGCCGGCACGATCGCGACCGGAACCTCGTCGTACAGCCGCACGATGTGGAGGTCATCGTCATCGAGCGGGAGGCGCACCAGGGCGGCGTCGACGCGGTGCTCGCGAAGGGCGTCGTGCTGATCAGCCACAGCGAGGGGGAGGAGGGCGAGCTCGACCCGCGGCATCCGTTCCCGCCACGCCGAGATCCACTTCCCCGGCGTCGTCCCGGGGACGAGGCCGAGGGTGAAGGTGCGCGGGGCCTCGTCTGCCTGAGAAACCGGTCCCGGCGCGGGCGGCTTCTTCTTCGCCGCGACGGTCTTCTTCGCGCCGGGGGCCCTCTTCACCCCGGACGCGGCCCTCCGGGGAGCCGGACGGCGGCGCGACCCACCGTTGCCTGCCATGACGACAGCGTAGCGGGGCGCTATGGTTCGACCATGGTCGCCATCGTCGCAACCGTGTTCGCAGCGCTCGCCGCGCTGCTGCACGTCTACATCTTCCTGCTCGAGAGCGTGCAGTGGCAGCGCCCTCGCGTGTGGCAGCGTTTCGGTGTCGCGAGCCAGGAGGACGCCGACACGACGAAGCCGATGGCCTACAACCAGGGGTTCTACAACCTGTTCCTGGCGGTCGGCGCCACGATCGGCATCGTGCTGTTCTGGGTGGACGGCTCAGGCACCGTGGCGGACGTCGCCGGACGCACCCTGGTGCTGTTCAGCCTCGGCTCGATGGTCGCCGCATCGCTCGTGCTGCTGACGTCGGGTCGGAAAAACCTCGTACCCGCACTCACACAGGGGACGCTCCCGCTGATCGGGTTCGTCTTCTTCCTGCTCGCCTGATCCGGATGACCTCGCCGTCAGGCGGCGAGGTGCAGCCCGCGCGGGTCGGTGGCCACGGCGTCGCCGTCGGCGATGTTCTCGTCGTCGCGGATGAGCGAGCCCACCGCGACGCGCGCGTTCGTGCCGACGTGCGCACGTACGCCGATCTTCGCCTTCGCGCCGATGGCCGCGCCCGAACCGATGTGTGCGTGCGGGGCGATGCGAGCCTCCGGCCCGATCACCGCGTCGCTCTCGATCCACGCGCCGCGCCCGACTTCGGCGCCCGCGGCGATCTGCACGCCCGGTTCGACGTACGCGCCCGCTTCGACCACCGCGGTCGGGTGCACCTTGGCGCCGTTCGCGATGAGTCCTCGGCCGTTGGTGTGCTTGCGGTAGCGCAGCGTCTCACCACGGTCGTTCTCGATGTCGATGTAGTTTTTACCCACGATCCCCTCCGGCGGCACCGTCGGTGCCGACAGTGGTTGCAACGGCACCTTCTCGATATTCATTCCCCCGCATGTTCTCTTCGGAGCCGCGACCGCGCCGGATGTCTCGACGTCGAGATGAGACGATGGAGGCTCCTACCCGGAGACCGTGATGAACGCTGCCGACACCACCCCCGACGACGCGCCCGATGCCGATCCGCCCTCGACCACCCCGACGCTCGTCTTCGACGACCGCGCGACGGCCCACAGCATCCCTGAAGACGTCCTCGGACTCCTCACCGGCACGTTCACGGCGGCCTTCGGCTTGTACCTGCTCGCATCGAGCGACGCGGTCACCGGAGGTACGGCAGGCCTCGCCCTCCTCGTGACCTACGCCTCACCGCTGCCGTTCTGGCTCGTCTACGCGCTGGTCAATCTCCCCTTCGCCGCGCTCGCGCTGTGGAAGAAGGGGCTGAGCTTCACGATCCGCACCGTGGTCTCGATCGCCCTGGTCTCGGGCTTCACCGTGCTGGATGCGGCGATGCTCCCCATCGATCGGGTCGAGCCGGTCTTCGGGGTGCTCGCCGGGAACCTCTTCGCGGGCGTGGGCCTGCTGATCCTGTTCCGCCATCGCGCCAGCCTCGGCGGGATCAACATCATCGCGCTGATCGTGCAGGACAAGACCGGGTTCCGCGCCGGATGGACGCAGATGGTGTTCGACGTGGCGATCATCGCGGTGTCGTTCGCGCTGCTGCCCTGGGAGGTCGTGCTCCTCAGCGCCGGCGGCGCAGTGGTGCTGAACCTCGTGCTCGCGATGAACCACCGGCCCGGCCGGTACATCGGGCACTGACCCCCCCGCGTCCCCCCCGCGTTCCCCCACGCTCGCGCCTTCCCCTGTCGCATTCGGTGGGCTCGACTCGCCATTCGCGCCAGGGGAGCGAGAAAGAGACCGCTCCCCTGTCACGAGTTGTGGGTGTAACGCACCGGATGCGGCAGGGGAGCGAGTGTGGGGAGCGGAGCGGATCCGCGTGCGAAGGCACCGGGCGACGAAAGCGCGCACGCGAAGCGATGCGCCGCGGGGGCTCACCCCGCCTGGCACCTCGGGCACCAGAACACGTTGCGCTCGCTCGTGGCGTTCGCGCCGAGAGACCCGCCCCGCACGAGCGTGCCGCACCGACGGCACGCTTTGCCGTCGCGCCCGTACACCCAGAACCGCCGTCCGGGACGGGTGTCGCCGGTGAAGGTGCGCTCGGGGCGAGGCAGATTGGCGCGGATCATCCGCGCGCCCAGATCGATGAGGGCGGCGACATCGATCTCGGTGGCGGGGGTCGTGGGCGCGAGGCCGCGCACGAACAGCATCTCGTTGGCGTAGACATTGCCGAAGCCGGCGACGTTGCGCTGGTCGAGAAGAGCGACGTGGGCCGCGCGCGAATCGGCGCTCACGCGCCGCACCGCCTCGGCGGCATCCCAGTCGTCGGCCAGGGGATCGGGGCCGAGGTGTCCGATGATGCGGTGCTCGTCGTCGGTGCGCAGCACCTCGACCATCGCCAGGTCGAAGCCGACCGTCTCCCATCGGGCGTTGCCGACGATCGCGCGAGCCGTGTAGGCCGGGCGCCGCCATCGTCCGCCTGCCGGGTAGACGTCCCACCGGCCCTCCATCTTGAGGTGCGAATGGAGGGTGTAGCCGCCGATGCGTTCGAGCAGGTGTTTGCCACGCGGGATGACGCTGTGCACGGTCTCGCCGCGCAGGTCGGCCGTGGCGCTGCCGGGCACGCGGATGTCGAACCGGGTCACGACCGTGCCGGTGAGCGCCTCGGCCAGCTTCGAGGCTGCCCGGTGGACGGTATCGCCCTCAGGCACGCGTCGCCTCTCGCAGTGCGTCGCCGGCGGTCACGCGGCGGAGCGTGAGGCCCCGCGGCGACTCGACGAAGCCGGCGTCGCGCAGTGCCCGCCCCACGGCGGTGCCGTAGACGAAGGCTCCGTTGACCTGCTCGATCGTGAGCGTGTCGAGCCGCCGTGCTTTCGTCGTGCCCGCCAGATCGCGGGTCGCCGCCTGCAGCACGGCCTCGTCATCGGTGAAGACGAGGGCCGTGCGCCCGCCGCGCTCGAGGTAGAGCACGAGAGCGCCGTCGACGAGCACGACGAGGCCGCCGGCCTTCCGCCCCGGCCGGTGGGTGATCCCGTCGAGCGCGGGCCACGCGAGAGCGGCGCCGTAGGGGTTGGCGGGGTCGGTCGCGGCGAGGGTGACCGCCCGTAGCGGCGCGGGGTCGGGGAGGGCGGCGAACTCGCGCAGCCGGTCGACCGTCGCGGAGGCGGCGAACTGCGCGGCACCGAGCTTCTCGATGACGTACCCGCGACGGCAGTGCCCGGCCTCCTCGAAGCCGGCGAGCACGCGGTACACCTGCGCGAATCCGCCCGACACGCCCTCCACCTGCACCGCGCCCCGGGTGACCACGCCGTAGCGGTCGAGCAGCAGGCTGCCCGTCGCCGTCGCCCGCACCGCGGGGTCGGCCTCGCGGCCGGGCAGCAGCGACCACCGGCCGCCCAGTGCGGGCGGGCGCGGCGGCGCCGACGGGCGCGGGATCGATGCGCCGCGGTACATCCGCGCGCGCGGGGCCTTCCGAGCCACCCGGTGGGCCTGCCCGCCCCCGCCGACGAGGGTGCGGATCGGCGCGAACGTGTCGTTCGTCACCCGCCCCGCCCACGTCAGCGACCAGAGTGCGTCGACGATCGACTGTTCGTTGTCGGCGCCCGCGGCCTGCCGCAGTTGGGCGGCGAAGTAGGCGCCGCCGCCGGTGAGGGCCTCGATCACCCGTGCTTCGAGCGAATCGGCGGCGACGTCCTCCTCCGGCTCGGCGAGGGTGAGGGCGGCCGCGTCGGCGGGGTGCAGCGCGACCCAGCCGTCGCGCCCGGGGAGCGTGCCCGTGCCCGACCAGACGACCTCGCCCGTCGCCGTCAGCTCGTCGAGCATGGCCGGCGTGTAGTCGCGCACCCGCGACGGCAGGATCAGCGACTCCCACGCGCTCGCCGGGATCGGCACGCCCGCGAGCTGCTCGACGACCGCTGCCACCCCGTCGATCCCTTCGAGCGGGCGCTGCAGGTGCTGCCAGACGGGGAGGAACCGGGCGTATGCGGTCGGCGGCACCGGCTCGACGCTTCCGCGGATCGCCGCGAGCGAGCGCATCCGGAGTCGCCGCAGCACCTCGGTGTCGCACCACTCGGTCTCGTCGCCGCGCCCTTCGGCGCCGCCGGACTCTGACGAGGGCAGGAAGAAACCGCTCGACACGCGACCCTGCGACTCGAGACGCTGGAGCGTGTGCCGGGCGACCGCGATGCCGACGCCCAGCCGGCGGGCGACGGCGTCGGCGGTGAACGGACCGTGGGTGCGCGCGTGCCGGGCGACGAGGTCGCCGAGCGGATCGGGCATCGGCTCGAGGAACGCGTTCGGGAGTCCGACCGGGAGCGCGGCACCGAGCGCGTCGCGCAGGCGGGCGGCGTCTTCGATCGCGGCCACCCTCGCTTCCCCGGCGATCGTCACGCGGATCGCGCGGCGCTCGTCGACGAGAGCGTCGAGGTGGGCGGATGCTTCGGCCGCGGTGGCGGGGGGCGTCGCCGTGTCGTCGTCGACCGACGGGGCGTCGGCGGGTGCGAGGCGCAGCGCCACCTCGTCGGCACCCAGCGGTCCGAGGATGCGGATCAGGTCGGCGACCCCCTCGATCCCGCGGGCGCGGCGCTCGGGGTCGAGCCGCTGCGCCTCGCGCTCGAACTGCGCGATGACGTCGGGGTCGAGGAGCTCGCGCATCTCGACGCGGCCCAGCAGCTCGCTCAGAAGCGCCGGGTCGACCGAGAGGGCGGCGGCCCGACGCTCGGCGAGCGGTGAGTCGCCCTCGTACATGAACGCGCCGACGTAGCCGAAGAGCAGGTCGCGGGCGTAGGGCGACGGCTGCGAGGTGGTGATCTCGACCAGCCGGATGCGTCGATCGGCGATGCTGCGCGAGATGCGCAGCAGCGCCGGGAGGTCGTAGACGTCTTGCAGCACCTCGCGGAGGGTCTCGAGGATGATCGGGAACGTCGGATGCCGACGGGCGACCTCGAGAAGCTGCGCCGAGCGCTGACGCTGCTGCCACAGCGGCGAGCGTCGGTTGGGGTTGATGCGGGGGAGCAGCAGCGCGCGCGCCGCGCACTCGCGGAAGCGGGAGGCGAACAGCGCCGAGCCGCCGACCTCGTCGGTGACGATCTGCTCGAGCTCGGCCGCGTCGAAGACGAAGAGCTCGGCCCCCGGCGGCTCGGCCGTCGCATCCGGGATGCGCGCGATGATGCCGTCGTCGCTTGCCACGGCCGATCCTTCGACTCCGAGCCGCTCGCGGATGCGGGCGTTGACCGCCAGTGCCCAGGGCGAGTGCACCTGCATGCCGTACGGGGAATGCAGGATCACGCGCCAGTCGCCGACCTCGTCGCGACTGCGCTCGACCGTGAGCGTCTTGTCGGTCGGCAGGGTGCCGGTCGCCTCGCGCTGCTCGGCGATATAGGAGAGGAGGTTCGTGATCGCGTTGTCGTCGAGACCCGATTCGCGCAGACGCGCCTCGGCCTTCGAGTGCTCGGCGGCGGAGACCTCCCGCGAGAAGGTGCCCAGCGCCTCGCCGAGCTCGGCGGGCCGGCCGATGCCGTCGCCGTGCCAGAAAGGGAGTTTCCCGGGCTGCCCGAAAGCGGGCAGCACGTTCACGCGATCGTGCGTGATCTCGACGATGCGCCAGCTCGTGGTGCCCAGGGTGAAGACGTCGTTCACGCGCGACTCGTAGACCATCTCCTCGTCGAGTTCGCCGACGCGGGCGTTCTGCGACTCGCCCGCGATGAACACGCCGAACAGGCCGCGGTCGGGGATCGTGCCGCCGCTGGTCACCGCGATGCGCTGCGCTCCGGGGCGCCCGGTGAGGGTGCCCGCGTCGCGGTCCCAGACGACTCGCGGACGGAGCTCGGCGAACTCGTCGGACGGGTAGCGGCCGGCGAGCAGGTCGAGGGTCGCCTCGTACGCCGAGCGGGGGAGCGAGCGGAACGGCGCGCTGCGCTTGACGGTCTCGAACCACTCCTCGACGTCGATCGCGCCCAGCGCGCAGGCGGCGACGGTCTGCTGCGCGAGGATGTCGAGCGGATTCTGCGGCACCGAGATCGCCTCGATCTGGCCCGCCAGCATCCGTTCCGTCACGACCGCCGTGTGGAGCACGTCGCTGCGGTGCTTGGGGAAGAGAGCGGCACGGCTGACCTCGCCGACCTGGTGCCCCGCGCGTCCGATGCGCTGCAGCCCCGAGGCCGCGCTCGGCGGTGCCTCGACCTGGATCACGAGGTCGACCGCGCCCATGTCGATGCCCAGCTCGAGGCTGCTGGTCGCGACGACGCAGCGCAGCACGCCCGACTTCAGCTCGTCTTCGACCTGGGCGCGCTGCTCTTTCGAGACCGAGCCGTGGTGCGCCTTGGCGAGCACGGGATCGGCTCCGGCCGACGAACCGGCCTGCGCCATCGTGGCGGCAGGCACCGTGGGGTCGGGCAGGTCGAGCCCCAGCCTCTCGGCGTAGATCTCGTTCAGCCGACCCGTCAGCCGCTCGGCGAGACGGCGGGAGTTGGAGAAGACGATGGTCGAGCGGTGCGTCAGGATGCGGTCGACGATCGCCTCTTCGACGTGGGGCCACACCGACCCGGTGACCTCGGTGTTCTCGCTCGGCGACCCCTCGGCGAACCAGTCCTCCCCGCCCGGCGCGGGCGCGTCGGAGCCGGGGGGCGGCGGCGGGTTCATCATGTCGTCGACGGGGACGACGACCGACAGGTCGAAGGCCTTGGTGGCGCGCGGCGCGACGATGTCGACGGGCGCGGCGCCGCCGAGGAAGCGGGCCACCTCGTCGATCGGGCGCACGGTGGCGGAGAGCCCGATGCGCTGGGCGGGCGCGACGTCGGGGTCGTACGAGCGCCGCAGCGCGTCGAGGCGTTCGAGGCTCACCGCGAGGTGGGCTCCGCGCTTGGTGGCGGCAACGGCGTGCACCTCATCGATGATGACGGTGTGCACCCCGCGGAGAGTGTCGCCCGCCTGGCTCGTGAGCATCAGGTACAGAGACTCGGGCGTCGTGATGAGGATGTCGGGCGGATCGGAGACGAGCTTTCGGCGATCGCTCGACGTCGTGTCGCCCGAGCGCACCCCGACGGTGACGGCGGGGGCCTCGAGACCCAGCCGTCGGGCGGACTGGCCGATGCCCACGAGCGGGGAGCGGAGGTTGCGCTCGACGTCGACGCCCAGCGCCTTCAGCGGCGAGATGTAGAGCACGCGGGTGCGGGGTTCGGCGGGCGTCTTCGCATCGCGCGCGGTCGACGCGCCGCGGCGTCGGCCGTTCGCGGTGGCGGCGGCAGCTGTCTTCTTCTCGCGCCGGTCGGCCGCGACGCGGTCACGGAACACCCGGTCGATCGCCCAGAGGAACGCCGACAGCGTCTTACCTGATCCGGTCGGGGCAACCACGAGTGCGCTCCGGCCCGCGGAGATGGCCTCCCACGCGCCGGTCTGGGCGCTCGTGGGCGCGGGGAACGCGCCCCGGAACCAGTCTTGCGTCGCGGGGCTGAAACGCTCGAGCACGTCGCTCATTCGTCCATCTTCTCCCGCCCCTCCGACATCGGCTCGGGCTTGACGGTTCTGACGGCACCGGGGGAGGAGGCGGCGACGGACCGCGCCTCCGACATCAGCCGAGCGGATGCTGCGGCGCACCCTCTTCGGCCGAGGGCGGCACCGGCTCGGCGGCGGCGCCCGACCCCGCGGCATCCGCCAACCGCTTCACGAGGAACCCGTGCACGTCGTCGAGCTCGGGGCCGGAGACCCCGTGGGTGAGCCCCGGGTAGACCCGGCCGCTGAGGTCGGAGTGCCGGGGGAGCCAGTCGATCGTGTGCTCGACGAGCGCACCCGGGATGACGTCGTCGTGCGTGCCTCGTCCCCAGAAGACGGGCGGTCGCCGCTCAGCGAGGGCGGCGTCGCCGGGCAGCTCGCCCGGGGAGGCGTAGCCGGAGAGGTTGACGGCGAAGGCGAAGCGGTCGGGAGCGACCCGCAGTGCCTGCAGCGACACCGCACCGCCCTGCGAGAAGCCCAGGAGGCCCACGGTCGCGGCGTCGGTCGACGCGTCGATCCACTCGATGAGCCGCTCGGCCGCGGCGGTGACGTGGGCGGAATCGCGGCCGTTCAGTCCCTCGATCGGGTACCACGAGAACCCGGGTGCGGGGAAGGGTGGGGTCAGCGGCGCGCGCACCGCGGCGACGACGAACTCGGACGGCAGGTGCGCCGCGAGGGCGAACAGGTCGGCCTCGTCGGCACCGTAGCCGTGCAGCACGACCAGCAGCGGGCGGCCGCGACGCTCGGCCGGTTCGGTGGACCAGAGCACGACGGACGGGTCGAGAGGCGCGATCTCGCTCATGTCTCCAGTGTCGCAGGGCGCTCCGACATCCGCCTCGGCGATGGAGCGTGCCCTCGGCGGATGCGCGCCGGTGTTGATATACAAGGAGCATGCCCGTGCGCACCCCCGACCCCGAACCCGACGACAGCGGCGACGAGAGCCCCCGCGATCCGCTGGGGTCGACGTTCGGTACGCCGTCGACGCAGAGCAACGGCAACCCCGGGTGGCTGAGCGACATCGAGCTCACCGAGGCCCGCCGCCGGCTGCCGATGATCTACGTCGAAGCCCTCCCCGTGCGCACCGACGGCATGGGTACGGTCGTGCAGGTCGGCATCCTCCTGCGCGCGACCCCGATCGGCGAGATGACCCGCACGCTCGTCTCGGGCCGCATCCGCTACGGCGAGACCGTGCGCGACGCGCTCTTCCGTCACCTCGAGAACGACCTCGGGCCGATGGCCTTCCCTCTGCTGCCGCCGTCGCCGACGCCCTTCACGGTCGCCGAGTACTTCCCGATGCCGGGGCTCAGCCCCTTCCACGACGATCGGCAGCACGCCGTCTCGCTCGCGTTCGTCGTGCCCGTGACCGGCACGTGCGAGCCGCGTCAGGACGCCCTCGAGGTCACGTGGCTCTCGCCCGAGGAAGCAGCATCCGATGCCCTCGCCGATGAGATGGAGGGCGGGCGCGGAACCCTCATCCGCCTGGCCCTGGCGAGCGTGGGCGCCCTGCGCTGACCCTCAGGTGAGCTCGGCCACCGCGGCGACGAACGCGTCGACGTCGTGCTCGGTCGTGTCGAAGCTGCACATCCAGCGCACCTCGCGACGCTTCTCGTCCCAGTCGTAGAAACGGAAACGCTCGCGCAGGCGGTCGGCGACGCCCTCGGGGAGCACGGCGAACACGCCGTTCGCCTGCGTGGGCTGCGTGAACGACACCCCGGTGATGGATCCGTCGGCGATGCCGGCCTCGACGCCGGCGCGCAGGCGCTGCGCCATCGCGTTCGAATGCCGGGCGTTCTGCAGCCAGAGATCGCCCTCGAGCAGCGCGATGAGCTGCGCCGAGACGAAGCGCATCTTGCTCGAGAGCTGCATGTTGAGTTTGCGCAGGAAGGGGAGACCCTCGGATGCCGCGGGATCGAGCACGACCACGGCCTCGCCGATCATGGCGCCGTTCTTCGTGCCCCCGAAGCTCAGCACGTCGACGCCGGCGTCGCGCGTGAAGGCGTGCAGCGGCAGGTCGAGCGCGGCGGCGGCGTTGGCGATGCGCGCACCGTCGAGGTGCAGGCGCATCCCGAGCGGGTGGATGTGGTCGGCGATCGCGCGGATCTCGTCGGGAGTGTAGAGCGTGCCGAGCTCGGTCGTCTGGGTGAGGGAGACGACCAGGGGCTGCGCGCGGTGCTCGTCGCCCCACCCCCACGCCTCCCGGTCGATCAGCTCGGGGGTGAGCTTGCCGTCGTCGGTCGGGACGGTGAGGAGCTTGATCCCGGCGACCCGCTCGGGCGCGCCGCCCTCGTCGACGTTGATGTGGGCGGTCGTCGCGGTGACCACGGCGCCCCAGCGGGGGAGCATGGACTGCAGGCCCACGACGTTGGCGCCCGTGCCGTTGAACACCGGGAACGCCTCGACGCCCTCGCCGAGGTGGCCGACGAACACCTCCTGCAGGCGTCTCGTGTAGACGTCCTCGCCGTAGGCGACCTGGTGGCCGTCGTTGGCTGCGGCGATCGCCGCCAGCACCTCGGGATGCACTCCGGAATAGTTGTCGGAGGCGAAGCCGCGCACGGCCGGATCGTGGATGGTGGTCACGGCAACCCAGCCTAGGCGCGCCGCCCCGACGAATGCGCGCGCATGGACGCTCGCCGATGTCGGAGCCCGTCGATACCCTTCCCTCATGTCCGCCCGCCCCGACGACCCCGACGCGCCGCTCACGGCACCGGCGTCGGTCGTGCCGCCGGCGAGCGGGCCGCGCACCTTCGCGCAGATCCTCGTCAATACCGCGGTGGCGAACGTCACCACGAGCTACCTCTGGTTCGCGCTGACGTTCTGGGTCTACATCGAGACCGAGTCGGTGCTGGCGACCGGCATCATCGGCGGCGCCTACATGCTGCTGCTCGCCGTGTTCGCCATGCTCTTCGGGTCGATCGTCGACCGCAACCGCAAGCACCGGGTGATGGTGTTCTCGAGCGTCGTGACCCTCGTGGCGTTCGTCGTCGGGGGCGCGCTCTACCTCCTCTTCCCCGAGAGCGCGCTGCTCGACCTCACCGGTCCGTGGTTCTGGCTCTTCTCCGGCATCATCCTGTTCGGCGCGGTCATCGAGAACATGCGCAACATCGCGCTGGCGACCACGGTGACCCTGCTCATGCCCGTCGAACGTCACGCCAACGCCAATGGGCTCGTGGGCACGGTGCAGGGCATCGCCTTCGTGGTCACGAGCGTGTTCAGCGGTCTGTCGATCGGACTCCTCGGCATGGGGTGGACGCTGGCGATCGCCGTGACGATGACGCTCGTCGCGCTCGTGCACCTGCTGACGCTGCGCATCCCCGAAGAGAAGCCCTCGCTCGACGGCCAGAAGCGGTCGGGGATCGATCTGCGCGGCAGCATCACGGCCGTGATGGCCGCGTCGGGGCTGTTCGCGCTCATCATCTTCTCGACGTTCAACAACCTCATCGGCGGCGTCTACATGGCGCTGATGGACCCGTACGGTCTCGAGATGTTCAGCGTCGAGGTGTGGGGCGCGGTGCTCGGCGTCTCGGCGACCGGCTTCATCGCGGGCGGGCTCTTCATCGCCAAGTTCGGGCTCGGCAAGAACCCGATCCGCACGATGCTGCTGGTCGTCATCGGCATGGGCGTGCTCGGGATGGTGTTCACGATCCGCGAGTGGTGGTGGCTCTACGCCGTGGGCATCTTCGTCTACATGGCCCTCGTCCCCGCCGTCGAAGCGGCGGAGCAGACGGTGATCCAGCGGGTCGTGCCGTTCCGTCAGCAGGGCCGCGTGTTCGGATTCGCGGCGGCCTTCGAGTCGGCCGCGGCTCCCGTGACGGCGTTCCTCATCGCCCCGCTCGCGGAGTTCCTGATCATCCCGTACATGAACGACGACAGCGGGCGCGCCACGTGGGGATGGCTGCTCGGAGGCGGCGAGGCGCGAGGGATCGCGCTCGTCTTCGTCGGCGCGGGTCTCGTGATGGTCGTGCTCGGGGTGCTGGCTTTCCTCACCCGGTCGTACCGCATCCTGTCGGTGCAGTATCAGCAGGCGCCCGATCCGGTCGAGGGCGACAGTGCCGACGCCGCCGGGGCGAGCCCGAAGACGGCGAAGGCTGAGACCACTCCGGTCGCTCCGACGGCCGAGAAGCCCTGATCAGCCGCCGTCGCCGAGTTCGACGATGACGTCGTTCCAGTCCTCGGCGTCGTCCGACCACAGGGCGATGAACGCGTCGGCAAGTGCGCCTTCGAGTCCGTCCAGGCTCTTCGCCCGGAAGATCACCGCGGCCGCGCTCAGCTCGCGCGCGTCGTCGCGGGCCGCTCTGGCGAACCCCTGCCCGACGGCGCGGGTCCACGCTTCGCTCGCGGCCTTGACCGCGGCGTAGTTCGCGCCGCCGGCGAGGGGTCGCGCGACGGCCGTGGACGAGACGATCGCCAGGCGACCGGCCGATGACTCCCGCAGGTCGGCGTCGAAGGCGCGCGAGACGTATCGGAGCGCGGTCAGCGAGCGCTCGAGGAAGCGGAAGTCGCTCTCGCTCTGTGCGGCGAGCCCGCCGCCGCCGCGCCATCCGCCGACGAGGTGCAGCACGCCGTCGACGGCGCCGATCTCGTCGTGCACGGTGCGGGCGAGGTCGGCGACGGCGTCTTCGTCGGTGAGGTCGGCGGCGATCGTGAGGGTTCCGGGGGCCTGGGCGACCACGGTCGCGAGTTTCTCCGGATCGCGACCCGCCACGACCACGCGCGCGTCGGCGCGGGTCAGCGCGACCGCCGCCGCCCTGCCGGCCGCGCTCGTCCCGCCGGCGAGCAGGATCGTTCGTCCGGCGACGCCGGACGCGGGAGCGGATGCTGCGGAGGGAGCGACGTCGTTGTCCATCGCCCCAGTCTCCCAGTGCGGCACTCCGGCTGCACCCCCTGCCGGCGCGGACGCGTCAGGCGGACACGTGGTGGAGGGCGGGGCGGTTCCACGCGCCCGGTGCGTCGAGCTCGCCGTAGACGATGTCGACCCCGCTTCCGTCGATCGTCGCGGCGCACATCAGCAGCGACAGCGTCGGGATCCCGTGCGGGCGGTTGTCGCGCACGATCGCGCGGTCATCGGTCGGCGGCAGCGCAGCGCTCCGTTCGAGCACCGCGAGCCACTCGGCGTACCAGGGGCCGTCGGCGGCGTCGCTGGGCGCGGCGTCGAACGCGCTCAGCCACTCCGCGATCCGCGGGGTCTGTGCGTCGTCGACCTCGTCGTGGGCGATCATGTGCACGCCCGGCTCGAGCCGGGTGGAGCGCACCGCATCGCCGTCCCACGACGTCACCCGCGCTCCGTTCGCGTCGATGTCGACCAGGTTGAACCCGTGTGTGGGCGGGACGGCGACGGGGGCCTGCCCGGCGACGGCGTCGAGCACGACGGCGCCCCGCGAACCGGTGGCACCCTCGACCTCGTGGCGGTTCAGGATCACCGACACGCGCGAGCGGGCGGGGTCGGCGGCGAGCCAGGCGCCCCCGGCGCGCGCGTCACGCACGCCGACGACCCCGGGGTGCGAATCGGGCCACCACGGGCCGAGCGGATCCCACGCTCGACGGGGGTCCTCATCGCGGATCGCGAGCATCCGCACGGGCTCGTCGGTGTGCGCGGGCACGCGCACGATCACCGTGCACACGGGGGCTCCGGCGTCATGTCTGGCTCCTCATCGGGGTGGGCGTGGAAGGATGGGCGGGTGTTCATCGTCGTGGGGGTCACCGGCGGTATCGCCGCGTACAAGACCGTGCACCTCGTGCGTCTGCTCGTCACGCGCGGTCACGACGTGCACGTCGTCCCCACGGACGACGCCCTGCGTTTCGTCGGGCTCACGACGTGGGAGGCGATCAGCCGCCACCCCGTCACCACCAGTGTGCACGACGACGTCGCCGAGGTGCGTCACGTCGCGCTCGGCCGCTCGGCCGACCTCGTGATCGTCGCGCCGGCGACCGCGAACACCCTGGCCGGCATGGCCGCGGGCCTCGCGAAAGACCTCCTGGGCACGACGCTCCTGGCAACGTCCGCCCCGGTGCTGGTGGCTCCGGCCATGCACACGGAGATGTGGAACCATCCCGCGACCCGAGCCAACGTCGACACGCTCCGCTCTCGAGGGGTGCACGTGATCGGCCCGGAGAGCGGACCGTTGACCGGGGGAGACTCCGGCCCCGGGCGCATGACGGAGCCCGACGCGATCGCCGGCGCCGCCCTCGCGCTCCTCGCGCCCCGCTGCGATCTCGACGGTCTCGCCGTCGCCGTCTCCACGGGCGGCACCCGCGAGCCGATCGATCCGGTGCGGTTCCTCGGGAACCGATCGAGCGGCCGCCAGGGAGCGGCCATCGCCCTCGCCGCAGCCGACCGCGGCGCACGGGTGGTGCTCGTCGCCGCCCACGTCGACGACGGGGCGCTCGCCGAGGCGGCGCTGCACCCCCGCATCCGCATCGAACGGGTCGGCACCGCCGCCGAGCTCGACGCGGCCATGGAGCGCGAGGCCGACACCGCCGACGCGGTCGTGATGGTCGCCGCCGTCGCGGACTATCGCGCCGCGCACGTGCCCGACCGCAAGCTCAGCAAGGAAGACGCCGCGGGCCCCGGCCTGACCCTCGAACTCGTGCGCACGCGGGACGTCCTCGCCGGGCTCGCCGAGCGCCGGCGCGAGGGGCAGACGATCGTCGGGTTCGCCGCCGAGACTGCCGCGGACGACGACGACCTCCTCGCTCGCGCCCGCCGCAAGGCGGCGCGCAAGGGCGTCGACCTGCTCGTCGCGAACGACGTCGCGGGCGAGACAGGATTCGGCACCGCCGACAACGACGTGGTCGTGGTCGATGGTGCCGGCGAGGTGGTCGCGCGGGCACGCGGCACCAAGCGCGAGGTCGCCGATGCCGTCTGGGACGCCGTGCTGACGCGGCGCGGCTGAGCGTCCGCAGCATCCGTCATCCGAGAAGGCGAGGATGCCGCGGACGCCCGCCCGTCAGGCGTCGTCGGCGCGGATCCCGGCGGTCGACTCGATCACCGGGCGCATCTTCTTCTCGAGCGCTTCGTAGAACATCGACAGCGGGAACTCGTCATCACGCACGGCGTCGGTGAACCCCTTCGGGGGGCCGGCCAGCACCTCGTCGGGGAGCCCGCGCGCCCAGGCCGACGCGGGGTGAGGCTCGAGCGTGCCGCGGACGAGCTCGTAGGCGGCGAGCCAGTGCGTCGTTTTCGGGCGGTCGATCGAACGCCAGTACAGCTCGTCGATCGCATCGCCGAGGGCGACGACGGCGGCCGGCACCTCGTGCCAGTCGAACGCGAGCGACGTGTCGGTCCAGTGCAGCACGCCGCGCTGGTGCAACCAGGCGAACAGCAGCTGTCCGCCGACGCCGTCGTAGTTGCGCACGCGTGTGCCCGTGATCGCGAAGCGGAAGATCCGATCGAAGATCACGGCGTACTGCACGAGGGCGGCGTGCTCGAGCATCGACTGCTCCGCCGCGTCCAACGGGAGCGCCGGCTCGCCGACGGCGAGCGCGTCGACGCGGTCCTGCAGCCGCCGTTGGATCGCCACGCATTCGCGGAACGCGGTGAGATCGCACCGCAGCTCCTCGAGCGAGTAGAGGAAGTACGGCATCCGCTGCTTGATCATGAACGGGTCGAACGGCAGGTCGCCGCGCATGTGCGTGCGGTCGTGGATGAGGTCCCACATCACGAACGTCTGCTCGGTGAGCGCGCTGTCTTCCAGCATCCGTGCGGCGGCGTCGGGCAGGTCGAGCTTCGTGATCTCGGCGGCGGCGCGCACCACACGGCGGTATCTGGCGGCCTCGCGGTCTTGGAAGATCGCGCCCCACGTGAACGGCGGCACCTCGCGCATCGACACGGTCTCGGGGAACAGCACGGCGGAGTTCGTGTCGTACCCCGGCGTGAAGTCCACCAGACGCAACGAGACGAAGAGGCGGTTGGTGTACTCCGTCTCGAGGCGCGCGATGAAGTCCGGCCAGATCGCTTCGACGAGCACCGCCTCCACGAGGCGGCGCGACGAACCGTTCTGCGTGTACATGGGGAAGACGACGAGGTGGCGCGCGCCGTCGACCCGGTGCTGTTGCGGCTGGAAGGCGACGAGCGAATCGAGGAAGTCGGGTATCCCGAACCCCCCAGCACGCCACGTGTCGAAATCGGCGACGGACGCCGCGAGGTAGGCCGCGTCGGTGGGGAACCGCGGTGCGAGCTTCTCGATCGCCGTCGTGATCGTCGCGACGTGGGCGCTCGCCGACGGGTGGTGCGACGCATCCGGGATCGAGCCGTCGTCGGCCTGCAGGCCCTGCAGCGCGATCGCCGCGGCCTTCAGCGAAAGCCACTCGGCGCTGTCTTCGACGGCGTCGGCTCCGACCGTGGAGGCGTCCTCGACGACCTCGGGTTCGCCGATGATGACCTTCTCAGTGCGGAGAGGGTGCGTGATGGACATGGAACCTCCGATCCTCGGACTCGAGTCGGGGCAGCGCGGGCGGCTCCGACATCGTCGACGGTGTGCCCTCTCAGGCTACTCGTCGGCGTTGATCAGAAGCGGGGGGCGTTCAGGAGCGGGGGCGCGGGGCGCGCAGCTTCGAGGCGAGATCGCGCAGCTGGGCGAGCTCGTCGTTCGAAAGGAGCGACATGCGCCGGGCGATCGATGCGCCGTGGATCGACGCGACGCGTCGGAACGACGAGACGCCGGCCTCGGTGGCACGAACCAGGGTGCCGCGGCCGTCGTCGGGGTCGGGGCATTTCGACAGCAGCCCGTTCGCGACCATGCGGTCGACCAGCCGCGAGACGCTCGGCTGGCTGATGAGCATGTTGGCGGTCACGTCGCGGAGCCGCGCAGTCATGTCGTCGCCGCGGGTGACCGTGAGCAGCACGTCGTACTCCGCCTGCGACATGTCGCTGTCGTCGAAATCGCCGCGCAGTTCGTCGAACACCTCGTGCTGGGCTCGGAACAGGCTCTCCCAGGCCTCCACAGCGAGGCGGCGATCTGTCATGTCTTCCAGATTACGGGTCGGACGCCGGCGAGGGGCGATGGCGGGGCGGTCGGATGCGGCGCGATATGCCGTCGGGCGTATCACACCGAGGTGACGCGGCGCGTCACCTCCCGGTCACCTTCTCCCCCTCCGTGGTTCACGGTCCAGCCTTGCTGCGTCCGTACCTTCGGTCGCGTTTGCACTCCTCCCCCCTGGAAGGCCTGGTCTTCGTGCCCTTTTCCCGTTCCCTCCCCGCAGTAGGCATCGTCGCCGCGCTGGTGTCCGTTCTCGCGCTGGCCCCGTCGGCGACAGCGGCTCCGGCTTCCGCGCCGTCGATCATCGTGACCGAGATCGTCGGCGACAACGTCGGTGTCGACAGCTATGAGTACATCGAGGTGCGCAACACGGCGGATGCCGCGATCGATCTCGCCGCATCCGGCATCGCGTTCGCCTACTCCTACGTCGACTCCGACGTGCGAGACCGCGATGTGCCGCTCACCGTCTCGGAGCCGCTCGTGCTGGACGGCGGCGAGACCGCCGTGCTGTGGCTGAGCTACACCAGCACGTCGGTCGACTCCTTCGCGCGCTCGATCGAGGAGTTCCGTGCGTACCACTCCGTGCCGGCCGACACCCAGGTGGTGCGGGTCACGGGGCAGGCAGGCATCGCGAACGCGGGGGACCGCGGCATCCGCGTCGTTCAGGGAGAGACGCTCATCTCGTGGTCGCACGTTCCCGCCGGTGGGTTCGGCGGCGACCTCGCAACGCACTTCCGGTTGCCCCAGGACGCGGCCGACCTCGGGCTCGAGGCGCTGAGCACCTCGGCACCGCGCTCGCCCGGTGTGGTCGCCCCCGAAGCACTCGTGCGCCCGGAGCCAGATCCGGAGCCTGAGCCCGAGCCCGGCGAAGAAAACCCGTGGCCGCTCGTGGTCACCGAGATCGCACCCGACAACGTCTCGTTCGACGACTACGAGTTCTTCGAGGTGCACAACACCACGGCAGCAGACATCGATCTGAACGCCGGGTACTCCTTCCGCTACGGTTCCGACCAGTCGGACGCCGTGGACGGCGGTGTCGAACTGATCGTCGGCGGTGACACCGTCGTGCGCGCGGGCGAGACGATCGTCTACTGGCTCAGCTACACGTCCGGCAACGTCGATTCGTTCAGCAAGACCGAGGAGCAGTTCCGCACGCAGTGGAGCGTGCCCGCCGAGACCCGCGTGGTGCGGGTGTCGGGTCAGCCCGGTATGGCCAACGGCGGAGACCGCGGCATCCGGATCATCCGTGACGGACAGCTCGTCAGTCGTTCGTTCTACCCCGCCGGCTCCGTCGGAGTCGACCTGACGGCGCACTTCGCCTTGCCCGCCACCCGGGGATCCAAGGCGCTCGACCTGTTCGCGTCGAAGGCGGCTCCCAGCCCCGGTGTCGTCGACCCGGCCGCTCTCGTCGTGCCCGCCGGGGAACCCATCCCGACTCCCGGCCCCACCGAGACGACGCCGCCGGTCGGCGAGCCGTTCGACTCGACGCCCGGGTTCGACCCGCAGCCCGATGCGGGGGTGACCACCGCATCGCTGCAGGTGACCGAGGTGCTGCCCGACTCCCGCATCAACCTCGCCGGGTCCGACGCGTACGAGTTCATCGAGGTCTACAACGCGAGCGACTCTGCCGTCGACTTCTCGGACTACTCGATCAACTACCTCTACCCCGACAACGGCACGTCGGTGCTGTGGCCGGCCGTCCCCGGCGACGTCGAGATCGCCCCGGGACAGACCCTGGTCTTCTGGATCAAGAACGGCGGCAACGCGGCGCTCGGCGCGGCGGACTTCAACGCAGCCTTCGGCACGTCGCTCACGATGGGCGAGAACCTCGTCGAGATCACCAGCGCAGGTATGGCCAACGGCAGCGCCCGCGGCATCGAGGTGGTCACCAACACCGGCCACATCGTGAGCCAAGCGCTGTACAACATGAACCTGCCGACCGACGATGTGCAGCCCGATCAGGGAATCCGCTACATCGCCGGTGAGGAAGACGCCGCGCAGGCCCGCCTGCTCGACCTCGCCCCCGCCACTCCCGGCACGGTGCAGGCCGACCAGGTGCCGGCCGGTCTGCAGATCGTTCCCGCCGACACCGTGGCGCCCACGATCACCGACCGCACCGCCGACTCGATCGCTCCCGGGGCCGACTTCACGCTGACCTTCGAGATCGCCGACGACGTCGACGCTCGCACGGCCACTCTGACGCTCTCGAACGACGTCGACTCCGGTTCACGCACCATCAACCTGCGTGACAGCGGCGAGGGTGTCTACACCTACGTCGTCCCCGCCGTCGACCTGACGGGCAAGGCCTGGTACGAGTACTCCGTGGTGGCGAGCGATGGCACCAACCAGACGACGCTCGAGACGACCCGCGTGGCCGTCGACGGGGTCGACACCTCGCCCGTGCGTCTGAACCTCGACGACGACCAGTTCGTCTCGGGGGTCACCGACGTGATCGCCGCCGGCGAGAGCTACCCCTCCGCCGTGCAGCTGTCGATCGGCGGTGAGCAGGTCGCGACCGAGCCGAGCCTGGAGCGCGCGCCCGTCTTCGCCTTCGAGGTGTCGGGGGTCAACTTCTACTTCAAGAACGGCGTGCTCGTCGGCGACGGCGAAGATCGCGATGTCCTGCGCATCTTCGATCACACGATCAACGACTGGGAGACCCTCACGACCGCCGTGCCGCTGGAGCACGTGCGTCAGGGCGACGAGCTCGTCGTCAGCGTGTGGGCCGGCACCAAGAAGGCGCCGGAGATCGACCTCGGCGAGAACAACGACGACTTCGACATCCGCGGCCTCCGGCTCATCCTCCCCGACGGTCGTACGCTCACCCCGAGCGGCTACGACGACCCGTCGAAGGTGCTCGGCATGGGCGACAGCGTCAACGGCTCGGGCGGGCCGACCGGCAAGCTCGACTACTTCGACGCGCGGTTCACGCTGCCCGCTGATGCGTTCTCGGCGGTGTCGACCGCATGGGACACCGCGTCTGGGGCGGACGGGCCGGTCGAGATCGTCGCGTCCGACGGTGGCGACACCGCGACTCGCACCGTGACGGTCGACAACACGGCGCCCGTGGTCACCTCCACGGTCGACGACGAGTACCGGGGCGAGTTCGTCCTCGACGCATCCATCACCGACGCGGGAGCGGGCGTCGCCTCGAGCACCGTCACCCTCGACGGTGAGCCGATCGAGCTTCCGTACACGACGTCGTCGGTGACGCTGAGCCCCGGCGACCACGTGATGCAGATCACGGCGGTCGACGCCCTCGGCAACTCCGCGACCTGGTCGGCGACCTTCCAGACCTTCGAGGAGCAGCCGTCCTCCGACGTCGTCGCGCCGACCGATGGCGCGGAGGTGAAGGCCGGCGACGTGACGCTGCGCGCCACGGTGGATGACCCGATGGGCGATGTGCTCGACGTGCAGTTCCTCGAGGGCGAGCGGTTCGATCTCTCCGACGCCGAGGTGACCGCGCAGTCGGGCACCGTCAACGATGCGCTCGACACTCGCCGTGAGGCGGTCGGGGTGTTGTCGGCCGATGAACTGCGGGCGCTCGCGCCGCTGGACGGCGTCGGGACCGACGTCTCGTCGGCCTCCGAGTTCCCGTACCAGTTGTTCGACATCGCGGTGGGCGACGACGTCGCCGGCTCTCAGGTGCGCACCACGTGGCAGGGGCGCGCGAACGCCGATGCGACCGTCTTCCTCTACGCGCTCCGCGGCGACGGCTCGGGCTGGGACGAGATCGACCGTCACGTCTCGACGACGGACGGCGAGCAGTTCGAGCTCTCGGGAAGCGTTCCGGCGGCGGACCACGTGCGCGACGGAAAGGTGCGGATGCTGGTGCAGCACTCCGAGGGGTTCGCGGGCGAGGACCTCAGCACACGCGACTCGGTGATCACGCCGAACAATCCCGACGACGTGGCGCGGTCGGACTACGACTTCACCCTCGCGTGGGAGTCGGACACCCAGTACTACAACGAGAACACGGTGCCCGGGAATCCCTTCAAGCACCAGGAGGCGATCCACTCGTACCTGCTCGACCAGCGTGACGAGCTCAACCTGCAGTACCTGTTCCACACCGGCGACATCGTCGACGACTGGAACCAGGAGTACCAGTGGAAGGACAACGCCGACCCGCAGTACGCGCGTCTGGACGAGGCGGGTCTGCCGTACGGCGTCCTCGCCGGCAACCACGACGTCGGCTCGGAACTGGCCGACTACAGCGAGTACGCGAAGTGGTTCGGCGCAGACCGGTTCGCGGGCAACCCCTGGTACGGCGAGAGCTACCAGGACAACCGAGGACACTACGACCTGATCTCGGCCGGCGGCATCGACTTCATCATGGTCTACCAGGGATGGGGACCCGGTGACGAAGAGATCGCGTGGATGAACGAGGTGCTCGCGCGGTACCCCGATCGCGTCGCGATCCTGGCGCAGCACGAGTTCATCCTCACCACGGGCGGTCTCGGGGACATCCCGCAGCGGATCCTCGACGAGGTCGTGGCGACGAACCCCAACGTGAAGATGGTGTTCTCCGGCCACTACCACGACGCCCTCACCCGTGAGGACTCGTTCGACGACGACGGCGACGGCGTGAACGACCGCACCGTCTACTCGATGCTGTTCGACTACCAGGGGCTGCCCGAGGGCGGCTTGGGGTACCTGCGTCTGCTGCACTTCGACAACGAGGGGGAGAAGATGATGGTACGCACCTACTCCCCGTCGCTGGACGACTACAACTCCGACGACCCGAACCTGCTCGACCCGGTCATCGATCCGAGTGACCCCTACGTGCACCAGCAGTTCGAGTTGACGTACGACCAGCTCGGCATCGTGCCGGGCGTGCGCACCCTGGGCACCGACTCGTTCACGGCCGAGGTGCTCTCCCCGACGCAGATCGCCTCGTTCGACAACGTCGAGAGCGGCACCACTGTGGAGGCGACGTGGTCGGTGACGCAGCTCGGCGAGCACGGATGGTACGTGCGCACGACCGATCCCTACGGCGCGGTCGACTACTCGCCGGTGTCGACGTTCACGGTGGTCGACGCCGCCGTCGAGCCTGAGCCGGAGGAGCCGGGAACGGGTGGACCCGGGACCGGTGAGCCGGGAACAGGTGAGCCGGGAACGGGTGGGCCGGGAACGGGTGGGCCCGGGACCGGTCAGCCGGGGACGGGAGGACCGGGGGCGGGTGAGCCGGGTTCGGGTGGTTCCGGATCGGGCGGCGCCGGCGGTTCGAGCGGTCCGGGTTCTGCGGCAGACACGGCGGGCGGCGGCGACCGCGATCTGGCGACCACGGGTTCCGACGCGGCCGATCTCGCACCGTGGGTGTTCGGGGCGTTCGGGCTCGCGCTCGCCGGCGCCCTTCTCCTCCTGCTGCGCCGTCGTCGGGTGATCTAGACGAGGTCGAGGAATCAAGCGGCGGATGCTGCGGGCTCACCAAGGCTCGCAGCATCCGCCGCTCTGCTGCCGTTCGGTCAGGCGCCGGGGGCTGCCCTCGACAGGGCGGACAGTCGGCGTTGTGGTGAGCCCTCGGTGGTGCGCCATCGTTGGGCGGGGTCGAGCCATCGAGGCGCCCTGATCCATGGCACGCCGCGCACCATCCGGATCTCCCACCCGGCGGTCTCGATCGTCCGATGATGGTGCCAACACAGCAGGACGCCGTTGTCGGTATGGGTCGGGCCGCCCTGCGCGGCAGGTCTCACGTGATGCACCTCGCACCACGCGGCGGGAACGTGGCATCCGGGAATGATGCACTCCCCGTCTCGCACTCCGATGGCGCGCCGCGTGTGAGCGGGGAAGATGCGCTGCGGCGACCCGAGCTCGACGATGCGCCCGTCGGGTGCGATCACGAGGCGTTGCACCGCTCCGGCGCACCCGATGTGGCGGGCGACGGAGATCGGCACGGCGCCGGCGTCGCGCGCTCCCGAGACGAAGGCGACGCCGTCGTCGCGGGCGAGCTGTTCTTCTGACGCGGTCACGACGAGAGTCGGGGCGGCGCCGCCCAGGAGCGGCGCGTCTTTCGCTCCCGCGGCGACGTGAAGCACCCCGGACAGAGCGTCGTGGCGCCGCTGGGCCTGCGTGCGCGGGTCGATCAACGGGTCGTCGCTGTCGAACTCCGCGTCGTCGGGGACGAAGGTCGGGCCGGCCGTCACGCGAGGGTTGAGGTAGGCGTCGATCATGCGCTGGAGCTGCGCGGCGACCTCGGGCAAGAGGTCGCCCCGCATCGGAACGATCCCGTCGCGCTCGCGGCCGATCGAGAGGGATCGACGACGTTCTGCGCGATCGCGGTCGGGCAGGGCGCCGTCGGGGTCGAGGTGGAGCGCCCAGACCTTGGCCATGATCGAGACCTCGTCGGCAGAGACTGCCGGTGATGCGATCGTGCCCGCCGCCGCGTCGACGAGGGCCTGCTCGGCGGCATCGATCTCGTCCGCGGCGACACCGCGATCACGAAGCGGGATGAGCGCGTCGGCGATCGCGGCTGCTGCGTCGGTGCCGATCTCACCCGAGAGCACAGCGGCGCGCACATGGTCGAGAGGCGCCGGCAGGCCCTCGCCCGTCAGCGACGTTCGGCGGCGCAGGGGAGGCGCGGCCTTCAGGCGTCGTCGTGCCGTTGCGCTCGAAACGAGCGTCACTCGCTCGATCAATTCGGACGCCGACCGGCATCCGCGAACCCGGGAGAGGATCTCGTCACCGCGTTCAGGCCGCGATCGGTGGCCGATCTCTCCCGCGATGTCGAGCCGCAGCGCATCGATGAGTCGTCCGAGAGATTCGGCATCGGCGGCCAGGTCGAGCAGGCGGTCGTCGTCGGCCCCACGGATGCCGTCGCCCTCGAGCATCGGCGCGAGCGCGCTGCGGAGCGCATCGAGGGCCTCGCCGATCTCGGTTCGCCGGTGTGTCATGCATACATTCTGGCGGGGGCCTCCGACATCGTCAGGCCCAGATCAGAGGCACAATCACCCCTGTGGAAAACGCGGCGCACGGGCGGCCTGGGGAGGAGAGGAAGACGCGTCGCCGGGAACAAGTAAGGGCCGGTCGGAGAGGCTTCCGACCGGCCCTTGTCCCTTGCACCAAGAGTGTCCTGCAATCACATGTTCGGTAGCTGCCACAGCAAAACAACTACCGTTCCTGAACTCTATAACGGAGAGGTAACGGAAGGGAAGGGCTGCCGTTATGTTTCTGTGATTATTTCGAGATGATGCTCGTGACGTCGGGTTGCGGGCGCCACGGTGCGCGCCAGGTGCGTGATGCGCCGAACACGGAGGGAAAGCCGTGAGATCGTTGGCTGTGCGTGGATGGCAATGGCCGAAGGGGTCGCGGTAGCGCGGATGGCGGTCACTCGATTTTCCACGGCGCTGTCCCGGATCCGGCCCGGTCAGGCGATCACCATCGCGTTCGGCGCGGTTCTCGCCGTCGGAACGGCGCTTCTTCTGATGCCGATCTCGGTGCAGGGGCGCGGGGCGACCTTCATCGAGGCGCTCTTCACCGCCACCAGTGCGCTGTGCGTCACCGGACACATCATCGTGGATACGCCGCTTTTCTGGTCGCCGTTCGGGCAGGTCGTGATCCTCGCCCTCATCCAGATCGGTGGCTTCGGGGTGATGTCGCTCGCGACTCTTCTGGGGCTCCTCGTCGCGCGGCGGCTCGGGCTGCGAACACGGCTCACCGCCGTCAGCGAGACGCATACCGTCGCTGTCGGCGACGTTCGCCGCGTGCTCAGCGGTGTTGCGCTCATCACCCTCACCATCGAGGTCGTCGTCGCGCTCGTACTGACGCTGCGGTTCTGGGGCGGCTACGGCGAAGAGCCGGGGCGGGCGATCTGGCTGGGCGTCTTCCACGCCGTGTCGTCGTTCAACAACGCCGGGTTCGCACTCTTCAGCGACAACCTCATGGGGTTCGTAGCTGATCCGTGGATTTGTCTGCCGATCTGCGCCGCGGTCATCCTGGGCGGGCTCGGTTTCCCGGTCATCATGGAGCTGCGCAAGCGGCTGGTCGTGCCGCGCAAGTGGACGCTGAATACCATCACCGTCGTCATCGGCACGCTCGTGCTTCTGGTGGCCGGAGCCATCGCCCTGACGGCGCTGGAATGGGCGAACCCCGCCACTCTCGGTGCGCTCGACCCGGCAGGCCGCGTGCTCGCCGGTTTCACAGCATCCGTCATGCCCCGAACCGCCGGATTCAATTCGATCGACGTCTCGCAGATGCGCGACGAGAGCTGGTTCGTCACCGACATCCTCATGTTCATCGGCGGGGGGCCGGCGGGAACGGCGGGAGGGCTGAAGATCACCACGTTCGCGGTGCTGTTCTTCATCGTGATCGCCGAACTGCGCGGCGACACCGCCGTCAACATGTTCGGCAAACGCCTCCCGCGCTCCACCCACCGCGAGGCGTTGACCGTCGCGCTCCTGTCTCTCGCCCTCGTGGTCGCGTCGACCCTCGCGATCATGCTGATGAGCCCCTACGGATTCGATCGCGTCGTGTTCGAGGTCATCTCGGCCTTCGCGACGGTGGGCCTGTCGACCGGGATCACCGCGAGTCTTCCGCCCGCCGCGCAGCTCATCCTCATCGTGCTGATGTTCATCGGCAGGCTCGGGCCTGTTCTGCTGGGCTCGGCCTTGGCACTGTCCATTCAGAAGCGTCAGTACGAACTCCCGAAGGAGCGTCCGATCATTGGATAAGTCGACCCACCTCTTCACGCGACGCCGCGGGCGCCCCGGCTCTGCGTCCTCCGTGGTCGTGATCGGCCTCGGACGCTTCGGCGGTGCCCTGGCCACTGAATTGGCGCGGTCCGGCACCGAGGTGCTGGGCATCGACGCCGACGAAGACATCGTGCAGTCGCTCAACGGCGTGCTGACCCACGTCGTCCGCGCCGACTCCACGCGGCAGGTGGCGCTCGACCAGCTCGGTGTCGCCGACTTCGATCGAGTCGTGGTCGGTATCGGCTCCGACATCGAGGCGAGTATCCTCACCGCGTCGCTCCTCAAGCGCATGGGAGTCCGCTCCATCTGGGCGAAGGCCATCAGCGAGCAGCACGGCCTCATTCTGGAACAGCTGGGTATCGAGCACGTCATCTTCCCCGAGGCCGACATGGGCCGTCGCGTGGCGCACCTGGTGCGCGGCTCGATGCTCGACTACGTCGAGTTCGACAACGACCTCGTCGTCGCCAAGACGATCGCCCCGCAGGAGATGGTCGGGCAGACCCTCGAGCAGTCCGCCGTCCGTCGGCGCCACGGCATCACCGTCGTCAAGATCAAGTCGTCGGATGGGCAGTGGCATGCCGCGGGTGCGTCGTCGCTCGTGTCTGAGGGTGACACCCTCATCGTGATCGGGCCCGTGGAGCGCACCGAGCGTTTCGCGTCGCTCGTCTGAGCCGTCTCATCCCGCCGAAGCCTCGGATGGCAATACTCCTCCCCATGGAGTATGGTCGCTGGCATGAGCGCACCCCTGACCCCGCCGGTCTTCTGGATCCTCACCTCGTTGGCGTCTCAGCGGCGCCACGGCTACGACATTCTTCGTGCGACCGAGGAAGCGTCGGGCGGTGACGTCTCCCTGCGGGTCACGTCGTTGTACGCCGCGCTGGAGCGCATGGAACGCGAAGGTCTGATCGTCGTCGACGGCGAGGAGGTCGTCAACGGGCGCACTCGGCGATATTTCCGAATCTCGCCGACCGGCTCTTCGCGACTCGACGCGGAAGTCACGCGGATGGAGAGCGCGGCGAGAGCGGCGCGAGCGAGCATGGCGACACGCGCGCCGGCCTGGGGTGCCTCGATGGTGATGCCCGCATGACCCCGTCGACGGAAGATCGATACCGGAGCCTGCTGCGCTGGTACCCGAAAGCCTGGCGGGCAGAGAACGAAGACGTCGTGGTGGGAACGCTGCTCGATGTGGCCGATAGCCGTGGGGGCGACCGACCGTCTGCGCGCGAACGAGGGTCGGTGATCGCGCACGGTCTCGGCACGCGTATGGACGTGCGTTCCGCGCTCGGCGCCGCGCTGGCCGGGCTCCTCCTCGCGGCGGTCGCCGGCGGCCTCGCGGTCTGGGGCACGGAGCCCCTCACGGAGTCGGGTCTGTCGTGGCTTCTCCCACTCCTCACCGTGGCCGCGATCCCCCTCCTCGCCGCGTTCGGGTTGATCGCGATCGTGCGTCAGCGCGGGCTGGTCTCTCCGCCCCGCGCGATCATCGCCCTCGGCCTGGCGTTCGTCGCGTTCTCGCTCGCGTTCGTCGCGTACATCGCGTGGAGTCTCGCGTTCGACTTCGCCGACGCGGGAGAGCCCACCACGGGTCTCGCCGCCGTCTTCGTGCCGATCTTCACCGCTGCCTGGCTGGCCGGTGCGGCGGCCGTCGCCGCGCTCTTCGGCGCGATCGTCGCACGGGCCGGGATGCGGCCGGGGGTCGCTCTTCTCGTCGCCGCGGCCTGCGGCGTGGTCACCGCGCCTGCCCTGGGCGTGTCCCTCGTCTCGCCCACGGTCCCCACGATCGCGGCAGCAGGAGTCGCGATCGCGTCTCTCGCTCTCCTCCGTCCCCGACGTGGCGCCGCTCGTGCGCGACAGGCGACGTCGCCGGTGCCCGTGAGGACTCTCCGACTCGCCCGAGGTCTCGCGGTCATCAGCCTCGCGGGAAGCCTTCTCGGCATCGCCTACGCGGTGACCGGTGCGTCGTGGTCGCCCGGCGCGGCCGATGGCACGGAGGCGATGGGCCACGGCATCACGATCTCGGTCTTGTCGGGCATCCCCCTGCTCGCCGCGTTCGTGGTGATCGCCTCCGCGCGTCGGGGCAACGCTCCGGCCACCTGGGGCCCGCTGGCGCTGCTCGCAGCCTCGCTCTGCGCGATCGCCGCGGCCTATGTGCACGCGCCGTCGTGGAACGCGATGGCGCCGGCGCTCGCCGTGTCGGCCGCGCTCGGAGGGGCCGCGGTCGCGTGGTGGCTCGCCGCCCGCCTGCGCGGCCCTCTGGCCGCACGGATCGTCACCGCCGCGCTGCTCGGACTCGGGTACGCCTCGTTCCTCGGCACGATACTCGCGCCGGCGTTGGCGTTCTTCGTGCCGATCGCGGCGTTCGTCTCCGCGATCTGGGTGACGCGCACAGCGCCGCCGCGCCTTTCCGCGCCCGGTGCCGCCGAAGGCCCGATCCAAGCCTGACCCGCTGCCGCGCAGCTCCGGCAGCGGCGCGACGGGTGGCTCGAGGAGCCAGAGGCGGCGGATGGCGACGTCAGGAGCTTCCCGACTCCAGCAGTTCGCGGGCGCGGGCCAGGCCCGCGGCGAGTGTCGACGACGCGGTCTGCGCCACGATGGGCTCGACCAGCCGCAGCATGCCCGCCGGGCTGGCCTCGATCGTCGCCGTCACGCGGCACCCGTCTTCATGCTCGGCGAAGCTGAATCGAAGCGAGGTCGGCATCGTGCCGGACGTGCTCGTCGCGGCCATGGTCTGCGGCGGATGGAACGCCGTCACGCGCCAGCCGAAGGTGAGGGGCCGACCCATCACGTTCATCCGCGTGCGGATGGCGCTCCCCACCGTCACGGGTGGCGGTGTCAGCAGCTCCTCGGAGATGACCGAGGCATCCCACCGCGCCCGGTTCGCGGGGTCGGTGAGGAAGGCGAAGACCTCGCCGCGCTCGCGACCAATGTCGATGTGCTCGGTGATGGTGAACATGCGCCCCTCCCGTGATCTCAGCCTGGCAGAGATCGATACGGGCGGGGTCACCGCGTCGCAGGCCGGCGCAGCATCGGCGCAGGGCGGGTACCGCCGGTCGTCGTGATGCGTGCCGCGGGGATCGCGACCCGACCGCTCTCAGTCGGTCGTCGGGCCGTCGATGATCTCGCGCATCGTCTGCAGCGAGATGGCCTCGGGCTGTCCGTCGGTCAGCTCGTGGATCGCGATGGCGAGCCCGAGCTGCTCGAGCAGCGTGATCGTCTTCTCCAGGCGCGGCACGACGTCGATGTGGTCGGGGCCGAACAGCTCCGCGACGAACACCGGCTCTGCGACGGAGATCGCGCGGCGCAGCTCGACGGTCGAACGGCCCGTGGTGCGGTAGAGCGCCGTGAGGGCCTCGCCCGGCAGGTCGGGCGTGCCGACGATGGAGACGGACAGGGCGGTCGAGGGCTCGTTCACCCGTCCATCCCACCACGCGCGGCGGGTCGCGATGCACAGACGCCTCGCCGCAGGCGTGGGGCGCGCGCCGGGTTCGATGGCGACGAAGGCCACGGGCGCACGAGTGGCCACCTCCGTCGACGCGGTCGGCATCGCCCGCATCCGGCACACTCGGACGATGTCATCCCCACGCCCCGCATCGTCCGCGACCCTCGCGCGGGGCCTGGGGTGGGGGATGCTGGGTGTGACCGCCTTCTCGTTCACGGTGCCGCTCACGCACATCGCCGTCGAGGCGCTGCCGCCCGTATTCGTCGGTGCGGGGCGAGCGGTGGTTGCAGCGGTCCTCGCCGCCATCGCCTTGGTCGTCACACGGCAGCGTCGGCCCTCGGCCCGGCAAGGGGCCCGGCTCGCCGTGGTCGCGGCGGGCGTGGTCGTCGGCTTCCCGATGCTGACCTCCCTCGCGCTGACCTCGGCATCGGCCAGCCACGGCGCGGTCGTCATCGCCGTGCTGCCGGCGGCGACCGCCGTCGCCGCGGTCGTGCGCGGACGCGAGCGCCCCTCCCGATCGTTCTGGATCGCGGCGGCTCTGGGCGCGGTCGCCGCCATCGCGTTCGCGGCGCTCAACGGAGGGGCGTTCGCTCCTCTGCAGGGATCCGACCTGCTGCTGCTCGCCGCGGTGGTCGCCGCGGCGATCGGATACGCCGAGGGAGGGATGCTGGCGCGCGAGCTCGGATCGTGGCAGACCGTGTCGTGGGCGCTGGTGCTCGCCTCGCCGCTCATGATCGTGCTCACGGCGGGATCGGCGTGGGCCGCCGCGCCCGTCTCCGCGCCGCCGGAGGCATGGCTGTCGCTCGCCTACCTGTCGGTGGTGAGCATGTTCCTCGGTTTCTTCGCCTGGTACCGCGGGCTCGCGATCGGTCCGATGGCACAGGTCAGTCAGGTGCAGCTCGTGCAGCCCGTGCTCACCCTGGCGTGGGCGGCGCTCATCCTGCACGAGCACATCACGGCGCTCACCGTGATCGGCGGGCTGGCGGTGATCGCGTGCGCCGGCATCGCCGTGCGCACCCGCGCGCGTCCGTCGGGCGGGCGTCGCGACGAACGCCGCCCCGCCGCAGGGTAGCGTCGGAGCGTGACCGTCGACTACCTCCTCGCGCCCGTCGCCGAGATGGATCCGCTGGCCCTCTACCGCGTGCTGTGGCTGCGCGTCGGCGTCTTCGTCGTCGAGCAGGAGGCGGCCTATCCCGAGATTGACGGGCGCGACATCGAGCCCGGTGCGGAGGTGATGTGGGCCGAGGCGGACGGCGATGTCGTCTCGACGCTGCGGGTGCTCTCCGAGCCCGACGCGATGCGCATCGGTCGGGTCGCGACGGCGGCGGCGGCGCGAGGACGAGGCGTCGCGGCCGAGCTCATGCGGCGCGCGGTCGCGCGATGCGAGGAGCGGGCGCCGGGCCTGCCGATCGTGCTCGACGCGCAGGCGCAGCTCGAGGGGTGGTATGCCCGCTTCGGCTTCGCGGTCGCGGGCGAGCCGTTCTCCGAGGACGGCATCCCGCACCTCCCGATGCGTCGGGGCTAGCGTCGCTACAGCTCGATGCCGTTGCTCTCGTCGTTGACACCGGAGTTGCGGCCGCGCCAGGACTCGTAGGCGATGAGCCAGCCGATGGAGACGACGGCTGCGAGCACGAGACCGAGCCAGACGTTGCCGAAGACCATGCCGAACAGCACGCCGAGCGCGAGCACCAGCACCGTTCCGAGAAGCCAGTTCGTGCGGCCGCGGGGCCATCCGGTGCGGGGTTCGCTCATGCGCCCAGCTTAGAGCGAAGGGCGGCATCCGTTTCACCGGCTGCGGCACAGACGGCGGGTCTCACCGGCGGCGGCCCGGTGCGTTCAGGATCGAGCGGGGGTCACCGGTCGCGGTGGTCTTCGGGGTGCAGGCGCGGGCCGCGTCGGGGCTCGATCACGCCGCTCGCGTAGATGAGCCGGATCACGCGCTGACGGTGACCCGCCCACGGGGCGAGCAGCTCCAGCATCCCGTCATCATCGACCCGTGAGCCGGTGAGGGCGTATCCGACGTGATGGGCGAGGTGGTAGTCGCCGACGCTGACCGCATCGGGGTCACCGAATGCTCGGATGCGTGTCTCCGCCGAGGTCCACGGTCCGACCCCGCGCAGACTCGTCAGGACGCGCTCGCGGTCGTCGGCATCGAAGGCGGATGCTGCGGCGCGCGCGATCGCGTCGCCGCGGCGCGCGGCCTCGACGATCGTGCGGGCCTGCGGAGGTTCGAGGCCTGCGCGGTGCCAGGCCCACGACGGCACATGGCGCCAGCCTTCGACCGTCGGCGGCACGAACATGGGCTTCGGCGTGGGTCCTGGCGCGCGCTCGCCGTACCAAGTGACGATCCGACGCCACGCGGCGAAGGCCTGCATGCCGGTCACCTTCTGCTCGATGATCGCGCTGACGAGGGCGTCGAAGACGAGGTCGGTGCGCCCGATGCGCAGATCGGGATTGCGCCGATGAGCCTCGGCGACCAGCGGGTGCGAGCCGGGATCGAAGCCGGACGGCTCATCGTGCGCGCCGCAGAGCGCGGGAAGCTGGTCGAGGGCCCAGTCGGCGCCGGGCCCCCAGGCGGCGGCGCGCACGACACCGTCGGGTGCACCCCGGAGAGCCAGGGTGGCGGGGCCGTCGGGCGTGCGGCTCGTGCGCCAGATCACCGGGCCCGCGGTCGTCATCGTCGGGTCGCCGGCCCCGTGACGCTGGGGCAGTACGGCCCGGGCGAGATCGAGCGGGTGCGATGGGCGGTACTCGGTCTCGCGGGGCCGAGGATGCGTCGGTCGCCCGTCGCGGGCGCTCGACCGTGCGCGCACCCCGGTCGACCTCATGCCGACACCCTACGTCTGGTCGGCGACATCGCGGCCGGCAGTCAACGCCGCCACGATCGTGGTCACCCCGAAGTCCCATGCCTCGTCGACGTCGCCGCCGAGGTTGAATCCGCCGTTCAGCTCCATCGAGATGAAGCCGGTGGCCCAGGCTGTGAGCGTGCGCGCCGCCTCGAGGGCTCGCTCCGAGCCCGCTAGTCGCGACGAGAGGAGCAGGATCGGCTCGCTGGCGGCGGCGCCGAACTGCGGCCGCGCCACGGGCACGCCCGCGCCCGGTGACATGACGAGCCGGAACGCCGCGGGGCGCTCCGTTGCGAACTCGCGCAGGATGTCGGCCAGCCGTCTGGCGTCACCCTCGGGACCTGCCTCGAGGCGCAGGGTCAGCTCGACCAGAGCCGCCTCGGCGACGAGCTGCAGCAGATCGTCGCGGCTGGCGACCCTCTTGTAGAGGGAGGGCGCGCGCACGCCCACGCGATGCGCCACCGCCTGCATCGTGACTCCGGCGAGGCCGTCCTCTTCGAGCAGGGCGCTCGCCGCGCGCACGATCGCGTCGAGCGAGGTTCGTTCGGGAGTGGGCACACCTCGAGTATAGCTATTGACCATAGCCATGATGGCTATGTAGCGTAGCCATCATGGAACTCGAACCGGGCCTGCATCGCATCGGCAACGACATCGTCGCCGCCTACCTCGTCGTCACCCCTGCGGGGGTGACGGTCATCGACGCCGGTCTCGCCGGCCATTGGCGTGACCTGCTGTCGGAGCTGGCATCGATCGGGCGCAGCCTCGGCGACGTGAAGGGCATCATCCTCACCCATGGCGACTCCGACCACGTGGGCTTCGCCGAGCGCCTGCGGCGGGAGCACGGCGTTCCGGTGTACATCCACCCCGATGACGCCGGGCGGGCCAAGGGCGGGGACAAGCCGGCGAACGCGAAGCAGTCGATGAAGCTCGGCGCCACCGCCGGATTCGCGCTGTACTCGCTGCGCAAGGGCGGGCTCCGCACGACATGGCTGACCGAGACCGTCGACGTCCGCGACGGCGACACCCTCGACCTTCCCGGCGCCCCGCGGATCATCGGGCTCCCCGGGCACTCTGCCGGCAGCATCGCTGTCCACGTCCCCGACCTCGACGCCGTCTTCGTCGGCGACGCGCTCACGACCCGCCACGTGCTCACGGGTCGTGTCGGTGCTCAGCCGGCGCCGTTCACCGACGAGCCCGATCGGGCGATCGCGTCGCTCCGCGCGCTGCTTCCGACGCGGGCAACGTGGGTTCTTCCCGGGCACGGCGCTCCGTGGCGCGGCGGCATCGAAGCCGCGGTCGCGTCGGTCGAGAAGGCGGCCGCCGCACGCTGAGGCCTGCGCCGCAGCATCCGACGGAGAAGGGCGTTGCTCAGAAGCGGTCGGGCGAAGGCGTGCCGTGGCCGTAACGGATCGCGACGTCGGCGTGACGGTCGAAGCGGTAGCCGACCCCCCGCACGGTGCGGACGATGTCTTCGTAGGCGCCGAGCTTCGCCCGGAGGCGCCGCACGTGCACGTCGATCGTGCGCTCGCCGGGCGCCTCGTCGTCGGTCGAGCCCTCCCAGAGCGACGAGACCAGCTCGGTGCGCTCGATGGTGCGACCCTCGCGCAGCACCAGGTACTGCAAGAGCTCGAACTCCTTGAACGTGAACGCGGCCGATTCGCCGTCGATGAGCACGCGCTTGCGCGAGATGTCGACCACGACGCCGCCGGGTGCGCGATCCTCGTCGGCGGGGTCGTCCTTCGTGCGGGCGATCGCCGACGGCTCGTGCAGTGCCAGGCGCACGACGTCGACGTCGCGGCCGCCGGCACCCACGGGGGCGAGGGCGACGGTCGCATACGTCTCGGCGGCGGGGGCCAGCTCGTTCAGGGTGCGGCGCAGTGCGTCGACGAGCACACCCAGGCTGACGCCCGCGCTCGCGGCGGTCGCCTCGTCGAGGCCGACGTAGAGGGCGAAGCCGCGCGGAGTCGTTCCGGCGGGGAGGGCGGCACGCGGTGCGGGAGCGGCGGGGGCGGATGCTTCGCCGCCGGTCACCGCGCGGAGGTGACGGGTCTGAGCGGCCGGGCGTTCGAGGAGAGCGGTGTTCGACATGAGAGGTGGAGGTCCTTGCGTGGGAACCCGGGCTGAGCCTCGCGGGTTCGGAATGTGTGCGGGACGGCCGTGCGGGCCGGTGGCAAGACGGTCGGATACGCGTGATCGACGCGAGACCGATGTCTCGGTGGACGAGCGCTCGGGGATCAGATGTCGAGCGGCGTCCTGGCGGGGGTCACCGAGTCAGCGACACATTCGACAGCACATCGCAACGCGGTCGGCCATCATGCCGACGGTTCCGTTCGCCTCCACGGCGGACAGAGTGCGTGCGTTGAGAGTCATGCTGGCGATTATCGCTGAGGCGGCCGATCCGCGTCAACTTCATGGCGCCAGTCGGAGGAGGTTTATTTGTTGTCAATTGCTGCAAATGGCTTGCGTGTGGTGGAATCTGGGTCTACATTTCATGTCGAAGCGCTTCGCGGAAACGCTTCGACGGCAGATTCTCCGGAGCACGACGGTCAGACGATGGGGTCCGAATGGTGAAGATCAACGAGGTTGCGAAGGCCGCCGGCGTGTCGATCAGCACCGTTTCGTACGCGCTGAGCGGCAAGCGCCCGGTCTCGCGATCCACCAGGGAACGCATAGAGCGGGCGGTTGACGAGCTGGGCTACAGCCCGAATGCGGGCGCTCGGATGCTGGCCGGACGCCGCACGCAGATCTTCGCCCTCACCGAGCCGCTACGCACCGACACGCATGCGCCCACCCACATGTCGTTCGTGCTCGCCACCGCGATCGCCGCGCGGCGCAACGACTACGACATCCTGCTGCTGACCGACGAGCAGGCGCGCGACGGGATGAGCCGGGTCGCAGCATCCGGCCTCGTCGACGCGATCCTCGTGCTCGACGTCGCACCCGACGACGACCGGGTGCCGCTGGCGCGCGCCATCGCGACACCCACGATCTTCATCGGCGTGCCCGATGACAGCGACGGGCTGGTGTGCGTCGACCTCGATTTCGAAGCCGCCGCGCGGATGGCGGTCGACCGGGTGGCCGATGCCGGTCACCGGCGGATCGGACTCGTCGGCCAGACCGACATCGCCTACGTGAAGTCGAACTTCCCGCCGCGCGTGCGTTCGGCAGCCCGCGCGCGTGCCGCCGAGCGCGGAATGCACTTCGACTTCCGCTCGTCGGGCGCCGTCATGCCCGACCTCGTAGAGGTCGTCCGCGCAGCGCTGGAACTGGTCGACCAGGGGGCGACGGCTCTCCTGCTGCACACCACGGCCGAGGCCCACGACGCCGTGCTCGCTGCCGTCGCCGAGCGGGGGATGTCGGTACCCGGCGACCTCTCGGTGATCGCGATCGGCGCCTCGTTCGACACCGCGGTCTCGCCTACTCCCGTCGACACCATCCCGCTCGTCCCGCAGGAGTCGTGCGATCTCGCTGTCGACCTGGCCGTGCGCTCCCTCGGGGCCGAACGGCCCACCCCCGATCTCTACCTGGTCCCGCCCACCTACGTGTCGCGGGGCACGGTCGCCACGCTCGTCTGATCCCGCACCACCACAACTGCATAACCACGTCGTTTATCGAAGCGCTTCGACAGGCTCCGGCAATCACCACGAACCCTGTCCCGAAGACCAGGGTCATCACGAAAGGAGTGCCGACGATGGCACGAATGACGAAGATCACGACGCGCCGCGCAGCCGCGGCCGTCGCCACCGCCGCAGCGGCCGCCCTGACCCTGTCCGCCTGCGCCGGCGGATCGGGCGGAGAGTCCAGCGGCGACAACACGCTGACCCTCTGGCATTACGAGAGCCAGACGAGCGCCATGGGCATCGCCTGGGCCGAGGCGATCAAGGTGTTCGAAGAGGAGACCGGCGCGACGGTCGAGTTCGAGGAGAAGAGCTTCGAGCAGGTCCGCTCGACCGCGAGCCAGGTGCTCAACTCCGATGAGGCGCCCGACCTCATGGAGTTCAACAAGGGGAATGCGACGGCGGGGCTCCTGGCCAGCCAGGGCCTGCTCACCGACATCACCCCGGCCGTCGAGGAGTACGGGTGGGGCGACAAGCTCGCCCCCGCCCTGCAGACGACCGCGCGCTACAACGAAGACGGCGTCATGGGCTCGGGCGCGTGGTACGGCATCCCCAACTACGGCGAGTTCGTCACCGTCTACTACAACAAGGACATGTTCGCCGCGGCCGGGCTCGAGATCCCGACCACGTACGAGGAGTTCACCGACGTGCTCGACGCGTTCGTCGCGCAGGGCGTCACGCCGCTGGCGGAGGCCGGTCTGGAATACCCGATCGGTCAGCTCTGGTACCAGCTCGCACTGAGCCAGGCCGACCGCCAGTTCGTCAACGACTACCAGCTCTACGAGAACCCCGTCGACTGGAGCGGTGACGAGATCACCTACGCCACAGAGACGCTCAAGGAGTACGCCGACAAGGGGTACTTCTCGACCGATGTCACCGGTGTGAAGGCCGAGGATGCCGGTGTGTCGTTCATCAACGGCACCTCGCCGATCTTCGTCTCGGGCAGCTGGTGGTACGGCCGCTTCGTCGACGAGGTCGCGGACTTCGACTTCGGGCTCTTCCCGTTCCCCGGCAGCGAGATGACCTTGGGATCGTCGGGCAACCTGTGGGTGGTGCCCGAGCGCGCGCAGGACAAGGAGCTGGCCTACACGTTCATCGACATCACGATGCGACCGGAGATCCAGGCGCTTCTCGGCAACAACGGCGGCCTCCCCGTCGCCGCCGACGAGGCCGACATCGCCGATCCGAAGAGCCTCGAGCTGATCCAGGCGTTCAACGCCGTCAACGAGAACGACGGGCTGGCCTTCTACCCCGACTGGCCGACGCCCACGTTCTACGACGTGCTCGTCTCGCAGACGCAGGAACTGATCAACGGCACGAAGACGCCGGCCCAGGTGCAGGAGGACCTCGGCGCCGAGTACGACTCGTACGTCGACGACTTCCGTTGACATCTCGGGGCCCTGCCGCACCCTGGCAGGGCCCCTCCGAACCGCCGCCCCGCGGCACGCCCGTCCGAGCGCGCTCGGCGAGGCGAAGCATCCGATCACTCTCGAGGAGGCGGCGATGACCGCTGTTCCCTTCGTCCGCGCGCCGCGGGCGAAACTCCCCCCTGAAGAACCGCTGATCCCGCAGCGAGGTCGCGGCGCAAGCGCCGCCTACTGGTTGTACCTCGTCCCGGGCCTGGTGCTGGTCACGCTGATCATCGTCGTGCCACTGGTCTGGAACGTCTATCTCAGCTTCACCGAATGGCGCGGCATCAAGCCGCCCGAGTTCATCGGCCTGGACAACTGGGTCGAGCTGATGGGCGATGCGACGTTCTGGACGTCGTTCCTCAACAGCATCTGGATGATCATCGCGATGGTGATCGTGCCGACGCTGATCGGGCTCGTCCTCGCGGCGCTGCTCTTCGACGTGATCGGACGCAAGTTCGGCGGGCGGTTCGCGAGCTTCCTACGGGCGACCTACTATCTGCCGCAGATCCTCCCGGTCGCCGTCGCCGGCATCGTCATCGGATGGATCCTGCGACCGCAGGACGGTGCGCTCAACCGCATCCTCGAGAGCATCGGCCTCGGCTCCCTCGCCCACAACTGGCTGGGCTCGCCCGACACGGCGCTCATCAGCATCATGGTGGTGCTCGTCTGGATCCAGATCGGCTACCCGGTCGTCATCTTCATGGCGGCCCTCCAGCGCGTCGACCCCGAGCTCTACGAAGCGGCTGAACTCGACGGTGCGAACTGGTTCCAGCGGTTCCGCGCGATCACGGTGAGCATCATCCGCCCCGAGATCTACGTCGTCGCCCTCACCAGCACGATCGCCGCGCTCAAGGTCTTCGGTCCCGTCTACATCCTGACCCGCGGCGGCCCCGGCACCTCGACGATCGTGCCGGCCTACTACGCCTATAGCGAGTTCTTCCAGTCGCAGCAGGTCGGCTACGGCGCGACGATCGCGACGGCGCTCACCCTCGTCGTCACCATCGTCGCGGTGCTGTTCATCCGCAGCCAGAACGCCGCGGAACGAAAAGAAAGGGCGGGTCTGTGATGGTCGCCACCATGGCCGTGACCACGGCGAAGCCGGGCGCGAAGACCGGCGCGAAGCCCCCTCGTCGGGGCACGTCCCGCGGCGGCATGACCAGGCGTCGGGGCGTCGACTGGCTGATGCTCGCGTTCGTGATCGTCGCGGCGATCGTCATCGTCGCGCCGTTCTACCTGATCTTGGTCAACTCGTTCAAGTCGCCCACCGACTACTCCAACGGCGGCCCGCTGGCGCTGCCGACGGAGTTCTACTTCGACGGCATCGCGGCCTTCTGGGAGCGCGTGAACTTCCCCGAGAAGGTGTGGAACTCGATCTTCATCTCGGGCGTCGTCGCCGTGCTCGCGGTGCTGCTCTCGGTACTCAACGCCTTCGCGATCGGAATCGGGCGCGTCAAGGGCCGCTCATGGATCGTGCTGCTGTTCCTGCTCGCGAACCTGCTGCCGCAGGAGGCGCTGCTGTACCCGCTCTACTACATGTTCAAGGCCGTCGGCCTCTACAACAACATCTGGTCGGTGATCATCGTCTTCACCGTGATCCAGGCGGCGTTCGGTACCTACCTGCTCGCATCGGTCTACGGCACGTTCCCCAAGGAGGTGCTCGAGGCCGCGGCGATCGACGGCGCGAGCCGGTGGAAGATCCTGTGGCGTGTCATCTTCCCGATCAGTCGCCCGACCCTGTCGGTGCTGCTCATCTTCTTCTTCATCTGGACGTGGAACGAGTTCCTGATCCCGCTGACGTTCCTCGTCTCGAACGAGAACCAGACCGTTCCGGTGGCCATCAGCGTGCTGCAGGGCGACCGGCTCATGGACGTCACCACCACGAGCGCGTCGGCCCTGCTCGGGCTCATCCCCACCCTTCTCTTCTTCCTCATCTTCCAGCGCACCCTCACGCGCGGCATCACCGCAGGAGCAGTCAAGTAATGAAGTTCACCGATGGTTTCTGGCAGCTGCGACCCGGCGTCGCCGCGCTCTATGGCCAGGAGGCCTACGACATCTGGGAGACGGCCGACACCCCCGACGGACCCGGGCTCGTCGTCACGGCCCCCACCAAGGTCATCGCCGGACGCGGCGACACGCTCAACCGGGCGACTCTGACCGTCGCGCTCTCCTCGCCCGCCGAGGGTGTCGTGCGCGTGCGGATCGCGCACCACGTCGGCGGTGCGGCTCCTCTCTCGTTCGACCTGCCCGGGGAGTCGTCCGCCGGCGAGACCGTGGTCGACGCCACCGGCGGGGAGCTGCGCACCGGATCGCTCGTCGCGCGCGTCGAGCAGGGGGCCCCGTGGTCGCTCTCGTTCTCGTCGAACGGGCGTCGGCTGACCGGCAGTGGCGCGAAGGCGCTGGGGTACATGACCCTCGCCGACGACGCGCAGGTCGACCCGGGCATCGTCGGCAACGCCCGCGCGGGCACGCCCGTCGGGCGCCCCCGCACGTTCGTGCACGAGCAGCTCGACCTCGGCGTCGGCGAGCTCGTCTACGGTCTCGGCGAGCGGTTCGGCCCCCTCGTCAAGAACGGTCAGACGGTCGACATCTGGAACGCCGACGGCGGCACGTCGAGCGAGCAGGCCTACAAGAACGTGCCGTTCTACCTCTCGAGCCGCGGCTATGGCGTGCTCGTGAACGACCCCGGTCATGTCTCGTTCGAGATCGGCTCGGAGGCGGTGGAGCGCGTGCAGTTCTCGGTGCCCGGCGAGGTACTGGAGTACTTCGTGATCGACGGTCCGACCCCGAAGGACGTGCTCGGGCGGTACACCGCTCTCACCGGACGGCCTCCGGTCGTGCCCGCGTGGTCGTACGGGCTGTGGCTCTCGACGAGCTTCACGACCGACTACGACGAAGCGACGGTCACCTCGTTCATCGATGAGATGGCCCGTCGCGAGCTGCCCGTGTCGGTCTTCCACTTCGACTGCTTCTGGATGCGCGAGTTCAACTGGTGCGACTTCGAGTGGGATCCGCGGGTCTTCCCCGATCCCGACGGGATGCTGCAACGCCTCCACGAGCGGGACCTCCGGGTGTCGGTGTGGATCAACCCCTACATCGGGCAGCGCTCGCCGCTGTTCGCCGAGGCCGCCTCGCAGGGTTTCCTCGTGCGTCGCGCAGACGGTTCGGTGTGGCAGTGGGACCTCTGGCAGGCGGGGATGGGGCTGGTCGACTTCACCAACCCCGACGCGACGCGCTGGTACCAGGACAAGCTGCGCGACCTCATCGCGCAGGGCGTCGACTGCTTCAAGACCGACTTCGGCGAGCGCATCCCGCTCGATGTGGAGTACTTCGACGGCAGTGCACCCGACCGCATGCACAACCTCTACACGCATCTGTACAACAAGGCCGTCTACGACGTGCTGGTCCAGTCCCGCGGTCAGGGTGAGGCGGTGCTGTTCGCACGGTCGGCCACGGCCGGCGGGCAGACCATGCCCGTGCACTGGGGAGGAGATTCGACCTCGACCTTCCCGTCGATGGCGGAGACCCTGCGCGGCGGTCTCTCGCTCGCTCTGAGCGGCTTCGCGCACTGGAGCCATGACATCGGCGGCTTCGAGGGCACCCCCGACGCGACGGTGTTCAAGCGGTGGACCGCCTTCGGGATGCTGGGCACCCACAGTCGGTTCCACGGCTCGCAGTCGTACCGTGTGCCGTGGCAGTTCGACGACGAGGCCGTGGAGGTCACCCGCATCTTCACGCGGTTGAAGATGCGGCTGATGCCCTACCTCTTCCAGCAGGGGTTGGATGCGGCGGCCACCGGGGTTCCGGTGATGCGGCCCATGGTGCTGGAGTTCCCCGAAGACCCCGCGGCGGCCTATCTCGACCGGCAGTACATGCTGGGCGCCGACCTGCTCGTCGCGCCCGTCTTCTCGGAATCCGGCGAGGTGGAGTTCTACCTTCCTGCGGGGGAGTGGACGTCTCTGCTCACGGGTGAGACCGTCCATGGGGGAGGATGGCGTCGCGAGACGCACGGCTTCGACAGCATCCCGCTGTACGTGCGCCCCGGCGGGGTCATCCCGTGGGGGGCGCGCTCCGACAGGCCGGACTACGACTATCTCGACGGGCTCACCCTCCGGGTGTTCCCCGGCGGCGAGGGTGAGGCAGAAGTGATGGTGACCACTCCCGACGGGAGAAGCGAGACGTTCCACGCCGACCGCGGGGACGTGACGCGATGAGGGCGGGCAGCGACGACTACCGCGACAGCGGGCTCGTCTTCCCCGAGGGGTTCACCTTCGGATCGGCGACCGCGTCGTACCAGGTGGAGGGCGCAGCCCAGGAGGACGGGCGTCTGCCGTCGATCTGGGACACGTTCAGCAAGACGCCCGGGCGGGTGTGGAACGGCGACACCGGCGACGTGGCCTGCGACCACTACCACCGCTGGGAGTCCGACCTCGATCTGATGAAGGATCTCGGCCTCGACGCCTACCGGTTCTCGATCGCATGGCCCCGGATCGTGCCCGCCGGTACGGGCGCGGTGAACCAGGCGGGTATCGATTTCTATTCGCGGCTCGTCGACGGACTGCTCGAGCGCGGAATCCGTCCCGTCGCGACGCTGTACCACTGGGATCTGCCGCAGCCGCTCGAGGACGCCGGCGGATGGCCGGTGCGAGCCACGGCCGACGCCTTCGAGCGGTACGCCGAGATCATGGGCGCGGCGCTGGGCGATCGCATCCACACCTGGACGACCCTGAACGAGCCGTGGTGCTCGGCCTACCTCGGCTACGGTCAGGGCGGGCACGCCCCCGGGCGCGCCGAACCCGCCGCCGCGCTCGCCGCCGTGCACCACCTGAATCTTGCCCACGGGCGGGCGGTGCAGGCGCTGCGCGCCACCTCGACGGGCGATCCCGACTACTCCGTGACCCTCAACTTCCACGTCGCTCGCGGTCGCGGTCCGCAGGCCGCGGAGGCGGTGCGCCGCGTCGAGGCGCTCGCGAACCGCGCGTTCACGGGGCCGATGCTGCGCGGGGAGTACCCCGCCGACCTGCTGGAGGACACCGCATCCGTCACCGACTGGTCGTTCGTGCAGGACGGCGACCTGGAGGCGATCCATCAGCCGATCGACGTGCTCGGGGTCAACTACTACTCGACCGTGACGGCGCAGCTGTGGGACGGCGTCTCGCCGCGTCAGATGAACGACGGGCACAAGGCCGTCGCCGGCGGCACCGCGTGGCCCGGCAGCGATGGTGTGCTCGAATTCCTCGAGCAGCCCGGCCCGTACACGGCGATGGGGTGGAACATCGCCCCCGAGGGACTTGAGGAGCTGTTGCTGTCGCTGCGCGAGCAGTTTCCCGACCAGGCGCTCATGGTGACCGAGAACGGCGCCGCATTCGACGATGAGGTCGCCGACGACGGCTCCGTTCCCGACCCCGAGCGACTCGACTACCTGCGTCGCCACTTCACGGCCGCGCACCGGGCCATGCAGCAGGGTGTAGACCTGCGCGGGTACTTCGTCTGGTCGCTGCTCGACAACTTCGAGTGGGGCTACGGGTACGCCAAGCGGTTCGGCATCGTGCGGGTCGACTTCGACACCCTCGAGCGCACCGTCAAGCAGAGCGGTGAATGGTACGCACGACTGGCGAAGACAGGCACCCTTCCGGAGTAGGTCGTCGCCGCAGCATCCGCTCGTTCCGGTCGGGCGTAGCCTGGAGTGATGGCTGATCTGCGATTCACCGATGAGAAAGACGCCTCGCGGTACACACTGCACAACGGCGACGACCTCGTCTCGGTGCTCGACTATCGTGACGACGGGCGCACGGTCGCGATGACCCGTGCCTACACGATCCCCACCTTCCGCGGGCACGGTTACGCCGGCGAGCTCGTCGAGCGTGCGGTCGCCGAGCTCGAGCGCGACGGCTCGCGTCAGGTGAGCCCGGTGTGCTGGTACGTGAGCGACTGGTTCGGCGCCCACCCCGAGCGCGCCGGCATCCTCGAAACCCGCGCCGGAGTGTAGACGGGCCGTCGCCCTACACTGGCGACGTGCACATGGAGGATGCCTTCACCGCCGTCGCGGTCGGATTCGAGTCGATCGGCGCGCTCGCCATGACGGCGGGCTTCGTGGTCGCGGTGGTGCTCGGCATCCGTTCCCTCCGCCGCGGCGAGGGCGGGTCGCGGGCCTTCACCGTGCTGCGCACGACTCTCGGCGGGGCGATCCTCCTCGGTCTCGAGGTGCTCGTGGCTGCCGACCTCATCCGCACCATCACGTCTAAGCCGTCGGTCGAGGACGCCCTCATCCTGGGCCTCATCGTGCTCATCCGCACCGTGCTGTCGATGTCGATCCAGATCGAGATCGACGGGGTGCTGCCGTGGCGGCGCGCCCTCCTCACCAGCGGCGGGCAGGTGGTCGCCGGTGCAGTGGCCCGTGACCGGGCCGCCGGCAGGGCCGCCGACGACTGACCCCCCGCACCCGGGGCGTCAAGCCCCCTCGCCTCCGGCGCCGCTGCGGCCAGAGTGGAACAAACGAGAGGAGCGGTGATGAGCGATCAGAACCTGCCCGAGGGTGTCATCAACGCCAACCCGCCCGGCGGCTACGAGAGCGGCGATGTCGCCGACGGCGAGACGGCGGAGCAGAACCGGGATGCTGCGGGCTCGCCCGGGCTCTCGGAGTCGGGGCTGTCCCCGCAGGGCGGCGATGAGCCGTCCGACCCCATCGAGTCCCCCGACGCCAGCCAAGGCGCCGACCCCGATCTCGCCGCCGACGAGGAGAGCTGACATGTCCGAGAACCACGACACCGACCGCAACGAGGGCGTCGCCGCGAACGCCGACCAGGTTCCCGGTGCGGGCGCCTCGGCGTCCGACTCCTACGGCGGAGCGGTCTCCGACGACCCGACTCCCGTGACCGAGCCCGGCACGCAGAACGAGCCCGTGCAGGACATGCACGACACGACCGACGAGGACAAGATCATCGGCATCGTCGCCCAGACCCGCCAGGACGTCGGCGGCAAGGGCGAGCGTCGCATCGCCGAGGTGCTGCGCCAGCGCTTCCGCGAGACCGGCGTCGACGTCGCCGACGATCGCATCGCCGCCCTGGTCGCCGAGGTCGCCCGGGGCTGACGCGGTCTCCCCGCGAAGTCTCGCGGCGTTCCCTTCGTCTCGACGGGGTTTGCCCGGCGCTTGCGCCGGCCGGTGCGGCTAGCGGGTCGATGCTCGCCATACTGCGGCTGCGGCAGTGATGCGCGTCGCACGGAGCCCGCGCAGACCCCCTTGCGCAGAGAGGACGGCGAGAGAGTCTGCGAGGAGGTCGTCCCACACGGCTCCAGCAAGAGCTCCGATGTCGCGCCAGCCTCGTGACTGCCGGTGGCTCGTCTCGGCGATGACGATCGAGGCGACTCGCGTGCGCTGGTCGGGTGTGAAGTGCGCGCGCGCAAGTCGGCGCATGAGTTGCTCGGCGAGGTAGCCGGACCGAAAGCAGCGCGGCGCGGTCTCGAGGTAGCTGAGAGCCACCTCGATCGCTTCTGGGTCGCCGACTCGAACCTGTTCCGGCAACTGTTCCACTGGCGTGAAGAACGCCTCGAGCGCCTGCACGAACCAGCCGAGGACGATCTCGTACTCTCGCGTTCGCAGCGAGGGATCCACCCAACCGCGGCGCCACTGGGCCCGCACGTTGTCGCTCGCCTCAGCCACAGCATCCGCTCGTGCACGCAGTTCCGGATCGACCCCCATGAGCACAACGTACTGTTTCGCCGTTCCCGGGTCTGGAAGCGGGCGAGGGGCGGGCGTATCGTGTGGCGCATGTGCCGCAACATCGTTCCGCTCCACAACTTCGAGCCCGCTGCGACCGACGCGGAATGCCATGACGCCGCGCTCCAGTTCGTCCGCAAGATCGCCGGGACCACCAAGCCGTCCCGCGCCAACCAGGCGGTGTTCGACGAGGCCGTCGAGCAAATCGCTCACGCCACCCGTCATCTCGTCGACGGTCTCGTCACCACCGCCGCGCCGAAGACCCGCGAGCACGAGGCGGCCAAACGCCAGGCGCGTTCGGCCGAACGCTACGAGGCCATCCGCGTGTACCAGCAGGAGAAGCGGGCCGCCCGGGCCGCATCCTGATCCCTTCGTCGGGGGAGGAGGCGCCGGGCGGGCGACTTCCGGCCGCCTCCCGGCCTCGCGTGGGTGCTGCGCGGGGAGTCTGAACGCCCGTGTCGGTGGCGGCACGTACCGTGTCGGTATGCGCATCCTGCACACGTCCGACTGGCACATCGGCCGGTCGTTCCACGGCCACAGCACGCTCGACGCGCTGCGTGGCGTGCTCGACGTGCTCGTCGCCCAGGTGAGCGAGCACGGCGTCGATGTCGTGGTGCTCGCCGGCGATGTCTTCGACTCCGCGGCGCCGGCGCCGGCGTGCTACTCGCTCCTCACCGACACCCTCGTGCAGCTCTCCGACGCGGGCGCCCGGGTGATCGTCACGAGCGGCAACCACGACTCCGCCGCGCGCCTCGGGTTCCAGTCGGCGCTCCTCCGGTCGGGCATCAGCGTGCTCACCGATCCTGCCGCCATCGGCACCCCCGTCACCATCGACGATGTCGACGGCCCCGTGCACTTCTACGGCATACCCTACCTCGAACCGGCGATCGTGCGCCATCGGTGGGAGGGCGTCGAGCTGCGAAACCAGGCCCAAACCCTCGGTCACGTCATGGGTATCGTGCGCGACGACCACGCTGAGCGCGGCGGTCGGTCGGTCGTCATCTCCCACTGCTTCACCGCGGGCGTCGAAGCGACGCCGGGGGTCGAACGCGAGATCCGCCAGGGTGGTCTCGACGTCGTGCCCCTATCGGTCTTCGACGGCCCCGACTACGTCGCACTCGGGCACATCCACGGCCGCCAGACCCTCTCCGACCGCGTGCGCTACGCCGGAGCGCCCCTGCACTACAGCTTCGGCGAGGGCGACAAGCCCCGGGGGTCGTGGCTCGTCGACCTGGATGCTGCGGGCCTGGCATCCGTCGTGTGGCTCGGCCTGCCGGTGCCGCGCCCTCTCGTGACGCTCCGCGGCACGCTCGACGAGCTGCTCGGCGACCCCCGGTTCGCCGAGCACGAGCAGTCGTGGGTGTGCGCGCAGTACACCGATCCCACACCGCAGCTCGACCCGATGCGCCGCCTGCAGCAGCGGTTCACCCATTGCGCGACGGTCGTGCACGCGCCCATCGGCGCGGTCGCCGACGACGGGCGAGACTACGCCGGGCGCGTCCGGGCGGCGCGTGACGACGTCGAACTGGTCGACGCCTTCCTCGCCCACGTCCGCGCCGGCGAGGGTGCCTCCGCCGACGAAGTGGCGCTCATGAGAGAGGTCGTCGACGCCCGCACCCTGACCGAGGCGACGGCGTGAAGCTCCACCGGCTCGAGCTGGCCGGGTTCGGTCCGTTCCTCGCGCGCCAGAGCGTCGACTTCGACGCGTTCGCCGACGACGGCATCTTCCTGATCGCCGGTCGCACCGGAGCCGGCAAGTCGAGCGTGCTCGACGGGGTGTGCTTCGCCCTCTATGGCAGCGTGCCGCGATACGAGTCGGGCGAGAAGAGACTGCGCAGCGATCATTGCGGCCCCGAAGACCCCACCGAGGTCGCGCTCGAGTTCACCGCCGAGGGCAGCCGATGGCGGGTCACCCGCTCGCCGGAGTACGAACGCCCGAAGAAGAATGGCGGCGGATTCACCACGCAGGCACCCCAGGCGCTTCTGGAGGAGTTCTCCTCGGGCTCATGGACCGGCGTCGCCGCCCGACCTCGCGACGTCGCCGCGCGGCTCGACGAGATCCTCGGACTCACGCAGCAGCAGTTCCTGCAGGTCATCCTGCTCGCGCAGAACCGCTTCGCACGGTTCCTCCTCGCGCGAAACGACGAGCGGCAGGCGCTCCTGCGCACCCTGTTCGCCACGCGCACCTACGAAGACTACGAACGCGACCTCGAGAGCCGTCGCAAAGAGGCGGAGCGCGCCGTGGCCGCCGAAGGCGACACCGCCCGCGTGCTGATCGACGAGGGCGAGCTCCTCGCGCGGGAGTCCGACCTCGACCGCGCGGCGCACGGCACGACAGACGGCGCAGAGCCGACGGATGCTGCCACGCCACCCGACAGCGACGCCGCGGCCCGGCCCCTCGCCGACCGGGTCGCGGCGCTCGTGCGCGCTGTCGAGCGCGCCGAGTACCGCGTCGATACGCTCGCCCGCGCGCGCGACGCTGCCGACGCCGAACTCGCGGCAGCGACCGAGCGCGAACGGGCCGCGGCGGCGTTGCGGGCGGCACAGGAGCAGCGCCTCACCGCACGGGCCGCCCTCGACGCACTCGACGCGCGTGCCGCCCGGGTGGCCGAGCAGCGCGCCGAGCTGGCGCTCGCGAACGCGGCCGAAGCCCTCCGCTCGCCGATCGAGAGCGTGGAGCGTGCCGAAGTATCGGCGCAGCGAGCCGCCGACGCCGAACGCGACGCGCTCGCGCAGTGCTCGGCGCTGGGCGAGGCGTCGCTGACGAACGCCTCCCTCCGCGACCGCGAAGACGAATTGGCCGCGACCATCGCGGCGAGTGACGCCGCCCTCGCGGCCGAGGGGGAGCGCGCCGCGCTCGACGTGTCGCTCCGCGAGGCGCGTGACAGCGAGCAGGCGATGCTGCGCGAGATGACCGAGCTCGACGACCGCCGCCGCCCCGTCCCCGTCCTCCTGGCGCAGCTGTCCGAGCGCCTCACCGCCGTGGCGGGTGCCGCCCGGGGTGCCGAGTCGGCGCGGGCGATCCTCGTCGACACCGAACGCAGGCGCGCCGCCGCGCACGAGGCCGTCGCGCTCGAGGCGACCGTTCGCGCGGCCGAACGCGAGGCGCTCGAGCGCGCAACGGCCGTGACGACGACGGCCGCGCGCCTGACGGCGCTGCTCCAGCGCCGGCTCGACGGCGCGGCGGGCGATCTCGCCGCCACCCTCGTCGACGGCGAGCCGTGCCCCGTCTGCGGCGCCGTCGACCACCCGCACCCCGCGCCCGGGTCGGACGACCCCGTCGGCGACGATGAGATCGCCGCCGCCGAGGCCGAGAAAGACGCCGCTATCGACGCCGACCGGGTAGCGGCCATCGCGTGGCGTGCGGCCCGCGACGCCCATGCCCTCGTCGCGGCTCGGGCAGGGGGCGACGACGTCGCCACGCTCGACGCGGCCGTGGAATCGGCGACGGTCGCGCTCGCCCGCGCCGAGGCCGACGTAGCCGAGGCGGGGGCGCTGACCGCCGAGCATGCGGAGCTCTCGGCGCTCGCCGAGGCGGCCGCGCTCGAGCACGCGAGACTGACCGACGCGCTGACCGAGGTGCGCCAGCGGGTCGCCCTCGACGAGCAGCGCGCGACGGCCGCCGCCACGATCGTCGAGGCCGCCCGCGGCGAGTTCGCCACGGTAGCCGAGCGCCGAGCCGACGCGATCGGTCGACGTGACGCGGTGCGCGCCCTCGCCGAGGCCGGGGCAGAGCTCGCGCTGCGGACGCAGGTTCTCGCCGATGCTCGCGCCGACCGCGACGCCCGTCTCGCCGCGTCCACGTTCGACGGTCCGTCCGCCGTCGAGGCCGCGCTTCGCGACCCCGCCGTGCGGGCGCGGCTCGACGATGCCGTGCGCGAGCATGAGAGCGCCGCCCGCGCGGCGAAGGAGCGCCTGCTCGAACTCGAACTCGCCCTCGTCGACGCCCCCGACGAACTCGTCGACCTCGACGGGCCGGCGAGGGCCGTCGCCGACGCGCGCGACGCCTTCACGTCGGCGATCTCCGTGTTGACGGCCGCGACGGGGGTCGCCGAACGCCTCCGCGATCTCACCCAGCGCGCCGATGCCGCCGCCGAGGGCATCGCCGCCCTCGCCGACCGGCACGCGGTGATCGCCCGACTGGCCAACACGGTCGCCGGGCGCGCGCCCAACACGCACCGCATGACGCTCGAGACGTTCGTCCTGGCCGCCGAGCTCGAAGAGATCGTCGGCGCGGCCAACCTGCGCCTCGCCGAGATGTCGTCGGGGAGATACCGCCTGCAGCATTCCGACGCTCTCGCGGCCCGCGGCGCAGCATCCGGTCTCGGTCTCGAGATCATGGATGCCTTCACCGGCCAGGCGCGTCCGCCCCAGTCGCTCTCGGGCGGCGAGTCGTTCCTCGCGTCCCTCGCGCTCGCCCTCGGCCTCGCCGAGATCGTCACGGCGCGCGCCGGCGGCCTGCGGCTCGACACGCTCTTTATCGACGAGGGCTTCGGGTCGCTCGACGACGACACCCTCGACCTCGCGATGCGCACGCTCGACGAACTGCGCCAGGGCGGCCGTACGGTCGGAGTGATCAGTCACGTCGCGTCGATGAAGGAGCAGGTTCCCGCTCAGCTGCTCGTCGAGGCGACGCCGCAGGGGCCGAGCGTGATCCGGCAGCAGTCCACCGTCGCCGTCTGAGACGCACGGGTAGGCTGGGGGTATGAACAAGTCGACGATCTGGTCCATCCTCGGAGTCATCGTCGCGATCGTCATCGCGTGGTTCCTCGTGAACATCCTGTTCTCGGTGCTCGCGTTCGTCTTCAAGCTGCTCATCGTCGCGGTGGTCGCCGCTGTCGTGTACTTCGCACTGCGGGCGCTCTTCGCCCGCGACCGCGAGGTCTGATTTCCACGGAGTGAGCAAGAGGGCCGCTCGTGTGCGATCCGTGGCTACTCTGAAGGGTGATGTCTGACGCGCCCTCCACCCAGAACCGGAAGGGCGCACACCCTCCCACCCAAGACATTCAGCTGAGCCCGAGCCATCGGTGGCGGGCCTACTGGATCGCCGTGTCGGTCGCCGCCCTCACGATCCTCGACCTCAGCAAGGTCAACGTCGCTCTTCCTTCGATCGAGTCGGCGCTGGGCGCGGGGCCGACCGAGCTGCAGCTCATCGTCTCGGGCTACATCCTCACTTTCGGTCTCGTGCTCGTGCCCGCCGGGCGTCTCGGCGACCAGCGATCACGCCGAGCGCTCTTCCTTATCGGCCTCTCGCTCTTCCTGGTCACCAGCCTCGCCTGCGCGCTCGCCCCCACGGGGCCCATCCTGCTCGTGTCGCGCCTGGCGCAGGGCATCGCCGCGGGAATCCAGATGCCGCAGGTGCTCGGTCTCATCCAGCAGCTGTTCCAGGGCAAGGAGCGAGGCCGCGCGTTCGGACTCTTCGGGGCCACCATCGGCATCGCGACCGCGTTCGGCCCGACCCTCGGCGGTTTGATGATCGCCCTCGGCGGCGACACCGACGGGTGGCGGCTCATCTTCTGGATCAACGTGCCCCTCACGCTCATCGTGATCGTGCTCGCGGCCTTCTTCTTGCCGAGCACGCGCACGAAGTCTCACCGCAAGGTGCAGCTCGACCCCGTCGGCGTGCTGCTCTTCGGGCTGTCGGTCGCCGGTCTCATGCTGCCGTTCCTGCTCACGACGGGCTCGCCCGACGACAACCCTGCGCGGTGGTGGCTCATCGTCGGCGGAGCCGTGTTCGTCGCGGCCTTCATCGCGTGGGAGCGACGCTATTCCGCGCGTGGGCGCGTGCCGCTCATTCCGTTCGAGGTCTTCGCGCACGCTTCGTACCGCAACGGCGTGCTCATCTCGACGACGTATTTCGCCGCGCTCCCGGCGACGTTCATCCTCACGACGCTGTTCCTGCAGAGCGGGCTCGGTCTCGAGCCGGTGTTCGCCGGCATGGTGACGATCGGTTTCGCCATCGCCTCGGCCATCTCGTCGTGGATCGGCGGGAACCTGGTCACCCGTCTCGGGCGACCTCTCGTGGTCTGGGGCGTCGCGGGGCTGCTCGTGAGCATCGTGGGCATGGTCTCCGCCGCGATCTTCCTCCCGCCGGAATGGGCACTTCTCGGAATGGGATCGATCCTGGCCGTCGGCGGGTTCGCGGGAGGGCTGGTCATCTCTCCGAACCAGACGCTCATGCTCGCCGACATCCCCGTCGCGCAGGGCGGGCTCGCCGGTTCCGTCGGTCAGCTCAGTCAGCGCATCGGAACGGCCATCGGCACGGCCGTCGCGCTCGCGCTGTTCTACTCGACGGTCTACGCCGAGCAGGGCACGCGCACGACCCTCGACGTCTACCACGACGCGTACCTCTACGGCATGATCTCGGTCGCGATCTTCCTGGCGCTCTCGCTCATCGTCGGCGTCGTCGACCTCGCGGGCCGACGTCACCGCGGCGAGCCTCAGACCCCGTAGAACTCGCGGATGCTGGCGCGCAGCCATTCGCTGCAGACCAGCGCGGCGTCGTCCCACTCCTCGGTTGCGCCGTCCTGCGCCCGGTCGCTGACCGCACGCAGGATGCGGATCGGCACGTCGAACTGCTGGGCGACCCAGACGAGGGCGTAGGACTCCATGTCGACCATGCGGGCGCCGAGGGAGCGGATCGCGACGACCGCGTCGGCGTCGTCGATGAAGTGGTCGCCGGTGGCGATGACGATGCCGTCTGCGGCCAGGTCGACCCGCTCGGGCAGCCAGACGTGGTGTCCGATGACGCCGTCGAGCCCCTTCACGTCGTGCTGGAGGGCTCCGCCGATCTCGTGCACGCCCGATTCGAGGTCGGGGTCGATCGCGCCGGCGGTACCGACGACGACGATCTCGTCGTAGCTGTTCGTTGCGAGTGCGCGGGTGAGGGCGTACGCGGCCGGGACCTTTCCGATGCCGGTGAGCAGCCGGTCGAAACCGGGCAGTTCAGGCTCGAAGGCGACGAGCTCGGACGGGTGGGCGGCAACGAGAAGCTTCACCCGCCCATTCTCTCAGCCGCCGTTGACGATGCCGATGATCCCCGAGATGAGGAAGTAGGCGCCGACGCCCGCCACGGCGATCCAGATGCCGATGCGGGTCGGCGACGGCTTCTTCGGGTCGTTGTCGGAGTTCAGGGGCAGCATCCGGTATTACGACCTCACCATGTCGACGATGGAGACGATGACGGCGAGGGTGCCGCCGATCGCAGCGATGGCGGCGACGAACGGGCCACCGCCGGCGAAGAAGGCGACGACGCCGAGGGCGACGAGCGCGAGCCCGACGACGATGCCGATGATCTGGTACGCGAGGTACCGGCCACGGCCGAGTCGTTGTTCGTCTTCCACGCTTGCAGGTTACCGGGTTGCCCCCGCGATCCCCCTTTCTGCAGGGTGGGGGTTGCTGCCGAGGCGGCGTTTCGCCAGGCTTCGGGGATGACAATCCCACGTCCGGATGACATCCGCCCCGGCCAGGAATCGGTCTGGGACTATCCTCGCCCGCCCCGGCTCGAGCACGTCGACGTGCGGGTGCAGATCGATTTCGGCGGTGAACGCATCGTCGACACCGACGACGTCGTGCGCGTGCTCGAGACGAGCCATCCCCCCGTCTACTACCTGCCGATCGCGGCGTTCGGCGAGGCGCTCGTGCCGACCGACGGTGCCTCGTTCTGCGAGTTCAAGGGAGCCGCGCGCTACTTCGACGTGCACGGCGGGGGTGAGCGCGCCGACCACGCCGCGTGGAACTACCCGAGGCCGATGCCCGGGTACGAGGATCTCGACGACCGCGTCGCGGTGTACGCCGCACCCATGGACCGATGCATCGTCGACGGGGAGGTCGTCGTGCCTCAGCCCGGCGGGTTCTACGGCGGCTGGGTGACGTCGGCTCTCGCGGGTCCGTTCAAGGGCAGCCCCGGCTCGCACGGCTGGTAGCGTCCGCGAGGGCTCGACGTCAGCTCTTCGCGCCCGAGAGGGCGAGAGTGCCGCCGAGCCCGATCATCATCACCCCGCCGGTGCCCGACAGGGTGGCGATGCGGCGCGGCGACCGCGCGAACCACGCGCGGGCGGTGCCGGCGGCGAGGGCCCAGACGCTGTCGCACGCCAGAGCGAGCACCTGGAACGTGAGCCCGAGAACGAGCAGCTGCGCCCAGACGGCCGGTGCGGTGGGATCGACGAACTGCGGCAGAACGGCGACGAAGAAGGCGATCGTCTTGGGGTTCGTGAGGCCGACGATGAAACCCTGTCGCAGCAGAGTCGACGCCGACCGTGGCCCGCCGGTCGCTCCCTGCACGTGCGCGTTCCGGTGACGGATCGCCTGGACGCCGAGCCACACGAGGTAGATGGCCCCCACGATCTTGATGACCGTGAACGCGACGACCGAGGATGCGACGATCGCGCCGACCCCGAACGCCACCGCGAGCACCGCCGGCACGGTGCCGAGGGCGTTTCCCACGACGCTGAGCACGCCGGCCCGGCGACCGAGCGCGATCGATCGTCCGACCACGAAGAGCACGCTGGGGCCCGGGATCACGATGATCACGACCGATGCGACGAGGAAGGCCAGGAGGTTCTCGAGCGGCGGCATGAACGAACGGTACCGCGTCCGCCGCGATCGGGGACGTCGGTGGAGCTCAGCCGAAGTGGTCGGGGAGAGCGGCGTGCAGCTCGTCGAGCCAGACACGCGCATTGCCGTCCGACGGCGCACGCCAGTCGCCGCGGGGCGACAGCGAACCGGCGGGTGAGACCTTCGGCCCGTTGGGGATCGCCGAACGCTTGAACTGCGCGAATCCGAAGTAGCGCTGCAGGAACACCTCGAGCCAGCGCGCGACGGTCGCCAGATCGTACGCGGGCCGATCGTCGACCGGAAATCCCGGAGGCCAGGCGCCGGCGTCGGGGTCCGACCATGCGCGCTCCGCGAGGAAGGCGATCTTCGACGGGCGCAGGCCGTAGCGCAGCACGTGGAACAGCGTGAAGTCGTGGAGGTTGTAGGGCCCGATGCGGTCTTCGGTCGACTGGGTGCGGCCGTCCTGCCCGGCGGGCACGAGCTCCGGGCTGATCTCGGTGTCGAGGACGGCCTGCAGCACTCCCGCGGTCGATGCATCCATCTCCCCGGACGAGACGACCCAGCGGATCACGTGCTGGATGAGCGTCTTGGGGATGCCGGGGTTCACCGCATAGTGGCTCATCTGGTCGCCGACACCGTAGGTCGCCCAGCCCAGCGCGAGCTCGGACAGATCGGAGGTGCCGACCACGATGCCCCCGCGCTGGTTCGCGAGGCGGAAGAGGTAGTCGGTGCGCAGACCCGCCTGTACGTTCTCGAACGTGACGTCGTGCACGGGCTGGCCGTCGGCGAAAGGGTGGCCGATGCGGGCGAGCATTTCGGATGCGGCGGGCCTGATGTCGATCGTCTCGATCGAGGCGCCGACGGCCTCGGCCAGGGCGATGGCATTGGCCTTCGTGCCCTCGCTGGTCGCGAATCCGGGGAGCGTGTAGGCGAGGATGTCGCTGCGCGGGCGGCCCATGCGATCCATCGCCCGGGCGATCACGAGCAACGCGTGCGTGGAGTCGAGACCGCCGCTGACCCCGATCACCGGCTGGGGCTGACCGATCGCCCGCAGGCGCTGCTCGAGGCCCGACACCTGGATGTTGAAGGCCTCGTAGCAGTCCTGCGCCAGGCGTGCGGGGTCGTCGGGCACGAACGGGAAGCGGTCGAGAGCGCGTTTCAGGCCGACGTCGGTCGCCGGAGGGCTCAGCTCGAAGCGCACCGTGCGGAAGGCGTCGGAGTGCGCGCGACGGTTGTCGTCGAACGTGCCTTGACGCGCGCGATCCTGGCGGAGGCGGTCGAGGTCGACATCCGCGACGCTCGAGCGGGGCCCGTCGGGAAAGCGCTCGGTCTCGACGAGCAGCTGCCCGCCCTCGTAGATCATCGTCTGGCCGTCCCACGACAGGTCGTTCGACGACTCGCCCATGCCGGCGGCGGCATACGCGTACGCGGCGAGGCAGCGCAGCGATTGCGACTGGGCCAGGATCTTGCGATCGTCGGCCCGCGCGATGGTGATGGGACTGCCCGAGAGGTTCAGCAGCACGGTCGCGCCGGCGAGGGCCGCGGTCGACGACGGCGGCACCGGAACCCACATGTCCTCGCAGACCTCCGCGTGGATCACGAGCCCGGGGATGTCGGTGGCCTCGAAGAGCAGGTCGGGGCCAAAGGGCACGTCGAATCCGGCGACGCGGATGGTCTCGCCGACGCGGTCGTCGCCGGGGGCGTACCAGCGTCGTTCGTAGAACTCGCGGTACGTCGGCAGGTACGACTTCGGTGCGACGCCCAGGAGAGCGCCGCGGTGGAGCACGACGGCGCAGTTGTACAGGCGGTTTCCGTGGCGCAGGGGCGCTCCGACGACGAGCACGGGGAGTAGATCGACGGATGCGGCGACCAGGCGCGCGATCGCGGTCTCGACGGCGTCGAGCACGGGGTCCTGCAGGACGAGGTCGTCGATGGCGTACCCGGTGAGGCACAGCTCGGGGAAGACGGCGACGGCGACGGCGTCGGCGTCGGCCCGATGCGCCGCCGCCATTACGGTCTCGGCGTTCGTCGCCGGGTCGGCGATCGAGATCGGGATCGTGCAGGCGGCGACGCGCGCGAACCCGTGGCGGTAGGCGCTCGAGAAGGGGAGAGCGGTGCTCATGGCCCCAGTCTCTCAGGTGCAGCCCGATCGCGGACGGGGGCGGCTTCTGGCGCCGTCCTGTCGGTGCCCCCGGCTAGCCTCGACAGCGGAAGGGCGACATGCGATACATCGAGAACACGGGCCGTCTGGTCTGGAGTGCCAGTGACCTCAAGGCGGCGGCCGAGTGCGAGTTCGCGTGGCTGCGCGCCATCGACGCGAAGCTCGGTCGGGTGGCCGCGGTCGAAGACCCCGGAGACGCGACCCTCGAGCGGGCGGGCCGACTGGGCACCGCGCACGAGCTGCGCGTCCTCGACGACTACCGCGCGCGCTACGGCGATCGCGTGGTCGAGATCGCCGAGACCCGCTCGTCGAACGCCGAAGGGATGGCCGCGGCGGTCGCCGCGACGAACGCCGCCCTCGCCTCCGACGCCGCGGTGATCTACCAGGCCGCGTTCGCGACCGACGAATTCGTGGGGTTCGCCGACTTCCTCGTCCGCGACGACGCAGAGGCGGCGCCGCGCTGGATCGTGCAGGACACGAAGCTCGCTCGCCGCGCTCGGGTGACGGCCCTCATGCAGCTCGCCGCATACGTCGACCAGCTCGACCGGCTCGGTGTCGCTCGCGCCGACACGGTCGAACTGCTGCTCGGCGACGCGACGACGAGCGTGCACCGGGTCGACGACATCCTCCCCGTGTTCGACCTGCGCCGGGCACGTCTGAGGGCGCTGATCGCCGATCGCGACCTGTCCAGCGGCCCCGCCGGTGCGCCGATCGCCTGGGGCGACGGGCGCGGCGCGCTCGAGGTCGTCGCCTGCGGGCGATGCGCCACCTGCGAGCAGGAGGTCATCGCCTCCCGCGACCTGCTGCTCGTCGCGGGTATGCGGCCGCTGCAGCGAGAGCGCCTGCGTGCGGCGGGCATCGGAACCATCGACGCCCTGGCCACCGCATCCGAGGTTCCTGCCGGAATGAACCCGGAGGTGTTCGCGATGCTGCGCACCCAGGCCCGGCTGCAGCTCGTCAGTCCGGCCGGCGTGCCGTCAGTCGAGCCATCGGCCGACGCCGATCCGCACCCCGTCCCGCTCTACGAGGTGGTGCTCCCACCGGCCCTCGCCACACTCCCGCGGCCCGACCGCGGCGACATGTTCTTCGACTTCGAGGGCGACCCCCTCTACACGGAGGGCGACGCGACATGGGGTGATAAGACACAGTGGGGCATCGACTACCTCTTCGGGTGGGTCGACCTCGGCGACACGTACTCCTCGATCTGGGCGCACAGCTTCGCCGATGAGAAGCAGGCGCTCGAACGCTTCCTCGATATCGTCGCGCTGCGCCGTCGGCAGCACCCCGACATGCACATCTACCACTACGCCCCCTACGAGCCCACCCACCTGCTGGCCATGGCCGCGCGCTACGGGGTGCGCGAGGGCGATGTCGACCGGTTGCTGCGCGACGGCGTGTTCGTCGACCTCTACCCGGTCGTGCGCCGGGCTCTGCGGGTGGGTTCGCGGTCGTATTCGATCAAGAAGCTCGAGCCGCTCTACATGGGCGACGAGGTGCGCACGAGCGACGTGCAGCGCGGCGACGATTCGATCGTGCGCTACGTCGAGGCGCGGGCGCTGGCCGCCGACGGCGACGCGGCCGCGTCCGAGGCGGTACTCGCCGACCTCGCCGACTACAACCGCTACGACTGCGTCTCGACCCGGCGCCTGCGCGATTGGCTCGTCGACCGGGCGCGCGAGGCGGGGCTTCGCCCGGCCGGCAACCCCGAGCCCGAAGAGGTCGGCTACGAGCCGTCGCCGCGGGCCACGGCGCTGCAGCGGCTGTCGCTGGGTGCCGACGCGGTCGACGGTCAGGCGCTGCGCCTCGCCGCAGCGGCCATCGACTACTACCCGCGCGAGGCGAAGGCCTTCTGGGCCGCGCACTTCCTGAGGCTCCGCGAACCGCTGTCGTTGTGGAACGACGATCGCGACGTGGTCATCGTCGACACCGCACGGTCGCGCGTGATCGACGACTGGCACTTCCCCGAGTCCGGCCGCGGCAATGAACGCCGCCTCGTCGAGGTGCGCGGCGAGCTCGCCCCGGGCACCCGACTCAGCGCGGGCGGCTCTCCCTTCGCCGTCTACGAGCTCCCCGCCCCGTTCCCGATGGAGGAGCGCCCCCGCTGGATCCACGGCGCCCGGAGCGTCCGGGTGGTCGACGTGCTCGACGACGGCGCGATCATCGAAGAGACCGCCGTCGACGGCAACACCTGGGAGCGCCTTCCGCTGGCGCTGACGCCCGACTCGCCGCCGCGTGCCGGCAATCAGCAGTCGGCGATCGACGCGTGGGCCGACGCCCTGATCGAGGCCGCGCCGAAGCTCCCTGCCGACCCCGCGACCGACATCCTGCGCAGGCGACCCCCGCGCTCCCGGTCGGGGGCGCTCGCCCCGCAGGGGGGCGATGACGTCGACGCGATCGTGCGCAGCGTCCTCGACCTCGACCGCAGCTACCTGGCCGTGCAGGGCCCCCCGGGAACGGGAAAGACCTATGTCGGCTCGCACGCGATCGCACGACTCGTGCGTGAGCACGGCTACAAGGTGGGCGTCGTCGCGCAGTCGCACGCGGTGGTCGAGAACATGCTCGATCGCGTGGTCGCAGCCGGTGTGCCGCCGCAGCAGGTGGGCAAGGCGCCGAAAGATCCGAACGCGGGCGGGCTGAGTTTCACGCCCATCCCCAAGAACGGCGTGGCCGCCTTCGCCGCCGAGAACGCCGCCGCGGGCTTCGTCGTGGGGGGCACGGCGTGGGACTTCAGCCACGAGGGCCGCATCCCGCGCGGGAGCCTCGATCTGCTCGTGATCGACGAGGCGGGGCAGTTCTCGCTCGCCTCAACGATCGCCGTCTCGCTCGCCTCCCCGCGGCTGCTGCTGCTCGGCGACCCGCAGCAGCTGCCGCAGGTCAGCCAGGGTGCGCACCCCGAGCCCGTCGATACCTCCGCGCTCGGATGGGTGATGGACGGCGCCGAGGTCGTGCCGCCCGAGGTCGGGTACTTCCTCTCGCGCACGTGGCGCATGCATCCGGCGGTGGCCGATCCCGTCTCGCGTCTGTCGTACGAGGGCCGGCTGGCCGCGCACCCGCTCACCGCGCTGCGCTCGCTCGACGGGGTGGCCCCCGGGCTCCACGTCGTACCGGTGCACCACGCCGGCAACGCCACCCGCTCGCCGGAAGAGGCGCAGGCGGTCGTCGGGATCGTCGCGGGCCTCGTCGGCCGGGCGTGGACCTCGAGCGAGATCGATGCCGCCGGGGCACCGGTGACACGCGACCCCCGACCGTTGGCCGCCGCCGACGTCATCGTCGTCACCCCCTACAACGCCCAGCAGGTGCTGGTCGAGGAGGCCCTCGCCGCGGCCGGCTTCTCGGAGGTGCGTGTCGGCACGGTCGACCGGTTCCAGGGGCAGGAGGCGGTGGTCGCGATCGTGTCGCTCGCGGCGTCTTCGGGGCGCGAGGCGCCGCGCGGTCTGGAGTTCCTGCTGCTGCGTAACCGGCTGAACGTGGGCCTCTCCCGGGCGATGCAGGCGGCCTACCTCATCTACTCGCCGGGCGTGCTCGACGACCTGCCTCGCACGCCGGAGGGCGTCGCGCGACTCAGCGGCTTCGCCCGCCTGGTGCGGGCCGTGCCGGCGTGACGAGCCCGGCCGGGGGAGCCGAGCGGATGCGCCCGGGTCAGACCGTGCCGTAGAGGCGGTCGCCGGCGTCGCCGAGACCGGGCACGATGTAGCCCTTCTCGTTCAGGCGCTCGTCGAGCGCGCCCAGCACGAGGGTCACGTCGCGGCCGGCGATCTGCTTCTCGATCGCGGCGACCCCCTCGGGAGCGCCGAGCAGGCAGATCGCGGTGACGTCCTGCGCGCCGCGCGCGAAGAGGAACTCGATCGCCGCGCCCAGCGAGCCGCCGGTGGCGAGCATCGGGTCGAGCACGAAGCACTGGCGGTCGCTGAGATCGTCGGGGAGGCGCTCGGCGTACGTGGACGGCTCGAGGGTCTCCTCGTTGCGCACCATGCCGAGGAAGCCGACCTCTGCCGTCGGCAGCAACTTCACCATTCCCTCGAGCATGCCGAGACCGGCCCGGAGGATCGGCACGACGAGCGGCCGGGGCTCGCTGATGCGCACGCCCGTGGTCGTGGTGACCGGCGTCTGGATCTCGTAGGGCTCGACGCGCACACCGCGGGTCGCCTCGTAGGCGAGCAGGGTGACGAGCTCTTCCGTCAGCTGACGGAAGACCGGCGACGGGGTGCGCTTGTCGCGCAGCACCGTGAGCTTGTGGGTGATGAGGGGGTGGTCCGCGACGTGCACACGCATAGGGTGAATCTACCCGTCCCGCGCCCCGATCACGGAGTCCGCATGAACCCCGCGTCCGCAGACCTCGCCGCGATGCGCCGTGCTCTCGTGCTGGCACAGGCCGCGGGGGCCGGCGGAGACGTCCCGGTCGGGGCGGTGGTGACGGATGCTGCGGGCACCGTCATCGGCGAAGGACGCAACCTCCGCGAGGTCGATCACGACCCCACCGCGCACGCCGAGGTGGTTGCGATGCGGCGTGCCGCCGCATCCCGGGGCTCGTGGAACCTCGCCGGCTGCACGCTCACCGTCACCCTCGAGCCGTGCGTCATGTGCGCGGGCGCGATGCTGCAGGCCCACGTGTCGCGGCTGGTCTTCGGGGCCTGGGACGACAAGGCGGGCGCGGCGGGTTCGGTGTACGACGTGGTGCGCGATCGACGGCTGCCGTCGCGGGCCGAGGTCGTCGCGGGCGTGCTCGGTGACGAAGCATCCGCTCTGCTGCGCGAGTTCTTCGCCGCCCGGCGCGGCTGATCGCGCGCCGTCGTCAGCGCGGCAGGTGGGGGAGCACCTCGGAGCCGAGGAACTCCACCTGCTCGAGGTCGCGGATGTCGAGCAGCTGGAGGTACACGCGCTCCGCGCCGAGGGCGCGCAGACGCTCGACTTTCGCCATGATCTCGTCGCGGCCGCCGACGATGCCGCCGGGCGCGTCGCGGAACCCCTCGAGCGGACGCCCCAGGTTCGCGGCGCGCCGCTCGAGGTCGGCCTCGGTCGCCCCCGCGAGCGTCGGCATGGCGACCGAGAGCTTCAGCGTCTCGGGGTCGCGGCCTATGCTCTCGCACGCGGCACGGACGCCGGCGAACTTCTCGGCGACGACGTCCTCCGCGACGAATCCGATGTTGAACTCGGTCGCGAAGCGGGCGGCGATCGCCGGGGTGCGGGTCGGGCCGCCGCCGCCCACGATCACGGGGACACGCGACTGCACCGGCTTGGGCAGGGCGGGGGAGTCCTCGACCGTGTAGTGCCGCCCGGAGAAGTCGAAACGCTCGCCGACAGGGGTCTGCCACAGGCCGGTGATGATCTCGAGCTGCTCTTCGAGGATGCCGAACCGCTTCGCGGGGAACGGGATGCCGTAGGCGTGGTGCTCTCGTTCGAACCAGCCCGTGCCGAGGCCGAACTCGACGCGCCCGCCCGACATGCGGTCGACCTGTGCGACCTGCACCGCGAGCACGCCCGGGATGCGGTGGGTGGCCGACGAGACGAGCGTTCCGAGGCGGATCGTGCTCGTCTCGCGAGCGAGTCCGGCCAGCGTCGTCCAGGCGTCCGTGCCGCCGGGGCCGGGGTCGCCGGGGGCCATCCGCAGGTAGTGGTCGGAGCGGAAATAGGCGTCGAAGCCCAGGCGCTCGGCCGCGAGGGCGAAGGCGAGCTGGTCGTCGTAGTCGAAGCCCTCCTGGGGCTCGGTGAAGAGGCAGTACTCCATCGCCTCAGTCTGGCAGTCGCGACGCCGGTGTCCGGTCGAGATCGGGCTCGAGGTAGATCACGCGGGCGACGGGCACTGCGCTGCGGATGCGGCTCTCCACCGCATCGATGGCGGCCGCGACCTCCGGGAGGCCCCGGTCGTCGGCGACGGCGATCTTGGCGGCGACGAGCAGCTCGTCGGGGCCGAGGTAGAGCGTCTTGATGTGGATGAGGCGGGAGACCTCGGGGCCGTCGATGATCGCCGCGACGATGCGGTCGTAGTCGCCCTCGGTCGCGCCCTCTCCGACCAGGAGGCTCTTCGTCTCGATGCCGAGCACGATGGCCACGACGATCAGCAGTGTGCCGATCATCAGCGTGCCGATGGCATCGAAGACGGAGTTGCCGGTGATCACGGTCAGCCCGACGCCGAGCATCGCGAAGACGAGGCCGATGAGGGCGGCGACGTCTTCGAGCAGCACCACCGGGAGTTCGGGGGCCTTCGCGCGGCGGACGAACGAGACCCACGACTGCCCCTTCTCGCGGGAGTGGTTGCTCTCTCTGACGGCGGTGCGCAGCGAGAACGACTCCAGGCCGATGGCGATGAGCAGCACCACGATCGGGATCCAGACGTTCTCCAGCTCGTGCGGGTTCGTGAGCTTCTCCACGCCCTCGTAGATCGAGAAGAGCCCGCCGACCGAGAACAGGATGATCGCCACGACGAACGCGTAGACATACCTTTCGCGACCGTGCCCGAAGGGATGCTCGCGATCGGCCGCGCGGCGCGCGCGCTTGCCGCCGAGGAGCAGGAGCAGCTGATTGCCCGAGTCGGCGACGGAGTGGATGCCCTCGGCGAGCATCGACGCCGACCCGGAGAAGATCCACGCGGTGAACTTCGCGAGCGCGATTCCGAGGTTCGCCGCGAACGCGGCGATGATGGCGCGGTTGCCGCCGGAGGCGCTCATGTCATCGGTGCTCTCGGTGCGGGTCAGTCGGCGGAACGGATGATGATGGCCTCGGTCGGCGGCGCGGGGTCGAACGGGGTTCCGATATAGCCGATCCCCGCGAGGAGCGCCTGGCGGAACTGCGCAGGACGCTCGAGGTGCGGCGTGTGGCCGACCCCCTCCAGCACGATCTGGGTGACCGCGCCGCCGGCCGCCGCGTACGCCTCCAGCACGTCGCGCGTCTGCGACACCATCGGCTGCGCGGGTGCGGTGTCTTCGCCGGGCCAGTCGGCGACGATGCCCAGCGCGCCCAGGTGGTTCACGTCGGAGAACGAGGTGTCGGAGATCACCGCGTCGACACTGCCGCGCACCCACAGCACGGGGGGCTTGTCGGCGAGGTCGACGATCGGCGACACGTCGAAGTATCGGGGCGCGACGGTGTTGAGCACGCCGAGGGGTCCTGCGGCGTAGCCCGGCCAGTTGCCGCTGGGCACGCCCTCGCCGGGGTAGTTGCCCACCGCGGTAGAGGTGGAGAGCATGCTCTGCACCCAGAGGTCCTCGTGATCCGAGGAGTAGTCGGATGCGACGTAGCTCGCGCGGAAGACGCTCCGGGGCGAGGTGGTCGCATCATCGCTCGCGTCGCCGTCCGTCAGGCGCCGCACGAAGTCGGGGTTCGCGGCGGCCCCGCCGCATCCGGCGTCGTCGTCGGTCAGCCGCGAGCCGTCGCGCCGCGTACCGCCGAAGCCGTACGGCGAGACCGGGGCCTCGAGGGTGAGAGAGAGGGCAGGGTGATCCAGCGCGTACTGCAGCACGACAGCACCCCCCAGCCCCCAGCCGACGAGGTGGGCGGTGTCGATGCCGACGGCCTGGAGAGTGGCGAAGAGATCGTCGCTGAAGTCGCGGACGCCGCGTGTGGCATCGATCGGCATGTGCTCCGTGCCGCCGAATCCACGGAGGTCGACCGCGATCGCACGCAGCTCGGCGGGGAGGTCCTGCATGATCTCCTGCCAGAACAGCGACGACGAGACGGTGTCGTGGATGAACACCACGGTGCGCTCGGCGGGGGTCCCGGTGTCGTCGTGCTCCCGCTCGAGGATGTTCACCGAAAGGCGGGCCGTCTCGATCGATCGAGAGACGATGCCGTCGAACAGGTTCATGCGGTCTTCTCCGTTCTCGCGGGAATACACCCTCGAAGGCCGATGATAGACCTCGCGGCTCTCCGCCCGCCGAGTGCGCACCGCTCGCCGGGGGCCGCCGGGAGAACCCGCGGGGCCCTCCGTAGGATGACGGCATGACGACCCCCGACTCGCCCTCGCTTCCGCCCGTCGCGTTCCTGGGAGCGGGGTCGATGGGCGGGGCCGTCCTGCGAGGACTCGTCGCCTCCGGCATCGCGCCGCGACTGCTCGCGACGAACCGCTCGGCGTCGAAGGCCGCCGAGCTCGCCGACCTCGCCGGCGTCGAGAGCATCGCGCTGGAGCAGCGGCCCGACGGCAACGCGGTGGCCGCCGCATCCGCCGACATCCTGCTCATCGGTGTGAAACCGGCGATGGTGCCCGACCTGCTGCGCGAGATCGCCCCGCACGTGCGTCCGGGCGCGGTCGTGGTGAGTCTCGCCGCCGGGGTGACCCTCGCGACGTTCGCCGAGATCCTCGGGGCGGATGCTGCGGTGTTCCGCTCGATGCCGAATACGCCCGCGCTCGTGGGCGAGGCGGTCACCGGGCTCGCCGCGGGGGCGGCGACCACGCCGGAGCAGGCAGCTCTCGTGCGGGCGCTGTTCGAGACCGTCGGCGCCGTCGTCGAAGTGCCCGAAGACCGCATCGACGCCCTGTCGACGATCTCGGGCTCGGGCCCCGCCTACGTCTTCCTGCTCGTGGAGGAGCTCACGAAGGCCGCGCGCGAGAAGGGCTTCGACGACGACCAGGCGCGTCTCCTGGCCGAGCAGACGTTCATCGGCGCCGCGGCGCTGCTGGCAGCATCCGATGTCGACCCGGCGGAACTGCGCCGACGCGTCACGAGCCCGAAGGGCACCACCGAGCGCGCGATCGCCGTGCTGCAGGAGGGCCGCCTCGCCGAGCTCTTCGGCCGTGCCACCGACGCCGCCCTCGCCCGCGCGAAAGAGCTCGCCGCGGGGTCGTAGATCTCAGCGGTCGAGTGCGGCGAAGCGTTCGATGTCGGAGTTCGTGCCCGAGACGATGATGAGGTCGTGGTTCGTGACGACCGTGTTCGCCTCGGCATAGCGGAAGGCGCGGCCGGGGCTTTTCACTCCGACGACGGTGACGTTGTACTTCGAGCGCACGCCCGACTCGTTCAAGCCGATGCCGCGGATGAGCTTCGGCGGATACATCTTGGCGAGCACGAAGTCGTCGTCGAAGCGGATGAAGTCGAGCATCCGACCGCTCACGAGGTGCGCGACGCGCTCGCCGGCCTCGCGCTCGGGGTAGATGACGTGGTTCGCACCGACGCGGGCGAGGATCTTGCCGTGCGACTGCGAGACGGCTTTCGCCCAGATCTGCGGCACCTTGAGGTCGACGAGATTGGCGGTGATGAGCACGGATGCTTCGATCAGCGACCCCACGGCGACGACCGCGACCTGGAAGTCCTGCGCGCCGATCTGCTTCAGCGCGTCGATGTTGCGAGCGTCGGCCTGCACCGTGTGGGTGACTCGCTCCGACCACTTCTGCACGAGCTCGAGGTTGCCGTCGATGGCCAGCACTTCGCGCTCGAGCCGGTCGAGTTCTCCGGCGCAGGCGGCTCCGAAGCGCCCGAGACCGATCACGAGGACGGGGGCGTCGCCCCTGAAGCGATCAACCAACGATGGGCCTTTCGACGGGTCGTGAGTACAACTGCGACCGGGAGCTCGCGGCGACCGCCGCGGCGAGTGTCACTGTACCAATGCGCCCCATGAACATCGTCACGGCCAGCACGTACACCGCGGGATCGGGCAGCTCGGCTGTCAGGCCCGTCGACAGTCCGACCGTCGCGAAGCCCGAGATCACGTCGAAGAGCACTTTCTCGATCGGTGCCTGGGTGATCTGGCCGATCGTGATCGTCGACAGGGCGACGATCGTGGCGCCCCACGCGACGACCGACAGCGCGACCCGCTGCACGTCGCTGGGGATGCGGCGACCGAACGCCTCGACCGACTGGCGGCCCTTCGCCTCGGAGAACACCGCCAGGGCGAGGACGGCGAGCGTGGTGACCTTGATGCCCCCGGCGGTGGAAGCCGATCCTCCGCCGACGAACATGAGCATGGATCCGACAACGAGGGTCGAGCCGTGCAGGTCGCCGATGTCGATGATCGAGAAGCCGCCCGAGCGCGTCATCGCGGAGAGGAAGAACGCCTGGAAGGTCGTGTCCCACGCGTCGGAGCGTCCGAAGGTGAGCGGATTGTTGAACTCCAGCAGCAGGATCGCCCCGGCCCCCGCGAAGAACAGGATCACGGTGGTGATGATGGTGAGCTTCGCGTGCAGCGACCAGCGGCGGAAGTGCCACGCGTGCCGCCAGAGCGTGAAGATCACGGGGAAGCCGATCGAGCCGAGGAAGACGCCCGCCATGAGCACGGTGAGGAGGAAGTAGTCGTCGCCGAAGGGCACCAGACCGTTGGCGTTCGGGACGAACCCGGTGTTCGTGAAGGCCATCGCTGCGTAGTACGGCGCTTCCCAGAGGGCGCTGATGGGGTCGATTCCCGCCATGATCAGCGAGGGGTACAGCAGGACGGTGAGACCCGCCTCGATGACGAGCGTGGAGAGGGCGACGGTGGCGAGCAGCTGGCCGACTTCGCCCAGCCGCACCGTCTGCCCCTCGTTGATCGGGCCGCCGTGCGCGCGCAGCGGATTGCTGTCGCCGGCGGCGATGAGCTTCGCGCGCAGCCCGAGCCGTTTGGAGATGACCAGACCGAGGATCGAGGCGAGGGTCAACACGCCGAGCGCGCCCACGTTCACCCCGATGTAGGTGATGACGTGCCCGAACGGGGACCAGTGCGAGTACATGTCGACGGTCGACAGGCCGGTGACGCAGATGGTGGACACCGCGGTGAACAGCGCGTCGGCGAGCGGTGTGCGTTGGCCGTCGGCGGCGGCGGCGGGCAGCGAGAAGAGCGCGGTGAACAGCAGGATCAGCGTCACGAACACCAACACGGCGAACCGGGCCGGAGACGCCGTCGTCAGGTCGCGCAGGGTGTCGAACCGACGCCGGAGCGATCGCCCGAGATCGCGCTGGGCGCGGGGCCTCGCCGGCGATGCCGCCATGCGCCGCCCCCTTCGATCCCGACCGGGAATCATGGTATCCCGGTCGGGGCGCGGCTAACCTAAACCCATGGCGGACATCTTCGACGTGATCGCGGACGGCACCCGTCGCGACATCCTCCAGTTGCTGCTCGACCGTTCCACGCGCGGCGACAACGGCACGAGCGTCTCGCAGATCGTCCACGAGCTGGGTGTGAGCCAGCCCACCGTCTCCAAGCACCTCAAGGTGCTGCGCGACGCCGAGCTGGTGTCGGTGCGCGAAGAGGGCCAGCACCGCTACTACAGCCTCGCCACCGCCCCGCTCGACGAGGTCGACGACTGGCTGGTGCCGTTCTTCTCGGTCGACCCGGTCGCCGCCACCCTGCCGGAGCCCGCGGTGCACGCGGCCGAGGCGGTCGGGCGCGCGGCGGCACAGGCGAAGTACGCCGTCGCGAACGCGTTCCGCAAGCTCCCCGGGCGCTGACCCGCGCGTTCCGGGGCGGATGCGGCGCCGTGCGCCCCACGCGTCACAGCGGCCTCTCGGGTTTACACGCGTCGCAGGGGAGCCCTAGAGTGTCTGCAGCGCCACAGGACGAAGGGGAATCCATGGCAGAACTGCCGGATGTGCGTTTCCTCACCGTCGCTGAGGTCGCCGAGGTGATGCGAGTGTCGAAGATGACGGTTTACCGTCTCGTGCACGCGGGCGAGCTGCCCGCGGTGCGTTTCGGACGCAGCTACCGAGTGCCCGAGTCTGCCGTCGTGGATGCCCTGCAACGACCGGTCTCCGACGTCGGCTAGACTGATCCGAGGCATTTTTTTGCATCTGCCTCTACCCGGGCGCCGCAACCGGCACCCAGACCCCTGACGTAGTGAGGTTTTCCGTGGGTTCAGTCATCAAGAAGCGCCGCAAGCGCATGGCGAAGAAGAAGCACCGCAAGCTGCTTCGCAAGACTCGCCACCAGCGCCGCAACAAGAAGTAGCGGCCGCCGCACCGAGCGCCTGCCCTCCGTGGCGGGCGCTTCGTGTATCCGTCGCGCCCAGATGAGGAGTTCGCCGTGCAATCCATCACCGTTCACCAGCTCCGCGAACGCGAAGGCACGCCGCTGATCGACGTGCGCGAGGTCGACGAATTCGCCGCCGGCCACGTTCCCGGCGCCGTCAACCTGCCCATGTCGACGATCGGCGACCACCTCGACGAGCTGCCCGATGGCCCGTTCGACGTGATCTGTCAGGCCGGCGGACGCTCGGCCCGCGTCGTCGAGGCGCTCACTGCGCGTGGCCACGACGCGACGAACGTCGAGGGCGGCACCGGGGAATGGATCCAGGCGGGCTTCGACGTCGAGAAGTGACGCGGCGACGTCGTGTCGCGGCCCCCTAAGCTGGAGACGTGACGACCCTCACACTGATCGGTAAGCCCGATTGCCATCTGTGCGACGTCGCAGATGAGATCGTCGACCTCGTGGTCGGAGACCTTCCCCCGCGCGTCGCCGACGGCATCGTGATCGAGCGCTCGTCGATCCTCGAAGATCCCGCCCTGTACGACCTCTGGTGGGAAAAGGTTCCCGTCGTGCTCGTCGACGGGGAGCTGCACGCGCACTGGCGCCTGTCGGCCGATCGCCTCCGCGCCGCCCTTCTCGCGGCCGACACCGAAGGAGCCCCCTCGTGAGCATCCGGCACATCGTCCTGTGGAAACTGGCCGCCGAAGACGCCGACACGCGCGCGCTGCACGCGGAGCAGATCGCCGAGCACCTCACCGCGCTCATTCCCGTCATCGACGACATCCAGAGCCTCGAGGTCGGACGCAACGTCGCGTACCCCGCGACGAACTGGGACGTCGCGCTCGTGTCGGAGTTCGCCGACACCGATGCGCTCGAGCGCTACCAGGTGCACCCCGCGCACCAGGAAGCCGCGGCTTTCGTGCGCTCGGTCGTCACCGAGCGCGCTGTCGTCGACTACCCCTTCTGAGCGCGCTCCGGGGCGCCGTCTTCGGGGGCGATCACCGGGATCGACTGGGTGAAGTGAGCCGCGCGCTCCTCCGCTTCGACGCTGCCGGTGAACAGACCGGTCGCCTCGGGGGTCTCGTGCTTCACGGCAGGGGCGGCAGCATCCTGCTCGGTCATCATGACCCGCTGCACCGGGAGGGCGTCGGGTGCGACGCTCTGGATCCAGCCCACCATCGCTTCGCGTACGAAGCAGCGCAGGTCGAACAGGGTCGGGGCATCGGCGGCGGTCACCAGAATGCGGATGCGGACGAGCCCACCCACCGCGTCGGTGACCTGCAGCACCGAGGCCCGGCCGTCCCACAGGTTCGTCTCGCCGAGCACCCAGGCGAGGTGCGTGCGCATGAGACTGGGGGAGACGCGCCAGTCGACGTCGAGCTCGACCGCGCCGAGCAGCTCACTGCCCTCGCGCGTCCAGTTCTCGAAGGGCTTCGTGGTGAAGTACGTGCACGGAAGCACCAGGCGACGGTCGTCCCAGAGATCGACGACCACGTAGCTCAGGGTGATCTCGCCGATGCGACCCCACTCACCTTCGACCACGACCACGTCGTCGACCCGCAGCGCATCGCTGAAGACGAGCTGCACGCCGGCGAACACGTTCGCCAGCACCGACTGGGCGGCCAGGCCCGCGACGATCGACGCGATACCGGCCGAAGCCAGGATGCTGGCGCCGAAGGCCTGGACGGCGGGGAAGGTGAGCAGCATCGCCGCGATCGCGATGATGGCGATGAGCACGATCGCGAGGCGGCGCACGATGAGGGTCTGGGTGCGGATGCGGCGGGCGACGCGGTTGTCGGGGATGTCGATGCGGTAGCGCCCCAGCGTGACGTCGGTCGCGAACGCGACGAGCCCGCCCAGGAGCCAGGCGGTCGCGCCGATGAGCACGATCGTGAACGCGTGGTCGATCAGCTCTCCCCAGTCGGTGTCGAGGTCGAGGGGGAGTGCGAGGGTCACGGCGATCCACAGCGCGATCACGAGCACGACGACGCGGAAGGGCCTGCGGGCGTGGCGGACGAGGCCGCGCGGCCAGTCCTTCTTCTTCGCCGCGAGCCGGACGCCGAAGGTGACCAGCGACGTGAGGACGACGGCGATGACGAGCGCGACGACGATGGCGATGGCGAACTGCAGCCAGGAATCGATCATTGTTCTCCTCGGGTCGAGGTGCCCACGCTAGCCACCTCACATTTCCGTTGACTGCATCCGGGCGTCCGGTTCGGCAGAAACGCCCTCTCCTGGCTCGTTCGGGGGCGATTGTTCTTAGGGTGGGGAGGCGGGCCGCCCGGCCTTGCACGAGGGAGAACGATGACGCAGACGAAGAAGAAGGCAACGAAGTCCGGCAAGAAGGTCGCCGAGGCCAAGGCGGCGAAGGCCCTGGCGCGGGCGGAGAAGTCGGTACGCAAGGCACGCAAGGCCGTCAAGCACTCCAGCAAGAAGCTGCGCGCGAAGGCTTCCGAGCTGAGGTCCAAGACCGAACGGCTGAGCGCCACCCACGCGGAGGCGGCACGAGAGCTCCAGTCGGCGAAGGCTTCGGTCGCCGTCACAGAGCCTGCAGCCGTGCTGGCCGCCCCGCCGCTGCCGACCGCGGAGGCCGCAGCACCCACCCTCATCGAACTGCGCGGCCGCGCCAAGGAGCTCGGCGTCGCCGGATACTCCCGCATGAACAAGGCGGCGCTGATCGAAGCGGTCGAATCGGCCCCGACGCGATGAAGGTCGTCGCCGTCTACAGCACCAAAGGTGGCGTCGGAAAGACCACCGCCGCGGTGAACGTCGCGTGGGAGGCGGCGAAGCTTCATCGGGTGCTGCTCTGGGACCTCGACCCCCAGGGGGCGGCGACGTTTCTCCTGCAGGTGAAGCCGAAGGTCAAGGGCGGTGTCGGGGCCCTCGTCTCGGGCGACAAGAAGACATCAGCGGCGATCCGCTCGACCGATGTCGACCATCTCGACGTGCTGCCGGCCGATGCCAGCTACCGAGACCTCGACCTCGTCTTGGACTCCGCGAAGAAGTCGGAGCGGAGGGTCTCGAAGATCCTCGAGCAGGTGGCGGGCGACTACGACCTCGTGATCCTCGACTGTCCGCCGGGCTCCTCCCTGGTCGCTGAGAACGCGGCGTTCTCGGCCGATGCTGTGGTGGTGCCGCTCGTCCCCTCGCCGTTGTCGATGAGGGCGCTGGATCAGGTCCTGGCTTTCGTCGCAGCATCCGCCTCGACGGCGAAGGTCGTCGCTTTCCTGTCGATGGTGGATCGGCGCAAGACCCTGCACCGCGACGCGATCGCGACCCTGCCCGGTCACGCGGCCGTCATCGACGTCGTGGTGCCCTCGACCGTGGTCGTCGAGCGCATGGGCGCCGAACGCGCACCGCTGGGGCGCTACGCTCCGTCGTCGGAAGCCGCTCGCGCGTACGCGGCGCTCTGGGCCCACCTGCAGTCCTCGCTGAAACCCCGCAAGCGCAAGCGCTGAACCGCGTTCAGTTGCCGCAAGAAGGGGCCCCGCCGAACGGCGAGACCCCTTGCTGCGGCAACTCAGATCACGGCGCGAGGCGCGTGGGTCCTCGGAACAAGTAGGTGACCTCGCGGATCGAGCTCTCGCCGAGCATCAGCATCAGCACGCGGGCCAGGCCCATACCGAACCCGCCGTGCGGCGGGGCGCCGAAGCGGAAGAAGTCGAGGTAGAAGTCGAGGTGCTCGGGGTCGAGCCCCTTCTCCTTCGCCTGCTCGACGAGCACGTCGACGCGGTGCTCGCGCTGCGCGCCGGTGGTGATCTCCACCCCGTTGAACAGGAGGTCGTAGCTCTTGGTGAGCCCGGTCTCCTCGTCGCGCATGTGGTAGAACGCCCGGATCGCCGGGTGGTAGTCGGTGATGAAGACGAACTGGTGCCCGTAGGTCTCCTGCACGTACGCGGCGATCTGGCGCTCGCCCTCGGGATCGAGGTCGCCGTCGGTGCGGGGCACCTCGTAGCCGCGGCTCTTGACGATCTCGAGCGCCTCGGCGAGGGGGATGCGCGGGAACGGGATCGCCGGCACCTGCACCTCGACGTCGAACAGCTCCTTCACTTCGGCGCCGTGCTTGTCGGCGACCGCCTGGAAGGCGAACTGCAGGAGCTCCTCCTGCATGCGCGCAACGTCTTCGTGCGAATCGATCCAGCTGATCTCGGCGTCGATCGAGGTGAACTCGGTCGCGTGGCGCGAGGTGAAGGAGGGATCGGCGCGGAACGCGGGCGCGATCTCGAAGATCTTGCCGAAGCCGGCGACCTGCGCCATCTGCTTGAAGAACTGCGGGCTCTGCGCGAGGTAGGCGGTCTGGTCGTTGAAGTACTCCAGCGCGAACAGCTCGGCGTTGGACTCCGACGGGCTCGCCATGAGCTTCGGCGTGTGCACCTCGATGTAGTCGCGCTCGATCCAGTACGTGCGCAGCGCGTGCTCGAACGTGGTCTGCACGCGGAAGATGAGGTTGTTGCGGCGCTGGCGCAGGTCGATGAAGCGCCAGTCCATGCGCTTGTCGGCGCTGCTGTCGGCCGCGATCGGCGTCTCGGGGTTGGCGGCGGCGGCGATCTCGAGGGCGCCCACCTTGATCTCCACGCCGCCGAGCTTCACGCGCTCGTCGTGCTTGAGCTCGCCCGTCACGGTGAGGAAGGTGCCGGTCGCCAGCGCCGAGATCGTCTCGGTCAGGGCGAGGGCGGCTTCGCGCGCAGCATCCGCGTCTTCTCCGAGCTCGCGCGTGGCCGGGTTCACGAGCTGCACGGCGCCGGTCTCATCGCGGAGGATGACGAACTGCACCTTCTTCTGATCACGCACCGTCTCGACCCATCCCGACACCGAAACCGGGCCGTCGGGGGCGGACTGGAGCTGCTTGACCAAGACGCGTTCGTTCACGAGAGGTCAGTCTACGTGCGGGCCGGTGTCCGCAATGCCCGCGGGCCAGGGCTTTCTCGACCGCACGCGAGGATCGGCCGACCGGGCGTCGACGGGCAGCGCCGCGGGGCCCGCGGCCGCCGTTCGGCGTCTCACGTGGTCAGCGAGGCCGCCGCGCAGCATCCGACGACCTCGTCCCTACAATGTCGCACGTGACGTTCTCCATGCCCCCGTCGTCGTACCGCACGCTCTCGCCCGAGCGCGTGTCGCGGCGGGCGCCCCGCGTGTGGGACGTCGCCCTGACCGTCGCGCTTCTCGTGCTGCTCACCCTTTTCGCGCTCGCCGCCTCGTACGCGGGATTTCTGCTCGCGATGGCCTCCGACGCCTGCGCGACGGTCTCGTGCGACGTCGAGATGATGAACGTCGGTCTGTGGTTCGGTGTCATCTCGCCGTGGGCGGTGCTGCTCCTCTCGGTCGTCGCCGCCGTCGTGCTGCTGGTGAGGCAGCGTCTCGCGTTCTGGGTGCCGCTGGCGGGTGCGGCCCTGATGGTCGCGCTGTGGTTCGTCGCTGCGGCGATCGTGGGCTCCGCCGTTCGTCAGTGAGCGGATGCTTCGGGGTGACCCGATCGCGCACGGGGGCCCGTACCCAGGATTCCCCGATCCGGCCCGCTTAGGCTGGGCGAGGCGCCCGGTCGGGCAGCCGATCACCGAGCGCGAAGGCACCCGATGACCGACACCACTGTTCTTGTGACCGCTGCCGCGCAATCCGGCGGCGATGGTTCATGGCTGTCCGCCCTCGCCGACTGGACCGTCTCGCTCATGGAGATCATCGGTCCGGCGGGAGCCGGTGCGGCGATCGCCCTCGAGAACCTCTTCCCCCCGCTTCCGAGTGAAGTCGTGCTGCCCATGGCCGGTCTCACCGCCAGCCGCGGATCGTTCACCCTCGCCGAAGCTCTCATCTGGACGACGCTCGGCTCGGTCGTCGGGGCGTTCGTGCTCTACGGCATCGGAGCGTGGCTCGGAGCCGCGCGCCTGCGCCGTATCGCCGAGTGGATGCCGTTGATGAAGGGCGACGACGTCGACCGCACGGTCGCGTGGTTCCACAAGCACGGCTGGGCGGCGGTGTTCTTCGGCCGGATGATCCCGATCTTCCGCAGCCTCATCTCCATCCCGGCCGGCGTCTCGCGCATGCCGCTGTGGAAGTTCGGCCTTCTCACGGCCGCGGGAAGCGCCGTCTGGAACACCATCTTCGTCATGGCCGGGTTCCTCCTCGGAGAGAACTGGCATGTCATCGAGCAGTACGCCGACATCCTCCAGTACGTCGTCATCGCCGTCGCCGTCGCGGCCGTGGTCTGGTTCCTCGTCGTGCGCGTGCGCACGATCGTGCGCGATCGCCGCGAGCGCCAGCTCGACGGGGTCTGAGACCGTTCGGCGTCGAGCGATCTGTCCCGCCCTCAGCGGGCTCGCAGAACCCGCCGCCGTAGACTGGGCGGGTGCCTGCCGACCGTCTCCACCTCGTCCGTCATGGCGAGGTGCACAATCCGCGTCGCGTGCTCTACGGCCGTCTCCCCGGTTTCGGGTTGAGCGTCGACGGGCGTCGCATGGCGCGTCAGGCCGCCGAATACGTCCACGGGCTCGAGCGGCCGATCGGTGCGCTCGTCGTCTCGCCCCTCCAGCGCACTCGGGAGTCGGCCGAGCCGTTCGAGGAGACCTTCGGCGTCGACCCCTACATCGACGAGCGCGTCATCGAGCCGACCAACGTCTTCGAGGGGCGACGGATGCGGCGCGCCCTCGCCAATCCGCTGAACTGGCGGCACCTCACCCGCCCCGCCGTACCGAGCTGGGGAGAACCCTACGACCGGGTCGCCGGGCGGATGCTGCAGGCCATGGACGATGCGTGGAACCGCACCGACCGCGGTGACGTCGTCGTCGTCTCGCACCAGCTCCCCATCTGGGTCACGCACCTCGCCGTCGCGGGACTCCCGATGAAGCACGATCCCCGCAACCGCCGGTGCGCGCTCTCGAGCGTCACCACCTTCGAGCGACGCGGTGACCCCGCGACCGGACAGCGCTGGGTCGAGGTCGCTTACGCCGAGCCGGCGACCACCGCCGGCGCCATCGATGTCGGAGCCGTGTGATGCGCCGTCTTCTCGCGGCCGCCGCGGCCGCCGCCCTCGTCGTGGGCCTCGCGGCCTGCACCAACGACCCCCTCGCCTCGCAGTACCGGGAGGGTGACAACAAGGGGTTCATCGCCGGAGACTTCCGCGTCGACGAGATCCCCGCCGCCGAGCGCGGCGAGCCGGTCGACTTCGCCGGTACGACCGAGCACGGCGACGAGGTGACCAGTGCCGACTACGCCGGCGACGTGCTCGTCGTCAACTTCTGGTACGCGGCCTGCGGCCCCTGCATCGTCGAGGCGCCGCGGCTGGAGGCGGCCTACACGTCGTTCGAGGGTCAGGACGTGTCGTTCCTCGGCGTGAACACCTACGACCAGGCCGAGACGGCCGCCTCGTTCGCCCGCGACAACAACGTGTCGTATCCGAGCGTCATCGACGTGAACTCCGGATCGGTCAAGCTCGCCTTCGCCGACAAGACGCCCATCAACGCGACTCCCACGACACTCGTGCTCGACAAGCAGGGGCGCGTGGCCGCCCGCATCATCGGCGAGCTGGAGGAGTCGTCCATCCTCGAGACCCTCGTGCGCGACGCGCTGGCGGAGACCACGTGAATCCGGGCGCGATCGTCTTCGACGGCGCCCTCTGGCTCGCGGTCCCCATCGCCCTGGCCGCGGGCCTCGTCTCGTTCCTCTCCCCGTGCGTGCTGCCGCTCGTCCCGGGCTACCTCGGCTTCATCGGCGGCACCGTCGCACCCCGTCGGGGCGCAGCATCCGCATCTCCCGGGAGGGGGCGCCTCGTCGGAGGCGTGCTGCTGTTCATCGCCGGGTTCACGCTCGTCTTCATGACGGTGAACGTGCTGGGCGGCACGGTCGGGCGATTCTTCCTGCAGTACGCCGACGTGATCACGCGCATCATGGGCGTCGTCGTCATCCTCATGGGGCTCGTCTTCATCGGTCTGTTCGGGCTCGCCCAGCGCACCATGCGCCTGCAGGCCAAGAGCGGTGTCGGTCTCGTCGGTGCGCCGCTCCTGGGCATCGCGCTCGGCATCGGGTGGACCCCGTGCATCGGCCCGACCCTGGCCGCGATCTTCTCGGTGTCGTACAACCTCGGCGACCCGTGGCGAGCGGCGCTGCTGGGCCTGGCGTATTCACTGGGTCTCGGCATCCCGTTCCTCCTGCTCGCCCTCGGCTTCGGCTGGGCGACGAGGTCGACATCGTTCCTGCGGAAGCACATCCGCGCCGTCAACATCGTCGGCGGTCTCTTCCTGATCGCGCTCGGCCTGCTCATGGTCACGGGCGTCTGGGGTTCTCTCATGTCGCAGCTGCAGGGGGTGATGGGAAGTGTCCCGCTCCCGCTCTGACTCGTCCGTTCCCGACGACGGGCGCGACGACGGATCCGGTTCCGCCGATCCGCTGCGTCCGTCCGACCACGCCGACGGCGACGCGATCACCTCGCCCTCGCTCGGATTCGTCGGGTGGCTGCGGTGGGGGTGGCGTCAGCTCACGAGCATGCGCACCGCGCTGGTGCTCCTGCTCCTTCTCGCGATCGCCGCGGTGCCCGGGTCGATCGTCCCCCAGCGCAGCGCCGACCCGAACGGCGTCACGCAGTACTTCGCCGACAACCCCGACCTCGCACCGATCCTCGACAACCTGAGCCTGTTCGACGTCTACACCTCGCCCTGGTTCTCGGCGATCTACCTGCTGCTGTTCATCTCACTCGTCGGCTGCGTGCTGCCGCGCACCAAGCACCACTGGAAGGCGCTGCGCACCCGGCCGCCGCGCACTCCCGCGCGTCTTGCCCGCCTCGACGACTACCGCGAGACGCGTGTCGAGCTGCGCGACGGCGAGGACGCCGCATCCGTCGCCTCCGCCGCCGTCGAGGCGGCGCAGGAGCAGCTGCGAAAGAGCGGCTACCGCGTCGAACGGTACGACGCGCGTGGAGCGCTGTCGGTGTCGGCCGAGCGGGGCTACCTCCGCGAGACGGGCAACCTGGTCTTCCACGCGGCGCTCGTCGGCGTGCTCATCGCGGTCGGGGTCGGCGGCGGGTTCACCTACACCGGGCAGCGCGTCATCGTGCAGGGCACGACCTTCACCAACACGCTGCTCGACTACTCCTCGTTCAACCCCGGTCGTTTCGTCAATGCCGACAATCTCGTTCCGTACTCGATGACGCTCGACCGGTTCGACATCTCGTACGTGCCCTTCGGGCAGCAGGGGGCCGGGCAGGCCGGTGACTTCGTGGCGCACATGACCACCCGTCTCGCGGGCGAGGAGCCGAAGGAGGGCGAGGTGCGCGTCAACCACCCTCTCGATGTCGCCGGCGATCGCGTGTACCTGCTCGGCAACGGATACGCCCCCACGATCACGATCCGCGACGCGGAGGGGACCGCGATCTACACCGACTCGGTGCCGTTCCTTCCCCAGGACAGCAATATGACCTCGCTCGGCGTCGTCAAGGTGCCCGACGGCTTCCCCGAGCAGCTCGGACTCATCGGTTTCTTCTACCCGACGCAGGCCCCGCTCGAGTCGGGCGCGTTCACCTCGGCCTACCCGTCGCTGGCCAACCCGGTGCTGACCCTCAACGTCTACAGCGGTGACCTCGGTATCGACGGGGGGACCCCTCGCTCGGTGTACACGCTCGACGTCAACGACATGGAGCAGCTCACCGGCGGAGACACCGGCGTCGACTCCATCGAACTCGCCCCCGGCGAGACGCAGGCCCTCCCGAACGGTCTCGGCACCATCACCTTCGAAGATGCCTCGCCGGAGGGAGCGGCGAACCTCGACCAGTCGGTGAAGAGGTTCGTATCGCTGTCGATCCACCGCGACATCGCCGCCCCCTGGGTGCTCGGCTTCGCGCTCCTCGCGCTGGCGGGTCTGCTCGCCGCGCTGTTCGTTCCCCGGCGCCGCATGTGGGTCAAGGTCACCCCCGACGGTGACGCCGTCCGCATCGAGTACGCAGGCCTCGCCCGCGGCGAGGACCCCACCCTGGCCGAAGCCGTCTCCGCTCTCGAGGCCCGTCACTCCCTCGCCTTCGAAGCCCGCCGCCACACCCCCGGAAGTAGAATCACCCCATGACCGGAACCGAAGACGCGCTCTCGTTCGACGCGGTCTCGCTGCTGCTCGTCTGGACGTCGATCGCGATCTACGTGCTCGCGTTCATCGCGTACGCCGTCGACCTCGCGCGCCGCTCCGACCTCGCCGTGAAGGCACAGGATGCCGCGGAGGCACGCGAACTCGTCGCCGCGGGCGGTGGGTCGGTCTCTGGCTCGGCCGCCGGCTCCCGGCAGGGTGCCGAGCTGCCTGCCAAGCCCCGGTTCGTCTGGGCGCGCATCGGTACGACGCTGACGGTGCTCGCGTTCCTGTTCCACTTCGCCGGTACGGTGCTGCGCGGCCTCGCCGCCGAGCGCGTGCCGTGGTCGAACATGTACGAGTTCGCCCTGACCGGCACGCTCATCATCGTGTCGGTCTACCTCGTGACACTGTTCCGCTACGACCTGCGCTTCCTCGGGTCGTTCATCACCGGCATGACCGTGGTGCTCCTCGGCGGCACCCTCCTCAGCTTCTACGTCGAGGTCACCCCTCTGGCCGACCCGCTGAAGTCGGTCTGGCTCGTGGTGCACGTCTTCGTCGCCGCCTTCGCCACGGGGCTGTTCGCGCTCGCCTTCGGGCTCTCGGTGCTCCAGCTGCTGCAGGCCCGCCGAGAGGCTCGCGTCGCAGCATCCGCCGAGCTCGTGGCAACCGAGGGCACCGCGGCCCCGAAGCGGATCGGACTGCCGTTCCTGCGGACGATCCCCACCGCCGACGCGCTGGAGTCGCTCGCGTACCGCTTCGCGATCGTCGGGTTCATCTTCTGGACCTTCACCCTCATCGCCGGGTCGATCTGGGCCAACGACGCGTGGGGTCGCTACTGGGGCTTCGACACGAAGGAAGTCTGGACCTTCGTGATCTGGGTGCTCTACGCCGGATACATCCACGCCCGCGCGACGCGCGGCTGGCGCGGAACCCGCTCGGCATGGCTGTCGATCATCGGTTTCACCGCGGTGCTGTTCAACTTCACCATCGTGAACATGTTCTTCAAGGGCCTGCACGTTTACTCCGGCCTGTCGTAAACCCCGCGGCTCGCTCGCTCTCTCTTTCTGAGAGTCCACAACACCCGGACGCACGAGGTCGGTCGCCCGGGTGTTGTGGACTCTCAGTTAGCCCGTGACCATCCGCGCGAGCGCAGCGCGCGTTCGACGCGGGCGACGAGGGAGGGCGGATCGGCGAGGTGGTGCGCGATCACCCGCACGATGATCCACCCCTCGGCCTCGATGTCCGCCCAGCGATCGGCGTCGCGGGCGAACTGCGCGTGCTCGGCGTGCTGGCGTCCGTCGTACTCGACGCACACGCGGTAGCGCCGATACGCGATGTCGAGTCGTGCGATGAATCGACCGTCCGCCGAGCGCAGGTCTTGGTTCAGCTCCGGCTCGGGGAGCCCGGCGCGCGAGAGCACGAGGCGGGTTCGCGTCTCGGGCCGCGATTCCGAGCCGGTGCGCATCTCCGACAGGGCCCGAGCGAGGTCGCGTGCTCCTCTCCTTCGCAGCCGCACGACGGCTGCTGCGAGATCTTCGGCCGAGGCCGAGCCCGCCGTCAGGATGCCGTCTGCCGCGGCGACGAGGTCGTCGAGGGTGAGGATGCTGCCGAGCTGGGCCCATGTCTCGGCGACCGAGGGCACCGGCAAGCCCTGGGCGAGAGTGAGCATCTCGGCGGTGAGGTCGGTGCGATGGCCGATCACTCCCGTCGTCCGCGGCGCCCGCGCGGGCGGGCAGGCGGCCACGTGCAGCGGCCCCATCTCGGCGGAGCGGGGGAGCAGCATCTGCCAGAGCGCGGCGGCGGTGCTGTGGCTGAAGAACTGCAGGCCATCGAGCCGTGGCAGGAGCAGCCGGCACCGGTCGAGGACGGAGTCGCGGAGCGCATCGGCCGGCGCGCGCACGCCGTGGAACGGCGCGAACAGATCCGCGGCGTCGAGCCGGTCGCGAGCCACGCCCGCTGCCCTCGCCGCGTTGGTTCGGAAGGAGGCGCCCTGCAACGAGGGCGGGAGCTCGGCGCGTTTCATCCGCCCAGGGTGCGCGCCTCCCCGCACCCGCTCCTGCGCCCGAGGAGATCTGTGCACAGTTCGCTCCCTCCGGCGCCCTGGGGAGGAACGCCGAAAGTCCAAGACACCCGGGCCGCCCGTGGGCGGCGTCCGGGTGTCTTGGACTCTCGAGGCCGGCGCTAGGCGGGCGACGCCGCCAGGAGGGCGCGGGTCGAGACCGAGCGGCGACGGGCGACCGCGAGGGTCGTCGCGATGAAGGCGAGTACCGCCCAGATCGCCAGGCCCGCGATCGCGGCGCCGAGGTTGCCGCTCGAGGTGAGCGCGTCGACGGCGCCCTGGTACGCCGGCGCCGTGGGCAGGAGGCCCGCGACCGACTTCAGCACCCCCGGGACGGTCGAGACGATCCCGGTCGCGACGGCGATCACGCCGATGAGCGCCGCGATCCAGCGCCCGGCCCCGCCGAACACCGCGACGAGCGCCTGGTTCACCGCGGCGAACGCGATACCGGTGAGCACCGACACCACCGCGAACAGCGACCACTGGCCCCCGTCATACGAGGCGGCCAGCTGCACGACGCCCGCGACGAGCAGACCCTGCACGGCGCCGATGATCGCGGCCGGGAGCAGCGCCCGGCCGGCGAGGAGGGCCGACGGGCGACGCGAGCTGATCGTGCGCGCGGTGACGGCGCGGAGCGCGACGAACGTGCCGAGCCCACCGAACCAGAGCGCGACGCTCGCCAGCAGCGGGATCGCGGTCGAGCCGAACAGGTTCGAGCCGATGCCCTCCGCGGCCACCGGATCTGCCACGACCGAGGCGAGATCCTTCGCCTGCGTCTCGGTGTAGGTCGGAACCTGCTCCACGGCGGTGGTCAACCCGTTGGCGAGGTCGTCGGTGCCGGTGGCGAGCTGCGCAACCCCGTCAGCGAGGGTCTGAGACCCGGTCGCCAGTTCCCCGGCGCCGTCCGACACCTGCGTCGCCCCCGTGGAGAGCCCTCGCGCACCGGTGGCCGACTGGGCGGTCCCGGCGGCGAGCTGGTTGAGGCCGGATTGCAGCGTGCGCGTCTGCGCGGCCGCCTCGCTCAGCCCGGCCGACGACTGCGACGTCAGCTGCGCGATCCCGTCGGCGGTCGGGGCGGTGTAGCCCGCGGCGTAGCCTGCGCTGGTCGCCGCCTCCACCGCACTCTGGGCCGCCCCGCCGACCTGCGCGCAGAGGGCGGGATCGAGGGTTCCCGTCGCGCACTGCTGAGCCAGGGCGCCGAGGGTGGCCGCCAGCTGCGCCGTCTGCGTGGCGGTGGTCTGGGCGTAGCCGTTCGCGGAGGCGGCGGCGCCCACGAGCTGCTGGTTGTTCACGCCGGCCGCCGCCGCATCGAGCCCGGCGGCGAGCTGCCCGGCGCCGTCGGCGGATTGCCCGATGCCGCCCGCGATCTGGTCGAGGCCCCCGGCGAGCTGGGTCGCCCCCGAGGCCAGCTGCCCGGCCCCGTCGCCCAGCGCGGTCGCACCGGACGGCAGCTGGGCGGCCCCGTCGGCGGCCTGCTGAGCGCCGTCTGCGAGCTGGTGCGCGCCGTCGGCCGCGGTGCCCAGCTGGTCGCCGAGGGTGGTGAATCCGAGGAAGACGTTCTGCAGGTAGGTCTCGCTCAGCATGGTGCCGGTGAGGGATGCGGCGGCCTGGGTCACCTGCGCCGAGATGGCGTCGTCGACCACGAGGCTGTCGGGCGGCGTGCTCACGCTGATCGTCGCCTGCTCGGGAGTCGAGCCGGGCGCCGTCGACGTCGCGGCGGCCGAGAAGTTCGAGGGGATCGTCACGACGGCGGCGTAGGTGCCGTCGGCGAGCCCGTCCGCCGCATCCTGCTCGTTCGTGATCGTCCAGTCGAAGTTGCTCTCCACCTCGTCGGAACCGTCGACGAGACCGGCGGTGAGCTGGCGTCCGAGCGGTACGAGCTGTCCGTCGATCGTGACGGCCTGATCGTCGTTCACGATGGCGGCCGTCACCGAATCGAGGCGTTCGGCGGGGTTGTACAGCGCAGCCACGAGGATGCCGCCGATCACGGCGGGCAGGAGCAGCGCCCCGATGATCGTGAGCCAGGTGATCGGGCGGCGGGAGTTCGCGCGCTCGATCGCCCGCCCCGGAAGAGACGTGGAAGTGGTCATGCGTTCACCTCGGGAAGTTCGGCGGAACGGGAGGAGTGGCTCTCGACGCGCACGGTCTGCGCGTCGCGCCAGCCGGCGTCGTCGAGCACCCCGCGGGCGGCGTGGGGATCGGCCGCCGAGATCGCGAGCGTCCACCTGCCCTCGGCGGCGGCGTCGCGGAGCATCGCCGCGGCCTGATCGCGCAGGGCCCCGTGGGCGAGGGCGTCGAGCCCCTGCAGGGCGACGAGCCCGGGGCTCCCCGCGAGGACGCCTCGGAGTTCGGCGAGCGGGTCGGCCGCGTCGTCGAGGAGGGCGACGGCCACGTGCCCGCGCACCCACGCGGCCCGGCCGGGGAGCAGATGCCCCGCGACGCGCAGTCGCCCCGACGTGGTCGACACGCGACCTGCGATCGCGAGCAGCGCCACCCGCGACGCGCGGACGTCGGAGGAGGTCAGCACGATCGCGCCACCCGGTTCGACCGTGGCGGTGAACCCGGCGAAGACGTCGACGCCGCGAGCCTCGAGCCCGGCGCCGTCGGCGGCGATGACCGCGGTCGACCCCGGCGCGGGCCAGTCGCGCAGCGCCAGTTCGCGTTCGACGGCTTCGCCTTCGACGTCGAACGACGGCAGGAGCCGGTCGAGCCACCGGGGGATCCACCACGCCCGGGCGCCCAGAAGCGTCATGAGCGCGGGGATGAGGGTCATGCGCACGAGGAACGCGTCGACGGCGATGCCGACGGCCAGGCCCAGCGCGATCGGTTTGATCGACGAGTCGCCCTCGGGCACGAACGCGGCGAAGACGGCGAACATGATGAGCGCGGCCGCGGTGACCACGCGGGCGGTGGCCGAAAAGCCCGTGCGCACCGCCTCGATGGCGGTCGCCCGCGCGTCGGCAGCGGCGCCGCCCCGGGCGCGGGCGTGCACGTAGTCCTCCCGCATCCGCGTGACGAGGAACACCTGATAGTCCATCGCGAGTCCGAACAGCACGCCCATCAGCACGATCGGCATGAAGCTGATCACCGGTCCCACGCGGGTCACGTGCAGGAGGTCGGCGAACCACCCCCACTCGAACACGGCGGCGACCACGCCGAAGGCGGCCGCCACCGACAGGAGGTAGCCGAGAGCGGCGGTCAGCGGCACCGCGATCGAGCGGAAGACGATCATCAGCAGGATGAACGACAGACCGACGACGAAGATCGCGAACGGCACGAGGGCGCCGGAGAGTCGGTCGGAGATGTCGATCGCCACCGCCGTGTAGCCGGTCACCTTGAGGTCGATCCCGTACTCGTCGAGCAGCCTGTCGTGCTGGGCGCGCAGCTCGCGCACGAGGTCGGCGGTTGCCGGGTCGTCGGGGGCCGTGGACGGCACGATCTGCACGATGCCGGTGTCGGCCGTCTCGTTCGGGGTGGCCAGCGCGATCCGCTCGACGCCGGGCAGGTCGTCGATCTCACCCGCGATGTCGTTCATCAGCGTGACGGGGTCGTTCGAGGTGACGATGGTGCCCGTCATCACGAGCGGGCCGTTGACGCCGGGGCCGAAATACTCGGCGGCGAGGTCGTAGTTCTGCCGCGCCTGGTTCGACTCGGGCAGCATGCCCGCGTTCGGCAGCGCGAGGGCGAGGCTCGACGCGGGGATCGCGAGCACGCCGAGCACGGCGACCACCGAGACGGTCGCGGCGATCGGATGCTTCGACACGACCCGCACCCACGCGTTGATCCGCTTCGGGGCGTGCGTCGCCGCATCCGCCCCCTTCTTCTGCCGCCGCGGGCGCCCCACGATCCGGCCCTTGACGAGGCCGAGCATCGCGGGGGTCAGGGTGACGGCGACGAGCACGGCGATCGCCACGGCGACGGATGCGGCGATGCCCATCGTCGTGAGGAACGGGATACCCGCGAACGACAGGCCGATGAGGGCGATCAGCACCGTCACCCCGGCGAAGACGACGGCCGAACCGGCGGTGCCGGTGGCGCGGGCGGCGGATTCCTCGGGGTCGACGCCCTCGCGCACCTGATCCTGATGTCGCGCGGCGATGAACAGCGCGTAGTCGATGCCGACCGCAAGGCCCAGCATGAGCGCCAGGAGCGGGGTCGTCGACGAGATCGACGCGAAGGCGGTCGCGACGAAGATGAGCGCCATCGAGAGCCCGACGCCGATCACCGCGGTCAGGAGGGGGAGGCCGGCGACGACGAACGAGCGGAACGTGACGATGAGCACGAGCAGGGCGATGATGAGCCCGACCGCCTCGGTGATCGTCACCCCGGGGATCGAGGTGCCGAAGAGGTCGCCGCCGAGGGCGACCTGCGAGCCCTCGGGGAGCTCGGCACCGAGGGAGTTCGACACGTCGGTGAGCGAGGCCTTCGCCTCGGGCGAGACGTCGCCGGCCTGCCCGTTGAACTGCAAGCGGATGATGGCGGCGTCGCCGTCGTCGCTGACCAGGCCCGACACGGTCTGGTCGAACGGGTCGGTCACGGCCAGCACGCCGTCGACCGCGCGCAGCTCGCCGATCGTGGTGGCGATGTCGGTCGAGTACGGCGCTTCGTCGACCCGGTCGCCGGGAGCCGCGACGACGATGATCTGCGCGCTCGTGCCGCTCACCTGAGGGAACGTGCGCGAGAGCTGCTGCAGTCCCTCCTGCGACTCGGTTCCGGGGATCGAGAACGAGTTGTCGGTGCCCTGGCTGAACAGTGCCGCGCCGCCGCCGGCGGCTACCAGGACGATGATCCAGGCCAGCAGTACGCGAACGCCGTGCCGGTACGACCAGCGTCCGAGCGAGTACAGCAGTGTGGACACGGAGGCTCCGTTTCGATCAAGGAAGTTCGATACGTCACTGTATCCAATACACAGATGTATCGTAGAGCGCGATCGGCCGGCCGAGGCTGAGCGATCCGTGTGAACCGGAGGACCATCATGACCGACACCGAGGGCGCCGTTCCGCGCCGACGCGAGAACACCCGCCAGCGCCTGCTCGACGCCGCGGCACAGGTCTTCGCCGAGGTGGGTCTCGACGCGGCTTCGGTCGAGGCGGTCTGCGAGGCCGCCGGCTACACGCGCGGCGCGTTCTACTCGAACTTCGAGAGCAAGGAGCAGCTCTTCCTCGAGCTGTGTGCGCGCGCGGCTGCCCACCAGATCGCGGCCGTCCGCGCGAAGGTCGCCGACCTCGAGACGGTCGGGTTCGCGGGCGCACCCGCCGATTCGCTGACCCTCGTGCAGCAGGTGCTGGAGGCGTCGGGAGCAGACCGGACCGCGGTGCTGCTCATGGGCGAGACCCGCATCCGGGCGCTCCGCGATCCGATCGTCGCGGCGGCCTACCGCTCGCAGGAGGCGCAGCTGCGCACCGAGGTCGCGCAGATCATCACCGACATCGCTCGCGCGCAGCACATCTCACTGCGTCTTGCGCCCGCCCACGCGTCGGATCTCTTCATGACGGCCTGGTCGGCCGCCGCCGAAGACGCCGTCATGGACGACGCGGATCAGGCCGGTATCACCCGGCGCATCGGCGAGGCGCTCGCGATCGTCGCCGACCTCGTCATCGATCGCCCGCGCTGAGGACCGCATGGCAGCGGGCGAGCCGCTCGCGCCACCATCCGTCGCGCTCCGGCGAGACCCGCAGCGCGTCGAGGCGCTCCGCTGACGGCGACACGCGCCCGACCTGCAGCACACCGCCGCGCGGTGAGAGCGCGGGATCGCACACGTCGCTCGTGAACAGGGCCGAGGTGCCGAGCCCGCAGTCATAGTCGTGGTCGGGGAGGGCGGCGGCCAGCGCGGTTCCCATCGAGAGCCCGACCGACGTGTCGAGGGCGCTCGAGACGACGGCGGGGAGCCCCGCTTGCGCGACGATCTCGAGCGCACGGTGCACGCCGCCGAGCGGCTGCGCCTTCACGATCAGGATGTCGGCGGCCCCCGCCCGGGCCACCCGCAGCGGGTCGTCGGCCTTTCGTACGCTCTCGTCGGCGGCGATCGGAATGCCCATGTACTTCACGCGCCCGCGCAGCTCGGCCAGCTCGTCGATGCTCGCGCACGGCTGCTCGGCGTACTCCAGGTCGAACTCGGCCAGCGCGTGGATCGCGTGCTCGGCCTCGTCGACGTTCCACGCACCGTTGGCGTCGACCCGGATGCGCCCCTCGGCGCCGAGGGCCGCGCGCACCGCGGCGACCCGGGCGACGTCGTCGGCGAGCGTCTGTCCGGGCTCGGCGACCTTGACCTTCGCCGTCCGGCAGCCGTCGAACCGCGCGAGCACCCCCGCGACGGCGTCGGCGGCGACGGCGGGCACCGTCGCGTTGACCCGCACCTCGCCGCGGCGTGCGGGCGCAGCATCCGCCCAGCCGAAGTCGACGGCGCCGGCGAGCCACACGGATGCTTCGGCATCGCCGTACTCGGTGAACGGCGAGAACTCGCTCCACCCGTTCGGGCCCTCGATGAGCATCGCCTCGCGGACGTCGATGCCGCGGAACCGTGTGGCCAGGGGTAGCGCCACGACGCGCGCGGTCGTGAGGAGTTCGTCGAGAGACGGCAGTGTGCTCATCCCCTCATCATGACGCCGGAATAGGCTGACGGCATGCTTCTCGACACTCCCGTTCGCCTCGGCGTGCAGATCGAACCCCAGCACGCGACCTACCCCCAGATCCGTGAGGCCGCCGCGCGCCTGGAAGACCTCGGTGTCGACATCCTGTTCAACTGGGACCACTTCTTCCCGCTGCACGGCGACCCGGACGGCCCCCACTTCGAGTCGTGGACCATGCTGGCCGCGTGGGCGGAGCAGACGGAGCGCGTCGAGTTCGGCGCGCTGGTCAACTGCAACAGCTACCGCAATGCCGACCTGCAGGCAGACATGGCCCGCACGATCGACCACATCAGCGCCCGTGGCGGCGACACCGGCCGGTTCATCTTCGGCACCGGTTCGGGGTGGTTCGAGCGCGACTACGACGAGTACGGGTACGAGTTCGGCACCGCCGGATCGCGCCTGACGGCGCTCGGGCAGGATCTCGACCGCGTCGTCTCGCGGTGGGGGAAGCTCAACCCGCCGCCCACGCGCCGCATCCCGATCATGATCGGCGGAGCGGGCGAGCAGAAGACGCTGCGCTTCGTCGCTCGGCATGCCGACATCTGGCACAGCTTCGTGCCGGCCGAGGGTCTCGCGCACAAGATCTCCGTCATCGAGAACTGGGCCGAGACCGAGGGGCGCGACCTCTCGGGCCTCATCGTCTCGAACGAGCTGAAGAACCGCGGCGAGAGCGACGCCGACGCCCTCTTCGATGCGGGCACACGGCTGTTCACGCTCGGATGGGCCCCGGGGTCGCCCGACTACGACGTCGTGACGCGGTGGCTGCGCTGGCGCGACGGCAAGAACGCCGTCTGAGCGACGGACTCAGTCGTTCGCCAACATCCGGGGGAGATAGCCGAGGGCGTCGAGCCGACGGATCAATCGGGGCGCGAGGGGGCCGCGAGACAGGGAGAGGCGGTAGAAGCGCGGTCCTTCTTCAGCCTGCTGCAGGAGTGACCGCTCCCGCAGACTGCGGATGAATCGAGAGCGACGTGCAGGGGAGCCGGGAACGATGGGCTCCAGGTCGCCCGCTTTGATGACTCCGGTCGTCAGGGCGATGCGCAGGGCGGCGCTTTCGTCCGGGTCGACCAGCCCGTCGCGCTGCAGCATCTGCTCGTGCAGCGGCTTCGAGGCGTTCGCGAAGTCCAACAGGGTCGTGATCTCCGGGTGCACGGTCACCCAGGAGGGCGGGACGTGCGCGGAGTTCGTGATCGCGACCTCTTGCTCGCGGTAGGAGCCGGGAGTGGGGTCTCCTTCACGGATGAGCCCGTCGACGACTCGGCGATGGATCTCGCGGATGAGGTTGTGCGTCAACGGAGCTTCCGGGTCGAGCTGATCGATGAATCGAGCCGTCTCGGCGATGTTCCTGATCTCGCGGAGTTGGTCGGCGCCGGACGTCGTCGTGGTCTCGAGCTGTTGGACATCGGCTCTCTTTTTCATCGCAGCGACGAAACTACTTGCACTCACACTAGGGATTGGGCTGATTTTTCGCATGCACCTGTGAGTGTCGATCGTTAACTAATTGCGAAGCGGAGTGGGAAGTATTTGCGCTGACGCGGAAGAGATTGTTGCCCATCTGCCGACCGTGGCGAGCCGTAGGCTGGACAGGTGAGCGTTTCCGATCTGTTCGACCCCGCGGTGTGGCAGCCGACCGCCGCCGACGAGCGCTACACCGACATCACGGCTCACACGAGCCTCGACGGGCGCATCGCGCGCATCGCGTTCGACCGGCCGGAGGTGCGCAACGCCTTCCGCCCCCACACGGTCGACGAGCTGCACCATGCGCTCGACGTCGCGCGGCAGGACCCCCGCATCGGCGTGGTGCTGCTCACCGGCAACGGGCCGAGCGCGAAGGACGGCGGCTGGGCGTTCTGCTCGGGCGGCGATCAGCGCATCCGCGGTCGCGACGGCTACACCTACGCCACCGACGATGCGACAGCGCCCGACCCTGCTCGCAGCGGGCGGCTGCACATCCTCGAGGTGCAGCGGCTGATCCGCTTCATGCCCAAGGTCGTCATCGCGGTCGTCCCGGGGTGGGCGGCCGGCGGCGGGCACTCGCTCAATGTGGTGTGCGACCTGTCGATCGCGAGCCGCGAGCACGGTCGCTTCAAGCAGACGGATGCCGACGTCGGATCGTTCGACGCCGGGTACGGCTCGGCCTACTTCGCCCGGCAGATCGGGCAGAAGCTCGCGCGCGAGGTGTTCTTCCTCGCCGAGGAGTACTCCGCCGACCGCGCGTACGAGATGGGGGCGGTCAACCGCGTCGTGCCGCACGCCGAGCTCGAGGTCGAAGCGATCGCGATGGCTCGCACGATCCTCACGAAGAGCCCGACCGCGATCCGCATGCTGAAGTTCGCGTTCAATGCGGTCGACGACGGCCTGGTCGGGCAGCAGGTCTTCGCCGGCGAGGCCACGCGTCTGGCCTACGGCACCGATGAGGCGGTGGAGGGGCGTGATGCGTTCCTCGAGAAGCGCGATCCCGACTGGTCGGACTACCCCTACCACTACTGAGGTGCCGCGAACCGGGCCTACCGGCGTAGGCGAAGCCCCGGTGTGCGGCATCTGACGAGGAGACATGCGGCTCGAAGCGATCAACGGTGACGAACCCCGGGAGGTTCTGCGGGCGGTCCGGGGCGCGGTGCTCGGAGCCGGGCCCGCGATCTCGCTCGGGGCGGCGGATGCGGCGCTCCCGGGCGAGGTGCCGGCGGGGACGGCGGTCGTCGTCACCACCTCCGGCTCGACGGGCGTGCCGAAGTCGGTGGCGCTCAGCCGCAGCGCCCTCACCGCCAGCGCGCTGGCGACCGCGGCGCGCCTGGGGGAGGGCGCATGGCTGCTCGCCCTGCCGGCCGGCTACGTGGCGGGACTGCAGGTGCTCGTGCGCTCCCTCGTGTCGGGGCGCGAACCCGCGATCCTCGCCGGGCGCTTCTCGCCCGAGGCTTTCGCCGCGGCGGCCCGCTCGATGGCGTCGAGCGTCGGGGGAGTGCGCGTGCCCACCTACACCTCGCTCGTACCGGCCCAGGTGCAGCGACTGCTCGACGCGGCCGACCACGATCCCGATGTGCTCGGGGCGGTGCGCTCGTTCGAGCGCATCCTCGTCGGCGGCCAGGCGCTGCCGCCGGCCGTGCGCGCGCGGGCGGAGGGCATGGGGGTGCGGCTGGCCCGCACCTACGGCTCGACCGAGACCAGCGGCGGCTGCGTGTACGACGGGGTCGCCCTCGACGGCGTAGCGCTGCGGGTCGAGGGCGGCGAGGTGCAGGTGTCGGGCCCGACGCTCGCCGACGGCTATCTCGGCGATCCCGAGAGGACGGATGCGGCGTTCCTGCGCGACCCCGATGGCACCCGCTGGTATCGCACGGGCGACGCCGGACGCATCGACGACGGCGTGCTGAGCATCCACGGCCGGATCGACAACGTGCTCGTCTCGGGTGGCGTCAACATCTCGCTCGACCGCGTCGAGCGGGCGGTGCGCAGCATCCGGGGCCTCGAGTCGGCCGTCGTCGTCGCGGTTCCCGACCAGAGGTGGGGCGAAGCATCCGTCATCGTCGCGGCCCGCGACGCCGACACCGACGGCGTGCTGCGACGCGCGCGCGACGTCGTCGAGGCGGAGGTCGGCCGCCCCGCCCGTCCGTCGAGGGTGTGCTTCGTCGACGAGATCCCGATGCTCCCCTCGGGAAAGCCCGACCGCGCGGCGGCTCGACGACTCGCGCTGGCCTCGGCCACGTAGCGTCCGTCGCGTGCCGTCGGAACCCGCGGCTCGCGGCGAGACGGCCGCCGCCTCCTCGCCGCCGTAGGATCTCTCCTCATGGCAGGCAAGACGCGAAAGACCCGAACGAGCACCGCCAAGCGACAGCAGCCGCGCGGGAACCCGCGCAAGGCACAGGGTGCGCCGCCGCCGCCCCCGAAGGCGACGGCCCGCGACTGGATCGGCGCGGCACGCCTGCGCACGCTGCCCCTGGCGATCACCCCGGTGCTCATCGGAACCGGTGCCGCCCGGCTCGTCGACAACCAGTTCCACTGGGTCATCGCCCTCACCTGCCTCGCGGTGGCGGTCCTCCTGCAGATCGGCGTGAACTTCGCCAACGACTACAGCGACGGCATCCGCGGCACCGACGACGTCCGCGTCGGCCCCGCCCGCCTCACGGCTTCGCGCCGCGCGAAGCCGCGCACCGTGCTCATCGTGGCGCTGGTGTTCTTCGCCCTGGCCGGACTCGCGGGCATCGCTCTGGTGATCCGCAGCCAGCAGTGGTGGCTGCTCCTGGTGGGGGCCGCCTGCATCGCCGCGGCCTGGTTCTACACCGGTGGCAAGCGGCCCTACGGCTACGCCGGTCTCGGTGAGCTGTTCGTCTTCGTGTTCTTCGGGCTCGTCGCCACCGTCGGCACCACGTGGGTGCAGGTGCTGTCGATCCCGCAGGAGGCCTGGTTCGGAGCGGTCGCGGCGGGGTTCCTCGCCGTCGCGGTGCTGCTGGCCAACAACCTGCGCGACATCGATCAGGACAAGGTGGCGGGCAAGAAGACCCTCAGCGTCCGCATCGGCAGGCGGGCCACACAGGCGCTGTTCACCGCACTGGTACTGCTGCCCTTCGCGATCGCGGTGTTCCTCGCGCCGTTCTACCCCGGCGCGTGGCTGACCCTCATGGCGCTCCTGGCGGCGCTCCCGGCGATCCTCATCGTCTGGACCTACCGGGCCCCGCGCGAACTGGTCACCGCCCTCGCGCTGACGTCGCTCACGTCGGTCGCGTACGGCGCCTTCCTCTTCTGGGCCTTCATCGGCTGACGAGGCGTCCGCGATCGGGCGGATGCGGCGGGCCGCCGTCAGGCGTCGGAGTCGCGGCGCGCCTCGTCGGCGGCGTCTTCGCTGTCGGCGTCGACCTGCGCGCCGCGGGCCTCGGCGCGCGCGGCGCGGCGCTCGGCGAGGCCCCCCGAGACGGACTCGAGCGGGCGACGCAGGAACAGCAGCGACAGGCTGAGACCGATCAGCGCCGCGAAGATCGCGGCGAGCCAGTACAGCCCGTTCTGGAAGGCCGGGAACAGCATCAGCACCGAGAACGGCACGAGGAACGCGAGCAACCGCAGCACGGTGTAGAGGAAAGCGGAGCGGACGCGCATCGGGCCATTCTAGATCCGCCCCGGCGCAAGGCCGACGTTCAGGCGGCGCACCTAGGATGGGGGGATGACAAGGGTGCTGCTCATCGGGGCGCTCGTGGCGACCGCATTCTGGGTGTACACGATCGTCGACTGCGCCCTCCAGCCTCCGCAGCGTCACCGCGGCGTGAGCAAGGGCGTCTGGATCGTCATCACCATCCTCGTCCCCGTTCTCGGCGGCGTTCTCTGGTTCGCCGTGGGCCGCGGGCGGGCCTCGTCGTCGCGCACGCACCGTGCACCCGACGACGATCCCGAGTTCCTCGGCAGCATCGGCACGATCAGCGACCAGGACGAACGCATCCGCCGTCTCGAAGAAGAGCTCGCGATGCTCGATTCCGAGGCCGACGACCCCCAGGCACCGCCGGCCGCGCCCGGCAGCATCCCTCCCGCTGAGAAGCCGACCGACGACGGCGACGACTCGCGCGGTCAGCGCGGCGCCGTCGGCTGACGTGGACGCACCCGTGCACGGGGCGGCCTCGCCCGCGACGGATGCCGCCGCCGCTCTCCTCGGCGCGCTGATCGCCCGTGGCGTGGAGCACGTGGTGCTCAGCCCGGGCTCGCGCTCGCAGGCGCTCGCCCTCGTGGCCGCCGACCTCGAACGCGCGGGTCTTCTTCGGCTCCACGTGCGGATCGACGAACGCGTCGCCGGGTTCACCGCCCTGGGCATCGCGCGTGAGACCGGAATGCCCGCCGCGGTCATCTGCACCTCGGGCACGGCCGTGGCGAACCTCCTCCCGGCGGTGCTCGAAGCGCACCACTCCGGCGTGCCGCTTCTGCTCCTCACCGCCGACCGGCCGCCGGAGCTCCGTGGCATCGGCGCCAACCAGACGACGCGGCAGCCCGGCATGTTCGCGCAGGCGGTGCGTCTCGAGCTCGACGTCGCCGTGCCCGACGAGACCGACGCCGACGGCACCGGCGAGGGCACGCGGATGCTGCGCGACGTCGCCGCGGAGGCGCTCGCCGCCGCCCTCGGCGACGGCCGGCCCGCCGGCCCCGTGCACCTGAACCTGCCCTACCGCGAGCCCCTCGGGGGCCCCGTGCCCGCGTGGATCGCCGCGCCGACCCCGCCCGTTCCCGACGCCGTCGACGAGACGCCCGACACCTTCGGCGCGCTGTACCAGGGCGGGGGCGGCATCGGAGACGCGGATGCTTCGCCCGCGCAAGAGGCGCCGCTGGTGCTCGCCCGCGGGCCGCGCACCGTCGTCGTCGCGGGAGCCGATGCGGGTCCGGCGGCGGAGGACCTCGCGCACCTGGGAGGCTGGCCGCTCATCGCCGAGATCGTCAGCGGTGCCCGGTTCGGCCGGTACCTCGTGCACGGGTACCGCGGGCTCCTCCGCGATCCCGACCTGGGAGGCGCGATCGAGCGGGTGGTGGTGTTCGGTCACCCGACGCTCAGTCGCGAGGTGACGCAGCTGCTCTCCCGCACCGACGTCGAGGTCGTCGCCCTACGCGGGCCCGGTGAGCCCCTCAACCTCAACGGCGCGACGGTCACGGTCGACGCCGTGGGCGTCGATGCCGGCGCCGCGGATCGCGAGTGGCTCGGACTGTGGATGCGCGCTTCCCGCGACGCATCCGTCGATCTCTCCCCGGCCGCCCCCGACGCCGATGCGCTCGCCTCCACCGTGCCGAGCGAACGGCGCGGCGCCCTCGCCTCGGAGGTCGCGGCGCTGCGCGCTCCCCTCGACCGGGAGGCTCTCGTCGATGCGGTGTGGCGGGCGACCTGGCCCCACGACCGCGTGATGTTCGGCTCGTCGCGGCTCGTGCGGGTCGCCGACGCGGTGCTCGGCGGCAAGAAGGTGCCGGTGCATTCGAATCGCGGGCTTGCGGGGATCGACGGCACGATCGCGACGGCGACGGGGATCGCGGTGGCCAGCCAGACGGACGGGCGACCCGGGGTCACGCGCGTGCTCCTGGGTGATCTGGCGTTGCTCCACGACGTCGGTGCGCTGCTCCTCCCTGCCGGCGAGACGGAGCCGCGGGTGCAGGTCGTCGTCGGCAACGACGGCGGGGGCACGATCTTCGACGGGCTCGAGGTGGCCGGGGTCGCGGGTGCCGAGGCGATGCAGCGCGTGCTGTACACGCCGCAGTCGGTGCGTCTCGAGCATCTCGCCCGTGCATACGGGTGGGAGTACCACCGGGTGACGACCCGCTCCGCGCTCGATCAGCTGCTCACCGCGCCGGCCGGCGGGCGGCAACTGATCGAGGTTCCGCTCGCGCGCTGACGAGGCGCTCGAACACTCCGCGTTCTCGTGTTGCGCAGTACTCTCCATTACGCGGTAGCATCGACTGCGCGTTAGGTAGCGTGCAAGAAGCGACCGGTCCGAGGGGGACGACATGGGTGTTGCCAGGCGATGGGTGTTTCCCATCCTCCGAATCGTGCTGATCGCGGTCATCGCGATCGCCCTCGCGAAGCTCGCGTTCTTCCCCGACCGCGCTGTCGAAGCAGATCCCGCCCTCCCGACCGGTGCCGTCATCGAGCCGACGATCCCCGTCGCGGTCGGCACGATCACGAACGACGTCGTGCTCGACGCGACGGTATCGGCCGATCCCGCCGTCGCGGTGAAGTCGACGGCGGACGGCACCGTCAACCGGATCTACTCCGAGGTCGGGGCCACCGTGAACGCCGAGCAGGCGATCTTCGACGTCAAGGTCGAGATCGTCCGCGACCCGTCGAAGTCGGTCGACGCCGAGGGCAACCCCCTGCCGCCGATCTACCGGTACGTCGAGGTGACCGCCCCGACGTCGGGGACGCTCAGCTCCCTCGACGTCATCGCCGGGCAGGCCGTGTCGATCGGCCAGGCCGCAGGGCAGATCGCCCCGCCCACCTCCTCCGTGACGGGCTCGCTGCAGCCCGCTCAGCAGTACCGGCTGCTGAATCAGCCGACCGAAGCATCCGTCGCCATCACCGGGGGGCCCGCGCCCTTCACCTGCACGGGATTGCGCATCGTCACACCGCTCGCCGGCGCGAACGCCGACGCCTCGACGGCGACGGGCGGTGCGGCCGATCCGGGCAGCGGCACCACGACGACCGTCAGCTGCCCGGTGCCCGAGGGTGTCACGGTCTTCCCCGGCCTCGCCGCCGAGATGACGATCGCGGGAGGCCGCGCCGAGGGCGTGCTCGTGGTGCCGACCACCGCGGTGCGCGGAGCGGCGCAGACCGGGGCGGTGTGGGTGGTCGCCGCCGACGGAAGCGTGGAGGAGCGCGCGGTGGGGCTGGGACTCAGCGATGGCCGCCAAGTCGAGATCACGGGCGGTCTCGCCGACGGCGACGTCGTGCGCGAGTTCGCCCCCGGCGCCGATGCTCTCCTCCCCGGGCCCGACGGGTGCACGACGATGCCCGACGGCTCCACGGTCTGCGGGGACACCCCGTGACGCTGCTGCACCTGGAGGCGGTGACCCGCACGGTGCTGCCGCCCGATCAGCCCGCGCTGACGATCCTCAACGGTGTCGACCTGGCCGTCGCCGAGAACGACCGCATCTCGATCGTCGGGCGTTCCGGATCGGGCAAGTCGACCCTCCTGAACATCCTCGGGCTGCTCGATCTGCCCACCAGCGGCATCGTCGAGTTCGCCGGGCGCCCGGTGAAGGACTACTCCTCGCCCGAGCGGGATCGCGTGCGCGGCCGCGAGATCGGCTTCGTGTTCCAGCAGTTCAACCTGCTTCCCGGGCGCACCGCCCTCGAGAACGTCATGATGCCGCTCTACTACGCCGAGGGCCGACAGTTCTGGCGACGGCGCGCGCTCGCGGCCGAGATGCTCGACGAGGTCGGGCTCGGCCACCGCCTCGAGAGCCTCCCCGACCGGCTGTCGGGCGGAGAGCAGCAGCGGGTCGCGATCGCGCGCTCCCTCGTGCGCGGGCCGCGCCTGATCCTCGCCGACGAGCCGACGGGCGCCCTCGATCTGGACACCGGGCAGTCGGTCATGGAGCTCATCGACACCGTCGCCGCGCGCACCGAGGCGGCGCTCGTCGTGATCACCCACGACCCGGCCATCGCTGCGCGATCGCGCGATCACTACCGCCTCGAAGCGGGAGTGCTGACCCGGGCCGCCGACGCCTCCGCGTCTGCCGCCGTCGAGTCGCAGCACCTCCTCGCCGCCGCGGAGCAGACGTCGTGAACCGGTGGTTCACCGGCTTCGTCGGCGCGCTCGCCGAGGCCTGGCAGGAGGTGCGCATCCACCGCACCCGTGTCTTGCTGTCGCTCGTGGGGGTCGCGGTGGCGGTCTGCTCGCTGACGACCGTCGTGGCGCTGGGCGGCATCATGCAGCAGGCCACCACCGAGCTCAGCGAGAGGCAGAGCGGACGCCCGGCGAGCGTGTGGCTCAACGCTTATCGCACCGACTCCCAGGCGGTCGACACCGCGACGCTCGATGCCGCGTGGGAGACGGCGACCGCCCGATACGGCATCTCGTACGCCAGTCGCAACACGAGCACGCAGATGCCCGTCGATTCGCCCGCCGGGGTCGTGCAGGTCGGAACCCAGGGGGTCGACCAGCCCTACGGCGAGATGCATCGCGTGCGGATGCTGGAGGGGGAGTGGTTCTCGGCCGAGACCGCCGCGATGCTGGCGCCCCGGGTGATCGTCAACGAGTACTTCTGGAACACGCTCGGTCGTCCCGACCTCGCGCAGCATCCGACCCTCTCGCTCGGCGGCTTCGAGGGTACGGTCGCGGTGATCGTCGGGGTCACGCCGTCGCCAGACTGGGACACGTTCCCGTCGATGTACATGCTCGCCGATCAGCTCGGCGCCTATCAGGCGGCCGACGCCGTCGCCGGTGCGGGCGCTGCCCCCGTCGATCCTTACGCGGGCGCCTCCGTGCAGTACGAGATGTGGTTGCCTCCCGAGAACTGGGAGGAGCTGTCGGATCTCGTGACCCGCGACGTCTCCTCCGACCTCGGGGAGGGGACGAACGTCGACGTGTACCGGCAGGACGCCGCGTACTACGGCAACGACTCGTTCGTGGTGGTGCAACTCGTGGTGTCGGGGATCGCCGTGCTCGTGCTGCTGCTCGGCGCGCTCGGACTCGTCAACATCGCGCTGGTCACCGTGAAGCAGCGGGTGCGCGAGATCGGCATCCGCCGCAGCTTCGGCGCGACCGCGGGGCGGGTGTTCTTCGCGGTGATGATGGAGAGCGTCGTGGCGACCGTCGTCGCCGGCGTCGTCGGCGTCGCCGCGGCGATCCTCATCGTGCAGAGCCCCTGGGTGCGCGACCTCATCGGCCAGGGGCTGGTCGAGGACTTCCCGCCCTTCCCGGTCGACGCCGCCGTGCTCGGACTCGTCGCCGCCTGCGCGGTGGGCGCTCTCGCCGGGCTCCTTCCGGCGCTGGTGGCCGTGCGGGTGAAGGTGATCGACGCGATCCGTTACTGATGCGCCGTCGAGCGGGCAAGGGATGGCGCCGCGAGGACGGCGGGCGGAAAATGATCCGATGAGCGCACACGGATGGACCACTCCCGCCCGCGAGGCCCTGCGCGTCGGCGCCGGGTTCCGGCTGGCCGACCTCGACCCCCGGGAGACGCCGGGGTACGAAGGGTCGAAGGCGACGGGCTCGGCCGACCTCGCCGACGGCGTGCCGTCGCTCGGTGATCTGCAGGAGCGCCTGTTCGCGCAGAGTGTCGCGGGCACCGCTGCGGGCTCGGTGCTCCTCGTCCTGCAGGGAATGGACACCTCGGGCAAGGGCGGGATCGTCCGCCACGTCGTCGGCGCCGTCGACCCGCAGGGTGTCGAGCTGGCGTCGTTCAAGAAGCCGACCGCCGAGGAGCTGCAGCATGATTTCCTCTGGCGCATCGCGAAGCGTCTCCCCGCGCGCGGCAAGATCGGCGTCTTCGACCGGTCGCACTACGAGGACGTGCTGATCGGGCGTGTGCGCAACCTCGCGCCCGCCGAAGAGATCGAACGGCGTTACGGAGCGATCGAGCGGTTCGAGGCGGATGCGGCGGACCGCGGCATCCGGGTGGTGAAGGCCATGCTGCACATCTCGAAGGACGAGCAGAAGGAGCGCCTGGCCGAGAGGCTGGACCGCCCGGAGAAGCACTGGAAGTACAACCCCGGCGACGTGGACGAGCGCGAGCTCTGGGACGACTACATGGCCGCGTACCAGGTCATGCTCGAGCGCACATCGACCGATGTCGCGCCCTGGTTCGTGGTGCCGGCAGACCGCAAGTGGTTCGCCCGCCTCGCCGTGCAGCGCTTGCTGCTGGCGGCGCTCGACGACATCGATCCGGCGTGGCCGGTGGCCGACTACGACGTGGAGCGGGAGAAGGTGCGGCTCGCCGCCTCGTGATTCCCGCCCTCAGGCGAGGGCTTCGACGATCGGGCGGAACTTCACGCGCGTCTCGAGCAGCTCCGACTCCGGGTCGCTGCCGGCGACGATCCCCGCCCCCGCGTACGCGGTCAGCGGGATCGCGTCGCGCGAGCCGGCGGGCACGGCGTCGAACTGCGCGCAGCGCAGGGCGATCGCCCACTCGCCGTCGCCCGATCCGTCGACCCAGCCGACGGCGCCCGCGTAACGGCCGCGGTCGAACGGCTCGAGCCGGCGGATCAGCTCCACCGCATCGCGCGTCGGGGTACCGGCGACGGCCGCCGTCGGGTGCAGGGCCTCGAGCAGATCAAGCGATGACGCCGCATCCGACAGCACGCCTTCGACGTCGGTCGCGAGGTGCCAGACGTTCGGCAGCCGCAGCGTGAAGGGCTGCTCGGCGGCCGCGAGCGCGCTCGTGTGCGGTCGGAGCGAGGAGAGCACGCTCTGCACGGCGAACCGGTGCTCGTCCTGATCCTTCGGACTCGTGGCGAGGGCGACGGATGCGGCGGCATCGGCGTCGACGTCGGCCCCCCGCGCCGTGGTGCCGGCCAGCACGCGCGCGGTGACGGTGCCGGCCGAGACGGTGACCAGCGTCTCGGGGCTCGCGCCGATGAGGCCGTCGACGGCGAAGATCCAGCAGTCGGGGTAGCCGGAGGCCAGCGACCGCACCAGTCGGCGCAGGTCGGCGCCGACGGGTGCGGTGCCGACGAGGTCGCGGGCGAGCACGACCTTGTCGACCTCGTGCCGTTCGATGGCGCCCAGGGCGGCTCGCACCGCGTCCTGGTAGGCGTCGGGATCCATCGCGCCGGGGCCGAGCGTGGCCGACCAGTGCGGACCGTAGGGCACGCGGGCGGGGAGCCCGAGCAGTTCGTCGTCGACCATCGAGTCGGCGTGACTGATGCGGGTCACCCAGGAGCGCCCTCCGCGGCGGCCGACCACGATCCACGGCACGGTGAGCGTGCTGGTCTTCGTCGATCGAGGGTCGAAGGCGAAGGAACCCAGCGCGATCAGCCCCGTGCCGGGAAGACCCACGGGGTCGTCGATCTCGGCTGCGGCGGCGATGGCGCGCCACCTCTCGGCGACGAAGCGCGCGGGCGACTCGACGCCGCCCGCCGCGCGGAGCTCGTGAATCGACCCGAACGCCGCGAGGGAGGCGTCGCGCCTGCTCCAGAAGGCCGGGGCGTAGGAGGGGGTGTACGACAGCACGTCTTCGACGGGGTCGATCTCCCGCGTCACCACGCGCAGGCGGGGGAGGGGGAGCGTGTCGTGCGTCACAGCATCCAGCCTACGACCGGGTTCTGCCGCCGGAGCGGCGAACGATCGGCGTCGAGACGACGCGCGGACTGAGCGGTGCGGGTGCCGATCTAGACTTCGGGCATGACGACTCGTCCCGCACCCGGCACCCGTCTCGTCTTCCGCTGGCGCAAGTGGGACGCCTCGACCCACTGGGTGCACGACTGCGTCTACCTGGGATCGGACGAGTTCGGCGACTGGTTCGGGCAGTTCGCCGGATGGCGCAGCCACCGACCGGGGCGCGACGTGGTCGCGAGCACCGACAACGTGACCCTTCTGCCCCCGAGCGGCGAGTGGGTCTTCACCGCGAACGCCCCGGCCCACCGCACGCGGGTGTACATCGATCTCGCCTGGGATGCCCGCTGGGACGCGGGCGTGCCGACCGGCATCGACATGGACCTCGACGTGGTCGAGCAGGCGGATCGCGGCGTCTGGATCGACGACCGCGACGAGTGGGAGGAGCACCGCGTGAAATACGGGTATCCCCTCGACATCGTCGACCGGCTCGAGGCCGTCACGCTCGAGCTGGAGGCGCGCGTGAGCCGTCGCGAGGCGCCCTTCGACGACGCCACGATCGACCGGTGGTTGGGCCGCATGACGCAGCTCCGCGGATCGTTCGACGCCGAGGCACCACAGGCTGACCACTGACCGCGCGGCCTAGACTCGCCGTATGACCCCCGAGCCCAACCGCGCCGATCTCGCGAAGGATCCGGCCCGCGTGAGCGGCATGTTCGACCAGGTCGCCGCGAAGTACGACCGCACGAACACGGTGCTCAGCCTCGGCAACGACCGCTTCTGGCGCGTGGCGACCACCCGCGCCGTGGCGCCGCGGGCAGGACAGCGCATCCTCGATCTCGCCGCCGGCACGGGGGCCTCGAGCGTGGCGCTCGCGCGCAGCGGCGCCGAGGTGGTGGCCGCCGACTTCTCTCCCGGCATGATCGCCGAGGGTGCCCGGCGCTACGCCGACCTTTCGAACCTGTCGTTCGTCGAGGCCAACGCCACCGATCTGCCGTTCGCCGACGACGAGTTCGACACGGTGACCATGTCTTTCGGGCTGCGCAACGTGGATCAGCCCAAGAAGGCGCTCCGCGAACTGCGACGGGTCACCAAGCCCGGCGGCCGCATCGTCGTCTGCGAGTTCTCCACCCCGCCGTCGGCGCTGTTCGGCAGCCTGTACCGCTTCTACAACGGCCGCGTGCTTCCCCGGGTGGCGCGCGTGGTCAGCTCCAACTCCGAGGCTTACGACTACCTCAACGAGTCGATCCGCCACTGGCCCGACCAGCCGACGCTCTCGGCATGGATGCGCGAGGAAGGGTGGGTCGACGTGGCCTACCGCAATCTGTCGTTGGGCATCGTAGCGCTGCACCGGGGGACCAACCCCTCATGAAGCTCCTCCACCCCCGCACGGTAGGCTGACACGGTGACCCCGAGACCTTCTGCCGCGGGCTCCCGACTCATCGCGGGCAAGCTGGGGCTCGCCGACCGCATCTTCGCGGGCGCGCGCTCCCGCCGGCTGTTGTCGACGGTCGAAGAGGGTCTCGCCCGCGTCGAGACGAGCCTCGCCCACGAGCTGAGCATCGCCGACACCCTCGCCGATGCGACCAGCCGTTACCTGTACGAGGCGGGCGGCAAGCGCATCCGCCCCATGCTCACGATCCTCACCGCCCAGCTCGGCGACGGGATCACCGACGACGTGGTCGAGGCCGCCGTCGCGCTCGAGATGACGCACCTCGGTTCGCTCTACCACGACGACGTCATGGACGGCGCGGACGTACGCCGGGGCGTGCCCAGTGCGCAGACGGTGTGGGGCAACAACATCGCCATCCTCACCGGTGACCTCCTCTTCTCCCGCGCGAGCCAGATCATGGCCAGGCAGGGCGAGCGGGCCATCCGCCTGCAGGCCGACACCTTCGAGCGCCTCGTGCTCGGCCAGATGCACGAGACCGTCGGACCCGGCGAGGGCGATGACCCGGTCGCGTTCTACCTCGACGTGCTCGGAGACAAGACCGGCTCGCTCATCGCCACCGCCGCCGAGGCCGGCGTGATCTTCGCCCACGGTCCCGTCGAGCTCGAAGTGGCCATGCGCACCTTCGGCGAGAAGGCCGGTGTCGCCTTCCAGCTGCTCGACGACGTCATCGACCTCTCGGCCGACCCCGACGAGACCGGCAAGGTGCCCGGCACCGATCTGCGCGCCGGCGTGCCGACGATGCCGTATCTCCTGCTCGGCGAGCGCACCGACGCCGCATCGCGCGCGCTCCGCGGCACGATCGACGACGGTGTCTCCCGCATCGCCGAGGGTGCCGATCCCGCGCTCCTCGACGGTCCTCTCGCCCAGCTCCGCGACCACGATGCCACGCGCGACACGCTGCGTCTGGCCCATCAGTGGTCGCAGGACGCCATCGACGCGCTCGCTCCCGTCCCCGACGGAGCCGTGCGGGAGGCGCTGACGCGCTTCGCGCAGGCCGTCGCCGACCGCTCCAGCTGACCCCGCCGGCGGATCCTCAGCCTCGGGGCCGCCGACCCGCACCCAGAACGAGGGATTCCCATGACGAAGCTCAGGCTCGCCATCGTGGGCGCCGGCCCCGCCGGCATCTACGCCGCCGACATCCTCCTGAAGACCGAGCGCGCGTTCGACGTGTCGATCGACCTCTTCGAGCAGCTCCCCGCGCCGTACGGTCTCGTGCGCTACGGCGTCGCCCCCGACCACCCGCGCATCAAGGGCATCATCACGGCGCTGCGCGAGGTGCTCGACAGCGGCGACATCCGCCTGTTCGGCAACGTGCGCTTCGGCGAGGACATCACCCTCGACGATCTGAAGAAGCACTACAACGCCGTCATCTTCTCCACGGGCGCGATCCGCGACACCGCGCTGGAGATCCCCGGCATCGACGCCGAAGGGTCGTACGGGGCCGCCGACTTCGTCAGCTGGTTCGACGGACACCCGGATGTACCCCGCGAATGGCCGCTGGACGCCGCATCCGTCGCCGTCATCGGCAACGGCAACGTGGCGCTCGACATCACGCGCATGCTCGCCAAGCACGCCGACGACCTGCTGCCCACCGAGATCCCCGAGAACGTCTACGAGGGGCTGAAGGCCTCGCCCGTCACCGACGTGCACGTGTTCGGTCGCCGCGGACCCGCGCAGGTGAAGTTCACCCCGCTCGAGCTTCGCGAGCTCGGCGAGCTGCGCGACGTCGACATGGTCGTCTACGACGAGGACTTCGACTACGACGAGGCGTCGAAGGCCGCGATCGCGAGCAACAAGCAGGTCATGGTCATCGACCGTGTGCTGCAGTCGTGGCGCAAGCGCCCGGGCGTGAACAACGCCGGCGGCGAAGCCTCGCGACGCCTGCACCTGCACTTCTGGGCGAAGCCCGTCGAGCTGAAGACGGATGCCGACGGTCGGGTCTCGTCGTTCGTGTACGAGCGCACGCGGCCGAACGCCGAGGGCGGCGTCGAGGGCACGGGCGAGCTCCGCGAGGTGCCGATCCAGGCGCTGTACCGCGCGGTCGGCTACTTCGGGTCGCCGCTTCCCGGCGTGCCGTTCGACGAGCGCCACGGCGTCATCCCGAACCGGGAGGGCCAGGTGCTGCACCCCGACTCGAACGAGCCCGTCCCCGGCGTCTACGCCACGGGCTGGATCAAGCGCGGGCCGGTCGGCCTCATCGGCCACACGAAGTCCGACGCGATGGAGACCGTTCGCCACCTCGTCAACGACGCCGGCCAGTGGTGGCAGCCCGAAGATCCGTCCGAGGACGCGGTCGTCGCCCTCCTCGCCGAGCGAGGCGTGCGGTGGACCGACCTCGACGGCTGGCACCGACTCGACGAGCACGAGATCGCCCTCGGCGCCCCGCACGAGCGCGCCCGCGTCAAGGTCGTCCCCCGCGACGAGATGGTGCGGGTCTCGCGCGGCGAGTAGTCCCGAACGCCGCCGTGCCTACGGGAGGAGATGTGCAATCCGGAGGTCAGCCTGCGCTCCAGGTTCCTCCCGTGTGCACATCACCTCCCGTCCGAACGTGCGGGACTCGCTCTGTCCCTCCCCAACGCGCTCGTTGACGGGAGTTCGCACAAGCGCCGCCCTCGGGAGCGGGCGGCTCGGTCCACCCGTTCACCATGGGGGGATGTCGCGTCCCGAAGAACTCGTCCGCTGGCTGGGGGGAGTTGCGCGCACGTCTCGGCTCATCGACCGGGGCATCCGGCGTCGGGCGATCGGTGAGGCCGTGACATCCGGCGCGCTCCTCCGCGTGCGCAAGGGATGGGTCGCTGTCCCCGAGGCGGACGCCGACCTGATGGCGGCGGCTCGGGCCGGCGTCGTCCTGACCTGCGTCACGCAAGCGCGTCGTATCGGGCTCTGGGTGCTCGGGGACGACGCGCCCCATCTCGCGGCACCCGCCCACGCGGGCCACGTGGGCGTCGCGGGTGCCGTCCTCCATTGGGGACGACCGCTCGTTCCCCGCCATCCCGACAGCCTGACGGACGAGATCGAAAACGTTCTGGCGATCGTCGCCGCGTGCCAGCCGTACGAGGTCGCCCTCGCGATATGGGAGTCCGCCCTCCGGCAGCGGCTCGTCGACAGCCGTGCGCTGGCGCGCCTCGATTTCGGTCCGGAGGCGCGTCGGATCCGCGAGGAGGCCGATCCGTTCGCCGATTCCGGACTCGAAACGTTCGTCGTTCCGCGGTTGAGATGGATGCGACTGCCGCTGCGCCGTCAGATCTGGATCGCTGGACGACCGGTCGACCTCCTCATCGGCGACCGACTCGTGCTGCAGATCGATGGAGGCCACCACGTCGGCGCGCAGCGCGAGGCCGACATCGCTCATGACGCCGAACTCGCACTGCTCGGCTATCACGTCATCCGCGTCGGCTACGGCGCGGTCGTCAACGATTGGCCCGCGGTGCAGGCGCGCCTCATGAGGGCCGTAGCCCAGGGGATCCACCTGGCGCCGTGACGCTCGTGCCTGCGGGAGGAGATGTGCAATCCGGAGGTCAGCCTGCGCTCCAGGCTCCTCCCGTGTGCACATCACCTCCCGTCTGAACACTCCTCGCACCTCCCGTCCGGCGCTCTAGGCTGGGCGCATGAGCGAGGCCTGGGCGCCCGACATCCTCGGGGCGGGTTTCGAACGGCTGACGCTGCCGCTCGGGGCCGACGACGACGGCGCCGAGCTCGTCGCGACGCTGGTGCGCAGCATCCCCCACCCGTTCGCCCGCCTCGGCGGGGTGCTGCGCGATGTCGACGTGCTCTATGTGCACGGCTGGTCGGACTACTTCTTCCAGACCGAGCTCGCCCGCTTCTGGACCGAGCGCGGCGCGCGCTTCCACGCCCTCGACCTGCGCGGTTACGGACGCAGTCTGCGACCCGGTCAGGTGCCGGGCGACATGCGTTCGCTCGCGGACTACGACGCCGACATCGGTGCGGCGCTCGAGGCGATGGGGTGGGATGCGGCGCGCCGCCGCAGGCTCGTGCTGCTCGGCCATTCGACGGGCGGACTCGTGCTGACCCTCTGGGCCGCGCGGCACCCGGGAGTCGCGGACGCGGTGGTGCTCAACAGCCCCTGGCTCGAGTTCCAGGTCGGTGCCGTGGGCCGGCAGGCGCTCGCTCCGATCGTGAACGCCCGGGCGCGTTTCGACCCGTACGGCTCCCACCCGGTGGTCGACCTGGGCTTCTACACGCGCGCGCAGCGCGAGGTGGGCTCGCTCCCGGACTCCCCGAAGGGGTGGCGTCCGCCGCAGGGCTTCCCGACGCATCCGGCGTGGTTGGCCGCGATCCTCGAGGGCCACCGTCGTGTCGCACTCGGGGTGGACGTCGGAGCGCCCGCCCTGGTGCTGCTGTCGGCGCGATCGATCCTGGCGGCGTCGTGGCATCCCGACATGACGGACGTCGACTCGGTGCTCGTCGTCGACGACATCGCCCGTCGGGCCACGCGCATCGCAGAGACCGTGACGATCGCGCGCATCGACGGAGCCCTGCACGACGTGTTCCTCTCGCGACCCCGGCCGCGCGAGCGCGCCTACGCCGAGCTGGAGAGGTTCGTGCGCAGCGTCGTCGAACGGTGAGGGTGCGCGCTCAGCGTGTGGCGCGGGCGAGGTTCGCCTCGAGCTCCTCGCGGTTCTGCGCGACGACGTAGGCGGGCTGGTCGCGCTCCACGCGCCAACTCTCGGACAGCGGGCCGATGTTCACGGTGTCGTAGCCGAACTCGTCGTAGATCGAGGCGACGAGATCGGATGCTTCGGGGTGGTCGCTCGCGGTGGCCAGCGCCCTGCGGCCGGGTGTGCCCGCGGCGGAGCCGTCGGTGAGGATCGTGCCGCTCGTGATGTGGTTGAACGCCTTCGCGACCTTCGAGGTGGGGAGGTGCTCCTGCAGCATCTGCGAGGTCGTGGTCTGCTTCTCTTCGAGCGCGGGAATGCGGCCGTCGCGCTCCCAGTAGTAGTTGTTCGTGTCGAGAACGATCTTGCCGGAGAGCGGCTCGACCGGCACCTGGTCGAGCGCCTTGAGGGGCACGGTCACCACGACGACCTCGCCGAACGCGGCTGCTTCTTCTGCCGTGCCGGCGGTGGCGCGATCGCCGAGATCGGAGACGAGGTCCGCCAGGGTCTCGGGGCCTCGGGAGTTCGCGATCTTCACGTCGTAGCCGCGCTCGACGAAGCCGCGTGCCAGGGTCGATCCGATGTGTCCTGCGCCGATGATTCCTACCTGTGTCATCTTCGGGACAACACGGCCCCCGACCTCGTATTCCCGGCCGGCCGTCCCCGACGACGCAGAGCGGTCGTGGACGCATAGCAGTCGTGCCGACGCGGCGTCAATGGTCTCGGAGCGCTCGCTTTCCAGCGCTAACTTCATGAGTGCTCCACCCCCGCGATTCAACGGCTCATCGGTCGGTGTTCGGGTCACCGACCTTCTGGCCGCGCGGGGATGACGACCCCCGGCGGAGAGGCTCTCCCGTCGGGGGTCGTATTCTTCCCAGGCCTCTCGCGTTCTCGGCCGCTGAAGCACGACGGTAGTGTGGACGCGGCCCAGCCCGGGGCCGCGATCGAAGCGAGACGCATGACCTCTTCCCCTGAGCCGCGGCGCGGCACCCGGTTCGTGATGACGTGCATCGGGGTGGGCCTGCTCGCGGGCCTGCTCTCGGGGCTGTTCGGGGTCGGCGGCGGAACGGTCATCGTGCCGCTCCTCGTGCTGATCCTCCGCTTCGATCAGCGCCTCGCCGCGGGCACGTCGCTCGCCGCCATCGTTCCGACCGCGTCGGTGGGAGTGATCTCGTACGCCGTCCACGGTTCGGTGGCCTGGATCCCCGCGATCATCCTCGCGATCGGCGCCGTGATCGGCGCGCAGATCGGCACCTGGCTGCTGCCGAAGGTGTCGCAGACGGCGCTGCGGTGGGCGTTCGTGGCGTTCCTCGTGATCGTCATCGCGAGCCTCTTCTTCATCATCCCCTCGCGCGACGCCGAGCTGGAGCTCACCTGGCTCAGCGGAGCGGGGCTCGCCACGCTCGGCGTGATCACCGGCGTCTTGGCGGGGCTCCTCGGCGTCGGAGGCGGCATCATCGTCGTGCCGGCGCTGATGCTGCTCTTCGGCACGAGCGACCTCATCGCCAAGGGCACGTCGCTGCTCATGATGATCCCCACGGCCATCTCGGGCACCGTCGGCAACCTCCGCCGCAAGAACGTCGACCTGCGCGCCGCCGCCATGATCGGTCTCGCCGCGTGCACGACGACGGCCCTCGGCGCGTGGATCGCGACGCTGGTCGACCCGTTCGTGGGCAACGTGCTGTTCGCGGCGTTCCTGGTCTTCATCTCCGTGCAGATGGCGATGAAGGCGATCCGCGGACGCCACCAGCGCTGACGTCGCGCGCGGTCGGCGGCCGGAGGAGTTCGGATCCGGCTCGGTAGGATGGTGCCGTGCCCGTGAATCCCGATCTGGTCGGCCGTGTCTTCCCGCCGACCCCTCCCTACCTGGTCGGGCGAGAGAAGGTGCGCGAGTTCGCGCGCGCCGTCTTCGCCGAGGCCCCTCAGTACAGCGATCCCGAGGCCGCCCGGGCCCTGGGCTACGCCGACGTCGTCGCGCCCCCGACGTTCGCGATGGTCGTGCAGGACATCACTCTCCAGCAGCTGCTCGCCGAGCCCGAATCGGGCATCGAGCTCTCGCGCCTCGTGCACGCCGAGCAGCGCTTCCGCTACAGCCGTCCGATCGTCGCGGGCGACGAGTTGACCGCGACCCTGACCGTGGGCGGCATCCGCACGCTCGGTGGCAACGCGATGGTCACCAGCGACGCCGAGATCGTCGACGCGGCCGGTGCCCACGTCGTCACAGCCACGAGCGTGCTGCTCGTGGGGGAGGGGGAGGCATGACCGACCTCGCCGTCGGCGACGTGATCGCCGAGCGCTCCGTGCACCTGACCCGCGAATCGCTGGTGCGGTACGCGGGGGCCTCGGGCGACTTCAACCCCATCCACTACCGCGACGACGTCGCCGTGGCCGTCGGGCTCCCGGGCGTGCTCGCCCACGGCATGCTGACCATGGGGATCGCGATCGGCACCGTCGAGGAATGGCTCGGCGACCCGGCGCGCGTCCTCGAGTACGGCGTGCGTTTCACCCGTCCGGTGCTGGTCGACCCCGAGGCGGGCGCCGACGTGCACGTCTCGGCGAAGATCGGCGCGCTCGACGACGACACCGCTCGCATCGATCTCACGGTCACCGCCGCGTCGACCACCGTCCTGGGCAAGGCCCAGGTGCGGGTGCGTCGGGCCTGACCATGCCCGAGACCGAACCCGTCGCGCTCGCCCGTCTGACGACGCTGCGCACGGGCGCCGCGCCCGCCCGCATGTTCGAGGCCGGAACGACCGACGAGCTCGTGACGGAGCTGCGCGAACTCTGGGCGGCGGGCGAGCCGTGGCTCGTGATCGGGGGCGGGTCGAACCTGTTCGTCGGAGACGAGCCGTTCGAGGGCACCGTCGTGCGGGTGCGCACGTCGGGCATCGAACCGCTCCCCGGTTCGCGCCCCGGAACGCTGCGGCTGCGCGTTCAGGCCGGGCACGACTGGGACGCCCTCGTCGCGTACACCGTGGCGCACGGCCTCGCCGGAATCGAGGCCATGTCGGGCATCCCCGGCACCGCCGGTGCCGCGCCCGTGCAGAACGTCGGCGCCTACGGTCAGGAGATCGTGCAGACCCTCGTCGAGGTCGAGCTGATCGACGAGGCCACCGGCGACGTCTCGGTCGTCGCTGCGGCCGACCTCGGACTCGGGTTCCGCACGTCGGTGCTCAAGCACCACTACGGTTCGGTGCCGGAGCGTCCGGCCGTCGTGCTGTCGATCACCCTCGAACTCGCCGTCGTCGGTGCGGGGGAGATTCCGGTGGCGGGCGAGCAGCTGCGCACGGCGCTCGGGCTCGAGCCCGACGCATCCGTCTCGCTCTCGTGGATCCGCGATCACGTGCTGGCGACGCGCGCCCGGAAGGGCATGGTTCTCGACGACGCCGATCCCGACACGTGGAGCGCCGGGTCGTTCTTCCAGAATGCGATCGTCTCGGAGGCCTTCGCCCGCACGCTTCCCGCGGAGTGCCCGCGCTGGCCGCTCGCGCCGTACGTCGACCCGGTGACGGTGATCCCCCTCGCCGCCTTCGACGGCGTGGTGCCGCCGCCGGTCACGGTCACGACCGAGGTGAAGGTGAGCGCGGCGTGGCTGATCGAGCACGCCGGGCTGGGCAAGGGGTTCTCGCTGCCACGATCGCGTGCGGGGCTCTCGACGAAGCACACCCTCGCCGTCACCAACCGGGGCGGCGCGAGCGCCGGCGAGATCGCGCAGCTCGCGCGCTTCACGCAGCAGCGCGTGCAGGCCGAGTTCGGCCTGCTGCTGCAGCCCGAACCGGTGCTCGTCGGCGTCGACCTCTAGCGAGGGTCCCGGGCCCGCCGACAGGAGCGGCGGTCGTGACGTCGCCGGACGCTCTCGCCGTCGATGTGCCGGCGGATGCTACGCGAACAGGCGCTGGAGGCGGCGGACGCCCTCGAGCAGCTGGGCGTCGCCGAGAGCGTAGGACAGGCGCAGGTAGCCGCTGGGTCCGAAAGCCTCGCCGGGGACGACGGCGACCTCGGCCTCGTCGAGGATGAGGTCGGCGAGCTCGAGGGTCGTGGTGGGGGTCTTGCCCGCCCACTCGCGTCCGAGGAGGCCCGTGACGTCGGGGTACACGTAGAAGGCGCCGAGGGGGTTCGGAACCGTGACGCCGTCGATCTTCGAGAGCTCCTCGACGATGAGCCGGCGGCGACGGTCGAAGGCGAGGCGGAACTCCTCGGCCTCGTCCTGCGGGCCGGTGAGAGCGGCCAGGGCGGCGCGCTGGGCGACGTTGTTGACGTTCGACGACAGGTGCGACTGCAGGTTGGCGGCGAGCTTCATCGCGCCGGCGGGGCCGACCATCCAGCCCACGCGCCACCCGGTCATCGCGTAGGTCTTCGCGACGCCGTTGACGAGGATCGTCTGCGCGGTGAGGGCGGGCACCGCCTCGACGATCGACACCGCGCGAGCGCCGTCGTAGACGAGGTTCTGGTAGATCTCGTCGCTGATGACCCACAGGCCGTGCTCGAGAGCCCATTCGCCGATGGCCGTGGTCTCTTCGGGCGTGTAGACGGCACCGGTGGGGTTCGAGGGAGAGACGAACACGAGCACGGTCGTGCGGTCGGTGCGAGCCGCCTCGAGCTGTTCGACGGTGACCTTGTAGTCCTGGTCGGCGCCGGCGAACACCTCGACGGGAATACCGTCGGCGAGCGCGATGGCCTCGGGGTAGGTCGTCCAGTACGGCGCGGGCAGCAGCACCTCGTCGCCCGGGTTCACCACGGTCTGGAAGGCCTGGTAGACGGCCTGCTTTCCGCCGTTGGTGACGATCACCTGCGAGGGAGAGACCTCCCAGCCCGAGTCGCGCAGGGTCTTCGCCGCGATCGCCTCGCGCAGCACGGGGAGACCGGCCGCGGGGGTGTAGCGGTAGTTGGCAGGGTCGGAGAGCGCCTCGGCCGCAGCATCCACGATGAACGACGGGGTCTGGAAGTCGGGCTCGCCCGCGGCGTACGAGATGACGTCGCGGCCTGCGGCCTGCAGTGCCTTCGCCTTGGCGTCGACCTTGAGCGTCGCCGACTCGGCGATCGCGCTCAGCTTGTTCGACAGGGCGGGTGTGCGGGAGGAGGGGGCGCTGGTCGTCACGCCCCGAGCTTATCCGGCGACCCGTGCGGTTACGTAGGCTCAGCCGGTGTTCGACGGGGTGCCGGGCACGTCTCGATCCTCGAGCGTCTGCCCGAGGCGCTCGAGCGGGTGGCCCGCAGCATCCCGAGACCCTGACAGGCTGGGGGGATGAGTCCCGCCGACCCCCGCGCGTACGACCTCGAGGCGCTCCGCGAGCGCGTCCTGCCCGAGACGGGAGGAGCGGTCGACGAGAGCATCCCGCAGCTCGCCGACGCCGACCCCGACCTGTGCGGCATCGCCGTGGTGCTCGACGACGGCACGGTGCGCGCGAGCGCGCAGGCCGATGTCGCGTTCGGCGTGCAGTCGGCGGTGAAGCCCTTCCTCTTCGCGCTCGCGCTGCTCGACACCGACGGTGAGGCGCTCGATCGCATCGGCATCGAGCCGACCGGCGAGGCGTTCGACGCGATCAAGCTCGAGAGTCACACCGGGCGTCCGCCGAACCCGATGGTCAACGCCGGCGCGCTCCTGACGGCGGCCCTGGTCGACGGCGACGATCCCGACGCTCGCACCGAACGGATCGTGCGCGGCCTCTCGGCCTTCGCCGGTCGCGATCTCGAGATCGACGACGAGGTCGCGCGCTCCGAGCACCTGCTGGGCGACCGCAACCACGCCCTTGCGCACCTCATGCGGGCCGAAGGCACCCTCGAGGTCGGAGCCGACGATGCGGTCGCCGTCTACGCCCGGGCCTGCGCGGTGCTGGTCGACGCGCAGACGCTCGCCGTCATGGGCGCAACCCTCGCGCTCGGCGGGGTCAACCCCGTCACGGGCGAGAGGGTCGTCCCGACGCGTGTCGCCCGCGACGTGGTGTCGGTGATGGCCACGTGCGGGGTCTACGACGGCTCGGGGCGGTGGATGCGCGCCGTCGGCGTGCCCGCGAAATCGAGTGTGTCGGGGGCGATCGTGCTGTCGGTGCCCGGGCTGCTGGGGGCCGCGGTCGTGAGCCCGCCGCTCGATGAGCAGGGCACCAGCGTGCGGGGCCGCGTCGTCAGCGAACGGCTGTCGGCCGACCTCGGGCTGCACGTCTTCGGGTTTCCGGCCGGCGGCTGATCGCCCGGAGCATCGTTATCGCTCTGTTGCGTGGGGGCCCGTGCGGCCCGTTTAGCGTGGAACGAGGGGGTGCGCTGATGCGTCGAGGATCGGTCATCGCGGCGGTCTGTGGCGTCGCGGGGATGCTGCTGCTGAGCGGATGCGGGGGAGCGCCGGGAATCGTGCCCGAGCCGCGGGGCGAGGCGAGCATCGTCGACGAGATGGTCTGCGCCGACCCTCTGGGCGAGGCCGAGGGGTCTGCGACGGCCGGCACCGTGCCCGCCGGATTCGCCCCCGTCGCCGTCTACCGCTGCGGTCCGTTCGCGACGCGCGAGCTCGACGGCGGCGCCGTGTGGTCGGGCACCCTCGTCGAGCGCTTCGAGGGAGACCTCGCACCGCTCCTCTCGGCGCTCGACGCGCCGAGCGACCCGCGCTGGTTCGGCGCGTGCGCGGCGAACATGGTCATCGCGCCGGACCTGTGGGCCGAAGACGCCGCCGGCCGGTTCGTGCGTCTGTCGTACCCGTCGACCGGGTGCAGCCAGCCGAAGCTCGACGCCGTCGACGAGCAGCTCGCGCGGCTCGTCGTCGCCGACGAGGTCTTCACTCCCCTGTCGATCTTCTCGACGCCTGAGGCCGTTGCGGCCGGGTGCGAGACGCGGGCGAGCGTCACGGTGCTGAACGTTCTGACCTCCGACCTCGAGACCCCTCGGGCCGCGCCGGCCGACGAGGGGAGCGGCGAGAGCGTCGCGACGATCCCCTACGACCCTCCGGCCCTCCCTGACGCGGCGGACGTCGAGGGCATGCGCGTGTGCGTCTACGCCTCCGACACGACGCAGGGCGGCGTGCGCATGATCGGTGACGAGGGGATCTTCGCGGGCGTTCTCCAGCTGGATGCGGCGGATGCGGCGGCCGCGCTCGCCGAGGTCTCGGGTGCCGCGGAGGTGAGCGCCCACTGCCCGGAGGTCGCGTCGCGGTTCGTCGTCGCGCAGCCGCTCGGAGCGCGCAGCGGCGCCGAGGGGTTCACGGTCGAGCTGGACGGCTGCCGCCGGGTGGTCGATCCCGCGTTCCGTACCCTCGCAGCATCCGAGATACTCATCTCGCTCATGACACCCTCGTGACGGCAACCTACAGGTTATAGGTTGCAGCCTTAGGGGTGTAGGTTCGACGCATGCCCCGAGCCCACCTCACGACCGCATCGGTGATCGCCGACGCCGCCGCGCTCGCCGACAGCGACGGTCTCGCCGCCGTCACGGTCTCGGCGGTCGCCCGCCGGCTCGGGGTGAAGCCCGCGAGCCTCTACGAACACGTGGACGGGCTCGGCCCGCTTCTCGACGGAGTGCAGGTTCTGGCGCTCGGCGAGGTGGCAGAGCGCACCGCAGCGGCGGTGGCCGGGCGTTCGGGGCGTGAGGCGCTCCGCGGCCTCGCCGACGCCCACCGCGACTACGCGATCGCGCGGCCCGGGGCATGGGCGGCGTTGCAGCGACCCGCCTCGCCCGCCGTCGCCGGGTCGCCTGAGGCGGCCCGGGTCGCTGGTCTCCTCCTCGCCGTCGTGCGGGGTTACCGCGTTCCCGACGACGACGTCGTCCACGCCGCGCGGCTGGTCGGAGCGACCGTCAACGGCTTTCTCGCCCTCACCCGTGCCGAGGCGTTCGCGCACCGTCCCGACTCCGAGGACGCCTCGTGGACGGCGGCCGTCGACGCCCTCGACCGCGCCCTCGATTCGTGGCCCGAAGGAAGCGACTCATGATCTCCACACCGTTCACCCCCGACCTCGTTCGCGGGGCGGCCGAACTCGAGACCGTCGCGCGGGGTGTGACCCCGCACCGTCTGCCGGCGTGGGTGGGGCGGCAGTTCCCCGACCCGCAGCTGCGCTCCATGGAGGCCCAGCCCTCCGGGGTGTGCCTGACGTTCGAGACCGCGGCGACGGTGATCGAACTCGTCACCCATCCGTCGCGCGTCGCCTACCGGGGCTTCGATCGGCCCCGGGGGCGCATCGACGTCGTCGTCGACGGTGTGCTGCGGCGGCGCGACGAACTGGCCGGGGGCGACAGCGTCGAGGTCGACCTGCAGACCGGCGGCTCGACAGCGCGCCCGGGCGGGACGCACACGACGCGGGTCGACGACCTGGGAGAGGGATCGAAGGTCGTCGAGATCTGGCTGCCCCACAACGAGGCGCTCGACCTCGTCGACCTGCGCACCGACGCGCCGATCGCGCCGCTCACCGACCGTCGGAGACGGTGGGTGCACCACGGCAGTTCGATCAGCCAGGGCTCCAACGCCGTCGCACCGACCGAGATCTGGCCTGTGGCCGCGGCCCGGGCTGCGGGCGGCATCGAGCTGCGCAACCTCGGGCTCGGGGGCAGCGCTCAGGTGGATCCTTTCCTCGCGCGGGTGATCCGTGATGCTCCGGCCGATCTGATCAGCGTGAAGCTCGGCATCAACGTCGTGAACCTCGACGGATTCCGCCTGCGCACCTTCGTGCCGGCCGTGCACGGATTCCTCGACACGATCCGCGACGGCCACCCCGACACGCCCCTTCTCGTGGTCTCGCCGATCTTCTGCGGCATCCACGAGTCCACTCCCGGCCCCGGTGCGTTCGATCCGACGAGCTTCACGACGGGCCGGGTGCGGTTCGTCGCCACCGGCTCCCCCGCCGACGTCGCGCGGGGGAGTCTGACGCTCGAGGTGATCCGCGACGCCCTGCGCGCAGTCGTCGAGACGCGCTCCGACGATCCGCACCTGCACTACCTCGACGGGCTCGATCTCTACGGCGCGGCCGACGCGGAGGCTCTGCCGCTCCCCGATGCGCTGCACCCCGACGCCGAGGCGCATTCCCTCATCGCGCGGCGCTTCGTCGAGCGCGCCTTCGGCCGCGGCGCTCCGTTCGCCCGCTGAAAGCCCGAAACACCCGGAGCGCGCGGGCGCAGCATCCGGGTGTCTCGGGCTCTCAAGCGACGCCGGGCCGCTACAGGTACTTCGTGTAGGCGGGCACCGTCAGGAACGCGGGAAACTCCTCGCGCAGCGCGACCTCCCGGAAGAGCGCGGCCGCGTCGTCGAAACGATCGCCGGGCGTGCGTGCCGCTTCGGCGAGCTCCTCGGCGATGAGCGACTCGACGTAGTCCCGCGTGATCGGGGTGCCGTCGTCGGTGGTGCGGTCCTGGTGGATCCACTGCCACACCTGCGAGCGCGAGATCTCGGCCGTCGCCGCATCCTCCATGAGGTTGTCGATCGCGACGGCTCCCTGACCGCGCAGCCACGCCTCGAGGTAGCGGATGGCCACGGCGACGTTGCCGCGCACCCCGGCCGCCGTGATCGGCAGTCCGATGTGCACGTCGAGCAGGCGCTTCGCCGTCGCCTCTTCGCGCGCACGGTCGACCGTCGCCGGGGCGCTGCGCCGACCGACCTGGTTCGGCCGGTCGCCGAGCACCGCGTCGAACTCGGCGCGCGCCACTGGGATGAGGTCGGGGTGCGCGACCCACGTGCCGTCGAAGCCGTCGCCGGCCTCGCGCTTCTTGTCGGCCGCCACCTTCTCGAACGCGCGGGCGGTCACCTCGGGGTCGCGGCGATTCGGGATGAAAGCGCTCATGCCGCCGATCGCGTAGGCTCCGCGGCGGTGGCAGGTCGTCACGAGCAGCTCGGTGTAGGCCCTCATGAACGGCACGGTCATCGTCACGTCGCTGCGGTCGGGCAGCACGAACCGGGCTCCGCGGCCCCGGTAGTTCTTGATGATCGAGAAGATGTAGTCCCAGCGGCCCGCGTTGAGTCCCGCGCAGTGGTCGCGGAGGGCGTAGAGGATCTCCTCCATCTCGAATGCCGCCGGCAGCGTCTCGATCAGCACGGTCGCGCGGATCGTGCCGTGCGCGATGCCGAGCGCGCGCTCGCTGAACGAGAAGACGTCGTCCCACAGCCGCGCCTCCTGTGCCGACTCGAGCTTGGCGAGGTAGAAGTACGGACCCCGGCCCGCGTCGATGAGCGCCTGCGCGTTGTGGAAGACGTACAGCCCGAAGTCGACGAGCGAGCCGGATGCGGCGAGCTCGCGCCCCTCGCGGTCGGTGAACCGCAGGTGCTTCTCGGGCAGATGCCAGCCGCGCGGGCGCATGACGATCGTCGGCGTACGCTCGGCCGTCACCGCGTAGTGCTTGCCCTCCGCGCTGGTGAACTGCAGCTGCCCGCGGATCGCGTCGCGGAGCGTCAGCTGCCCCTCGATGACGTTCTTCCAGGTCGGCGAGGTCGCGTCCTCCTGGTCGGCGAGCCAGACCCGGGCGCCGGAGTTCAGCGCGTTGATCGCCATCTTCGGGTCGGTCGGTCCGGTGATCTCCACCCGGCGGTCTTCGAGACCCGGACCCGCACCCGCCACCCGCCACGTCGTGTCGGCCCGGATGTAGGCGGTGTCGTCGCGGAAGCTCGGGTCGTGCCCGATGCCGATCTGGAAGTGGCGGCGGAGGCGGTCGGCGAGCCGGTCGAGGCGCCGGCCGCCGAATCGCGCGTGCAGAGCCGAGACGAAGGCGATCGCCTCGGGCGTGAGGATCTCGTCATAGCGGTCGCCGAGAGGGCCGGCGATCTCGAGGGTGGGTGGGGGTTCGGTGAGCAGGGTCATGATCGTGTCCTGTCTGTGAGGTGAGAGTCCGAGACACCCGGGAGCGGGCGATGCGTCGTCCGGGTGTCGTGGACTCTCGAGGGATGCTCAGTGGAATTGGGATGCTTCGGTGGATCCCGCCAGCGCGAGGGTGGCGCTGTCGGGATTGAGCGCGGTCGAGACGGCGTCGAAGTAGCCCGTGCCGACCTCGCGCTGGTGCTTGGTCGCGGTGTAGCCGCGCGCTTCGGAGGCGAACTCAGCCTCCTGCAGTTCGACGTACGCGCTCATGGCGCGCTCGGCGTATCCCTTGGCGAGGTCGAACATCGCGTGGTTCACGGCGTGGAACCCGGCCAGGGTGATGAACTGGAACTTGTAGCCGAGGTCGGCGAGCTCGGCCTGGAACGAGGCGATCTGCGCGTCGTCGAGGTGGCGTTTCCAGTTGAAGCTCGGCGAGCAGTTGTAGGCGAGGAGCTTGCCCGGGAATCGTTCGTGGATCGCCGCGGCGAACGCGCGGGCCAGCTCGATGTCGGGTTCGCCGGTCTCGACCCAGAGCAGATCGGCGTAGGGGGCGAAGGCGAGTCCTCGGCTGATGACGGAGTCGAGACCGGGCCGCACGCGGTAGAAGCCCTCGCTGGTGCGCTCGCCGGTGGTGAACTCCCGGTCGCGCTCGTCGACGTCGCTGGTGAGCAGGTCGGCGGCCAGGGCGTCGGTGCGGGCGATGATGACCGTCGGCACGCCCGCGACGTCCGCAGCCAGGCGCGCGGCGTTGAGGGTGCGGATGTGCTGTCGCGTGGGCACCAGCACCTTGCCGCCGAGGTGCCCGCACTTCTTCTCACTCGCGAGCTGGTCCTCCCAGTGGATGCCGGCGGCCCCGGCCTCGATGAGCGACTGCGCGAGCTCATAGGCGTTGAGCGGTCCGCCGAAGCCCGCCTCGGCGTCGGCGACGATGGGGGCGAGCCAGTCGGCGCTGGTCGTGCCCTCGGCGTGCTCGATCTGGTCCTGCCGGATCAGGGCGTTGTTGATGCGCCGCACGACCGCGGGCACGGAGTTGGCCGGGTACAGGCTCTGGTCGGGGTAGGTCTGCCCCGAAAGGTTGCCGTCCGCGGCGACCTGCCATCCCGAGAGGTAGATGGCTTTCAGGCCCGCCCGCACCTGCTGCACGGCCTGGCCGCCGGTGTAGGCGCCGAGGGCGCGGACGTACTGCTCGGTGTGCAGGAGGTTCCAGAGGTTCTCCGCGCCGCGCCGGGCAAGGGTGTTCTCCTCCCGCACGCTTCCTCGAATGCGTACGACGTCGTCGGCGGAGTAGGTGCGTTCGACGCCGTCCCAGCGGGGATCGGTGTCCCACAGCTCGCGCAGTTCGGCAGCGGTCTGGGTCTGGTCGCCGGGGCGGAGGGGCGCCCTGCCGGGCGTGGCCTGGATCGTCATCGTCGTCTCCTCGGGATGGGGCGGATGCTGCGATGCATCGCCGGTTCTTCCCCCACCATCCGTGAAGAGTGAGGGGTCCTGCGGAGGAAAGTCAGCAGAAGAATCTCGAGAATTCTGTTTTCGTGACAGAATCCCGGGATGAACGACGTCGTTCGTCTCCCCGCAGCATCCGATCCTTCCGACGATGGAGGAGTGGACGCACTCACCATCGGTCGCCGTATCCGTCAGCTCCGCTCCGAGCGGGGGATGACCCTCGACGAGCTCGCTGCCGCGGTCGGTCGCGCGCCGAGCCAGCTGTCGGTCATCGAGAACGGGCGGCGCGAGCCCAAGCTCACCCTGCTGCAGTCGATCGCCCGCGCGCTCGGCACCTCACTCGACGCGATCCTCGCGTCGGAGACCCTCGATGAGCGCTCGACGCTCGAGATCGCCGTGGAGCGGGCGATGCGCGGGCAGACCTTCACCGCGCTCGGCATCGAGCCGTTCCGGGTGGGCAAGACCGTGCCCGACGAGGTGCTGCGGGCGATGCTCGCGCTGCAGGGCGAGATCGACCGTCTGCGCGACGAGCGCGCGGCGACCCCCGAGGAGGCGCGGCGGGCCAACGTGGCGCTGCGCCGCCTGATGCGCACGCAGGACAACTACTTCCCCGAGCTCGAGCGGCGGGCCGAGGAGATCCTCGACGCCGTCGACCACCCCGGTGGTCCTCTGACGCAGCGCACGGCGAACGACATCGCCGGGCACCTCGGTTTCACGCTGCACTACGTGCCCGATCTCCCGCAGACCACCCGCAGCGTCGCCGATATCGCCCACGGACGCCTGTACCTCTCGAGCCGCCTCACGGCGAAGGGCGATCCGCGCACCGCCGTGCTGCAGGCGCTGTCGAGTCGCATCCTCGGGCACAGCGAGCCCACGAGCTACGCGGAGTTCCTGCGCCAGCGCGTCGAGACGAACTACCTCACCGGAGCGCTGCTGGTTCCGCAGTCCCACGCCGTGCCGTTCCTGCGCGACGCGAAACAGGCCCGCGCCATCAGCATCGAGGATCTCCGCGACGCCTACTCGGTGTCGTACGAGACGGCGGCGCACCGCTTCACCAACCTCGCCACGACGCACCTCGGCATACCCGTGCACTTCCTGAAGGTGCACGAGTCGGGCACGATCACGAAGGCCTACGAGAACGACGACGTGAACTTCCCCACCGACCGGCTGGGGGCCATCGAGGGGCAGATGTGCTGCCGTCGCTGGACGAGCCGCGTGGTCTTCGACGTCGACGACAGATTCAACCCGTATTACCAGTACACCGACACGGGCAACGGCACGTACTGGTGCACGGCCCGGGTCGAAGCATCCAGCGAGGGGGAGCACTCGGTGAGCGTGGGGGTGCGGTTCGACGACACGAAATGGTTCCTCGGGCGCGACACGCCCAACCGCGGGGTGTCGAAGCACTCGGTCGACGTGTGCTGCCGTCGTGCTCCCGCCGAGTTGGAGGCCGCGTGGCGGGAGAATTCCTGGCCCACCGTGCGGACGCCCCGGACGCTGCTAGCGACCCTGCCGACCGGGGCCTTCCCGGGGGTCGACGCGACCGACGTGTACGAGTTCCTCAAGGCCCACGCCCCGCGGTGAACGCCCGCCGCCGGTCTGGGGCGTACTTCTCAGCTCGGGGCACGAGATTCCGCGCCCCGAGCGGTAAAACGCGCCCCGAAGCGCTGTCGCGCCGCCGCCGGTTGCGTTCGTCGCCGCCGCGACCTACTCTGTTGAACGCGCTGTTTAAGCGCATAAACGATTCGAAGACGAAGCACGGGCCCCACCGGGGCGCGCACGTTCGAGGAGGAACATGATGAAACACCCACGACTGAGCGCGGTCGCCCTCATCGCCGCCGCAGCCCTCGCCCTCACCGGGTGCGGTCGCAGCGCCGACGAAGCCGCCGGCCCCGCCGAAGCATCCACCATCGGTGATGCCGAAGCCACCGGCACGATCACGATGTGGGCCATGGGTGCCGAGGGCGAGGCCCTGCCCGGCTTCGTCTCCGAGTTCGAAGAGGCGAACCCCGGCGTCGACGTCGAGGTCACCGCCATTCCCTGGGACGCCGCCTACAGCAAGTTCCAGACGGCGATCGCCGGCGGCAACACCCCCGACATCGCGATGGTCGGGTCGACGTGGATGGCCGACTTCGAGAGCGCGTTCCAGACGGTTCCGACCGATCTCGACACCGACGGCGTCTTCCCGGGAGCGGTCGACTCGACGATGATCGGCGACCGGGCCACCGGCATGCCCTGGTACGTCGACACCCGCGTGCTCTACTACCGCACCGACATCGCCGCCCAGGCCGGCTGGACCACGGCCCCCACGTCGTGGGACGAGCTGAAGCAGATGGCCTCCGACATGCAGGCCAAGGGCGGCGCCGAGTACGGCCTCCGCTTCCCCGCCGGCAACGACTCGTTCCAGGGAACCCTCTGGATGCCGTGGTCCAACGGCGTCGAGCTCGAGAACGGCTCGGAGTGGACGCTCGACAGCCCCGAGGCCGTCGAGGCGTACGAGTACTACCAGAGCTACTTCACCGACGGTGTCTCGAACCCGGCCGCAGACCGTTCGGCGGGTGCGCAGGAAGCCGACTTCATCTCCGGCGCGACCCCGATGCTCATCGACGGCCCCTTCCTGATCGGTCAGCTCGAGCAGCTGGGCGGCGAGGGCTTCTCCGAGAAGTTCAGCACCGCGGTCCTTCCCACCCGGGAGTCTTCGACGTCGTTCAGTGGCGGTGCGAACCTCGCCGTGTTCGACAACTCCGACAACGCCGCGAGTGCCTGGAAGCTCGCGCAGTGGCTGTCGCAGCCCGAGACGCAGGTCAAGTGGTACGAGGCGACCGGCGATCTCCCGGCGGTGCAGGCAGCCTGGGACGACGACGCCCTCGGTGGGTCGGCGACCCTCGCGGCTTTCGGCACGCAGCTGGAGACGGCGAAGTCGGTTCCGGTGACCACCACGTGGGTGCAGGTCGCAGCGGCCGGTGACGCGATGCTCGAGAAGATCCGCCTGGGCCAGCTGAGCCCGGCCGACGGTCTCGCCGAGCTCCAGGCCACCGCCGACTCCCTCGGACTGGACTGACGTCATGACGCAGGCACTCGCGGGTGCGACCGGGCTCCGGTCGGGTCGCACCCCGGTGCGCGGCGGCGTGAGCCGTCGGCGCCGTCAGGGATGGATCGCGTGGGGCTTCGCCCTGCCCTTCGTCATCGTCTTCGCGCTGTTCATGGTCGTGCCGATCGTCGGATCGTTCGCGATGTCGTTCACCGACTTCCGCGCCGCCGACATCCGTTCGCCCTTCTCCGTGAACTTCGTCGGGCTCGAGCAGTACGCGGCCGTGCTCGGCGACCCGGTGTTCCTGACCTCCCTCACCGTCACCGGCACCTTCGTGATCGTCGGCATCCCCGTCACGATGGCGCTGGCGCTCGCCCTCGCACTCGCGCTGAATTCCGGCCGAGGCCGGGTCGTCTCGGTGCTGCGCGTCGGTTTCTACGCCCCCGTCGTGACGAGCATCGTCGCCGTCTCGGTGGTCTGGCGCTACATCCTTCAGCCCGAGGGCCTGCTCAACGCCGCCCTCGCGGTGGTCGGCATCCAGGGTCCCGACTGGCTCAACGACACCACGTGGGCACTCCCGTCGCTGATCGCGATGGCAGTGTGGCGCAACGTCGGAACCCTCATGGTGATCTTCCTCGCCGGCCTCCAGGCGATCCCCGTCGACGTGAAGGAGGCCGCCCTGATGGACGGCGCCTCCGCATGGCGGCGTCTGACCTCCATCACCCTGCCGCTGCTGCGTCCGACGCTGCTGCTGGGCGCGGTGCTCATCTCCGTCGGGTTCCTGCAGTTCTTCGAAGAAGCGTTCGTGATGACGCAGGGCGGCCCGCTCAACTCCACCCTCTCGGTGGCCTACTACACGTTCAAGCAGTTCGGCTTCGGAGAATACGGCGCCGCGTCCGCGGCCAGCTACATCCTGTTCCTGGCCATCGCGCTGCTGAGCCTCGTGCAGTTCCGCCTGCTGCGCTCGAAGGACTGACGAGGAGATCGACATGGCTCTCACCACTGCGGCGGCGCCCGCCGCACTCACGCCCGAAGAACGCGCTCGTCCGCCCCGCCGTCCCCAGCGGCGCGGGATGTCGGGTCGCGTGCTCACCTACACCGTGCTCGTCGTCGGCCTGCTGGTCTGGTTGGTGCCGTTCGCCTGGATGCTGCTGGGGTCGGTCAAGACGCAACGCGAGATCCTGCAGCGCCCGCCCACATGGTGGCCGCAGGAGTTCACCTGGGACAACTTCACCGCCTGGTTCGGCGAGCTCAACTTCGGACAGTTCTTCGGCAACAGCGTGCTGGTGGCGCTGTTCACCGTGCTCGGCAACCTGGTGTTCTGCTCGATGGTCGGCTACGCGCTGGCCAAGATGGACTTCCCCGGGAAGAGGGCGCTGTTCCTCGTCGTCATGCTGACTCTCATGGTGCCGGGTGTCGTCACTTTCGTGCCGCTGTTCGTCATGGTGTCCTCGCTCGGACTGGTCAACAGCTACGCCGCGCTCATCCTGCCGTTCGTCACCACCCCGCTGGGCGTCTTCCTCATGAGGCAGTTCATGCTCGGAATCCCCGACTCTCTCCTCGAGGCCGCGCGCATCGACGGGGCGGGGGAGTTGCGCGTGTTCGCCCGCATCGTGATGCCGCTGTGCGGGCCGCCGCTGGCGACCCTCGGCATCCTCACGTTCCTGGCGTCGTGGAACAACTTCCTGTGGCCGCTGGTCGCCGCGCAGAGCGAGGGCATGTACACCCTGCCCGTTGCGCTGTCGCTGTACTCGACCGGGCAGAACGCGACCGATTACGGGCTTCTCCTGGCCGGCTCCGTGCTGGTGATCGCCCCGATCATCGTGCTGTTCGTGTTCCTCCAGCGCTACTTCATCCAGGGCATCGCCTCGACGGGCCTGAAATGACCACTCCCGATCCGGTCGGAAAGGACCCGATGACTCCCGCCTCCTTCCTCCACGCCCCCGACGGCACGCGCTTCCGCGATCTCAACGGCAACGGCGTGATGGACCCGTACGAAGACCCCCGCCTGAGCGCCGAGGAGCGCACCTCCGACCTCCTCGGGCGACTCAGTCTCGCGGAGAAGTGCGGTCTGCTCTTCCAGACCGTCATCGAGGTCGGTGACGAGGGCGAGCTGCTCGAGACACCGGGTCGTATCTCGAAGTCGGCGACCACCGAGGTCGTCGTCGGCAAGAACATGACCCACTTCAACGTGCACGCCATCCGCACCGCGCGGCAGGCGGCCGAGTGGAACAACCGGTTGCAGGCGCTCGCCGAGACGACCCCGCACGGCGTCCCCGTGACGATCAGCACCGATCCGCGGCACGCGTTCGTCGAGAACACCGGCGTCGCCTTCTCGGCGGGCCCGTTCTCGCAGTGGCCCGAAGGGCTGGGGCTGGCCGCTCTCGACGACGTCGAGACCGTTCGCGAGTTCGCCGAGATCGCCCGCCGTGAGTACCGGGCCGTCGGCATCCGCGCGGCTCTCCACCCGCAGATCGACCTGGCCACCGAGCCGCGCTGGGGTCGGCAGGCGCAGACGTTCGGACAGGATGCTGCGCGGGTGTCGGAATTCACCGCGGCCTACCTCGCCGGCTTCCAGGGTGACCGCCTCGGCCCCGACAGTGTGGCGTGCACCACCAAGCACTTCCCCGGCGGCGGGCCCCAGCTGGACGGCGAGGACGCGCACTTCCCGTACGGCCGCGAGCAGGTCTACCCCGGCGGCATGTTCGACTACCACCTCGAGCCGTTCCGCGAGGCGATCCGCCGCGGCACCGCGGCGATGATGCCCTACTACGGCATGCCCGTGGGGCTCGAGCGCGGCGGCGTCGCGATCGAGGAGGTCGGCTTCGGGTACAACCGCCAGATCATCACCGGTCTCCTGCGCGAAGAGCTGGGCTACGACGGTGTCGTGGTCACCGACTGGGAGCTCGTCAACGACAACCACGTCGGCGACCAGGTGCTGCCGGCGCGTGCGTGGGGGGTCGAGCAGTTGTCGGCGCCCGAGCGCATGGAGAAGATCCTCGACGCCGGAGCCGACCAGTTCGGCGGCGAGGAGTGCGTCGAGATGCTCGTCGACCTCGTGCGCGCGGGGCGCGTCACCGAGGCCCGCGTCGATGCGTCGGCGCGCCGCATCCTGCTGGTGAAGTTCCAGCTCGGGCTCTTCGACGACCCGTACGTCGACGTCGACGAGGCCGAGCGCATCGTCGGCAACCCCGAGTTCCGCGCGCGCGGCGAGGAGGCACAGTCGCGATCGCTGACGATCCTCGTCAACGATGCGCGCGAAGGCGAGCCGGTCCTGCCGCTTCGGCCGGTCTCGACCGTGTACGTCGAGGGGTTCCGCGACGACGACGTGGCCGAGCTCGGCCGTGTCGTCGCCGATCCGGCCGACGCCGATGTGGCGCTCGTGCGGATCGCCGCGCCCTCCGAGCCTCGCGACGACCTCTTCCTCGAGGCGTGGTTCCACCAGGGGTCGCTCGACTTCGCGCCCGGGCTCGTCTACCGGCTGCGGCGAATCGCGGCCGCGTGCCCGCTCGTGCTCGTCGTCACCCTCGACCGCCCGGCGATCCTCACGCCGTTCGTGGGCCACGCGGCCGCGCTCGTCGCCGACTACGGCAGCTCGTCGGCCGCGGTGATCGACGCGCTGACGGGCCGTGTGCCACCGCGCGGACGGCTGCCGATCGAGATCCCCCGATCGATGGATGCCGTGCGCCACTCCCGCGAGGATGTACCGTCGGACACCGGTGACCCTGTCTTCCCCGTCCACTTCGGGCTGGATCTGACGGTGTCGCGCGTCGTCGACCTGAAGGAGAACGCCCGCTGATGAGCGATGGGGAGGCGAGCCGCCGGCCGACGGTGTACGACGTGGCCGAGGCGGCTCAGGTCTCCATCGCCTCGGTCTCGTTCGCCTTCCGTCGCCCCGACAAGCTCAGCGACGGAACACGCCAGCGCGTTCTGGATGCCGCCCGCAGGTTGGGCTACGCCCCGAGTGCGGCGGCGCGCGGCCTCGCGCGCGGCCGCACCGGGACGCTCGGCCTCCACGCGTTCGACCTGTTGCTGGAGCGCGCCGACCCGCTCTCCGAGACGAGACCGCTGGTGGGGCTGCAGAGTCCTCGCCTCGACACCGACCGCGTGATCGAGTGGGGCGAGACCGACGACGACGTGCTCGCCGACCCTCGGGCCTTCCCGCTCTACGTCGACGAGGTGCAGCGCGGTTTCGAGCTCGAATGCTGGTCGCTCGGGCGCCCGGTGATGCTCAGCAGCGGCTCGAGCAGCGACGTCTCGGTCGCCGACACCGCCGGGCGCGTCGACGGCCTGGCGATCTTCCCCTCGCCCCAGACGGCGCCCACCCTCGCCCGGTACGCCCCGACGATCCCGATCGTTCTCTTCAGCGTCGCCCCCGCCGACGATCCGCACCACCGGGTGCGCGTCGACAACGCCCGGGGGATGAGCGACATCGTCGACCACCTCGTCGACGTGCACGGTGTCGACGACGTGGCGTTCGTGGGGCGCCCCGAGGCCTCCGACACCGTCGAGCGCTTCGCGGGCCTCATCGCGGCCGCGCAGGCCCGCGGCATCCGTCCCCGTCTCGACCCGGTCGACGCGACGGTGCGCGGCGACGACGAGCTCGTGCCGCACCTGCGCGCGCTGATCGAGCGGGGCCGGATGCCGCGCGCCCTGGTGTGCGCGACCGACCAGCACGCCTTCGCCACGATGGACGCACTCGCCGCGGAGGGCCTGCGCGTGCCCGACGACGTCATCGTGACCGGCTTCGACGGCACGCTCGCCGCCCGTCTCGCCGACCCGCCGTTGACGACCGTGCGTCAACCCATGGAAGCCATGGGTCGCGCCGCCGCACGCATCTTGGCGGGAACGGCCGGCGCCGCCCCCGCCGACGGTCGCCCGTTCGATGTCGTCTTCGCCCCGCGTCTCGTCGTGCGCGGGTCGTGCGGCTGCCCGTAGCCCCCCGCTGAAAGTCCACGACACCCGGAACGCGCGAGGGTGTCGTCCGGGTGTTGTGGACTCTCGACGGGTACCGGCGTCAGCGCTGCGCGACCTGCAGCGCCGCCCACAGCTCGGCGCGGGCCGGGAACGCGGTGAGGTCGACGCCGAGGGTGCGCTCGACCAGCCCGATGCGCGCGCGCACCGTGTGGCGGTGCACCCCCAGGGCGGTCGCGGTCGCATCCAGTCTCGCGTCGTTCTCGAGCCACGCGCGGGCGGTGGCGACCAGCTCCGTGCCGTGCGCGCGGTCGTGGTCGACGAGGGGTGCGAGAGCGGATGCGGCGACCAGGCGGGCGACGTCGGTATCGAGGGCGCCGAGGATGCCGGATGCGGCGACATCGCCGAACGTCGACACACCGGCCCCGCCGCGCCGCAGCGCCGACCAGGCCTCGTCGTGCCCCTGCGCGAAGCCCGCGTACGACACGGCGCTGGACAGACCGACGCGTGCGCCGAAGCGGTCGGCGAGCCCGTCGGCGAGGCTTTCGGCCGACTCGGCCATCGCGAAGACGAGCCCGTGCGGACCGCGGCCGAACAGCACCGTTCCCGGCGCTTCGGCCGCGCGTCCTTCGAGCCACTCGGCGGCGGCGTCGGCGGCCGCCGACGCGGCGTCGGCGATCCCGACGACGACGGGGGTCGAGGGCAGCCCGCCCCACAGCTCCCGACCGAAGCGCCGCGCGAGCACGACATCGCCGGCGAGCAGCGCGTGGACCACCCCTCCGCGCAGCAGAGCCCGCGCTCGGGCGACCCCGTCGTTCTGCTCGAGCGCGAGACCCGCGAGGGCGATGACGGAGGTCACGACGGCGCGCCCCTCGGCATCGAGCGCTCCGCCGGCGATCGCGATGACGCCGCGGAGGTGCCCGCCGCGGCCGAGGGTCTGCAGCGAGAAGGGTGTGCCACCGATCTGCAGCGACGAGCCCGCGCGTGCTCCGCGGCGCAGCACCGCCCCGACCTCCGACTCGAGTGCGCGGCGCGTCTCGGCGTCGAGGGCGTCGGCCGGGTGCTCGCGGCGCAGCGACCCCGACGGGTCGAAGAGCCCGACCCAGGCGTCGAGCTGGCGGGCGAGCTCCGCCAGCGTCGCCGAGAGGCCGTCGGGGCGGAGGGCGGCCAACGACACCGCGCGCTGCGCCGCGAGCGCCCAGCTGCGGCGGGCGAAGTCGCCGGCGGCGATGGTCTCGGCGTTCGCGCGCGCCACGGCGATGAACGGCGTGCGGTAGGGCACCTCGAACAGCGGCATCCCCTCACGGCGACAGGCGGCGGTGAGGAGCGGGGGGATGCCGTCGCGCACGACCTCGGTGCCGAAACCGAGCGCGGCCACGCCCCGATCGCGCAGGCGCCGGACGTACCCGTCGTACAGGGCCGCGTCATCGGGGGCGGCGACGAACTGGGTGCCCGTGGTCAGCAGCACGAGCCCCTCCGAGAGGAACGGCGTCGGATCGAGCAGGTCGGTGCTGTGCACCCACTGCACGGGGCGGTCGAGGGCGTCGGGCCCGAGATCGTCCGCTGCCGTCGCGAGGGTCAGCCGCAGGTCGGTCCGCGCCAGCAGGGCGCGCAGCGTCGGCCGGTCGATCGCTCGGTCCACGGGGTCCTCCTCGACGGTCTGTTCTACAAGCGCCTGTTGCACCGTGCCGTTTCGACAGCGCGTACACAACGACGCTGACGAATGTACACGGAGGCGATTCAGCGGTGCGCGGCCCGGTCCGTAGCATCCGACCATGAGCCTCACCGATCACGCCCCCCTCGTCGGCGGCCCGTCGCTTCCGCAGGAGCGCCGGCTCGTCACCCCCATCCCCGGACCCGCCTCGCAAGAGCTGCTGGCTCGCAAGGCCGCGGCCGTGGCATCCGGGGTCGGCCACACGGTGCCGATCCATGCCGTGGCAGCCGGCGGCGGCGTGGTGGTCGACGCCGACGGCAACTCGCTCATCGATCTGGGGTCGGGCATCGCGGTCACCACGGTCGGCAACGCGCACCCCGCGGTCGTCGCGGCCGTGCAGGCGCAGGTCGCGCAGTTCACCCACACCTGCTTCATGATCTCGCCCTACGAGTCGTACGTGGCCGTCGCCGAGGCGCTGAACCGCCTCACCCCCGGCGACCACGAGAAGAAGAGCGCCCTGTTCAACTCCGGTGCGGAGGCCGTCGAGAACGCGGTGAAGATCGCCCGCAAGGCCACCGGGCGACAGGCTGTCGTCGCCTTCGATCACGCCTACCACGGGCGCACGAACCTCACGATGGCGCTGACGGCGAAGAGCATGCCCTACAAGAGCGGCTTCGGCCCCTTCGCCTCCGAGGTGTACCGCGCCCCGATGTCGTACCCGTTCCGCGACGGACTGAGCGGGGCGGATGCGGCGGCCAAGGCCATCTCGCTCATCGAGAAGCAGATCGGCGCCGACAACCTCGCTGCCGTCCTCATCGAGCCGATCCAGGGCGAGGGGGGCTTCATCGTGCCCGCTGACGGGTTCCTCCCGGCCATCGTCGACTGGTGCCGCGCGAACGGCGTCGTCTTCATCGCCGACGAGGTGCAGTCCGGCTTCGCCCGCACCGGCGCGATGTTCGCCAGCGACCTGTTCGGCATCGTGCCCGACCTGGTCACCACCGCGAAGGGCATCGCCGGCGGTCTGCCGCTGGCCGCGGTGACGGGGCGCGCCGAGCTGATGGACGCCGCCCACGCCGGGGGCCTCGGCGGCACCTACGGCGGCAACCCGATCGCCTGCGCCGCCGCGCTCGCCGCCATCCAGGCGTTCGAGGACGAAGACCTCTCGGCCCGGGCGCGCGAGGTGGGCGAGGTGCTCGTCGGGCGTCTGCGCAGCATCCAGTCGTCCGATCCCCGTGTCGGCGACGTGCGCGGGCGCGGGGCCATGATCGCCGCGGAGTTCGTCGATCCGACCACAGGCCAGCCCGACGCGGCGCTCGCCGGGGCGGTGGCGAAGGCGTGCATCGCCGAGGGCGTGATCGTGCTCACCTGCGGCACGTACGGCAACGTGATCCGCTTCCTCCCGCCCCTGTCGATCCCCGACCACCTGCTCGACGAGGGCCTCGACGTCGTCGCGGCAGCCCTCGCCGCCGCATAGCAGGACCAATGTCCCGCTGCCCGTAAGGAATGCGGCGAATCCTTGCAGGAATCGGGACATGCCCGGGGCAGCGCCCCGACCGACACCGTTCAGCGAAGAAAGGCACAGCCCATGACCGAGATCACCAGAGACGTCGTCATCGTCGGCGCGGGGGCCGCGGGCCTCACCGCCGCGAACGAGCTGCGCAAGGCCGGGCTGTCGGTCGCCGTGCTCGAGGCGCGCGACCGCGTCGGCGGGCGGCTGTGGACCGACGTCATCGACGGCGCGATGCTCGAGCTCGGCGGGCAGTGGGTCTCGCCCGATCAGGACGCCCTCATCGAGACCGTCGCCGACCTCGGGCTCGAGACCTTCAGCCGGTACCGCGAGGGGGAGAGCGTCTACGTCGGCCCCGACGGTGTGGCGCACCGCTTCACCGGAGAGATGTTCCCGGTCAGCGCCGACACCGAGCGCACCATCGCCGAGATCACCGAGCGCCTCGACGCGATGGTCGCCCAGATCGACCCGGATCGGCCGTGGGCGCACGAGAAGGCGGCGGAGTGGGACGCCGTGTCGTGGGACGCGTGGCTGCGCGCGCAGACCGACGACGACGAGGCGGTGCGCAACCTCGCGTTCGCGACCGGATCGGCCATGCTGACCAAGCCGACGCACTCCTTCTCGCTGCTGGCGTCGCTGCTCATGGCGGCCTCTGCCGGGTCGTACTCCCACCTCGTCGACGCCGACTTCATCCTCGACAAGCGGGTCGTCGGCGGGCTCCAGCAGGTGCCGCTCCTCCTCGCGGAGCGCCTGGGCGACGACGTCTTCCTCGGGCAGCCGGTTCGCTCCCTCGAGTGGGACGCTTCGACGAGCTCAGCGACCGGGGGAGGCGTCATCGCCATCGCCGACGGTATGACCGTGCGGGCCCGCCACGCGATCCTCGCGCTCGCGCCGGTGCTCTACCCGCGCATCTCGTTCGTGCCGCCGCTTCCGCGGCTGCAGCACCAGATGCACCAGCACATCTCGATGGGGTTCGTCATCAAGGTGCACGCGGTGTACGAGACCCCGTTCTGGCGCGACAAGGGCCTGTCGGGCACCGCGTTCAGCCCCTACGAGCTCTCGCACGAGGCCTACGACAACAGCAACCACGGCGACGAGCGCGGCACGCTCGTCGGCTTCGTCTCGGATCGCACCGCCGATGACCTGTTCCGCCTGTCGGCCGAGGAGCGCAAGGAGCGCATCCTCGAATCCCTCTCGCACTACTACGGCGAAGAGGCCAAGAACCCGGTCGTCTACTACGAGAGCGACTGGGGCACCGAGGAGTGGACCCGCGGGGCCTACGCCGCGAGCTTCGACATCGGCGGACTCGCCCGCTACGGCCGATACCTGCGCGAGCCGGTCGGTCCGATCCATTTCGCGTGCAGCGACATCGCCGGTCCCGGTTACCAGCACGTCGACGGGGCGATTCGCATGGGGCGGCACGCCGCATCCGAGATCCTGACCTCGCGCTCCGACGCCGCCGAGAGCGAGGCGGGCGCATGAGCGCGCCGATCGTCGTCGGCTACACCGCCACCGACGCCGGGGACGACGCCCTCGCCCTCGGTGCCCGCCTCGCCCGTGCCTCGGGTGCGCCCCTCGAGGTCGTGCTCGTCCTGCCCGACGAGTCGCGGAACGCCATCGTGCCGCCCGACGCCGGGTACGTCCGGCACCTCCGCGAGCAGGCGGAGACGTGGTTGGCGGGGGCGGTCGAGAAGATCGCGGATGCCGCGCGCCACCGCACGCACCTGAGGTACGCCGAGTCGTTCGCCGAGGGCCTCATCACCGCAGCCGACGAGCTCGGTGCCCGGTGCATCGTCGTGGGGGCGGCCAACGGGGGGATCCGGGGCCGACACCGGCTCGGAAGCGTCGCGAGCGAGCTGTTGCACTCCTCCGACGTGCCGGTGGCGCTGGCCCCGGAGGGGTCGCGGCTGCTCGATCCGGCGACCGCGCTCACCCGCGTCACCACGTTCGTCGGCACCCGGCCGGGCGCCGACGTGCTGCTGGAGGAGAGCGTCTCGCTCGCGACGGCGGCATCCGTCCCGCTGAGGCTCATCTCGATCGAGACGATCGACCTGCCCGCCGGCCTCGATACCGCCGCCATCCGCGTCGCCGGCTCCGAGCATGCCGAAGGCGTGCTGGGCCGGGCGCGAGAAGCACTGCCCGAGGGGCTGGCCGCCGACGCCGTCGTCGCCCGCGGAGAGAGCATCGAAGACGCCGTCGGCGCGGCGGCCTGGGACCCGGGCGAGATCGCCGTCGTGGGTTCGTCGCGCCTCGCGCAGCCGCGACGGCTGTTCCTCGGATCCACCGCGGCGAAGATGCTGCACGAACTCCCCGTGCCGCTCCTGGTCGTGCCCCGTACCCGCGCCACCGAAGGAGATCGACGATGACCGCTCCAGAAGGCACCCCGCTCGCCCCCACCGCCGGCGCCGAGGCCGGCGGCCTCTCCGGCAAGGGGCTCTCGGCCGGGACGGTGGGCCTCATCGGCGCCATCGTGATCGGCATCTCGTGCATCGCGCCGGCCTACACGCTGACCGCAGCGCTCGGCCCCACGGCCTCGGAGGTCGGCGTGCAGGTGCCCGCGATCATCCTCGTGGGCTTCATCCCGATGCTGCTCGTCGCCTTCGGCTACCGCGAGCTGAACAACCGCATGCCCGACTCGGGCACGTCGTTCACCTGGGCCTCGCGCGCCTTCGGGCCGTGGATCGGCTGGATGGCGGGGTGGGGCCTGATCGCGGCGACGGTGATCGTCCTGTCGAATCTCGCCGGCATCGCGGTCGACTTCCTCTTCCTCCTCATCGCGCAGATCACGAACAACCCGGGCATCGCCGAGATCGCGGCCGACCCGCTCGTCAACGTCATCGTCTGTCTGCTGTTCGTGCTGGGCGCGACCTATGTCTCCTACCGGGACATGCAGACGACGCAGAAGCTGCAGTACGTTCTCGTCGGCTTCCAGGTGCTCGTGCTCGTCGTCTTCGCCATCGCCGCGATCGTGCACGTCGCCTCGGGCAACGCGTTCGACGCCACGCCCGTCGACTGGAGTTGGTTCAACCCGTTCGCGGTGTCGTCGTTCAGCGCGTTCGCCGCCGGGCTCTCGCTGTCGATCTTCATCTTCTGGGGGTGGGACGTCACCCTCACGATGAACGAGGAGACGAAGGATCCCGACAAGACGCCGGGGCGCGCGGCGACCATCACGGTCATCACGATCGTGGTGCTCTACCTGCTCCTGTCGATCTCGCTCATCATGTTCGCGGGTGTCGGCACGGGCGAGCTCGGACTCGGCAACTCCGACATCAGCGACAACGTGTTCTTCCACCTCTCGGGACCGATCATGGGGCCGCTGGCGTTCCTCGTCTCGCTCGCGGTGCTGACGAGCTCGGCGGCGTCGCTCCAGTCGACGTTCGTCTCGCCGGCCCGCACGCTCCTCGCGATGGGGCACTACGGAGCGCTTCCGCCGCAGTTCGCCACGGTCAGCCCGCGGTTCTTCACGCCGGGGTACGCCACGATCGCGGCGGCCATCGTCGCATCCGTCTTCTATGCGGTCATGCGGTTCGTCTCGGTCAGCGTCTTGACCGACACGATCCTGACCCTCGGCATGATGATCTGCTTCTACTACGGCCTGACCGCGTTCGCGTGCGTCTGGTACTTCCGCAAGCAATGGTTCGACTCGGTGCGAAACGTCTTCTTCACGTTCCTCTTCCCGCTCATCGGCGGGGTGATTCTCGCCGTGCTGTTCGTGACGACCCTCATCGACAGCATGGACCCCGAGTACGGCAGCGGCTCGTCGGTCTTCGGCGTCGGGCTCGTGTTCGTGCTCGGCGTGACCATCATCGTGCTCGGGATCGTCATCATGGTGTGGCAGGCGATCCGTCGCCCCGCCTTCTTCCGGGGCGAGACCCTGTCGCTCGACGCCCCGCCGAGCGCTCGTCGCCGGCGCCAGACCGCAGCCAACCGATCGGAGAAGCCATGACCGACTACGCCGTCGTGAACCCCGCCACCGGCGAGACCCTCGCCACCTACGACACCTTCGACGACGCGGCCGTCGACGACGCGGTGCGGCGGGCGGATGCTGCGGCCCGCACCTGGGCCGCCACCGCACCCGCCGAGCGGGCGGAGCTGCTGCGCCGGGCCGCTCAGCTGCACCGCGATCGCGCCGACGATCTCGCCGCGATCATCGTGCGCGAGATGGGCAAGGTGCACGCGGCCGCGCTCGAGGAGGTCGGCTTCGCCGCCGACATCACCGAGTTCTACGCCGACCAGATGGATCGGATCACCGCCGACCAGCCGATCGACATCCTCGGTGAGGGCACCGCGGTCATCCGGCGGTCTCCGTTGGGGGCGTTGCTGGGCATCATGCCGTGGAACTTCCCGTACTACCAGGTGGCCCGCTTCGCCGCGCCGAACCTGGCGATCGGCAACACGATCCTGCTCAAGCACGCGCCCCAGTGCCCGGAGTCGGCCCTCGCGATCGAGGCGATCTACCGCGACGCGGGCTTCCCCGACGGCGCCTACGTCGACCTGCGCGTCACGAACGAGCAGGCCGCCGACATCATCGCCGATCCCCGCGTGCACGGTGTCTCGGTCACGGGATCGGAGCGCGCCGGAGCCGCCGTCGCCGAGGTCGCCGGGCGCAACCTCAAGAAGGTCGCGCTCGAGCTCGGCGGATCCGACCCCTTCATCCTGCTGTCCACCGACGACCTGGACGCGGCGGTGGAGGCCGCCGTCGGCGCGCGCCTGGACAACACCGGGCAGTCGTGCAACGGCGCGAAGCGCTTCATCGTGGTCGACGACCTGTACGACGCGTTCCTGGAGAAGTTCACCGCCCAGATGAGCGGCGCGAAGGTCGGAGACCCCGACGCCGACGACACGGTGCTCGGTCCGCTGTCGTCGCTGGTGGCCGCCGAACGCCTCGCCGAGCAGGTCGACCGCGCCGTCGCGCAGGGGGCCACGGTGGTGACCGGCGGCACGCGTGACGGGGCGTTCTTCGCACCGACCGTGCTCACCGGGGTCACGCGCGACATGGACGCCTACAGCGAGGAGTTCTTCGGCCCCGTCGGCGCGGTGTACCGCGTCGCCGACGAGGATGCGGCGGTGGAGCTCGCGAACGACACCCCGTTCGGGCTCGGGTCGTACGTCTTCACCACCGACGCCGAGCAGGCCGAGCGCGTGGCCGACCGTCTCGACGCCGGCATGGTCTACGTCAACCTCGTGCTCGCCGATTCGCCCGAGCTGCCCTTCGGCGGCGTGAAGCGCAGCGGCACGTCCCGCGAGCTGGGCCTGCTGGCCGCGGACGAGTTCGTGAACAAGAAGCTCATCCGCATCGGCTGAGCCCCGCAGCATCCTGAGTCGGCACCTCGCGCGACGCGCGGGCTTTCGGTCCGCACGCGGGCATATGCACCCGCATTGCCCGCGTGCGGCCCGATTGCCCGCGTCTCGGGAAGGGCTCGCCGGAGCGACTCGGATGCGGCGACTCGACGATCTGGGCGCCCGGTTCGCCACCGCCGGGGGCATGGCATAGACTGGATGGAGCAGTTGAAGTCTGCATTCTTTCGCCGTGCCCGCGGGTCGGGACGACAATTCCCGGTCAGGTCAGGGTGGAAGACTGTGGGCATCCCGGGCCGCATGGCCTTAGGGCGGTAGCTCAATTGGCAGAGCAGCGGTCTCCAAAACCGCAGGTTGCAGGTTCGATTCCTGTCCGCCCTGCGCGTCAGCGCACGCTGACACACGGAAGGTACTCAGGTGAGTTCGATGGTCCAGGATGAGCCGGCGGGCGGCGACGTCGTCGCCAAGCGTGACGCGCCGCGCGAGAAGAAGCCCAACTTCTTCCTGCGCATCGTCATCTTCATCCGCCAGGTCTTCGCAGAGCTTCGCAAGGTCGTCACGCCGACCCGTCAGGAGCTGCTGAAGTTCACGGCAGTCGTGCTCGGTTTCGTCGTCGTGATGATGGCGCTGGTCTACGGGCTCGACGTGCTTTTCGTCTGGGTCACGAGCGTCGTGTTCGGCGTACCGGGCGGCACCGTCCCCTGAGCGGCGCTTCTGCGCCCGCGGAGCGCGTCGAGCGCTCGCACCACGAACGGAAGAGAACACAAGTGTCAGAACGATTCACCGACGACGCCGACTGGGCGACCGCGGCCGAGCAGTCCAGCGAGGACGACGAAGCCCAGGAAGGCAACCAGCTCGCCGCCGAGGAGCGCTCCGTCGCACCCGCCGAGCAGGTCGCCCTGCACATCGAAGACGAGAACGGCTCCGATGAGAGCGACGGTCTCGACGAGATCGAGGTCGACGACCCCGAAGCCGACGCGGTCGTGAATGACGCGCTCGAGATCGACCAGGCCGCCGAGGCCCAGGCCGCCGCCGAGGTGCTCACCGAGTCGCTCGAAGACGACGTCGCCGAGCGTTCCGCCGAGGCTGCTGACGAGGTCGCCCCCTACGACGGTCCCGACGTCAATGGAGAGCCCGACGCGCCTGTGCTCGACGAGGACTTCGTCGAGGACGTGGATGCTGCGGCGTCCGTCGTCGACGACGTCGAAGCATCCGTCTCGCCCGCCGATGCCGCCGAGGCCCCGGCCGACGGTGAGAGCGACGAGGACGCCGACCCGTACGAAGAGTTCCGCATGGATCTGCGGATGCTTCCGGGCAAGTGGTACGTCATCCACTCCTACGCCGGGTTCGAGCGCAAGGTGAAGGCCAACATCGAGCAGCGGAAGTCCACGCTCGAGGTCGAGGACGACATCTACCAGGTCGAGGTCCCGATGGAGGACGTCGTCGAGATCAAGAACGGTCAGCGCAAGATGGTCACGCGCGTCCGGATCCCCGGCTACGTGCTCGTGCGCATGGAGCTCAACGAAGACACCTGGTCGGTCGTGCGTCACACGCCCGGCGTCACGGGCTTCGTGGGCAACGCGCACAACCCGACCCCGCTCCGCTTCGAAGAGGCCTTCAACATGCTGAAGAGCCTCGTCGAGGTCAAGGAGGTCGCTCCCGCGAAAGCCGGCGCCACGAAGGGCGGCCAGCCGCTCGCGCGCAGCGTCGTCACCGAGGTCGACTTCGAGATCGGCGAGACGATCACGATCAAGGAGGGCTCGTTCGCGGGTCTTCCCGGTTCGATCAGCGAGATCAAGCCCGAGAGCGGCAAGCTCACGGTGCTCGTGTCGCTCTTCGAGCGCGAGACCCCGGTCGAGCTGTCGTTCGACCAGGTCACCAAGCAGTAACCACAGACTTCCTCTCGGTCCCTGAGCCTGTCGAAGGGTCCGAGAAGGGGAACCGCTGCCCGGAGATGCCGGACGTGCGGGAGAACGGATTCGGTCCCTGAGCCTGTCGAAGGGCCCGAATCGTTCGATGAAAGGAAAAGGAAATGGCACCCAAGAAGAGGGTTACCGGCCTGATCAAGCTCCAGATCAAGGCCGGCGCCGCCAACCCCGCGCCGCCGATCGGTCCGGCGCTCGGTCAGCACGGCGTCAACATCATGGAGTTCTGCAAGGCGTACAACGCGGCGACCGAGGCCCAGCGCGGCAACGTCATCCCCGTCGAGATCACCGTCTACGAGGACCGCAGCTTCACGTTCATCCTGAAGACCCCGCCGGCCGCCGAGCTCATCAAGAAGGCCGCCGGACTGTCCAAGGGCTCGCCGACCCCGCACACCACCAAGGTGGGCAAGCTCACCAAGGAGCAGGTGCGCGAGATCGCGACCACCAAGCAGCCCGACCTCAATGCGAACGACATCGAGGCCGCGTCGAAGATCATCGCCGGCACCGCCCGTTCCATGGGCATCACGGTCGAGGGCTGAGGGGAATACGAATATGGCTACCAAGTCCAAGGCCTTCCAGGCCGCTGCCGCCAAGATCGAGGCGGACAAGTTCTACACCCCCACCGAGGCTGTCGCCCTCGCGAAGGAGACCGGCTCGGCGAAGTTCGACTCGACCGTCGAGGTCGCGCTGAAGCTCGCCGTCGACCCCCGCAAGGCCGACCAGATGGTTCGCGGAACCGTCATCCTGCCCCACGGCACGGGTAAGACCGCCCGCGTCATCGTCTTCGCCACCGGTCCCGCGGCCGAGGCTGCCATCGCAGCCGGCGCCGACGAGGTCGGCGGAGCCGAGCTCATCGAGAAGGTCGCCGGCGGCTACACGTCGTTCGACGCCGCCGTCTCGACCCCCGAGCTCATGGGCCAGGTCGGTCGTCTCGGCAAGGTGCTCGGCCCCCGCGGCCTGATGCCGAACCCGAAGACCGGCACCGTGACCCCCAACCCGGCCAAGGCCGTCGAGGAGATCAAGGGCGGAAAGATCGAGTTCCGCGTCGACAAGCACGCCAACGTGCACTTCGTCGTCGGCAAGGCGTCGTTCTCGGCCGAGCAGCTCGACGAGAACATCGCCGCGGCTCTCGAAGAGGTCGTTCGCCTGAAGCCGTCGAGCTCGAAGGGCCGCTACATCCAGAAGGGTGCGGTGTCGACCACGTTCGGCCCCGGCATTCCGCTGGACGTCAACGCCATCGTCTGACGCATCGCGTACAAGAGGGTCTCACCGGTCTCCGGTGGGGCCCTCTTCGCGTCTGCCGTCAGGCCGTGTCGCGGATCTCGAATCCGCCCGCGCCGATTGCGGGGATGTCGGTGACCTGGAGGTCGTCGACGCGGGCGCCCGGCGGCCCGTGCGCCATCCAGGCGAGCATCGCGTCGATCTGCTCGCCCGAGCCCTCCACCTCGGCCTCGACCGATCCGTCCGCTCTGTTTCGCACCCACCCCGCCACCTCGGCGCGTCGAGCGAAACGGCCCGCCGAATAGCGGTACCCGACCCCCTGGACCAGACCTCGGACGACGACACGGATGCGGCGCATCTGCCCATCGTGCCGCACGCCCGGCGCCCTGTCAGTGCGGGAGCACCAGACTGACCGCCAACGCGATCATCACGACGGCGATCACCCCGTCGAGGATCCGCCACGCGCGGGGGGTTGCGAGCCACCGGCTGAGGTAACGCGAGCCGAAGGCCAGCGCGAAGAACCAGGCCACGCTCGCCATCATGGCTCCCGCGGCGAAGACCCACCGGGTATCGCCGTACGCGGTGGCGATCGAACCGAGCAGGAACACCGTGTCGAGGTAGACGTGGGGGTTCAGCCACGTCAGCGCCAGGCACGTCAGCACCACGGGAGCCAGACGCGGTCGCGTCGCCAGCGCTGTGGCGGCGGGCGCAGCATCCGCCCTCCCGTGGGCGGGCGCGACCTCGACGCGCAGCGTCGCACCGCCCGGGCGCCAGGCGCGGCGTGCGGCGAGGAGCCCGTAGCAGAGCAGGAACGCGGCACCCGCCCACCGCACGACGTCGATCACCCAGGGCACGGCCGCCAGCACGAGCCCGATACCCGATACGCCGACCGCGATGAGCAGCGCATCCGAGGCCGCGCAGACGAGCGCCACCGTGAGGGCGAACTCGCGCCGGAGCCCCTGACGCAGCACGAAGAGGTTCTGCGCCCCGATCGCCACGATGAGAGAGAGGCCGAGTCCGACGCCGGCGAAGAACGAGGTGAGCACGCTCCGACGCTACGTGCGCGGAGATATCACGTACAGCTCAATATTCTTCGCTGCCATTAGCTTTGCTTCATGCAGATCCCGCTCGACCTCGCCCGCACTCTCGCCGTGGTCATCGACGAGGGCACCCTCGAGGCGGCCGCTCGCCGCCTGCACATCACGGCGTCGGCCGTGAGTCAGCGCATCCGCGCGCTCGAGAACCGCCTCGGTCGCGTGGTGCTCGTGCGCTCCAAGCCCGTGCGGGCGACCGACGCGGGGGAGGCGGTCGTGCGCCTCGCCCGCCAGCTCGCACTCATCGAGCACGACGCCCTCGCCGAGATCGGCGACGAAGACGAGGGGGCGACGGCTGTCGTGCCCCTCGCCGTCAACGCCGACTCCCTCGCAACCTGGTTCCTGGCGCCGCTCGCCCGTCTCGCCGAACGCCGGCGCATCGTGTTCGAGCTGCACCGCGACGACCAGGACTTCACCGCGGGTCTTCTCGAATCGGGCACGGTGATGGGGGCCGTGACCTCGCGTGCGGAGCCGGTGGGCGGATGCCGCGTCCGCGCGCTGGGGGTGCTCCGCTACGAGGCCGTCGCCGGCGCATCGTTCGCGGCCCGGTGGTTCGCCGGGGGCGTGGATGCGGCGTCGCTCACCGCCGCCCCGGTGGTCGACTTCGATCGGCGCGACGATCTGCAGTCGCGATGGCTGTCGGCGAACGATGTCGACCCGTCGGCGCCTCCACGACACCTGGTGCCGGCGTCGAGCGAGTTCGCCGAAGCGGTCGTACGCGGACTGGGGTGGGGGCTGTTGCCGCGCTTCCAATCGGAGGCGCATCTGCGGACGGGCGGGCTCGTCGCCCTGGGTGGCCCGCCGATCGACGTCGCGCTCTACTGGCAGCAGTGGAACCTCACGTCCGACCTGCTCGACGCCATCGCCGACGAGGTGGTCGCCGAGGGGCGGCGGGTGCTCGCTCACTGAACGCCCACCGCCCGCTGGGCGACGCGGTCAGGCCGCCGTGATGTACCCGTTCGGGTTGAGCACGTACTTGCGGGCCGTGCCACTGTCGAAGTCGGCGTAGCCCTGCGGGGCTTCGTCGAGAGTGATCGGGGTGGCGTGGACGGCCGTGGCGATCTGCACCTTGTCGTGCAGGATCGCCATCATGAGCTGACGGTTGTACCGCATGACCGGGCACTGACCGGTGGTGAACGACAGCGACTTCGCCCAGCCGAGTCCCAGTCGCAGCGAGAGCGAGCCGACCTTCGCGGCTTCGTCCACGCCACCGGGGTCGCCCGTCACGTAGAGCCCCGGAATGCCGAGCGCGCCGCCCGCCGCGGTGAGGTCCATCAGCGAGTTCAGCACCGTCGCCGGTGCCTCCTGCGCCGAGTCGGAACCGTGACCGCGAGCCTCGAACCCCACGGCGTCGACCGCGCAGTCGACTTCCGGAACCCCGAGGATCTGCACGATCTGATCCTTCGGATCGCCCTTCGAGACGTCGACCGTCTCGCAGTCGAACGACCGAGCCTGGGCGAGGCGTTCCTCGTTCAGGTCGCCGACGATGACCACGGCGGCGCCCAGGAGTTGGGCGGAGACGGCGGCGGCGAGACCGACGGGCCCGGCACCGGCGATGTACACGGTGGATCCCGGACGCACCCCCGCGGTGTAGGCGCCGTGGAATCCCGTCGGGAAGATGTCGGAAAGCATGGTGAGGTCGAGGATCTTCTCGAGAGCCTGCTCGCGGTCGGGGAAGACGAGCAGGTTCCAGTCGGCGTAGGGGACGAGCACGTACTCGGCTTGGCCGCCGACCCATCCGCCCATGTCGACGTACCCGTAGGCGCTGCCCGGGCGATCGGGGTTCACGTTGAGGCAGATGCCCGTCTTGCCCTCCTTGCAGTTGCGGCATCGACCGCAGGCGATGTTGAACGGGACGGAGACGATGTCGCCGACCTTGACGAACTCCACATCGGGGCCGACCTCGATGACCTCGCCGGTGATCTCGTGGCCGAGCACGAGCCCCTCGGGAGCGGTCGTGCGCCCGCGCACCATGTGCTGGTCGGATCCGCAGATATTGGTGGCGACGGTGCGGAGGATCGCTCCGTGAGGAACTTTCCGTCCGACGTTCGCGGGATTCACCCCCGGCCCGTCCTTCAATACGAACTCCGGATACGGGGTGTCGATGACCTCCACGACACCAGGACCCTTGTACGCAACCGCTCGGTTCGTCGACATCTTCGTCGCTCCTTCGTGAGGGGGCGCGCATCGTCGCGCGCCGATGCCCCCACCCTCCCACCGGGGCACCCGTTGCGCGACCCCCCTCGCGCAACGGGCGGTTCGGATCAGTCGTCGCTGACGCGCAGGACGAGCTTGCCCCGCGTGTGTCCGTGTTCGAGCTCGCGGTGCGCGTCGGCCGCCTCGTCGAGCCCGAACACCCGATCCACGTAGACCTGCACGGCGCCCGACTCGAGCAGGCGTGCGACCGTCGCGAGCGTTCCGCCGTCGGGCACGACCTTGAAGCTCGTGGCGCGGAAGCCTTCGGCGGTCGCCGCCTCGTAGAACCCCGGCCAGGCGCCGGTCGGCACCTCGATGAGCAGTCCGCCCGGACGGAGCACCCGGAGCGAGCGGGTGCCCGTGTCGTCCATGACGTTGCCGACGAGATCGATCACCACGTCGACGTCGGAGACGTGATCCTCGAAGCGCTGGGTGGCGTGGTCGATGACGGTGCGGGCGCCGAGTTCGCGCAGCCAGTCGGCATTGCGGACGGAGCCCGTCGCGATGACCTGCGCCCCGAAGTACGACGCGAACTGCACCGCGAAATGGCCCACGCCTCCGCTGCCGGCGTGGATGAGGATGCGCTGCCCCTCGTGAGCGAGGGCGGTCTCGACCACCAGGCCCCACGCGGTCAGCGCCGCCACCGGCACGCCGGCGGCTTCGACGTGCGAGAGTGACGCGGGCTTGCGCGCGAGCGAGAGCGCGGGCACCGTGACGTACTCCGCGTAGGTGCCGCCGGTGCGGGGGAAACCCGCCATACCGAACACCTCCGTTCCCACGGGGAACGCGTGCGCCTCGTACGGGGATTTCACGACGACGCCGCTGAAGTCGAAGCCGAGTACCGTCGGGAACGAACCGATCGCGGCCGACACTCCCGCGCCCGATCGCGTCTTGGCGTCGATCGGATTGACGCCGGCGGCGACGACCCGCACGAGCACCTCGCTCAGCACCGGTACGGGGGTGTCGATCGTCGCGAGGTGCAGCTGCGCAGCATCCCCCGTCCTGTCGATGACCGCGGCGTTCATCGTCGACGGCAGCGCGGGCGGATCGGCGAGCGCGACGTCGGAGGGGGACTCGGGGCGGTGGGGCCGGAATCTCATCGGCGCTCCTTCCGTGCGATGGGCGACGACGGCGACGGTGCCGGCGACGGACACCAGTCAACCGCGGAAGTGTCTCCGCGGTGTTACGCGGGTGTCACCGCGGAAAGAAGCTCGCCCTTCAGGCCTCCGGCGTCTCGCCGGAGGCGAGCGAATGCAGCAGGCGGGTGAGATGGCGGATGTCGTCGATCGACCAGTCCTCCAGCACGGTGAACAGGCGCCCCTTCTGCGGAGCGCGGGCGACGGCCAGGCGCTCCGCGCCCTCGGGGGTGACCGTGATGAGTCGAGACCGTCGATCACCCGGGTCGAGCGTGCGCGCGACGAGTCCGAGCCCCTCGAGCTCCGAGACGCTGCGGCTGACGAGCCCCTTGTCGGACGCCAGGTGCTCGGTGAGGGCCGAGAGCGTGGTCGACCCCGAGCGACCGATCAACGACAGCACCTTGAAGGTGCCGGGGAGCATGCCGGGGTGCACGCGGTCGGCCGCCGCGGCGAGGTGGCGGCGGTAGGCCATCATCAGCTCGGCGAACGAGCCCTCCAGCGCCTCGACCGCGACGGACCGGTCATCCCCCGCCGGTGCGTCGACCGGGATCGTCGCGTCGGCGGGGGAGTCGGTGGCGGTCATGTCAGTCATTCTCGCCGACGGACAAGCGCGTTGCACGTGCGTCGCTCTCGGGAACGGTCGTGACCGTACCGGTTCCGGCGAGCACCGACATGCCCTCGGAGGTCGAGACCGTCGCGAGGTCGGCTTCTCCGGCGTGGATCCGCTCGCTCGTCGTCATGCGGTTCAGCGGGTGGTTCGGCAGGAAGATGATCGCGATCAGGCTGATCACGGCGATCGGCACCGCGATGAGGAACGAGCTCGCGATCGACTGCGCGTAGATGTCCTCGACGATGATCCGTACGGACTCGGGGAGCGCCGAGACCTGCGGGATCGTTCCGGACTGCAGCTGCGCCGCTACTGCGGCGCCGTCGGCGCCGAGGCCCGCGATCGCCGTCGCGATGTCGGCTCCGCGATCGACGAAGAGGCCGGCGGCGGTCGTCGCCAGGGCCGCGCCCATGACCGAGACGCCGACGGTGCCGCCGAGGCTGCGGAAGAACGTCACGCCGGAGCTCGCGGCCCCCATGACCTCCGGACGCGCGGTGTTCTGCACGATCAGCACGAGGTTCTGCATCGTCATGCCCACGCCGGCGCCCAGGAGCGCCATGTAGACCGAGACGAGAACGAAGTTCGTGTCGTAGTGGATCGTCGACAGGAGGGACGACCCGGCGATCAGCAGCACGCCACCGGCGATGAGGTAGGGCTTCCAGTGGCCGTAGCGCGAGATGAGCGAACCGACGATCACGGATGCGAGGAGGAGCCCCGCGATCATGGGGATCGTCATGACACCGGCCTCGGTCGGGGTCGCCCCGCGCGCCATCTGCATGTACTGGCTGAGGAACACCGCGGTGCCGAACATCGCAAGGCCGGTCGCGATCGAGGCGATCGTGGCGAGGGTGAACGTGCGGTTGCGGAAGAGCGTGAGGGGCACGAGGGGCTCCGACACGCGCAGTTCGACGATGACGAACAGGACGGCCGAGACGATCGCACCGCCGACCATCAGCACGGTCTCGGTGCTCCACCAGTCGTAGTCCTTGCCCGCGTTGGTGACCCAGATGAGGATCAGCGAGACCGCGGTCGCGAGCAGCACGATGCCGAAGTAGTCGATCTTCACCGCCCGCTTCGGTCGGGCCGGGAGGTGCAGGGTGCGCTGCTGGATGAACAGCGCCGCGACCGCGAAGGGGAGCGCGACGAAGAAGTTGAAGCGCCAGCCGAACGAGTCGGTGATGACTCCGCCGAGGAGCGGGCCGCCGACGGTGGCGACGGCCATGACGGCGCCGAACAGACCCATGTAGCGGCCGCGCTCGCGGGGGCTGATGATGTCGGCCATGATGACCTGGCTCAGCGCGGCGAGGCCGCCGGCGCCGAGTCCCTGAACCGCGCGGAACGCGATGAGCATCTCGGTGTTCTGCGAGAAGCCGGCGGCCGCCGTCGCGAGCACGAAGATCGCGATGGCGATCTGGATCAGCAGCTTGCGGTTGAACAGGTCGGCGAGCTTGCCCCAGATCGGCGTCGAGATCGCGGTCGTCAGCAGGGTCGAGGTGATGACCCAGGTAAAGGCGGCCTGGTCGCCGTTGAGGTCGTGAACGATGACGGGCAGCGATGTCGAGACGACGGTCGATGCGAGCATCGACACGAACATCCCGAGGAGGAGTCCGATGAGCGCGGGCAGCACGCGCCGTGGCGCGGTTGCGGGCTCGGAAGCAGTGGTGGCCATGAGAACCTTTGCGAACGAGGAAGAAGAGTCGCGACACCGTCGACGCGATAGTTGACTTTCGTCAACCTTACTCCGATTGTTTGACTTTCGTCAACTATCCCCGCATCGTGCGGTGCGCTGCTCAGCCGTCGGTCAGCGCGAGTGCGCGGAATCTCTCGCGCGGAGGTTCGACGCGCGGGGCGGGTGCTCGCGCCGCCATGGTGCGGCGGTGCAGCTCGTCGATCAGCGCCGTGGCCAGACGCACCAGGTTGTCGATCTCGCGTTCGTCGCGGTCGACCCACTGGCACTGAGGCTCGTCTCCGACGGGCACGAACTCGTCGTGCTCCTCCCACGTGACGAGCGTGCGCTCGGCGCCGAGCACGTGCTGCTGCCACCAGACCTGTCGCAGATAGGTGCGCGGGATGCTGCGCCACTTCTTGTTCGTCGTCTTGATCTCGGCGAGGATGACCCGCCCCGCAGCATCCACCGTCACACCGTCGGGTGTCGCGAGGTGTCGCTTCTCGACGACCGCGTGGAACAGTGCCGAGGACGGCTGGATCCCGTGCGTCGCGGCGACCCACGCGGCGATCTCGGGCTCGCGTGCCTTGCCGTGCGCCGTGTAGGCGTTGCCGGAGAACCCCGATCCGAGCAGCTTCGCGTCGGCTGCCCGGGGGATGACCCGGTCGCTCGTCAACGCGGCGACGTCGGTGGCGGTGATCCCCCGCGAGCGTGCGCGCACCCACGCGACCCGGTCGCGCGAGTCGGCCACGATCCGCGCTGCCAGCTCAGGGCTGCGCGCGGACAGTTCGGGGGACATGCGTTCGACCCTAACCCCGTCTCCCCGCCGTGCGCGCCTCGACGCGCGTCGAGATCACGGCTTCGGTCCGAGAGCGCGGCGTACTGCCGCGCCGCGGCCGTGCGTTCGGCAACAACCCGTGCGTTCGCGCCTCGTCGCCCTCTCCTGCACAGGGGCGTCAGTGCGGAGGGAAGTCGGCATATGCAGATGCGGGGCCTGCACGGGCGCGCAGAGGGGCTGAAGTGGTCGCATGCGACATCTTGGGCCGGGTGAGGCGCGGCGCCTCCTGCGAACGCGCGAGGATCTGTTCCTCGAAGGAGCGACTCGACGCTCCATCGAGGCGGAATTGCAGCGAGGAGAGCTGCGGCGCGTCCGTCGCGGATGGTTCGTCCGCGAGGAGGAGTGGCGGGGGCTGTGGTCCGAGTCGCGCCATCTCCTCCACGTCTGGGCCGTCATGGAGGACGCTCGCAGCGCCGCCGTCGTGGCGTCGCACACGGCGGCCGCGGTCATGTGGGGCCTGCCGTTGTGGCGAACTCCCACGCCCCGCGTCCACCTGACGTCCCGCACGGATGCGGCGATCTCGAGCGGAAGCGACGTCATGCGTCACCGGCTCGACCTGCCCGAATCCGACGTGACGATCATCGAGGGGGTGCCGTGCACGACTCTCGAGCGAACGGTCTTCGACCTCTCGCGCACGCTATCGATGGAAGCGGCACTCGCTGCAGCCGACGCGGGGATGCGGCTCGTCAGCGTCGATGGCTACACCGTGGACGAGGCTGCCGCGGGGCAGTGGCGGGAGGGGATGCGACGTCGGCTCCACGATGCGACAGGGGTCCGTGGGGTCCGACGGGCGCGCTGGACGGCCGAGACCGCCGACGGCCTCGCGCAGCTGCCGGGAGAGAGTGTCAGTCGGCTGCAGTTGCTCAGGTTGGGATTCCGCAGGCTCAGACTGCAGGTTCCGGTGCCCTCGCCCGGGGGCAGCTTCTACTGGGTCGATGTGGGCATCGAGGATGCGGCGACGTGGGGCGAGTTCGACGGCGCCACGAAGTACACCGATCGCGTCATGCGATCGGGTCGCTCCATCGAACAGGTGATGCTCGAGGAGAAGCAGCGCGAGGACTGGATCCGCGGAACGACCCGGCGCCCCCTGGTGAGGTGGGGTGACCGCCACATCGCAAGCCCGCGCGCGCTCGGCGAGCGTCTCGCGGCGTTCGGCGTACGTCCACCCCGCTGACGCTGCGGCGCGAGCGCACGGGTTCTGCTCGAGCGCACGGCGTGGGCGCGGCTCTTACGTGCTCTCTCGGGCACACGGCGTGCGTTGGGGGATTTGGTGGGGGCGGGGGCGGGGGCGTATGGTGGGGGGTAAGCCAAAGACCGCCGGTCATCGGGGTGCGCGAAAGCGCAGCACGATCGAAGCAGCTGACGCGAATCCCGCGAGGGATCGTGAACGCAGACCTGCGCAGGTGTACGAACGAATTCCCGATCGGGAACCACGCTCCGTGCCTTGCGCCGGAGCGTTTTTTCATTGCTGGGGAAAGACCGGATGCTGCGGCCCGACGCCCGCTCCCGCGGTGCGTCTCGTACACACAAGGAGTGGCCATGGCGCAGAAGGACGCATCGGTTGCCGAGCTCACGAAGCACTTCGAGGACTCGACCGCCGTTCTGCTGACCGAGTACCGCGGTCTGACGGTTGCCCAGCTCAAGGAGCTGCGCAACAACATCCGTCAGGACGCGGAGTACGCCGTGGTGAAGAACACGCTGACCAAGATCGCCGCGTCCAACGCGGGCGTGACGGGTCTGGACGACGAACTCAAGGGTCCGTCGGCCATCGCCTTCGTGCACGGTGACCCGGTCGCCGTCGCGAAGGGGCTGCGCGCCTTCGCCAAGGCTAATCCTCTTCTCGTGATCAAGGGTGGGTACTTCGACGGTGCCGCCCTGACCGCGGATGAGGTCAACAAGCTCGCCGACCTCGAGAGCCGTGAAGTCCTGCTGGCGAAGCTCGCCGGTGCGATGAAGGCCTCGCTGTTCGGCGCCGCATATCTGTTCAACGCACCGCTGTCGAAGGCCGTTCGCACGGTCGATGCGCTGCGCGACAAGCAGGAGTCCGCAGCCTGACACGGTCAGGCGCGGTACGAATAACCCCGATCAAGGAGAATCATCATGGCAAAGCTCACCACTGACGAGCTGCTCGACGCCTTCAAGGAGCTCACGCTCATCGAGCTCAGCGAGTTCGTCAAGAAGTTCGAGGAGACCTTCGAGGTCACCGCTGCGGCTCCGGTCGCCGTCGCCGCTGCCGGTGCCCCCGCCGGTGGCGCCCCCGCCGAAGAGGAAGAGGTCAAGGACTCCTTCGACGTCATCCTCGACTCGGTCGGCGACAAGAAGATCCAGGTCATCAAGGTCGTCCGCGAGCTCACCTCGCTCGGCCTCGGCGAGGCCAAGGCCGTCGTCGACGGTGCCCCCAAGGCCGTGCTCGAGGGCGCGACCAAGGACGCCGCTGACAAGGCGAAGGCCGCTCTCGAAGAGGCCGGCGCCAGCGTTACCCTCAAGTAACCCTGTCCACGAAGGGCCCCGGATGCTTCGCAGCATCCGGGGCCCTTCGTCGTGGGCCCCGGATCGTGCCCCGTCAGCGGGGTGCGGCGGTGGAGGCCCGGACGACGAGCTGCACCGGGATCGTCGACCGTGCGGGGGCGTCGGCGTTGTCGACCATCCCGAGGAGGATGTCGACGGCCTGCTCGCCCTGCGCGGCGGGGCGCTGCTCCACCGTCGTCAACGCGAACATCTCCGCGTAGTCGTGGCCGTCGACTCCGACGACGCTGAGCTGGGAGGGGACGGCGATACCCAGCCGGCGGGCGGCGACGATCGCGCCGATCGCGATCTCGTCGCAGGCCGCGACGATGGCGGTGGGTCGGCTTTCGACATCGGCGAGCAGGGCGGCGGCGGCGGCGTAGCCGTCGGTGATCGTGAGTGTCGATTCGTGGATGCCGATTCGATCCGACAGTCCCGCGCCCGACATCGCCTGGCGATAGCCGGCGATGCGGTCGATCACGTCGTGGGCGGTGGGCTCGCCCTTCGGTGTCGCGCCGAGGAACACGATGGCTCGATGGCCGAGCGCCAGCAGATGCTGGGTGATCATGCGGCCGATGGCGGTGTTGTCGATGCCGAGCGTGGCGATCTCGGCCAGTTCGTTGCCGATGCAGACGGTGGGCTTGCCGAACGAGAGCAGCCGGGCGATGTCGGCGTCGTCGGGCTCGAGGGCGACGGCGATGACGCCGTCGAATCTCTTGCGGGCGAGGAAGTGCGTGTACAGGCTCGCCCGATCGCGTGAGTCGGGCTCGGCGACGTACAGCGTCAGGTCGTAGCCGCGCGGGATGAGCGTGCGCTCGACACCCTCGATGATCGAGCCGAAGTACCAGCGATTGACGCGCGGCACGATGAGGGCGACCGTGTTCGTGCGGCCGGTCGCGAGGCTGACCGCACTCGTGGTGGGCACGTAGCCGAGCGATCCCGCGGCATCCTGTACCCGTCGCCGGGTCGCATCCGAGACGTACCCGCCCCCCGTGAGGGCGCGGCTCGCCGTCGACTTCGAGACGCCCGCCAGGCGTGCGACATCGGCGATTCCGCTCACTGGTAGCCCTTCCTGCATCGCGGCATCTCTGCACACGGACGGCGGCGTCGCCGATCCGGATCACAGAAACCATAGTGCAGAGCGCGAAAAAAGAGAACCGGTTCCACACGGTGTCGGATGCGGCGGGCGCGGGTTTCACGCGAGGTTATCGTTTCGTGATGATTCACCGTTGTATCCGGTGAGTATCTCGCTTACCTTGGTGTGGAATCGGTTCCCGAACGGAACCTGCGCAGGTGCAAGTCGCGCCCGCGCCCTCGAAGAGGAGGAATCACATGATCAGTTCGCAGCGACGCCGCGTGATCGTACCGATCGCGTTCATCGGCATCGCGGGGCTTGCTCTTGCAGGCTGCGCAGAGGGTGGCACCTCGGACGACTCGGGCTCCGTCGAGGGCCAGACCGTGCAGATCGCCGGTGGCATCACCGGTGTCGAGGCAGACGACCTCAACGCGTCGTTCGAGCAGTTCACCGCGGACACCGGGATCGAGGTCGTCTACACCGGCGACAAGAGCTTCGAGGGCAACATCGTCACGAAGGTCACCGGCGGCTCCGCCCCCGACATCGCGATCGTTCCCCAGCCCGGTCTCGTCAAGGCGCTCGTCGACACCGGCGAGGTCAAGCCGGCACCCGAAGCCGTCGAGTCGAACGTCGACGCGAACTGGTCGCCCGACTGGAAGACCTACGGCACTGTCGACGACGTGTTCTACGCCGCTCCCATGCTCGGAAACGTCAAGGGCTACGTCTGGTACTCGCCGAAGCAGTTCGCCGAGTGGGGCGTCGAGATCCCGACGACCTACGACGAGCTCCTCACCCTCACCCAGACCATCCGCGACACCACGGGTACCGCGCCCTGGTGCGCCGGCTTCGCGTCCGACGCCGCATCCGGCTGGCCCGGAACCGACTGGATCGAAGACCTCGTGCTGCGTCAGTCCGGCGCCGACGTCTACGACCAGTGGGTCGCCAACGAGGTGCCCTTCACCGATCCGAAGATCAAGGACGCCTTCGACGCGGTCGGCGAGATCCTGCTCAACCCCGAGTACGTCAACGCCGGCTACGGCGACGTGAAGAGCATCAACTCGACGGCGTTCGCCGACGTGGCCGCTGCTGTCTCCGACGGTCGCTGCGCGATGACCCACCAGGCATCGTTCCTCTCGGCGAACTTCCTCGAGGCGAAGACCGCCGCAGGCGCGACCCCCGAGATCGGCCCCGAGGGCGACGTCTACGCGTTCCTGCTCCCGGGCATCGAAGCCGACGGCGAGACCTTCGTCGAGGCCGGCGGTGAGTTCGTCACGGCGTTCTCCGACTCCGCGGCCACGCAGCAGGTGCTCGAGTTCATGTCGACCCCCGAGTTCGCCAACGCCCGTGTGGAGCTGGGCGGCGTCATCTCGGCCAACAAGAACGCCGACCCGTCGCTGGCTTCCAGCCAGTTCCTCACCGAAGCCATGGAGCTTCTGCAGGACCCCGAGACCGTCGTCCGCTTCGACGCATCGGACCTGATGCCGGCCACCGTCGGCAACGGATCCTTCTGGAAGGGCATGGTCAACTGGATCGACGGCCGCCCGACCGACCAGGTCCTGAGCGACATCCAGGCCGGGTACGACAACTGATCTCGTAATGAGTGCGCGCCGCGGGGATCCCATGATCCCCGCGGCGCGTACTCTTCTCCGCACTACGCGAAAGGTATGACAATGTCGCATACGCTCACCGCGCCACCGGAAGCTCCGCCGGAACAGCCGCGTGCTGTCGCGTCGCAGCCGGGCCGCCGCGCCGCCACCATCGGCGTGATCGTCGCCGCCGTGGTGCTCGTCGTCGCGCTGGTGGCGCTGTTCGCCGCCCCGGCGGTCGACGATGCCCCCAAGACGACCATCGGGTTCTCGCTGAACAGCTTCTTCGTCTGGATCGGCAACCTGAACCCGCTCGTCCAGATCCCGATCGCGGTCGTCGCCTTCGGCGCCGTGGTCGCGCTGATCCTCCTCATCATCGAGTTCGCCCCCCGGGCCGGTCGCGGCTACTTCTGGATGCGGCTCGTGATCTGCTTCGCCGTTCCGGTAGTCGCCTTCATGCTCCTGCGGCCCTACCAGAACGCCGTTCTGTACGTCGTGGGCATCGCGCTCGCGCTCGGCGCACTGCTGTTCTTCTTCGACTACCGCTCGCGAGCGGGGGCCGGGTACTTCTTCCAGCTGGTGGTGTTCCTGCTGCCGGCGGCCATCCTGCTGCTCCTCGGCCTCATCTACCCCGCGATCTCGACGATCTACCAGTCGTTCTTCGACAAGAGCGGCGAGACGTTCGTGGGGCTGGAGAACTACATCTGGACCTTCACCAACCCCGAGGGGTTCTGGTCGGTCATCAACACGATCATCTGGGCGATCTTCGCCCCCACCCTGTCGACGGCGATCGGGCTGGCGTACGCGGCGTTCATCGACCGGGCGCGCGGCGAGAAGATCCTGAAGCTCTTCGTCTTCATGCCGTTCGCCATCTCGTTCGTCGGTGCCGGCATCATCTGGAAGTTCGTCTACGACTACCGGCAGGGCGAGCAGATCGGCATCCTGAACGCGATCGTCACGCTGTTCGGCGGTCAACCCATCGGGTGGCTCGATCAGACGCCGCTCGTGAACACCTTCGCGCTGCTGGCGGTGTTCATCTGGACCCAGACCGGTTTCGCCATGGTGATCCTGTCGGTCGCGATCAAGGCGGTGCCGACCGAGCAGCTCGAAGCCGCGCAGCTCGACGGCACGACGCCGTGGCAGCGATTCATCAACGTGACCGTGCCCGGCATCCGCGCCTCGCTCATCGTGGTGCTGACCACCATCACCATCGCCTCGCTGAAGGTGTACGACATCGTCGCGGTCATGACCGGCGGGCGCGCGAACTCCAGCGTGCTCGGCTTCGAGATGGTCAACCAGCAGCAGCGGTTCCAGAGCTTCGGGCATTCGTCGGCGCTGGCCGTCGTGCTGTTCCTGTTCGTGCTGCCGCTGATCGTCTACAACGCGCGTCAGATGCGCAAGCAGAAGGAGATCCGATAATGGCCACGGTGCAGGAGGCCCCCGCCTACAGCGCGCGCGCCGCCAGGAAGACGGCTCGCGAGACCCGTCGCAACGAGGCGGAGGCGCACAAGCGGCTCACCTCGCGGACCGCGACGATCATCGCGATCGTCATCGCGATCTTCTGGACGATTCCGACATTCGGTCTGTTCGTCACCTCGTTCCGACCCGGTGCCGACTCCCAGACGTCGGGGTGGTGGACGGTCTTCGTGAACCCCGGGTTCACTCTCGACAACTACTCCGAGGCGCTGACGTCGGGAGGCACCGCGCTGACGCTGGGCGACTCGTTCCTCAACTCGCTCGCGATCTCGATCCCTGCCACGATCATCCCGATCTCGATCGCCGCGCTCGCCGCGTACGCGTTCGCGTGGATCGACTTCAAGGGCAAGAACCTGCTGTTCGTCTTCGTCTTCGCCCTGCAGATCGTGCCGATCCAGATGGCGCTGGTGCCGCTGCTGTCGCTGTTCTCGCGCGGCCTCGAGATCGGCGGCACGGCCGTCTTCCCGGGTTTCGAGCTGCGAGATGTCGACCACAGCTTCGCGACGGTGTGGATCGCGCACGCGATCTTCGCCCTCCCGCTCGCGATCTTCCTGCTGCACAACTTCATCTCGGAGATCCCGACCGAAGTGATCGAGGCGGCACGTGTCGACGGTGCCGGTCACGGCCAGATCTTCTTCCGGATGATCCTGCCGCTGGCCATGCCGGCCATCGCCTCGTTCGCGATCTTCCAGTTCCTCTGGGTGTGGAACGACCTGCTCGTCGCGACGATCTTCGCGCCGACATCGTCTCTGCCTCTGACGCAGACGTTGAACTCGCTGTCCGGGTCGTGGGGTGATCGCTGGTACCTGCAGTCCGCCGGTGCGTTCATCTCGATCATCGTTCCGCTGATCGTGTTCTTCTCCCTGCAGCGCTTCTTCGTGCGGGGTCTGCTCGCCGGCGCGACGAAGGGCTGACACAGGGCGCGGGGCGGAAGCACTCCTGGATACAGTGTGCCCATGGATGCTTCCGCCTCCCCCTCCCCGCTCGTCCAGGTCGACGTCGAGACCGGTCTGACGACGGCGCAGGTCGCCGAGAGGGTGGCAGCGGGCACGACCAACGCGTATCGCGCCGACTCGAGCCGGAGCATCGGCAGCATCGTCCGTGCGAACGTGCTGACCCTCTTCAACGCGATCGTCGGTGGCTGCTTCCTCGTGCTGCTGCTCCTGGGACGCTGGCAGGACGCCCTGTTCGGGCTGAGCGCGCTGGCGAACGCCGTGATCGGGTGCGTGCAGGAGTTCCGCGCGAAGGCCGCGCTCGATCGCCTCGCCCTGCTCAACGCCCCGCTGGCCCGGGTGCGTCGTGACGGCGAAGACGCCGAGATCACACCCGACGCGATCGTGCTCGACGACGTGCTGGTGCTCCGCGCCGGCGATCAGGTGCCCGCCGATGCCGTGGTGCTGTCGGAGCGGGCTCTGCAGATCGACGAGTCGATGCTCACCGGCGAGTCCGACGCGGTCGACAAGCGTCCGGGCGACGAGGCGCTGTCGGGTTCGATCGTCGTGGCGGGGGAGGGCGCGGCACGAGTGGTGCGTGTCGGAGCGGACTCGTACGCCAACTCGTTCGCCGCCGAGGCCAAGCGCTTCTCCATGGTCTCGAGCGAGCTTCGCACCTCGATCAACCGGGTGCTGACCTGGGTCGGCTGGGGGATCGGGCCGATCGGTCTGCTCGTGCTGAACGCGCAGATGGTCGCCGCCGGCGGGTGGGTGCAGGCCTGGGAGAGCGGGGCGTGGACGCAGGCCGTGGTCAACGTGATCGCCGCGCTGACCGCGATGATCCCGCTCGGCCTCGTGCTCATGACGTCGATCGCCTTCGCGGTCGGCGCGGCCAAGCTCGCGGCACGTCAGGTGCTCGTGAACGAGCTGCCCGCCGTGGAGGGCCTCGCGCGCGTCGACATCATCTGCCTCGACAAGACGGGCACCCTCACGGCGGGCGAGATCCGCTTCGACGGTGCGCACCCCGTGACCGAGGTTGCCGGGTGGCGTGATGCGCTCGCCTGGTACGGCGCCGCACCCGATGCGAACGCGACGGCGAAGTGCCTGCGCGACCCGTTCCCCGAGCCCCGACCCCGCGAGGTGCGGGGCACCGTGCCGTTCTCGTCGGCGCGCAAGTGGAGCGCGGTCACGCTCGACGGAGCCGCGGATGCCGGGGGTGGAACGTGGGTGCTGGGGGCTCCGGAGATGGTGTTCCCGGATGCGGCGACCGACACCACGACGCCGCTGGGCTCGCTCTCGGTGACGCTCTCGTCGTCGGGGATGAGAACGCTCGTGCTCGCTCACTCGCCCGTTGCGCTGTCGGACGACGACATGGAGGCCGAGCGTCTCCCCGGCGCTGTCCAGCCCGTCGCGGTGCTGACCTTCCGCGAGGAGGTGAGGCCCGACGCCGCCCAGACGCTGGCCTACTTCCGGCGCCAGGGCGTCAGCATCCGGATCATCTCGGGCGACAATCCGCGCACGGTCGCCGCGATCGCCCGCGAGCTGGGCGTCGATGCGGGGGAGGGCGTCGACGCGCGCACTCTGCCCGACGACGAGGCGGCGCTCGGCGAGGTGCTGGAGAAGAACATCGTCTTCGGCCGCGTGACCCCCGACCAGAAGAAGCGGATCGTGCTGGCCCTCCAGGCCCGCGGGCACACGGTGGCCATGACCGGAGACGGCGTGAACGACGCCCTCGCGATCAAGACCGCCGACATCGGTATCGCGATGAACTCGGGAGCCGCCGCGACGAAGGCGGTCGCGCGCCTCGTTCTGCTGGACAGCCAGTTCTCCCACCTGCCCGACGTCGTCGCGGAGGGGCGGCAGGTGATCGCCAACATCGAGCGCGTGTCGATGCTGTTCCTGACGAAGACGGCCTACGCCACGACGCTGGCGATCCTCTGCGGGGCGCTCGTGATGGAGTTCCCGTTCCTCCCGCGTCAGCTGTCGATCACCGACGGTCTGACGATCGGCATCCCCGCCTTCTTCCTCGCCCTCATGCCGAACGCGCAGCGCTACGTGCCCGGCTTCCTTCGGCGCTCGTTGACGTTCGCGATCCCCTCGGGCGTGCTCATCGCCGTGGCCTTGACCGTCTACGCGCGGATCGCGGCCGAGATGGGCGTGGCCCAGCCCGAACTGCGCACCGGCGCGACGATCATCCTCGCGGTGATCGGCATCTGGGTGCTCGCGGTGCTGTCGCGACCGATCAACCGGTGGAAGGGGCTCGTCATCGGGGCGATGTTCATCGCCCTGTTGGCGATCTTCACGATCCCGCTGTCGACCGGCTTCTTCCAATTGATCGATCCGGGTGAGGATGCGGCGTACCTGGTCGCCGGCATCACGGTGGCGACCGTCGGGGGCATAGAGATCGTGCGCGCCGTCCATCGCCGTTTCCTCGTGCGCACGCTCGGAGAGAACCCCTTCGCGGCGGTCAGCGGCGGAACCAGCGACTTCCCGGCGGCGCCCACAGCGCGGCGACGATGAACACGTCGACCACGATCTGGATGAGTGTCACCGGATCCCACGACGTCGTCGCGACCGTGATGACGTGCAGCACGAACTGCACCACGAGGTAGACGGTCACCGCGAGGCGCGCGAGGCGGCGCCCGCGGCCCACGGCCGACGCGACGGCCAGCGTCAGCAGCCCGAGAAGAATGATCCCGGCTCCGAGGAGGGAGACGATGAGCACCTCGGCTTCGGGCACCTGGTAACGGCTGAGTAGCACGAGGAGACCGAGGGCGGCGTTGGACAGCCCACTGAGGTAGACCAGCACGAGCACGATCGTCACCAGGACGGGACGACGCATGCGCGCGGGGGTCGCAGCATCCGTCGTCATGCGATCACTGTAGCGTCGGGCGGATCGATCGCGTCGAAGCGGTCAGGCGGCGCAGCTCAGGCGCGTCTGCATCGATCGCATCGCATCGATCTCGGAGGACTGCCCGGTGATGATCGACTGCGCGACGGTGAGCACCCTCGGCTCCTGACCCAGCTCGACCACGGCCTGGGCCATCGGGATCGCTCCCTGGTGGTGGCGGATCATCAGCTCGAGGAAGAGGCAGTCCGCCTCGGAGCCGGTGGCCGCTTCGAGCTCGGCGAGCTGCGCATCGGTGGCCATGCCCATCTCGTCGCGGAGCTCCTGCTCGGTGGCCGTGGCGGGATCGTGCTGATGGGCCGACGAGTCGGACATCCACGACATCAGCGGACCGCCGGTCTGGGACAGACCCCATTCGACGAGCCAGCCGTACATCTCGCCGCGCTGCCCGGCCTGCGCGGTCGCGATGTCGTGCGAGAGGATGCGCAGCTCGTCGTCGGAGGTCTTGCGGTAGATCTCCATCGCCATGCGGACGGCCTGCTCGTGGTGCACTTGCATGTCGCGGGCGAAGCCCGCCTCAGCCGATACCGTCGAGGGGCGCGCCGGCGCGGCGGTCGCCCCGAACGCGGTGAACCGGCCGAGCGCGAAGGCGACGGCCACGATCGCCAGGACCGCGACCGCGACGAGGATCCACCGCGTCGCGGGGCGGACGGGCTTCGCCTCGTCGGTCACGTCAGAGCTTGCCGGGGCCGTTGAGCGCGCCCGAGCAGACGGCGTTGGGCTCGGGGGCGTTCTGGCTGCGCCAGTACTCCGTGAAGAACTGCTCGATGCGCGGGTCGTCGGCCGCGTCGATCTTGAGCTGGTGGTTCCAGGCGCTCAAGACGATGGGGGAGTCGAGACCCTCGTAGGGCGAGAGGAGCATGTAGGTGGCGGGGAGCTTCGACTTCAGGGTCGTGAGCTCTTCGTCGCTCACGGCGCTGGCGTCGTAGGTCACCCAGACCGCGCCGTGCTCCATCGAGTGGACGGCGTTCTCGTTCGCCTGGGGCTCGGTGTACACGCCGCAGTTCAACCACACGGCGTTGTGCGGGCCACCGGCGGGCGGGGTTTGCTCGTAGGTGACGGCGTCCTCGACGTGGTTGTTGGGGAGGTCGAAGGTCTCGACGCCCTCGATTTCGGCGCCCGAGGCGTTCGCGCCGGGGTACGTGGGCGCCGCTTGCGGCGCGAAGATGAACGAGGCGGCGACGAGCGCGATGATCGCGAGCCCGGCGGTACCGCCCACGACCCACCACAGCAGCTTGCTGCGGCGGCGCTTGGCGAGCTGACGCTGGTACTCGGCCAGCTTCTCCTGGCGCTTCTGCTCGCGCTGCTGCTTGACCGTCTGGTTGATCTGCGACTGCGTGGCGGGGTTGCCGCTGGTGCGGCGATTCTCGGAAGACATGTGCGTGGTGTGGGCGCTTCTGCTCGGGGGCGAGGACCGTCGGCGGAACTCCGACGGTTTCACCCTATGCGGGAGGATGCGTTCGAGACTGAGAATGCTCTCGAACAGTCATGAATGACACGGTGCGCAGACCGGATCGGTTCGATATCATCGATATCAGACGACCGAATCGATTCGATCCTGTGAGATCGAACGCCGTCGTCGCACCGATCTCCCTCCTGGTGCCCGGCGCGTCCGGGTGTCCGCCGACGTCCCGAAACGAAGACTTCTTGCTCGACACCGCCTCCACTCCCGTCGTCCCCGACCGTGCACCGACGGCGCCGCCCGCCACGACCGGTGCGATCCGCACGCTCGGGTCGAATCCGGCGACCGCGCCGATCATGCTGCACCCGGGCGACGCGATCCCGGCGCGACGGCGCATCGTGTTCATCGTGCTGCTCGGGGCGCTGACGGCCCTCGGCCCGTTCACGATCGACATGTACCTCCCCGCCTTCCCGATCCTGCGGGAGGACTTCCAGACGACGGAGGCGGCCATCCAGCTGACGCTGGCCGGCACCATGATCGGCTTCGCCCTCGGCCAGTTGATCGTCGGTCCGCTCAGCGACAAGGTGGGGCGCCGCATCCCGCTGCTCATCGTGACCGGTCTGCACGTCGTCGCGAGCGTGCTCGCCGCTTTCGCGCCCAGCCTCGAGCTGCTCGGAGCCGCGCGTGTGCTCATGGGGATGGGCGCCGCCGCGGGTGGCGTCGTCGCCATGGCCATCGTCCGCGACCTCTTCGGCGGCAAGCGGCTCGTGGTCGTGCTGTCGCGCCTGGCGCTCATCACGGGCGTCGCGCCCGTGATCGCGCCGCTGGTCGGCTCGGCTCTGCTCGAGATCATGCCGTGGCGCGGTCTGTTCATCGTGCTCGCCGCGTACGGCGCGCTCATGCTCGTATGCGCCCTGTTCCTCATCTTCGAGACGCTTCCGCCCGCCCGCCGTCAGGACCGCGGCGCGACCACGGTGATGCAGCGCTACCGCAGCGTCTTCAGCGACCGTGTCTTCGTCGGGGTCCTGGTGATCGGAGGCATGAGCTTCAGCGGACTGTTCTCCTACCTGTCGGCGTCGTCGTTCCTCTTCCAGGGCACGTACGGGTTCAACGCGCAGATGTACGGCGTGCTCTTCGCGGTCAACTCCGTCGGCCTCGTCATCGGCAACCAGATCGCCGCCCGCCTCGCCGCGCGCTTCGGACCGCAGTGGGTGCTCGCTTTCTCGACGGCGGTGCTCATCCTGGCCTCGGGGGCGATCATCGTCGCCGACCAGCTGGGTCTGGGGCTGTGGGGCACGGTCATCCCGCTGTTCGTCTTCATGAGCGCGTGCGGGTTCACGTTCCCCTGCGTGCAGGTGCTCGCCCTCGACCGTCACGGCAAGGCCGCCGGCACCGCCGCATCCGTGCTCGGAGCCGTCAACTTCGGCGTCGCCGGCCTCGTCTCGCCGCTCGTCGGTTGGCTCTCGGGTTCGGCGGGGATCACGGCGACGTCGATGGCGGTCGTGATGTTCGGCTGTGCCCTCATCGGCGCCGCGTCGCTGTGGTTCATCGTGCGACCCAGGAGCGTCGCTCAGCTGACCCCCTGAGCCGTCAGCTGAGCGGCTGGTGGTCGGCGTCGGCCCGCACGCAGCACCGGGGGCGGCGGCCACGGCACTACGCTGACCGCATGAGCGACCCCACGGCGGAGGCGGAACTGGCGCGACTGCGCGCGGAGGCGGAGCTCGCGGAGGCGCGGCTGCAGGCCGCCCAGGCGCGCGCCGCGCTCGCCGCGGCAGAGGCGGCGCACGCGGGCTCGGCACCGACCCCGGATGCAGCGGCAACACCCGATGCGACGGCACCGGATGCGGCGGCCGCCCGTGGCTCGGCCCCTGATCCCGCTGCATCCGGCCCGCTGAGCAGCGACGAGGTCGCCGCGCTCACCGAGGCGTACGCGTTCGCCGGTGCTGCGCTCGACCTCGGAGCGCTCGTCAACGGCGAGGCCGTCGCGTCGGCGCAGGTGCGCATTCCGCTGGCCATGACGAACCGTCACGGTCTCGTCGCGGGGGCGACCGGTACCGGCAAGACCCGCACGCTGCAGCTGCTCGCCGAGCAGCTCTCGGCGCACGGGGTCGCGGTGTTCGCCGCCGACATCAAAGGCGACCTGTCGGGCGTGGCCACTCCGGGTCAGCCGAACGAGAAGCTCCTCGCCCGCGCCGCCGGTATCGGGCAGGACTGGGCCGCCGGGGCCTCGCCGACGGAGTACTTCGCCCTCGGCGGCTCGGCGGCCGGGTCGGGGGCGAGCCGGGGCGTGCCCATCCGCGCGACCGTTTCGGGCTTCGGCCCGCTGCTGCTGGCGAAGGTGCTCGGACTCAACGCGACGCAGGAGTCGAGCCTCGGTCTGGTCTTCCACTACGCCGACCGCGAGGGGCTCGCGCTGGTCGACCTGTCGGACCTCCGCGCCGTGCTGACCTTTCTCACGAGCGATGAGGGAAAGGCCGAGCTCAAGGAGCTGGGCGGATTGTCGTCGGCGACGGCGGGCGTCATCCTGCGAGAACTCATCACCTTCGCCGACGCCGGGGCCGACGTCTTCTTCGGTGAGCCCGAGTTCGACGTCTCGGATCTCCTGCGCACCGCGCCCGATGGACGCGGCGTGATCAGCCTGCTCGAGGTGCCCGGGGTGGCCGACCAGCCGACGCTGTTCTCGACGTTCCTCATGTACCTCCTCGCCGAACTGTTCGAGGTGCTGCCCGAGGTCGGCGACCTCGACAAGCCCAAGCTCGTGTTCTTCTTCGACGAGGCGCACCTGCTCTTCCGCGACGCCTCGAAGGACTTCATCGCCGCGATCACGCAGACCGTGCGGCTCATCCGGTCCAAAGGCGTCGGGGTGTTCTTCGTCACCCAGACGCCGAAGGACGTGCCGGGCGATGTGCTCGCCCAGCTGGGCTCGCGCGTGCAGCACGCGCTCCGCGCCTTCACGCCCGACGATGCCCGAGCGCTGCGGGCATCCGTTCGCACCTATCCGACGTCGGGGTACGACCTCGAACGGGTGCTGCAGGAGCTCGGCACCGGTGAGGCGATCGTCACGGTGATGGGCGAGAAGGGCGCTCCGACGCCCGTCGCGTGGACGCGGCTGCGCGCCCCGCGCGGACTCATGTCGCCGACACCGGCTGCCGCGATCGAGGCGGCGGTCGCCGCATCCGCGCTTCTGCCGGCCTACGGCACCTCGATCGATCGCGAGTCGGCCCGCGAGATCCTCACCGCGCGCATGAACGCCGCGCACGAGGCGTTCGCCGCCGCGGAGGCGGCGAAGGAGAAGGCGAAGCTCGACGCGGAGTACGCGAAGCAGCAGGCGGCGATCGACAAGGCCCGCGCGGCGGCCGACAAGAAGGCCCAGCAGGAGTACGAGCGGTTGCTGCGGCGGACGGCGGGGTCGACCCGCACCACCTCGCGCCGCGCACCCAAGACCCCGATCGAGCAGATCCTCGGTTCGACATCGGCGGACACCCTGCTCACGGGCGTCATCCGCGGACTGTTCGGCACCGGCCGACGGTAACGCGGCGTCCCGTCGGCCGGTGCCGGTCATCAGTGCCGCTGCACGTCGAGCGGCATCGTCGAGGTGTCGAGCAACGGGTTGTCGTCTTGGTGCGCGACAAGATCGCGGGCCTCGGCGGTGGTCTCGACCGTCGGCACCGATCCGAGGAGCGGCCGGCGAGCGGTCTCCCGCATCGACAGGAGGGCGACGAGCCCGAGCGCGGCGAAGAACATGATGTAGAACGCCGGCATCAGGGTGTTGCCCGTCAGCTCGATGAGACCCTGGCTGAACAGCGGCGTCGTGCCGCCGAACAGCGAGACCGACACGTTGTAGGCCACGGCCATGGCCCCGAACCGTGAGGCGGTCGGGAACAGCGCGGGCAGCGCCGAGGCCGAGATCGCGACGTAGAACGCCACCGGGATCGCCGCCAGGGCGAGGGCGATCATCACGGCCCACAGCTCGCCGATCTGCATGATGAGGAACGCGGGCACCATCAGCACGAGCGCCGACCCCGCGGCCAGAACGTAGACGGGTTTGCGTCCGATCCGGTCGCTGAGGCGTCCGATGAAGGGGAGCGCCACCGACATGACGATCAGCACGGGCACGGTGGCGACCGCGGCGAACAGGTTCGAGACGCCGACCTCGCGTTCGAGGTACGTGGGCATGTAGCTCGTCAGCGCGTAGCCGGCGGAGTTCGTAGCCGCCACCAGCGCGATCGCGATCAGCAGCGACTTCCCGTGGTGGCGCACGATTCCGACGAGACCCTGGCGGGCGAAGGGCCCGTCCTCGGCGATCGTGGGGTCGGCCCCCTTCTCCTGCGCCAGCTCGAACGAGGGGGTCTCGGGGATGCGCAGGCGGAACCAGATCGCGACCGCGCCGAGCGGGATGGCGAGCAGGAACGGGATGCGCCATCCGTATTCGACCATGCCGTCCGGCCCGCTGACCGAGGAGACGATCGCGGTCGTGATCGCCACGACGCTCGCACCAGCGGCGAAGCCGATGTAGGAGCCGACGTCGAGCCACGACGACCAGAAGCCCCGGGAGCGATCGGGCGAGAACTCCGACACGTAGGTCGTCGCCCCGGCATACTCGCCACCGGTCGAGAAGCCTTGGATCATCTTCAGCAGGTACAGCGGCACGATGGCCCAGAGCCCGATCTGGGTCGAGGTCGGCAGCATCCCGATCAGAGCGGTGGCGAGGGCCATCATCGCCATCGTGAGGAAGAGCACCTTCTGGCGGCCGATCCGGTCGCCGAGGGGGCCGAGCACGAAGCCGCCGAATGGGCGGACGAGGAACGAGATGGCGAATCCGAGGAGGGTCACCAGCAGGCCCCAGGGCTCGGGAAGGTCGGAGGTGAAGACGACCGCCAGGGTGACCGCGAGGTACCCGTAGATGCCGAAGTCGAACCATTCCATGAAGTTGCCGACGACGGTGCCGCCTATGGCGGTGCGCACTTTCTTGCGGTCGACGACGATGACGTCGTCGACCTCCAGGCGGGGGGTGGACGATGTGGGCGGTGTTGACTCGCTCATCGGTCCAGCCTTTCGCGATCACCCCGTCGATTCCAGTCGAGGCCGCGACGTGCGATGTCGGAAGGGATGCGGTATGGGCGCACGAGTGCGGTCAAGCCCTCCGGGGGAGAGGATGCTGCGGCGTAACGTCCAGGTATGAGCGAGCTGACCGCGCCCACCGGGCGCGAACCCGAACTGCGAGCCGAACCCCGGACGGACGGGACGCCGCCGCGCGCGCTCGTGATCGGCGCCACCGGATACCTCGGCGGACGACTCGTCCCCCGCCTGCTCGAAGCGGGCTACACCGTGCGCGTGCTCGCCCGGTATGCGCCGCGAGTGGCCGCCTTCGAGTGGGGCTCGCGGGTCGAGGTCGTCGAGGGCGATGCGGGCGATGCCGACGCGGTGGAGCGGGCGGTCGCCGACGTCGACGTGCTCTACTACCTCGTGCATTCGATGGCGGCCGGGAAGGACTTCGAAGACACCGACCGCGTCGCCGCGCAGACCGTCGCCGACGCGGCGGCCGCAGCATCCGTCGCGCGCATCGTGTACCTCGGCGGACTCCACCCCGACGATGCGCCGCTGTCGGCGCACCTGCGCTCGCGTGTCGAGGTGGGGGAGATCCTCCTCGCCAGCGGCGTGCCGACGCTCGTGCTGCAGGCCGGTGTCGTCATCGGCTCGGGGTCGGCGTCATTCGAGATGGTGCGGCACCTCACCGACGTGCTGCCCTACATGCCGGCGCCCAAATGGGTGCGCAACCACATTCAGCCGATCGCGGTGCGCGACGTGCTGCACTACCTCCTGGGCGCCGCGCGCGTCGACGCGACCGTGAACCGCGCCGTCGACATCGGCGGGCCCGACGTCTTGCGCTACGGGCAGATGATGAACGGCTACGCGGTGGAGGCGGGGCTGCACCAGCGCGCGATCGCTGCGCTTCCCGTGCTCACGCCGCGGCTGGCTTCGCACTGGGTGAACCTCGTGACGCCGATCCCGCGGGCGACCGCCCGGCCCCTCGTGGAGTCGCTGCAGAACGAATGCGTGATGAAGGACCACGACGTCGACGCGCTGATACCCCGCCCCGCCGGAGGACTGACGCCGTACCGCCGAGCGGTCGCTCTCGCGCTCGGGCGTGTGCAGGACGACACGATCGAGACCAGCTGGCAGGACGCCGAGGTCTCGGGCGTGCCGAGCGACCCGCTGCCCAGCGATCCCGAGTGGGCGGGGCGGATGGTCTTCGTCGACGCTCGCTCGGTGACGACGACGGCGTCGCCCGAGCAGGTGTGGGCGGTGATCGCGGGGATCGGCGGGGCGAACGGCTGGTACTCCTCGAGGCTGCTGTGGTCGATCCGCGGCCTGATGGATCGGGTGGTCGGCGGCGTCGGTCTCGCACGCGGACGCCGCAGCCGCGCGGTGCTCACGGCCGGCGACGCGCTGGACTTCTGGCGCGTCGAGGCGATCGAGCCGGGGCATCTGCTGCGCCTGCGCGCCGAGATGAAGGTGCCGGGTCTGGCCTGGCTCGAGATGCGCGTGAGCCCCGACGGCGACGGCGCCCGCTATGAGCAGCGCGCGGTGTTCTTCCCCAAGGGCCTGGCCGGACGCCTGTACTGGCTCGGAGTGCTGCCCTTCCACGGGCTGATCTTCCCCGGCATGGCCGCCCGGATCACCGCGGCCGCCGTTGCGGCCGGCCAGCGGTCCGAGCGCGTCGCGGTTTAGGGTGAGCAGCATGCAACGCACTGCCGCCGTGATCACGGTGTCCGACAGGTCGGCGACGGGCGAACGCCCCGATGCGAGTGGTCCGGTCGCCGTCGAAGCGCTCCGTGAGGCAGGCTTCGCGTGCGAGGAGGCGGCCGTGGTCGCCGACGGCGTCGACAGCGTCGAGGCGGGACTGCGGGCCGCCATCGCGGCGGGAGCGCGACTGATCGTCACCACCGGCGGCACCGGCGTCGGGCCGCGCGACCTCACGCCCGAGGGCACGCGGCGGGTCGTGACGCGGGAGCTCCCCGGAATCGCCGAGGAACTGCGTCGTCGCAGTACGGCCGAGAAGCCCGCGGGGATGCTCTCGCGCGGCGTCGCCGGTGTCGTCGACGGATCGGGGGCGCTCGTGGTGAACCTTCCGGGCTCGCCCCGCGCCGTGGCGTCCGGCATGCCCGTCATCGCGTCGATCGCCGGACACGTGATCGACCAGCTCGGCGGATCGGACCACTCGTGAGCGCCGTGCGCCTGGCCGCGCTCTCCGACCGACCGCTCGATCTCGACGCGCACCTCGCGGCCGTCGACGATGCGACCGCCGGGGCGGTGACGACCTTCATCGGTCGCGTGCGCGATCACGATCCCGATGCCTCGACCGAGGTCGTCGCACTGGAGTACTCCGCGCACCCCGACGCCGAGGCGACGCTGCACGGCATCGCCGAACGTGCCGCGGCCGGCACCGACGCGATCGTCGCGGTCAGCCACCGCACCGGGCGGCTCGGCGTGGGCGACGCGGCCGTCGTCATCGCGGTCGCCTCGGGGCACCGCGCCGAGGCGTTCGAGGTGTGCCGCGCGGTGATCGAGGCCATCAAGCTCGAGCTGCCGGTCTGGAAACGCCAGGTGGAGGCCGACGGCACCACGGCGTGGAAGGGCCTCGGAGGCTAGCTCACCCGCCGGGCTCGGCTCGGCTCGGCCGCTCGAGACGCGGGGGATCGCGCGAGGTGCGGGCTGTGGCGCGGGGATTGCCCGCGTGTGGGCCGATTGCCCGCGTGCGGGGACGCGGGCGGGGGCGGCTCAGCCGCCGGCAAACGGCGGCAGCACGTCGACGAGCGTCGCGTCGACGAGCGTCGCGTCGGTGTCGGTGCGCACGCCGTCCACGAGCACCGCGCAACGCGGCAGGATCTCGCCGAGGTCGGGGTGCTCTCCGACGATCGCCGCGCGGAGGGCGGCGAGGGATGCTTCGAAGCGGTGCTCCTCGTCGACGCCCGCGCGCTCTGCGGCCGCGGCGAAATACCTCACACGGACGCTCATTCGGGGCGCGTCCAATCTCCTGAGCGGCCGCCGGCCTTCGCCGTGATGCGCACGTTCTCGATCACCGTGGCGCGGTCCATGCCCTTGATCATGTCGACGATCGCGAGGGCCGCGACCGAGACCGCGGTCAGCGCCTCCATCTCGATGCCGGTGCGGTCGGCGGTGCCGACGGTGGCTTCGATCTCGACGCCGCCGTCTGTCACGACGAGGTCGACGGATGCTGCGTGCACCCCGATCACGTGGGCGAGGGGCAGGAGGGCGGGAGTGGACTTGGCGGCCTGGATGCCGGCGATACGGGCCACGGCGAGGACATCGCCCTTGGGGGCGGTGCCGTCGCGGAGCGCGGCGATCACCTCGGGAGAGCAGCGGACGAAGCCCCGCGCGGTGGCCGACCGGACGGTCGGCTGCTTCGCGGTGACGTCGACCATGCGGGCGTGGCCGGCAGCGTCGAGGTGGGTGAAGCTCATCCCACCAGTATGACGTCGAGCGGATCGCCCTCGGCGACCTCCGTGACCTCCGCGGGCACGATCGCGAAGGCTCGGGCCTGCGCGAGGCCTCCGGCCAGATGCGACCCCGAGCCCCCCGCGGTGGCCGGGCGCACGGTGCCCGCGGCGAGGTCGACGACGGCGGGGAGATACTGTCGCCGCGCCGGGGGCGTGCGCCAGCTCTCGGCCGCCCGCAGCCGCACCGCGGGGCGGGCGATGTCGGCGCGTCCCTGCAGGTGCAGGAGCGCGGGACGAACGAAGACCTCGAACGACACCGCGACGCTGACGGGGTTGCCGGGGAGGCCGAAGACGAGGGTGCCGCTCGGGAGCGTGCCGAAGGCCTGCGGCTTGCCCGGCTGCATCGCGACCGCGGCGAATTCGATCCCGCCCCGGCCCGCCCCGTCCGCCGAGAACGCGCCGCGCACGGGCTCGTACGCCCCCGCGCTCACCCCGCCGGTGAACACGATGACGTCGGCGCCCGCGGCCTCCGCCTCCCGGGTGACGCGTGTCACCTCGGCCGGGTCGTCGCCCACCCGGTGGAGCCCGACGAGCTCGGCGTCGGCTCCGACGAGCAGGGCGGCCAGCAGCGGACCGTTCGAGTCGGGGATGCTGCCGCGTCGTCCGTCGGCGCCGGGGGCGGTCAGTTCGCTGCCCGTCGACACGACGACCACGCGGGGCGCGCGAGAGACCCGCACCTCGCCGACGCCGGCGGCGACGGCGGCCGCGATCTGGAAGGCTCCCAGCCGCACGCCCGGCGCCATGACCTCGTCGCCCGTGCGCAGGTCGCCGCCACGGCGTCGCACGAAGAGCCCGGTTTCGCGAGGAGCGCGCTCGATCACCACGTCGTCGAGCCCCGCGGAGAGGCCCCCCGCGGTGTCTTCGAACGGCACGATGACGTCGGCGTCGCCCGGAACCGGGGAGCCCGTCATGATCCGCGCCGCCTCGCCGGGCCCGAGGGCGGGATCGAGGGAGGTGCCGGCGGGGAGGTCGGCGACCACCCGCAGCGTCACCGGTGCGTCGGGCGCCGCATCCGCGACGTCGTCGAAGCGCACGGCGAACCCGTCCATCGCGGAGTTGTCGAACAGGGGGATGTCGCCCGCGGCGATCACGGGGTCGGCGAGCGTGCGTCCGAGCGCCGCGGTGACGGGGAGCACGTCGACCGGAAGGGGGCGGACGGCGGCGAGGATGCGCCCGAGCTGCTCCTCGACGCTGCGCAGCCCCGGGCCTGCGCCGCTCACGCGGGCACCGCCGAGGCGCGCGCGAGGAGGGGCACTTCGCTCTGGCGGGCTCGGAGCGCGTCGATCACGACGACGCGACCGAGAAGGGGGTCGCCGGCCCCGGTGATCAGCTTCACGGCCTCGGTGGCGAGGATGCCGCCGATCTGCAGGCAGAGCGATCCGAGCACCCCGACCTGCTCGCACGTGGGCGGCTCGCCCGTGCTGTCGGTCGGGTAGAGGTCGTGGAGCGAGATCGGCGCGACGCCGGCCGGTGGCCGCGACCAGAACACGGTCGCTTGGCCGGCGAACTCCTGCACCGCGCCCCAGACGACGGGGATGCCGAGGGCGTCCGCTCCGGCGGCGACCGCCTCGCGCGTGCCGAAAGTGTCGCTCCCGTCGACGACGAGGTGCGCGCCCTCGAGCAGTCGCACAGCGTTGTCGGCGTCGAGCCGTTCGGCGCGGGGGATCACCCGGGTCGTCGGGGAGAGGTCGGCCGCGGCGCGGACGGCGGAGTCGACCTTCGGGCGGTCGAGGTCGCCCAGCCGGTGCAGCACCTGCCGCTGCAGGTTCGAGCCGTCCACCACGTCGTCGTCGATCACCACGATCTCACCGACACCGGCGGCGGCCAGGGCGAGGATCACGGGCGACCCGAGCCCCCCGGCGCCGATCACCGCGACACGGGCGGCGGCGAGACGGCGCTGGCCCTCGTTGCCGATGCCGGCGAGCACCGCGTGACGGGCGGTGCGGATGAGCTCGGTGGGGGCGAGGGCGTCGATCGGCTCGACCAGCGGTTGCATGCCCCTCAGGCTACGCGGGGTGCGGGGAGATGCGCCCGTTCTCGATACGAAGGGTGCGGTCCACGAGCGCGGCGGGCACGTCGACGTGCGAGATGAGCACGACCGCACGGTCGCCGGGCACCGCGGTGAGCAGATCGGCGAGCAGGGCGTCGGATGCTGCGGGGTCGACCCCCGCGGTCGGCTCGTCGAGCACCAGCACGGGGAAGTCGTGGAGAAGGGCCCGCGCGAGCGCGATGCGCTGCGCCTGCCCGCCGGAGACGAGGGAGCCGCGCTCGCCGACCGCGACGTCGAGCCCCCCGCGGCCGGTCGCCCAGTCGGCGAGGCCGACGCGCTCGAGGACGCCCTCGAGCTCGTCGTCGGTCGCGGTGTCGCGGGCGAAGAGCAGGTTCTGCCGCAGCGACTCGTCGAAGAGGAACGGCTGCTGCTCGACGAGCCCGACGGTCAGGCGCAGGTCGTCGCCTGAGAGGTCGCGCGCCTCGATGCCCCCGATCCGGTACGAGCCCGTGTAGTCGAGGAAGCGCACCAGCACGTGCGCGAGGGTGGTCTTGCCTGCCCCGCTCGGCCCCGTCACCAGCACGCGCTCGCCCGCCCCGACCCGCAGCGTCACGTCGTCGAGGCGCCCGGGGTCGTCGACTCCGGCTCCGCGACGCGGCCACGAGGCACCGAGGCCGCGCAGGTCGATCCCGCTCCCGTCGGGGCCGACGAGAGGCGCAGCCCGGCCGGTGGCGTCGGGTTCGTCTCGGGGGAGTCCTGCGGGGACCTCGCCGGGCACGGCCTCGGCGATCCGAGTGGCCGCCGCGCGCACCTGGCGCCACGACGCGAGGGCGAGGGGCACGGGGCCGAACACCTCGAACACGGCCATCGGCAGCAGTACGACGATCGCCAGCGCCGGGCCGGTGAGCGTGCCGTCGACCACGCCCGGGGCCGCGACCGCGAGCGCGAGAAGGGAGGCGGTGCCGGCCAGCAGCGACACTGCGCCGGCGGTGAGGCCCTGCGCGACACCTCGGCGCACCACGGCGCGACGCAGGCGCTCGTCGGCCCGCCGCACGCGGTCGTGCGCCGCATCCACCGCTCCGAAAGCGGTGAGCACGTCGATCGAGGTCAGCAGGTCGAGCAGGGCGTCGGAGACTTCCGACCGCAACGGCGAGATCGCGCGTTCGGCGCGTCCGCCGGCGGCCCATCCGACCCACACGGCGAGAGCGAATGCCGCGGTGAGGCTCAGTGCGAGCACGACGGCGGCGCTCCACGAGATGAAGGCGAGGAAGACGACGCTGCCGAGGGCCGCGAGTCCGGCGACGGCGAGCGGCTGCACCACGCGCAGCGGGAGGTTCTGCAACTCGTCGACGTCGTCGACGAGGTTCGATAGCAGCGCACCGCGGCGCGCGCGGCCGAGACCGTCGGGGGCGAGCGGCACGATCTCGCGCACCAGTCCCGCCCGCACGGTGGCGAGCTGGTCGAGGGCGGCGTCGTGGCCCGCGAGCCGTTCGAGGTAGCGGAAGACACCGCGCCCCACGGCGAACGCGCGCACCGCGACGACCGCGGCAGAGAGGTAGAGGAGCGCGGGCTGCTCGGCGGCGCGGGCGATCAGCCACGCGCTCGCCGCGAGCAGAGCGATGGCGCTGACGGCGGTGCCGACACCGGCGAGCACACCCGGGGCGAAACGGCGGGCCGACGGCTGCGCCGTCCGCAGCACCGCTCTCACACGCCCGTTCATGAGCGCACCTCCGTCGCTGAGTTGCCGCTTTCGGGGCCTTCCGCGGCCGTGGATGACCCGGGTCGCGGCAGGTGAGAGGCGGATGCTGCGGCAAGGGGAGCGGCGAGGGTGACCACGTCGTCGGCGATGCGGCGCGCGGAGGTGCGGTGCGAGACCAGCACCACGGCCGTGCCGTCGTCGGCGAGGGAACGCAGCCTCGTCCACAGGGCGGCTTCGGTGTCGGAGTCGAGGGCGCTCGAGGGCTCGTCGAGCACGAGGACGCCGACGCCCTCGGTGCGATGCAGCCGGTAGAGGGCGCGGGCGACGGCGATGCGCTGCGCCTGGCCGCCCGACAGACCCGCGCCCTGAGAACCCAGTGCGAGTGCGGGGTCGATGTCGTGCGCCTGGGCGTCGGCGAGGCTGCGGCGCACGACCGCCGCGTCGGGCGCCGGGTCGCCGAGCGCGACGTTGTGCGCCACGGAGCCCGCGACGAGACCGGGGCGCTGCCCCGCCCACGCGATCGCCGACCGTGCATCGGATGCCGCGACCCCGTCGATGTCGATGGTCCCCTCGTACTCGGCGAACCCCAGGAGGGCGGCGACGAGACTCGACTTGCCCGCCCCGCTCGGTCCGTCGAGCAGCACGATGCGGCCGGGGCGGGCGTCGAGATCGACCGGCGGCAGCATCCGTTCTCCTCGGCTGACCCGCAGCCCGCGCACCGCGATGCTCCGCCCGCCGGCACCGGGGCGGGCGTCGTCTTCCCGAGGGCCCTCTTGCTGGGCGCTGTCGAGCACGTCGAAGATCTCGTCGGTCGCGGCGACGCCCTCGGCGGCGGCGTGGAACTGCACGCCGACCTGGCGCAGCGGCAGATACGCCTCGGGGGCGAGAAGCAGCACGAAGAGCCCGACGAGCAGGTCCATCTCGCCGGCGAGCAGGCGGAAGCCGATGGTCACCGCGACGATCGCGACCGAGATCGAGGCGAGGAACTCGAGGGCGAACCCCGAGACGAACGAGACGCGCAGCACCGACATCGTCTCGCGCTTGTAGCGACGCGTGACGGTCTCGATGGTGTCGGCGGCCCGGTGCTGGCGGCCGAAGGCCTTGAGGGTGCCGAGCCCGTTGACGGTGTCGGCGAAGCGGGCGGCGAGGCGCTGGAGCGTGTCGAACTGGCGCCGCTGAACGGCGCGGGTGGCGAGTCCGATCAGCACCATGAAGAGGGGGATGAGCGGAATCGTCAGCACGACGATGAGGGCCGACAGGGGGTCGGCGAGCAGGATCGCGCCGATGACGATCGGCATCGTGAGGGCGGTCGCGACCAGCTGCGGCAGGTAGCGGCCGAAGTAGGCGTCGAGCGATTCGAGCCCGTGGCCGGCCACGACGGCGAGCGAGGCGGCGTTGCGCGTGCCGAGCCATCGGGGCCCCAGCCTGCCGACGGCCGTGACGAGCGCGTCGCGCAGCTGCAGCGAGGCGCGGGCCGCGCCCATCGCCGACACCCGCTCGGACGCGACGATCAGCAGGGAGCGCACCACGACGAACGCGGCGGCCGCACCCACCAGCGGCCAGAGCTCGTCGACAGGACGACCGGCGATGGCTCCGACGAGGGCCGAGGTCAGCGTCCACGCGAAACCGACGATCACACCGGTCTGGGCGAGCACGATCGCCGCCGTCACGCCGAGGAACGACCGCGACGCCGTCGCGTACCGCACGAGTCGAGGGTCGACCGGGCCGCGCACCCGGTCCGCCCGCTTCTCGCTCACCCGGTCCATCCTTCCATCCGCGCGACCGGGGTCGCGGGTCAGTGGACGGATGCTGCGGCCGTCTCGATCCGCTCCCGCGTCACCCGCTTGCGGAAGATCCAGTAGGTCCAGGCCTGATAGGCGAGAACCAGCGGTACGAAGATGAGCGCGGCCCAGCTCATGATCGTGAGCGTGTAGTCGGTGCTCGAGGCGTTCTCGATCGTGAGGTTGAACGCGGGATCGGTCGACGAGGGCATCACGTTCGGGAACAGCGCGAAGAAGAGCATCGCCACGGCGGCGACGATCGTCACCGCGCCGAAGGCGAACGCGCGCCCCTCTCGGTCGCGGGCGTTCGCGAGCACCGACGAGATGAGGCAGATCGCGGCGACCGCGCCGAGGGCGAGCACCGGCAGCGAGAAGTGCGCGGTCACGGTCCAGAGCACGAAGACGGCGGCCACCGCGACGGTGAGCACCCCGGCCCGTGTCGCCAGGCGGCGTGCCTTCTCGTGCACCGGTCCGTCGGTCTTGAGCGCCACGAACGTCACGCCGTGCACGAAGAACAGCAGCAGGGTGGTCGCACCGCCCAGGAGGCCGTAGGGGTTGAGCAGCGTCAGCAGCGATCCCGTGAACTCCATATCGGCGTCGATCGGCACGCCCTGCACGATGTTCGCGAAGGCGACGCCCCAGAGGAACGCCGGCACGGCCGAGCCCACGACGATCATCGTGTCGAAGCTGCTCTTCCACCGCAGCCCGTCGCGCTGGTGGCGGTACTCGAACGAGACGCCGCGGGCGATGAGTGCCAGCAGGATCAGCAGCAGCGGGAGATAGAACCCGCTGAACAGCGTCGCGTACCACTCCGGGAACGCGGCGAACAAGCACGCTCCGGCGACGATCAGCCAGGTCTCGTTGAGGTCCCATACCGGGCCGATGGTGTTGATGATCTGCCGGCGGCCGACGTCGTCCTTCGCCAGGAACGGCAGCGACATGCCCACACCGAAGTCGAAGCCGTCGAGCACGAAGTACCCGATGAAGAAGAATCCGATGATCCAGAACCAGAGGAATGCGAGGTCCATGTCAGCTCCTAGTAGACCGTCGTCGGGGTGTTCTCGACGGAGTCGGGTTCACGGGGGGCGTTCGGGTCGGGAAGGGGGTCGGGCCCCTTCTGGGCGTACTTGACGATGAGCCCGACCTCGATCACGGCGAGCACGGCGTAGATGCTCGTGAAGGCCACCAGCGAGAGGAGCACGTTCCATCCCGGAACGCTCGGCGAGACGCCGTCCTCGGTCAGCATGAGGCCGAACACGATCCAGGGCTGGCGGCCCATCTCGGTGAAGATCCATCCGACGAGACTGCCGACCAGCGGAAGCGGAGCGCTCCAGACCAGCACGCGCCACATCCAGGGCTTCATCGTGAAGCGCGACGTCGTGCGCGTCAGCCACAGGCCGGCGACGGAGAGGAGAGCGGCCGCGCCGCCCAGGCCCATCATCCAGCGGAAGGCCCAGTAGGTCACCCAGATGACGGGCGTGTAGTCGCCGGGGCCGAACTGGGCGTTGTACTGCGCCTGCAGGTCGTTGATGCCCTCGACGCAACCGTCGAACGAGTGCGTCGACAGGAGTGACAGCAACCACGGCACGCGCAGCGACCACACCTCCGCCGAACCGTCGGGGGTGCCGAGAGAGAAGATCGAGAACGACGCGTCGGCCCCGCAGGCGGTGTTGTACATCGCCTCGGCGGCGGCCATCTTCATCGGTTGGGTCTGCACCATGACGAGGCTCAGCTGGTCGCCTGAGAGGGCGACCCCGGCGAACGAGATCACCAGGAACCACATGCCGAATCGCAGCGAGGGTCGCATCATCTCCGCGTTGCGACCGCGGGCGAGATGCCAGGCGGAGACCGCGATGACGATCGCACCGGCGAACATCCACGCCGAGGTGATGGTGTGGGGGAAGGCGGCCAGGGCGACGGGGTTCGTCAGCATCGCCCAGAAGTCCACGAGTTCGGCGCGCGACCCGTCTGCGGCCATCTCGTAGCCGACCGGGTTCTGCATGAAGGCGTTCGCGGCGAGGATGAAGTAGGCCGACAGGGTCGCGCCGAGCACCGCCATCCAGATGCTCGCGAGGTGCGCGAGGCGCGGAAGCTTGTCCCACCCGAAGATCCACAACCCGATGAAGGTCGCCTCGAGGAAGAAGGCCAGCAGTCCCTCGAAGGCGAGGGGGGCGCCGAAGACGTCGCCGACGAAGCGCGAGTACGCCGACCAGTTCATGCCGAACTGGAACTCCTGCACGATGCCGGTCACCACGCCCATGGCGAAGTTGATGAGGAAGATCTTGCCGAAGAACCGCGTCAGGTGAAGCCACTTCACCGATCCGGTGCGGTACCAGACCGTCTGGAAGATCGCGACCACGAGGCCCATGCCCAGCGTGAGGGGCACGAAGAGGTAGTGGTAAAGCGTCGTCAGGCCGAACTGCCAGCGAGCGAGAAGCAGAGGGTCGAGCCACTCCACGGTTGCCTCCTAGTGAGCACTCATATGTGGTCTGACCACAGGATATCGCGCGTGATTCCGGGGATTGCGGAGGTCTCTCGCTGTCGAGCGATCACCCCTCCGCGTCGATCGTGGCGGTCAGTCGACCGGGTACTGGGGGACTTTGGTCCCAGCGTCCGCACGGAGCCCCGTGTCGATTCCGCGGGTAGCCTCGGAAGATGACCCCGCAGGAGCCGCGCTCGTGACCGCCGTACCGGTGGCGCTGCGGCGGCGCTCCGACGTCGAGGCGGCGGATGCGGCATCCGGGCCCCTCATCGACACGCACGGGCGCGTTCACCGCGACCTGCGGATCTCGCTCACCGACCGCTGCTCGCTGCGCTGCACGTACTGCATGCCCGAGCAGGGCAACGAATGGCTGGCCCGTAACAGCATCCTCACCCTCGACGAGATCGTCGAGATCGCGGAGGTCGCTGCGGCCGCCGGCGTGCATACCTTCCGCCTTACCGGCGGCGAGCCGCTGCTGCGCCGCGACATCGTCGACATCGTGCGACGCCTCGCCGTGATCGAAGGTCCGGGAGGGCCCGTCGAGATCGCCATGACCACGAACGGCATCCGCCTCCCCGAAGTGCTCGACGACCTGGTCGATGCCGGGCTCGCGCGACTGAACATCAGCATCGACACCATTCAGCGCGAGAAGTTCGCCTCACTCACACGACGCGACCGTCTGCCGGAGGTTCTCGAGGGGATCGCGGCGGCCGCGGCATCTCCGCTTCGCCCCCTCAAGCTCAACGCGGTGGCGATGCGCGGGGTCAACGACGACGAGATCATCGATCTCGTGCAGTTCGCGGTGGACTCCGGTGCGCAGATGCGGTTCATCGAGCAGATGCCGCTCGACGCGGGTCACACGTGGGACCGCGAGCAGATGGTCACGCGCGAAGAGATCGTCGCGACCCTCTCGTCCCGCTGGGACCTCACGCCGGTTCCGGGGCGCGGCGGAGCGCCCGCCGAGAAATGGGTGCTCGGCGGGGTCGAGAACGGCGGCGGTCCTCACGAGGTCGGTGTGATCGCGTCGGTGACCGCGCCCTTCTGCGGCGACTGCGACCGCCTGCGGCTCACCGCCGACGGACAGGTGCGCAACTGTCTGTTCTCCATCGCCGAGTACGACCTCGTTCCCGTGTTGCGCGGGGGAGCGCCCGACCGCGGCGCGGCCATCGACGCCGTCCTGCGCGCCAGCGTGCGCGGCAAGCTCCCCGGTCACGCGATCAACGATCCGTCGTTCCTGCAGCCGCCGCGCGGGATGAATGCCATCGGCGGCTGAGTCGGCTTTCGTATACTCGGTACGTACATACCCGATATCCCGTTCGGAGGCCGCATGTCGGTGCGCCACGCGCTGCTCGCGATCCTCGACCAGGGGCCGTGCTATGGCTACCAGCTGAGAGCCGAGTACTCGCGACGCACCGGGGCTGCGGTCAACGTCGGTCAGATCTACACGACCCTCGAGCGTCTCGAGCGCGACGGCTTCGTCGGCAACCGCGGCGCCGATGAGCGCGGACACGTCTACTGGGGCATCACCGATGCCGGGCGAGCGCTCGCGGCGCGGTGGGTGGCGGAGCCCGACGAGCCGGCCGCGCGCGGCGAGCTCGCACGCAAGATCGCCCTCGTCGCGACGTTGCCCGGCGTCGACGCCGAGAAGGCGATCGCGGCTCAGCGCGCGGCGGCGGTGCTGCGCCTCGCCGAGGCGGAGTCGTCTCCGGATGACGGGGGTGCCCCCGAGAGCGGGGGCGTCTCGTCCGTGATCCTGCGGGCCGCGGAGGGCGCTCACGCGCGTGCCGAGATCGAGTGGCTGGATGCCGCGGCCGCGGCGGTGACACAGAATCCGGTCGGGCGCACCTTCCCGCTGTCGGCGGAGCGGCCCCGACGAGGACGCCCGCGGACCGTCTCGTAGCTTCTGTCGACGGGTAGGACACAGAGTCGATTTCGTCAAGCCCGATCGCCCGCCCGACCTCGCGCGGCACAGTGGAGCGAGCGGACGGAAGGAGCTGCCATGGTCATGGAAGCGCGGCATATCGACCAGGAAGAGGCGTACGCCCCGTCTGAGGTTCCGTGGAACCGCATCGATCTCGAGCTGTACGAGATCGCCCGCGACGGCGTCGTCGTCGGGTTCATCGAAGTGGCAGGGCCCGTGTTCGTCGCCCTCGCCGGGCCTCGCTACGACCGCGCGGTCGAGGTGAGCCAGGAGCTCACGTTCCACGCGGCCGTCACGGCCGTGCAGCGCTGGCGCTGACGGCCCACGTCGCGGGAGACGTCAGACGAGCCGGTAGCCGGCTTCGTCGATCGCTGCGCGCACGGCATCGTTCGTGACGGGTGCCGAGGTTCGCATGCGCACGCGAGAGGTTCCGCCCGCGACCAGGTCGATGTCGACGCCGTCGACACCGTCGAGCGCGCGCAGCTCTTCCGTGACCGCGCGTACGCAGTGATCGCACGTCATCCCCTCGACGAGCAGCTCGCGCCCCTCGCTGGCCGCGGCGTCCGTCGCGGGTGCCGAAGCGACACCGCACCCGCCACCGCCGCAGCACGAGCCGGACGGTGCGACGGTGACCGCATCGCCGATCGAGGTGAGGGAAATCGGCTGGATCGTCACGGGAATCTCCTGTCGGAACGGGACGAGCGTGTCAAGAACGGACGAGACGAGCGATCGCCTCGTTTGCTTCGCGGATCTTCTCCTGTGCGACCGGACCACCCTGAGCCGTCGCCTCGGCCACGCAGTGACCGAGGTGATCGCTCAGCAGGGACAGCGCCACGGTTTCGAGCGCCTTCGTGGCCGCCGAGACCTGGGTGAGGATGTCGATGCAGTACTTATCGTCTTCGACCATACGCGCGATTCCGCGCACCTGGCCCTCCGCCCGGCGCAGACGCTTCAGCAGGTCGTCTTTGTTGGCTTCGTATCCGTGCACGCCTCGATGATACCCCCGGGAGGTATCACCGAGGGCATCAGACCGACGTGCGCAGGTCGTCGGGTCCGTCGTCGTCGAGACCCGCTCCGACCTCGTCCTCCGCGGCCAGATCTCCCTGCCCGTCCTCGCCGAGAGCGGCCTCCACGGGCGAGTCGCCCTGCGTGACGGGCTGATCGGCGTCGGTGAGATGGAGGTCGGATGCGGGGACGTCCTCGCGGCGCTCGGGCGCCGACTCGTCGTCGACCTCCTCACCGTCGAAGGCCGCGGCGAGCACGGCCTCGCCGTTCATCGTCGGGTCGTCGAGAGTCGTGTCGTCCTGCGTCGCGGCGAGGGCCGCGTCGTCGCCCGTCGTCGTGTCGAGGGAGTCGGATTCGTCGAAGGGGATGCTCATGGAGTGTCCTGTCTGTCGTGTCCTCCCACGGTGCCGTCCGCCACGGGCCGGCGCCCCCGGGTTGACGGCGCTGGCGGGGCGCGTTAGTCGGGTCTGCGCAACCCCCGCGCGGACGGCCGTCTTTGGGCGGTGAGAGGCATTACGGTCGACGTATGGCTTCCGCGGACCGCGACGACGAGGTGGATCTCCTCATCGACGCCTGGTCGCGTCGGCTCCCCGACGTCGACCTCACCCCCCTCGATGTCATGTCGAGACTCCGGCGCGTCTCGCACCGGCTCACGCGACTGCGGGCGAGCGCCTTCAACGGCGCCGGGCTGGCGAGCTGGGAGTTCGACGTGCTGGCGGCCCTCCGCCGCACCGAGCCGCCGCACGAACTGAGCCCCGCGCAGCTGATCGGGGCGACGATGATCGGCTCCGCCGCCATGTCGAACCGCCTCGACAAGCTGTCCGGTCGCGGTCTCATCCAGCGCCGCCCCAACGACATCGACCGCCGCAGCGTGATCGTCCAGTTGACCGACGAGGGTGCCGCGCGCGTCGACGCGGCGATGGGCGAGCTCGTGCGTCGCGAAGCGATCGAGCTGCGCGAGGTGAGCCTGGCCGATCAGGCCCACCTCGCCCGCATCCTGCGGCAGATGCTCGACACCGACACGTGAACCGGCTCGGGCCGGTTGCCCACGAGGAGACCGCATGATTCGGATAGCGACGATCGGCTCCGGCGCGATCACGACCCTGTTCGCCGAGGCCGTGGCCCGCACGCCCGGCATCCGCATCGAGGCGGTGTTCTCGCGCGACCTCGCGAAGGCCCGCGACATCGCGGACGGCTGGGGTGCGGCGGCGGCATACTCCGATCTCGACGAGATGCTCGCGTCGCCCGACGTCGACGCGGTCTACATCGCGAGTCCGAACAGCGTGCACGCCGAGCAGGTGCGGGCGGCACTGCGGGCCGGGCGTCACGTGCTCGTGGAGAAGCCGGCGGTCCTCAGCGCCGACGAATGGGGAGAGCTCGTCGCCGAGGCGGATGCTGCCGGAGTCGTGCTCCTCGAGGCCTTCCGCACCGACTACGACCCGGGCTTCGTCGCTCTGGTCGAGATGCTCCCCGAACTCGGGACGCTCCGTCGGGCGTCGCTGCGCTTCGAGGGTCTGTCGTCGCGTTACGCCAAGGTGCGTGCCGGCGAGCACGTGAACATCTTCGATTCCGTCATGGGTGGGGGCGCTCTTCTCGACCTCGGTGTCTACGGGCTGCACACGATGGTGACCCTGTTCGGTGCGCCGGATCGGGTCGCGGGCGAGGCGGTCACGATCTCTACGGGAGTCGAGGGGGCCGGGGCGGTGATCGCGGCCTATCCCGGCCTGGTCGTCGACGTGTCGTACTCGAAGATCACTCGCTCGTCGCTTCCGAGCGAGATCCAGGGCGAGCACGCATCGGTCGAGATCGATCACATCGCCAGCCCTCGCCGCCTCACGATCAGCGGTGCCGACGGCACCCGCACCGTGACGGTCGAGGGTGAGCAGCATGCGCTCGACGGCGAGGTGGCGCGGTTCGTCGAGCTGGTGGCCACCGAAGCATCCGCCACCGCCGATCAGGACCGCACGACCGAGACCCTGCGCCTCCTCGACGCCCTGCGCGCCCGGTAGGTTCCCGTGTCCGCACCGGCGGGGTCGCCGCGTGGCCTCTGTCTCAGCCGACGCGCCGGCGAGGTCTGCACGCGCGAGCGCGGGCACCGCGGCCTGCATCACCGGCGCGGCACCGGGCTCCTGTGGACCGAGCTCGAGGCCGACCCGCCGACGTGCCCGGGCGAAGGTCTCGCCGCGGGCGCGGCGCCCGAGCTCGCGGACGGCTTTCCCGGCGGCCGCGCGCTGTGCCCGGTGTGCACGAGGTTCGTCGCGCTGCGGCGCGACGGCACGCTGCCCCGGCACCGCAGCTGGCGCGGTCGCGCGTCGCGCGGCGAAGAGGCACGACGTCGGGAGTGGTTCAATGCGTTCGGCTGGTGAGCGAGTCGTAGAATCGGCGCGTGAACGCCCACCGTCCGAGCCGAGGGCGCCGCATCGCGGTCGCGGGCTTCGTGATCAGCACGGTGCTGCAGGCCGTGCTGGTCGTGCTGGGTCTCGCGTACATCCTGACCGACGCGCGCACCACGTCGCTGACGCTGCTGCTCGCGTGGTGCGGCATCGGCACGGCCTACGCGATCGGCATCCTGCTGGTGCTGCGCACCGCGAGTCGGTCGGCGGAGTCGGACGAGCCTCCCATGCTGCTCGAACTCGGCCTCGTGCCCCGCGCCATCTCGCTCGTCGCGACGATCCTCGTCAGCTTCGTCGGAGTGACCGCCACCGTGCAGCACATCCTGCTGGAGCCCCACGACGAGGTCGATGTCGCGCTCGACGCCATCGGCATCTGGGCGATGATCCTCGCGTGGGTGCTGTTTCACTGGGGATTCGCTCAGCTCTACCTGCAGCTCTATTACCGCGAGACCGATCCGCCGCTGCGCTTCCCTTCGGCGGCGGCGCCCGGCATCCTCGAGTTCGCCTACTTCGCGTACACCCTCGCGGTGAGCCTCGCCGTCTCCGACGTGGACGTGCTCGATCGACGGATGCGGTGGCGCGTGCTCGTGCACTCGGTGCTGAGCTTCTTCTTCAACGGTCTGATCATCGTCACGGCGCTCGGGGCGATCTCCGAGATCGGCAACGGCGTGCTCTGAGCGCGCTCACGTGCGCGGCGCCGGGTAGATGCGGCGCAGCACCAGACGCTGTCCGAGGGTCCACGTCACGGTGACCACGAGGTAGAGCCCCGCTGCCAGAGGCACGAACGCGGCCACCACGGCTGTGACGAACTGGAGGGCTCCGATCAGGCCCCCGGCGATGGCGGGCATCGCGAGGTCGCCGGCGACGGGGGTCATCCGGAACGCGCGTCGGGTGATCTCGCCGACCACGGCGATGACGACGACGATCGCCGCGCAGACGAGAACGCCCGCCGTGTCGCCGCGCGACAGCGAGCCCAGGAGGGTGGAGCCCAGCGGTACTCCGAGCAGGGTCTCGTCGAGGAGCGCGTTCGGGTGGCCGGCGATCGTGGTGTGGAGGAACAGGGTGTACAGCACGCCGACGACGGGCGCTTGGATGAGCACGGGCAGACAGCCGGCGAGCGGCGAGGTGTTCTCGTCGCGGTAGAGCTGCATGGTCTCGCGCTGCAGGCGCTCGCGGTCGTTCTTGTGCTTCTTCTGCAGCTCGCGCAGGCGTGGTGCGAGCCGTGCGCGCGTCTGTTCGGCCTTCGCCTGGGCGATGCCGGTGGGGATGAGGGCGGCGCGCACGAGCAGGGTCACGAGCACGACGGCGAGGGCGGCGGATGCGGCAGTGAGCGGTGCGAGCGCCGTGCTGAGCGTCATGAGCCCCGAGTACGCGAGGTCGAGGAGGGCGGCGAGGGGAGGGAAAGCGAAAAGGTCCACGGAGAGGTCCGTTCTTCGAGAGCGATCGATGGCGGGGTCGATCGGCCGCGAAAGGGACGCCGGGGGCGCCACGACGTCGACGGACGTGCGGGCGCGGCGGTCTACGCGGCCGAAGCCGCGGACTGCGGTGCTCTCGGGCGTGGGTGGCCCGCCGCATCCGGATCGCTCTGTGCGAGCGGCGTGGAGATGTCGATCGCGCGCCGCGGATGCGGGGCGCTGACGTCGCCGGAATCGGGCAGGCCGATGGCGACGGCCGCGAGCACGAGCAGACCGACCGCGGCGACCGCGACGGCGACGCCGATCGCGGCGGGGTCGGGGGTGGCGACGAGGCCCAGCACGGTCGCGAGCAGATGGAAAGCGGCGACGATGGATGCGAACACGCGCGCCCCCTTCCGGTTTCGTGGCGACACGATCACGCTAACACCCGGGGGAACGTCGGCGGGGTCGGCCCTGTCAAGCCCCGGGGCCGCGGTCGCGCACGCGCCTACCGTCGTACATATGTCTGATACATCGAACACGCTCGGATCGTCGGAGCCCACGGGCGACAGTGCCGAGAAGAACCCCGAGGAATGGGTCACCGGCGACGAGTCGATGACCGGTCCGCAGCGGTCGTACCTCGACACCCTCGCGCGGGAGGCCGGCGAGGAGCTCTCGGCCGACCTCACCAAAGCCGAGGCGTCGGAGCACATCGACCGTCTGCAGCAGAAGACGGGCCGCGGCGCGAGCTGACGGGCGTGTGCGGCAGGCCCCCTCGAGTCGGCGCGGTCTACTCGGGGGTGCCGTCCATCACCACGACCGATGAGCCCTCGAGCACGAAGCGCAGGGCGGTTCCGTCGGGGAAGTGATCTCGGAAGTCGGCCGGGACTCCTGCTCACCATGCTTCGCGCGTACGGGGCGCCCCGATCCCGGCCGAGCGCGTCGCGTGAAAGGGTAGAGCGTGCCTGAATCCCTGCTCGAACGCGTGCCGCGCGGTGCCGACTCGGATGCCGCCTATACCGGCTTCGTCGAGTGGGCGACCGATCGCGGCCTCTCGCTGTACCCCGCGCAGGACGAAGCGGTCATCGAGCTGGTCTCGGGCGCGAACGTGGTGCTGTCGACGCCGACCGGCACGGGCAAGTCGCTCGTCGCGATCGCCGCCCATGCCGCGTGTCTTGCCGCCGGGGGTCGCACCTACTACACGGCGCCCATCAAAGCGCTGGTCAGTGAGAAGTTCTTCGCCCTCGTCGACATCTTCGGCGCCGAGAACGTCGGCATGGTCACGGGCGACTCCTCGGTCAACCCCGACGCGCCGATCATCTGCTGCACCGCAGAGATCCTCGCGAACCTCGCTCTGCGGCAGGGCCCCGACGCCGTCGTCGACCAGGTCGTGATGGACGAGTTCCACTACTACGGCGACCCCGACCGCGGGTGGGCGTGGCAGGTGCCGCTTCTGCTCCTGCCGCGCGCGCAGTTCCTGCTGATGTCGGCCACCCTCGGCGACGTCACCGACCTCGCCGCCGACCTCACTCGGCGCACCGGCCGTCCGACCGCGCTCGTCACGGGGGTCGAGCGCCCCGTGCCCCTGCACTTCTCGTACGCTCGCACGCCCGTGCATGAGACGGTGCAGGAGCTGCTCGACACGCGCCAGGCTCCGGTCTACATCGTGCACTTCTCGCAGGCCGCCGCGATGGAGCGGGCGCAGGCCCTGTCGAGCATCAAGATCATCACGCGCGAGCAGCGCGACGAGATCGCCGAGGCGATCGGCGGCTTCCGTTTCAACACCGCCTTCGGGCGCATGCTTTCGCGGTTCGTGCGCGCGGGGATCGGCGTGCATCACGCCGGGATGCTGCCGCGCTACCGCCGGCTCGTCGAGACCCTCGCCCAGCGGGGGCTCCTCCGGGTCATCTGCGGCACCGACACGCTCGGGGTCGGGATCAACGTGCCGATCCGCACGGTGCTGATCACGGCACTGACGAAGTACGACGGCCAGAAGATGCGGCAGCTGAGCGCCCGCGAGTTCCACCAGATCGCCGGTCGCGCCGGTCGCGCGGGGTACGACACGGCCGGGACCGTGGTGGTGATGGCGCCCGACCACGAGATCGAGAACGCCGCGCAGATCATCAAGGCGGGCGACGACCTCAAGAAGCAGAAGAAGATCGTGCGCAAGAAGGCGCCGCAAGGGTTCGTCAACTGGACCGAGCAGAGCTACGACCGCCTGGTCGCTGCCGAGCCCGAGCCGCTCGTCGCCCAGATGCAGCTCACCGCCGCGATGCTGATCAACGTCATCGCCCGCGGCGGCGACGTCTTCGCGAACGTGCGTTCGCTCGTCTTCGACAATCACGAACCGAGAGCACGCACCTACGAGCTCGCCCGTCGGGCCATCGACATCTTCCGCACGCTCCGCACCGCAGGGGTCGTCGAGGTGGTCGACGGACGTGTTCGTCTCACGGTCGAGCTGCAGCCCAACTTCGCGCTCAATCAGCCCCTGTCGCCGTTCGCGCTCGCCGCGATCGAGCTGCTCGACCCCGCGACCGAGATCGGTGGCGGCCCTTCGACAGGCTCAGGGACCGAGGGGACCGACTCCGGCCCCGGCGTCGGCACGGGGCACTACGCCCTCGACGTGGTGAGCATCATCGAGGCGACCCTCGACGATCCGCGCCCGGTGCTCTCCCAGCAGCAGTTCCTCGCCCGCGGCGAGGCCGTCGCCCAGATGAAACGCGACGGCATCGAGTACGACGAACGCATGGAGGCGCTCGAGCAGGTGACGTGGCCGAAGCCGCTCGAAGAGCTGCTCGCGCAGTCGTTCGAGGTGTTCGCCACAGGTCAGCCCTGGATCCGCGATTTCGAGCTCTCACCGAAATCGGTGGTGCGCGACATGTTCGAACGGGCGCTGTCGTTCGGCGAACTCATCTCGGTGTACCAGCTCGCCCGCAGCGAGGGCCTTGTGCTGCGCTACCTCAGCGACGCCTATCGCGCGATCCGGCAGACGGTGCCGTCGGAGGCGCAGACCCCCGATCTCCTCGATCTCATCGCCTGGCTCGGCGAACTTGTGCGACAGGTGGACTCGAGCCTCGTCGACGAGTGGGAGGCGATGACGAACCCGCAGGAGCTCGCCCTTCGACAGGCTCAGGGACCGGAAGGTGGAGAGGTCGTGCCGCCCGCTCCGCCCTCGGTGCTGACGAACCGACGTGCGTTCAGCGTGCTCGTGCGCAACGAGCTCTTCCGTCGCGTGCAGCTGGCCGCGCTGCAGCGCGACGACGAACTCGAGACGCTCGACCCTGAGGTCGACTGGCCCGGCGCGCTCGACCGGTACTTCGACGAGCACGACGAGATCCTCACCGGGGGCGCGGCGAGATCGTCGGCGCTCGTGAGCATCGACGAGACGGATGCTGCAGCATCCGGTGTCTGGAAGGTCGAGCAGACCATCGACGACCCGGCCGGCGACCACGATTGGCGCATCCGCGGCGAGATCGACCTCGCGGCGTCCGAGGAGGCGGGCACCGCGGTGCTGCGCATCACCGAGGTGCTGCGGCTCTGACGGCCATTTTTCTGTCACCCGCAGGAAACCTGCGCGTGCCCCCGCGGTCAGACGCGCCCCGTTGAGTGCGTGATGGTTGTCGCGTGTGTTGCGACAACGCCTCTGACATCGCGACTGAAGTGGTTGACACATGCGCAGCATCACCCCCGTGGGGTCCAGATCCGTACGAATCGGCATTGTGGGGGCGGTGATCGCGGCGCTGGCGGTGCCGCTCGCGGCTCTTCCGGCCCAGGCGGCGACCCTCGCCGGCATCGAGGGAACGGGAAGTGCGGGTGACCCCTTCCGCATCGACAGCGCTGAGGACCTCCTGACCTTCGCGGCCGCCGCGAACGGCGACCCGGGCACCTACGGCGCTTCGCACCTGCAGCTCACGGCCGACATCGACATGGCAGGAAAGCCCGAGTTCCCGGGCATCGACCAGTTCTCGGGAAATCTCGACGGCACCGGCCACACGGTGAGCGACATCGTGTACGGCACGTCGAGCGCATCGGGCGGGCACCGCGGGTTCATCCGCCGCCTCACCGAGGGCACGGTGGCCAACCTGACGATCGAGGGCCCGAGCGCTGACAACGGCCAAGGAACGGGGTACATCGCCGGAGTCGCGGTCTACGCGACCCGAGCGACGATCACCGGCACCCAGGTCATCGACGCCGACTTCACCGCGACCAATGGCGAGAAGGTCGCCGGTCTGGTCAGTGAGTCCGACGGCAGCACGATCACGGACAACTTCTCGCAGGGCACGTTCGTCGCGGCGAAGATGCCCGGCGGCCTGGTGGCCTATTCGAAGGGCGCTTCGCGGATCGAGCGCAACCTCGCCGACGCCGACCTCACCGTGCTCCAGGCCGGTGCGGCCGGCGGATCACGCGGTATCGACGCGGCGATGATCGTGTCGTATCCCGGAAACCCGAACTCGGGAACCTTCGCGAACAACGTCGCCCTCGGCGGGTCGATCGCCTACACCGGCCTCATCGACGGCTTCGTCGGGCGCGTCATCGGCTACACGGGCTACTCGGGGTGGAGCGCGCTCGACAACCTCGCCAGCTCTGACATCACCATCTCGGGGGCGACGGTTGCCGGCCCCGGCACCAAGAGCCAGCATGGCCGCGACACGGCCCCGGCGGATCTCGCGAAGCAGTCGACCTACGAGGCGCTCGGCTGGGACTTCGCCGAGACGTGGACCTTCGACGCTGTGCTCGGCCACCCTGTGCCGACCTACATCTACTCGCTGGCCGGAGCGGGAACGGCCGACGCCCCGTACGAGATCGCGACACCGGCCGACCTCGAGTTTCTCGCGGCGGAGCTGAACGCGGGGAACGCCAAGTACACCGGAGCTTCGCACTTCGCGCTCACCGCCGACCTCGACTTCGCGGGTCGCGCACCCTTCGTCGGCATCGATCGCTTCACCGCCGTGCTCGACGGGCGCGGGTCGACGATCAGCGACATCACCTACGCCCGCAGCACCTCGTCGGCGCGTCTCGGTCTCATCCGTGCCATGAACGGCGGCGAAGTGCGCGATCTGGTGCTCGACGGAGTCACGGCGCACTCGGCCAGCACGGCCGAGGGTGACTGGGTCGCGGCGATGGCGGTCGTGGCAGAGAACTCCCGCTTCGACGGTGTCTCGCTGCTGGGCCTGGACCTGCAGGCGCCCGGGGCCGAGAAGGTGGCCGGTTTCGCCGCAGAACTCCGCGGCGACAGCCGCGTGACCGGAAGCTGGGTCGACGGCGCCATCACGGCGAAGAAGCTGCCCGCGGGCATCGCGTCCTACGCGCACAACTCCTCGGTGATCCGCGACAACCTCGCCTCGGTCGACCTCGACGTGACCGCTGCAGGCGGGGACGGAGGCACGCGCGGTATCGACGCGGGCGCCGTGGTCGCTTACCCGGGCTCGGGCAACAAGATCACGATCGAGCGCAACGTCGTCTACTCGGGCTCGATCGACTACAGCGGCCGTGTACCCGGGTTCGCCGGTCGCGTGCTCGGCTACTACCAGACGAGCGGCAACTACCGCGTGCCGACGCTTCGCGAGAACCTGGCCAACAGTGCCTTCACGGTGAACGGCGCGACCGTCACCGGCACCGCGACCGATGCGCACGGTGCGGACACCACCGCTGAGCAGCTCGCGCAGCAGGCCACCTACGAGAAGATCGGGTGGGATTTCGGCGCAGACTGGACCTTCGATGCGCAGCTCGGTCACCCCGTGCCCCGCTTCGTGCAAGACGCCGAGCGACCGAACCGCATCGCCACGACCTTCTCCGGCGACAGCAAGAGCCAGCGCGGGTTCTCGTGGTACTCGACGCTCTCCGGCGACGGCGGCATCGTCAGGCTCGGCACCGACCGTGAGCTCGCCGACCCGATGACGGTGAAGGCCGAGCGCAAGGTCAACCGCCACGGAGAGACGTTCTTCCAGGCGGTGGCCACCGGCCTCGAGCCCGGCACCCGCTACTTCTACCAGGTGGGCGATCACGCCGCTCAGGTGTGGAGTGCGACCGGCTCCTTCGTCACGAGCGACGGCGAGTCCGACTTCGCCTTCGTCGACCTCACCGACACGCAGTCGCAGAACCTGACCGAAGCCGAACTGTCGGCCGCGACGATCGCGAAGTCGCTCGCCACCGTGCCCTCGGCCGAGTTCGTCATCCACAACGGCGATGTGGTCGAGCACGGCGACCTCGAGCAGGACTGGATCGACCTGCTCGACGCGTCGCGCGAGAGCCTGCTCTCCACGACCCTCGCGCCGGCATCCGGAAACCACGACCAGGCAGCGAACGCCTTCACCGATCACTTCGCGCTCGAGGCACCGAACGGCCAGGACACCTCGACGGGTGCGTACTACTCCTACGACTACAACCGGGCGCACTTCGCCGTGCTGAACACCAACGAGGGCGGCGCGCAGGGCGTGTCGGCGAGCCAGATCGAGTGGCTCCGCAGCGACGTCACCGCGGCGCGCGAACGTGGCGCGCAGTGGATCATCGTCACGATGCACAAGGGGCCGTACACGACCGCCAACCACCTCGACGACGGAGATGTCATCGCCATGCGCGACACTCTCGTGCCCGTCATCGACGAACTCGACATCGACCTCGTCTTCCAGGGGCATGACCATGTGATGAGCCGTTCGAAGGTGCTCGCCTACGACGCCGCCGGCGTCGAGAGCGCCCGACCGGTCGAGACGACGGTCATCACCGAGATCGTCGCCGGCAAGCGCGCCGAGTACGCGCTCAACCCCGACGGCACCATCTACTTCCTGCCGAACACGGCCGGAGCCAAGCACTACCAGCAGGCGCAGAGCGTCGGCGGAGGCATCGACCTCGAGCGCTATCTGCAGTTGTTCGATCGCACGGGTGAGCAGAGTTCCGAGAACTTCGTCGGGGTCAACGTCACCGAGGGTCGCCTGACCGTCAACGTGTACGACATCAAGGAGAAGGGCCAGCCGCGCCTGTTCGAGAGCTTCGGCATCGATCGCGAAGTCACCCCGGTCAGTGCGCTGATCGATGCGCTCCCGGCAGTCGAGCAGCTGACGGCGGCGGATGCTGCGGCCGTGGCCGACGTCCGCACCGCGGTCGACGCCCTGTCGTCTGCCCAGCAGAGTGGTCTCGGCAACCTCGAGGCGTTCGAGGCCATCGAGGCGCGGATGCGCCAGCTGACCGGTGCCGTCGTGACCGACGGCAGCGAGATCGCGTGGGCGACGAACGCCGATGCGCGCCAGAGCGTGACGGTGCGCAACCACACCAGGACGCCGTTCGCCGACGTGCCGGTCAAGGTGACGCTGACCTCGACGCCGGGTCAGGATGCCGCGGGACTCGCCATCTTCGGCACCGATGGCGTCGCACTGCCGCACGAGGTCGAGACCTGGAACCCGGGCGGCGACTCCGTCATCTGGGTGCGCATGCCCGAGGTGCCCGCCGAGTCGGCGGCGACCGTCTGGGCGTACTTCGGCGCCGAAGGCGTCGAGAACGACCCGACCCTCGTCTGGGCCGAGGACTACTCGCTGGTCGAGCACTTCTCGCGTTCCGCCACCGCAGGGCAGACGCTCACCGACTCCACGGGCGCCCACCAGGGCACCGTCGTCGGAGGCGACCTCGTGACCGCGGCAGGCTCGCGCGGTGACGCCATCGCCGCGATGGGAACCTCACGCCTGCAGTACGCGGGCGACGTCGGAGGCGACGACGACCGCATCTCGATCAGTTCGGTCGTCTCGCTCACCGAGGCCCAACTGGCGCAGATGAAGGGGAACGCGCCGCTCGTGGCGAAGGAGTCTGCCACCGGCGACGGGCTGGCGAGCTTCTGGCAGGGCATCGTCCCCGGCGAGCGCCGTGTGGGCACCCGCTATCTCGGCAACAGCTGGGAGTTCGGCAACGCCGACCTCGGCCACCGCTTCGAGATGCCGTTCGACGGCAACAAGCACCTGGTCACGCAGACGTACGACGGTATGACCTACTCGGTCTTCATCGACGGCGAAGAGGTGCACTCGCAGTTCCTCGAGTACCGCACCACCTACGGCGACGCCAAGGTGCTGACCACGATCGGCGACTACTTCACGAACGACGGGTCTCTGAAGAGCCCCTTCGTCGGCGAGCTGGCAGAGGTGCAGATCGCCGGGGTCGAGTTCACTCCCGACTTCGAGGCGTTCCGCTACGCGAACTATCTCGGCGACGCCGTCGAGCTCGGTGACGTCGTCACGAAGGACGCCGACCGGGTGGTGCTCGCGGTGGCGACACCGCAGCCCGACGGCGAGATCGAAGCCGGACTCGTGGACGTGACCGGCACGGTCAGCAAGCGTTCCGAGCTGGTGGCCACCGTCGGAGGCGCAGAGGTCTTCCGACAGTCCGTCGACGCGGGTCAGTTCTCGGTGCCGGTGCCGGTCAACGCGGTGGGAGAGCAGCAGCTGACCCTCACGGCGACGGCGGGCGCAGCATCCGATGAGATCACCACGGCACTTTCAGTGAGCGACACGACCGCGCCCGCCCGCCCGGAGGTGTCGGACACCTCGGCCACGGCGACGAGCGTCGATCCGGCGGTCACCCTCACGGTGACCCCCCAGACCGACGACCGCGAGCGGGTGGACGCCTCGTTCTACGCCAACGCGACCGTGCCGCTCGGGGCGGCCAACACCGTCGTGCGCACGGGGTCGACCACCGACCGCACGCCCGAAGCGCTCACGCCGAGCAGCGGGGTCGTCGGTGGCGACCTGCTGCCGACGACGGTGGGAGACGACCAGAATCCGTTCCAGGTGTACACCGTGCAGCTGACGGACGAGCAGGCCGCTGAGGGCGAGTTCCACTTCTCATGGAGCGGCACGGGCGATGACCGTCGCGTGTCGGCGTGGGTGTGGGACAACACCGCGAGTGCTTGGGTGCTCTCCGACTCCGGGAACGACCGCGAGGGCGGTGTCGTCGAGCTCGACGTCGTGGCCCGCGCCGAGCAGGGTGCCGTCGCGAGCGACGGCACGGTGAGCCTTCTCGTGTGGCGAGGCCTCACCGAGCTGCCGTGGGGCGAGGGGCACGTCTTCGAGGCGGCTCCTGACGCGGCCGACTTCGACTGGGGCCTGCCGCACATCCCCGACACGCAGCTGTATTCGCAGGCGACGCCCGACTACATGACCAACCAGTTCGAGTACGTCGCGGCGCAGGCCGAGGAGCGCAAGACGAACATGGTCATCCAGTCGGGTGACTGGGTCAACCGTGAGTACCTCTCGCAGGAGTACCAGTGGAAGAACGCCGAACCGTCGGCGAAGGCGCTCGAAGACGCCGGGCTTCCCTACCTGATCTCCTGGGGCAACCACGATTACTCCGCCCCGCGCAACAACCGCGTGATGCTGCCGAAGTACTTCCCGATGTCTCGATTCGAGTCGAGCCTCGAGGGAAGTGACTGGACCTTCGGCGGAAGCAACGACATCGACAACTACTACTACACGGGCGAGGTCGATGGCGCGAAGCTCCTGCTGCTGACCGTCGGGTTCTTCTCGATCGACAACGCCAATGACGCCGGGCTCGCCTGGGCGCGCGGCGTGATCGCCGCGCACCCCGATCGCAGCGTGATCCTCGCCGTGCACCAGTCGGTGACCACCGGAACCAACCGCTGGGCGAACAGCAACGTCACCCAGATGATCGACGACTTCGACAACGTGAAGCTCGTGCTCGGCGGTCACATCTCCGGCACCGGCGTGGCGTCGCGCACCAATGCGCGGGGCAACACCGCGTACGGTCTGCTCACCGACTACCAGAGCCGTGTGTACGGCGGCCAGCAGTTCTTCCGCAACATGAGCTTCGACGCGGAGAACAATCTGCTCTACTCGAACACCTGGTCACCGCTGCTCGAGACCGCGGTGTCGGATGGTCCGTACCACTCGTCGATCGACGCGTCGGCCGTGCCGGGCTTCCACGGTTCGGACTCCGAGAACTTCGTGATCGAGTTCGATCTCGGGGGGACGACGACCCGCACCCTCCAGACGCAATCTCTGACGCTGTCGGCCGGAGAGCCCGTCAAGATCGGCGACACGGTCTCGACGGTCGGTGACGAGCCGGTGTCGATGGTGCTCGAAGGGGCAGAGGCCGGATTCGAGTACGAGTGGTACGCCGACCTGGTCGACGCGGCAGGCAACGCGACACGCAGCCCTGTCTCGACCTTCACGATCACCGAGGTCTCGGCGCCGACTGCTCCCCGCGACGTCACAGCCGCGGTGACCGCAGACACGGTGCACGTCGAGTGGGCCGCGCCCGAGGCCGACGGCGGCATGCCGGTGACGCGCTACGAGATCACGGTGGGTGAGAGGGTCGTGACCGTCGACGGGGGTATCCTCTCGACCGACGTCGCCGGCCTCGAACCGGGCACGTATGCGGTGACGGTGCGCGCCCAGAATGCGGCGGGCTGGTCGACGGCTTCTGCGGCGGTCTCGGTCGAGGTCACGGCTGCCCCCGAGGTCCCCACCCCCGTGGTGTCGGTCACGGGTGTTCTGAAGCCCGGAGGCGCGATCTCGGTCGCCGGTTCCGGACTCGCCGGGCAGACCGAGTACACCGTGCAGCTGCGTTCGACTCCGACCACGTTGGGCACGGTCACCACGGCCGCCGACGGCACCTTCGCCCTGTCGTCGACGATCCCGGCAGACACGACGCCCGGTGAGCACTCGGTCGTGGTCATGCTCGGTTCGGCGGACCTCGCCTCGACGAAGATCATGGTCACCGCGGGGTCCAGCGATCCGGGTGAGACGCCCGGCCCCGGTGAGACCCCCGGCCCCGGTGAGACGTCGGGCCCGGGTGCGACCCCTGGCCCGGGTGCGACCACTGCGCCGGGGACGACGCCCGGGTCGGCTGCCGGCCCCTCCGACGGCCTCTCAGGTCACCTGCCGACGACCGGTGCCGACGCCACGTGGGTGCCCTGGGCGGTGGGGGCGGCGCTGCTGCTCCTGATCGCGGGCTCGGGGGTGATGCTCGCGCGTCGACGTCGCGTCGGCGTCTGACGACGATCGTCTCGAGAGACGGCCGGGCCTGCGGGCTCGGCCGTCTCCGTGCGTGGCAGACTCCGGTCGAATCCCGCCGCCATCGACTGCGGCGCGTTCGCCCGCGTGGTCTCGTGCGTCTCTAGACTCGCGATGTAGGGCCGAAACCGCCGTGGTCTCGGTCGCGGGGAGAGGGAGTTCGATATGCAGATCGCCATGGTGGGTCTCGGGCGCATGGGCGGCAACATCGTCCGACGGCTGATGAACGACGGACACGAAGCCGTCGTCTACGACGTGAACCCCGACACGGTGACCGCGCTCGCCGACGAGGGCGCCACCGGTGCGTCGTCGTACGCCGACCTGGCGTCGAAGCTGCAGTCCCCGCGCGTCGTGTGGCTCATGATCCCCGCCGGCCTCACCGGTCAGGTCGTCGACCAGATCGCCGAGGTGCTCGAGCCCGGCGACATCATCATCGACGGCGGCAACTCGAACTACAAAGACGACGTGCGGCGCGCAGCCGCCCTCGCCGACAAGGGCGTCCAGTACGTCGACGTGGGAACGAGCGGCGGCGTCTTCGGCCTCGAGCGCGGCTACTGCCTCATGGTGGGCGGGCCCGACGAGGCCGTCGCCACGATCGAGCCGATCCTTCGCACCATCGCCCCGGGCGTCGGCGAGATCGCCCGCACGCCCGGGCGCACCGGGGAGGTCGCACCCGAGGAACAGGGGTGGCTGCACTGCGGGCCGTCGGGCGCCGGACACTTCGTGAAGATGGTGCACAACGGCATCGAGTACGGCATCATGGCCGCGCTCGCCGAGGGACTCAACATCCTGCACAACGCCGACGCGGGCAAGCGCGAGGCCGAGCACTCGGCCGAGATCGCTCCGCTCGAAGAACCCGAGTTCTACCAGTTCACGATCGACACCCCGAAGGTCGCCGAGCTGTGGCGTCGCGGGTCGGTCATCTCATCGTGGCTGCTCGATCTCACCGCCGCCGCGCTCGAGCAGAACCCCACCCTCGACGGCCTCGCCGGCCGCGTCTCCGACTCGGGCGAGGGCCGATGGACGGTGAAGGCCGCCGTCGACACCGGTGTTCCGGCTCCCGTGCTCGCCGCGTCGCTGTTCGAGCGTTTCGCCTCGCGCGGCGAAGACCACTACGCGAACCAGATCCTCTCGGCGATGCGCCTGCAGTTCGGCGGACACCAGGAGCTCCCCGCCGGCGACGTTCTCGAAGCCGGCGCCCGGAAGGCCGATCAGGGATGACGTTCGTCAACGCGGGCACCCTCGGCGCCGAGCCGGGAAAGCGCGACGAGCTCGCCGCGCACCTCACGCGGCGAAGCCCCGCTCTCGCCGACGCCGGATGCCTGGCATACGAGGTGGGCGTGATCGACGATGAGCCCGACACGGTGTTCGTCGTCGAGATCTGGACGGATGCCGCGGCGCACCGCGCCTCGCTGGAGCTGCCCGACGTGCAGGCCTCGATCGCGGCGGCGCGGCCGTTGCTGTCGGGGGAGTTCGGCGGGTTCCGCTTCGACGCGGTCGGGTCGCCGCTGCGCGACTGACCGAGGTGGACGAGGGGTCATGGACGATCGGACGAGCGCGGAGCTGACGTCGCTGCGCGCGCGGGCGTACGGTCGGGGGACCGGTCTCGAGGACGATCGCGAGGCGCTCGACCGGCTGGCGGAGCTGGAGGAGCTCTCGCTCGCCGAACGTGCGCCGGCGCCGCCCCCGAGCGAGACGTACGCGCCCGATGCCGCGGGGGAACCCGTTCGTGGCGCCGATCCGGAGGTGTCGATCGACGGCGCCGTCGTCGGCCCCGAGGCGGAGGAGGAGGCGCCCGAGCCTCGGCGGCCCCTCATCTGGTGGACGCGTCGGCGGATCGCCGCGGTGGGTGCGTTGGGGCTGGTCGCGGTGATCGTCGCGGTCGCGGCGATCTCGGCCGCCTTCACGTACCGGCTGCAGGCCGACCCTCGTGAGATCGCGGTGCTGCAGATCGACCCGAGCGCCGAGTGGCCGGAGATGATGGGGAACCGTCCGGACGGGAGCGAGATCTTCGAGGAGTTCTACGGTCTGCGGGCCTTCGTCCAGGACAACGCACCGCGCTTGTCGGCCGTCGACGTGTGTCTGTCGGTGATCGAGGCGTCGGCGGTGACCGGGCGGAGTTCCTATAGCAACTTCTACATCGGTGCGTGCGGGGCCGGCGAGTTCCCGGCCACGGTCTCGATGCTCGTCAACAGCACCGCTCCCGACGAACTGCAGGAGCGCTTCCCGGCGGGCACCTCGTTGCAGTTCATCCTGCGCGGCGACGAACTGGCCGTCTTGAGCTCCCCGCCGGCGCCCGTCGCCGTCGACGAGGCCGCCGACGCGGGCTGAGCCAGTCAGACCACGTAGGCGACGACGTTCTCGGAGAGACGTACCGGGTCGCCGAAGGCGGATCCCTGCACGTCGCCCACGTAGACGGTCACGCCGCCCACGCCGCTGAAGCCGACGCTTCCGCGGCCCGTGGGGTTCTCCGAGCAGCCCGCGCCCGAGAGCACGTCGGAGCCCGCGACCCGCACGAAGACGCAGACGCCGGCCACGTCGGCCGGTCGCGCGAGGAAGACGTCGTAGCCGTTCAGTCGGGCGATGAAGCGGGTCGACGACAGGTCGATCGATTCTGCGACGGGATCCTCGGGTGCCGCGGCGATCACGTCCTCCTCGGTCTGCGGCAGGAGGAGCTCGGAGAAGTCGTCGGGGGCGGCGGGAGTGGCGACGACGAGGCCGGCGGCGAAGGCGGCGCCGCCCACCGCCGCGGCCACGACCGTGGCCGAGACCGCGGCGCGCCACCGGGAGCGGCGCGGCGCGTGCTCGGCCGGCGCGGGGGGTGTCGGCTCGTAGCCGGACGTGTCGGGGATGTGCTCGTCGCGCATGGCCGGAGTCGTCTGGCTGGTCGCCGGGTCGGCGGCAACGGATGCGGCGTCGCTCAGCGCCCCCGGGTCCCGGAATGCCGCTTCGAGCTCGTGGAGGCGTGCGATGTCGGCGTCGCTCGGGTGACCGCCGGTGCCGTAGACGCGCTCCCGCAGCCGTCGGAGTTCGTCGTCAGGCGTCATGCGACCAGTCTCGCGCAGCATCCCCTCTCGCGAACACACGGGTTCGGCGCCAGCGCACGGCCTGCGCACGGGCCGCGGCCGTGTGCTCGGGCACAAGCCGTGTGCGGGGGCGATGGGGCGCGCGACTACGCTGGTGCAGTGACCCGAGCGATCGTCGTGCTGCCGTGGCGCCCCGCGCCCTCCCGCATCCCCGCCTACGAGCGCGTGCGCGACTGGTACGCGATGCAACTGCCGGAGCTCGAGGTCACCACGATCGACACCGACGATCAGCCGTTCGTGCTCGCCGCGTGCCGCAACAAGGCGATGCGCGACGCGCCCGATGACACCGTCGTCGTCATCGGCGACGCCGACACCCTGCCCGAACCCGCCCCGCTGCGCGCCGCGATCGCGGCCGCACGGCACAGCGACCGCGTGCACCTGCCCTACGACGAGTACCGCTGGCTGGGCCGCCCCGGGTCCGCGCAGTTCGACGCCGGTGTGCCGCTCGCCGACTGCGAGTACGAGCTCGTGCTCGGCGCCTGCTCGGGCGTCTACGTCGCGACCCCGCGCACGTGGGCCGCGCACGGCGGGCAGGACGAGAACTTCCGCGGGTGGGGTTTCGAAGACGCCGCCTGGTTCCTCGCGCACGAGACCCTCCTCGGCGGTCCTCCCGTGCGGCACGCGGGCCGTGTCTACGCGCTCCACCACACCGGGGAGGTGCGTGCCGGAGCGCAGTACGACCTGAACGCCGCCCGCATGGAGCGATACCGGCAGGCGGCGGGCGACCCGGCGGCGATGGCTCAGCTGGTCGCCGAGGTGCCGGTCAGCGCCGCGTAGGCGATCGCCGGACCCGGTCGCTCCTGCTGCGCGCGGGCGATGTCGGCGAGGGGCGAAGACCTCGACCGCAGCACGGCGTCGATCGCCGCCGCAAGGTCGGCGGCATCCGCCCGGTTCGGGTCGAGTGCACGCCCGAGTCCGGTGCGTTCGATCGCCGCTGCGCCGGCGAACTGGTCGGTCGAGAAGGGCAGCACCATGAGCGGCACCCCCTGGCCGACGGCCTCGGTCACGGAGTTGTTGCCGCCGTGCGTGACTCCCGCCGCCGCTCGCCCCAGGAGGCGCACCTGGGGGAGGAACCCGCGCACGAGCCAGTTCGAGGGGATCGGGCCCAGCGCCGACGTCTCGGTGGCCCCCGTCGCTATCGCCGCACGCAGCCCGAGGCTGCGGAGCGCATCGGCCACCCGCGCGAGCACGTCGTCGCGCACCGAGAGGAAGCTGCCGAAACTGACGTAGACGAACGGTTCGTCGTCGGCGAGCCAACGCTCGACCTCGGCGTCGGCGGCCTCGTCGCGGCGCGTCGAGCCGAGGAAGGCGTGGGCCGGCAGTGCGCGTCCGTCGCCGTTCGCGAGCTCGGCGGGGTAGTTGTACAGCACGAGGTCGCCGTGGGAGGCGAAGGCGTCGGGGATGCCGGATGCTGAGGGGTCGAGCTCTCTCGCCGCGGCGTTCCACTGGTCGGTGAAGCGTCGCGAGACCTCGGTGCACAGCATCCGCAGGTCTTCGAGCTCGGGGGCGTCGGGCGCGAAAGCGGCCGGCCAGGCGGGAGGGAAACCGTAGACCTCGCCGGCGACCGGGAGGGCGCTCGGGTGACCCAGCACCACATCGGCGTAGGAGATGCCCGCCGTCTGCAGCGCCAGACGCGCACTGAAGGCGAGATGGTCGACGACGATCGCGTCGGGGGCGACGTCGTCGATGACCTCGAGCGTGCGTCGGGCGCGCCCGACCGGGTCCCACATCAGGTCGGTCAGTCGCTCGCGGGCCTGGTAGGCGAGGGTGGGCACCATGCCGCGTCGCGTCGCGTCGAAGAATCCCTGGAGCGAGGCCGCTTCGTCCGTGGGCTGTTCGCCGGGGCGCATCACGCCCGCGTTCGAGCCGCGCCCGAGCGGCAGGTCGACGCGGCGCAGTCCGAACTCGTGAACGATCGGCTCCGTCGCCGGGCCGGTCGCCACGACGACGTCGTCACCGGCGTCGCGCCAGGCCGTGGCGATCGTCGCGAGCGGCAGCAGGTGCGAGGCGTAGTCGGGCGTGATGACGAGCAGTGTCATGCGACCGGACCCACGGTGCGCAGCAGCTCCGCCTCGGAGGCGGCGACGCCGCGGTAGACGGGGCCGAGGGCGGCGGCCATGCCCTGGATCGTGAAGCGCGCGGCGACCATGTCGTGGGCCCGCCGGGCGAGGTCGTCGTCGCCGCGTGCGGCGAGGTCGAGTGCGGCGGAGATCGCCGCCGTCAGCATCGCGGGATCCCACGTGGCCGTGAGCACCCCGGTGAGCCCGTCCTCGACATAGGTCGCAGGCCCGCCGGCGTCGGGGGCGACGACCGTGAGCCCGGTCGCCATGGCCTCCAGCAGGGCGATGCCGAACTCCTCCTTCAGGCTCGCGCAGACGTACACGCCGCGCGGTGCGATGATTCCGGGGATGCCGAACCGCACCGCCGCGAGCCACCGGGCGGCGACGTCGTTGGGCTGATGTCCGGCGAGCAACAGCCCTGCCTCGGCACGACGGTCGGGGGAGACGACGGCGTCGATGCGCTCGAGCTGCTCGCGCTCGTCGAGCGAGGGGTGCTCGAGGTCACCGCCGATCACGAGCAGATTCACGCGTTCGGCCAGGGCGCTCGTCGCCCACGCCTCGACGAGGGTCGCCATGCCCTTCACGCGATGCAGGCGCCCCACGGTGGCGATGATCGGCAGCCCGCGACGGTGCGCGGGGAGGGCCTGGATCAGAGCGTGCAGGTCGGCGAATCGATCGTCGCCCGCCGGGGTGATCGCGTGAGCGGATGCGTCGACCACCGCGCGGTCGACGACCTCCAGGTCGACGCCCTCGGCGACGATGGTGTGCCGCTCGGGGTAGGAGGCGATATCGATCCCGACGAGCTCGCGCATGTCGCGGGCGAGTTCGGGCCGGGGGAAGAGCACCGTGTGCGCGGCGTTCGCCGCCAGGTTCTGCACCAGCCGGGTGCGGAACCAGAAGTGCTCGCGCAGATCGGTCTGACCGAACGTCGTGCGGGTGAGGTCGCCCGAGCGGTCGAGCGCCTGGATGATCGAGTGCGGGTCGGGCGCGACGGTGAACACCACGGGGATGCCGAGCTCGCGGGCGACGTCGACCGCGGCGAGGCTGCCCACATCGGCCATGCGCAGGTGCAGCACGTCGACGCGACCGGCGGCGCGAAGGAGGCGCCGGATGCCGCGACGCGCGGTGACCCGCAGGGGCCAGGCGGCGGCCGACGGCACGGCGGACGGAGCCAGCGGCACATGCCCGTAGACGTGGCCGGTGTCGCCGCCGACGGAGAGCAGGTCGGCGGCCGCGCGCGGCACGGCGCCGCGAGAGAGAGTCAGCACGCGATCGACGTGCGCCGCGGGATCGGCCACGAGCGCGTCGCCGAGGCGGACGAGCAGGGTGGCGATGCCGCCGTTGTCTCCGGCGCCGGCCGACGACAGGGTGGGGTCGATGTCGGCGTGGAGGAAGAGCTGGGCGACGGTGAGTGCGCCCTCCGTCTCGATGTTGCGCTGAGGAACCACCTGCAGGTCGATCACCGACAACCGCGCCACTTCGGCGAGGCGTCCCTCGCGCTCGATGAGGTGCTCCAGGCGATCGGCGATGTAACGGGCCCCCGTCCGCTGACCGAGGGCGGCCACCGCTGCAACGCGGACGTCTTCGTGCTCGGCTTCGTCGAGCGCGATCTCGAGCAGCTGACGCTCGGCGATCGACTGGCGAACGAGTCCGAGCGTCTCGACGAGACGCGTGCGCGCGGGAACGTCGGCGACGCCGAGGAGAGCGCTCTCGATCGCGACCGCGAGGGTCTCGCCGATGGCGCCCGACCAGTTCTCGAGCGTGGTCTGTGCCAGCATCCCGGTGAACCCGCCATCGGTGACGAGACCGAGAAGCCGACCGACCGCGTCGTAGCGCGGGAGCGTCTCGGCCAGCGCCCACGCGGCGTGCTCGCGGATGAACGGACGTTCGTCGGAGAGGAGGTTGCTCAAGCTCTTCGATGCCTGCTCATCGAAGACGGCGGCCAACGCGTGGACGGCGGCGATCGCGACGACCTGGTCGGATCCCGCCACGGCCCCCAGCAGGATGCGGAGCGTGCGCACGCCGGGATCGCGTCGCGCCTCGAAGGCGAGATCGTCGGCGAGGCGTATCGCGTCGATGATGCGGGGAGCGCCGGCGACGGCGTCGAGCGTGGTCTGAATGCCCATGTGCGGCTTCTTCTGTAGAGCGTGCCGCGATCGCGGTCGTTTCGAATGGTATCCGGCGAACCTGACGCACAAGTAGCGTGGAGAGGTTCTTCACATCTACCCGGAGGTTGTTGTATGTCCGTCATCGTCATCGGAGACATCGGCGTGGTCGATGGGATGATGCACATCGGCGACGAGGCGATGTTCGAAGCCGCCGCGACCGAGCTCTCCGCCCGGGGAGTCGACGTCGTGGGGGTGTCGTCCGCGCCCGACGAATCGGCCGCCCGTTACGGCGTCGGCGCCGTCCCCCGCCTGGGCTTCGCCGGTCTTGATCGCGCCGCAGCCGCCGCACGGTCGGAGCTGCTGGTGGCCGCCGCATCCGGTCGTCTCGCACTTCCGACAGGCGACCCCGCGACCGCCGTCGTCGAGGCCGTCCAGGCGGCGACGGGCGTGCTCGTGGCCGGCGGCGGCAACCTCGCCTCGCGGTGGCCGGTGCACATCCACGAACGCGGCACCCTCGCCGCGATGGGGCGGAGCCTCGGCCTCCCCGTCGTCGTGAGCGGCCAGACGCTCGGCCCCGACCTCATCGATACCGACGCCGCGGCCGTGCGCGAACTCCTCGGCACCGCGGCGCTCGCCGCCGTGCGCGAGCCGACGTCGGCAGCGCTCGCCGCGTCGTGGGACGTGCCGGTGCGCCTGGGCGTCGACGACGCGTCGTTCCTCGGCGGCGACGGAGCGGACGAGCGGTCGGGCATCGTGGTGAGCGTCTCGGGCTGGTTCGACCATCGCCCGCCGGCCGAGGTCGAAGCATCCATCGCCCGTCTCATCGACCACGCGGCGAGCGTCGTCGGAGGTCCCGTGCGCTTCCACGCCCACTTCGGCCCGCTCGATGCCGACGCCGAGCCGCGCGGCGACGCGGCGCTGCACGAGCGCATCCGCGCGCACCTCACGGCGCCGAGCGAGGTGGTGCCCACCGGCGACTCGCTGCATTCCGCCGCGCTCGCTCGCAGCGCCGCCCTCTTGATCACGAGCCGGTACCACCCGGCCGTCTTCGCGGCGCCGGCCGGTGTGCCGACGCTCGGGCTCGTGGCCGACGCCTACACGCAGATCAAGCTCAGCGGTGTGCTGGGCCACTGGGGCGAGCCTGCCACGGCCACGCTCGACGAACTCGACACCCGCGCTCGCACCCTCGTCGAGGGGCTGGATGCGGCGCGCCCCCGCATCCGCGACGAGGCCGACGCGCGGCGACCCGCCCACCGCGCCGCGTACACCGCCTGGTGGGACGACGTCGCCGGCGTGCTCGCCCCCTGACCCCCGTCCCTCTTCCCCAGCCCCGTCCCTCTTCCCCTGTCGCGAATGGCGAGCGGCACCCACCATCTGCGACGGGCGAGCGTTCCACAGTGCGCTCGCCTGTCGCGAATAGTGGGACTGGCCCGCCGAAAGCGACAGGGGAGCGCCGTCCGCGACGGGCGAAGCCACCCCACCCAGAGGGAACGGTCGTACGATGGCTGACAATCGCAGTTCGAGCGCGACGGGAGGCACCATGGTTCAGGTCAGGGTGATCGGCGTCGCGCGCGACACCGAGCAGCAGCACGTCATTCTGCTCAAACCCGTCGACGAACCCGCAGCCGAGGGGCGGATGCTGCCGGTCTGGATCGGCGAGCAGGAGGCCACCGCGATCCTCGTGGCCGTGCAGGGTTCGATCACGCCCCGGCCGCTCGCACACGATCTCATGGCGAGCATGCTGCACGAGCTCGAGGCCGAGGTCGAGCGCGTGGAGGTCACCCGCATCGAAGACGGCACGTACTTCGCCGAGATCACGCTGTTCACCCCTCACGGGCTCCGCGTGATCGACGCCAGGCCGTCCGACGCGATCGCGCTCGCGTCGCGCACGCACACCTCCATCTGGGTGGCCGACGAGGTGCTCGACGTCGCGGGCGTCGAAGACACGGTCTCGGAGCCGGCGGCCGACGAGCACGAGGTCGACGAGTTCCGCCGGTTCCTCGAGGGCATCGACCCCGAGGACTTCAGCGACTGACCCGCTGTTCGTGCCGTGATGAGTCGGCCCGGAGAGGTGCGACGAGCCCCGCCTCGGATCTCACCGCACCGAGGCGCGACGCAGGAACACGTACTGACCGGCGATCGACAGAGCGATGACCACGACGGAGGCCACCGCGAGCCACCACGGCTGGAACGCGTCGAAGACGGGTACGAGCACGATGGCGACGATGCCGAGGGCGATCACGGCGGCGGCGGCGAGTGCGGTGGGTCCGAGAGCACCGAAGCGCACCCAGGCGGCCGCCATGGCGCCGCCGACGGAGAGCACCAGCAGCGCGCCGAGGAACGCGGTGACGGCCAGCTGGAACGGGTTGCCCGAGCCGAGCACCACCACATCGGTCACATAGATGTGGAAGAACCAGTGGCCCGTCGCCTGTTCGAGGCCCAGCAGCACGAGCAGCAGCGCCGTGACGTAGAGCGAGAGAGCGATGTGCGTCAGCACCGTCCCCGCGACGAAGGTGCGCCGCGTGCTGCCGAGAGAGAGCGCGAGCGGGAAGGTCAGCGAGACGGTCTGCACGCCGATCCAGCCGAAGAATCCCGGGAGAGCCCACGTGACGGCCGGATTGTTGCGGCTGTTCGCGACCCATTCGGCGCTGCCGGGCTCGAACCCGAGACGCCAGAAGACGACCGCGATGATCGCGGTGATCACCAAGACCAGGAGCATGATGCCGGGAGGGGTGAGCAGCAGCATGGCGCGCTGGGCGAAGTGCAGCCGGAAGACGTCGACAGGCCCGGAAGCGCGGGAGGGGGCGAGGGCTGTGGCGGTCATGCGTGCGTTCCTTCCAGGGATTCGGCCTCGACGCCGTAAGCCGCGACGAGGTCTTGCAGGGTCGCGGGGGAGACCTGCGCACCGGCGCGGGTCGCACGCTCCGTGATGCTGTCGGCGTCGGTCGCCTCGACGACCACCGAGCTGAGTCCGCCGACGGTCCGGCGCTGCAGCACGCGATGCCCGGCGGCGAGGTCGTCGACGGTGGCGGTCAACCCGCTCAGAGTGATCGCGCTGCCGCGGAGCTCGTCGGCGGCGGCCTCGCGTACGAGTCGGCCCCCGTCGACGATCACGACGTGCTCGAGCAGCGGTTCCATCTCGTCGATGAGGTGCGTCGACACGATGATCGTGCGGGGGTGGTCGATGTAGTTCTGCATGAGGGCGTCGTAGAAGAACCGGCGGGCCGTAGCATCCAACCCCAGATACGGTTCGTCGAAGATCGTCACCGGGGCGCGGGACGCGAGCCCGAGCACGATGCCGAGCGATGACGCCTGACCTCGCGACATCTTCTTGACCGTGGTCTTGCGAGGCAGCCGGAACCCCGACACCAGCTTCTCGGCGACGTCGGCGTCCCAGCCCGCGTGGAAGAGGGGCGCGACCTCGAGCAGGTGACGGAGCGTGAAGTCCTCCGGGTAGCGCTGGTTGTCGCGCACGAAGCTGATCGACGACATGACCGCCGCGCGCTCGAAGGGATCGGATCCGAGCACCCTCACCGAGCCGGAGTCGGCGCGGTCGTGCCCCGCGATGATCGACATGAGCGTGGTCTTCCCCGCTCCGTTGCGACCGAGCAGCCCCGTGATGGCGTTCTGGGGGATGTCGACGGTGATGGCGTCGAGGGCTCGGACCCGGCCGAAGTGCCGGGAGACCTCCGACAAGCGGATGGCGGGCTGTGTCATGACGCGGACCCTTCGTGATCGATGATGCGGTGGACGTCTTCGAGGTCGAGGCCGAGCGAGCGTGCCTCGGTGAGCAGCGGGGCGACGAACGCCGCGCGGAACGCGGCGGTGCGTTCGTCGCGCACGCGCTGGCGGGCGCCCGCGCTGACGAACATGCCGAGACCGCGGCGCTTGTGCAGCACCTCGCGGTCGACCAGCACCCCGAGGCCCTTTCCCACCGTGGCCGGATTGATGCGGTGGAAGGCGGCGAGCTCGTTCGTCGAGGGCACCTGCGTGCCCTCGGGGTAGGTGCCGGCGAGGATTCCGTCGGCGATGCTCTCGGCGATCTGCTGGAAGATCGGCTTACCGTCGTCGAGCATGCAACCCCTTTGGTTCGTTACTTGAGTAATGAACCTACGAGGCTCGACAGGGTGTGTCAAGTCCCCCCAGCCGAAGGCGCCGTGGGAGTCGAGCAGGCGCGGACGAGCGGCCCGCCGATGCGCGGTGCGGCCTCAGGGGTCGGAGAGGTATCCCGTGGCGGGGTCTATCCCGGCCAGGAAGTCGCGGATGGCGCGCACATGCCACTCCTCGCCGACCGGCGCGCCACCGCCTGACACGCTGAAGCCGTACCCGGGATTCGGCCCCGATATCCAGTCGTAGTGGTGCGACCCGTCGCTCTCACGTCGGCGCACGCCGAACGTCTCGCCGTCCACGATGACCGCGCCGAGATCGGTGTAGGTCTCGGGGTCGGGCAGCGCCGACGACGGGACGTAGACCCAGGCGTCGTCGGAAGGGCCTGCGTCGCTCGTCATGCGCCCGACCCTACCGAGAGGTCGATCGTGGCTTATCCGCTGAGAGTCGCCGTCTTCGACGTCCATCCGAGTGCGGGCGCGACGTACTTCGCGAACGACTCGACGATGCGGAGGTTGAACTCCACGCCCAGCTGCGTTGGGATTGCGTAATGCGTAATGGGCATATGGCATCGGAAGCGTTAGTTGAGGACGCCCGTAAGCGTGCGGTTATCTATGCGCGCATTAGCAACGATAAAGAAGGCCGCGAGGTCGGTGTTGATCGACAACAGGCCCCGACGTACGGTGACACGGCCACGGGGGCAACCGTATACACAGACGAGTCCCACGGGTATGTCGTGGGCATTGGGGCGGGCGGAACTAACGCAGGGTACGTCGTCCTCGAGAACGACTCTGCGCCTACCAGCCACGAATTTGCTATCGGTACGGATGGTGACTCGCTGTCGCTCCTCGAGGACGGTAGCGCGCTGGTGTCCGATAGCAGCGGTGCGGGTATCAACCTGATCGCGGCACCTTGGGCTCGGGATGCGAACGGTGTTGAACTGCCGACGCATTACACAGTCGAGGGCAACGTGCTTACGCAGCACATCGACACCGCCGGCGCCGTTTTCCCCGTCGTAGCAGACCCAACAAGCGAGTGTGGCATCGGATGGTGCTCGATTTACTTCAACCGCACCGAGACTTCCGCGATTGCCGCTGGCTCAGCAGAGGGTGCCACCGCGGTCGCCGCAGGCTGCGCCGCGGTCAACATCATCATTGGCGGTCTCTGCGCAGCGGGGTTTGGTCTTACCGCCGCCGTCGCTAAGGGGATCAATGATGCTGGAAACTGCTTGGGCTACAACTTCAATCCGATTTATCATGGGCCGTTCGTCGAGCCGCGAGGCACGAACCACTGCCCGTAATTTCGATAAGATGGAGAGATGATTATGCTCGTTGATCGGATCACTCCGCGGCTGTACCGATGGGCGTTTATTGTGATCGGTGTGCTAGCGGCTATCGCTACGGTTCTTGGCGTCATGGGAATGACGCCTCCCTACATCGGAATAGCTCTTTTCGTTCTCTTCGCAGTAACGCTCGCTGCCGCAGCGGCAGCGGAAGCGCGTCGTCGCTCTGCGTCGAGGCCGTCTAGTACGCGCTAGTTCCGCTCGAGTAGTACGCCCAGCTAGCTGCATCTGTATGCAGCTAGCTGGGCGTAGCTCTGTCTCCGGAAGCGTCGGTCCAGTGGCGACGGCATCACGTTGCCAGCCGCATCGCCGTCCTGAGCCTGAACGGTCTCCCGCGCTGGTAGCTCAAGCCCGCTGATATTCCTCTTATCCACACAACAGGAGGACTTTCATGGATACCAAGAGAACGAACGCAGGTGATTACGCTGACCGATCGCGTGCCGACGCTGCCGACGACCAGCGCGAGCAGCGCCACCTCAACGAGGCGAAGACCAAGCGCCGGGTGACTCTGATCGCTATTGGCATCGGCTTACTCAGCTTCAGCCTCATCGGCGTGCTGGCTGCCGCGACCCTCACCCCCGCTACACCGCAACCGAAGCCGGGTGCAACGGCCACCCGCATCCCCGAGGCGACCAACCCAGATGGTAAGCCCGGGCAGACCGTCATCACTGGCGAGAAGGAGTTTTGGGAAGCCGATGGCAAGGCCTATGCGGTTGACCTCGAGAAATGGCACCTCGCGCCCGCACCGACCGCGCCGACCTCTAAGGACTTCACTGCCGTTGAACAGCGAGCGAGTCGCTAACAGCAGGACAAAGTGGGACTCCGCACGGATGCCCATCCCCGACACCACTCCCCATCTACTCGCAGCTTCTGAGCAAGACCTCGCTCTGGAGGCCTTCCTGTGGGAGGGGGGGAGAGCGATGAAGGACTGGGAAAACTGTGGGGCGGACACCAATGTGGGTGTCCGCCCCTTCTTCTGTCCTCACGCCGCACGCCGCTCAAATGCGCTCCACCCGCGGACTACGGCGGTCTCGCAGGGTGAGTGCGAAAAGTGCGTGGATGTGCGGGCGCGGCGCACGTGCTGTTAGGTCGTTGCCTGCCGTGTCCCCTGCCATCCGAGTGCGGGCGCGACGTACTTCGCGAACGACTCGACGATGCGGAGGTTGAACTCCACGCCCAGCTGGCTCGGGATCGTGAGCATGAGGGTGTCGGCGGTGCGGATCGCGGCATCGTCGAGCAGCTGCTCGACGAGCACATCGGGCTCGGCCGCGTAGGTCTTGCCGAACGTCGAGCGGGTGCCGTCGATGATGCCGACCTGGTCGCCGTCCTGGCGGCCGCCGAAGTACATGTGGTCTTCGGCCGTCGTCAGCGGAAAGATGCTGCGGCTCACCGATGTGCGGGGAGTGCCCGCGTGGCCGGCGTCGCGCCAGGCGGCGCGGAACGCGTCGATCTGCTGCGCCTGCAGTTCGTCGAAGGGCAGGCCGCGGTCTTCGGTCAGCAGGGTCGACGACATCAGGTTCACACCCATGCGTCCGGCCCATTCGGCGCTGTCGCGGTTACCCGCACCCCACCAGACGCGCGACCGCAGGCCCGGCGATTGCGGCTCGATGGCCTGGCGGCCCACGCCGCCCCCGAACGGGCTGTGCGGATCGCGGTCGGCCAAGCCCTCGCCGTCGATCGCGCGAAGGAACGTGTCGAAGTGCTCGCGAGCGATGTCGGCACCGCGCGGGTCGGTCGACCCGGTGTAGCCGAACGCCTCGTAGCCGCGCACGACCGACTCGGGTGACCCACGGCTCACGCCGAGGGCGAGCCTTCCGTCGCTGATGAGATCGACCGCCGCGGCCTCTTCGGCAAGGTAGAGCGGGTTCTCGTAGCGCATGTCGATCACGCCGGTGCCGAGCTCGATGCGCTGCGTCTTCGCGGCGATCGCCGCGAGCAGCGGCATGGGCGATGCCTGCTGGCGCGCGAAGTGGTGCACGCGGAAGTAGATGCCGTCGGCGCCGAGCTCGTCCATGCCCTGGGCGAGGTCGATCGCCTGATGCATCGAGTCGCGGGCGGTGAGCTGATGGCCCCCGCCGAGCGGGCCGTAGTGACCGAACGAGAGTGTGCCGAAACGTTCCATGCTCACGACAACGGTCGCGGCCGCCGGAGTATTCCGATGAATGGATGCGGGAATAGCCGCGCGTCACGCGCGTTGACGCGAACATGTCACGAATCGGTAACAGCGACCTCGACGTCCTTCCTCTCTCCCTCGGCGGCAACGTGTTCGGCTGGACGGCCGACCGCGACACCTCGTTCGCCGTGCTCGATGCGTTCCACGCGGGCGGGGGAGACTTCATCGACACCGCCGATGCGTACAGCGCCTGGGCGCCGGGCAACTCGGGCGGCGAGAGCGAAACCCTCATCGGCGAATGGCTGGCCTCGCGCCGCCCCGAGAACGTCGTCGTGGCGACCAAGGTGAGTCAGCACCCGCAGTTCCGGGGGCTGTCCGCAGCGAACGTCCGCGCCGCCGCCGAAGCCTCGCTGAAGCGCCTGGGCGTCGACACGATCGATCTCTACTACGCCCACTTCGATGACGAGAGCGTGCCGCTCGAAGAGACCGTCGCCGCGTTCGGCGACCTCGTGAAGGACGGGCTCGTTCGCTACACGGCCGTGTCGAACTACACCGGCCCCCGTATCCGCGAGTGGATCGGCTACGCGCAGGCCGCGGGCAGCGCCCTCCCCGTCGCGGTGCAGCCGCACTACAACCTCGTGCACCGCAACGAGGTCGAGGAGGGCGTGGTGCCCGTGGCCGAGGAATTCGGCCTCGGACTCGTGCCGTACTCGGCATTGGCGAGCGGCTTCCTCACCGGCAAGTACCGCTCGACCGACGCGACGGGCCAGTCGTCGCCGCGCGCTCAGGGGGCGGCGAAGTACGCCACCGCGCAGGGACTGACGATCATCGACGCCCTCGAGGGCATCGGCAAGGCGCACGGCGTCTCGATCGCATCGACCGCTCTCGCGTGGCTGCGCGCGCAGCCGACGGTCGTCGCGCCGATCGCGAGCGCCAGCCGCGTCGACCAGGTCGGCGGCCTCCTCGACAGCGCGCGCGTGGATCTCACCGCCGACGAGATCGACGAGCTCACCCGCCTGTCGGAGTGGAACGCCGACCAGGGCTGACCCGGTCAGGCCCGACCCCGCTAGCGCAGGTGGTCGGGCCCGGCCCAGCCGCCGACGTGCGGCTCGACGCGCGGGTGCGGGCGGAGCGGGAAGGCCCCGTCGATCGCGATCGAGCCGACGCGCACCGCCGCCTCGTCGCCCCAGCGGGCACGCCGCGCGCGCGACCGACGACTCACGGCTCGAGCGAGCACGACGCCCTCGCTCGAGCGGATCTCCAGTTCGTCCTCATCGCCGGTGCCGAGCGCGCGCAGACGCTCGAGCAGGGCTTGGTCGGCCGGGAGCACGACCGGGCCCGCCAGGTCGACCTCGACGCGAGCGGCGGGAGAGGCGGGGTCGATCGCTCTGACGCGAGGGTCGGCGGCGAAGACCGGAGCCGGCGCCCCGTGCTCGAGCTCGACCCGGGCGCGCGGAAACGCCGCGAGCAGCGCATCCACGCAGACGAACGTGGCCGCGTCGTCGAACCGCCCGTGGAGGCGGAACACGATGTCGGCGACGGGGGAGAGCACTCCCGTTCCCCGCGAGCCGTCGACGGGGATGCGTCCGCTCAGCAGCAGCGTCTGCACGTTGCCCCGGCGCACCCGTTCCTCGGGGTCGGCCATCCGCCCCGCCCACTCCGGACCGTCGTGCCACGCGACCGCGTCGGGCACGTGGGCGAAGATCGCCCCGATCTGCCACGCTCGGTGCGCCCACTCCCAGTCTTCGCCGCCGTACTCGTCGAAGCTCTCGTCCATTCCGCCGATCTCGTCGAAGAACCAGCGGGTGCAGGCGAAGGCGGCCCCGATGATGTACCGGTACGAGCGGTCGTCGGCATCCAGCAGATCTCGCGAGCGCTCGTAGGCCTCGGAGAGCCACGCGGGTTCCGGCAGCCGGTGGGCCGGTCCGGCCGTCTCGATCGGCGCGTCGACGGGCTGCTCGGCGAGCTCTGCGTGGCGACGGCGTCCGACCGTGACGGTCTCGGGCAGCAGCGCCGGAAGCCGCGTCATCCGCCGCACGTAGCCCGGCTCTGGCGACGTGTCGGCGTCGAGGAAGCAGAGCACGTCGCCGGTGGCCCGGGTCACCCCGAGGTTGCGGACGGCCGCGGCACGGAATCCGCGATCCTCCTGGCGCACGAGGTCCACTCCGGAGGGCACGTCGGGCGCCACGGCCGAGCCGTCATCGGCGACGACCACCTGCATGAGGGCGGCCGGATAGTCCTGGCGGGCGAGGGCGGCGAGGGTGCGGGCGAGCTCCCCGGGCTGCTCGAAATGCGTGACGATGACCGTGACCGACGGCCAGGGGTTGGGCGCCGCATCCGCCACCAGATCCCACCGGTTGCCGGGCACCGTCGTGCCGAACGGAGGTCTCACCACGCGAGCCCCGCCCACCAGTCGAGGTAGGCCTCGGCGACATCGCGCCGTCCGTGCGGCACCGTCGCGGTCGACAGCCAGGTGGATTCCGGATGCTGCGCCGCCCGGCCGACCGCGGAGGTCAGCGCTTCGGGGTCGGCGACGGTCACCGTGCCGGGGCGGAGCGCGGCCATCTCGGCGATGTAGCGGTTCGCGCTCGCCACGGGCCGGCGCCCGGCCGCAATCCACGAGCCGAGCGAGCCCGAGGCCGAGACGTGGCGGTGGGCAACGACGGGAACGCCGGTCGTCCGGCAGCGTCGCAGCAGTTCGCCGTCGTCGAGGTACCCCGTGACCTCGACCGCGACGCCCTGTGACGCGGCTCCCCGCACGAAGGCCTCGAGGTCGGCGGCGTGGCCGTCGGAGGCACGACCGAGGATCGACAGCGATCCGATCCCGGCGCCGGCGGCCGCCCGCAACGCTTCGTCGTGCCCCTTACCGGGGTAGAAGAACCCGAGCACTCCGACGCTCGCGTGGGTCGCGTGGGGCTCTCCGGCGGCAGCCAGGTCGACCGGCAGCGGGATCACGCCCACGCGCTCCGCACGCACGTCGTGCTCGCGGAGCAGCTCGGCCTCGTGCCGGCTGTTGACGACGACCCCCACCGCGCTTCGCGCGACGGCGCGGTAGCACGCGAGGCGGCGCGGGAGGTTGCGCTCGCCGTCGGACGGCTGCGGCACGTCGTGGAACGTGACCGAGAGCGGATGCTGCGCGGCCAGCCGCGTCACGATCGTCGCCGCGTCTTCGGGCGAGCCGGCCCACAGCCGATCGGTGAACTGCAGGTGGAGGGGAGTGCCGACGGCGAGGGATGCCAGCTCGCCGCGGAGCACCGCCAGGTCGGAGAATCCCGCGTCGGCGATCGCGTCGGCCACGTCGCGCGCGTAGGTCGCGACGCCGTGCTGATCGACGTCGTGCACGACCACCCGGGGGAGCCGTGCCGTCATCCGCGCCACCTCCGCAGCAACGGGGCGAGGCGGCCCACGGCGCGCTCGACGTAGATCGGGTGGTCGCGATACCAGGCGCCCTGTGCCTCGCGCACCTCGGCGGCCGCGACCCGCTCTCCTGCGATCAGCCAGAAGTCGGTGGGTTCGTCGGCAAGGCCCCAGGCGTCGGCGACCCACGCCTCTCTCGGCGCCTGCACGCCCGCCAGCAGCGGGCGACCGGGGTCGGTCGGCGAATGGGGCGAACCGAGCGCCTCGAGCACGCGCGCCCCGAGCCCGAGCCAGATCGGGTTGCCGGGGTGGTTGACCGTGCGCATGTGATCGAAGGTCGGCCGGGAGAACAGATCCGATGCGGCGACGTCGAGGTCGTCCTCGCGGCGACGCAGCTCGGCCAGCGCGTCGCCGGCGACCGCGCGCACCGCATCGCGATCGAGTCGCTCCGCAAGCGGAAGACCGGCGGCGAGCGCCAGTTGCCGGACGTCGAGGTAGTCGACGTACGGCGGGAGCTCGGGCACCTCCGGCACCCGGATCACCCATTGGAAGGGCTGCAGCCCGGTGTAGCGCACGATGGGAACGGTCACCGCGCGTGCCCCGGCAGGCAGGAGCGCGCGCAGCTGCCCGGTGCCCAGGGGCAGGCCGTGGTAGTCGTCGCGCACCGGTTGAGCGACGAGGAACGGCGCCCGCGAGATCAGTCGGTGCAGGAGCGGCACCTCGCTCGGGGCGATCTCGTGCACGGGCGGCACCCGCACCGTGGGAGTGCCGGGCGTGTCGATGACGATCCGCAGCGACTCCGCCTGGCAGTTGCCGACCACGACTCCGGCGCCGGCGGGGGCGTCGCGGAGACCGTAGAACTCGCCGTAGTGGAGTCGTCGCCCCTCGTCGTCGGAGGCTTTTACCACCGGGGTCGCCGATACCGCAACCGCCGGATGGGGAAGTGACGCCGGACTCATAGTGAGAAACGTATATCGTCGGAGTCGTCGCCTCCCTCGCCGAGGGATCGCGTTGCGAGGACTCCGCCCGTGCGGTAGGCCGCACGCGAGAGCTTCACAGCGAGGAGGACGACCATCGGTTCCCAGGCTCAGCCGTTCGTCCGCGTCGCCGCGGTTCCCGCGCAGCATCCGTACTCCCGGGCGATCATCGATGCCGATCGTGTCGCCGTCCTCGCCGACCCGCCCCCGCCGGGCGCCGCTGCCGGCCAGTGGTGGCCGCCGCAGATCCTCGATGCCGAGTGGATCCGTCGGCACAGTGACGAGTTCGACCTGCTGCACCTGCACTTCGGCGCGGAGTCGTACACGCCCGAGCACGTGCTCGCCGCCGTCCGGGCCGCCCAGCAGGCCGGCAAGCCCGTGGTCTACACGGTGCACGACCTCGAGAACCCGCAGCTGGCCGACCAGTCGGGGCACGTCCGCATGCTCGACGCGATCATCCCTGCCGTCGACGTGCTGGTGACCCTGACACCCTCGGCGCGCGATGAGATCGCCGAGCGCTGGGGGCGCGAGGCCGTGGTCATCTCCCACCCCACGCTGCTCGAGACGGGCGCCGTGACGGGGCGCCCGCGCCACGGTCGCCGGATCGGCGTGCACCTGCGCGACCTGCGTCCGAACATCGATGCCGTCGGCGTGGTCACGACCCTGGTCCGCGCCGTGGCCGAGCTGCGAGCAGCCGGGGGCGACGTCGTCGGGATCGTCCGGCTCAACGAGAGCGTGCGCGACGAGGAGACGGCGCGCATTCTCGAACACCTCGCCGGTGACGGCGTGGAGATCGTCCGCGCCGCGCGGCTCTCCGACGACGACCTCGCCGCGGCGCTCGCCGATCTCGACGCGTGCGTGCTGCCCTACGCGCACGGCACCCACTCGGGGTGGCTCGAGCTGTGCTACGACCTTGCGGTACCCGTGATCGGGCCGCGCGGCGGACATTTCCGCGATCAGCATCCATCCGACTACACCCGGTACGACATCGGCGACCCGCTCTCTCTCGCCGCCGCGATCGAGCACGCCACGCTCCCGGCGTGGTCGGCCCCTGGCTCCACGGCCCGCATCGCCGAGGTCGCGGCGCGTGCCGTCGACCGCGCGGCGCAACGCGTCGACGTGCGCGCAGCGCACGCCGATCTGTATCGAGACCTGACGACGCACAGGTCTGCCGCGTGACGGGGCGGGCACTGCGCGTCGCCGTCATCGCGCCGTCGCGGCATCCCATCCGCCAACCGCACCCCGGGGGCCTCGAGGCGTGCGTGTGGGAGCGCGTGCGGGGTCTGCGCGCGCGGGGTCACGAGGTCACGCTCTGCGGGCCCGACGGGTCGGACTTCCTCGACGGACCACCCGAGTTCGTGCTGCCGCGTCCGCACTGGGCGAGCGACGAGGAACCCTCCGACACCGCCTACCCCCGCGGCTACCTCGAGCGGATCGACGACGCGATGGAACGGGCCATGGGCCACCTCGCGCGCCACCGCACCCGCTTCGACGTGATCGACAATCACAGCCTCCACGGCGCCCCCATCGCGTGGCGCGACCGGGTCGGCATCCCCATGGTCACGACCCTCCACACCCCGCCGCTTCCCGACATGATCGCCGCGGCGCGGTCGACGGCGGGCGCCGAGCACCGGTTCCTCTCGGTCAGTCGGCACACCGCTCGGGAGTGGGACGCCGCCGGGGTCGAGTCCACGGTCTTCCCCAACGGCGTCGACACCGACCGGTGGACGGCAGGACCCGGTGGCGACCGCTGGGTGTGGTTCGGCCGCATCGTGCCCGAGAAGGCGCCGCACCTCGCCATCGACGCCGCCCTTCTCGCCGGCAAACGCATCGTGCTCGCCGGCCGGGTCGGCGACGCCGAGTACTTCGAGACCGAGGTGAGGCCGCGTCTGGGCTCGCAGGCCCGCTACGTCGGGGCCCTCCGCCAGAGCGCCCTCGCCCGACTCGTCGGCCGAAGTGCCGTGGCCCTCGTCACCCCGATGTGGGACGAACCGTTCGGGCTCGTCCTCGCCGAGACCCTCGCCACCGGCACACCGCTGGCCGCGTTCGACGCCGGGGGCGTGCGCGAGGTCGTCGCCGCGGCGCCCGGGGCCATGGTCGTTTCGCGCGGAGACATCGACTCGCTCGCGCTGGCGGCCGCCGAGCTCGCCGAGAGGTCGGCCCTCGAACCGGGTTTGCGGGTGCAGATCCGGGCGGCCGCCGTCGCGCAGTTCTCTCTCGAACGGCGCCACACGCAGCTCGAGGGGCTGCTCGCCTCGGTGTCCGTGGGCGCCCAGCGTCTCGAGGTCGCATGACCGCGGTCGGCTGGTACGTGCACCATCACGGGCGCGGTCACCTCACGAGGTTCGAGGCCGTGCGTCCGCACCTGCCCGGTCGGGTCGTCGCGTTCTCCTCGCTCGAAGCGCCGTCCGACCTGCCGCCCGACACGCGATGGGTCGAGCTGCCCCGTGATGACGCTGCGTACGTCCGCAACGGCGAGAGCATCGATCCGCGCTCGTCCGACCCGACGGCGGGGGGTCTGCTGCACTGGGCGCCGCTCGACCACCCGGGGCATCGGCGACGGCTCGCCGCGATCGCCGCAGCATCCATCGATCTCGACGCGTTCGTGGTCGACGTCTCGGTCGAGGTGGCGCTGTGGGTGCGGCTGCTGGGTCTTCCGACCGTCGTCGTGACGCAGCCCGGAGACCGCACGGACGGCGTGCACGCCCTCGCCTATCGCGCGGCAGACCGCATTCTCGCGCCCTGGCCCGAGGGGTCGGTGCCGTCGGTCGCCCTCGACGAGGCGCGCGACCGTGTCGCGTGGGTGGGCGGCGTCTCGCGGTTCGCCGGGCGCTCCCGCACCGTCGCGCGCGAGCCGCGGTCGGTGCTGGTGCTCGGCGCCGCGCTCGCCGGCGGGGCACTCGAGCGCGCCCGCGCCGAGGCCACGAACGCCGGGTGGACGTTCCGCACGGTCGGAACGGATGCTGCGCAGTGGAGCGCCGACCCGTGGGACGCCCTGTGCGCGGCCGAGGTCGTCGTCAGCGCAGCCGGCCAGAACAGCGTGGCCGACCTGGCCGCCGCCGGCGCGCGCGCCGTGGTGATCGCGCAGGAGCGCCCGTTCGACGAGCAGGCGGCGACCGCGGCGGAGCTCGACCGAGCGGGGCTCGCCGTGGTGTCGCACCCGCCGGAGCCCGGCGAATTCGTCGATCTGCTCGACCGGGCCCGCGCGCTCGACCCGCGGTGGGAGCGGTGGCGCACCGACGGTGCGCCCGAGCGCGCCGCGGCCGTGATCGCGTCGGTGAGGCGATGACGACGGCGGTGCTGACCGTCGCCTCGCGGGCGAGAGCCGCGCACGTCGAGCGTCAGCGCGCGTTCCTCGCGCAGCTCGATCGCTCCGACGTGCTGCGGGTGGAGGCCTGGCTCGACCCCGAACCGCCCACCGGCGACGGCGTTCTCGTGCACGTGCCGCCGGGGGAGTTCGGGTTGCGCGTGGGCGAGGGGCGAAACGCCGCTGCCGCCACGGCGATCGCCGCCGGCGCAGACCTGTTGATCTTCCTCGACGCCGACTGTCTGCCGGGTCCGGGCCTGATCGAGCGCTACGACGCGGTGGCTCGCGAGCCCGGCCTCTACGCCGGGCCCGTGACGTACCTCGCCGAGGGCACCGTGCCCGAGAACCTCCGCGCGCTCGAGGGGCTGACGCGACCGCACGCGGCGCGACCGTGGCCGGCCGACGGCGAGGTGATCCGCGCCGACCCGGCGGCCTACGACCTGTTCTGGTCGCTCTCGTTCGCCGTGTCGGCGTCGACATGGGAGGAGCTGGGCGGCTTCTCCGAGGCGTTCCAGGGCTACGGCGCTGAAGACACCGATTTCGCCTGGCGCGCGCGAGAGATGGCCGTGCCGCTGTTGTGGGTGGGTGGCGCGCACGCCTACCACCAGTGGCATCCCACCTCCGATCCGCCCTGGCAGCACCTCGACGACATCCTCCGCAACGGTGCCGTCTTCGCCCACCGATGGGGTCGCTGGCCGATGAGCGGCTGGCTGGAGAAGTTCGAGCAGGCCGGCGCGATCACCCGCGACGGGGAGGGCTGGCGCCGCGTCTGACGCGTGGTCGCGGGCTACGCTCGAGACGTGGGGCGCTCCGGGATCTACGTCGAGACGACGATCCGGGCACCGATGGAGACCGTGTGGTCGCTGTCGCAGGACGCCGCGGCCCACCCCCGCTGGGACGTACGGTTCTCGCGGATCGTGCCCGTCCCCGGTGACGACGGACCGACCCACTTCACGTACGAACGGGGCGTGGTGGTCCACACCGTGCGCGGCACCGGCGTGAGCATCGGCGAGACCGAGCGCCCCGACGGCTCACGCACCTCGGCCCTGCGGTTCTCGACCGAAGATCGGCTCTCACCCATCCGCGAGGGGCGGGGGTACTGGCGCTACATCCCGACCGCAGGCGGGGTGCGCTTCGTGACCGGATACGACTACGACCCGGGGTGGGGGCGGGTGCTGGACGCCCTCGTGCGCCCGGCCCTCGGCTGGGCCACGGCGTGGAGTTTCGACCGCCTCCGCATCTGGGCCGAACGCGACGAGCCGCCCGAGCGGTGGCCGCTGCGCAGCATCCTGTGGTTCTGGCGTCCCGACCGTCCGCGGGCGGCCCGCTGCCGTCGCGCGCCGGCGGGCGGTCGTCGCCGTGATGACCAGCTGACGGATGCGCCCCCGACGCTCGACGACCTGCCCGCGCCGAGGCGGCGACGATGACCTCGATCTTCGAGACCGCCCTGGGCGCCGACTTCCAGCGGCTCCACCCCATGCTGCAGCGACGGTTCGGCGTCGGTCTCGAGACCGGCGAGGCGTGCGTCGGACGCGGGGTGATGGATCACATCCGTCGTGGTCCGTGGTGGACCGTGCCTTTCCTGCAGATCGGGCGACTGCGCAACATCCTCATCCCCGATACCGGTGTCGCGGTGCCGTTCGTCATCGAGAACTACCCGTACCTCGACCCGTTCGGCCGTGAGACGGTCACCTTCGTGCGCGAGTATGCGGTCGGCGAGCGCGTGAGCCGCTTCGACGCGACCATGATCCTCGACGACGGCCGCATCATCGACTATCTGGGCACCCACCAGCACCTCGCGGTCGACCTCGATCTGTCGGTCGACGACGACGGCTCGCTCGTGCTCCGCTCCGAGGCCCAGCGGTTCTACGAGGGGCCGATCGCCTTCCGCTTCCCGATGCTCTTCAGCGGACGCGCGCGCCTGCGCGAGACCTATGACGACGTCGCCGGGGTGTTCCGCATCGACCTCGAGGTGCACAACGATCGCCTCGGCTTCCTCTTCGGATACCGCGGCTCCTTCGCCTGCGAGTGGGTGGCCGCCTCCGACGCGCCGGAACGACTCAAGCCCCGCCGTCACGAGCACCGCACCTGAGCGGCGTCCCGCCCCGGCGAGGCGGCGACATCGGTTCAGAACGCAGGAGGAACGGCGTCGATCTGCGCCCGACCCGGCTCTCTTGCCGCATCCTTCCTGGATTCTGAACGCAGGCGGCGTGCGAAGTACCGTGGCCGCCTCACCGCAGGTCGGTGACGGTGGCGGAGGCGGCGTCCCATCGCCGGAGCGACAGCCCGAATCCGACGTGGGGGCCGCCGAGCAGGGCGAGCGCCTGGGGGAGGGTCTCGAGCCGCAGCCGGCGCGCGAGGGTGACGTGCGGGGTCCAGTCGCCGGGCGCGGTGTGCGCCGCATCCGCTCCCGGTCCGGCGGCGGCGTGGACGGCGGCGTGGAGGGAGACGAGCTCGGCGCTCGGCGCGACCCGCCACGCGAGGACTCCGCGGTCGCCGTGGCCGAAGACGACCGGTTCGGCGAGGGTTACGGGGACGGGCAGCCGGGCGATGGCGTCGTGGAAGGCGAACGTCGCGAGCTCGGGGCGCACGAGCAGCGTGACGTGCGGGCGGTTCGTGGGGGAGTGGTACGCGCCGAGGCTCGACATGCCCGCCGCAGCAAGACCGTGCCAGTCGGCGCGCACCCGCGCCTCGGTGTCGGGGTCGAGAAGAAGCTCGATGCTGACGACGTCGCTCATGTCTCCAGCGACAGTACCGTCGCCTGCCGCTGCCCCGGCCGGCCTGAGTCGAGGGCAATCGGCCCGCGCGCGGGCAAACGGCGCCTGATTGCCCGCGCCCGGGCCGAAAGCCCGCGTCTCGGGAACGCTGCCCGCCAGGAACAGCCGCAGGCCCGATACAGAGAAGAAGACGCCGCCCCTGACGGGACGACGTCTTCTCTGCGGCGGAGGATAGGGGATTCGAACCCCTGAGAGCTTTCACTCAACACGCTTTCCAAGCGTGCGCCATAGGCCACTAGGCGAATCCTCCATGGCCTCGAAGGGCCGACGAACATCCTACCCCGGGTGCGGCACCGACCCGTGCCCGGCCCGGCGGATGCTCAGGCCGTCGTCTCTCGCGGGGGCCGCGTCCTCCCGCTCGCGAAGGCGCTGCCGGGCCGGATCACGAGCGAGCGTGGCAGCACTCGCGCCACGAATCGGCGGAGGGGCGAGGCGGCGCCGAGCAGGCTCGCGCGGGTCGACTCGACCGCATCCGCCCAGTGCGCGCCGTCGGCCGTGCGGTGATCGCCGGCGTAGCTCACGCGTTCGATGGCGCCGACCAGCGTCGCCACCGCCGCGGCATCTGCGCCGTCGTCGACGAGGCGGGCGCCGAACACGCGCGGCGATTCCGACGCGGGCGCCGGGATGCCCAGGTCGATCGCGAGCTCCTGCACCGATCCCCACGCGGCGGTCGCCTCGCCGCGTCCTGCGGCCGACAGCAGCCTCCGGCGCCGCACCTCGCGCGTCACGCCGGGCGCCGCCAGCACGAGCAGCAGGGCGAGCGACGCCGCGAGGGGCCAGAGGGCGACGGATGCGGCGGAGCCGCCCCGCCCCGCCGACGTGCCGTCCTGGTCGTCGAGGGGGTCGAGACCGGCCGAGGAGGTCGGCGTCGGAGTGGCCGTCGGCACCGGTGCACTGGGCGCCGTCGTCGGGATCGAACCGGGCGCCCCGGTCGTGCCGGAGGCGAAGTTCGTCGGGCTTCCGAGGCTGTTGGTCGGCTCGAAGGCAATCCAGCCGATCCCCTCGAAGTGCACCTCCGGCCAGGCGTGCAGCTGGGTGCTCTCGACCGAGTAGACGGTCTCGCCGTCGTCCTGGGTTCCCGCGCTCGTGCCCGGAAGGTAGCCGACGACGATGCGCGAAGGCATGCCGAGGGTGCGCGCCATCACAGCGAATGCCGAGGCGAAGTGCACGCAGTAGCCCCTGCGGGCATCGAGGAAGTCGGCGATCGCGTCGACTCCCGTGCCGTCGAAGCCGTCCGAGACGGGGGCGTCGAGTGAGTACCCGAACAGCGGACCGCGGAACCACGACTGCAGCGCGACGAGGGCGTCGTAGTCGCTGCGGGTGTCGGCGGTGACCTCCTGGGCGGCCTCGGCGATCACCGACGGGATCTCGTCGGGAAGGTCGTAGAGCGTGAGGTCGCCGGTGCCGCCGGCCGACCGCGCGCGGATCTGCTCGAGGGTCGGCCGCGGAAGCGACGCCGAGACGTCGTAGGACTGCCCCTGCACCGACCCCGACGGCGTGTCCACCGTGCGGTTGTCGGTCTGGATCGACCATTCGCCGTCGAGTCCCGATACGTCCGTCGCCGGATACGACACCGGCGCCCACCGGCTGTTGAGGTTCACGATGTCGACCGTCGTCGACGAATCGACGATCTCGATCCCCTCGTCGACGGTGACGGCCGCGAGATCGGATGCGGCGTCATCGAGCCCGACGGCATCGCCCCCGTCGGGCTGCCAGACGGCGCCGTCGAACTCCGACAGCGTCGCCACCCGCAGGTAGGGCGCTCGCGCCTCGGTCGTGCTCAGTTGCAGCACCTCGACCGCACCCGGCTGTCGCAGGTCGTCGCCGAGCTCGAGGGTGGGGTCGATCGTGGCGCCGCCGATGTTGCCGCCCGATCCGCCCGCGCGGGCGACGGGCGAGGGGAGGAGGGGCGCCGCGACCATCGCGACGATCACGGCGACCGCACCGATACCGAGGGCCGCGCCCGGCGCCACCGGCGATCGGCGGGCCGCAGCGGCGGTTGCGGGCGCGGCGGCGATCGCGGCCGCCCGTTGCCGCGCGCGCGTGTCGACGGCGAGGAGGAAGAGGATGCTGCCGGCGAGGAAGACGAACGCGATGATGTCGACGTCGCCGGGCACGGCGATCGACGGGATGATCGAGACGGCGATGACGCCCACCGCGGCCAGGAGCGGCATGCGGGCGGTCACCACGACGTGATCGAGGGCGACCGCGAGCAGGCCGATCGAGGCGACGATGAGGAACGACAGCGCAGCTCCCGCCTCGAGGGGAGCGGCTCCGAGGGTCACGTCGTCGACGGCCGTGCGCACCAGCACGTTCACGAGGGAGACCGTCTCGGGGGTCGGCACGACGCCGAGCAAGCCCGTGCCGCGGCCGAAGACCGCCGTGACGACGGCGACCCAGACCACGAGTTCGACGATGCTGACCACGACCGCAGGCAGGCGCAGGCGCCGCAGCGCGAAGCCGACGCCCAGGATGATGCCGATGAGGCCGACGCCCCCGGCGACCCACGCCCCCGGGTCGACGACGCGCAGGAGCGGCATCATGGCGGCCGCGAGCGCGAGCCACAACCCGAGGGCGAGCGCGAGGTCGACCGTCGCCGGCCGCGGTGCGGCGGGCGGGCGCCGCTCAGGCCCCGACATGCGTCGCCCCCCGCTGCATCGCCGTCTCCCAGGCGTCGCCGAGCTCGGCTTCCGAGAACGCCGCCCCCGTGTGCCAACCGCGGTCGTGCAGGCGCGCCAGCGCATCGGACGACGGAGAGGCGGCGATCACCACCGGCATCGACGAGTGGTGCGCGAGAGGCGCGAGGGACAGGGCGTCCTCGACGCGGAGGCGACCCGTGACGACGATCACCGGACCCGTCTGGTGGCCCGCGAACATTCCCGCGGTGCGCGCGATGCCGTCACCGCGCCGGGCGGTGAGGGTCGCGAACTGCGTCGCCAGAGCGTCGATCTCGTGCAGATCCCCACCGGGCACGGGTTCGGCGAGGGCGGCGCCGTCGGTGTCGAGCACCTCGACCGTGTAGCCGTCGCGCACCAGCCGGGCGATGATCGAGACGGCGGCGGCCACCGCGGTCTCGAACGCGTCGTCGGCGCCCGGGGCCCGGAGGGCCTCGGGACTCCACTGAGCGGCGCTTCGGTCGAGGATCACGGTGGCCTCGGGGCTCGTCTCCTCCTCCTCCTGCCGCACCATGAGGGTGTCGCGGTGAGCAGTGGCACGCCAGTGGATGCGTCGCATCGAATCGCCGGGGGCGTACGGCCGGGCGACGAGGTTGTCGGCGCCCTGCCCCAGCTGGGTGCTGGCGGTCTCACGGGTGCCGCCCGTCTCGCCCGACGACCCCCGGAAGAACGGGAGATCGACCACGCGCGGGGCGACGGTGACCTGCGTCTTCCCGCCCAGCCGCAGGCGCCGGCGCGCGAGACCGAACGGGTCGGTGACGGTGAGCCCGAACGGGCCGAGGGGATGGATGCCGCGCACTCGCCCCTCGACGGTGTAGCGCAGCTCGACGGCGCGCTCGCCGCCGCGCATCGCCGACCCGACCGCGGGGAAGACGCCGCGGGCGCGGGCGACGAGGCCCGCCGGCACCGTGTCGTCCCAGGTGCCGGGCGAGGTCGGCAGGGCGTTGCGCACGGCGATGCGCACGGTCACCGTGCTCTCGCGCCCCACGGTGGCGACCTCGGGGGAGAGCGAGCGCGAGACCGCGTCGATGCGGCGCGTGAACCAGAGCGAGACCACGCTGAGAACCAGCACCGCCACGAGCAGCGCGGCGAAGTAGACGAGTTCGATGAGCCCGGCCTCGTGTGCGACGACGAAGCCCACGACGGAGAGCGCGAGCGCGCCGGTCCCTCGCAGCGTGAGCGGCCAGACCCGCCGCACGAACCCCCTCATGTCCGGACGGCGAGGGGCACCCGGACGCTCGCGGCGACCTGGGCGAGGACGGCGGCGACCGCTTCCGCGCCGGATCGTCCGCCGGCCGCCGCGCGGGTGGGGATGAGGCGGTGGGCGAAGACGGGGGCCAGCAGCGCGGTGAGGTCATCGGGGATGACGAACCCGCGCCCGTCGAGGGCGGCCCGCACCTTGGCGGCGCGGATCAGCTGCAGCGTGGCCCGCGGGCTCGCGCCCAGGCGAAGATCGGGGTGGGTGCGGGTGGCGTGGGCGAGGGCCACCGTGTATTCCTCGAGCGAGGGGGCGACGTGCACGGCGCGCGCCCAGGCGATGAGGTCGCGCACGCGTGACGCGGTGACCACCGGCTCGACGCTCTCGAGGGGGTTGATCGTGTCGCGCTGGCGCAGCATGAGCGCTTCGGCCGCAGCATCCGGATACCCCATCGAGATGCGCATCATGAAGCGGTCCCGCTGCGCCTCGGGAAGGGCGTACGTGCCCTCCATCTCGAGCGGGTTCTGCGTCGCGACGACGAGGAACGGATCGGGCAGCACGTGGGTGCTGCCGTCGACGGTGACCTGGTGCTCCTCCATCGCCTCGAGGAGGGCCGACTGCGTCTTGGGCGAGGAGCGGTTGATCTCGTCGGCGATGACGATGTTGGCGAACACCGCCCCGCGCTTGAACTCGAACTCGCGCGCGACGGGGTTGAACACCGAGACCCCGGTGATGTCGCCCGGGAGGAGGTCGGGGGTGAATTGGATGCGGTGCACACTCGCATCGACGGAGGCCGCCAGGGCGCGCGCGAGCACGGTCTTGCCGACGCCCGGCACGTCTTCGATGAGGAGGTGCCCCTCGGCGAGCAGGGTGATCAACGCCGTGCGGACGGCTTCGGGCTTGCCGTCGATCACCCGCTCGACAGACCGCGTGATCCCGCCGGTGAGGGCTTCGAACGAATCGGCCGTGATCGGCTGGCCGTCCGACTCCTCACGCGTGATTCGGCGTCGAGTGGCCGAGACGGTCTGATCCATGCGTCTTCCCCCGGGTGCGGACGGCGGGGCCGTTCCCACCGTTACGCAAGCGTAACCTCTGGCCGCGGGCCGGGGCCGGGAGGTGCCTGTGTGCGAAGTCGGTTAGACTCGTCGTCGGCTCTCCGCGTGGCGGCATCCAGGCCAACTCCCCCAGGACGGAAACGTAGCAAGGGTAACCAGGCTCTACCGGGTGCGCGGAGAGTCTTTTCTTTGCCCGTCAGCCGGTCGTCGAGCCCGTCGGTGCGTCCGTCCGGAACGGGCCGTCGAGCACCGCCCACTGCAACAGCATGATCGTCTTCGCGTCCTGGATGCGGCCGTCGCGGATGCGGGCGAGGGCCTCGTCGATGTCGAGCTCGATCAGTTCGATGTCCTCGCCCTCCTCGACGAGGCCCCCGCGGTCGCCGTCGCGCGATCCGCCGTCGTAGGCCGCCGCGTAGAAGTGCAGCCGCTCGGTGACCGAGCCCGGGCTCATGTAGACGTCGAAGACGTGCGCGATCTCCCCGATCGCGACCCCCGTCTCCTCCTCCGCCTCGCGCCGGATCGCCGTCTCGGGATCGTCGTCGTCGAGGAGCCCGGCGGCGGTCTCCACCAGCATCCCGTCGGGGTGGTCGTTGACGTAGACGGGGTAGCGGAACTGCCGGGTCAGCAGAACAGTGCGCCGCCCGGCGTCGTACAGCAGCACGGTCGCGCCGTTGCCGCGGTCGTAGGTCTCGCGCTGCTGGGTCGTCCATTCGCCGTCGGAGTCCTGGTAGTCCAGCGTCGTCTTGCGCAGCACGTGCCAGCTCGACGCCAGCAGCTCGACGTCGCGCACGCGCACCCGGGGGTTGCGGTCGAGGTCGAGCCCCGTGCGGTGCAGGCCCGTGCGCCCGCGCGCGTCGGGAACGTCGGCGCCGGGGCGTACTGAGGAATCCGTGCTCACGAGGTGCTCCCGTCCGGCCCGCCGTTGCGATCGTGCGTGCGCCGTCTCACGCTACCGAGTGTTCTCACGAGGTCGAGAGATCCCCAGGTTCGCGCGGCCTGTCGCCGCCTACGCTGGAGTCGTGGCGCAGAGCATCTACATCACCTCGGCCGAAGGACACTCCGGCAAGTCCAGCGTCGCGCTGGGCGTGCTCGACGCGCTCAGCCGCGCGACTCCGCGGGTGGGGGTGTTCCGGCCGATCGCGAGATCGACCGTGGAGCGCGACTACGTGCTCGAGATGCTGCTGGCCCACGACGGCGTCGACCTCGACTACGACGAGTGCGTCGGCGTCACCTACGACGACGTGCGCGCGGATGCCGACGCCGCTCTCGCTCGCATCGTCGAGCGCTACAAGGCCGTCGAGGCGCAGTGCGACGCGGTCGTCATCATCGGCTCGGACTTCACCGACGTCGGCAGCCCGGCAGAGCTCGCCTACAACGCGCGGATCGCGGCGAACCTCGGGGCGCCCGTGCTCCTGGTCGTCGGCGGGCGTGCGCATCAGGGGCTCAGCGAGCACCTCGGCGCGAGCCTTCCCCGCACACCCGACGAGATGGGGCAGATCGCCTCGCTCGCGCTCGTCGAGGTCGTGCACGAGCGGGCCGAGATCTTTGCGGTGATCGCCAACCGCGTCGACCCCGAGGCGCTGGACGAGACCATCGCCGCCGTGAAGGCCGTCGCCGACGCTCAGCCGTTGCGCACCGCCGCGTCCGCAACGGGGATCCCCGTGTGGGCACTCCCCGAAGACCGGTTCCTGATCGCCCCGTCGGTGCGCGGCGTGCTGCGTTCCGTCGACGGCGAGCTGCTCAAGGGCGACCCCGAACTCCTCACCCGCGAGGTGCTGGGCGTCGTCGTGGCGGGCATGTCGATGGTGAACGTGCTGCCGCGCCTGACCGAGTCGGCGATCGTGGTCATCCCCGCCGATCGCACCGAGGTGGTGCTCGCCACCCTGCTCGCGAACGCGTCGGGCACGTTCCCCTCGCTCGCCGGAATCGTCCTGAACGGCGGGTTCGCGCTCCCCGAGACGATCGACACGCTCATCGACGGGCTCGGCTCGTCTCTTCCGATCATCGCCACCGACCTCGGAACGTACGAGACCGCGGTGCGCATCATGAACACGCGCGGCCGGCTGGCGGCCGACTCGCAGCGGCGCTACGACACCGCGCTCGCGATCTTCGAGAAGCACGTCGACATCTCGGAGCTGACCCGCACGCTCGGGGTCGCGCGGCCGTCGGTCGTCACCCCGCTGATGTTCGAGTACGCACTGGTCGAGCGCGCGCGCTCCGACAGACGGCGCATCGTGCTGCCGGAGGGCGACGACGACCGCGTGCTGCGTGCCGCGGCGACGGTGCTCGCGCGGGGCATCGCGGATCTCACGATCTTGGGCGAGGAGATCGAGGTGCGCAACCGCGCGATCGAGCTCGGGATCGACATCCGCGACGCGGAGGTGCTGAGCCCCTTCGACGCGGTGCACGTCGCGAAGTTCGCCACCGAGTACGAGCGCCTGCGCGCCCACAAGGGCGTGACGTATTCGCAGGCGGCCGACACGGTGACCGATGCGTCGTACTTCGGCACGTTGATGGTGCATCTGGGCATGGCCGACGGAATGGTCTCGGGTGCGGCGCACACCACGGCGCACACGATCCGGCCCGCGTTCGAGATCATCAAGACCCGACCCGGCGTCTCGGTCGTCTCGAGCGTCTTCCTCATGGCGCTCGCCGACCGCGTGCTGGTGTACGGCGACTGCGCGGTGATCCCCGATCCGACGAGCGAGCAACTCGCCGACATCGCGATCTCGTCGGCCGCGACCGCCGAGCAGTTCGGCATCGAGCCTCGCGTGGCCATGCTGTCGTACTCGACGGGGGAGTCGGGCACCGGCGCCGACGTCGAGAAGGTGCGCGCGGCGACCGCGCTCGTCCGCGACCGCGCCCCCGAGCTGCTCGTCGAAGGCCCCATCCAGTACGACGCGGCCGCCGACGCCGCCGTGGCGAAGGCCAAGATGCCCGATTCCGACGTCGCAGGACGCGCGACGGTGTTCGTCTTCCCCGACCTCAACACCGGCAACAACACCTATAAGGCGGTGCAGCGCTCGGCCGGTGCCGTGGCGATCGGCCCGATCCTCCAGGGGCTGAACAAGCCGATCAACGACCTCTCGCGCGGCGCTCTCGTCGACGACATCGTCAACACGATCGCGATCACCGCCATCCAGGCCCAGAGCGAGAAGGGGGATGCTGCGTGAGCGCGGTCCTCGTCGTCAACAGCGGTTCCTCCTCGCTGAAGTACCAGCTGCTCGATGCCGACACCGAGGAGGTGCTCGCCTCCGGTCTGATCGAACGCATCGGCTCGTCGACGGGCGCGGGCGGCGATCAGGGCATCGCCACGCACACGGTGACCTCCGCCGCGTTCCGTCGTGCCGATTCGGCACTCGCCGACGGCCCGGCGGCGGCGCCGACGGTGCTCGACGCCACATCGACGATCGAGCGCGCGATCCCCGACCACTCCGCCGCGTTCGAGGTCATGCTCGACGCCTTCGCCGAGTACGGACCCACCCTCGACGAGTACCCGCCGGTCGCGGTGGGGCACCGGGTCGTGCACGGCGGAGCCCGCTTCTTCGAGCCGACCCTCATCACACCCCTCGTCGAGATCAACATCGACGAGCTCTCGGTGCTCGCACCACTGCACAACCCCGCGAATCTCGCGGGCATCCGTGCCGCTCGGAAGGCGTTCCCCGACGTCCCGCACGTCGCCGTCTTCGACACCGCCTTCCACCAGACCCTCGCCCCGGCCGCCTACACCTACGCCATCGACGCCGCACTGGCCGAGGCGCACCGCATCCGGCGCTACGGGTTCCACGGCACCTCGCACAAATTCGTCAGCGAAGCCGCCGCCGCCTTCCTCGACCGCCCGCTCGGTGAGCTGAAGCAGATCGTGTTCCACCTCGGCAACGGCGCCTCCGCGACCGCGATCGACGGGGGCCGCTCGGTCGACACGTCGATGGGCCTGACCCCGCTCGAGGGACTCGTGATGGGCACGCGGTCGGGCGACCTCGATCCGGCCGTTCTCTTCCACCTCGCCCGCCGTGCCGATATGTCCACGGGTGACCTCGACGACCTCCTGAACAAGAGGTCGGGCATGCTCGGCCTCGCCGGGGTCAGCGACATGCGCGACATCCAGGCGGGGGTCGCGCGGGGCGAGGGCGCCGCCACGCTGGCATGGAACGTCTACATCCATCGCCTGCGCGCCTACGCCGGCGCGTACCTCGCCCAGCTCGGGGGTGTCGACGTCATCTCGTTCACCGCCGGGGTCGGCGAGAACGCGCCCGATGTGCGCGCCGGGGCCCTGGCGACCCTGGGGTTCGCCGGGATCGAGATCGACCACGAACGCAACGCGGCCCGCAGCCGCGGCATCCGCGTCATCTCCACCGATGCGTCGCGCGTGACCGTGCTGGTCGTCCCCACGAATGAGGAGCTCGAGATCGCCCGTCAGACCCTGGACGTGGCCCGCACCTGACCGCTTGCCTCGGGCCGCTACGCTGTACGCACGGCACGACGGAGAGCCGCCGCATCCGTTCCCCAGGAGGTCCCGTGCCCGACGAGCTTTCCGCGCTGCCCGACCTCGCCGCGTACGAGGCGGTGCTGTTCGACCTCGACGGCGTGCTGACGCCGACCGCCGAGGTGCACATGCACGCGTGGCGGGTGATGTTCGAGAAGCTCTTCGCCGACTGGAACATCTCGCGGCCCTACACCGACGCCGATTACTTCGAGCACCTCGACGGCAAGCGCCGCTATGACGGGGTTGCGAGCCTGCTGCGCAGTCGCGACGTCGAGGTGCCGTGGGGCGAGCCGAGCGACCCGTCCTCGGCCGACACCGTGAGCGGCATCGGCAACCGCAAGAACGACGTCTTCCGCGAGGTGCTCGAGAACGACGGCATCGCCCCCTACCCGGGCTCGCTCGCTCTCGTCGAGCAGCTGCGCGCCGCCGGAGTTCCCGTCGCGGTGGTGTCGAGTTCGAAGAACGCCGAGGACGTCCTGACCGCCGCCGGCATCCGCGACCTCTTCCCCGTCGTGATGGACGGTCTGATCGCCGAGCGCGACGACCTCGCCTCCAAGCCCGCCCCCGACGTCTTCCTCGAGGCGGCACGGATGCTGGGGGTCGACCCCGCCCGCTCCGCCGCCGTCGAGGACGCCATCAGCGGCGTGCAGTCCGCAGCATCCGGGGGCTTCGCCCTCGTGGTCGGCGTCGACCGCGGCACCGGCGCCGAGGCGCTCCGCGAGGCCGGGGCGACCGTCGTCGTCGACGATCTCGCCGCCTTCGTAGACTGACCCACCGAGGAAACCCGAATCTCCCTCACCGGAAGGCATTCCATGATCGATCGCGGTCGCTTCCCCGTCGACGAGTGGCGTCTCGTCGAGACCGAGGGGTCGCTCGACGACGCCGGGGTCACCGAGACCCTGTTCTCGGTCGGCAACGGCTATCTCGGGTTGCGCGGCAACCATCCCGAGGGGCGGTTCGCGCACGAGTCGGGAACCTTCATCAACGGGTTCCACGAGACCTTCCCCATCCGCCACGCCGAGCAGGCCTACGGGTTCGCCGAGGTCGGCCAGACGATCGTCAACGCCCCCGACGCGAAGGTGATGCGGGTGTACGTCGACGACGAGCCGTTGTCGTTCGACGTGGCCGACGTCCGCGAGTACGAGCGGGTGCTCGACATGCGCGAGGGTGTGCTCCGTCGGCGCCTGCAGTGGTGCACGCCGTCGGGCAAGCTCGTCGAGCTCGAGGACGAGCGCATGGTGTCGTTCGACGAGAAGCACCTCGCCGTGCTGCGCATGACGGTGACGGTGCTCAACTCCGACGCCCCCGTCACGATCAGCTGCCAGCTCATCAACCGCCAGGACGGCGAGGGCATCTACGGCGGCCGCCCGCCCGGCAAGGCCACGGCCGGCTTCGACCCCCGCAAGCAGGACAAGCTCGAAGACCGCGTGCTGCAGCCCCTGGAGTACTGGCAGGACGGCGACCGCACGGCGCTGAGCTATCGCGTGGCGGAGTCGGGCATGACGCTGGCCGTCGTCGCCGACCACCTCATCGACACCGAGAACGACTACACCGCGCGTCGACTGATCGAACCCGACATCGCCAAGAACGTCTTCCGCGTGCAGGCCAAGGCGGGCGTGCCGACGACGGTCACCAAGCTCGTGAGCTACCACACGTCGCGCGGCGTGCCCGCCGGCGAGATCATCGACCGCTGCCGCCGCACCCTCGACCGCGCCCAGTCCCAGGGCGTGGGCGCGGTCTTCGCGCGGCAGCGCGCGTGGCTCGACGCGTTCTGGGAGCGCTCCGACGTCAAGATCGGCGGCCACCCCGATCTGCAGCAGGCCACGCGCTGGTGCCTGTTCCAGCTCGCGCAGGCCGCCGCCCGCGCCGACGGGCAGGGTGTGCCCGCGAAGGGTGTCACGGGATCCGGGTACAGCGGGCACTACTTCTGGGACACCGAGATCTACGTGCTGCCCTTCCTCGCGTACACGACCCCGCTCTGGGCGCGCAACGCGCTGAGGATGCGCTATCTGATGCTGCCGGCGGCGAGGAAGCGCGCCCACCAGCTGAACGAGGCGGGCGCGCTCTTCCCCTGGCGCACGATCAACGGCGAAGAGGCCTCCGCGTACTACGCCGCCGGCACCGCGCAGTACCACATCAACGCCGACGTGGCCTTCGCGCTGGCGAAGTACGTGCGTGCGACGGGCGACGTCGACTTCCTCGATTCCGAGGGCGTGGATATCGCGGTCGACACCGCTCGACTGTGGGCGACCCTGGGCTTCTGGCGATCGAGCGACGGCGTCCACGACGGCGACGGCGACTCGTTCCACATCCACGGGGTCACCGGCCCCGACGAGTACACGACGGTCGTCAACGACAACCTCTTCACGAACGTCATGGCGCGCTTCAATTTGCGCTTCGCCGCGCGCACCGTCCGCGAGATGGAGGAGGCCGACTTCCACGCGTACACGCGGATGGTCGAGCGTCTGAACCTCGATCCGTCCGAGCCCGAGCTGTGGGACCGCGCCGCGGACGCGATGCACATCCCGCACAGCGACTCCCTCGGCATCCACCCCCAGGACTCCGTGTTCCTCGAGCGCGAGATCTGGGACCTGGAGCACACCCCCGCCGACCAGCGGCCGCTGCTCCTCCACTTCCACCCGCTGGTGATCTACCGCTACCAGGTGCTGAAGCAGGCCGACGTGGTGCTGGCGCTGTTCCTGCAGGGCAACCACTTCACGGCGGGGGAGAAACTCGCCGACTTCGAGTACTACGACCCGCTGACGACCGGCGACTCCACGCTGTCGGCGGTCGTGCAGGCGATCCTCGCGGCCGAGGTCGGCTACCAGGACCTCGCGCTGGAGTACTTCCGGGAGTCGATCTTCGTCGACCTGGCAGACCTCCACAACAACGCGGCGGACGGCGTGCACGTGGCGTCGGCCGGAGGGGTGTGGACCGCACTGGTCTCGGGATTCGGAGGCATGCGCGATCACTTCGGCGACCTGACCTTCGACCCGCGTCTCCCGGCCGCGTGGCCGTCGCTGTCGTACGTGCTGCACTGGCACGGCACACGCCTGAACATCACGTTGACGGCCGACGCGATGACGGTGGAGGCAGGCGAGGGAGATCCGGTGGACTTCTCGGTGCGCGGTGTCGGGTATTCGGTGCACGGTGGCTCCACCGTCGTCGCGCCGCTCGACGGGCAGGGGCCGATCATCCCCGGAAAGCCCTCGATCCGGCAGTTCGCCGATGCTCGACGCGAGGACGGGTCGCTCCTGTCGGCGTCTGTGCCCACCGTCACCGCGTCCATCCCGATCATCACCGATGAGGCCGACATCGCTGCAGAGCCGTCGCTCGGCGTCGACGCCTGATCGGCTGTGCGCCGTTTCCGCGGGATCACACCAGCCTGTGAGATCGCCTGTGATCTATGAATTCCCTGAGTATTTGACGAGGCCCCCGCTAGCGTGATAGATGGCCCATCTCGGGTCATTGTTCCCTCGCATTTCACGGGGGCTGATAAGGCGGTTCCCATGGGGACCCAAATATTCGTACGCCGTCAATCCGTGGGTTCCGTGCGCGCCGCGCAATCGGCGGCCGTCGCGCTCATCGTGAGCGGCCTGGTGCTCGTGGGTCTCACGGTCGGTGGCTCGAGCGCCGTGGCCGCGACGAGCGTCGGACTCGGCACGACCGAGCCCTACGTCGTGCTCGGCGGGCAGTCGGTGACGAACACCGGAAACAGCACCCTCGACGGCGACCTCGGCGTGTACCCCGGCACGTCGATCACCGGCTTCCCGCCTGGACAGGTCATCGGCGGTGGCGCGCTCCACCAGACCGACGCTAACGCCCAGCAGGCCCAGATCGACCTCGTCACGGCTTACAACTCCGCGGCCTCCCAAGCGCCCGACGCCACCATCACGGCCGACCTCGGCGGCCAGACCCTCGTCGACGGGGTCTACTTCTCCGCCTCGACGGTGGGACTCACCGGCACGCTGCGCCTCGACGGCCAGGGCGACTCCGGATCGGTGTGGGTGTTCCAGGTCGGTTCCGCCCTGACCACGGCCACGAGCAGCGTGGTGGAACTCATCAACGGAGCCCAGGCGTGCAACGTGTTCTGGCAGGTGGGCTCGTCGGCCACCCTCGGTACCGATTCGACGTTCGTGGGCACGATCCTCGCGCTGACGTCCATCACGCTCGAGACCGGCGCGACCGTCGACGGCCGAGCGCTCGCCCGCAACGGCACGGTGGCCCTCGACGACAACACGTTCGTCGATCCGGGCTGCGACGCCGGCCCGAGCCCGTCACCGACGGTGACGCCTACCGTGACGCCGACGGTCACCCCGACGGTGACGCCTACGGTGACGCCGACGGTGACGCCTACCGTGACGCCGACGGTGACGCCTACCGTGACCCCGACGGTCACGCCGACCGTGACCCCGACGGTCACGCCGACCGTGACGCCGACGGTGACCCCGACCGTGACGCCGACGGTCACCCCGACGGTCACGCCGACCGTGACGCCGACGGTCACGCCGACGGTGACGCCGACGGTCACCCCGACGGTGACGCCGACCGTGACCCCGACGGTCACGCCGACGCCGACGGTCACCCCGACCGTGACCCCGACGGTCACGCCGACGGCGACGGTCACCCCGACCGTGACACCGACGGTCACCCCGACGGTCACGCCGACGGTGACCCCGACGGCCACGCCGACGGTGACGCCGACCGTGACGCCGACCGCGACACCGACCGCCACGCCCACGGCCGGTATACCGCTGCTGCCCACGTCCGGCCCGACGGCCGGTGCGCCCACCGGCCCGGTGGTCGACGGCGGCGGCATGCTGCCTGCCACCGGTAGCGACGGCAGCAGAGCATGGATGCTGCTGGGCGCCGCGGCCGCGTTCCTGCTCGGCGGTTCGATCCTCTTCACGTCGCGTCGTTTCACGTCGCGTCGAGGCTGAGGCAACGCCCCCTCCGGACGGTATGTCGGCGGCAGGTCGTAGGCTGGGTACGTGACCACAGCCCTCTACCGCCGCTACCGCCCGGAGGCGTTCGGCGAGATGATCGGGCAGTCCCAGGTCACCGATCCGCTTATGACGGCGCTCCGGGGCGACAGGGTCGGCCACGCCTATCTGTTCTCCGGCCCGAGAGGGTGCGGCAAGACGACGTCCGCCCGCATCCTCGCCCGGTGCCTCAACTGTGCGGCAGGACCCACCGACACTCCGTGCGGCACCTGCGACAGCTGCGTCGAGCTCGGGCGTGGCGGCGGTGGTTCGCTCGACGTGGTCGAGATCGACGCGGCCAGCCACAACGGCGTCGATGACGCACGCGACCTGCGCGAGCGGGCGATCTTCGCCCCGGCACGCGACCGGTTCAAGATCTTCATCCTCGACGAGGCCCACATGGTCACCCAGCAGGGTTTCAATGCCCTGCTGAAGCTGGTCGAAGAGCCGCCCGACCACGTGAAGTTCATCTTCGCGACCACCGAGCCCGAGAAGGTGCTCGGCACCATCCGCTCCCGCACGCACCACTACCCGTTCCGGCTCGTGCCGCCGGCGGCCATGCTCGAGTACGTCCAGGAACTCTGCGAGACAGAGGGCGTCTCGGTGCAGGCCGGTGTCCTCCCGCTCGTGGTGCGCGCCGGCGGAGGGTCGCCTCGCGACACCCTCTCGCTGCTCGACCAGCTCATGGCCGGTTCCGATGTCGCCTCCGACGGCGCCGTCGAGGTCGCCTATGAGCGCGCCGTGGCGCTGCTGGGTTACACCCACGCCGAGCTCCTCGACGAGGTCGTCGACGCTTTCGGCGCGCGCGATGCGGCCGCCGCGTTCGCCGCGGTCGATCGCGTCATCCAGACCGGACAAGACCCGCGACGTTTCGTCGACGACCTGCTCGAGCGCCTCCGCGACCTCATCGTCGTCGCGGCCACGGGGCAGAGCGCCGGGTCGGTGCTGCGCGGCATCTCGGCCGAAGAACTCGAGCGCATGACTCGTCAATCGGGTCATTTCGGCACGCAACGGCTCTCGCGCACAGCCGATCTCGTCGTCACGGCGCTCGACGAGATGACCGGCGCGACATCGCCGCGTCTGCACCTCGAACTCCTCGTGGCCCGAGTGCTCGCCGACGCGGGTGCCGTGTCTGCCCCCGCGCCCGTCGCGGCACCGACGGCGGCCGCACCCGCAGCTCCCGTGTCGGCGCCGCAGACCCCGAGGGCGCCCGCGCCGGCGCCCGCGCCGGCTGAGGCCGGCCGTCCCTCGGCTACCGCACCCGAACCGGTGGCGCCGTCCGAACCGTTCAGCGAACCCGAGCCGCCCGCCGACCGAGAGCCCCCGACCGATTCCGATGCGCCGCCCGAGCCCGAGCGCGAGTTCGCCCCTCCCGCCGCGGCGGGGCCGCTCACCGTGCAGCGCCTGCGCGACGCGTGGCCCGAGGTGCTCGCCCGACTCGAATCGATCAGCCGCACATCGTGGTTGATCGCGTCCGGTGCGCGGGTCGCGGCTCTCGACGATGACGTGCTCACCCTCGCGTTCGCCAGCGCGACCGACATCGCGGCGTTCAAGAAGCGCACCGCCGGAGCCGGTCCGAGCGAAGACCTCCGCCAGGCGATCATGGGGGTGCTCGGCATCCGCGTGAAGTACATCGCGAAGCACGAGGGCGATGCCGGCGGCCCCGGTGACGCCGGTCCTTCCGCCTCGCCGCCTCCCGCGCCCGACCGTCAGGCGCGCGAATCGCCTGTCGCGCCCCCCGCCCCGCGCTCGAGCGCGGTCTCCGCGCCGTCGGCAGCTGCGCCCGTGACGGACTGGGCGGTCGCGCCGATCCCCACCACTCCCGAGGTCGACCCCGGCACGGCATCGCCGTCCGCGTTATCCGGCCCGCGCACGTCCGCCGCGCCCGGCGCACGTGCGGTCGGCCAGTTCCCGGTCGACGACGAGCCCGAAGAGGCATCGTCGGTGCGGGTGGCCACGCTCGAGCCGGTGCGCGACGGCTCGGTGCTCCCGGATCGCGACGTCGAGGCATCCGCGGTCGTCGACGACGACCCCGAAGACGAGCTCCCGCCCCCCGACGACGCGGTCGACGCTCCGGTGCCGCCGGTCGTCGCACCGCGCATCGCCCCGGTCATCACTACTCGCGGCGGCGTTCAGCGAGTGGGGGAGGCTGTCGTGCGCCAGGTGCTGGGCGCAACGTTCGTGCGTGAAGAGCCGTTCGAGTCGCCCACGAGGTTCGTCTGACCATGTACGACGGCATCGTTCAAGATCTCATCGACGAATTCGGGCGCCTGCCCGGCATCGGTCCCAAGTCGGCGCAGCGGATCACGTTCCATATCCTGCAATCGCCGTCCTTCGACGTCTCGCGCCTGTCGATCCTGCTCGGAGAGGTGCGCGACAAAGTGCGCTTCTGCGAGATCTGCGGCAACGTCTCGGAACAGGATCGGTGCGGTATCTGCCGCGACCCCCGCCGCAATCCGACGCTCATCTGCGTCGTCGAAGACGCGAAAGACGTCGCGGCCATCGAGCGCACGCGCGAGTTCCGCGGTCTCTACCACGTGCTCGGCGGGGCGATCAGCCCGATCGCGGGCATCGGACCCGATGACCTGCGCATCACCTCCCTGATGCAGCGCCTCGCCGACGGAACCGTGCAAGAGGTCATCCTGGCGACGAACCCCAACCTCGAGGGCGAGGCGACGGCCACCTACCTCAGCCGGCTGCTGCACACGCTCGAGATCCAGGTGACGCGACTCGCGTCGGGGCTCCCCGTCGGCGGCGACCTCGAGTACGCCGACGAGGTCACCCTCGGCCGGGCATTCGAAGGACGACGCACGCTGTGACCCTGGCACCGGTGGCCGGGTTCCCGACCCGCTTCACCGCACGTGCGTGGTTGCTGTTCATCGCCATGGCGGTGCTCTGGGGCATGCCCTATCTCTTCATCAAGGAGGCCGTCGACTCGCTGTCGCCGCCGGCGGTGGTGTGCATCCGCACCCTCGGGGCGGCGCTGCTGCTTCTGCCGTTCGCGCTGCGTCGCGGCGTGCTGGGTCCTGCTCTGCGCGCGTGGAGGTGGGTGCTGGTGTTCGCCCTCCTCGAGATGGCGGGCCCGTTCGTGCTGCTCGCGCACGCCGAGCAGACGCTCCCCTCGGGGATCACCGGGCTCCTCGTCGCGACCGTGCCGCTGTTCGGGGCTCTCGTCGCCTTCACGCGCGGCGACCGCACCGCCGTGCGCCCCGCGCGACTGATCGGACTCGGCCTCGGTTTCGCGGGCGTCGCGCTCGTCGTCGCCGGCCCGGGACTGTCTCTCGGCGACGGTCCGCTCGGTGTCGTCGCGGTCGGCGAGGTTCTGCTGGTCGCCGTCTGCTACGCCATCGCGCCCTTCGTCGTCGCGAAGCATCTGCGCGACGTGCCCGCACTCGGGTCGATCACGCTCTCGCTCCTCATGGTCGGGGTCGGCTACCTGCCGATCGCGGTCCTCACCACCCACAGCATGCCGACGACACGGAGCATCGCGGCGGTCGCCGCTCTCACGGTGCTGTGCACGGCGGTCGCGTTCCTGGCCTTCTTCGCGCTCATCCGCGAGGTCGGGCCCGCTCGCGCGCCGCTCTTCACCTACGTCAACCCGATCGTCGCCATCCTGCTCGGGGTGGTCGTACTCGGCGAGGCGCTCAGCGTCGGGCTGCTCGCGGGCTTCCCGTTGATCATCGTCGGATGCTGGCTCGCCGCGACCGGAGGGTCGCTCCGCGTCCGGCGTCGAAGCGGCGAGATCCCGCCCGTCGCACCCGGCTGAGCGCGCAGCATCCGCTCGTCAGCGGAGCACCTCGACCAGTGCCACCCACGACATGACGATCGCCGAAACGATCGCGACGATGCAACCGACGGCCGCGATGACCAGCGCGGTCGACGGGTCGAAGAAGACCGTCACGCCGGAGGCCGCGTACGCCGCGATCGGCACGAAACCCAGAGCGGCCTTCAGCACCCGGGCATGGTCGTCCGGATCCGGGTCACGCGCGATGACCGCCGCTGCGTGTGCCTGGAAGGCACCCGCGCCGAGGGTGGAGACGAGGACGACCGTCCCGTACGCACCGGCGGGGATGCCGGGGATCAGCGCCACGCCCGCGACGACGATCGCGAGGACGAGTCCGGCGATCGCGGCGGCGAGACGGGACGTGATCGTGGGGGCCTTCACGATCTGAGCGATATTCACACTCGAGGCGACGATCACGAGACCCGCGAGCGCCGCGGTCGCCCCCACCATGGCGACGTGGAAATCGGTCCACCCCTCGAGCGCGTCCATGCACGGATGCTAGCGCCGACCCCGATCGACCGCGACGCACGAGACGATCACCCTTCGTATACCGGGCGGCCATCTTTCGATGTGCCGCCGTACATGACGTGCGGCCAGCTTCGAGCATCGACGGTTCTGGAGAATCTCAAGGGGAGTTCTCAGAGGGACCGCGCGATAGGACGACAGTGAGCGACGCGCTCCCACGACGAACGACCCATGCCGGCCGTATCGTCTTCGACACGTTCCGGTCGGCGTACGACCCGATGCTCAACTCGTGGCTCGTCTTCCGCGCGCAGATCCTTCAGGAGGTGCTGACCGTGCCGGCCGATGTGGCGGCGGCCGACACCGACGAGCGCGAACGCGCTCGGGCTGGCCGCTTCGGAGTGTGGCGCATCCTCGCCACCAACAACCGCGAACTCGGCCGAGGCTCGGGACTGTTCCCGACGCCGTCCGAGGCACTGGCCACCGTCGAGGCGCTCCAGCGCGAGGCCATGTCGCTCGTGGCCTCCGTCGTTCGCGGCTCGACGCCCATGACGCACGGCTGGGTGCTGCGTCGCGACGGCGAGGCCGTCATGACGTCGTCGCGGTGGTACGAGTCGGCGTCCGAGGCTGCCGCCGCAGCGCGAGCCGCGCGCGCGGTGCTGGCGACGGCGGCGATCGCGACGGGCGTCAACATCGGCACTCAGTCCGGGCGGCGCCTGCGGCGTGCCATCGCTCCCGTGAACCAGATTGTCTGACGCGGGCGACGGCGCGATGACCGACGGGCTCGTCGCGGGGCGCTTCCGAGTGCTCGGACTCCTCGGCTCGGGGGCGACGGCATCGGTGTACGACGCGCTCGATACCCGCGACGGTGGTCGCGTCGCGGTGAAGGTGCTGCATCCGCACCTCGCCGCGCGGCCAGAGATGCGGTCGGCATTCTTGAGGGAGGCCGAGCGGGTGGCGGCGCTGTCGCATCCGGCTCTGTGCGGCGTCGTCGGATCGGGGTCGGACGGCATCGGCGCAGAGGGCGAGACCTGGACGGCGTGGCAGCTCGCGCCCGGACTCACCCTTGGCGAGCAGGTGCGCGAGCGGGGGACGCTCTCGGCGCGCACCGCCGCGGACGTGGGGGCCAGGGTGCTCGACGGGCTGGCGGTGCTGCACGCCGCGGGGCTCGTGCACCGTGACATCTCGCCGTCGAACATCGTGGTCGACGTGGACTCGGCGGGGCATCTGCGCGACGCGCGCATCATCGATTTCGGGCTCGTGGATGAAGCGGGGACGACCACGCGCGGGGGCGACGTGCTGCGCAGCGAGGACGGCGACGGCGTCGTCGGCAACCTGCAGTACGCGGCCCCCGAGCTCTTGCGCGGTGAGGGCGTGGGGCCTTCCGCCGATCTGTACCAGCTCGCCGGGGTGCTCTACTTCGCCCTCGTCGGTTCGCCGCCCTTCGCGCGGGACTCGTCGGAGGCGACCATCCGCGCGCATCAGAGCGCGGCCCCGCCGACGGTTTCGGTGAGCGTCGGCGGGGTGCCGGTCGCGTTCGACCGTGTGATCGTCCGGGCCATGCTGAAAGACCCCGCCACGCGATTCGGTTCGGCCGGCGAGATGCGCGACGCGCTCTCGTCAGCGGTGGCGTCACGCAGCAACACGGTCGCGGTGCCAGTGGACCGTACGACGCGCACGCGGGTGTTCTCTCCCGCCGTGAGCCCGGCCATCGACGCCGCCCAGCACGCATCCGTCGAGCCCGAGGGGCGGGGAGGATCGCCCTGGCTGTGGGGCCTCGGGCTCGTCGCGGTCGGGCTGGTGGTCGCCGTCGTCGTCGCGCTGTCGTCGGGGAGCCAGCCCACCACCGCGCGGGAGACCCCGGCGCCCGTCGTGTCGAGTCCGGCCGTGACGGCATCGCCTCCTGCTCCGACGCCAGTCGTGCAGACGCCGCCCCCGCCCGTGATGGCAATGGTCCCCTCGCTCGAGGGGATGGATGCGGATGCGGCGACTCGCGCGCTCGCGGCGGCCGGCCTCGCGGTGGGCGAGATCATGAGTGTCGACTCGGTGAGACCGATCGGCACGGTTCTGGCGAGCCAGCCCGCCGTCGGCACGACCCTGGCGGCCGGAGGGTTCGTGGCGCTGACCGTTGCCAGCGGGGCGAACGCCGTTCCCGACGTGGTCGGTGCTCCCGAGCAGTCGGCGATGGACGCCGTCGTGGCCGCGGGCTTCGTGCCCGTCGTCACCCGGCAGAGCAGCAGCGCACCCACCGGCACGGTGACCGCCGTGCAGCCTGCCGGTTCCGCGAGTCTTCCTCTGGGGACGACCGTCTCGCTCGTGGTGGCCGCGCCCCTCCCGGCTCCGTCGCCGACCACCCCTCCGGTCACGCCGACGCCGACGCCGACGCGCACGCCGACACCGGGGGCAACGCCATGACGTCCCGCGCTCACGACCGCGACAGCCGTCCTTCTCCGATCCTTCGTGGGTTGTTCACCTTCGGCGCCCACGATGGCGAGGATCCGGCCGGAACCCGCCGCCGGTCGTTCTGCTCAGGAAGCCCCATGAGACGCGCTTTCCGCCTGCCCTCGCGCACGTCCGAGGTATGCGCATGACGAATGTCGGCTCCGACGACCTCACGCAGCTGCTGACGCCGACCGAGCCCGAACAGTCGTCCGTGGCGGATGCTGCGGAGCAGAAGCCGAAGGTCGCGGCGCGCTCGCTCAAGGCCGCGCCCTCGGTCTCGGACGCCATCTTCCGCTCGGGGTCGTTCCTCGCCGGCGGGATCACCGTGGCGATCATGCTCGCGGTCGGACTGTTCCTGACCCTTCGCAGCGGAGAGGCGCTGGGAGTCGCGGGGCTGTCGTTCTTCTGGACCCAGGAGTGGTCGCCCGAGACCGGTCAGTTCGGCATCGTCGCCGTGCTGTTCGGCACCGTCTCGATCGCGCTGGTCGCGATGGCGTTCTCCGTGCCGCTCGCCCTCGGAACGGCGCTGTTGATCTCGGAGATCGCCCCGCCTCGCCTGAAGTCGATGCTCATCACCCTGGTCGACCTGATGGCCGCCGTGCCCAGCGTCGTCTACGGCCTCTGGGGGGTCTTCTTCCTGCAGGAGGCGGTCATCCCGGTCGCCCAGTGGATCTCCACCTACTTCGGATGGATCCCGGTCTTCGCGGTCACCGATCCGGAGGGTGCGCGTCTCACCGAAGCGGGCGCCTTCACCTCCTCGGCGTTCATCGCGGGAATCGTCGTCGCACTCATGGTGTCTCCGACGCAGACTTCGGTCATGCGCGAGGCCTTCTCGCAGGCCCCGGTGGGGGAGCGCGAGGGCGCGCTCGCTCTCGGCTCGACGAGATGGGGGATGATCCGCACGGTCGTGCTCCCCTTCGGGCGAGGCGGCGTCATCGGTGGAACCATGCTGGGTCTCGGACGAGCTCTGGGCGAGACGATCGCCGTCTACATGATCATCTCCCCGATCTTCACGATCAACTGGGAACTGCTCAGCAAGGGCACCAACTCGATCTCCGCGCTGATCGCCCTCCGATACGGCGAGGCGAGTCAGTTCGGGCTCTCGGCGCTGATGGCCGCCGGTCTCACCCTCTTCGTCATCACCCTCATCATCAACTTCACCGCTTCGTCGATCGTCGCCCGATCGCGTTCCGGTGCAGAGAGCGACGGATGACCGTGACCATCGACACCACCATCACCACCGTCATCGATCCGCTCGAAGCCCGATGGGACACGGCTGACGAGGGTCTCGCGACCGAGCGCGTCGCTTCGGCCCCGCTGTCGTCGTCGGGCGGAACGTTCCGCCCCGATCCGGGCGACGCTCCGATCGGACCCCGCCGCCAGATGCGCGGGACCCCCGCCGAGGAGCGATTCAACCTGGTGGGTGCGCTCGCCGCAGCACTGGCGGTGGCGACCCTGCTGTTCGGCTGGCTGACACCGATGACGGGCGCGGTCGGCTGGGCAGTGGTCGCCTATCTGTCCTTCATCGCGATCTACGCGCTGCTGATCATCCTGCGGGCCGACCGGCTCGAGGTCGCCGACCGGGTGATGACCGCCCTGCTGTACAGCGCCGGGGCGATCCTCCTCGCCGCGCTCGTCTTCGTCGTCGTCTTCACGGTCGTCCGGGGCATGCCGGCGATGTTCTCGACGTCATGGCCGTTCATTCGTTTCAACTTCTTCTTCGAGACGATGCAGTATGCGGGTCCGCTCGACCCGCTCGAGGTCGGCGGGATCGCGCACGCGATCGTCGGAACCCTGATCCAGATCTCGATCGCACTGCTCATCTCCGTGCCCCTCGGCATCGCCACCGCCGTGTTCATGAATGAGATCGGCGGGCGCTTCGCCCGCTTCGTCCGCACGATCTCCGACGCGATGACGGCGCTGCCCTCGATCGTGGCCGGCCTGTTCATCTACGCCGCCGTCATCACGCTCGTCACCCAGGAGCGCTCCGGCTTCGCCGCATCCCTCGCGATCACGGTCATGATGCTCCCGATCATCATCCGCGCCTCCGACGTCGTCCTCCGGCTCGTGCCCGGCAACCTGCGCGAGGCGTCGTACGCGCTGGGCGCCTCGCGGTGGCGCACGGTCTGGACCGTCGTGCTCCCCACGTCGCGTTCCGGCCTCGCGACCGCGGTGATCCTGGGCACGGCGCGCGGGGTGGGGGAGACGTCCCCCGTGCTCCTCACGTCCGGCGTGACCGCGGTGATGAACTGGAACCCGTTCTCGGGCGCGATGATCTCGCTTCCGCTCCAGGTCTTCGACATGGTGAAGTCGCCCGAGCCGACGATGATCGCCCGGGGATTCGGGGCTGCCGCGACCCTCATCGCCCTCGTCCTCGTGCTCTTCGTGATCGCTCGCATCGTCGGCGGGAAGGGACCGGGGCAGCTGAGCCCGCGGCGACGCCGGGCGCGCGCAGCGGCGTCGCTCGCCGACCTCGAGCGGATCGAGAGCGGGGCCGCCGTGAGCTCGTCGATCGAGGCCGCCGTGTTCGCCCCGGTCGCCACGCGCGCACCGGTCTCGGCCGAACCGCAGCCGCTGGAGTCGTCCGACGAGGACGACGCGCCCGACACGCCCTCCGATCCGACGATGACCTCGCACGACATCACCGACGTGATTCGACCTGATTCTTCCGACACCCCCGACACCCCGAAGGAGCGCTCGTGATCCGCCGACGTTTCCGCCCTCTCGCGACGGCGCTCGTCGCGCTGCTCGTCTCGACCGCCGCCGTCACCGGCGGCACTGCATCGGCGCAGGCCGCGGCGGAGCCGTATGCGAACATCTCCGGTTCGGGATCGACATGGTCGCAGAACGCGCTGGACCAGTGGCGCCGCAACGTGCAGACGACCCGAGCGATGACGGTGGATTACCGCGGACTCGGCTCGACGGCGGGGCGCAGCGATTTCATCAACCGCACTGTCGATTTCGCGATCAGTGAGATTCCGTTCCAACTCCAGCCGACGGAGGTGGGTGCGCAGCCCGAACGCCCGGAGCCGGGGGGATACGCCTACATGCCGATCGTGGCAGGTGGTACCGCGTTCATGTACAACCTGAAGATCGGTGGCAAGCGCGTCACCAACCTCCGCCTGTCGGGCGCGACCGTCTCGAAGATCTTCGCCGGTCAGATCACGAACTGGAACCACCCCGAGATCCAGGCCGACAACCCCGGCCTCGCGATGCCCGACCGTGCGATCCAACGCGTCGCACGATCCGACGGCTCCGGATCGACGGCGCAGTTCACCATGTGGATGTCCAAGCAGCACGGTGACATCTGGACGTCGGGCATGACGTCGCAGTTCCCCGGCAACGTGGGAGCGACCCTGCAATCGGGTTCGCTGGGCGTTGCGGGATACGTCAGCCAGAACTACGGCGAAGGAGCGATCACCTACGTCGAGTACTCGTACGCCGTGAAATCGGGCTTCCCCGTCGCCAAGGTGTTGAACGCGGCCGGCTATTACATCGAGCCCACCGCGTCCTCGGTCGCCGTGGCCATGCTGAAGGCGCAGATCAACAACAACGCCAGCTCCCCCGACTACCTCACCCAGATCCTCGACGGCGTCTACGGCAACACCGACCCGCGCACCTATCCGCTGTCGAGCTACTCCTACATGATCGTCCCGACGACCGTTCGCGGAACCTTCGACCAGGCCAAGGGGCGCACCCTCGGGGAGTTCGCCCGGTACGTGTTGTGCGAAGGTCAGCAGCAGGCCGAGCAACTCGGCTATTCGCCGCTGCCGATGAACCTCGTCATGGCCGGCGCCGAGCAGATCAAGCGGATCCCCGGCGCGGAGGGCTCGGGCGTCGATATCAACAATTGCAAGAACCCCACCTTCGAGCCCGGGGATTCCCCCGAGAGCAACCGGCTCGCCCAGACGGCGAAACAACCCGCGGAGTGCGACCGGCAGGGTCCCGACCAGTGCACGACCGGAACGGCCGGAGCCTCCGACACCGACACCGACGTCACCGGGTCCGGTGGCGGCGGCTCCGCAGCCGGGGCGGAAGGAACGGGAGCGGCCGCCGCAGCATCGGGGGGTGCGGCCGCCGCCGACCCCGCTGCGGTGGACGCTGGCGCGGTCGGTGGAGACGCCGTGTACGACGCCAATGGAGCACTGGTCTCCGGATCGGTGGCGGGCGGTCGCACGGCGGTGTCGTCGCCGTTCACGATCCCCGATCCTGTCTGGGGCGGCCCGCAGCTGCTGATGCTCGCGGCCGCGATCCTTCTGCTCGGGTCGATCGTCCTGCCTCCGGTGCTCTCTCGCAGGCTCCGCGGGGGCGGGCGCAAGACGGGCTGACGCGCTCGCCGCACACGGTGACGACGTCACCGTCGATCGGCGTGCAAAAAGCCCGGTCGAGGGGCAGAAACCAGTCGCTCGACTCGCCGTTTCAGCACGCCATGCACACGCGGTCCGTCGTTGACGGATCGTTCATCTAAACGTCATGACCCGCCCATACTTTCATCGCTGTCGGCAGTCACCCGCTGCCGCGAATTCGTAGGAGAACCCTTGCGTACGGCTGCACCCGAACGTCGCGCGCGGCGAGGCCTCGTCTCCGGCCTCACCGGCGTGCTCATCGGCGGTCTCGTCTTCACGGCGATGACCGCCGGCGGTCTGGCGACCCCGCCTGCATCGGCCGCGGCCGACTCCGAGGCAGATCTGCGCCCGGTTACGATCTCGGCGACGGAGTACTACGCGAACAGTCCGTACGGTGGCTCGGCCGCCGAGGGCGCCCCCCTTCCCGACCTCGAGATCACGGTGTCGCAAACGGCCGGTCTGACCGCGCAAGGCATCGAGATCACGTGGAAGGGAGGGAAGCAGTCCAGCCCGCCGAGCAACCAGGTCGGCGGCGAGAACTTCCTCCAGTTCGCGCAGTGCTGGGGCGACGACCCGCTGAACCCGGGCACGCCCGACCGCACGACGTGCCAGTACGGCGGAACGGCGACACCCGGCACGGGGCGCGTCGGAAGCCGACCGTTCGACCAGGAGATCCCCGCGCAGGACCGCTACTACACCGTCGCCGGAACCGACCCGAACAACCCGGCCGAGACCGCGATCCCGTTCGTCTCCTCCACGTCGCGCGACGGCGTGAACGACAGGGTGGAGCGCATCGCCAACGGTGCGTACGTCGAGCCGGATCGCCTCAAGCGCGCCGACCTCAATCAGAACCAGTTCATCTCGCAGTACACCACCAACGAGGTCTCGTGGGCGGGGTCCGGCGCCAACGGCGAAGGCAGCGCGAAGTTCGAGGTGCAGACGGCCGTCCAGTCGCGCGGCCTCGGGTGCGGGCGCAGCACGCAGGCTGCCGACGGAACGGCGGCGGCGCAGCCGTGCTGGCTCGTGATCATCCCCCGAGGGACGGCCGACAACGGCGAGAACGCGATCACCCAGCCGGGCGTCTTCTGGGACAGCTGGCAGCACCACATCGCCGTGAAGATGAATTTCCGGCCGATCAGCGGCGCGTGCGAGGACGGTGCGAACGAGCGGCAGCTCGTCGGGAGTGAGTTGATGGCGGGAGCCGTGACGTCCTGGCAGCCGAGTCTCTGCGCGGGCGGCGGCGACATCTACAACATGATCACCGGCACCGAGTCCGACGCCGTGACGGCGGCGAACCTCGCCACGGTCTCGGCGCCGCTCGCGCTCACCTCTCGTCCGTACTCGGGCGAGGACGCCGATGACCTGATCTACGCTCCGGTCGCGCTCTCGGCCGTCACGGTCGCCTTCTCGATCGACCGGTTCCCCGACGGGTCGAAGGCGTCGGAGGAGGAGCAGGCGCGCGCGGGCCTGCCGTTCACCTCGATGAAGCTGACCCCGCGCCTGATCGCCAAGCTGCTGACGTACTCGTACGTCGACGCGCTTCCGTCCGAGACCTCGAAGGATCACCTCGCGGGCAACCCGCGCAATCTGCTGTTCGACGAGGAGTTCCTCGAGATCAACGACCCCGAGTGGAGGAAGCAGGCCATCGCGGGGGTCGGCGTGTCCGACATGCTCCTCCCGCAGGGGCGTTCGGACGTGGCACTCGCTCTGTGGAACTACGTGCTCGCGGATGCTGATGCCCGCGCCTTCCTGAACGGCGAGCCCGACGCGTGGGGGACGAAAGTCAACAAGTACAGCTCAACGAACGCCGACGTGAACCCGAGCGGTGCGCTGATTCTGCCCGTCGACAACTTCCCGAAGGCCGATCCGACCAAGCGCGAGGCGATCGCCGGCGGTGCGGGCGAGCTCAACCTCATCACCTGGCGGCCCTACACGAACGATCTCGATACGTCGGGCTACCTCGCTCTGCGCGGCGACGCGCAGCTCGTGGATCGGTGGGATGCGCTCGCCGCGCCGCCCAGGTACCTGCGGGTTCCGCGCAGCCTCCAGGGGAGCCAATCGGTCATCGCCCTGACCGACAGTGCAGCTTCGGAGAAGTATCAGATCGTCACGGCCGCGCTCGAGAATCCGGCCGGCGAGTTCGTCACCGCCTCCACCGGGGCCATGACGGCCGCCGCGGGGGCGATGACCTCAACAACCGCCCAGACCCAGGTGCGCGGGTTCGATGTGTCCTCCGACGCGGCACGCTCGGCGACGGGTGCCTACCCGCTGACGATGCCCGTGTACGCGGCGGCGAACCCCTACATGAGCGACGCCGACGCCCGGTCGAGCTACGCCGACTTCATCCGCTACGCCGTCGGGTACGGCCAGGTGCCCGGAGTGCAGGTGGGGCAGCTGCCGGTCGGGTACGCGCCCATCCCCGAATCATGGCGATCCCAGTCGATCATCGCGGCGAACGTGATCCAGGGCGGCCTGACGCGGTCCACCGCTCCTGTGTCGAGCGGCAGCAACGGCAGTGGCGGTGCCGGCCCCGCGACCGGGAGTATCCCGAGGTCGGCCAACAGCGCCGCATCCGCCGTTTCGGGCGCAGCGTCGTCGTCGGCCTCCGCGACCACCGACACCGGACCGACCGCGTCGGGCGCGGTGGCAGGTGCGCTCGCGGGGGCGCAGACCCCCGCCGACCCGAGCAGCGGCGGTCTCGGAACCGTGTTGCCGGTGAGCCTCCTCGCCGGGCTCATGAGCGCTGCCGCCGTTCTGATCATTCCCCGACTTCCGCGTCGTACCTGACGCGGACACCCGACTTCTCTCTCCGCATTACCCGTATGCACTACTCACCACACACAGTTAGGTATCCAGTGAAGCTCAAGAAGATCGCCGCGCTCGGCGCGGCTGTCGGCCTCGTCCTTTCGGGCATCGGCCTTGCCTCCACCGCCTCGGCCGAGCCGGTGTCGAACAGCTACGTGGCTGTCGGCTCCGACACTCTGCAGGACGCGATGAACGCGCTGACCAACGGCACCAACGCCTCCGGCTCCTACGTCCGCATCCTCGCGGACGGACAGACCATCGGAAACTTCGACGCGTTCGGCTCGCCGGCCATCCAGACGAAGTCGGGCGGCCCGTTCTTCGCACGTCCCAACGGTTCGAGTGCCGGTCGCGACGCTCTGCGTCGTTCGATCGACGGCGCGAACTGGTCGGCGTCGGGCAACACCACGCCCGCTCGTCCGATCACGGGTCAGGTCGACATCGCGCGTTCCTCGAGCGGTGCGGGCACGAACGCGAACGCCGAGGGTCGCCTCCTCTACGTGCCGTTCGGCCGCGACGCGGTGGCCTACGCCTACAAGGGCGGCAACGCCGAGTGGGCGAACCTCACCGCTACCCAGCTCAAGGGCATCTACGAGGGCACGATCACGTCGGTCGGCGGCGCGACCATCAAGCCGCGCCTGCCCCAGACGTCGTCGGGCACCCGCTCGTTCTTCCTCGGTGCGATCGGCGTGACCAACCCGTCCGGTGTGGCCGACGCGTCGAACACGACGGTCCCCGAGAACGACGCGACCATCCTCGGCGACGGCGAGATCATCCCGTTCTCGGCCGCCAACTGGGTCGCTCAGTCCAACAACGTCGCGAGCGTCAACACCATCGCCGCCTCGACGGGCGTCTCGCTGGGCTCGCCCGTCAGCGGCGCGGTTCCCTTCACCGGCACGGCCCCGTCGCTCGTGCCGAACGCCGCCTTCTACTCGAACACGACCTTCGGTCGCGACACCTACCTGATCGTCCAGCGCGCCCGCGTGCAGTCGAGCTTCACCTACACCGGCGCTCCCTCCTACGACCCGGTTCTCGCGAACCTCGTCAACTCGGCCTCCATCACGAGCCTGACCTCCTTCAGCCTGTCGCCGCTGGCGGCAGGTTCGGTCAAGCGCAAGTTCGGCTTCCTCGCCCCCAGCTCGACCACCCCTGTCGCCGCGTACGCGCAGGGCTGATCGGCACTGAAACGACTAGGACACACACACTCATGTTCAAGCTCACCACCGTCAAGGCCGCCCTCGTCGGCGCCGTCGCGGTCGCGCTGATCGGAGGCGGAGTCACCTCCGCGTCCGCCGCGATCACCCCCTCCGGTTCCACCTCCGCCTACTACGTCTTCGACGCCGCCACCGAGGCGCTCGTCGCCGACGGCGCGCCGATCGCGTTCGACCAGCTCGTCGCGGGTTACCCCAGCGACTCCGGCTTCTCGGACTACAACCAGATGTTCACCGGTCCGGCTGCGGCCACCGAGGTGTACGTCTTCGTCTCGCCGCGCGGCGACGAGCGCGACACCTCCAAGTGGCTCGGTCGCCAGATGAACGGCTTCAACGACCCCGCCGCGAAGACGGTCCTCACGCCGGCGATGCTGCTCAACAACCTGGCGGGCTCGAACTACGCGTCGGTCAAGGCGAACGGCGGCACCTTCTCGGCTGGTATCGCCTTCACCTCGAGCTACGGCGTGACCGTCGAGGACGCCGCGTTCGTGCACATCACGGTGCAGCCCGGCGGCAGCTGGAGCTACGTCGCGACCAAGGACGACGCGACCGGCCCGGTCGACCCGACCGACCCCAGCACGACGGGCGAGATCGATCTCGAGGCGACCACCATCGCCCCGACCGACGGCAGCCTGTCGCTCGTCGTCCCCGCCGACGCGAAGGCGACGTTCGGCGAGGCCACCCTCGTCAACGGCAAGTCGACCTCGACCGCGTCGCTCCCCGAGGTCACGGTGAACGACGAGCGCGTCGTCTCGCGCAAGGGCTGGACGCTCACGCAGTCCGTCGCCGACTTCACCAACGGCACGGAGACCATCGGAGCGACCAACCTCGGCGTCGCGCCCAAGGTGAACGCCACCGGCACCACCTCGACCGGTGTCTCGCCTGCTGCGGCTCAGGTCGCCGGCGCGGCGACCTACCCGGCCCCGTTCGCTCAGGCGGCCGTGGGTGCGGGCGTCGGTGTCACGAAGCTCGGCGCCGACCTCACGCTGGTCGCGCCGTCGGACGCCCCGGCGGGCACCTACACCTCGAAGATGACGCTCACGCTCGTCTCGAAGTAAGCCCCATCACGCGGGGGCGGCGCTTCGGCGCCGCCCCCGTCGTGCGTCTCTCGTCCGTTCCGAGTTCAACCCTCGTTCATCCGTGGGACCGATCGCGGCAAGCAAATTCTGTGGAGATAGAACGTGCTCAAGATCACCTTCTCCGCGCGCCCGAACGCGCGGGGCCCTCGCTCCCTCGCGATCGCTCTGATCGCCGGGATCGCGCTGTCGCTCGCCGCTCTCGCCCCCGCCGCCACGGCCGCCGACGAGGCTGCCCCCGAAGACACGATCGGCATCTCGGCGAAGCCGCAGGCCGCTGATGAGAACTCCGCCGGGCGCACGCGCTTCAGCTACCAGATGAGCCCCGGCCAGAACCTCGATGACGTCTACGTCGTCACCAACTCCGGCACGACCGCCCAGACCTTCACCGTCTTCGCCACCGATGCCTTCAACACCGCCGAGGGCGGCTATGGCCTCCTCGACACGGGTGTTCAGCCCGCCGATGCCGGCGCCTGGGTGCGGTTCGGCGGCGAGACCTCTGTCACGGCCGCCCTTCAGCCCGGCGAGTCCCGTGAGATCCCGTTCTCGCTGGTCGTCCCCGCCGACGCGTCACCGGGAGACCACGCTGCCGGCATGGTCGTGTCCGCGCTGGCCGATGACGGGCAGGTGCTCGTCGACCGTCGCGTGGGCACGCGACTCTACGTCCGCGTTCCGGGAGACCTCCAGCCGAATCTCACCGTCGACGGCATGAGCGCGTCGTACACCCCCAGCATCAACCCTCTCGCCGGCGAAGCGACCGTCACCTTCACCGTTCGCAACGCCGGGAACGTCGCGCTCTCCGGTGATCTCAAGACCGAGATCAAGGGTCTGTTCGGTATCGGCCTCGCCCCTGCGCTCGAGACCGAGGTCGACGAGATGCTCCCGGGGAGCACGCGGACGGTCACGACGACCGTGTCGGGCGTCGGACAGTGGGTCTTCCTCAACCCCGTGGTCACCCTCTACCCGTCGGTCGACGCCGAGGCGCTCAACCCCGGACCGTTGACCAGCGTCACTCGCGACACGATCCTGTTCGCGGTGCCCTGGGTGCTGCTCGGGCTGATCGTGCTCGGCCTCGGAATCTGGGGCTGGATCGTCTTCAGCCGCCGCCGCGACGCGCGTCGGGCGCGGGCGTGGATCGAGTACACCGAGGCCGAAGCGCGCCGCAAGGCGGAATCCGAGCGCGAGCCCGCCGTGGTCGCCGCTGGCAGCCCGACACGATCGGAATCCTCGTGAGGCACCGTGCGGCTCGCGCCGTTCGCCTGGGCCGCGTGGTCGCGATCCTCGCAGCATCCGTCATCGTCCTCGTGGCTCTTCCCCTGGGCTCGGCCGTCGCGTCCTCGCCGAGCACGGTGACCTGCTCGACATCGTCCAGCCCGGCACCGAGCGAGGGCGGGGTCGACATGTCGGCCACGATCGTCGGTCCTGCCACATCACCGTGCGACGCGAAGCCGAGCGGCACCGTGTCGGGCGGTTCCGGACCCGCCCCCGTCGGCACGTCGACGCGCCAGAACGGACCCGGCACCGGGGCGGGCGTCGATCCGGCGGGCGTCGTCACCGACGGCGAGCTGCCGTCCCTCACGCTCGACGAGGTCGACCTGGGCGGGATGCTGAGCATCGGCGGGCTCTCGACGTCGTACCGCCCGTCGTTCAACCCCTTCGGCGGAGATCTCGAGCTGTCGTTCACGGTGCGCAACATCTCGCAGTCGACGGTCGACGCGACGGCGGACTTCTGGATGGAGGGTCCGTTCGGGCTCCGCATCTCGTCGGCCGACGATGTCGCCGTCGCTGCCCTCAAGCCGGGGGAGACCCGCACCGTGAGCGCCTCGCTCCCGGGCGTCGGCCAGTGGACGGTCCTGACCGCCCACACCACCTTCACGCCGCCCGAGATGGTCGACGACGTGCAACTGACTCCCCTCACGCGGGACGCCACCGTGTTCGCCCTCCCGTGGTTCGTCGTCCTCCTCGTGGCGCTCGGGCTGGCTGCGTGGGTCGTCGTCCTGGTGCTGCGCCGTCGTGAGGGCGCCGAGCCGATCGGGGCGTGGGCATGACGATCGCCGAGTCGCCGGTCGAGCCGGAGGTCGCCGAGCCGGATGACGCCGCGCCCCCCGCGAAGAAGGGACGCATCCGGCCCCCCGCCCCGCCGAAGCCGCCCCGCACCCCACGGCCGCCTCGCCGACCGCCCGTCCCCCCGCGGGTGCGCCCGCCCCTCACTCGAGGCGAGGCCCTCGCCCGAAGCATCGCGGCCACTCTCGCGCTGATGCTCCTCATGTTCGTGCTGAACCTCACGGTGTTCAGCCACCTCCAGCACCACGTCTCGCAGCAGCGGTTGTCGGACGAGTTCCGTCTGCAGTTGCAAGCAGGCACCGCCCCGGTCAGCGAGGGCACGTTCGACGACGTGCTGCTCGCGGACGGCGCGCCGGTCGCGATCATGGAGATCCCGAGCATCGGGTTCTACGACGTCGTGGTGGAGGGCTCGTCCTCCGCCGAGACGGCCCTGGGCGTCGCGCATCGCCGCGACACGGTGCTGCCGGGTCAGGCGGGAGTGAGCTACCTCATGGCCCGCTCGGCCGCGTTCGGCGGTCCGTTCTCGGTGATCCCATCGCTCGATCCCGGCGAGACGATCCTCATCCGCACCGGGCAGGGGCTGCAGACGTTCGAGGTGATCGGAGTGAGATACGCCGGCGACCCGACACCGCCGAACCTCGCCCCGGGTGACAGCAGGCTGATCCTGCAGACCTCGCGCGGCGCCCCGTACGTCCCGTCCGGGATCGTCTACGTCGACGCCCGCCTCGTCTCGGACGCGCAGCCGGCCGGTGTGCGTATGACCACGCCGGGACTGCTCCCGCCCGAAGACAGGGCGATGGCCACAGACACGACGACGGTGTGGGCGCTCGTGTTCGCCCTGCAGTTCCTCATCGCCGTCGAGATCGCCGCGGTGTGGTCGTTCCGACGATTCGGTTCTCAGAAGACGTGGATCGTCTTCGTTCCCGTGCTCGCGCTGGCGGGATTCTTCATCGCGGACCAGGTCACGCGCCTGCTGCCCAATCTTCTCTGACCACCCCGAAGGAAGCCGTCACCATGTCCGACGACATCACTACCGTGATCGATCCGGTGCCCGAGTCGCGTCGGAGCGACTCCGCCCGACTGCGCCGCGATCAGGCGGGCTACGTCCCCGCCCCCTCGACGCCGAACTATCCCGCGGCACCCCTGCCGACGGCGGCGGCGCCCGTCTTGCCGGCCGAGCCCCTCGCCTCTCTCCAGGCGAACGCGATCACGGCGTGGTTCGGTGACCACCAGGTGCTCGACCGCGTCTCGCTGACGATGCCCGCCGGGCAGGTCACCGCTCTCATCGGGCCGTCCGGATGCGGCAAGTCGACCTTCTTGCGCATCCTGAACCGCATGCACGAGCTCGTGCCCTCGGCCTCGCTCGCCGGGGAGGTGCTGCTCGACGGCGTCGACATCTACGACTCGAGCCGCAAACTCACCGAGGCGCGGCGCGACATCGGCATGGTGTTCCAGAAGCCGAACCCCTTCCCGGCGATGTCGATCTACGACAACGTCATCGCGGGTCTCAAGCTCACGGGTGTGCGGGCCTCGCGTGATGAGAAGGACTACCTCGTCGAGCGCTCCCTCACCAGCGCAGGACTCTGGAAAGAGGTCAAAGACCGCCTGCGCGCGCCGGGCGGCGGCCTCTCGGGCGGTCAGCAGCAGCGTCTGTGCATCGCGCGGTCGCTCGCCATCAAACCGAAGGTGCTGTTGATGGACGAGCCGTGCTCGGCGCTCGACCCCACCTCGACGCGCGTCATCGAAGAGACGATGGGCGAGCTGCAGAAAGAGGTGACGATCGTGATCGTCACGCACAACATGCAGCAGGCGCAGCGCGTGTCGCAGCAGTGCGCGTTCTTCCTGGCGTCGCAGGGGCAGCCGGGCCACATCGTCGAGCACGGTGACACCGGGGCGATGTTCGGTGCCCCGATCGACCCGCGCACCTACGACTACGTCAACGGACGCTTCGGGTAGACGCGATCAGATCGGCGCCAGGGTCGCCGCGCCGAACGAGACGGCGAAGCGCGCGCACCAGATCGACACGCTCTGGAACCCCGCGAGATCGGCATCGGCGGGGATCTCATACACCTGGTCGCCCAGATTGCCTTTCAACGCTCCCAGCTCGAGATAGCGCCCGTCGTCGAACACGTGCCAGCCGTCGACGCCCTCGATCACCGGCTGATCCGAGAGCCAGACCCGCAGATCGGGGCCGTCGCTGGTGTCGAGACCCGCGATCGCCAAGACGCGGGATCCGTCGGGTTGCTGCACCAGGCGCACCGAACCGCTGGTCGCGTGCTCGTGGGTGATGAACGAGCCCCGAGCGAGGTCGGTGTACACGGGGTCTGCGGAAGCGGCCGGCGCCGGAGTCTCCGTCGGCGCAGATGCTGCCGGCTCGGCCGTCGCGGTGGACGTCGATGTCGTCTCTCCGGGCGGAAGCGCGTCGTCGACCGTCGTGTTCGTGAACAGCCGCCACGGCTGGAAGAGCGCAGCGGCCACGACCACGACGGCCACGAGCACCACTCCGGTCGAGGACCAGAGGATCGCTCGCTTACGGGTCATGACCGTCTCCTTCGCTCGCGCCCAGACTAGGCCGCGACGAGGCGGTCGTCTTGTGCGTGCAGAAAACGTCACCGAATCGAAAGAGTCACCGACGGATGCGCGCGCGCGTGCGGGTGACGCTGCGCAGCGTCGCGCGCACCGGCGCGCCGATGTAGAGGCCGAGCGAGGCGCCCACGGCGAGGCTCACACCGATGATGCCCGCACCCACGAGGGTGGTGAGGCCCGTGAAGAGCTCCGCCGTGTTCTCGCCCGACTCCACGACGCCCAGGAGTCCTCGGAAGACCGCGGCTCCGGGCACCATCGGCAGGATCGCGGCGGTCGTGATGGCGACCGAGGGCACGTGCAGACGATAGGCGACGACCACCCCCACGAAGCTCCCCACGAACGCGCCGACCCCGCTGGCGGCGGCGGTGTCGAATCCGATGGCGGATGCGGCGACGTAACCGAACCACGCCAGCAGGCTCAGCAGCGCGCTGACGATGATGATGCGGCTGCGCGCTCCGTTGAAGACGGCCACGGCGATGGCGATGAGGGCGGCTCCGGCGAACTGCAGGCCCACCGGCCCGAGGGGGAGCGCCATGCTCGGCGGTGCCATGCCGAAACCGATGACGCGCGCGGTCTCGAGGCCGGCGAGGATGCCGATGACGACGCCCAGGGTCTGCGTGATGAGTTCGAGGATGCGGCCGGTCGCCGTGAGGGCGAAGCCGTCGATGGCATCCTGGGCGGCCCCGACGACGGTGAGGCCCGCGAGCATCAGCACGATCCCCGAGGCGACGATGACCGAGGGGCGGATGGACTGCGCCATCTCCCACCCGGTCGCGGCGAGGAGCGGCGACAGCGCGGCGAACAGCGTCAACACGAACGCCCCGGCGATCTGGCTGAAGAAGAATGGCACCTTCGCCCGCGCGAGACCGAACTGCGTGAGGGCGGCAAGGCCGGCGGCGATGAAGGCGAGCAGGATGAGCAGCCCGTTCGCCCCGAACATCACGGCGACGCCGACGGCGAGCAGCGCCTGCGCGAGGATCACCACGGGTGGGCGGTAGCGGAACGGTGTGCGGCGGATCTCGCGGTACCGCGAGACCGCTCCGTCGAGGGCGAGACCCCCGTCGATCTCGGCCACGAGCGCCTGCAGACGCAGCAGCCGCTCGTGGTCGGGCGCCGATCCGCGGACGACCCTCATCAGGGTCAGCGGCTGCGCGGCGTCACTGCGGTGATAGGCGACGGTGATCGAGTTGTACGTGACGTCGACGTGCACGGGGTCGAGACCGTAGACGGCGCTGACGCGCACGATCGTGAGAGTGGTGTCGCTCGCCGTGGCTCCGGAGACCAGCATCGACTCGCCGATGCGGATCGCGAGATCGAGGATGCGCACTCCCAGCGCGTCGTCGATGATCGGGAGCACCGCGGTCATCTGCGCGTCGGACGGGTCGGAGCGGACCAGTCCGGTCAGAGAGGAGAGGAGTCCTCGGCGTCGCTGCTGCACGTGGATCTCCGTTCATCGGGTGGGCGCTGCGCATTCCTCGGCCTCACGAGCGCCGCCGCCCCTCGAGTCTACGAGCCGGATCCGGCATCGAATCGGTCGCCCCCGTCACATGGCGGGCACAGCATGCGGGGCTCCCTAGAATGGCGGGGTGGGCGCAGCATCCGCCCGTTCGTTCCCGGGAGTTCCCTCATGGCGCTGATCGTCCAGAAGTACGGCGGATCCTCCGTCGCCGACGCCGAGAGCATCAAGCGCGTCGCCAAGCGCATCGTCGACGCCCGCCGCGCCGGGCACGAAGTCGTCGTCGCGGTGAGCGCGATGGGCGACACCACCGACGAACTGCTCGACCTCGCGCAGCAGGTGGCGCCGATCCCCGCCCCGCGCGAGCTCGACATGCTGCTCTCCAGCGGCGAGCGCATCTCGATGGCGCTGCTGGCGATGGCCATCCACTCGATGGGGTTCGAAGCGCGCTCGTTCACGGGCAGCCAGGCCGGCATGATCACGGACGCCACTCACGGCGCCGCCCGCATCGTCGACGTCACCCCGATCCGCTTGCGAGAGGCGCTCGATGAGGGCGCGATCGTCATCGTCGCCGGCTTCCAGGGCTTCAACCGCGACACCCGCGACATCACCACGCTCGGCCGCGGCGGCTCCGACACGACCGCCGTCGCGCTCGCCGCGGCGCTCAGCGCCGACGTCTGCGAGATCTACAGCGACGTCGACGGCATCTTCACCGCCGACCCGCGCGTCGTACCGAAGGCGCGCAAGCTCTCGCGTGTCTCGAGCGAAGAGATGCTCGAACTCGCCGCCAACGGCGCCAAGGTCCTCTATATCCGCGCCGTGGAATACGCCCGCCGTCACGGTGTGCTGATCCACGCCCGATCCACGTTCAGCTCGAGCGAGGGCACCTGGGTGCTCGACCGTTCGCGCCACCACGAACTCGTCCCCGAGGGAGAAGAGATGGAAGAGCCCATCGTCGCCGGTGTCGCCACCGACCTGAGCCAGGCCAAGATCACCGTCATCGGTGTGCCCGACGTCCCCGGCAAGGCGGCCGACATCTTCAAGATCGTCGCGAAGTCGGGTGCGAACGTCGACATGATCGTGCAGAACGTGTCGGCAGCGGCGACCAGTCGCACCGACATCTCGTTCACCCTGCCGAAGACCGACGCGACCACCGCCCTCAAGGCGCTCGCCGCCGAGCAGTCCGAGGTCGGGTTCGAGAACCTCGTCCACGACGACCAGATCGGCAAGCTCTCGGTCGTCGGTGCGGGCATGCGCACGCACTCGGGCGTCTCGGCGACGCTCTTCGAGGCCCTGAGCCTCACCGGCGTGAACATCGAGATGATCTCGACCTCCGAGATCCGCATCTCGGTCGTGCTGCGCGGCGACGACCTCGCCGAGGCTGCGCGCGTCGTGCACACGGCCTACGGGCTCGACGGCGACACCGACGCCACGGTGCACGCCGGCACGGGTCGCTGACGCCGCATCCTGCGGTCTCCGGCGTAGGAGAAGCGTCCGGCGTAGGCCGATGCGCCGAAAACCCTCCTACGCTCGGCGCGTCTCCTACGCCCGCGACGGCGCTCAGGCGCGCGTGGCTCCGGGGATCGCTCCGAGCAGCTCGCGGGTGTAGTCGTGCCCGGGCGCGGCGAAGATCTGCCGGGCGTCGGCCTGCTCCACGATGCGGCCGTCCTTCATGACCGCGATGCGGTCTGAGACCTGCCGGATGACGCCGAGGTCGTGCGAGATGAACAGGTACGTGAGCCCGTGCTCGGCCTGCAGATCGACGAGCAGCTGCAGCACCTGCTCCTGCACCGACACATCGAGCGCCGACACCGGTTCGTCGAGCACGACGAGCTCGGGGCGGAGCGCGAGCGCACGCGCGATCGCCACGCGCTGGCGCTGACCACCCGACAGCTCCGTGGGGCGTCGGGAGAGCAGCTCCGGTGCGAGGCGCACGTCGGCGAGCAGGCCCCGGACTGCCGCGGAACGCTCGGAGCGCGAGACGCCGAACGCCTGGAGCGGCTCAGCGACGATCCGCTCGACGGTCATGCGCGGGTCGAGGGATCCGAACGGGTTCTGGTAGACGACCTGGATGCGGCGCCGCAGCTGCCGCAGCGCCGAACCGGCGAGGTCGGTGATGTCGGTGCCGTCGAACGTGACGGTCCCGGCGTCGGACGAGACGATGCGCGCGACCATGCGCGCGGTCGTGCTCTTGCCCGACCCCGACTCGCCGACGAGCGAGAACGTCGACCCGCGGGGGATGGCGAACTCGACCGCCTCGACGGCGCGCACGGCCTGTGTTCCGCTGCCGTAGGTCTTGGCGAGCCCGACGACCGACAGGAGCGGCCCGTCGCCGTCGGGGGCCTCCGCGGTGCGCGGGGCCACGGTCGGCGTCAGCCGACGCGCGTTGAGTCCGGGGGCGGCGGCCACCAGCCTCTGCGTGTACGGGTGCGAGGGAGACGACAGCACCGACGCGGCGGTTCCGCTCTCGACGATCTGCCCCTTCTCGACCACGACGATGCGGTCGGCCCGGTCGGCGGCGACGGCGAGGTCGTGGGTGACCAGCAGCACGGCGGTGCCGTGCGCCGACGCCAGTGACTGCATCCGATCGAGCACGTGGCGCTGCACGGTGGCGTCGAGGGCGCTCGTGGGCTCGTCGGCGATCACGAGGGCGGGCTCGCACGACCACGCGATACCGATGAGCACGCGCTGGCGCAGGCCGCCCGAGAGTTCGTGCGGGTACTGCCCCGCCCGTCGCTCCGGGTCGGGGATGCCGACCTCGCCGAGGATCTCGATCGCTCTGGCCGCAGCATCCTTCTTCGACAGGTCGCGGTGACGGCGCAGCGTCTCGGCGATCTGTTCGCCGACGCGCATGAGCGGGTTGAGGCTGTGCGAGGGGTCCTGCGGGACGAAGCCGATGCGTGCGCCACGGATGCGGCGGAGCGCGGCCGGCCGCGCACGACCGAGGTCGTCTCCCTCGAAGCGGATCTCGCCCTCGCGCACGCGGGCCTGCGTCGGGAGGAGCTGCACGATCGCGTGGGCGATCGTGCTCTTGCCCGACCCTGACTCGCCGACGACCGCCACGATCTCGCCCGGAGCGATCTCGAGGTCGACGCCGCGGAGGGCGGGTGTGACGCGGCGGCCCTGGCCGTAGTCGACGCGGAGCCCGGTCACGGAGAGCAGAGCGGTCATCGGGTTCCTCCGATCGAGCGCGACACCTGGTTGACCGCGAGCACGATCGCGAGGATCACGGCGCCCGGGAGCAGGCTGAGCCACGGTGCGGTGGCGACGAAATCGCGGCCCGCCGAGACGAGTGCGCCCCACTCGGGCGCGGGAGGCTGCGCCCCGAAACCGAGGAAGCTCAGCGCCGACACCGCGAGGATCGCCAGCGCCAGCTCGAGAGCGGCCATCGCGATGATCGGGCGGGCGGCGTTGGGGAGCACGTGGCGCACGAGGATCGTGGGGCCCCGGACGCCGAGTGTGCGTGCGGCCTCGATGTACTCCTCGCCGCGCACGCGCAGCACCTGCGAGCGCATCACGCGGGCGAACGAGCCGGCGGTGCCGAGCCCCACCCCGAGCGCGATGGACAGCGGACCGAAGCCGAGCGAGGCGACCACGATGAGGGCGAGCAGGATGCCGGGGATGGCGATGAGCACGTCGACGAACCGCATGGCGATGAAGTCCACGGCTCCGCCGACGTACCCGGTGACCAGGCCGATGATCGATCCGACGACCACGCCGCCGACGACGGCCAGTCCGGCGGCGAACAACGACAGCCGTGCGCCGTAGACCACGCGCGAGAACACGTCGCGAGCGAGGTGGTCGGTGCCGAAGAGGTGCTCCGGCGAAGGAGGCGCGAGGCGCGCCGTGCCGACGGAGTCGAACGGGTCGTAGGGGGCGAGCAGCTCCGGCGCGATCAGGGCCGCGGCCGTGAGCGCCAGCACGAGGATCGCGAGGATGAGGGCGGGTTTGCGCAGAACGGTCATCGGGTCGCTCCCTTCCGGCCGACGAGGCGCGTGCGGGTGCGGGGGTCGATGACTCCGTACAGGCCGTCGACGACGAGCGTGACGACGGCGTAGACGAGGGCGACGACGATGACGACGCCCATCACGACGTTGATGTCGCGGGCGAGCACCGCGTCGACGGTGAGGCGGCCGATGCCGTCTCGCGAGAAGACGGTCTCCACGACCGCGGTGCCGCCGGCGAGGTAGCCGATCTGCAGGCCGATGATCGTGATCGAGGGGAGGAGCGCGTTGCGGAGCACGTGACGCACCACGACCGTGCGCTGGGCGAGGCCCTTGGCGTTCGCGGTGAACACGAACGGGCTCGCTCCCGCGTCGAAGACGGCGGCGGAGAAGACCTGGAAGAAGATGGCGGCGGTCGGCAGCGCCAGGGTGATCCCGGGGAGCACGACGCTGGCGAACCCGTTGGTTCCGGATGCGGGGAACCAGCCGAGCCCGAAGGAGAAGACGGTGATGAGCACGAGCCCGCTGAGGAAGGCGGGGATCGCGATCCCGAGCGGCGGGATCTGCGCGACGACGTCGCGCATCCAGGCCGGACGGGCCACGTACGCCCACACGGTGAACGCGAGGGCGATGAGGAAGCCGAGCACGAGGGCGAACAGTGCCACGGCGATGGTGTGCGGGAAGGCGCGCCCGATCATGTCGCCGACCGGCTGGCCGGTCGCGATGGAGGTGCCGAAGTCCCCGCGCACGAGGGCGAAGAGGTTCGAGAAGTACTGCTGCCAGAGCGGACCGTCGAAGCCGTAGCGCGCGCGCAGGGCGTCGAGCTCGGCGGGATCGGTCGAGGTCGCGTCGCCGCCCCGCAGGGAGAGGGCGGCGAGTACCGGGTCGCCGGGCAGCGCGTGGATCAGCAGGAAGGCGACCGTGTAGGTCGCCCAGACCACGAAGAGGCACTGCAGGATCTTCGGGATCAGGAAGCGAGCGACGGACGCCGCCCTGCTTCCTCCGTCCGCTGACGCCACGCGCTGCACCGGCTGTGTCATCAGTCCGAGACCACCGCGGTGTCGTAGAGGTGCAGGCGGGCGGCCGAGTCGAACGTGATGCCTTCGACGCCGGCGCGCGAGCCGTGCAGCTGCACGGTCTCCAGCGTCGGGATCACGTAGGCGCGCTCGGCGACGATCTGCTGGATCTCGTCGACCAGCTCCTGGCGTGCGGCGGTGTCGGCGGTCTGCGACTGCTCCTGCAGCAGCGTCTCCAGCTCGGCGTCGTCGACGATGCCCCAGCGCGACTTCGACGCGGTGGACAGGAGCGTCCGCAGAGCGTCGGGGTCGGTGCGGGTGAGGGCGGCGCCGAGCATGTCGTAGTCGCCCGAGGCGATCGCGCCGAAGAAGTCGCCCGAGGAGACCATCTTCAGCTGCAGGTCGATGCCGACCTTCTTCAGGTCGATCTGCGCGGCTTCGAGCACGTCCTGCGCGTAGAAGGCCGTGACCGTGACGGTGAGCGGCTGGCCGTCCTTCTCGTAGATCCCGTTCGACCCGAGGGTCCAGCCGTCGTCTTCGAGAAGGGCCTTCGCGCCGTCGGCGTCGTACGCGAGCACGTCGCCGAGGTCGGTGTAGCCGGGGGTGGAGGAGGTCAGGACGCTCGTCGGTGCCTGGCCGCTGATCGAGCCCGCGATGATGTTGATCTGGTCGCGGTCGAGCCCCTTCGAGATCGCCTGGCGAACGGCCTCGTCACCCAGCGGACCCCGCGTGGTGTTGATCACGAGGGAGTTGGGAACGCCCGGGTTCGCCTTGGCGTAGAGGTTGTAGTCGCCGGTGCTGAAGCGCGACTCGTCGACGTACGGGACGTCCTGGATGACGTCGTACTCGCCCGACTCGAGGCCGCCGGTGCGCACGCTCGGCTCGGAGATGATCGGGAAGGTCACCGAAGACAGGTAGGCCTCGCCCTCGTGCTGCCGCAGCTGCGACGCCCAGTCGTAGCCGTCGCGGCGGACGACCTTCACCGAGTCGTTCGGCACGTACGAGTCGAGCACGAACGGTCCCGTTCCGGCCACCGAGGCGCACCGCGTCTCGGCGGGCGCGGCCACCGTCTCGGGCGAGAGGATGCCGAGCGAGATCGTCGTGGCGCCCTGCTGGAACTGCACGTTCGGGGTCGAGAAGTTCACGGTGAACTCGGTGTCGCTGGTGACGTCGGTGCCCGCGTATCCCGCGAGGTAGCCGTTCGCGAGCGAGGCGGACGCGCCGAGCGCGACGATGGCGTCGAAGTTCGCGGCCACCGCGTCGGAGGTCAGCGGGGTGCCGTCGCTGAAGGTGACGCCGTCGCGCAGCGTGAACGTGTACGAGGTGAGGTCGTCGCTCACGTCCCACTCGCTGGCCAGCCACGGCACGATCTCGCCGGTGTCGGGGTTCTGGTCGAGCAGCGAGTCGGTGAGCTGGCGTCCGACGATGAGCGAGGTCGTCACGGACGACTGCTGCGGGTCGATGCAGGTCGGGTCTTCCTTGAGCGCGAAGACGATGTCCTGGGCGACGTCGGCGCCGGGCGTGGCGGAGGTCTCGGCGGCGCCACCGGCGCAGCCGGCGAGGGTCAGGACGGCGAGGCCGGCGATCAGGGGAGCGGCGATGCGGCGCGCTCCGCGGGTTCGAGGGGTGGTCACGGGTTCTCCTTCATGGGCGGAACAGGTCAAGTGGTGCGAAATCGTGGGCTCACGCGGGCAGTGCGCCGGCGATCAGCTCACCGCGGGCGACGACGGCGACGATGTTCTCGGCGGTGAGATCGTCGATGTCCTCCCAGGGCTTTCCGCGCACGACGAGGAAGTCGGCGCCCTGGCCGGGGTGGAGGCGACCGACCTTGCCGGCGAGGCCGATGGCGTCCGCAGCATCCGAGGTTCCGGCCCGCATGGCGCGCTCGCTGGTCCAGGCGAACGACTGCTTCATGAGGCGGAGCTCCTCGAGCTGATCGCCGAAACGCACCATCACGCCGTTCGCGTCGGTGCCCAGCACGAAGCGGATGCCCGCGGCCGCGGCGCCGGTGAAGTTGGCGTCGCGTTCGGTGACGACGGCGCGGCCCTTCTCGGCGGCGTCGTCGCTGACCGGGATCTTGCGGTCGGCGATGGCGTCGTTGATCATCAGCGTCGGGGCGACGGGAATGTTGCGTTCGAGCAGTGTGTCCCAGTGGCGCTCGAGGATGCCGGTGCCGTGCTCGATCGAGTCGACCTCGAAGCGCAGCGCGATGTCGACGCCCTCGGCGGTGTGCGTGTGGGCGGCGACGAGCATTCCGAGCGCGTGCGCCTCGTCGACGGTCGCGGCGATCTCGGCCTCGGTCTGGTTGCGCCAGCCGACCTTGTCGCCCATGGAGAGCACGCCGCCGCTGGTGTAGATCTTGATGCCGTCCGCACCCGACCGCGCCCACTGGCGTACCAGGCGACGGCATTCGTCGGGGGAGTCCGCCACGGGCGGACGCTGCGCGTAGTGCGGCGGGGTGAACAGGTCGCCGTGCCCGGCGGTCATGCCGACCGGGCCGTGCACCAGCAGCCGCGGACCGGGGATGATGCCGGCCGCGAGCGCGCGCGCCGCGGAGAACTGCACGTCGCCGCCGCCGAGGTCGCGAAGGGTCGTGACGCCGGATGCGGCGGCACGGCGCGCGTGCGAGACGACATGCAGCGACCGCTCGGAGGCGGGGGTGATGAGCGGCCACGTGAGCCAGTCGTTCGCCGGTGCTCCCGCCGAGGAGTCGAGGTGCACGTGCGTGTCGACGAGGCCCGGGACGACGCTGTACTCCGACTCGCCGGGGGCGGTCTCTTCGACCGCGGTGATGCGGTCGCCCTGCCACGAGAGGGTGGCGGTGCCGCGGGGGCGGTCTCCATCCCACAGGGGCAGGCCGGGAAGGGAATGCAGGCTCGCGGGCATAAGGACTCCTCGCAGAGAAGGGCGTTCGGGGGGACGCCGGGAGGGGAAGTGGACGATGGGTTCGCCGGGGGTGGTGGCAACGCTGGTCCGGGCGCCAGGATATCGGCGCCGACGAGGCCTGCTTCGACAATGGCGGCCGCTACGCCGCATCCTTTACAGAACGGAAACATGGCGCAGGCCGCTCAGAAGGCCTCGGATCCCGCTCCCCGGGCGAGATCCCGCCCGGAATGTAACGATCGTCCATCAACCCGTGTCGCCGGGGTAGGAGAAGGGCCGGAGGTCGGGCGATCCGGCCGGAATCCTCCGACCTTCGGCGCTCCTCCTACGCTCGCGACCGGCGGCGTCACCCGCCGCGCCGATAGAATCGCGGAAACCGACCCGAGCAGCATCCGAGGAACGCCATGACCCGCATCTCCGATTCCGGAATCTCCCTCGCCATCGTCGGCGCCACCGGCCAGGTGGGCACCGTCATGCGCGAGATCCTCATCGAGCGCTCGTTCCCGATTCGCGACCTGCGTCTGTTCGCGACGGCCCGCTCGGCCGGCACGTCGATCGAGTTCGGCGGACACGACATCATCGTCGAAGACGTCGCCACGGCCGACCCGTCGGGCATCGACGTCGCGCTGTTCTCGGCAGGCGCCACCGGCAGCCGCGCGCACGCCCCGCGCTTCGCCGAGGCCGGTGCCCTCGTCATCGACAACTCCAGCGCCTGGCGCATGGACCCCGAGGTTCCGCTGGTCGTCAGCGAGGTCAACCCGCACGCGATCGACGAGGCGAAGAAGGGCATCGTCGCCAACCCGAACTGCACCACGATGGCCGCGATGCCGGTGCTGAAGGTGCTGGATGCTGAGGCCGGCCTCGAGCGACTGATCGTCAGCACCTACCAGGCCGTCAGCGGCTCGGGCCTCGCCGGTGCGCAGGAACTCCTCGGCCAGGTCGAGGCGGTGCTCGCGCAGGGCGACGTCGACCGGCTCGTCCGCGACGGCTCGGCCCTGGACTTCCCCCAGCCGGAGAAGTACATCGCCCCGATCGCCTTCGACGTCATCCCGTTCGCCGGAAACCTCGTCGACGACGGCGACAACGAGACCGACGAGGAGAAGAAGCTCCGCAACGAGAGCCGCAAGATCCTCGAACTCCCCGACCTCCGCGTCGCGGGCACCTGCGTGCGCGTGCCGGTGTTCACGGGCCACTCGCTCAGCATCAACGCCGAGTTCGCGCGTGACATCACGCCCGACCGCGCGCGTGAGCTGCTCGCGAGCGCCCCCGGCGTGCAGCTCGAGGAGGTGCCCACGCCGCTCCAGGCGGCCGGCACCGACCCGAGCTACGTCGGACGCATCCGCGCCGATCAGTCTGCCCCCGAGGGCAAGGGCCTCGTGCTGTTCATCAGCAACGACAACCTTCGCAAGGGCGCGGCGCTGAACGCCGTGCAGATCGCCGAGCTCGTCGCCGAGCGCTTGGGCGCCCACGCCTGATTGTTCGAGGCGGTGCGCACTCGCGATTCGACCCTCTGAATCGCGCCTAGGATTGCCTGGTGAGCCAAGACATCGACGTGCTGCTCATCGGTGGCGGCATCATGAGCGCCACCCTGGGCACGTTTCTGAAGGAACTCCAGCCCGACTGGAAGATCGCCGTCTACGAGCGGCTGAGCGACGTCGCGCTGGAGAGTTCGAACGCGTGGAACAACGCGGGTACCGGGCACGCCGCGCTGTGCGAGCTGAACTACATGCCGCAGGCTGCCGACGGCTCGGTCGATCCCGCGAAGGCGATCACGATCAACGAGCAGTTCCAGCAGAGTCGGCAGTTCTGGTCGTCGCTGGTGGAGAAGGGCGAGCTCGACGCCCCGTCGACGTTCATCAACGCCACCCCGCACATGACGTTCGTCCGCGGTGAGAAAGACGTCGAGTACCTGCGCAAGCGCTACGAGGCGCTCAAGACGCAGCCACTGTTCGAGGGCATCGAGTTCAGCGAGGACTCCCGCGTCATCAACCAGTGGGCGCCGCTGCTGATGAAGAAGCGGCTGAAGAGCGACGAGCCCTTCGCAGCCACCCGCGTGCCCGCGGGAACCGACGTCGACTTCGGGTCGCTCACCCACCAGCTCTTCGCGAACCTCAAGGAGAAGGGCGTCGAGGTCGTCACGAACCGCGAGGTGCGAAAGCTCAAGCGCGACGGTAACGGCGGCTGGCGGGTCACCACCCGCGAGACCTTGGGCCGCACGCCCGGTCATATCACCGCGAAGTTCGTCTTCGTCGGAGCGGGCGGCTGGGCGCTGAAGCTTCTGCAGCGCTCGGGGATTCCCGAGATCAAGGGCTACGGGGTCTTCCCCATCGGCGGGCAGTGGCTGAAGACCGACAACCCCGCGCTCGTCGCACAGCACAAGGCGAAGGTCTACTCGCAGGCGTCGGTCGGCGCCCCGCCCATGTCGGTGCCGCACCTCGACACCCGTGTGGTCGACGGGCAGACGTCGCTGCTGTTCGGTCCGTTCGCGACCTTCAGCCCGAAGTTCTTGAAGAACGGTTCGCCCTGGGACATCGTCTCGCAGGTGCGCCCGCACAACCTGCTGCCGATGCTGAAGGTGGCCATCGACAACCCGGGCCTCATCAAGTACCTCGTGGGTGAGCTGTTGAAGACCCACGCCCGCAAGGTCGACAGCCTCAAGACGTTCGTGCCCTCGGCGGAGGGCAAGGACTGGGAGCTGCTCGGGGCCGGTCAGCGCGCCCAGGTCATGAAGCGCGACCCGAAGAAGGGCGGCGTTCTGCAGTTCGGCACCGAGGTCGTCACGGCGAAGGACGGCTCGATCGCCGGTCTTCTCGGCGCCTCGCCGGGCGCGTCGACCGCCGTGTCGATCATGCTCGGTCTGCTCAAGACCTGCTTCCCCGACGACATCGCTCGCTGGGAGCCGCGCCTCAAGGAGCTCGTGCCGAGCTACGGCGAGACCCTCAACACGCGCCCGGAGGTCGCGCGCGAGGAGCTCGCGAAGACCGCCGGCGTACTCTCGATCTCGGTCTGACACGGGCTGTGGCCAAGCTCTACTTCCGCTACGGGGCGATGAACTCCGGCAAGTCGACCGCGCTCCTGCAGGCGGCCTACAACTACGAGGAGCGCGGGCAGCGAGTGCTCCTCGCCAAGCCCGAGATCGACACGAAGGGCGCCGACCAGATCGAGAGCCGCCTCGGCGTCTCGCGTACGGTCGACTTCCTGGTGTCGCCCGATGCCGACGCGCGCGAGGCCCTTCGGGCTGCCGCCGGCGAGGCCCCGGTGGCCTGCCTCCTCGTCGACGAGGCCCAGTTCTTGACGCCGGCGCAGGTCGACGACCTGCTGCGGATCGCGGTGCTCGACGACATCCCGGTGCTCGCGTACGGCATCCGCACCGATTTCCGCACCGAGGCCTTCCCGGGCTCCGCGCGCCTGCTCGAACTCGCCCACAGTCTCGAAGAGCTGAAGACGATCTGCCGCTGCGGACGCAAGGCGATCTTCAACGCCCGGCTGATCGACGGACGCTTCGTGTTCGACGGCGATCAGGTGGCGATCGATCAGGGGCTCACGACCGGCGAGGTCACCTACGAGTCGATGTGCGCCGTCTGCTACCTGACCGAGTCCGGCGGGCGGCTCGACGGGCGCTGAGCGACGCGAGACGGCCCCCGCAAGTCGGTAGCCTGGAGGCATGCGCGTACTCCTTGCCGGCGGTGCCGGTTACGTCGGAACCCACACGGCGGTAGCCCTCCTCGACGCCGGCCACGAGGTCGTGCTGCTCGACGATCTGTCGGGCACGCAGGCGGTCGCCGCCGCCCGCGTGGAGCAGATCACCGGCAGGTCGGCCCCGCTGGTGGTGGGGGATGCCGCCGACGACGCGGTCGTGGAGGCCGTCTTCGCCGAGCACGGCCCGATCGACGCGGTCATCCACCTCGCCGCGTTCAAGGCCGTGGGGGAGTCGACGCAGCAGCCGCTGAAGTACTACTCCAACAACCTCGACACCACGTTCGCGCTGCTGCGCGCCGGGGTGGCTCACGGCATCCGTTCGTTCGTCTTCTCGAGCACGGGCACCGTCTACTCCGACCCCGCCGACCTCCCCTTCACCGAGGAGTCGACCACGAGCGTCGACCTCTCGAACGCCTACAGCAAGTCCAAGCGCATGAACGAGGTCGTGCTCGCCGACGTCGCCCGGGTGAACCCCGAGCTGAACGTCACCGTGCTGCGCTACTTCAACCCGGTCGGCGCCCACCCGAGCGGTCTGATCGGCGAAGACCCGTCGGGCATCCCCAACAACCTCATGCCGTACGTCTCGCGCGTCGCGATCGGCACCCTCGACCGCATCGGCGTCTTCGGCAACGACTACGACACCCCCGACGGCACGGGCCTGCGCGACTACATCCACGTCGTCGACCTCGCCGAGGGCCACGTCGCGGCCCTCGAGAAGGCCGAGCCCGGCTTCGCGATCTTCAACCTCGGCACGGGGATCCCCGTGAGTGTGCTGCAGCTCATCGCCTCCTTCGAGGCGGCGGTCGGTCGCGAGCTGCCGACCGAGATGCTCCCGCGCCGCGCGGGCGACGTCGCCGCGACGTACTGCAACCCGTCGAAGGCCGCGCGCGACCTCGGTTGGCGCACGCGCCTGGGCATCGACGACGCGTGCCGCGACTACTGGAACTGGCAGAGCACGAACCCCCAGGGCTACAGCACCGCCGCCGCCACCGCCTGAGACACGCGAATCGGCCGAGACACACCGCCAGGCGCGTTGTCTCGGCCGATACGTGCGTCTCGCGCGCCCCGCCCCGGCAGCGGGCTATCGTGGGGACTCCTCCGGAGGTGAACATGCCGAACACGGCACCGCGTGCCTGGCAGGTCGTGCTCGAGAAGATCGAGGGCGATCTGCTCGCCGGTCGTCTCGGGCCGGGCGACAGGCTCCCTCCCGAGCGCGACCTCTCGGTGCAGCTCGGCGTCGGGCGCTCGAGCGTTCGCGAAGCCATCCGCGTGCTCGAGGTGCTGGGGCTCGTGCGTACGGGCACGGGTTCGGGGCCGACGTCGGGCGTCACGATCGTGGCGACGCCCCGCGGCGGTCTGTCGGCGCTGCTGCGACTGCAGGTGGCCGCGAACGGGTTCGACATCGCCGATGTCGTCAGCACGCGTGTCACCCTCGAGTCGGCCGTCGTGGAGGCGCTCGCCGCCGCCGACGCGCCCGACCTCACCCAGGTACACGCCGCCCTCCACGAGATGGAGGGGCCGGAGCTGCCGATCGCGGAGTTTCTCGCGCTCGACCGGGCGTTCCACGTCGCGCTGTCGGAAGCATCCGGAAACGCGGTCGTCACCGCCATCATGGTGGGTCTGCGCACCGCGATCGACGCCTACGTCGAGGCGGGGGCACTGCGCGTGACCGACTGGGACGCCACCGCAGCACGACTGGTTCGCGAGCACCGCGCGATCGTCGGCGCCGTCGAGCGCGGTGACGCCCCGGAGGCGCAGCGGCTGGTGCGAGCGCACATCGCGGGATATTACGCCGAGGCCGTCACGGCCTGAGCGGACGGCTCAGCGGACGGGGAGCGTGGGGATGAGGGCCTCGAGGTACTCGGCGGTGTCTTCCCAGCCCTCGACCGCGTGGCACTCGACGCCCATCGCGAGCACCGGGTAGTCGTTGCCGTCGGGGTCGAGGCGATCGCCGACGAACAGCATGTCGTCGAGCGAAATGCCGGTGGCGTCGGCGAGCTGGTTCATGCCGTAGGCCTTGTCGATGCCGCGGTGGGTGATGTCGATCGACGTCGACCCGCCCGAGCGCACCTCGAGGTCGGGGATGCGTGCGGCGACCGCCTCGCGCAGGGTGTTCTTCTTCTCTCCGGTCGGGTCCCACGCCTTCTTGGCGTCGAGGGGGGCCTTCTGTCCGAGCGCGGAGAACGTGATCTGCGATCCGCGATCTTCGAGGATGTCGCCCCAGGTCTCGCTGGCCCACAGTCCGAGGCGCCGGGCCTCCTCTTCGACCGCCGCGAGGGCGCGGGTCTTCTCGTCGTCGGTCAGCGAGTGCGCGTACACGGTCTCGATGCCGGCCGGTGTGAGCAGGTAGTACTGCGTGCCGCACGTCGGCAGCAGGTGCATGTGGCTGAGCAGATCGGCGGATGCTGCGGGCAGCCGCTCGACGACCTGCGAGCGGAACTGCGCGAGTTGCCCACCGGAGATGATGGCGACTTCGACGCGCTCGGCGAGGGCGATCAGGAGGTCGCCGATCCGCGGGTCGATCGCGGTCTTCGAGGGGGCGAGGGTGTCGTCGAGGTCGAAGGCGACGAGGCGGGGCGTGAGGTCGGGCACGGGGCTCCTGTACGAGACGTCCAATGAATGAAAGAAGGCTCCGTCAGGCGACGGAGCCTTCTCGCTCATGATATTCAGTCGGGGTGACAGGATTTGAACCTGCGGCCTCGTCGTCCCGAACGACGCGCGCTACCAAGCTGCGCCACACCCCGGAGCAACCACACGAGTCTACCCCGTTCTGAGGGATGGTTCGAACCGCGGACGCAATGAGATGGCCGACCGCCCGCCGACGGCGTGAGGGGCGCGCATCGGCGGACGGCGGCGTTCGGGGAGGTCAGGGGGATGCTGTTGCTCGCCGCCGCTGGCGAAGATGCGCCAGGAGGGCGGTTCCGAGCAGCAGCGCGGCCCCGCCGGCTCCGGCGATGCGCGGCGTGAGAGCGTCGCTGCCGGTCGCCGCCAGCGTGCGCGTGGGTTCCGCCGGGGGCTGCGCCGCCGGGGGCTGCTCGTGCTTCGGCTGCTCGGGCGGGGGAGGAGCCGCCACGGTCACCATCTGCGCGGCGACACCGAAGTTCTCCGTCCACGAGAACCCGGGGGGCAGGTGGGGGACGGTGGCGGGCTGCTGCTCGCTCGCATCGATCTGCCAGACGGCGGTGTAGACGCCCGGCCCGGGCAGTTCCCACTCGGAGGTGACGCGGTAGACCCCGGGCCCGGTCGCCGGGTCGCTCTGCAGCGCGAGGTCTCCCACGTGCTTCGCCTCCGCGGGTACGGCCTCGGTCTCGGGCACGACGGCCTCGGTGCGGTAGACCTTCGCGGTGGCGCGGAGCACCACGAACGTGCCGTCGGCCGCGCGCGGCCACGCCCCCTCGATCGCGGAGAGCGTCACGTCGTCGACGAAAGCGCCACCGTCGATCTCGGGCTCGGCGACCCGAGTCGTCAGACCGGGGGTGAAGACGACCGGGCGGGGCGCAGCATCCGTCGCCTCGGCGGTGAACTCGACGTCGCCCCCGGGGCCGGCCGTGTCCTGACCGCCGGGAGTGGTGACGTGGCGGACGGCCGGGGCGAAGGCCGCCGAACCGTGTGCTCTCGCGTGAACGCTGAAGGGTGCGCCATCGTCGGTCGGGGGAGCGGCAACGATCGCGTACTCGGTGCCGGGGGCCGCGTCGGCGCGCTCGGGCGAGCCCGTGTCGGCGAACACGGCGTTCGTGAGGGCGATGTTTCCCGCCGCCGAGGCATCGAGCTGCACGGTGCCCCGCCGCGGATCGGCGGTGTCGGTCGTCAACGTCAGGGTCGCCGAGCTCGACGGCACGGTCACGGCCATCCCTTCGGCGTAGTAACCCTCGGCGAGCGACCCCACGCGGTCGCTGTGCTCGGGGGCGAGCTTCGAGAACGTCCAGTGCACCGCCTCGGCGAGCGAGTCTCCGGGGTACCCCCACGCGTGCAGGGTCGCGTCTCGATTCGCGATCGACTTGACCGCCCATCCGACGGCTGCCGCCTGCGCCGGGTCTGTGGTCTGCCCGTACTTCGTGACGACGAGGTTGATCCCGGCGAGCTGATGCGGCGTGAGACCCGCCGCCGAACCGCTCACTCCGTGGTCGACCGAGGTGCCGGTCGGCAGGGGGAGCCCCGGGATGATGCAGTAGGTGTGAACCCCGCCGACGAGCATCGAGCCGTGCCAGCCGTGCGCCGACACCGGCGCCCACGTTCCGAAGCCCGCCCCCTGATCGGCCGCCCGAGCGGGAGGTGCGGTCCACAGCGCGCCGACGAGGGCGAGCACCAGGCACAGGACGAGCGCCGCGGGGGCGCGAAGACGGGGGAGGGAGACGGGCACGGTGGGCATCGCGGCATCCTTTCGACGGGGTATTCGTCGATCGTGCGACGCGAGCGGATGCTGCGGAGCCTGCGGGCAGGTGGATGTGGAGAAGTCGCGCGGAAGCCGGGTTGGGGAGGAGAGGCGTGATGTCATGGATTCCGTGAAACCACGACGCCACCGCCCTGCGCTGTTCGCCGTGACGCTCGCTGTCAGCGTGCCCCTGGTGGTGCTCACGGCCTGGCCGCAGGCGTTCGGGGCGCAGACGGCACCGGTCGTGGCGCAGGTCATCGCGTTCCGCGGGCCGCTCGCAATCGCCTTGCTCGCGATCGCCCTGGTCACCTCGATCATCGCGGTCATCAGACGTCGGTGGTCGGTCTCGGCGGCTCTCGCGATCGCCGTCGTAGCTGCCGCGGTGATCAACGGCGGCGTCGTGCTCGCGCGCGCAGGGGGCGCTGAGAGCACCGGCGGTGAGCTCACGGTCGTGGCGTGGAACACGCAGGGCGGCGCTGCCGCACCGTCGGCCATCGCCCGATTGGTGCAGGAGACCGGGGCTGAGATCGTGAGCCTCCCCGAGACCGACGCGGACGCCGCTGCCGAAGCCGTCCGGATGCTCGCCGAGCGGGGCGTGCACATGTCCACGGACACCACGTACGGCGGGACGGGGTACTCGCCGATCCCCACGTCGATCCTCATCGCCGGCGAGCTGGGCGAGTATCGGGTGGACGCGTCGGCGGGATCGACCCCTGGCCTCCCGAGCGCCGTCTGGCGGCCCGTTTCGGGTGAGGGGCCGACGATCGTCGCCGCGCACCCCATGCCGCCCCTCCCGGGAAGCCTGAACCAGTGGCGCGAGGGTCTGCGCTGGGTCGCTGACCGATGCGATGCGCCGAACGTGATCGTCGCGGGCGACCTCAACGCGACCGTCGACCATCTCTCCGGAACCGGGCGCGGCCCCGCACTCGTCGGAGCGTGCGCCGATGCCGCTTCGGAGGTGGGCGCGGCCGCTATCGGCACCTGGCCTACCCGTGCTCCCGCCTGGCTCGCGTCGCCGATCGATCACGTGCTCGTCGGACCGGCCTGGTCGGTGCGAGGGTTCGACGTGGTGACGTCGTTCGACGATGCCGGGAGCGATCACCGCCCCGTCGTCGCCGAACTCGAGAGGCGCTGAGCCGCGACCTGCCTACGCCAGTTCGGTGACGAAGCCGATCTTGTTTCCGTCGGGATCGATCAGCTCGAAGAACTCGACCACGCCTTCGAAACGTTGCATCTCGCCGACCGTCAGGCCCCGCGACTCCAGGTCGCGCCGCAGCGCCGTCGCGTCGGCGACGCTGATGTTCACCGAAATGCCCTCGCGGCCCGCAAGATCGGGGGCGGCCGCCAGCTGCAACCAGAAGGGGCCGAGGTCGAACTCGACGAGACCGTCCAGGGGAATCTGATCGGGCTCGCCGAGCGAGAGCGCCGTTCGGTACCAGTCGGTCGCACGGTCGATGTCGCGGACGGGTATGCCCACCGTCACGGCTTTCGCATCCATGCCGTCACGGTAGCGCCAACCAGGACCGATGCTCCAGAGCAGAAACCGCAGGCCGCGCGGCCGCCACGGCGATCAGCGCGGCAGGAGCGTGAGGAGCGTGACCTCGGGGCGGCAGGCGAACCGCACCGGGGCGTAGATCGAATGCCCGAGGCCGGCGCTGACGTTGAGCGGCGCGGTGCGTCCCTCGTGCGTCCACTCGCTCAGACCGCGGGCCTGGTCGAGCGGGATGTCGCAGTTCGCGACGAGTGCATCGCGGCTGCCCGGGATGCGAACCTGTCCGCCGTGGGTGTGGCCGGCGAAGATCACGTCGGCCCCGAGATCGACGTACTCGTCGAGCACGCGGCTATAGGGGGCGTGGGTGACGCCGAGCATGAGATCGGCCTCGCCGAGCCCGCCGATCGCCGCGGGGAGCACCTCGAGGTCGTCCCAGTCGCGGTGGGCATCGTTGACGCCGAAGGCGTTGATGCGCACTCCGCGAACCTCGAGCGACGTCGCCGCGTTGTCGATCAGCGTCCACCCGAGGTCGTCGGTCAGGTAGCCGTCGAGAGCGTCGACATCCATCTGCTCGATATCGGGGCGGCGCTGCGACGGCCCGGTGAAGTAGCGCAGCGGGTTGCGGAACGACGGTCCTTGGAAGTCGTTCGATCCGTGAACGAACAGTCCCGGCACGCCCGTGAACGGCTCGAACGCCTCGCGCAGCCCCGTCAGGCCGTCGCGGTGCCCGATGTTGTCACCGGTGTTGACGATGAGGTCGGGCTCGAGTCGGGCGAGACCCGCGATCCACTCCTGCTTGCGGTGCTGCCACGGCGCCATGTGGGCATCGGAGATGTGCAGGATGCGGAGGGCATCGGCGTCACGCGGCAGCACCCGCAGGGCGTGATAGCGGACGGTGAAGAGGTAGCGCTCGATTCCCATGCCCCAGGTCGCGGCGCCCGCACCGACCGCCCCCACCGCCGCGACGGCGGTGAGGGCGGCCTTGGCCGCAGGTGCTACCACTCAGCAGGCCTTCGCGGTGTACGCGACGGTGATGGCCGTGCCGCGCGAGGTGACGGTGCCGGCGCTCGGGTTCGTGCCCGAGACGAGACCGGCGTCGGGCGCGGCAGGATCGGCCGTGCAACTGCCCGACAGCTGGGTGAAGCCCGCCGCCTGCAGTGTCGCGACCGCCTGAGCGGGCGCCGAACCCGCGACCGAGGGCACCGACGTCGCCTGGCCATTGCTGGGGCTGATGGTGATGTTCGCCCCGGAGGGTGCGCGGTTCGCGCTCTGCGACACGACGATATCGGTCGGCTGATCGGAGTCGACGGGGCTGCCCACCTGCACCGAGAAGCCCGCAGCCTCCAGCGTCGAGGTCGCCTGGTCGACCGACTGACCGACGACGTTGGGAACGTCGCGCAGCACCTGGCGCACCAGGTTGTTGTCGGGCCGCGGGAACGCATCCCCGCCGTACGCCGCGTTGGCCGCACGCTGCACGTCCTGCGCGATGTAGTAGCGGATGTTCTGCAGGCCGTTGCCTCGGTAGCTGTTCTTGAACACGTCGAGCGTGCCGTTGGCGTTACCCGCCCAGACCGCGGTGGCGACCTTGGAGCTGGATTCGACCATCCAGGTCTGCCACTCTTGGTGCGTTCCCGTCTTTCCGATCAGCGCGGTGCCGTCTCCGGTGTTCGCCCGCGAGCCGGTTCCGTTGCCTGTCATGACGCCCTGCAGTGCGAACGCCGCGGTCGCCGCGACCTCGGGCGTGATGACCTGCTCGCAGGTGCGCTCCGGCTTGGGAAGCTCCTCGCCCTTGGAGTTCGTCACACGGTCGATGACCTGCGGCTGGCAGTAGACGCCGTTGTTCGCGACGGTGCCGTAGGCACCTGCCATCGCCATCGGCGAGACCGCGTCGGGGCCGATGACCTGCGTGGGGTAGTCGACCTGGATGGGCTCGCCGTTGCTGCCGACGACGCCCATCTTCGCGGCCACCTTGCCGATGTCGCACAGGTCGAGCTGTGCGGCCATCGCGACGTAGCCGGAGTTCAGCGACTGTGCGGTGAAGCTCATGGGCGTGCCGTAGCCGCCCCCGCCCCCACCGAAGTTGCCCGGCTTCCAGGTGTTGCCGACGATGTTGCCGATGCAACTGTTCGTGAATCGACTGATCGGCACGTCTCGCCCGTTGACCGACTCGTTCACAGAGTGGCCCTGCTCGAGCCAGTCGATGAGGGTGAAGAGCTTGAAGGTCGACCCGGCCGAGAAACCGGCCGATCCTCCGAAAGTCTTGTTGCCGGCGTAGACGATCGACGTATAGGCCGGGTCGCTCGCCGCCAGGTTGCCGTCTTCGGTGAACTTCGTGTTCTGAGCGATCGCGAGCACGCGCCCTGTGGAGGCCTCGATGCTGACCGAGGTGGCGCCGTACCGCGTACCGGGCACGGACTCCGGCGCATACTCGGCCATGGCCTCCTGCGCGGCGCTCTGCACGCGCCAGTCGAGCGTGGTGTAGATGTTCAGGCCGCCCTGCTTCAGGGCGCGCTCACGGTCGACGGGCTCGGCGCCGAAAGCCGGGTCGTTGCGGACGACGGAGACGACGTACTGGCAGAAATACGCGGTCGCGCCGGTTGCGGAGCATCCGGTCTGCGCGGGAGTGATCGCAGGCGTGATGGGCTCGGCGGCGGCAGCATCGTGCTGCTCCTGGGTGATCTTGCCGTCTTCGAGCATGCGGCCCAGCACGTAGGTCTGGCGCGTCTTCGTCAGCGCGTACCCGTTGGCTGCGCCGTTGGACTCGCTATTCGGTTGATCGATGCGGTACGTATTCGGGTTCTGCACGATGCCCGCGAGAACGGCGGCCTGGCCGACGCTCAGGTCTGCTGCCGACACGTTGAAGTAGTAGCGGGCCGCGGCGTCGATGCCGTAGGTCGTACCGCCGAAGTTCGCGATGTTCAGGTAGCCGAGCAGGATCTCGTCTTTCGAGTACTCCTTCTCGAGCTGGATGGCGTAGCGCATCTCCTGCAGCTTGCGCTCGTAGCCGTCGACGCCCGACGCCTGGGTCGCTTCGAGCCAGCAGCTCTGCAGAGCTTCGTCACGCGACCTCGTCGTGGTGACTGTGCCGTCTTCTGCTGTCTCGGTCTCGGCCTGGGCGTCGCGCTCGCACCGCTGGATGAGCACGTTCTTCACGTACTGCTGGCTGATCGACGAACCGCCCTGCGTCGCACCGCCCTGAGCGTTGCTCAGGAGGGCGCGGGTGGTGCCGATGAGGTCGACGCCGCCGTGCTGGTAGTAGCGGGGGTCTTCGCTGGAGAGGATCGCGTCGTACGCGACCGGGGTGATCTGGTCGAACTCGACCGGGGAGCGGTTCTGGTCGTAGAACGACGTCAGCTCCACCCAGCCGTCTTCGCCCGCGTTCGTGTAGATCGTCGTCGGCAGCATGAGCTCGTCGATCTCGAGGTAGCTCGGCATGTTGTCGAAGATCTTGATGGCGCTGGAGGCGGCGGCGCCCGAGACGGCGATGGCCGGGGTCACGGTGGCGGTGATGAGCACACCCGCGACGACGCTGAGGCCCACGAGTCCGAGAAGACCCCCGAGCGCGCCAGTAGGCGTCCGTTTCTTGTCAGGCATAGGCTTGATGGTAAGGGAGAACCCTGGGCGATGGCTCGACAGCCCCGCCGTTTCCGTAGGCCGCGATTCCCGCGCCGACCTCGACGATTCCGGAGCCGCGATGACCACGTGGGAGTACCTCACCACACCTCTTCTCATCCACAACACCGCCGCCATCCTCAACAACTGGGGCAAGCAGGGCTGGGAGCTCGTGCAGGTGGTGACCGGCCCGGAGGGCGGGCTCGTCGCCTACTTCAAGCGCCCGACGGGCGCCGGCTCCGCGAACGCGGGGCTGGATGCTGCGGCCACCGCCGCTCAGCAGTTCGGGGAGTCGTCGTGACCGCGTCCGCCATGCTGGCCGAGCTCGGCATCGATCTGCCGAGCGTCCCGCAGCCCGCCGGCGCCTACATCCCGGCGAAGGTCTTCGGCGATCTCGTCTTCACCGCGGGGCAGCTTCCGCTCGTCTCCGGCGTGCTCCCGGCGACGGGCAAGGTCGGCGAAGGCCGCGACCTCGTCGACCCCGCCGACGCCCACCAGTACGCCCGGCTCTGCGCACTGAACGCGATCGCAGCGGCGGCCGCCGCCGTCGGCGACGTCGACCGCATCACGGGCGTTCTGAAGGTGACCGGGTTCGTCGCCTCCGTCCCGGCCTTCACCGGCCAGCCCGGGGTCATCAACGGTGCGAGCGAACTGCTCGGCCACGTCTTCGGCGATGCCGGGCGTCACGCCCGATCCGCCGTCGGCGTGCCGGTGCTCCCGCTCGACAGCCCCGTCGAGGTCGAGGTCGTCTTCACGCTCGCCTGAGCCGCAGCATCCGCCCCGGGCGCTTCGACAGGCTCAGCGACCGGGGCGGCGGTTGGAAGACTCTCCCATCGGTGCGAGCAGCGCCGCCCCGGCGATCGCACTCAGACGATGGTGACCGATCACGATGATCGCGGATGAGGCCATCGCCATCCAGACGCCGAGCACGGGTACGAACCACCGAGTGCGAAACGCTGTCGTCATCTCGTGCCGGTGACCTGACCGGTGATCGTGCTCATGACCATCGTGTCGGCGAGCGTCGTGGTGTCGCCGACCTCGCGGCCCTCGGCCACGTCGCGCAGCAACCGCCGCATGATCTTGCCGGATCGCGTTTTCGGAAGCTCTCCGACGATGTAGATGTCGCGAGGCCGGGCGATCGGGCCGATCTGCTCGCCGACCCAGCCGCGCAGCGTCGAGGCGAGGCCCTCGGCGGAGTGCGCCTTGAGGAAGCTCTGCTTGATGATGACGAACGCCACCACCGCCTGCCCGGTCGTCTCATCCGACGCTCCGACGACGGCCGCCTCGGCGACCGCCTCGTTGCCGACCAGGGCCGACTCGATCTCGGCGGTCGACAACCGGTGCCCCGAGACGTTCATGACGTCATCGACGCGGCCGAGGAGCCACACGTCTCCGTCGTCATCGAGCCGCGCGCCGTCGCCGGCGAAGTAGTAGCCCTTGTCGGCGAACTTGTCCCAGTACGTCTCCTTGAAGCGCTCGGGGTCGCCCCAGATCCCGCGCAGCATGCTCGGCCACGGTTCGGTGATCACGAGCAGTCCGCCGTTGCCGTGACCGACGGGCTCGCCAGCGTCGTCGACCACGTCGACCGTGATGCCCGGAAGGGGCACCTGCGCCGAGCCGGGCTTGGTCTCGGTGACGCCCGGAAGCGCGGAGATCATGATCGCGCCGGTCTCGGTCTGCCACCAGGTGTCGACGATCGGCGCAGTCTCGTCGCCGATGATCGTGCGGTACCACATCCACGCCTCGGGGTTGATGGGCTCTCCCACCGATCCGAGCAGCCGGAGGGACGACAGGTCGAACTTCTGGGGCACCTCGCGGCCGATCTTCATGAACGACCGGATCGCCGTCGGCGCGGTGTAGAACACGGTCACGCCGTACTTCTCGATGACCTCCCACCAGCGTCCGGGGTGCGGGGTGTCGGGGGTGCCCTCGTAGAGCACCTGCGTCGCGCCGTTGGCCAGGGGGCCGTAGGTGACGTAGGTGTGCCCGGTGATCCAGCCGATGTCGGCGGTGCACCAGTAGACGTCCGTCTCGGGGTGGATGTCGTGCACGACGCGGTTGGTGAACGCCGCCTGCGTCAGGTATCCGCCCGAGGTGTGGAGGATGCCCTTCGGCTTGCCCGTGGTGCCGGAGGTGTAGAGGATGAACAGCGGATTCTCGGCCGGGAAGCCCTCGGCCGCGTGGTCGGGCGACGCATCCGGCACCGTCTCGTGCCACCACAGGTCGCGCCCCTCCTGCCAGTCGACCTCGTTGCCCCCGCGGCGCACCACCAGCACGTGCTCGACGGTCTCCTGCACGCCCGACCCGTTGCGGTCGGCGAGGGCCATGTCGACGGCGGGCTTGAGGGCCGACACCTTGCCCTTGCGGTAGCCGCCGTCGGCGGTGATGACGAGCTTCGCGCCAGCGTCGTCGATGCGCGCGCGCAGGCTGTCGGCCGAGAAGCCGCCGAAGACGACGGAGTGGATCGCTCCGAGGCGAGCGACGGCCAGCATCGCCGCCACCGCCTCGGGGATCATCGGCAGGTAGATCGCCACGCGGTCGCCCGCACCGATTCCGAGGCCCCGCAGCACGTTCGCAACGCGCTTGACCTCGTCAGTGAGCTCGGCGTACGACACGCGGCGCTCGTCGCCGTTCTCGCCTTCCCACAGCAGCGCGAGCCGGTCGCCGTGACCGGCCTCGACGTGACGGTCGAGGCAGTTGTAGGCCACGTTCAGCTCGCCGTCGGCGAACCAGGTCGCGAACGGAGGATTCGACCAGTCGAGGCCCTGCGTGAACGGCGTGTGCCAGTGCAGTTCGCGCGCCTGATCGGCCCAGAACTCCTCGCGGTCGGCCGCGGCCCGCTCATAGAGGTCGGCGGCGCCGACGGCCGTGGCGGCGAAGTCGGCCGACGGCGCGAAGCGTCGCGTCTCCGAGAGGAGGTGATCGATCTGGCTGCTCATCGGGGCGCGCTCCCTTGCGTGGCGGATGGGAGGGCGGATGCTGCGCATCGCCCGCCGGACAGGCTCAATCTAGCCACGGGTCGGAGGTGCGACTACCTCCGATAGTTGGTCGGTCGTTCGTGCGCGTCGATCGCGTTCCCCTCGGATTGGGCATAGTATCGATGCCAGCCGAACTTCGATTCTGGCATTCGCGGCGCGCGCACCCCCCCAATCGTGCGTGCTGCGTGGCGGCACCTCATACCCCCCTATGAGGTGCCGCCTCCTCTTTTCCCGGGCGCTCCTCCCCAGCGCCTCGGCGCTGCGTCTTCTCCACCGCCGACCGCGATCGACGGCGACGAGCAGACGCTTCTTCCTACGGTCGACGAATGGTCGTCCCCTTCGTCGTCGCCCCGCGTCCGCACCATCCGCGCGCCGAGCCGGCCGAGCCCGCCTCGCTCGTCCCCGTCGTCCCCGCGGCTCGCGACGAGATCGCACCCATCGACGAGGGCTTCGTGTCGCGGCATCCGGTGCTCCAGTCGTTCGGACGCTACCTCGACGATCCCGACGTGACCGACCTCTTCGTCAACGGCGACGCCGGACTCTTCGTCGATCGCGGCGACGGGCCCCGACGCGTGCGGGAGTGGCACGCGGGCGAAAGCGACGTGCGCGACCTCGCGGTCGCGTTGATCGGGCTCGGCGGCCGGCACATCGACGACGCGACGCCGTGCGTCGACGTGCGTCTCGGCCGAGGGCTGAGGGTGCACGCGGTGCTCGCTCCGATCGCGCAGCGTGGCACGTCGATCTCGATCCGCGTGCCGAGGATGTCGTTGCCCGATCTCGACGACCTCGCCCGCGGCGGCATGGTCGACGCGGCGGGCGCCGCAGCGCTCGGCCGGCTCGTCGCCGACCGCACGAACGTTCTCATCACCGGCGCCGGCGGGGCGGGCAAGACCACGCTCCTGTCGGCGCTGCTCTCGCGCGCGCCCGAGACCGACCGCATCGTCACGATCGAAGACGTCGCCGAGCTGCGACTGCGGCATCCCCACCACGTCGCCCTCGAGGCGCGTCAGCCCAATCTCGAAGGAGCCGGCGGCGTCGATCTGGCGCGACTCGTGCGCGAAGCTCTGCGCATGCGCCCCGACCGGCTGGTGGTCGGGGAGTGCCGCGGCGCCGAGGTGCGCGACCTCCTCGGAGCCCTCAACACCGGGCACGAGGGCGGCGCCGGAACCCTGCACGCCAACGGGCTGAACGACGTGCCCGCCCGGCTCGAGGCCCTCGGCGCGCTCGCCGGTCTCGACGACCGCTCGCTCGCTCGACAGGTCGTGAGCGCGATCGGCTGCATCGTGCATCTCGCCCGCGACCCCGACGGGGCACGTCGGGTCGTGGGCGCCGCGCGTCCGGTGCTGCGCGACGATCGGCTCGCCGTGGAAGGGCTGCCGTGGGCCTCCTGACGCGGCGGGCGAAAGACGGCGGGCCGGATGCGGCGGCCACCGCCGACGCGGTGCTGCGGCTCTCGGTGCTCCTGGCTGCCGGGGTGGCTCCCGCCCGGGCGTGGACGTTCCTCGCCGACGCGGGAGACACGATGGCCGTGAGCGTCTGCGCTGCCGTCGCCGCGGGCGGCGACGCCCCCAGCGCCCTGGCGTCGGCCGGTGGCCCATGGCGCGATGTGGGGGCGGCCTGGGGCGTCGCGACCACCGTCGGAGCGCCCTTGGCGCAGAGCCTCCGCGACGTCGCCGCCGCGCTTCGCGACGGCCAGCAGGCGGCCGACGAGGTGCGCATCGCCCTCGCCGAACCTGCCGCGACCGCTCGCCTCATGAGTTGGCTGCCGCTCGTCGCCATCGCCCTCGGTCTCGTACTCGGATTCGACACCGTCACCGTGCTGGCCGCGAACCCGTTGGGCGTCGCGTGCCTCCTCGCCGGCATCGCGCTCATCGTCGCCGCGCGCCGGTGGAGCGCCTCACTCGTGCGCCGCGCCCACCCCGCGGGCGGTGTTCCAGGGATCGACGCCGAGCTCACGGCGATCGCCCTGAGCGGCGGCGCGTCGGTCGAGCGGGCGCGGGCCCTCGTCCGCGGCACGACCGAGTGCCCCGACGACGAGGTCGACGAGATCCTCGCGCTCTCGACGACGGCGGGCGTGCCGGCCGTCGAGCTGCTCCGCTCGTCGGCCTGGCTCGCGCGTCATCGGGCTCGCACCGACGGACGGCTGCGGGCGGCCGAACTGTCGTCGAAGCTGCTGCTCCCGCTCGGGGTCTGCACGCTCCCCGCATTCCTGCTGCTCGGCGTCGCCCCGATGCTGCTCAGCATCCTGTCCTCCGGTGTGCTCGTCGTCTGACACGCCGTCGTCCGTGCCCACCCCGTCCCACCACACATGAAGGAGTACGCATGACCGACACCCCGACCACCGGCAAGGACGCCACCGCCCCCGCCTCGACGGGCGACGACATCCCCACCCTCACGAGGCGCCGGGCCGCTCAGCTCTTCCACGACGACGCGGGGGCCGCCACCGCCGAGTATGCGATCGCCACGATGGCGGCTGTCGCCTTCGCCGGCCTCCTCGTCGTGATCATGCGCTCCGACGAGGTGCGCGGCATCTTGACCGACCTCGTGCGACGGGCGCTGACCTTCGAATGAGCGCGGGCCCCGCGGCGCACCGGCATCGGTGCCTCGGCGACCGCGGCTCGGTCACCGCGGAGTTCGCCGTCGTCTTGCCCGCGATCGTGCTCGTCGTGACTCTCGGGGTGGGTGCGTTGGCCGCCGGTGCGCGGCAGGTTCGCCTTCAAGACGCAGCGGCCGACGCCGCGAGGCTCGTCGCCCGCGGCGACGACCCGGGGCGTGCGCACGCGATCGTCGGTTCGGCGGGAGGCGCAGCCGACATCCAGCACCGCGGCGATCTGATGTGCGTCGTGGCGACGGCCTCCGCGCCACTCGCCCTCCCGCTCCCCGACCTCACCGCGACGTCCTGCGCGCTGGCGGGCGGCATCTGATGGCGGGCACGGTCGCCGGCGTCGGCGTCATGGCCGGCGTGATCGTCGTGACGGCGGCGCTCGCCGTCGTAGGAGCCGCCTCGGTGCACGCGCAGCGGCTGTCGGGGGCGGCGGATGCTGCGGCCCTCGCCGCGGCCGACGCCGCGAGCGGTGCGGTCGCGGGTGTTCCCTGCGACCGTGCCGCCGAGGTCGCCGCCACCGCCGGGGCCGCCGTGACGACGTGCGATCTCGACGGCGTGGTCGCCACGGTGACGGTCTCGGCGCCGTTCGGAGGGGTCGCCGCATCCGTCTCGGCCCGCGCCGGGCCACCGCCCGACGCCGCGCCCTGACAGCGACGAACGGCCTCTGCTCACAACTCGTGTGTATGGTGTGCAACGACGAAAGGACCCCAGTGGCACACGGCAAGAAGCTCGTCATCGTCGAGTCCCCCACGAAGATGAAGTCGATCCAGGGGTACCTCGGTGACGACTACGAGGTGTTGAGCTCGGTCGGTCACATCCGCGACCTCGCGAGCAAGAAAGACATCCCCGTCGAGAAGAAGGCGGCGTACGGCAAGTACTCGATCGACGTCGACAACGACTTCGACCCCTTCTACGTGGTCAACGACCGCAAGACGAAGACCGTCGCCGAACTCAAGCGCGCCCTCAAGACCGCCGACGAAGTCCTGCTCGCCACTGATGAGGATCGCGAGGGCGAAGCCATCGCGTGGCACCTGCTCGAGGTGCTCAAGCCCAAGGTGCCCGTCAAGCGCATGGTCTTCCACGAGATCACGAAGGACGCCATCCGCGCCGCCGCCGAGAACACCCGCGAGCTCGACCTCGCGCTGGTCGACGCTCAGGAGACCCGCCGCGTGCTCGACCGTCTGTACGGCTGGGACGTCTCGCCGGTGCTCTGGCGCAAGGTCGGCTCCGGCCGCGAGGGCGCCGCGCTGAGCGCCGGTCGCGTGCAGTCCGCCGCCACCCGCATGGTCGTCGAGCGCGAGCGCGAGCGCATGGCGTTCGTCTCGGCCTCCTACTGGGACGTCGAGGCGCTCGCCGCCAAGGGCGCATCCTCGTTCACGACCCGTCTGGCCCGCCTCGACGGCGCGCCCCTCGCCCGCGGCGGCGACTTCGACGACCGCGGAACGCTCAAGAAGGCCGTCGTCGTCCTCGACGAGGCCGGAGCCCGCGAGCTCGCCGCGGCGATCGAAGCGGCGGGCGTGGCCTCCGTCTCCAGCGTCGAAGCCAAGCCCGGCACGCGCAGCCCGAAGCCCCCCTTCACGACCTCCACCCTTCAGCAGGAGGCCGGACGCAAGCTCTCGATGAGCGCGAAGCACGCGATGAGCGTCGCCCAGCGTCTCTACGAGAAGGGGTACATCACCTATATGCGCACCGACTCGACGGCGCTGTCTGCGCAGGCGATCAGCGCTGCCCGCGAGCAGGCCGTCACGCTGTACGGCGACAAGGCCGTGCCGGCGAACCCCCGCACCTACCGCAACAACGCCAAGAACGCACAGGAGGCCCACGAGGCCATTCGTCCGTCGGGCGAGCACTTCCGTACGCCGTCCTCGGTGTCGGGCGGTCTCGACCGCGACGAGCAGAAGATGTACGACCTCATCTGGAAGCGCACCGTCGCCAGCCAGATGTCCGACGCCAAGTACGAGACGACCACCGTCACCCTCGTCGTGCAGGCGGGGGAGAAGGCCGCGGAGTTCACCGCATCCGGAACCGTCTACACCTTCAAGGGCTTCCTCGAGGCCTACGAAGAGGGCAGCGACGAGAAGCGTCACGCCTCCGATTCGAGCGACGACCAGTCGCTGCCGGCTGTCGCCGTCGGCGACACGGTCGACGTTCGCGACGTCGAGCCCAAGGGCCACGCGACCTCGCCGAAGCCGCGCTACACCGAGGCGAGCCTCGTCAAGGCGCTCGAAGAGAAGGGCATCGGACGCCCGTCGACCTTCGCGAGCATCATCGACGTGATCCTCGACCGCGGCTACGTCAGCAAGCGCGGGCAGGCCCTCGTGCCGAGCTGGCTCGCGTTCAGCGTCGTGCGTCTGCTCGAAGAGCACTTCGCCGACCTCGTCGACTACGACTTCACGGCGGCGCTCGAAGACGACCTCGACCGCATCGCCCGTGGCGAGCAGGGCCGGGGTGCGTGGCTCAAGTCGTTCTACTTCGGCTCCGAAGACCAGGTGGGTCTGCGCAACATCGTCGACAACCTCGGCGAGATCGATGCGCGCGAGCTCAACTCCACGCGCATCACGGATGCTGCGGTGCTGCGCTTCGGCAAGTACGGGCCCTACCTCGAGATCGCCGAGTCGGCCGACCCCGAGGCCAAACCCCGCATCGTCAACGTGCCCGAAGACCTGGCGCCCGACGAGCTCACCGCCGAGAAGGCGCAGGAGCTCATCGACGCTCCGGTCGCCGGCGATCGCGTGCTCGGCGAGAACCCCGAGAACGGCAAGCTCATCGTCGTGAAGGACGGTCGCTACGGGCCGTACGTGCAGGAGCTCGAGCCCGAAGAGCCCGAGAACGTCGACGCGGCGACGGGCGAGGTCGTCGAGGCCCCGAAGAAGCGGGGCGCCAAGAAGGTCGAAGCACCCAAGCCCCGCACGGCGTCTCTGTTCAAGTCGATGTCGGTCGACACGCTCGATCTCGAGACCGCCCTCCGGTTGCTCACGCTTCCGCGCGTGGTCGGCGCCGACCCCGAGTCGGGCGAGGAGATCACGGCGCAGAACGGACGCTTCGGGCCCTACCTCAAGAAGGGCACCGACTCGCGCTCCCTCGACAGCGAACAGCAGATCTTCGACGTGACGCTCGAGGAGGCGCTCGCGAAGTACGCCGAGCCGAAGTACGGCGCGCGCCGTGCCTCGAGCGCGCTGAAGGAGTTCGACAACGATCCGGTCAGCGGCAAGCCGATCCGCCTGAAGGACGGCCGGTTCGGGGCGTACGTCACCGACGGTGAGACGAACGCGACGATCCCGCGCGGCGAGGTCGCCCTCGACATCACCTTCGAGCGCGCCGTCGAGCTGATCGCCGACAAGCGCGCCAAGGGGCCGGCCCCGAAGCGCACGACCACGCGCAAGGCGCCCGCGAAGAAGGCGGCAGCCGCCCCGAAGAAGGCGGCCGCGCCCAAGAAGGCGGCGCCGAAGAAGACCTCGTGACCGAGGTCACGTCGGCCGGAGAGTCTCCGTCCGGTCTGTTCGTCACGCTCGAGGGCGGTGACGGCGTCGGCAAGACGACGCAGGCACGCCTGCTCGAGGAGTGGTTGGCGGGCGAGGGGCGCACGGTCGTCCGCACCCGCGAGCCGGGCGGCACCGAGGTCGGGGTGCTCATCCGCGACATCGTGCTGCACCACCGCGGCGACGTGGCGCCGCGCGCCGAAGCGCTGCTGTACGCCGCCGACCGCGCGCACCACGTCGAGACGGTGGTGCGGCCGGCGATCGCGCGCGGCGAGGTCGTGATCCAAGACCGCTACCTCGACTCGTCGGTCGCCTACCAGGGCGCCGGGCGCGTGCTCGACGCGGGCGAGGTGCGCGACCTGTCGCTGTGGGCAGCGAACGGTCTGCTGCCGCAGGTGACGGTGCTGCTCGATCTCGATCCGACCGCCGCCCGCGCGCGCCTCGACGCCGACGACAAGCCGTTCGACCGCCTCGAGTCCGAGAAGCACGAGTTCCACGCCCGGGTGCGGTCGGCCTTCCTCGCGCTCGCCGCGTCGGAACCGGAGCGCTTCCTCGTCCTCGACGCGTCCCGTCCCGTCGACGAGATCGCCGCCGCGATCCGCGAACGCGTCGCCGCCGTCCTGTGACGAGGGTGGATGCTGCGGGGCCGCGCGGCGCTGTCGTGACCCGCGTCTAGGGTGGTAGCCATGTCTGGTGCCGTGATCGACTCCGTCGGAGTCGGCGCGCCGTGGGACGCCGTGTGGGGCCAGGACGAGGCCGTGAACGCGCTGCGCACCGCAGCATCCGATCCTTCCGCCCTCGCGCACGCGTGGCTCATCACGGGCCCACCGGGGTCCGGACGCTCGACACTGGCCCGCGCCTTCGGGGCGGCTCTGATCGCCGAGCCCGGCGATACGGCGGCGATGAATCAGGTGCTCGCCGGAACGCACCCCGACATGACCGCGCTTCGCACCGAGGGCGTCATCATCTCGATCAAAGAGGCGCGCGCCCTCGTCGAGCGCTCGTACTTCTCGCCGTCGCTCGGCCGTTACCGCGTCATCGTGATGGAAGACGCCGACCGCATGGCCGAGCGCACCTCCAACGTGCTGCTCAAGGCCCTCGAGGAGCCCCCGGAGCGCACCGTGTGGGTGCTGTGCGCCCCCAGCGACGCCGACCTGCTGCCCACGATCCGATCGCGCGTGCGGGTGCTGCGGTTGCGCGAACCCGAGGTCGACGACGTCGCCGATCTGCTCGTACAGCGCACCGGTGTTGACCGCGCGGTCGCGGTGGAGTCGGCCCGGCACGCCCAGCGGCACATCGGCATGGCACAGCGGCTCGCGACCGACGCCGACGCGCGTGCGCGGAGGGCCGAGACGCTCGCCGCCGTCCTGCGGGTGCGCGGGGTCGGCGACGCCGTCGAGGTCGCGGGCCAGATCGTGCGCGTCGCCACCGACGACGCCAAGGCCCTCACGGCGGTCCGCGACGAGCAGGAGCGCGCCGCCCTGCTGCGCACGATGGGCGTCGCCGAGGGCGCCGCGGTTCCGCCCGCGGTGCGGGGGCAGGTCAACCAGCTCGAAGACGATCAGAAGCGGCGGGCGACCCGCAGTCTGCGCGACGGCATCGACCGCGTTCTGACCGACCTGCAGGCGCTCTACCGCGATGTTGTGCTGCTGCAGTTCGGGCGCGACCACGATCTGATCAACCCGGAGCTCGCCGCCGAGCTGCGCGCGGTCGCAGCCGATTGGTCGGCGACGCGCACCCTCGCGGTGCTCGACCGGATCGCGGTGACCCGCCGCAACCTCGAGCAGAACGTCGCGCCGCTCCTGGCTCTGGAGAGCATGCTGATCACCGTCGCGAACGGAAGCGAACCGTGACGCGGGTGCGGAGCCGGATCGCTGTGGCCGTCGCAGTTCTGACCACGGTCGTCCTCGTCGCGAGCGGGTGCTCGGTGTTCACGTCGGATTCCTGGGCTCCGCCGCCGTCGGTGACCCCCGACGTCTCGGGTGTCTCGGCCGATCTGCTTCCCTTCTACGATCAGGACGTCGCGTGGGAGTCCTGCGCGGCCGAGCAGCAGTTCGACTGCGCGAACGTGCGCGTGCCGCGCGACTGGAGTGCTCCCGCATCCGGTGAGATCGAGATCGCCGTCATCCGACACCGGGCCGACAGCGGTGCGCCGATCGGCTCGCTGTTCACGAATCCGGGCGGGCCGGGGGTCAGCGGGGTCGACACCCTGAAGCAGGCCCTCGACGTCGTAGCCGGCTCTCCGCTCCGCGAGAACTACGACGTGATCGGCTTCGACCCGCGGGGCGTGGGGGCCTCGACGGCGATCGATTGCTACGACACGGCCGATCTCGACCAGTACCTGTACGACATCCCCGACGCCCCGCGCGGCAGCGATGAATGGACGGCCGAGATCGAGGCGCGCGACGCCGCGTTCGCAGCGGCGTGCGATGCGAACAGCGACGGACTCCTGCCGTTCGTCTCGACCGAGAACGCCGCGCGCGATCTCGACGTGCTTCGCGCCGTCATGGGCGAGACGACGCTCGACTACCTCGGTTACTCCTGGGGCACGGCCCTGGGTGCCGCGTACGCCGAGCTGCACCCCGACCGGGTCGGGCGCATGGTGCTCGACGGCGCGCTCGACCCCTCCATCCCGGGCACCGAGGTCGGCGTCGGTCAGATGGAGGGGTTCCAGAGGTCGCTCGATGCTTTTCTCACGGCATGCCTCTCGTTCGACGATTGCCCGTTCCGCGGCACTCTCGCCGAAGCGTCGGCCGATCTCGACGCCCTCTTCGCGTCTGTCGACGCTCGCCCGATCGTCGCCGCCGACGGGCGCGAGCTCGGCGCCGACACGCTGATGCTCGCCCTGCTGAACGCGCTCTACTCACCCGCGAGCTGGCCGTACCTGCGCGTCACGCTCTCCGGAGTGCAGAACGCAGATCCGGCGCCGGCGTTCACGCTGGCCGACGCCTACAACGCGCGCCAGGGCGGCGACTACGTCGGCAACTCCGAAGAGGCGTTCCCGGCCTACAACTGCATGGACTACCCCGCGGTAGGCGAGGCGCAGACGCAGGCGGCTCAGGCCGAGCTCGAGCGGGTGGCACCGCTCGCCGCCGAGTACTTCAGCGGCCCCGACGTCTGCGAGCAATGGCCCTACCCGCCCACTGGCACGCGAGGCCCCGTCTCGGCCGACGGGGCGGCGCCCATTCTCGTGATCGGCACCACCAGCGACCCCGCCACCCCCTACCAGTGGGCGGTCTCGCTGGCCGAGCAGCTGACGTCGGGCGTGCTGGTGACCCGCGTCGGCGAGGGGCACACCGGCTACAACAAGGGCAACACCTGTGTCGATGACGCGGTGGTCGCGTATCTCGTCGACGGAGTGGTTCCCGACGCCGACATCCGCTGCGAGTGAGGGTCGTGGTTCGCGCATCGCCCGTGAGCAGGTAATATCAGTGATCGTGCATCGCGCGAGCGACGCGCGCCACCTTAGCTCAGACGGCAGAGCGATTCACTCGTAATGAATAGGTCAAGGGTTCGATTCCCTTAGGTGGCTCTGGAAGAACGGGCCGCTCCGGCGGCCCGTTTCCCGTATCCCGGGGAGGATCATGTCGGCCGTCGATGCGATCGTCGAGATCTTCACGTGGATCGGTTTCGGTGCCGGCGCTCTGTTCGCCGGTGTCGCGTTCGTGCTGTACATCGCCGACGGCACCTGGGTTCCCGTCCGCGCGATGATCGACGATCTGGGCGACCGCCGGGTCGCACGGTGGTTCGACGAAGACGGTGGGGTGGGCGAGGCCACGCTGACACCAGCCGACGACGAGGCGATCGGCAGCGCCGATGCCGCCGACGTCTTCGTGCGCGTCGGATCGCTCGACCGGATGCGGCTGCACCGACGGTCCCCGTCGGTACGCGCGTTCGTGCTCCTGGCTCTCGGGCTCATCGGTCTGGGTGTTGCGGGGCTCGTGATCTCGATCGTCTCCCTCTTCGCGGCGGGCTGACGGTCGAGGCAGGCCGGATGCGGCGCCCCCGCCTCCGATCCGCCCCGCACACCCCGCCCCCGCACCAATCCCCGCGCCCCCGCTCGCCCCTCATCCGACCGAATTCAGGATCGATGGTGGTCGACCCCGCGACACGCCGGGCGCGGAGGGGGCAGCCCCGCGATCAGCCTGAGTACGTGCCAGGCGACGCCGGGGCGTCGTACGCTCGGAGGATGACTCGGGCCCTCTTCATCGTCGACGTCCAGAACGACTTCACCGAGCACGGAGCGCTCGGCGTCGCGGGCGGTGACGCCGTCGCGCAGCGCATCTCGGCGTTTCTCGACGAGCATGCCGGAGAGTATGCGCTCGTGGTCGCCTCGCGCGACTGGCACGACGGCGATAACGACAACGGCGGACACTTCGCCCAGGGGCAGCCCGACTTCGTCGACACCTGGCCGGTGCACTGCGTCGGCGGCACCTTCGGGGCCGAGTACGACGAGGGCTTCGACACCTCGGCCGTGACGCACCATCTGAAGAAGGGGCAGGGGAAGCCTGCCTACTCGCTCTTCGAGGGCGTCGGAGATGACGGCACGACGGCCGCGCAGCTGCTCGACGACCACAGCATCCGCGACATCGACGTGGTCGGACTCGCCACCGACTACTGCGTTCGCGCGTCGGCGCTCGACGCGCTCTCAGCCGGTCGCGGTGTGCGCGTGTTCACCGACCTCGTCGCCGGGGTTCACCCCGACTCGAGCGCGGCGGCTCTGACCGAGATCGCCGCGGCCGGCGCGCGGGTCGTCGACTCGCGCAGCTGACGGGTCAGAAGCCGCTCGGCCGCATCCACGCGGCTTTGCCCTCGGCGCGGCGCGATGCCGCCTCGGGGGACTGATCGGGCTCGGCTCCTGCGCGCAGCAGATCGTCGCGTGGCGCCTCGGCGGCGTCACGGTCTCGTCGTCGACGCCACATGACACCCGCGGTCACGAGGCCGCCGAGGAAGAGGAACGGGATGAGCGGGAACATACCGCGAGCCTAGGCACGCTCCGGCGCACCGGGAAGGGGCTAGACCGGAGCGATCTCGTCGCCGACGCGTACGGTGCCGCCGCCGTCGACGGGGAGGAGCAGGATGCCGAGCGTGGCCTCGTTCTGATCGAACTCGGTCGTGAGCACACGCAGCAGGCGAGCGTCGCGAACGCCCGTGTCGGGGTTCGCCATGATCGCGGCGCATCGTCCGATCGGTCGCTGCACCTCGAACTCGATCGCGCCGATACGTACGCGGCCGGTCCACGCCAGTTCGTCCCAGGGGGCGGCGCCGGTGACCACGACGTTCGAACGGAAGCGTCGATCGTCGACGGGGGCGTCGACGGCGACGTCGACCGCGGCGACCGATGCCGAGCCGTGCAGCGACACATAACCGCGGGGGCGGTCCTGGAATCGCGAGGTGCGCCCATCGCCGACCAGGCGCACGCCGTCGGCGGGAAGGCGACGTGCGTCACTGGAGGCGGCGACGAATGCCAATACGGCCCGCTCGAGCTCGGCGCGGCCGGCGTCATCGAGCCCGGCTTCGACGAGCTCGGTGTCTCCGTCATGGATGCTGATCCGCAACGTCTCATCGTCGAGTCGCAGTCGCAGTCGTGCGAGCGACGGGAAGTCCATGAGCGCGAGGCCCTGGCTCTTCGGCCAGTAGTCGAGGCCGTCCTGCTCGCGCGGCTCGACGTCACCGGTGAAGCGGAACGCGAGCACGCGGTCGCCCATGATGCGTCCGTCGGCCTGAACAGTGAGCTCGCGGCGAGGCTCGGGAGTGAAGCCCTTGACGGGGTAGCGGTAGAGGGCGGTGACGTGAGGCACGCCCCATCTTTTCACTGGGTCAGCGCGAGACGATCGTGAGGGTCATCCTGGCGCGATAGGTGCCGGGCTCCGCGTCGAGCGGAGCGGTCAGTCGGAAGCCGCCCGTGAGGACGGCCGTGCCGATTCCGCCCCCGGGTGCCGCGTCGGCGAAGAGGGCGCCCGTTGACGAGCCTGTGAAGGCGGGCGCTGCCGCGACCCCCGATGCGGTGCTGCCCGCGTCGACTGCGGGGGTCACCGTGAGAGCCGAGGCCGGGATGTTCTGCGATCCCGAGATGAAGTCGGTGACCGAGCTGTGGACGGTGTAACCCGGACGCGACACGTGACGCTCGTCAACGACCGAGAAGCGGGGGAGCGACCCGGTCGTGACGGAGCGCCCGTCGACGATGGCGGGCTCGTCGAAGACCACCGTTGCGCCAGTGGGAACGCTGAGCGACAGTTTGCCGTCTGTCGCCGGGAGCACGGATGCTTCGAGCCAGAGCGAACCGTCGGTCGTGACGCAGTCCGCGCCGAGGCGGTCGCACGCGGGCGGATACGGTGCAGTCTGTGTCAGCGTGTTGTCGGACGTGCTGGTCTCGCCGGAGCGGAACGTGGGATTGCGGCATCCGTCGATGTCGAGGTTCGCAGCATCCGCCCCTGGCACCCGCGCCGCCTGCGTGAGACCCGCTCGGACGAGGTTGACCGGGAGGGGGGCGTTGCCGAGCGAGTCGGCTAGTTGCTGGTTCTCGCACAGGAGGTGGCGAGCGAATTCGGCGAGCGAGCGGCCCTTGTCTGACGTGAAGATCCCGCCAGTCTCGGTGGGAGCGATGAGGTAGGCGTACGACGAGAGCGGGTATGTCCGCGGATCGGGGTTGTCGTAGACGGCGTCGAGGATCTGCGTCTGGTCGGCACCGATCTCGGCTCCGAGAAGCGCGACCGAGACGTTCGCCGCCGTCGGCGCGACGTAGTATCCCGCGGCGTTGAGGATCTTCGCGGTCGGAAGTCCGGCGCGCATGGCGTAGGACTTCTCGACGTAGGTGATCGCACCCTCGCCGTAGTTCTGGGCCACGTAGCCGGATGCGCCGAGCGAGCCCAACTGCGCCACGCCGTTGCTCGGCACGGGGAAGATCGAGCTGGTGCCGGCGGTCCAGACGTCGCCGACTTCGCTGGAAAGCCAGTGCGTGAACGACGCGCTGGAGCCGGAGCTGTCGGCGCGGACGATGGGGGTGATCGCGCTGTCGGGCAGGTTGACGCGGGGGTTATCGGCCAGGATTGCGGGGTCGTTCCATCGGGCGATAGTGCCCGAGAAGATCCCGGCGATCGTGCGTCCGGAGAGGCGGAGGTCGGTGAACCTCCGGCCGTCGACGCGCAGGTTGTAGGCGAGGGCCGTACCGCCGGCCGCGGCGGGGATGTAGGTGTACCCACCTCTCGGACGCTCCGGAGGGCCGCCGTACTCGGGAGACGTCTGGAAGGGCAGCTCGCTGACGGCGAAGTCGACGGTGCCGTTGACGAAGTCTGCGCGGCCCGCGGTGGAGCCGAGTCCGCGGTAGTCGACGGACATTCCGGCGGCGCCCATGATGTCGCGTCGTGCCCGATCGAGGGTGTTCTGCGCCCAGGTCGATCCAGACCCCGAGATGTGCGCCCAGTCCGCCGCCTGTGCGGCCGGTGCGAGACCGGCGATCACCCCGGTGACGGCGATGAGTGCCGCCGCCGAGAACAGACGGGCGCGCCGCATTCCACCGAACATCGTGAACTCTCTTCCCCCGTGAGGAAGAGGCGACTTCCCCGAGCGCGAAGGTATCGGTCGGTCAGCGGCCGATCTCGCGGAATCGCAGTCCGTACGCTCCCCGTTCACCATCCGTATGCGCGGCGCGCCGATCTCGACGTAGCCCAGCGCCGCCGCCCGGGGTCGCCGAGGCGGACGCGGCTCGGTAGGTGGCCCGCGGACGGTAGAATGGGGGAGGCGCGTCGGGAAGTCTGGTCGACATTCTTCTCATCGACCCCAGCGAGGTTTCTCTCCTATGCCCGATACGTCTGCGTCCACTTCTCGATTTCCCCGCTGGCCGGGGCGCTCTGAAGCCACCCGCATCACCGGCCTTCTCCGCAAGGAGGCCGTCGGTGGAATCCTGCTCGTCGTGGCGGCTGCCATCGCGATCGTGTGGGCCAACTCACCCGCGTCCGAGGCGTACTTCGGGCTGCGCGATTTCCGCATCGGCTACGAGCCGTGGCATCTCGACCTCACGCTCGGAACGTGGGCGGCCGACGGGCTGCTGGCGGTGTTCTTCTTCCTCGTCGGTCTGGAACTCAAACGCGAGGTCGTCGCGGGAGACCTGCGCAAATTCAGTACGGCCATCGTGCCGATCACGGCAGCCGTCGGCGGCGTGGCCGTTCCGGCCCTGATCTACACCGCCATCGTCTGGAGCGAGCCGTCGCTGCGCACCGGCTGGGCCATCCCCACGGCCACCGACATCGCCTTCGCGGTCGCCGTCCTCGCGCTCGTCGGATCCCACCTGCCCACCCCCTTGCGGGTGTTCCTCCTGACGCTCGCCGTCGTCGACGATCTGATCGCGATCCTCATCATCGCCGTGTTCTACACGGCCGAGATCGCCATCCTGCCCCTCGTCATCTCCGTCGCGGTGATCGCCGTCTACGGCTTCCTGGCGCAGCGGTACCGCACCCTGTTCCGCGAGAAGGCGTTCGCCGCGTGGCTCATCCTCCTGCCGCTCGGCTTCGTCGCGTGGGCGTTCCTGCACGCATCCGGCATCCACGCCACCATCGCCGGCGTCGCGCTGGCCTTCACCATCCCGGTGCGGCCCGGCAGATCCGAGCCGTCCGCGACCGCGGGCCTCGCCGAGGAGTTCGAGCACCGCTTCCGGCCGCTGTCGGCGGGCTTCGCCGTTCCCGTCTTCGCGTTCTTCGCCGCGGGAGTCGCCGTCGGAGGGATGGACGGGATCATCCGCGCGGCGACCGACCCGGTCACCATCGGCATCGTCGTCGGTCTCGTGCTGGGTAAGCCGATCGGCATCGTGCTCTCGGTGCGCCTGCTGACGTGGGTGACACGCGTGCGGCTGGACCCGGCACTGAAGTGGATCGACCTCATCGGGGTGGGTCTTCTCGCCGGTATCGGGTTCACGGTGTCGTTGCTCATCGCGGAGCTCAGCTTCGGTGCCGAGAGCCTCCACGGCGACGACGCGAAGATCGCGATCATGATCGCATCGTTGCTCGCCTCGATCCTCGCCTCGTGCGTGTTGGTTGCCCGCAATCGCCAGTACCGGCGCATCGCTCTCGCCGAGACCGTGGACGAGGATGGCGACGGAACCCCCGACGTGTACCAGAGTCCGTCGCGGTCTTCCCAGCTCGACGCGTGATCGCTGGCCGCCGCTCACCCGTACAGTGATTCGATGGCTTCCGGTACGCACGGCTCGGTGAGATCCTTCCTGCTTCGGCTGGGTAAGAAGGTATGGGTGCGTGCCGCGCTGTTCGCGCTCATCGCCGTGGCCTTCGCCCTGGCGGCGGGGTTCATCGGTGCCGCCGTGCCGTTCCGTGTCGTCATCGAGCTCGGACAGAACTCGGTCGATTCGCTTCTGCAGATCATCGCGACGGCGATGCTGACGGCCACGACGTTCTCGGTCACGGCGATGGTCACCGCGTATTCGTCCGCGACGACGACCGCGACGCCCCGAGCAACGCAGCTGCTCGTGGCAGATCCCACCTCGCAGAACTCGTTGTCGACCTTCGTGGGTGCGTTCGTCTTCTCGATGGTGGGCATCATCGCCCTATCGACGGGGTACTACACCGACCAAGGCCGCACCATCCTCTTCCTCGGGACGCTCATCGTCATCGCGATCGTCGTCGTCACCCTGCTGCGATGGATCGCTCACCTCGCCGACTTCGGGCGCATGGCCGATGTGATCGATCGCGTCGAGAAGGCAGCATCCGACTCGATGTCTGCCTACGCCGCGTCGCCGACGCTCGGGGCTCAGCGTCTCGAGCGGGTCCCCGCATCCGCCCGGCCGGTGTGGGCTGAGGACGTCGGCTACGTCGTACACATCGACGTGGCCGCGCTCAACCGCACGGCCGCCAAACACGACGCGCAGGTGTACGTCGCGTCGAGCCCCGGCCGTTCGGCCGACGCCCTCCATCCGCTCCTCTACGTTTCAGGACGGCTGGATGACGACGCGGTGTCGGCGCTCCGCGGCGCGTTCCGGATCGCACCGCACCGCGACTACGAGCAGGACCCCCGGCTGGGCATCATCGCCCTTTCCGAGATCGGGAGCCGGGCGCTGTCGCCGGCGACGAACGACCCGGGCACGGCGATCGAGATCATCGCCGCGTTCCACCGTGTCTTCGCGCTCGCGCTGCGCGCCGACCCCAGCGGTGACGTCTCGTACGAGCGGGTCTGGCTGACCCCTCCCGAACTCGAAACCCTGGTCATCGACGCGTTCCGTCCCCTCGCCCGTGACGGGGCATCGATCCTCGAGGTGCACCTGAGGATTCAGAAGTGCCTCGCCGCGCTCGCAGCCATCGATCGCTCGCAATCGGCGGTGTTCTCCCGCGCCGCCGACGACGCGCGCGGTCGCGCGAAGGCAGCGATGTCCCGGGCGGACTTCCGGGAGCTTCGCAGCGCTGCCCGCGGGGCCTGGGAGTCGGTCGGACTTCGGCGGGATTAGTTTCCCCGCGGGCGTTCACCGTGCGCCGAGGTGACGTCGGACAGCGCGGAGCCGTCGCCCACCTTGTCTGCGCCGATCACGCTGAAGGTTCCGTTCGGCTCCAGCACCACGGCTGCCACACGATCGGTTCCCCCGAACCCCGAGCTGCGGATGGCCTGGCGGACCTCGGAAGCGGTGAGTCTGCTACGGCGCAGTTCTTCATCGAGCATGACACCGTTCACCATCAGCAACGCGGGTGAGGCAGTGACAGCGCGACGCGTGGCGGGCCAATGCGCAGACGTCCACGCGATGGCGAACTGCAGCGCCGAGATCAGCGCGAAGGCCACCGCTCCCTCCGCCCACGACACGTCGCTGCTGAGCAGCGCGGTGGCCAGGGTCGACCCGAGCGCGACGGTGACGACGAAATCGAACATGTTCAGCTGTGAGAGCGTGCGCTTGCCGGAGAGGCGCAGCAGAACGATGAGAGTGACGTAGGCCGCAGTGCCGACGAGCAGGATGCGGAGAAGATCTGACCAGGAGTCGAACCACACGGCGGTGCCGCCTTTCGCAGGAGGGAGTGCGTCGAGTGTCGTCCACGCCTCCGGTTCTGGCGAATCCGGCGGGTAGTAAAGAGGGTGATGGGCGAGCGTCAGCCCACGATCGGACGCTCGGTCGGAAACGTGAAGAGGGTCTTGCGTTGCGTGACCGCGAGGGCTGCGGCGAGTCCGATGGGGCCGATACGACCGGCCAGCATGAGGGCCGAGAGAACGTATTTTCCGAACGGATCGAGCTCGGCCGACAGGCCGACCGAGAGCCCGCAGGTCGCGAAGGCCGAGATCACTTCGAACAGGATGCGGTCCAGGGGCGCATCCGTCGTGGCGCGGAGGAGGATCGTGGCCGCCAGAACGAGCGATGCACCGAGGAACGTCACGCTGATCGCGACCCGGAGGAGCCCGTTGGGGATGGTTCGTCTCGCCGCGGTGACATCGGGGAGGCCGCGGGACTCCGCCACGATGGCGAGGATGAGAACGGCCAGGGTCGTGACCTTGATGCCACCCGCGGTCGACGCAGACCCGCCGCCGACGAACATGAACGCGTCGGTGATGAGGAGCGTCGTGGGCGTGGAGTCGTTCGGGTTGGTGAGCGAGAACCCTCCGGATCGCATCATCGTGGAGGCGAACAGCCCGCGGAACATCTTCTCGGCGGGGGAGAGGTCGCCCGTCGAGGCGTGGTTGTCCCACTCCAGAACCGACCAGGCGACCGCACCGAGAACGAGGAGAGCCGATGTGGTGATCAGCGTGATCTTGGTGTGGAGGTTCCAGTGCTTCGGCCGCCACTTCTCCTTGAGGAGATTGAGGAACACGGGGAATCCGAAGCTGCCGACGAAGACGCCGACAGCGAGCGGCACGAGCACCCACAGGTTCGAGCTGAACTCCGAGAGTCCTCCTTCATGGACGGAGAAGCCGGCGTTGTTGAACGCGGACACGGCATAGAACAACGCGTGCCAGAGTCCTGCGCCCACACCGTCGGCGACAATGAACGGCGGCGCGAGCGCCACGAAGAGCACCGCCTGGATCGACAAGGTGGTGAGGATCACGATGCGCAGCAGCGCCCCCACGTCGCCGAGCTCGGGCGACCCGATGTTCTGCTGCGCGAACAGCTTGCCGCCGAGGCCGAGTTGGCGGGTCACCGCCCGCGCCAGCAGAAGAGCGAGCGTGACGATGCCGAGACCGCCGATCTCGATGGCGACGAGGATGACGATCAAGCCGAACGGCGACCAGTGCGTCGCCGTGTCGACAGTGGTGAGACCGGTGACGGTGATCGCGGAGACCGCGGTGAAGACAGCATCCGGCAGGAAGGTGGGGCGTCCGTCGGCCGACGCGAGCGGCAGAGCCAGCAGCGCGGAGAACAACGCGGCTGCGCTCAAGAACGCGACGACGGATGCTTGGGCAGGGGAGCGGCGGATGAAGCCGCTCCCGAGCCTCACGACAGGAACGCCCCGGAGCCGCTCGGTTGTTCGAGCGCCATCTCGCACCGCGCGGGCGCGGTGACCGGAACCGCGCGACATGCCCCCATTGTCACCCCGGCGCTGCGGTTCGCGGCATCCGGCGCCCGCGCGGCGAGTTTCCCGCCGTGGCGGGTTAGCGTGGCGTGCATGTCTCGAGCATCGATCGCGAAGGGTACGTCGATGCCGAAGCATCCTTTCCAGCTGCGAGGCGAGACCTGGCGGTACGTGGTTCGACGCACCGTCAGAGAGTTCGCGGCGGACGGGTGCGCGGATACGGCGGCGGGGCTGACGTTCTTCTCCGTTCTGTCGATCTTTCCCGCCGGCCTCGCCGTGGTTGCGTCGCTCGGCCTCATCGGGGGCGGTGAATCGGTCGTGCGCCGGCTCTTCGGGATTCTGGAGCAGGTCGCTCCGGGAAGCGCGGTCGACACTTTGCGCGACCCGATCACCGGGTTTGCGGAATCGGATCTCGCCGGCCTGACATTCTTCGTTGCGCTGGCGACCGCGATCTGGTCGGCGTCGATCTATGTCGGTGCATTCGGTCGGGCGCTCAACCGCATCTACGGCGTCGCCGAGGGGAGACCCTATTGGAAGCGGAAACCGGCGCAGGTCGCTCTGACGGTGCTTCTGCTGCTGCTCGTCGGGGTCGTTGCTGCGATCGTCGTCTTGTCGGGTCCCGTCGCGCGGGCAGTGGGAGAGGCACTCTCCATCGGAGAGGTCGCCCTCGACGCGTGGAACGTGGTGCGGTGGCCCGTGCTGTTCCTGGCGGTCGTCGCGATGGTCTCGGTTCTTTTCAAGGGCACGTCGAACGTTCGACAACCCCCCTTTGCGTGGGTCGTCCTCGGGGCGTTGTCGGCGATCGTCGTGTTCGCGCTCGCCTCGGCGGGCTTTGCGTTCTACGTCTCGAACTTCGCGTCGTACGACCGAACATTCGGAACCCTCGCGGGAACGGTGATCTTTCTTCTCTGGTTGTTCCTCATCAACCTCGCCCTTCTCCTCGGCGCGGAGTTCAACGCGGAGACGTTACGTGGCCAGCAGCTCCAGGGCGGGATGCCCTCGGAGGAACGGACAAAGCTCGTCCTTCGCGACACCGCCGTCATCGAGCGAACCGAGCGGGCGGAACAGGTCACGAAGCAGCGAGGCGCCCTCCTGCGGCGGGGAGTGCCCCTTCCTCCTCGGGACGACACCCCGTTCCGGCGAGCGGTGCGACGTGTGCAGAGGGCCTGGCTGCGCGTCCGCGGACGTTCGTTTCGCTGAGCGATGATGGATCTAACCAGTGCTCCCCACGCGATACGAGAACTTGCCGACTGTCTTGCGGGCCGGGTGAGCAATTGGCAGAGATATCATTCAGCTCTCCGGCGAAGCACCCGGCGGCGAAGTGGAAATGCTTCTCGGTGCGATTGGGTTTGATGCCCCGGGACTGTCTGCCGCATGGTGAAAAGGCCTCCTCTTCTTGGATAGCGAAGGATATCTCGACGTCGACTACGTTGCGTTCGAAAATCTGGCCGCCAAGTTGAACCCTTCGGTGTAATGGTGGTTCGAATGACTTTATGATTCGCGCAGCCAGACGGTTGTGCTTCGGCTATCCTGAGGTGCTTGACGCATTGGGGTTGAAATGACGGACCACGTCTGGTTGTCCCTACGGCGGAACAGGGGTTGGCCGTGGCCCGAGGAATCGTGGGGCCTCAGTCCCATGTTTGGCGAACATGGCTGGTGTCGTTCCTGCGGACTGCCGTTGGTGACGCAGAACGGCCCGATAGTGCTCCGGCCGCGTGGGATGGCGCCGGAGGGCGCATGGGTTCCGAACTGGCGGTTTGACGCCATATGTATGGAGGGTTCGCTGGCGGAAATCGCGGGATCTCAATTCGATCTGGAGACGCGACAAGTCGAGTGGCGCGGAGCCCAGCTGAGAAACGCGTCGCAGATTGTTGCCCCGTCGGTGGGGCAGATGTGGTTTGATCCCGACGACCTACGGCGGGCCGCGGTGCGCTGCCATGGTGTCGATGGCGCCCTGTGCGCCGATTGCGGAACCTGGAGATGGATGCCGCTCGCATTCGAGCAGCTGCCGGCGTTGCAGGACATCCCCGGGCTGGAGGACGTGGATATTGCGGCCAGTCCCGAATGGTTCGGGGATGGAATGAACTCTTTTCGTCAGATCCTTGTTCGCCGAAGACTGGCGATGCTTCTGGTCTCGGAGAGTCCTCGGGACTTCAGCATGGTTGAGCCTAGGTGAACCGCAGCGGCCTATGTCTTTCGTCAAGTGGAGGCTGCTCCATCACCGCGAGCCGGTCCTTGACGGCGAGCGGACGCCCACACAGCGCGGTACTGCCGTCGTGAGCACCGTGGGATGCCAGATGGGACGCATGACGTGGTCTCCCCCGCAATGATCGGCCGACGCGTCATCGCTGCAATAGCGAGCGCTGCGCTCGCGACCACGCTATCGGCGTGTGCCAACTCCGACTTCAGCCTCACCGCGGAGGACGCCTACGGAACTTGGCGTGCTGGAAGCGAACTGCCTACGACGCTTGAGCTCTTGCAGGACGGCACATTTGTGGCGACAGCCTGGCCGATGGGCGCTGGGTGTACAGAAGATCCGCCCGCAACGGCGGGCGACTTGCGGAACTCCGAGATGATCAACTTCTCTGGCACCTGGGACGAGGGCGACTTGGGGCGCAGAACAACATCACCCTTTATCCCGAGGACTCCGACTGCTTCTACCCTGAGATCAACAGCGGCTTTCGCAGCGAGGACGGCGTGCTGTATACATGCAAGTTGCTCGGCGTGCATGTGGACCTAGCGACGGCTGAGAACTGGTTCATTCTCTATCTCGGGGAACCAGAGGCCACTCCTGATTCGAACCGTTGCTTCAACTACAACTAGTCGTACTGGCGCAGTTTATCCCGGGCGAACCCTGCGCTGTCGAGCCGGCGAGGGGCGTCAGCATCACGATGTGATTCGGGTCCTGAGAACTGCAGCTGAAGAGGATTCATAAACGGTGATGCGGGCGACCGAATCTCGGACTAAATGAATTCATGGAAGCGGCAGGGATTGTGAAAAGTACGATGCACAATCCATCACCTTCTGGAACTGCGACCTATCGCATTCCTGGGAAACCCACAGCTCATGTCTTGGTGAGGGAAGAAGTATCAAATACCTCAGAAATACCAATCAACTCAGTATTTTGCAAGTGCCAGCGAAACACAGAGATCTCTTGTCGTACACCCAAGGAGCATGACCGGGCTCTCGGAGTCGCTCCGCGAATTGGGTAACAGCGGAAAAATCATACACGATACTGCTAGGCTGGGGCAGTGGCAGACGAGCTTGATGAGAGTCGCATTCTGAGTGCGCTGCGAGACTCCGGATATGAAGCCGAATCTATTTCTGCCTTAAGGAGCTCGGGGGTTCGGTATCGTGCCGCTATCCCGTTACTCGTTGAAGAGTTGAGTCGTTCCCGCGATCCTCGCGTTCTTGAAGATATAGTTCGAGCACTAAGCGTCCCTTGGGCGAGCCCGCTTGCAATCGGCCCGCTGATTCATTTTTTTCAAAGCGACATCAGCGCCACGCCCCCATCTCTTCGCTGGGTGGTTGGTAACGCTTTAGCGGTGTTGTGGTCGGACCAATTTTTCGACGAGCTTTCCTCTCTCGCCCTTGATGAGCGCTACGGTAAGGCGCGGGAAATGATTGTTCTCGGGATGGCCAAATCTAGGCGTGTTGAAACTACGTCACTTCTGGTTCGTCTTTCCAATGACGACGTGACTAGCGGTCATGCCGTCAGAGCATTGCGCAAGCTCGGCGAACCCAAGGCTAAAGAAACCTTCGAAAGAATGCTCAGCGATAAGCGGGCGTGGGTTCGTGGCGACGCGCGCGCAGCTTTAGCTGCGCTCCAGAAGAAGATTTCGACCTCTGACAAGGCTGCCGACTGAAATGAAATCGTGGCGTGATCAATTGAGTGGTTCCGCAAGGATGCGATTAGGGTGACACTTGAGCACCGAGAGGGAGTGGCAATCTTCTGCCTGTTTGCGTACTCGCTTGGCAATCGCGCCAACTCCTTAGAGGTTGCGGAGCCGATCGCCGGTGAAGCGGATCGCTTTACATGGAGCTAACCCAATATCGTTCGGTAGCGACCTCAGGTTGACGACATCATGACGGTTTCGATCATCAGCTATGACGAGGAAGCGATCCGCCGACGCCTCGAGCGGCTAGACGCGAGTCAAAAGACGGCGTTCGCTGCGTGTTGTGCCGAGCGGTTGCTGCAGCTTCTCGTCAAGATCGCCAACGGTCCTGCGGGAGCGGTTGCCGAGCTCCTACCCATCTTGGATCGGGTATGGGAGTGGACTCGCGGAAGCGGCCGTGACCTGCGCGGGGATGAGCAGATCGCGGGAGGACTGGTTCCCGACGAGGACGACGACGGTTGGACGTTGTTGGTCGGGTATACCCAGAACGCAGCGGCGGCTACGGCGTATGCGGTCCGCACGTCTCTCTCCGACAGTGCGCAGGAGGCGGTGTGGGCGGCACGCCAGGCTTACGAGGTTGCCGACCTCGCTGCTCAACACTCCGGTTACTCGCGCGCGTCCGATGGCAAACCTCTGGAGCGCCAACGTCTCTCAGCCGACGTTGTGCAGCACGCTTTGCGAGGAATCGAGCAGGACCTCGTAGGAGTTGAAGGGGGGCTGCCGGTGGATGTTCTTCGGCGCAACGCCAAGACTGCAGCGGAAGCGTGGGCGCACATGTTCTAAGGTGCGTTAGCGATCCGTGTCCCAGCCATCCGATGCGCCTGCCGCGCGAAGTGAGTTATTTCTTAGAAGAGGCTTTCGCGCCCAACTCGACGGGAAATATGTTGTTCAGGAGCTCAGGAATGATGGATTTAACGAAAGCACCTCTCCGATTCAAGAGCTTGCCGATTGGCTCGCTCGTCGAGGGCAGAACTTGACGGCGCAATCATTCGACTCCCCGAAAAATCAGCTGCTGATCTCGCACCCGGCTAAGGGTTCCATCCAGGTACTTGCAGATCGGGGCCAGTGGTTCGTCGAGCTTTCGCCGCCTGGTAGTGGTGAGTTCTTCGACACCTCCGTGTGGAGATCTTGTTTCCAGTCGGCCGATGTAGATGTCGACCCGGGTCCTCTTGCGGATCAGGTTGCGTGGATTGTCGGATACATCTTGGGAGATATTGATGGCCACTACACCCTGGATTGCCTGCTGTCAACTCGCAAGCGGCGCGCCTACGCCCGGATTGGATTCAAGGAGAGGCACCCCTGCTGCAGGTGTCAGTGAGAACGATCTGATCGGGTCATGGTCAGTGGGTGATGGGTTCGACACGGAGCTCCACCTGGGCAACGACGTCCTTCGACAAGACGCAACTACTCTCCCCACCTGGGGATCGGTCACTGATGCCAAGCGCTCGTAGGCAATCATTGGTTCGTACAGGCTCGATCCGGAGGTGAAGCGCGTGGCAAACAGTGACAATGCGACTGTCGTCTACACAGCCAAGAACTCGACGACTCTCGGCTCCGGACTCCCGATACCGGGGATGGAAGCGGCCATCGTGGAGATGCTCAACTCCAATCGGGCCGAAACCGGTCCATTCTCGGAGGTCGGTCAGACTTTCGTGTGTACCGAAACCTACTCGCGGTGATGGGTCGGCGGTTTGCCATCGCAGCAGTCCTCGTCACGACAACCTTGGCGGCTGGCTGTGCCGTCGGTGACGACGTTAGCCGCTCCGGACAGTACGCATATGGCACCGAATCATCTGATCTTGCCGGGGTTTGGAACTCCGTCAACGGTCCGAACGTCGGGCTAGAGCTGAAATCGGACGGGAGTTGGACGGGCTCGTCGTGGCCGGTGAACCTGAACTGCCGCGAGGGTAGCGCGCGATATGTGGATGATCTTGATGCGGGAGCCAAAGTGATGGGTGAGTGGTCAGTGAATCCGGGTGATGAGTCCGCGTCCTTACCGGCCGTCTCCCTCAGCGTCGCGGGCGCCGTGTGCTCTCAAAAGGAGGCGGTGGGATTCCTCTGGCGAGATCATGAGGGGCAGGTGAGTGTGTGCATCCCCGTCGATCCGATGCTCGACCCCGATAACTTCACACCGGGCCGGACGCTGATGTTCACACGCGACGGTGAAGACAGCTCCGGCGACGGAGCCTGTTTTGGGTAAGCACTCGGAACTTCGATTTTTCGTCCCTTACCGGATGAGAAACCTTCAGCCGCGAAGCCTGTCTCTCGCACACTGTCACCAAGTTCTGGAACTTGTCTGGGGAGTGAACGCCGCCCCGGGCGCCGGAGACGAGGAAGTGCCTGCTTCAGTCCAGTCCAGCGACGCTTCCGCGGCCGCCGCGGGAGATGCCGCGGCGCTCGGTCAGGCCCAGGCGTGGCTCGACGCGGCCAACCTTCCATCCGGAGCCGTTCGCAGCAACACCCCGTCCGGCGGCCTCAACTCGTACACCGGGTGGCCGTGCGGCCCCTACGAGGAGCTGAAAGGGTATTGGGGCATTCCCCGATACGACTGTGATCGAAGCGGCTAATTGGCTGATCGAGAATCCCACGGCCGACCTGATGACGGCGAACTACGGTCCTGTGACCGAGGAATGGGGACCGGTCGATTCAGCGATCGTCGGATACATCCCTGCCCCCGATGCGCAGGAAGGAATCGTCTACACACTCGCGAAGAATCAGGGGGACGTTGCGATCCGGGCCGAAGTCGCGGCACAAACCGACACCGCACCTGCCCACCCCTCCCTGACGGGGGAATGTACGGAGCATCCGGACCGGGGTAGCGCACGCGGTCGGCCCGATCGCGAGCGCCCCTGCATGCTGCGCAGGCAATGGGCAGTAGGGCACACTGACCTCCATGGAACGCGTTGGCGCGACGGAGACTACTGTCGGTGGCGATCGTACGTCCGCACGCTCGACCCGCTGGCGGCCGCTCGCGGTCATCGCGGGCACCAATCTGGTAATGCTGCTGGTGGACTACGGTGTCTCCTACGCCACGGTCGCCGGGCTTTTTTCGGGTTCGATCGCCCTGATTATCGGCGCCGTAGTCGCCGGGTTCGTACTGCTGGTGGGCGTGGTTGTAGCGCTCAGCAAGGTCCTCACGGGAGAGTCGACCATCTTCGGCGCTATCGCCGCGGCTGCCCTCCTCACCTGGGCCGGCGCTTTCGGCTTCCTCAACGGTATTCTCCGCCCCCTGGCACTTCAGGAAGACGTGCTGCTGCACCTCGCAGTGTGCGGGATGGCTTCGCTTTTTGTGGGATTGTTCCTCGGCCCGTGGCCTCTTCGTATCGCTGGCGCCCTGTCCGCTGTCGGATTGGTCACGCTCCTCGCCCTTACTCCTACCCCTGCAGAAACCGTCGCGGTCGAGCAAGAGAAAGCGGCAGCCGAGGATCTCGACGCGGCCCGAGCACAGTGGCTCGACTCGGGACGGTTCCCGCTTGTGTCCGACTTACCTGGCTGGTCGAATGTCGAAGTCAGAGCCACCGGCTCGGATGCTGGAACCTGGGTGCGGAGCGAAGCCGGCGCCGTCGCTCAGATAATTACGCAGTGGGACTCGCCTGAACCAGACCCACTCGCACCCTGCAACTTCATCGTCGGCCCCGGGCTCGAATGGGACCAGGGGTACGGGCAACTCCCGACCTGGTGTGTCAACTCAGGCAACAGGTGGGAGCGATCCGACGGGAGTGCGATCTTCGTTTTCGACTCGGGCACCACAACGTGGATCAAGGCATACGGAGGATACGACGCTGAACGTGTCGGAGGATCAGAACCGGCCAGCCCCCAAGACATAGCTGCCTTGTTGGGATCCCTACGCACGATGAGTCGCGAGGATGCCGAGCAGTATCTTCTCCCCACCTTCGACGGCATGAACAGCCCCGAAGTGAGAACTCCCGGGCTCTAACAGTCTCGACGCGAAATACGGGGCGAGACGACCTACTGCCCCAGAATGACACCTCGAAACCATTTCTCCCGAAACGATGTTCCGATACGGACCGCGTTATCGGCACAACTCCCGAGCGACCTCCGCCCGCGTCCCGCAAACCATGGTTTTCGGGGACGGTCCGCTCCGAGGTCCAGCAGGGCGTCGGTCGCGGGGCGTAGGCGACCGACGGATCAACGGCGCCGATACGCCGGCAGCTTGAGAGACAGAACGGCGTCGCAGACATCGAAGTGCACGCTGAAGCTGGCGGAGAAACTTGGACGGGCGTTGTCAAATTGTTGTCGCGCCGCCATTTCGGCGAGGCGTGAACCGCTGCGATCCCAGCCGGGAGTAGGGATCGAGGGTGTCAAAATGCGGTGGGCCCCGTGGGGCTCGAACCCACGACCCGCGGATTAAAAGTCCGATGCTCTACCGACTGAGCTAGAGGCCCCTGACCTCCCAGCCTACCGGCACTCGTCGCAGCATCCGATCGCGCCGCCCTGCGGTGCCGAAGCGGTCCCCCGGTCGACCGCACGTCCACGGCAGCGCGAACCCCGCACGGGCAGCGCGGCTCGCATACGACGAAGCGCCCGGCGCAGAGCGGCAGGGCCGCACGCGCCGGGCGCACACAGAAGCGGCCGCCGGTTCCCCTCGCCTGGGTTCCGACGGCCGCCGTTCATGTCCGACCCGAAGGCCGGTTCCGGTCTGCTTACGCAGCCGGGGGCATCAGCACCGTGTCGATGAGGTACACGGTCGCGTTGGCGGTCTGAACGCCACCGCAGATGACGGCAGCCTGGTCGCCGACCATGATGTTGTCGCCGCTGCCGGTGATGGTCAGGTCAGCGCCGTTGACGGTCGCGAAGGTGCCCTCGATCTCGTCGGGCGTCATCTGGCCGGGGATCACGTGGTATGTGAGGATCGACGTCAGCGTGGCGCTGTCGGTCTTCAGAGCCTCGATGGTCGCGGGGTCGATCTTCGCGAAGGCGTCGTCGACCGGCGCGAAGACGGTGAACTCGTCGCCGTTGAGCGTGTCGACCAGGTCGACGTCGGGGTTGAGCTGGCCGCTGACCGCTGCGGTGAGCGTGGTCAGGATGGGGTTGTTGGATGCGGCGACCGCAACCGGGTCCTGCGACATTCCCTCGACCGAACCAGCACCGCTGGGAACGGCGGCGGCGTAGTCGGCGCAGCCGGAGCCGACGAGGTTGGCGGCCGGGTCCATCATGGACTCGCTAGCCGACGGCGACGAGCTCATCGAGGGAGCCGACGATGCCGACTCTTCGCTGGTGTTGGCTCCACCCGTGGAGCCGCCGGAACAGGCGCTGAGGGCGAAAACGGATGCCACGACAAGGGCGAGGCCACCGGTGATCTTCTTGGTGCTGAGCATGATTCCTCCGAATTTTGGAGCCCGGGGATCGGGCTGCTGCAGGACAAACCCCGGTGCGGGGGTCTGGCACACCGTGGAGGCGGTGTACAGGCTGTTCGGGACGGGTGCCGAAACGGATTGACCTTCTGCGGAATTTCTTTCCCGAAGCGACCAATGAGCGTCTTCGCATAAGAGATGCATGATTTTGTCGAAACGCCCAGGGTCTCGCGCGTCGTCTCCCGCCGGGGAGTGGGGCATGCTTGTACGTATGGTCATCGACGGTGTGGAAGTTCCCGAAGAGGGGGGCGATCACGTCGATCACGTGGGCGAACTCCTCCAGCGGGTGGCCGCGGGCGATGACACGGCCTTCGCCCGCCTCTACGACATGATGTCGTCGCGGGTGTTCGGTCTCGTCCTCCGCGTGCTCGTCGACCGCTCTCAGAGCGAAGAAGTGCTGCAGGAGGTGTTCCTCGAGATCTGGCAATCCGCTTCGAAGTTCGCTCCGAACAGAGGTCAGGGAAGATCGTGGGTGCTCACAATGGCACACCGTCGAGCGGTTGATCGCGTGCGATCGTCGCAGGCGAGTGCCGATCGTGATGTGCGTGTGGGCTTCCGAGATCTCGAGGCGCCCCGCGACGATGTCGCGGAGAGCGTCGAGATGAGAATTGAAGGACGACGGGTCGCTGAAGCCGTTGCTGCGCTTCCAGAAGCGCAGCGTGAAGCGATCACCCTCGCCTATTACGGGGGGTACAGCCAGAGCGAGATCGCCGCGCTCCTGGGGTCGCCGTTGGGCACGATTAAGACACGAATGCGGGACGGCTTGTCCCGCCTGAGGACCCTGATGGGGGTGACGACATGAACGAGAGCACGTTCGCGGAACTCGCGACAGGCTTTGCGCTGAGCGCCCTGTCGGCCGCCGACCGACGGGACTTCGAAGCCGCACTCGCCGAGCACCCCGAATGGGAGAAGCACGTGCGTACCGAGGCAGAAACCGTCTTGATGCTCGCCGACACCGTCGAGCCGGTCTCACCGCCGGCGTCGATCCGCGAAGAGCTGATGGCGCGCATCCTGGTGACTCCGCAGATATCGGATGCTGCTCCCGAGCCCGACGAGGAGGACTTCGCCGCAGCGGGCCCCGCTCCGGTGACCGCGCCCGCTCGCGCCGCCACGGGAGGGATGCGACGCCGGTGGTTCACCCTGGCCGCCTCGATCGTGGCCGTACTCGCCCTCGGGTTCGGCGCGGTGACGATCGGGCAGCAGTTGACGCGCCCGGCCGCCGTGGTCGCTCTCGAGCAGATCCAGGGCGCCCCCGATGCGCAGTCGGCCTCCGTCACTCTCACCGGCGGCGGAGAAGCCACCGCCCACTGGTCGGCCGAGCGCGGCGAGGTCGTGCTGGTCTCCGACGGGATGCCCGCTATCGCCGACGACCAGACGTTCGAGCTCTGGTACGTGCGCGAGGGCGCTCCGATCCCGGCGGGAACGTTCGGTCCGACCGACGGCACCGCCACCGCTCTGCTCGCCGGCGCCTACCAGCCCGGTGACACGATCGCGGTGACGATCGAGCCCGACGGCGGATCGCCCACGGGCGTGCCGACGAGCGACCCGATCGTGGCGATCGCCACGGCCTGAGGGGCACGCAGAGAGGATGCCGCGCAGCATCCGACCCCGATCCGTCGCGGGTAGCCTTGATGGGTGAGCGACGATTCGAGGGAGTACCACAAGCCGGTGCGCCGGCCCGCGGAGCTCTTCGACAGGCTCTTCGCTGGCGATGATCCGGCCCAGGTGTCGCGGGTGGCCCACAGCACCGCGCACGCGCTCATCTCGCGGGTGCGGGACGCCCCCGACGTCGACGTCGTCGAGCGGCTGGTCGCGTTCACCGACCGCAACGGTATCGACGACATCGCCGAGCTGTGGTCGCGTTCGCCCGCGCGAACGCTCCCCGGGGCGCTCTGGCGCCTGTATCTGCTGCAGCTGATGATCCACGACGATCCGCAGACGGCCGCCCTGCTCTACGACCGCGGACGCATCGAGATCGCCTCTCCCGACCCCGTGGTCGCGGGTGCCCCGACGCCGGCCGGCCCCGACGAGCTGGTCGCTCTGATCGACACGATCCTGCGCGGGGTGTTCCAGGGTGACTTCGCCGTCGCGCTCGACCGCGCTGCGGCGTTCTGCCGCGTGCAGGCCGCCGGCGCCACGCACCTCGCCGACGACTACGAGCCCACCGAGCCACAGCGCGCGTCGACGCTCACGACCCGCGCGCTGCGCCTGGCGACGTACGCGGGCGACCTTGCCGGGTGCGCGACGCTCTGGCGTCGTCAGTCGCTCGACTGACCCCCGCCCGAGGGCACGAAAAAGCCGGGCCGCAGAAACGCCTCTCGGCGCATGGCCGCTCAGAGCGGCAAAAGTTGGAGCCCGGGGTTACTGCGGCCCGGCCATACCAGTGTAACAAGGTCGGCTCGGGGGTATTCCCCGAGGTCTAGGCTCGGGGAATGGCCTGGAGCTTCGCCCTCGTGATCGACCCCGCAGCATCCGACGACCCGCGCACCGACTTCGCCGACACGTTCACCGTGATCGACCCGACGGCCCCCGCGCTGAGCGTGGGGGAGCTGAGCACGCAGCGCGGCGACGGCATCTTCGAATCGATCGGTGTCGTCGACGGGCATCCGCAGGAGGTCGACGCGCACCTCGAGCGTCTCGTGCACTCCGCCGAGCTGTGCGACCTGCCCGTGCCGCATCTGGCCCAGTGGCGGCAGGCCGTGAAGACCGTGGCGGATGCTGCCGATCCCGGCGAGAGCGTCATCAAACTCATCCTGAGCCGCGGCGTGGAGCACGGCCCGACCCCGACGGCGTGGGTGACGCTCGCCCGCGCGGCCGACAACACCCGGCCGCGCACCGAGGGCATCCGCGTGGTGCAGCTCGACCGTGGTTACGGCGTCAACGCGTCGGCCGATGCCCCGTGGCTGCTGCTCGGGGCGAAGACGCTCTCGTACGCGGTGAACATGGCCGCGATCCGCGAGGCGAAGCGTCGCGGCGCTGACGACGCGGTGTTCGTGTCGTCCGACGGCTACGTGCTCGAGGGGCCGACCTCGTCGATCGTGCTGCGCTTCGGCGACGTGTTCGTCACCCCCGAGCCCAGCGGCGGCATTCTGCACGGCACGACGCAGCTCAGCCTGTTCGCCTACCTCGAAGCCGAGGGCTACGCGACGCAGTACCGGCGCGTGCTTCCCGCGGAGCTCGCCGAAGCGGATGCGGCGTGGCTGGTCTCCAGCATCCGTCTCGCCGCCCCCATCACCTCGGTCGACGGCGTCGACCTCGCGCTCGACCGCGAGCTGACGGCGTCGATCAACGCCTACCTGCTCTCGCCCCGCGACTGACCGGGCCGGGTTCGGCGCGAGTTGCCGCAACCGGGCCTCACCGAGAGGCGGGAGGCCCCGCATTGCGGCAACTCACGGCCGCGGGCTGCCCCGGAACCGCGAAGGCCCCCACCGGGGAGGTGGGGGCCTTCGCGTTCAGAGGGTGCGGATCAACCGAAGCGACCCGAGACGTAGTCCTCGGTGGCCTGCACCTTGGGCTGCGTGAAGATCGAGGAGGTGTCGTTGTACTCGATCAGCTTGCCGGGCTTGCCGGTGCCGGCGATGTTGAAGAACGCGGTCTTGTCCGACACGCGCGAGGCCTGCTGCATGTTGTGGGTCACGATGACGACCGTGTAGTCGTTCTTGAGCTCGGAGATGAGCTCTTCGATCGCGTAGGTCGAGATCGGGTCGAGAGCCGAGCAGGGCTCGTCCATCAGGATGACCTGGGGTGAGACGGCGATCGCGCGAGCGATGCACAGACGCTGCTGCTGCCCGCCCGAGAGGCCCGAGCCGGGCTTGTCGAGGCGGTCCTTGACCTCGTTCCAGAGGTTGGCGCCCTGCAGCGACTTCTCGACCAGAGCGTCGGCATCGGACTTCGAGATGCGCTTGTTGTTGAGCTTCACGCCCGCGAGCACGTTCTCCTTGATCGACATCGTCGGGAACGGGTTGGGGCGCTGGAACACCATGCCCACCTGACGGCGCACGAGCACCGGGTCGACACCGGGCCCGTAGAGGTCGTTGCCGTCGAGCAGCACCTTGCCCTCGACGCGGGCCTTCGGGATCACCTCGTGCATGCGGTTGAGCGTGCGGAGGAAGGTCGATTTGCCGCAACCGGAGGGACCGATGAAGGCCGTGACCGTGCGGGGCTCGATGTTGAGGGAGACGCCCTCGACGGCGAGGAAGTCGCCGTAGTAGACGTTGAGGTCGTTGACTTCGATGCTCTTGGACACTTCAGGCTTTCTTTTCGGTTCAGCGGCCGGTCTTGGGGGCGAACAGCTTGGCGATGACGCGCGCCACGATGTTGAGCACCATGACGATGACGATCAGCGCGAGGGCGGCTGCCCACGCGCGACCGACGAACGCCTCGGCCGGGATGCCCTGGTTCATGTACTGGGTGTAGGTGAAGACGGGCAGGCTCATCATGCGTCCGCTGAACAGGTCGTAGTTCATGGATGCTGTGGCGCCCGCGGTGATGAGCAGCGGAGCCGTCTCGCCGATCACGCGCGAGATCGACAGCATCACGCCCGTCGTGATTCCCGCGATGGCCGTCGGGAGGACGACCTTGGCGATCGTCAGCCACTTCGGCACGCCCAGCGCGTACGCCGCTTCGCGCAGCTCGTTGGGTACGAGGCGGAGCATCTCTTCGGTCGAGCGGACGACGACGGGGATCATCAGCACCGCGAGGGCCACCGCACCGACGATGCCGAGCCGGATGCCGGGGCCGAAGAACAGCGCGAAGAGGGCGTAGGCGAACAGGCCGGCGACGATCGACGGGATGCCCGTCATGACGTCGACGAGGAAGGTGATGCCCTTCGCGAGGCGGTTGTCCTTGCCGTACTCGATCAGGTAGATCGCGGTGAAGATGCCGATCGGGATCGAGATGACGGCCGCGGCGAGCGTGATGAGCAGCGTGCCGACGATCGCGTGGAGCGCACCGCCGCCTTCTCCCACCACGTTGCGCATCGAGGAGGTGAAGAACGTCGCCGTCCAGTTCGGGGCGCCGGCGACGATCACCGTGACCGCGACCGAGACGAGCGGAACCATGGCCACGGCGAAGGCGGCCGTGACGACGCCGGTCACGAGACGGTCGACGGCCTTGCGGCGGCCCTCGACGATGGCGGAGATCGTGAAGATCAGCACGAGGTAGAGGAGCGCGCCGAGCACGGCAGCCCCGGCGATGTTGAGGCCGGCGCCGGACGCACTGGCCATGATGCCGAACGCGGCGAAGGTGACGGCCAGGGAGCCGATCAGAAGCACCCAGGGCGACCAGCCCGGAAGGCGGCCGTTGGTCAGGCCGTCGGTCGAGACGGACGGCCGCGTGGGGGTCAGCGTTGTAGTCGACATGTCAGTTGGCCCCCGAGAATTCCTTGCGCCGGCTCACGATGTAGCGAGCGAGCGCGTTGACGGCGAATGTGACGACGAACAGCACGAGGCCGGTGGCGATGAGCACGTTCACGTTGAGCCCGTAGGCCTCGGGGAAGCTCAGCGCGATGTTCGCGGCGATCGTGTTGGGGTTGTCGGGGGTGAGGAGCGCGAAGGTCACGCCTCCCGAGACGGAGAGCACCATGGCGACGGCCATGGTCTCGCCGAGGGCGCGGCCGAGGCCGAGCATCGAGGCCGAGACGATACCGCTGCGGGCGAAGGGGAAGACCGCCATCCGCACCATTTCCCAGCGCGTCGAGCCGAGCGCGAGCGCGGCCTCTTCGTGCAGGTTGGGCGTCTGGAGGAAGATCTCTCGGCAGATCGCCGTGATGATCGGGGTGACCATGACCGCGAGCACGATGGCGGCGGTGAAGATCGTGCGGCCGGTGCTGGAGACGGGGCCTGCGAACAGCGGGAACCACCCGGCGTTGTCGACCAGCCAGGTGTAGACGGGCTGGACGGCCGGGGCGAGGACGCCGATGCCCCAGAGGCCGAAGACGACCGAGGGGACGGCGGCAAGGAGGTCGACGACGTAGCCGAGAGCCTGGGCGAGTCGGCGGGGCGCGTAGTGGGAGATGAAGAGAGCGACGCCGATCGACAACGGCACCGCCATGAGCAGCGCGAGAGCGGCTGCCCACACGGTGCCGAAGACGAGGGGGCCGACGTACGACCAGAAGTCGGCGGGGAGGATCGAGGCGTCCGCGTTCGTGGCGAACAACGCCGGGAGCGACTGCACGATCAGGAAGATGGCGACGGCGGCGAGGGTGACGAGGATCATCGAGCCGGCGAACAGCGCCGCTCCCGAGAACCATCGATCGCCCGGGCGGCTCTTCGCTTTCGGGGGCTCGGTCCTGGTGACCGCCGGTGTTGTGGTCATTGCTTCGATTCTCGGTCGGAGTCGGGTGTCGGGGAGGAGCGCTGCGGGCCTGAAGATGCCCGGTCCGACCTTACGGCCGGACCGGGCATCTGTGGGGTCTTACTTGATGGCGTCGATCGCCGTGGTGATCTGCTCGCGCAGGGTGTCGGAGATCGGCGAGCTGCCGGCGGCAGCGGCGACGGCGTCCTGGCCCTCTTCGCTGGCTGCGTAGGTGAAGAAGCCCTTCACGTTCGCGGCTGCGGCCTCGTCCTCGTAGTCGGCGCAGCCGATGAGGTAGCTGACGAGCACGATCGGGTAGGCACCGGCCGCGGTGGTGGTGCGGTCGATCTCGATGGCGATGTCGGTCGCGGCGCGACCCTCCGCCTCGGGCGAGGCGTCGACGACCGCCGCGGCGGCTTCGGGGGAGTAGGGGACGAACTCTTCGCCGACCTTGACCGCAACGGTGCCGAGGTCGCCGGCGCGCGAGGCGTCGGCGTAGCCGATGGTGCCCTGTCCGCCCTGGACGGCGCTGATGACGCCCGAGGTGCCGTTGGCGGCTTCTCCGCCGGAGAGCGGCCAGACGCCGTCGGGCTCACTGGTCCAGACCGAGGGGGCGGTTGCGAAGAGGTAGTCGGTGAAGTTCTCGGTGGTGCCCGAGTCGTCCGAACGGTGCACGGCGGTGATCGCGGTGCTCGGGAGCTCGACGCCGGCGTTCAACGCGGCGATGGCCGGGTCGTTCCAGGTCGTGATGGTGCCCGCGAACATGCCGGCCAGAGTGGCGGGGTCCAGGTTCAGCGAGTCGACGCCCTCGAGGTTGAAGACGACGGCGATCGGCGAGATGTAGGTCGGCAGCTCGACGAGGTCGGAGCCCTCGGCGCACGAGCCGAACGGGCCCTCTTCGATCTCCTCGGCGCTGAACGCGCGGTCGGAGCCGGCGAAGGCGAAAGCGCCCTCCTGGAACGACTCGCGGCCCGCGCCGGAGCCGGCGGCGTCGTAGTTGACCGTCAGCTCGGGGTTGGCCGTCTGGATGCCCGCGGTCCAGGTCTGGACGGCGACTTCCTGCGACGAGGCGCCGCCGCCGACGAGGGTGCCGGTGAGCGTGCCGGTGCTGGACGAGCTGTCGTTGCCGGAGTCGGCGGGAGCCTCGTTCGAGGCGCACCCGGCGAGGGCGAGGGCTGCGACAGCAGCCACGGCGCCGAACTGGGCGAAACGGTTGAGCTTCACGATGTGAATCCTTCGCGTGTGAGGGAAGAGAAGAACCCGGTGCAGGGTTCGAAACCCGGTGCAGGGTTCGTCGTGAACGCTAGACAGCGACTCTTAAGCAACCGGGCTGAAGAGGTGAACGGACGGTGAACAGGCCCGGGATTCCGCGGGTCTGGGGGCCGGTTCAATAGGCTGTGAAAATGCCCGTGACGGACTCTCCTCCCCTCGGCGCGCAGTCCGTGCTCGACCGCTCCGCCTCCGCACCCGCTCCGCGTACCCTCATCGACGTGCTGGCGGAGGTCGCCGCACGCCATCCCGAGGCCTCCGCCGTCGACGACGGATCGGGCGCGCTGAGCTACCGAGAGCTGCTGGCGCGCGTGTGGCAGACGGCCGCACGCCTGCACGAGGCGGGCGTCGAGCGTGGCGACCGTGTCGGGGTGCGGATGCCGTCTGGCTCGAAGGAGCTCTACGTCTCGATCCTCGGCGTGCTCGCCGCCGGTGCGGCCTACGTGCCGGTCGACGCCGACGACCCGGAGGAGCGCGCGCGCCTGGTCTTCGGGGAGGCGCGGGTCGCGGGCGTGATCACCGGCACCGGCGACTACACGCCGGCCGTGGACGACGACGATGCCGATGTCGCTGTCGAAGAGCTGCCGGTCTCCACGCTGTTCGCCGGAGATGCGCCGCATCCGAGCACCCGATCGACGCCCATCGTCGCCCCGCCCACGGTCGACGACGACGCCTGGATCATCTTCACCTCCGGGTCGACGGGAGTGCCGAAGGGGGTCGCGGTCTCGCACCGATCGGCGGCGGCGTTCGTCGACGCGGAAGCGCGCATGTTCCTGCAGGATGCTCCGCTCGGCCCGGGCGACCGGGTGCTGGCGGGCCTGTCGGTCGCGTTCGACGCGTCGTGCGAGGAGATGTGGCTCGCGTGGGGGCACGGTGCCTGCCTGGTGCCCGCGCCGCGCTCGCTCGTGCGGTCGGGCGAAGACCTCGCGCCGTGGCTGCTGCGTCAGGGCATCACCGTCGTCTCCACGGTGCCGACGCTCGCCGCGATGTGGCCGGGCGACGCGATCGAGAATGTGCGCCTGCTGATCTTCGGCGGTGAGGCGTGCCCGCCCGAGCTCGCGGCACGCCTGGTGGCCGAGGGGCGCGAGGTGTGGAACACCTACGGACCGACCGAGGCGACCGTCGTCGCGTGCGGCGCCCCGCTCGACGGATCCATGCCCGTCCGCATCGGTCTGCCGCTCGACGGGTGGGCGCTCGCGGTGGTCGACGACGCGGGCCACCGGGTCGCGGAGGGCGGCATCGGCGAGCTGATCATCGGCGGGGTGGGACTCGCGCGCTACCTCGACCCCGCGAAGGATCGCGAGAAGTACGCGCCCATGCCCACGCTGGGCTGGGACCGCGCCTACCGCTCGGGCGACCTGGTGCGTTTCGACCCCGAGGGCCTCGTCTTCCAGGGCCGCGCCGACGACCAGGTCAAGGTCGGCGGGCGCCGCATCGAGCTCGGCGAGGTCGAGTCGGCCCTGCAAGACCTGCCCGGGATCGCCGCCGCCACCGTCGCCGTGCGCCACACCGAGGCCGGCGTGCCGATCCTCGTCGGCTACCTCGTGACCGAAGGCGGTGCGGAGCTCGACCGCTCGGCCGCGCGGGCGGCGCTGGGCGAACGACTGCCGGCGGCGACCATTCCGCTCCTCGCCGTCGTCGACGAGCTGCCCGTGCGCACCTCGGGCAAGGTCGACCGCGCCGCCCTCCCGTGGCCGCTCCCGGGTGTGGACGCCCCGGTCGCCGTCGACTTCTCGCCCGCGGAGGCCTGGCTCGCCGAGCAGTGGCAGGCCGTGCTCGGCATGCCGGTGCCCGACCGCAAGGCCGACTTCTTCGACCTCGGCGGTGGCTCGCTCGCCGCAGCTCAGCTCGTGTCGCGCATCCGCGCGCGCGTGCCGGAGTTCTCGGTCGCCGACATCTACGACGTCCCCCGGCTCGGCGCGATGGCGAAGGCGCTCGGGCCGCTCGGCGATGACGACGCGAACGCGGGATTCCGCCGCCCGCTGCCGACACCGCGCGCGACGCAGTGGGCGCAGACCCTCCTCGGCGTTCCGCTGTTCATCCTCTCGGGCGTGCGCTGGCTGCTCTACCTGCTGACCGCCAGCGCCATCCTGCAGCTCGTGCCCGGCTTCGACGCTCTCCCGACCGCGCCGTGGCCGCTCATCGTGATCGGCCTCGTCGTGTTCGCGACGCCGTTCGGGCGCATGGCGATCGCTGCAGCATCCGCCCGGCTCCTGCTCGCCGGCCTCGTACCCGGCGACTACCCGCGCGGCGGCTCGGTGCACCTGCGGCTGTGGCTGGCCGAGCAGATCGCGGCCCAGGTCGATGCGGTCGGCCTCGCCGGCGCCCCCTGGGTGACGTACTACGCCCGCGCGCTCGGTGCCAAGATCGGCCGCGACGTCGACCTGCACACGCTCCCGCCGGTGACCGGCATGCTCGAGATCGGCGACCGCGCATCGATCGAACCCGAGGTCGACCTCACGGGGTACTGGATCGACGGCGACCTCGTGCGCATCGGACGAGTGCGCATCGGCGCCGAAGCCAGCATCGGCGCGCGCAGCACCCTCGCCCCGGGCACCCGGATCGGGCAGCGCGCCGAGATCGCGCCGGGCTCGGCCGTGTTCGGCCGCGTGCGCGCCGACCAGACCTGGGCGGGCTCTCCCGCTGTGCGGGTCGGCGGTGCGGGCGGCGGATGGCCGGCCGAGAGACCTCCGGCCGCTCACCGCTGGCTGTGGGGGTATGCCGCGTCGGCCGCCGCACTCGCGCTGCTGCCGCTGATCGCCTTCGCCGTCGGCGGGCTGGTGCTCGCGCAGGGCATGCGCGGCGCGGCAGACCTCGCCTCGGCGCTCGCCGCCGCCCTCGTGTGGCTCGTGCCGGCGGTGCTCGCGGTGGGGGTCGTCTTCGCGGGTTCGGTCGTCGTGCTCGTGCGGGTGCTGTCGATCGCCCTCCGCGAGGGGGTGCACCCCGTGCGCAGTCGTGTGGCCTGGCAGGCATGGACGATCGAGCGGCTGCTCGACGCGTCGCGCACGATCCTCTTCCCGCTGTATTCCAGTCTGTTCACCCCGGTGTGGCTCAGGATGCTGGGAGCCCGCGTGGGCCGCGACGTGGAGGCATCGACGGTTCTGCTGATCCCGTCGATGGCGCGGATCGAGGACGGCGCCTTCCTCGCCGACGACACGATGGTCGCCTCCTACGAGCTGCACTCCGGATGGCTGCGGATCGGTCCCGTCCGGATCGGCAAGCGCGCCTTCCTCGGCAATTCCGGCATGGCGGCGCCCGGTCATCGCGTGCCGCGCGACGGTCTCGTCGCGGTTCTGTCTTCGGCGCCGATCAAGGCGAAGGCGGGGTCGTCGTGGCTGGGTTCGCCCGCCGTGCGGCTGCGGCGCCTCTCGGCCGCCGGCGACGAATCGCGCACGTACCGCCCGACGCCGGGCCTGCGCGTGGCCCGGGCACTGTGGGAGATCTGCCGCGTCGTGCCGGTCTTCGTCACGTGCGCGATCGGTGTGCTGGTGCTGTTCGCCCTCGCGGCGCTGTGGGATTCTCTCGGCCCCGTCGGTGCGCTCCTGCTGTCGGGGGTCGTGATGCTGGCTGCCGGTGCGGTGGCGGCGACGGCGTCGACCCTGGCCAAGTGGATCATCGTCGGTCCGATCCGTGCGGGCGAGCAGCCGCTCTGGTCGAGCTTCGTGTGGCGCACCGAGGTGTCGGACACCTTCACCGAGATGGTGGCCGCACCGTGGTTCGCCCGCGCCGCGACGGGAACCCCGGCCCTGGCGATGTGGCTGCGATCGCTGGGCGCGAAGATCGGCACGGGCGTCTGGTGCGAGAGCTACTGGCTGCCCGAGCCCGACCTCGTGACGCTCGGCGATGCCTCGACCGTGAACCGCGGATGCGTCGTGCAGACGCACCTCTTCCACGACCGGATCATGAGCATGGATGCGGTGGAGCTCGAGGCGGGGGCGACCCTCGGCCCGCACAGCGTGGTGCTGCCGGCCGCGGCGATCGGCGCTCACGCGACGGTCGGGCCGGCGTCGCTCGTCATGCGCGGCGAGACCGTCCCGGTCGGATCGCGGTGGAGCGGAAACCCGATCGGTCCGTGGCGCGCGGTCAAGGCCCGCGCCTACCAGTCGACACAATGACAGGCTGGGGTGAACACCAGAGAACGGCTCCGCACGCCCGGCGCCACGGACACCCCGACAGAGGCCCAGTGACAGAGCTCGCGCACGACCCGTACATGCCCCAGAGCGGCGATCCGACGTTCGGCGTCGAGTCGTACGACCTGCGGATCGGTTACCGCGTGCGAACCAACCGCCTGGAGGGGGTGGCGACCCTCCACGCGGTCGCCCACGTCGCTCTTCGGGCGTTCACGCTCGACCTGGTGGGGCTTCGCGCGACGCGGGTGCGCGTGAACGGCGAGGCGAGAACGTCATACCGCCCCGGACCCCGCAAGCTCCGCGTCGTGCCCGTCGCCCCGATCGCCGCGGGGGAGCGCTTCACCGTGGAGGTCGTCTACGCCGGGCAGCCCGCGCCTCGTCGCTCCCGATGGGGCGCCATCGGCTGGGAGGAGCTCGACGACGGGGCGCTCGTCGCCGCTCAGCCCACGGGAGCCCCGACGTGGTTCCCGTGCAACGACCGGCCCGCCGACCGTGCGCGCTACCGGCTCGAGATCACGACCGAGGACGGCTACGAGACCGCCGCGACCGGCACGCCGAGTGCGCCCGTGCGCCGCGGCGGAACGGTCACCACGACCTTCGCCTCCGACACCCCGACCGCGACCTATCTCGCGGCCGTGCACATCGGCCGCTACCGCACGACACCCCTCGCGGGCACGGGAGTCGCCGCCGTTCCCACGGTGCGCGTGAGCGCACCGCCGGCCCTCCGCGAGGCGGTCGCGTCGGCCTTCGCCGACGTGCCGCGCATGCTGCGCGTGTTCGGCGAGGCGTTCGGACCCTACCCGCAGACCGATTGCGCACTCGTGGTCACAGACGACGTGCTCGAGATCCCGCTCGAGGCGCAGGGGCTTGCCGTCTTCGGTTCCAACCATCTCGCGCCCGCGTCGCAGCGACTCGTCGCCCACGAGCTCGCCCACCAGTGGTTCGGCAACAGCGTCGGGCTCGCGCGCTGGGAAGACATCTGGCTCAACGAGGGCTTCGCCTGCTACGCCGAATGGGTGTGGTCGGAAGCATCCGGTTCCACCAGTGCCGCCGCGCTCGCCGCGTCGTACCACGCCCGTCTCGCCGCCGAACCGCAGGATCTCGTTCTGGCCGACCCCGGACCCGACCGCATGTTCGACGACGTCGTCTACAAGCGCGGCGCGCTGACCCTCCACGCGCTGCGCACGCTCCTGGGCGACGAGACGTTCTTCCGGATGCTGCGCGACTGGACCGCGGTGAATCGGCACCGCACCGTGGTGACCGACGACTTCCGCCGCGCGGTCGCGACGGCCGGCGGAGCCGCCGCGGTGGCGCAGCTGGGCGCGTGGATCGACAGGACGCCGTTGCCGCCGCTCGGCTGAGTGCGGCGTCGGCGTACTGCCAGAATGGACGCCATGCGACGGTTGCGAGTGTCTCGCCTCGTGCGCGGGTCGCTCGCGGCGTGCGTGGCGACCTTCGTCGCCCTCCTCTCGCATGTGTCGGCCGGAGGCGCGATGCCGGGCTGGATCGGCATCGTCGTGCCGCTCATGATCTCGGTGCCGGTCTGTGTCGTCCTCGCCGGTCGCAGCCTCTCGGCGGTGCGTCTGGGGCTCGCCGTCGGCATCAGTCAGACGCTGTTCCACACGCTGTTCGTGCTCGGAACCTTCGCGCCCTCCAGCGGCGTGGCGACGAACCGCGCCCATGTGCACCAGGTGGGCCTGAGCATGCCGATGGATGCCGCGGCCGAGACGGTCGTCACCGGTGCCGGCGCGGCGATGTGGCTCGCGCACGCGATCGCCGCGATCGTCACCGTCGCAGCGGTTCACCGCGGTGAGGCCACCGGGCGACGGCTCATCGAGCTCGCCCGCCGACTCCTGTCGTGGGTGCGCCGCCGCATCCTGACTCCCTCGATCTTCTCGCCCCCGGTGCCCCGCCTCGTGCGGGCGGGGGTCGTCTCGGTACGACCGGCCCTGTCGGTCGTCGTCGTCGCGTCATCGCGCCGGAGGGGTCCGCCCGTCGTCCCCGCGGTCTGAGCACGGCAACGCCGCGCACCGACCCTTCGACGACCCCTTCTTCTGCGATCGACGCGTCCGCTCCGCGTGCTCCCTCACGGGTGTGCGCGGCGCCGTCGTCGACGACCCCGAAACGAGAGACCTCCCCATGACCACGACACTCGCGCGCCCCGACGGCGGGGCGCTTCCCGAGGCGAAGAAGCAGAAAGGCTGGTTCGGCCAGCTGCTGCTCCGCCTGCACTTCTACGCCGGCATTCTCGTCGGCCCGTTCATCTTCGTCGCCGCCGTGAGCGGCGCCCTCTACGCCCTGACCCCGCAGGTCGAGCAGGTCGTCTACGACCATGAGCTGCGCGCACCGGTCACCGGCACCTCGCTGACCCTCGGCGACCAGATCGAGATCGCCGAGGCGTATATCGGCGACGCCGCCGCGCTCTCGGCGGTGCGGCCGGCCCCCGAACCCGGCGACACCACCCGCATCCTGTTCGCGCAGGACGGACTCGGCGAGAGCGAGTCGCGCGCGGTCTTCATCGACCCCGGCACGGGGCAGATCCGTGGCGACCTCGTCGTCTACGGCACCAGCGGGGCACTGCCCTTGCGCACCTGGGTCGATCAGTTGCACCGCAACCTCAATCTCGGCGAACCCGGTCGGTACTACAGCGAGCTCGCGGCATCCTGGCTCGGCGTCGTCGCGCTCGCGGGTCTCGCTCTGTGGATCATCCGCGTCCGTCGCTCGAAGACCAAGAAAGACTTCGTGCGCCCCAATCGCGCGTACCGCGGATACCGCCGGGTGTTCTCGTGGCACACCTCCGTCGGCATCTGGGTGCTGGTGGGCGCGCTCTTCCTCTCCGCCACGGGCATCACCTGGTCGGCCTACGCGGGCGCGAACGTCACCGACCTCCGGGCGGCGCTGGACTGGGGCACCCCCTCGGTGAGCACGAGCCTCTCGGGTGAGGCGGACGCCGGCGGCGGAGAGCACGCCGACCACCACGGCGGGGGGAGCGCCCCGACCGGTGGCGCCGACCCCGCGACGTTCGACGCCGTCCTCGCCGTCGCGCAGGGCGTGAACGTCAACACCGGCCGCGTGGAGATCACACCTCCCGCCGAGCCCGGCACGGCCTGGGTGGTCAAGGAGATCCAGCGCAGCTTCCCCACGGAGGTCGACGCCGTCGCGGTCGACGGCTCCACCCTCGAGGTGGTCGACCGCGTCGACTTCGCGCAGTTCTCGCTCCCCGCCAAGCTCGCGCGCTGGGGCATCGACATCCACATGGGCTCGATGTTCGGCCTCGTCAACCAGATCGTGATGTTCGTCATCGCCTCGGGGATCGCCGCGATGGTCGTGCTCGGCTACGCGATGTGGTGGAAGCGGCGCCCCACGCGCACGGGTGCTCTCGTCGGCACGCCCCCGCGTCGCGGCGCACTGCGGGGCGCACCGTGGTGGGGCCTCGTCGCCGTGATCGTCGGCGCGGTCGCCGTCGGGCTCTGGTTGCCGTTCGTCGGCTACACGCTGGCGGCGTTCGTCGTGATCGACGTCGTCGTCGGATGGTGGCAGCGCTCGAGAACCCGCGCCTGACCACCGCTGACGGTCGGGACGCGTGTCCCGGCCGTCAGCCCGACGTCGTCGCGAAAGCGGCGGAGAGCACGATCCCGGTCGGCCCGTCGAGGTCGACGCCGGAGAGCGCGAACGCCCGGCCGGGCACGCGGGCGGTCCACGACGCGGCCGTACCGACCACGTCGACCAGAGCGGGGTCGAGGCGGAGCCCCCGTCCATCGGCCTTGAGGGTCGCCTCGACGCGCGTCCACGCGCGAACGTCGGCGGGCCGCTCGCCGAGCACGCCCGCGAGGCCGACCGCGTCGCGGCGCGGATCGTCGACGAGCTCGGCGTCGATGCCGACGGCCGCGGCCTCCGCGCGCGAGACGACGGCGACGACCGCATGGTCGCCGGCGTAGGTGACGGATGCTTCGAACTCCGCGCCGGCGATGCGCACCGGCCCGTGGTCGCCGCCGCAGCGCGCGCATCGGTTCGACAGCGCGGCCCCGGGCACGAGGTCGCGGATCAGCTCCCAGGCCGCCGTGCGCCGCGCGAGGCCGGCCGGCACGCGGCCCCACGCGAGGCGGAGCGACGTGGGGGCACCCGTCATCGCTAGAGCCTCGGGTCGTGCGTCTCGATCGAGACGATGCCCGCGCCGGGGTTGTCGACCGACAGATGCGCCACCGAGAAGGCCGCGGTGTCCAGCGTGGATGCGCTGCCGAGATAGGCGCCGGGGCGGGTGCCCGTGGCCGCCGCCAGCTCCGACAGGATGTCGGGGAGCACCGGTCCGTGGCTGCACAGCACGACGGGCTTGCGCGCGCGAACTCGCTCGACGACGACGGTGCGGGGGTCTGACACGCCGTCCGACCACGCCTGCTCGCTGATGAGGTCGGAGCGGTCGACGCGGCGTCCCAGAGCGGCCGAGAGCGGCATGACCGTGCGGATGCATCGTTCGGCGGGGCTGGAGACGATGCGCCGCACCCCGAACGCCAGCAGCGGTCCGACGATCGCGTTGGACTGGCGCCGACCGCGGGTGTTCAGCGGACGTGCCGCGTCGTCGCCGTCCCAGTCCTCCCTCGCCTTCGCCTTGGCGTGGCGCAGCACGACGAGGGGGAACGTGCGCAGCACGCCACCGTCGACGAGCGCGGTGAACGCGTCGAGGATCTCGATGTCGACGGGGTAGCTCAGCCGTGCGCGGGCCTTCTTGACGCTCATCCACTCGACGGCGGAGACCTCTTTGTTGGGAACGAACGATGTCGAGCGCACCGCCGCATCCGTCGCCTCGGTCGCCCAGTAGTGCACGATCTTCGTGCGGCCGTTGGGCATCGCGTAGCGCGAGACCCCCACGGGTGCTCCGAGAGCGACGCGCAGGCCCGTCTCTTCGCGGATCTCGCGCACGGCGGCCTCGGCGAGCGTCTCGCCCGGCTCGAGCTTGCCCTTGGGCAGCGTCAGGTCGCGGTACCGCGTGCGCGTGATCAGCAGCACGCGCAGCTTTCCGTCGACCACTCGCCACACCACACCGCCGGCGGCATAGACAGCGGTCTCGGTCATCGAACCGCCCGGGCCCGGCGCCGACGCTGCACGTTCACCATCGTCTTGTCCTGCATGTCCACGAGGGGTCGGCCGTCGGCGTCCACGCTCCGACGGATCCACTCGCCGTCGGCCCGAAGGTGCCACGAGCTGGTGCCGTCGCTCATGGCGAGGTCGAAGAGGGCGCTCAATTCGAGCAACTGTGCGGGATCGATGACGCGCACGAGCGCCTCGACGCGGCGGTCGAGGTTGCGGTGCATCATGTCGGCGCTGCCGATGTACACCTGCGGATCGCCGTCGTTCTCGAAGGCGAAGATGCGCGAGTGCTCGAGGTAGCGCCCCAGGATGCTGCGCACCGTGATGTTCTCGCTGAGTCCGGGCACGCCCGGCTTGAGTGAACAGATGCCCCGCACCCACACCTCTACCTTCACGCCGGCCTGGCTCGCGCGATACAGCGCGTCGATGATCTGCTCGTCGACCATCGAGTTGACCTTGATCCGCACGCGCGCGGGCTTGCCCGCCTGGGCGTTGTCGCGCTCGCGCTCGATGAGGCGTACGAGCCCCTTGCGCAGGTGGAGGGGGGCCACCAGCAGGCGCTTGAACTTCTTCTCGATCGCGTAGCCGCTCAGCTCGTTGAACAGGCGCGTGAGGTCGCGGCCGACCTGGTCGTCGACGGTGAAGAGGCCGAAGTCCTCGTAGATGCGGCTGGTCTTGGGGTTGTAGTTGCCCGTGCCGACGTGGCTGTAGTGGCGCAGCACGCCCTCTTCCTCGCGGATGACGAGGGCGAGCTTGCAGTGGGTCTTGAGTCCCACGAGGCCGTAGACCACGTGGACGCCGGCCTTTTCGAGCTTGCGGGCCCAGACGATGTTGTTCGCCTCGTCGAAACGCGCCTTCACCTCGACGAGGGCGAGCACCTGCTTGCCGGCCTCGGCGGCGTCGATGAGCGCCTGCACGATCGGGCTGTCTCCCGACGTGCGGTACAGCGTCTGCTTGATGGCGAGCACGTGAGGGTCGCGTGCGGCCTGCTCGAGGAAGGCCTGCACGCTCGTTGCGAACGACTCGTACGGGTGGTGCACCAGCACGTCGGCCGATCGGATCGCGGAGAACAGGTCGGCCCGGCCGTTCTGCTCGCCCGGCTGGAAGGCCGCGGCGGTCTTGGGCACGTGGGGCGGGTAGTGCAGATCGGGCCGGTCGATCTTCGACAGGTCGAACAGGCCGCGCAGGTCGAGCGGGCCGGGGAGGCGGTAGACCTCCTGCTCGGTGATATCGAGCTCGGTGATGAGCAGATCGAGGGTGAGATCGTCCATGTCGTCGGTGATCTCGAGGCGGATCGGCGGCCCGAACCGGCGCCGCAGCAGCTCGGCTTCGAGGGCCTGGATGAGGTTCTCTGTCTCATCCTCCTCGATCGTCATGTCTTCGTTGCGGGTGAGCCGGAAGGCGTGGTGGTCGAGCACCTCCATGCCGGGGAACAGGTGCCCCAGGTGGTTGGAGATGAGCTCTTCGAGCGGCAGGTAGCGCACCCGGTCGCTCGCCGCGACCTTGACGAAGCGGGGGAGCATCGGCGGCACCTTCAAGCGCGCGAACTCCTGACGACCGGTGCGGGCGTTGCGCACCCGGATGGCGAGGTTCAGCGACAGGCCCGAGATGTAGGGGAACGGGTGCGCGGGATCGACGGCGAGCGGCATGAGCACGGGGAAGACCTGCGTCTGGAAGTACTCGGTGAGCGTCTCGCGGTCGCCGTCCTCGAGCGAGTCCCAGGTGACGACGTCGATGCCCGAGTCGGACAGCGCCGGGCGCACCAGGTCGTTCCATGCCGCGGCATGGCGCAACTGCAGCGCGTGCGCGTCGGCCGAGATGTCGGCGAGCACCTCCTGCGGCGCGCGTCCGACGTTCGTCGGCACGGCGAGACCGGTGAGGATGCGGCGTGCGAGACCCGCGACGCGCACCATGAAGAACTCGTCGAGGTTGCTGGCGAAGATCGCCAGGAAGTTCGCCCGTTCCAGGGTGGGGAGCGTCGGGTCTTCGGCCAGCTCGAGAACGCGCTGATTGAAGGCCAGCCAGCTCAGCTCGCGGTCGAGGTAGCGATTCTCGGGAAGCTGGGCGTCGGCCGCCTCGACCGCTTCGTCGAAGTCGTCGTCATCCGCGTCGCCGAGACCTGAATCGAGCGCGTCGTCCTGGATCATTCCCTCATCATGGCAGGGCGAGGTGACACCCGCGTGAACGGGCCGACGGCTTTTCGAGCGCCTACGAGGCTCCCGGTGCTGCCGCGCCGGGAGGAACGTCGTCTTCGTACACGTTGAACCGGTAGCCGACGTTGCGCACCGTGCCGATGAGCTGCTCGAGATCGCCGAGCTTCGCGCGCAGGCGTCGCACGTGCACGTCGACCGTGCGGGTGCCGCCGAAGTAGTCGTAGCCCCAGACTTCGCTCAGCAGCTGCTCGCGCGTGAACACCCGGGAGGGGTGCGTGGCGAAGAAGTGCAGCAGCTGGAACTCCTTGTAGGTGAGGTCGAGCGGCTTGCCGTGCACCTTCGCCGAGTACGACGACTCGTCGATCGTGATGCCGGAGGTCTGGATGCGGCTGGAGACCTGCTCCTTCGCCATCCGACCGACGGCGAGCCGGATGCGCGCGTCGACCTCGGCGGGTCCGGCCGTCATCAGGATGACGTCGTCGACGCCCCAGTCGGTCGAGACCGCGGTGAGTCCGCCTTCGGTGACGACCAGCACGAGCGGGGCGTCGAGCCCCGTGGTGTTCAGGATCTTGCAGAGCGACTTCGCGCCGACGAGGTCGGCGCGCGCGTCGATGAACACCACATCGGCGCTGGGGGCGTTCACCAGTTGCGCCGGTTCGGCAGGGATCTGCCGAACGCGATGACTGAGGAGTTCGAGCGCGGGCAGCACGGAGCTGCCGCCGGGGGCGGAACTCAGAACGAGAAGCTGTGCCAACAGGGACCTCCGCGTCGCGTTCCCCGCGACGTGCCCATCCTAGGGCGACTCGGGCGAACCGGTGTTCGCGGGTGCGCGCGGGCGCCGCGTAAGCGAGAATGTCGAAATGCCCGGTCCTGAACTCGCACCTCGCCGCACGGTCGGCGGGGTGATCGCCGTCTGGGTGGCCGCCGCCCTCGCCGGGATCGCGATCGGAATCTTCGTGCCCGCCGACGATCGAGCCGCCTGGCTCACCGTCGGACTCGCCGCAAGCCTCGTGCTGGCTTTCACCATCCAGCTGTCGTACGGCCGTTCGCAGCAGTTCGTCGAGCGGGTCGCCGCGAGCGTGCTCGGGGCACTCGTCGTGCTGGGCGTCATCAGCGCGGGCTTCGGGCTCGCCGCGATCGTTCCCGGATAGACTGCACGCATGGACCTCCTCGCGCTCGAACTGTTCTTCGTGGGCCTGCTGGGCTTGGCCTCGCTCGCCATCGCTTTCGTCTCGGTGGTCGTCGTGAAGAACCTGTACCGCGGTCAGCGCTGATAGAACGTGTTCGACCTTCCCACCGACCTCCCCGCAGACCTCGCGCCGCTCTCCTGGCTGGTCGGCGTCTGGGAGGGGACGGGCGTGCTCGACTACGAAGCATCCGGGCACACCTATGCCGGCGAGTTCGCCCACCGGGTGAGCTTCAGCCATGACGGCGGTTCGTACTTGAACTATTCGGCCAGCGCGTGGCTGCAGTCCGGCGACGCGACCACACCGCTCGTGTCCGAGATGGGCTACTGGCGTCTGAGTCGTCCCGCCACCGACGCCGACGCGGGGCCGGGTCTCCTTCCGGCACGCGAACCCGCCACGGCCCGCACCGTCGACGACGTCGAAGCGCTCCGCAACGCCGAGGGCGGGTTCGACATCGAGGTCTCGCTCGTGCACGCCGACGGGGTGCACGAGCTGTACCTCGGTCAGGTGCGCGGACCCCGCATCGATCTCTCGACCGACGCCGTGGTGCGTGCGGCCGGTGCGAAGGACTACGTCGCCGCCACCCGCATGTACGGGCTCGTCGATGCCCATCTGCTCTGGGCGTGGGACATCGCTGCCTTCGGCCAGGAGGTGCGCTCGCACGCCTCAGCGCGTCTGGCGCGGGTCGACTGATGGCCACCGACTACTCCGGCGTTGCGGGCGCCGTCGCCGACGAACGGGGCCTGCGTCACGTGGGCGGTCCGCTCGCCGAGCAGCGCGCGCTCGTCGCGGGCCGCGCCGTCGCCCCGCTGGGCGATCGCCGCGTGCTCACGGTCTCGGGCGAAGACAGGCTGAGCTGGCTCGACTCGCTGTCGTCGCAGTCGCTGACCCATCTGGCGCCCGGCGTCGGCACCGAGACACTGATCCTCGACCCGCAGGGCCGGGTCGAGCACGCTGCATCCGTCGTCGACGACGGCGAGACGGCGTGGCTGCTCGTGGACGACTCGGATGCTGCGGCCCTGGCGACCTGGCTCACGAAGATGCGCTTCCGGCTGCGCGTCGAGGTGCGCGACCGCTCCGACGACCTGGCGCTCGTGGGCGGCACCGCAGCGGCCGTCGCCGCCCTGGCCGCGGTCGGTCCGACGGGCACCCCCGTGCGCTGGCGCGACCCGTGGCCCGACGTCTCGCCGGGAGGCTGGGGCTATGCGGCCGTCGAGCCGCACCCCGGTGCCGATCGCGACTGGACCGAGGCCGTCGTCACCCTCGCCGAGCTCGACGAGATCGTCGCCTCGGCCGCGCGCGGCGAGATCGCCCTGGCCGGCCGTGACGCCGTCGATGCGCTCCGTGTCGCCGCCTGGCGGCCCCGAGTGAGCGCCGACGCCGACGAACGCGCCCTCCCGCACGAGCTCGACTGGATGCGCACCGCCGTCCACCTGTCGAAGGGCTGCTACCGCGGACAGGAGACCGTCGCCAAGGTGCACAACCTCGGGCATCCGCCGCGCCGTCTCGTCGCTCTCCAGCTCGACGGGAGCGACAGCGTGCTGCCCGCGCCGGGCGACGTCGTCCGGGCGGGGGAGAACGAGGTCGGGGCGATCACGTCCGTCGCTCTCCACTACGAGGACGGCCCCATCGCCCTGGCGATCGTGAAGCGCTCGGCGCCCACCGACGTCGACCTCGTCGTCGAGACGAGCGACGGTCCGGTCTCGGCCGCCCAGGAGGTCGTCGTTCCGCGCGACGCGGGGGCCACGGCATCCGTTCCCCGTCTTCCTCGGCTGGGGCGGCGCGCCGCTTCGTCGTGAGCTCCGCGAACGAGCCCGCACCGACGACGGGAGTCGTCACGACGGGGTGGCGGTCGAGACTCGATCTTCGTCCTCGCCTGTTCCGGGTGCGCGACTCGGGAGCCGCGATCATCCAGATCGTGCTCGCCGCCACCGGCGCCTACACCTTCGCCCACCTCGTCCTGGGTCACGCGCTGCCGCTCGTCGCCGCGACCGTCACCGTGTCGAGTCTCGGGCTCGTGCGCGACGCGCGACCGCGACGGGTCATCGAAACGGTCGCCGGGATGCTGGTGGGCATCCTCATCGCCGAGGTCATCGTGCTCGTCGCCGGCGGCGGCTGGTGGCAGATCGCGCTCGCGTTGGGCACGACCCTGATCGTCGCCCGGTTTCTCTCGGCGCAGCCCGGCTTCGCCATCGCGGCGGCCATTCAGGCGCTCATCGCCCTCACCGTCGGTGTCGGAGCGCCGCCGTTCCTGCGGCTGCTCGACGGCATCGTCGGAGGGATCGCGGCGCTACTCGTGACCGCCCTCGTGCCCCGCAGCGGGCGTCGGCCGGAGCTGCGCGACGCGGCCACCCTCTTCGCCGGGGTGGACAGTGCCATCTCCACGCTCGTGCAGGCGCTGCGACGGGGCGACCGGTTGCGCGCCGATCGCGGCCTCGAGAAGGCGCGCGCACTCCAGGCGGCGGTCGACCAGTGGCGCACATCGCTCGAGTCGGGGCTCGCGATCGCCCGCATCTCGCCCTTCCTGCACCGCGAGCGCTCGGAGCTCGCGCGACACGAACGCATGCGCCAGTCGATGGATCTCGCGACCCGCAACCTGCGGGTCGTCGCCCGCCGCATCTCGTATCTCGTCGACGACGGCCAGCCCCGGGAGGTCGCCGCCGATCTCCTCGCCGAACTCGGTCGCGCCGCGCGGCTCGTCGCCGACTCCCTCGACGACATCTCGGTGGAGCCCGCCGCCCGGGCGGTGATCGTCGGCATCGCCGCCCGGCTCGACCCCGCCGCGATGCTGCCCGGGGCGGGCCTCGGCGACCACAACCTGATCGCGGCGCTCAGGCCGCTCGCGGTAGACCTCCTCACCGCGACCGGCATGCCGCCGGGGGATGCCCGGGCGATCATCCCGCGCATCTGACCCGGCGTGCGGCTCGCCGAGGCCGTCGCAGCGTTCAGCGGGGCGCGACCGCGTGCCAGGGCACGCCGACCTCGCCGAGGCGCCATCGCGAGCGCTCGAGCAGCGGCCATCCCGCGTCCGCGACGGCGGCGAGGGCCGTACGCCATCGCGAGACGGGGCCGAACGCCGACTGCGCGGCAGCGCGCTCCCATTCGCGGTCGAGGGCGGCGAGCAGATCGTGCACGCGCTCGCCGGGCACGTTGCGGTGGATGAGGGCCTTGGGCAGCCGCTCGGCGGCGATCGACGGCTGCTGCAGCCCGGCCAGACGCAGCGACAGGGTCAGGCTCCGCGGTGCGGCGTCGTGGCCGACCTCGACCCAGGTCATCACGCGGCCGATCTCGTCGCACGTGCCCTCGACGAGCATCCCGCCGGGCGCGAGACGTGAGGCCATGCGTCCCCACGCGTCGGAGACGTCGCCTTCGTCGTACTGGCGCAGCACGTTCATCGCGCGGATGACGGCAGGACGCCGCCCGGCGGGCAGCGGAACCTCGAACCCGCCGCGCGCGAACGACACCCCCGTGATGCCCGATGCGTCGAGCTGCGCCCGCGCTCGCGCCACGCGCTCCGGATCGATCTCGAGGCCGCGAACCTCGACATCGGGGCGCACGCGGGCCAGCCGCTGCGTCAGCTCGAGCGTCGTCACCGCGCTGGCGCCGAAGCCGAGATCGACCACGAGCGGGTCATCGGTTCGTCGCAGCACCCGGTGCCGGGCGATCCATCGATCGACCCGCCGCAGCCGATTCGTACCGGTGGTGCCGCGGGTGATCTGACCGACCGGCGACGCCCCCACATCCCCAGTGTGCCAGGGCCGCTCTCGATAGGATGGCGGCATGACCGCGCCATACACGCTGATCCTCCTCCGACACGGCCAGAGCGAGTGGAACAAGACCAACCAGTTCACCGGTTGGGTCGACGTCCGTCTCACCGAACAGGGCAAGACCGAGGCCGCCCGCGGCGGCGAACTGCTGGCCGAATCGGGGCTGCTGCCCGATGTGCTGCACACGTCGGTGCTCAGCCGCGCGATCCAGACCGCCAACATCGCGCTCGACGCGGCCGACCGGCTGTGGATCCCCGTGAAGCGGTCGTGGCGTCTCAACGAGCGCCACTACGGCGCCCTCCAGGGCAAGGACAAGGCCCAGACACTCGAAGAGTTCGGACCCGAGCAGTTCAAGCTCTGGCGTCGCTCGTTCGACGTTCCGCCGCCGGCCCTCCCCGCCGACGACGAGTACAGCCAGGTCGGCGACCCCCGCTACGTCGGCATCGACGGCGAGGTGCCCCACACCGAATCGCTCAAGCTCGTCATCGACCGCATGCTCCCGTACTGGGAAGACGCGATCGTCCCCGACCTGCGCGCCGGCAAGACGGTGCTCGTCACCGCCCACGGTAATTCGCTGCGGGGCCTCGTCAAGAAGCTCGAGGGCATCAGCGACGACGACATCGCCGAGTTGAACATCCCCACCGGCATCCCGCTCGTCTACCGTCTCGACGAGAACCTCGAGCCCGTCGGCAAGGGCGAGTACCTCGACCCGGAGGCCGCCGCCGCCGGCGCCGCGGCCGTGGCCGCACAGGGCAAGGGCTGACCCGAGGCTGAAACGACGAAGAGCGGATGCTGCGCAGCATCCGCTCTTCGTCGTTCGAGCGTCGTTACATGGGGAGCGTCACCGAGTCGTCGGCGCCCGCCCAGTCGCCGGTGGCGAGGTAGACGACCCGCTTGGCGACGGAGACCGCGTGGTCGCCGAAGCGCTCGTGGTAGCGGCTGGCGAGGGTCGCGTCGACCGTTGCGGTGGCCTCGCCCGTCCAGCCTTCGCCGAGCACCTTCTCGAACACGCTGAGGTGCAGGTCGTCGATGGCGTCGTCGTCGTTGCGGATCTCTTCCGCGATGGAGAGGTCTTCGGTGCGCAGCAGCTCGGTGAGCTTCTTCGCGACTGTCACGTCGAGCTCGCCCATGCGGGTGAAGGTCGACTTGAGGCCCTTGGGGATGGCGCGCTCGGGGAAGCGCGAACGCGACAGCTGGGCGATGTGCTCGGCGAGGTCGCCCATGCGCTCGAGCGAAGCGCTCACGCGCAGCGCAGTGACCACGATGCGCAGATCACGGGCGACGGGCTGCTGGCGGGCGAGGATCTCGATGGCGAGCTCGTCGAGGGCTGCAGCCTTCTCGTCGATGATCGCGTCGGCCTCGATGACGGCTTCGGCGAGGCCGACGTCGCTCGTGGAGAACGATTGGGTGGCCTTCTCGATGGCGACCGTGACGAGTTCGGCGATCTCGACGAGTCGTGCTTGCACGTCCTCGAGGGACTGGTGGAATACTTCACGCATTGCGGCAACCTTCCTGATTCGCAGGCACGCCGGTGCATCCCGCTACCCAGGCGATTTTCCCCAGCCGAGGTTAACGAGCGGTGCCTTACGAGTGAACAGTATCGGGTGCGAACGGGGTACGACGGGGGCTGGGCGGGGGTTGACGTCTCGTGCCGTTTACTCTTGGCCTATGGATCAGACGCAGCTCACGCTGCTCGCCCTCCTCCTGGGAGCGGTGATCGGCGGCGGTGTGAGCGGGTTGATCTCCTACGCCTTCCGGATTCGGGATCGCGCCATCGCCCGCACGTCGGACGACGTGCCCTCGGGTGTGTCGGCGATCCTCGCCGCGATGGACGACGCCGCGATCGTCACCGACGCGTCATCTACCGTGCTGGCCGCGTCGGCGCCGGCCGAGGTCTTCGGCCTTCGCGTCGGCGAGGTCATCCCGAGCGACGAGGTGCGCACTCTCGCGCGTCTCTCGCGCGACTCGGGCGCGCCGGCGACCGAGAACCTGCGTCTGCAGCGCGGCGCCGCGCCGTCGGAACCGCGTCTGGTCGCCGCGCGGGCGACGGCCATCTCGCCACGGCTCACACTCGTGCTGATCCGCGACATCACCGAGCGCGAGCGCGTCGAGGAGATGCGCCGCGACTTCGTCGCCAACACCAGCCACGAGCTGAAGACCCCCGTCGGCGCGGTGACTCTGCTCGCCGAGGCGATCGAGATGGCCGCCGACGACCCCGACCAGGTGCGCATCTTCACCGCGCGCCTCAGCGCCGAGGCCTCGCGGCTCGGTGCCCTCACCTCGCGCATCATGAGCCTCTCGCGGCTGCAGGCGTCGGCCGAGCTGACGGAGGTGCGAGACGTCTCGATCGACGAGGTCGTCGCCTCGGCCGTCGATGCCCACACGCTGCAGGCGGATTCCGCGCAGGTCTCGATCGTCCGCGGCGGCACCCGCGGCCTGTACGTCCGCGGCGAGGCGCAGGTGCTGAGCGAGGCCGTCGGCAACCTCATCGCGAACGCCATCGCCTACTCGCCCCAGGGCTCGAGCGTCGGCGTCGGGGTGAAGGCGATCGACGGAGTGGTCGAGATCGCCGTGACCGACCGCGGCATCGGCATCCACGAGAGCGACCAGAACCGTGTGTTCGAACGGTTCTACCGCGCCGACCAGGCTCGTTCGCGCCGCACGGGTGGCACGGGCCTCGGCTTGTCGATCGTCAAGCATGCCGTGCAGCGTCACGGCGGTGAGGTGCGGCTCTGGTCGCGCCCCGGTCGCGGATCGACGTTCACCATCCGCCTGCCCCTGGCCGATGTGCCCGAGGATCGGGCGCCGCGCACCAAAGCCCGTCGCAAGCCCCGCAAGGCGGCCGTGACGAGCCGTTCCACACCCGTGAAGGGGGAAACAGCATGACCCGAGTGCTTATCGTGGAGGACGAGCCCGATCTCGCCGACCCGCTGGCCTATCTGCTGCGTCGGGAGGGGTACGAGGTCGAGATCGCCGAGGACGGCGCGATCGCGCTGTCCGCCTTCCGTGAGCGCGGTGCCGACATCGTGCTGCTCGACCTCATGCTCCCCGGCATGCCCGGTACGGAGGTGTGCCGTCAACTCCGTCTCAGCACCACCGTGCCGATCATCATGCTCACCGCGAAGGACTCCGAGGTCGACATCGTGGTGGGGCTCGAGCTCGGCGCCGACGACTACGTCACCAAGCCTTACTCGGCTCGGGAGCTCCTCGCCCGCATGCGGGCTGTGCTCCGGCGCTATTCGCAGGTGGAGTCCGACCTCGACGACCGCGTGCTCACCGGCGGGCGTGTGACCCTCGACATCGACCGGCACACGGTGTCGGTCGAGAACAACGAGATCAGCATGCCGCTGAAGGAGTTCGAGCTCCTCGAGGTGCTCATGCGCAACGCGGGTCGCGTTCTCACGCGCGGCCAGCTCATCGACCGCGTCTGGGGCACCGACTACTTCGGCGACACCAAGACGCTCGACGTGCACATCAAGCGCATCCGATCGCGCATCGAGCAGAACCCCAGTGACCCGAACATGCTCGTCACGGTGCGGGGTCTCGGCTACCGCTTCGAGGGATGACAGAAGCCGCGCTCACCCGTCGGGGTGAGCGCGGCTGTCACGGCGTAATCAGGCCTCAGGGCTGGAAGTCGCCGTAGTAGTCGAGTTCGCCGTCGAGAACGGGCACCTGGTAGAGCACGCCCTCGGAATCGCCCGACTGGAAGTAGACCGGGATCGTCGATCCGGGGAGGCCGTCGATCGCGTCGAGGGCGAGCGGCGGCTCGTTCTCCGCCGAGTCGCCGAGGCTCACGGTCTCGCGGGCGCCGACGCGGACGGTCGCCGTCTGAGCGGTGGAACCTTCGCCGAGCTCGAGGCTCAGGGTCTGCGGTTCGTCGGTCTCGTTGACGATCGCGGCGATCATGTTGGCCGCGTCGCCGTCGGCGTCGCTGATGATGACGACGTTGCGCACCTTCAGCGGCCCGGAGTCGGGGATGTTCACCCCGTCACCGGGGGAGTAGGGCAGCTTCGTCGCCTGGGTGGAGACGAGGGCGCAGCCGCTCGTTCCCAGGAGGACGGCGGCACTCAGGGCGATAGACGCGACGAGGCGGGATTTCACGGTTCCTCCCAGCGGAGCAGACGGCATCTTATGCAGTCTACGCGGTCGCTCGACCCCCCGCGGGACCGCGTCGTCCGTGGCGTTCCCGGCTCCAGGGTGGAGAACCTTAGCGCAAACCTGCCTGTGGTATCCTGGACGTTGCCGAAAGGACATAACTACATGCTTTTTGAGGTTGGCGAGACGGTCGTTTACCCCCACCACGGGGCGGCCACGATCATCGAGGTCAAGGACCGGATCATTCGTGGCGAGTCCAAGAAATACCTGAAGCTCAACGTCACCCAGGGAGACCTGATCATCGAGGTGCCCGCCGAGAACGTCGACCTCGTCGGCGTCCGCGACGTCATCGGCAAAGAGGGCCTCGACCGCGTGTTCGACGTGCTCCGCGCCCCCTTCACCGAGGAGCCGACCAACTGGTCGCGTCGGTACAAGGCGAACCTCGAGAAGCTCGCTTCCGGTGACGTGATCAAGGTCAGCGAGGTCGTGCGCGACCTCTGGCGCCGCGACCAGGACCGCGGTCTGTCCGCGGGTGAGAAGCGGATGCTGGCGAAGGCACGACAGATCCTCGTGTCGGAGCTCGCTCTGGCCGAGAAGACCGACGAGGAGCGAGCGGGTCTCGTTCTCGATGAGGTCCTCGCCTCCTAGAGGCAGATAGCGTGGCGGCGTGAGCATGCTGCCGGTTCCCCACGTCGCCATCATCGTCGTCGCCGCCGGGTCGGGTACCCGCCTCGGCGCGGGCGGACCGAAGGCGATGGTCGGAATCGACGAGTCGTCGATCCTCCGCCACGCGCTGGCCGGCGTCTTCCGCGCCGAGCCCGCGCAGGTGGTGATCGTCGCCCCCGCGACGCATCAGGGCGATGCCCTGACCGACGCCCTGGCGGCGGCGGGCGGCCGACGAGACCTCGTCACCGTCGTCGCCGGCGGATCCACGCGGCAGCAATCGGTCGCCGCGGGGCTGCGGGCACTCTGGCCCGACGTCGAATACGTGCTCGTCCACGACGCCGCGCGGGCGTTGGCGCCCGCGGCGCTGTTCGCCCGTGTGCTCGACGCGCTGCACGACGGTCTTCCCGCTGTGCTCCCCGCGCTTCCGGTCATCGACACCGTCAAGCGCGTCGCCGGGCCACGCGTACGAGAAGGGGTCGATCGTGCCGATCTCGTCGCGGCCCAGACGCCGCAGGGGTTCCGCCGCGACATCCTCGACACGGCCTATCGTCTGGCCGACCACGAGCACACCGACGATGCCGCTCTCGTGGCCGCCGCCGGCCACCCGATCGCGATCGTCGACGGCGATCCGCTGGCGTTCAAGATCACGACGCCCGCCGACCTCGATCGAGCCCGTCATCTCGTCGCGCCGGTGCCGCGGGCGCAGACGCTTCTCGATGCGCCGCAGGCGGCCCCGCGCGTGGGTCTCGGCACCGACGTGCACGGTTTCGGGGGTGACGGTGCTCTCTGGCTCGCGGGGGTGGAGTGGCCGGGCGAGCCGGCGCTGTCGGGGCACTCCGACGGCGACGCCGTGGCCCATGCGATCGTCGACGCCCTCTTGGGGGCGGCCGGCCTCGGCGACATCGGCACGCACTTCGGCACCGACCGCCCCGAGTACGTCGGTGCGCACGCCGACGTCTTCCTCTCGCGCACGGCGGCGCTGCTCGGGGAGGCGGGGTGGCGTATCGGCAACGTCTCGGTGCAGATGCAGGCGAACCGCCCGCGCTTCGCTCCGCGCCGGGCCGAGGCCGAAGCGGCCCTTTCCGCAGCGCTCGGCGGGGCTTCCGTCTCGGTCAGCGCGACGACGACCGACGGGCTTGGTTTCACGGGCCGCGGCGAAGGAGTCGCCGTCACGGCGGTCGCCCTCCTCCTCCCGGCGTAAATCCGCGCGGCACGTCAGAGCGCGCGCGACGAACGCCGGGAACGGGTCGTCGACGGCGCGCGCGGCCTAGCAGCATCCGTCCGACTCCGCGGCGGGGGAATGCGTCGGCTCCGCGCGTCGATGTCAGCCCTCGACGGCGAACGGTGCCGGATCGCGGCGTGGCCGGGATCCGACGGCCAGGAGCACCAGGCCCGCGCCCAGGACGGCGAGTCCGCCGACCGCGAGCGGGGAGAGACGTTCGCCGAGCACCGCGACCCCGAGCACTCCCGCGGTCAGGGGTTCGGCGAGCGTGAGGGTCGCCGCCACCGACGCGGTGAGGCGGCCGAGTCCCCACGTGAAGAGCGTGTAGGCGACGGCGATCGTCGCGAGCCCCAGCCAGAGCGACATGGCGAGCCCGCCGGGCGCACCGAGCCACGACAGGTCGACGAACGGCAGCGCCGCGAAGGCCACGGCCGCCGACGTCGCACCCATCGCGCCGGCGACGGTGAACGGATCCCATCCGCCGTCCATGAGCCGGCGCTGCGCGTTCGCGAACACCGCGAACGAGGCACCCGCTCCGACCGAGCCGACGAAACCGAGCGGATCGGCACCGGCGGCGCCGTCTGCGCCGCCGACGCCCAGCAGCACGACGCCGACGAGGGCGAGGGTCGTCGCTGCCACCCAGACCACGGAGGGGCGACGCTTCGTGAGGGCCCACTCGATCAGTCCGGCGATCACAGGCGCCGAGCCGAGCGCCACCACGGTGCCCACCGCGACGCCATTGCGCTCGGTGCCGAGGAAGAACAGCGGCTGATAGACGGCCAGGCACACGCCGGTGACCGCCATGAGTACGACGGCGCGCGGAGTCAGGCGCGGCGAAGCCGATGCGCGACGGCGCGACCGTGCGCCGAGCGACAGCCCGATCGCCGCCAGCGCCGTACCGCCGATGGCGAGCCGCATCGCCCCCACCGCGAGGGGCGTCGTATCGGCGGGACCGAGCGCTTGGGACGTGCCCGTCGTGCCGAAGAGAACGGCGGCGGCGACCACGGCGATCAGGGCGAGCATCCTCCAGTTCTATCGGCTGCCGGGCGCCCGTTACGCCACGAGGGCCCCGGGTAGGCTGGAGCGGTGACTCTCCGGCTGTACGACACGAAAGCGCAGGCCCTGCGCGACTTCGTCCCGCTCGACCCCGGAAACGTCTCGATCTACGTCTGCGGCCCGACCGTGCAGTCAGGACCACACATCGGCCACGTGCGCGCGGCCCTCGCGTTCGACATCCTGCGCCGCTGGCTCGCGCACCGCTTCGGTCGTGTCACCTTCGTCCGCAACGTCACCGACATCGACGACAAGGTGCTCGCCAACGCGACAGCCGTCGAGCCCTGGTGGGCGCTCGCCTACCGTATGGAGCTCGCGTTCTCACGCGCCTACGCCGCGATCGGGATTCTCCCGCCGACCTACGAGCCGCGCGCCACGGCGTCGATCCCGCAGATGCAGGAGCTCATCGCGCGACTGATCGACGCGGGGCACGCCTACCCCTCGGCAGCGAACGCGGATGCCGCGGGAGACGTCTATTTCGACGTGCGGTCGTGGGGCGACTACGGCTCGCTGACCCATCAGTCGCTCGACGCGATGGAGCCGGCCGCCGATGCCGACCCCCGCGGCAAACGCGATCCTCGCGACTTCGCCCTGTGGAAGGGCGCCAAGGCGGGCGAGCCCACCAGCGCGATCTGGGACTCCCCGTGGGGCCCCGGACGCCCGGGGTGGCACATCGAGTGCTCCGCGATGTCACGCCGCTACCTCGGCGCGGAGTTCGACATCCACGGCGGCGGGCTCGATCTGCGCTTTCCGCACCACGAGAACGAGCTCGCCCAGTCGACGGCCGCCGGAGACGCGTTCGCGCGGTACTGGGTGCATAACGGGCTCGTCACCGTCGACGGTCAGAAGATGTCGAAGTCGATCGGCAACTTCGTGCTCGCCGACGACGTGCTCGCCGAGCGCGACCCGCTCGTCGTGCGCTACGCGCTCGGCGCGGCCCACTACCGCTCGAGCCTCGACATCTCCGATCGCGCGTTCTCGGAGGCCGAGGCCGCTCTCGAGCGCATCCGCACCTTCGAGGAGCGCGCGGTGCGTCTGCTCGCCCCCGATGAGGGCGGACGGAAGATGGATGCCGTGGTGCCCGAGCGGTTCGCCGCCGCCCTCGACGACGACCTCGGCGTGCCGCAGGCGCTCGCCGTCATCCACGAGACCGTGCGCGAGGGCAACCTCGCCCTCGACACCGGAGACCGCGACGCCGTCGCCGCTGCCTTCGCCGCCGTGGCCGTCATGACGGGCGTTCTCGGCATCGACCCCCTCGACCCCCGATGGTCGCACGACGGCGATGGCGCTGATGCCGCCGCCCTCGACGCCCTCGTGCTCACCATGATCAACCAACGCGCCGATGCGCGAGCGAGCAAGGACTGGGCGACGGCCGACCGCATCCGCGATGCGATCGCGGCGGCCGGCATCGTCCTCGAAGACGGTCCCGAGGGGACCCATTGGAGCGTGAACCGTGGCTAATTTCGGAAACCCGTCGGCCGGGCGTGGCAAGAAGAAGGGCCCGACCAAAGGCACGGGCGGCAAGAACAAGCGGGCCCTCGAGGGGCGCGGACCCACCCCCAAGGCCGAGGAGCGCGCCTGGCACCCCGCCGGCAAGCGCAAGGCCGCCCAGGAGCGCCTCGCCGCGGCTGGTGGCGGCAAGGGCGGCCGACCCGCCGTGCGCGCGACCGGCGGCAACGCCAGCCGCGGCGGACGGCCGAAGCAGGACGACGACACCGAAACGGTCACCGGTCGCAACTCGGTGCTCGAGGCGCTGCGGGCGAAGATCCCCGCGACGGCGTTCTACATCGCCCAGCGCGTCGAGATGGACGACCGCGTGAAGGAGATGCTGTCGATCGCGACGAACCGGCAGATCCCCGTGCTCGAGGTCACCCGTCCCGAGCTCGACCGCATGGCCGGGTTCGACGGTGTTCACCAGGGCGTGGCGCTCAAGGTGCCGCCCTACGAGTACGCGCACCCGCAGGACCTGCTCGAGCAGATCATCGACCGGGGAGAGCTGCCGTTGCTGGTCGCCCTCGACGGGGTCACCGATCCGCGCAACCTCGGTGCCATCATCCGCTCGACCGCCGCTTTCGGCGGGCAGGGCCTGATCATTCCGCAGCGGCGGTCCGCCGGGGTCAACTCGGCCGCCTGGAAGACGAGCGCGGGAGCCGCCGCCCGCATCCCCGTGGCACTCGCGCCGAACCTGACCGCCACCCTCAAGGACCTCAAGAAGCAGGGCGTGTTCGTGCTCGGTCTCGACGGTGACGGCGATGTGTCGCTGCCGGCGCTCGATCTCGCCGACCGTCCCGTCATCATCGTGGTGGGCTCCGAGGGCAAGGGCCTGTCGCGCCTGGTGACCGAGACGTGCGACCAGATCGTCTCGATCCCGATCTCGACGGCCACCGAGTCGCTGAACGCCGGGATCGCAGCATCCGTCGCCCTATACCAGGTCTCCACTCTGCGCTCCGTCCGCGAGTGACGCCGTCGGCGGGGCTGATCCCGCCGAGGCCCGCTCGATGATCCGCGCACCGATCGAAGGGAACGTCATGGCCCGCATCGCCGTCATCGGAGGAACCGGCTACGCCGGCAGCCACATCGTCGCCGAGGGAGTCCGCCGTGGTCACACGGTGGTCTCGGTCGCACGCACCGTGCCCAACGAGCGCGTCGAGGGCGCGACCTACATCGAGGGCACCCTGCTCGACGTACCGAACCTCGTCGCCGAGCTGCAGGGGGTCGACGTGATCGTGTCGACCGTGCCCGGCCGCGGCGACATGCTCGGAAAGGTGCGCCCGGCCGTCGCCGAGCTCGTCGCGGCTCTGCCCGACACGGTCCGGATCGGCGTCATTGGCGGCGCGGGCGGAAGCCTCGTCGCCGCAGGAGGACCGCGGCTCATCGACACCGACGGCTTCGCCGAGGAGTACAAGCCCGAAGCGCGGGAGGCCATCGAGATCCTCGAAGACCTCGAGCGCACGCCGGCATCGCGCGACTGGTTCTACGTGCACCCCGCCGCCGGTTTCGGCGCGTGGGCGCCGGGCGAGCGCACGGGTTCGTACCGCGACGGCGGCGACGTGCTCGTGACCGACGCCGAGGGCGAATCGTTCATCTCCGGGCCCGACCTGGGGGTCGCCGTGATTGACGAGATCGAGTCGCCGAAGCATCCGCGCGGCCGCTTCACCGTCGGCTACTGACGCTCTTCTGACGCCCGAACGGGTTTCGCGGTCAGCGCGCCAGGTCAGACGAGGTCGCGCCAGTCGATGTCGTCGGCGGGGTCGGGGGTCGGGATGCTGCCCGTGATGACGGGGATCGTCAGCGTCTCGGTCGACGGGCCCATCAGCGTGGCCTCGTCGCGGCGGTGGCGCAGCACGTCGTCGATGTAGGAGGTCAGCACCTCCGCCAGCGGCACGGCGCGCCCGCGGGCCTGCGACATGTACCAGCGGTGCTCCAGCACCTGGTGGAACACCTCGGCGGGCTCGAGCTTCGCGCGCAGGTCGAAGGGGATCGCCATGACGATCGGCTCGAACACGCGGGTGAGCCATTCGTGGGCGACCATCTCCTCGTCGGCTCCCAGGCGAGAGATGCGCGCGCGGAACTCGTCGAGATCGTTCAGCAGTCGTCGGGCCTGGTTCTCCTCGACGTCCAAGCCGGTCAACCGGATGAGGCGCCGTTGGTGGTGTCCGGCGTCGACGACTTTGGGTTCGATCGCCACGCGCGTGCCGTCGGAGGTCGTCTGCATCGACATCTCGCCGATGTCGAATCCCAGCGCGTTGAGGCGCTGCACCCGCTCGGTGATGCGCCACGACTCGTCGACGGTGAAGGTCTCCTGGTCGGTGAGGGCCGCCCACAGCGACCAGTACGACGACATGATGCCGTCGGCGATCTGCACCGCGTCGATGCCGCCCTCGAGGCGCCCGCCCGCCTCGAGGTCCATGATCTCGCCGGCGATGTTCGTGCGGGCCACGTCGAGATCGTGCTCGCGCTGGCCGCGCGTCAGGCCGCCCTCGTGCAGCTCGCCGGTCTCGGCGTCGACGAGGTAGGCCGCGAAGGCCCCCGCGTCGCGGCGGAAGAGGGTGTTCGACAGTGAGACGTCGCCCCAGAAGAAGCCCACGTTGTGCAGGCGCACCAGCAGCACCGCGAGGGCGTCGACGAGCCGTGTGGCGGTATCCGGCCGCAGCACCTGGGTGAACAGCGCGCGGTAGGGGAGCGAGAAGCGCAGATGCGCGGTGACGAGCGCCGCGGGGAGGGGCTCGCCGTCGGCGTCGGTCCTGCCCGCGATGACGGCGACGCGATCGACGCACGGGGCGTCGAGGCGGGTGAGATTGCCGAGCATGTCGTACTCGCGGCGCGCCATCTCCTCGGTGGTCTCCTTGATGGCGACCACGCGGCCCGATAGGTTCGCGAAACGCACGAGGTGCCGGGAGAGGCCCTTCGGGAGGAACACGATGTTGCTGCTCGGCCAGTCGGCGAGGGGCGTCGACCAGGGGAGGGCGAGCAGCCCCGGGTCGACGGAGCTGGCGGTGATGCTGAGGGAGTCGGACACGAGACCTTCCTTCACAAAGACGCGGCGCGCCCGTCGGATCCTTCGATGGAATCGAGGACCGACGGACGCGCCGCGACGGTGCTTCTGACGTTGTGCGTGTTGGCTTACGCCGAGGCGATGGCCTTGTCGTTCAGGCGCTCGCCCGAGTCGGCGTCGAACGCGTGCACGTGACCGGCGCTGGCGGCCAGGGTGACCGTCTCGCCCGCGTTCGGGTGGCTGCGGCCGTCGACGCGCGCGACGAGGTCGGCGCGCTTGCCGTTGATCTCGGTGTGGCCGTAGAGGTAGCCGTCTGCGCCGAGTTCCTCGACGAGGTCGACGACGACCGAGAGGCCCTTGCCGTCGGCGGGGCCGACCACGATGTCTTCGGGGCGCACACCCACGGTGACCTGGCTGCCGTTGGCGCGGCCGACGGTGTCGCGGTCGAGCGGCACGACCTCGGTGCCGAAGCGCACGCCGCCCTCGGCGAGGTCGGCCGAGAACAGGTTCATGGCCGGCGAACCGATGAAGCCGGCGACGAATACGTTGTTCGGCTTCTCGTACAGGTCGCGCGGGGTGCCGACCTGCTGGAGGATGCCGTCCTTGAGAACCGCGATGCGGTCGCCCATGGTGAGCGCCTCGGTCTGGTCGTGCGTGACGTAGACCGTGGTGACGCCGAGGCGACGCTGCAGCGACGCGATCTGGGTGCGGGTCTGCACGCGGAGCTTGGCGTCGAGGTTCGACAGCGGCTCGTCCATGAGGAAGACCTGGGGCTGACGCACGATGGCGCGGCCCATGGCGACGCGCTGACGCTGACCACCCGAGAGCGCCTTCGGCTTGCGGGTCAGGTACTCCTCGAGGTCGAGGAGCTTGGCGGCCTCGAGCACGCGGGTGGCGCGCTCGTCCTTGCCGACGCCGGCGATCTTGAGCGCGAAGCCCATGTTCTCGGCAACCGTCATGTGCGGGTAGAGCGCGTAGTTCTGGAAGACCATCGCGATGTCGCGGTCTTTCGGGGGCACATCGGTGACGTCGCGGTCACCGATGAGGATGCGACCGTCGTTGACCTCTTCGAGGCCCGCGAGCATGCGCAGGGACGTGGACTTTCCGCAACCGGAGGGGCCGACGAGAACGAGGAACTCGCCATCGCTCACCTCGAGGTTGAGCTTGTCGACCGCGGGGCGCGTGCCACCGGGGTACAGACGGGTTGCGTTGTCAAACGTGACGGACGCCATATTCTCTTCTCCTTCACCGGCAGGTACGTGCCGGACGATCCGTAGTGATGGAATGAGCGGGGCGGGTAAGCCCCGTGCGCACGGCTTCGGGCGCAGGGTCATTATGTCACGACCCGGACCCGCTCGGGTGGGGCCACGGATCGGCCGTGCGTCTGGGCTTTTCCCAGCCTGCCTGGCTAGCATCGTCATTCGACCGCGTTCTCCTGCGGCACGCCGGGATCCGAGCCGGCGCACGTCTTTTCCAGAAGGTTTCATGTCCCACGACGAGTCCCCGAACGTGCCCGCGAAGCGCGACCGCCGAGAGGCCGTCCGCGAGAAAGCGCAGCAGGTTCAGACGAAGCAGTCTCGCCTGCGCATCCTGCGCGGCGTGCTGATCGGCGTGGCTGCGCTCGTCGTCGTCGGCGGCACGGCCTTCGGTGTCGCGTGGGCGCTCGACTCCACAGCATCCACCCCCCAGGCGCAGCCCGAGAACGCGTCGCAGGACGGTTTCACCGTCTCCGACATCACCGCTGTCGGCGGCGGCGACGGTTCGATCGCAGACGCCACCCCCGTGCCCGAGCCGACGGATGCTGCGGTCGAGGGCGAAGCCGCGCCGACCACGACACCGACGGCCGCCCCCGCGGTCGACATCCGCGTGTACGTCGACTACCTCTCCGCCGGTGCACGCGAGTTCCAGCTCGCCAACCGGTCGCAGCTCTCGCAGTGGGTGAGCAGCGACACCGCGTCGCTCACCTACTACCCCGTCGCGATGCTCACGGCGAAGTCGAACGGAACGAAGTACTCGCTGCGTGCCGCGAGCGCGGCCGCCTGCGTCGCCACGCACTCGCCCGAACGGTTCTTCGACTTCAACAACGAGTTGCTGCGCGCCCAGCCCGAGATCGACACCGATGGACACTCCGATTCGGAACTTGCCGACCTCGCGCAGGGCTCGAGCGTCACCGACCCCACGACCGTGCGCTCGTGCATCGAGAACGAGGAGTTCGCGGCCTGGGCGAAGGCGGCGACCGATCGCGCTCTCAAGGGGCTGCCCGACACCGAAGGGCTCACCCTCGACAGCATGCCGAAGGTGCTCGTCAACGGCACGCCCTACGTGGGCAAGCTGAGCGACCCGAAGGAGTTCCAGCAGTTCGTCTTCGCCGTCGCGAGCGACGCCTACTTCCGCACCGCCACGCCGACGCCCACCCCCTCGGCGACCCCTGCCGAGACGGCCGCTCCGGCACAGACCGCGGCTCCTGAAGAGACCGCCACCGCCGCTCCGTAAGGCGTGCCCGTGCGCCGATAGACTGGGCGCTCCGCCGGCTTGGCGCAATTGGTAGCGCACCGTACTTGTAATACGGGGGTTGCAGGTTCAAGTCCTGTAGCCGGCACTGTTTGGGCGGGATCCGGCCGCTCCCACGCTTCGATTCCTTCGAGATCCATCGTTTACCCATCGCTTTCAGATGCCGGCTACCACGGTAGGCTCGACAGCACGTCTTTGGGGGAGAGCATGAAGGTTCGCATCGGTGCCGCTGCGCTCGCGGCAGTCTTTATCTTGACGGGGTGCGCTAGTGCCGCGCCGGCGGCGCCCACAGAACCGCCCATAGCGACAGACGCAAGCTCCCCAGACAACACCGCGGCGTGCGAGTCGTTCTGGGATGCGACTGTGGAGCTCGCTCAGGCACTCACTGGTGATGCCAACGCGGTGGAGGCCACAGGCGGTCTCGAAGCGAAGTTCGACGGCGCCTACTTGGATGCCACGGGCGAGGTCGCAAAGCGCATCGAGCGAACGATGGACAATTTCCCGCCTGAGGGCCTGCACATGCTCATGATCGACAGCAGCCAGTTCATGGAAGACATGGAGTCGGTCGTGCGTGCCTGCCGCGCCGACGGAGTTCCGCTTGAGGCGGCGTCTTCAGTAGTCGAGTGACCCGCGATGCCGACATTCGACGAGTGCTTAGCCGAGGCGTACGCGGAGTACATCAGATCGTGGCTGGACGCGCAGCCACGCCCGTAGCCACTCGTCGTTCTCTGGACTGTCGGAGTTCAGCGCGCTGACGTATGAGGCGTCTCGCCAGCATCGGGTTCAACGCAAGCGCTTCTTGGGTGTCGATCGCGCGCCCGAGCAGCTGGAAGTATCGGGCGGGCGGGATGCCGAGATCGGTGCGGCACGCCTCGAGCTTCGCAGCGTGACGCCTCGGATCACGGCCCCACTTCTCCTCGAAGTCGAGCTCGGTCATGGTCGGCATGTGGAGAGTCTCCTCGCGGCCACCGACACCGCGGCTACGCTCACCCGCATGGACGAGCTACCGAACCCGCTCGCGTGCCCGCTCTGCGAGACAGCGCTACTCGACCCAACGTGGTGCCGCCACTGCCGCCTGCCAATTGTCCCCGCCCCGGCGTAGCATCCCGCAGGTGACGCTCTCCCCCGACACCATGCTCGACATTCGCCTGTCGACGATCTGCTCGAAACACCGATACGACTCCGACCCGCGCGCCGCGATCGACGAGCTACTCGCCGCCGCCGGCCACCGGACCGAGATCCTCGCGCACGTCGCCGGCACCTGGTCCGGGTATCACGGCGAGGACGACTACACCCGGGTACTCGCAGAAGCGTTGCGCGGGATTCCTGGCGCCGAGCGATGGGTGTCCGTCGGGAAGTACCGGCGCGGTATTCCGAACAACGGGGCAACCCCGCTGCCCCCGACTCCTAGGCTGGACTGATGCTGATCGGCACTATCCGCCCCACCGAGACCCGAACCGTAGAAGTCGAAGGCGAGTCGCTCGCGGACATCCAGGAGAAGCTCGAGGCGCTGCGCCCCAAGGGGTTCGACCTAGTGAAGTCCACCGCCCACCCGGTTAAGGGCACCATGCTCCTCTCGTCCGTGGGCACGTTCGCCCGTCGTGAGGGCGGCCGTGAGATCGAGGCTGATGACCGGGCCGCCCTTCAAGCCAAGATCCCCGACGGCTATGAGCTCCTCGCGATTCGGGTTCTCTGACCGTCAGGCGATCTTGTCGGCGATCGCGGACATGTGTGAGGCGAGCGCGTAGGCCGCATGGCGGTCGAGGCTGTGTCGGTTCCGGTCGTACCGGTCGACCATTCGCGCGTCCGACCACCGCCCGAATGCCTGCACGTCGCGGGTGCTGACACCCGCGTCGAGCGCGGACGTCGCGGCAGCGTGGCGCAACTGGTGCGGGTGGACGTGACCGAGGCCCGCGTGACGGCCTAGAACCTCGATGCGGCGGTACGCGTCGTGCCGGGTCATCTGTCGCCCCGTGCGGGTCGTGAGCAGCGGCCCCGACGTCCTGTAGCCGACGGCACGGTCGAGGATGCGGAACACCATGGGAGGCAGCGGGATCGTCGCGGGCTTCCCGCCCTTTCCGACGAGATGCAGCACCCGGTGCCCACGCTCGTATCCGGCAAAGTCCTCGATCTGCACCCCGACCGCCTCGGAGCAGCGGAGCCCGAGCATCCCGAGGAGCGCGACAAGGGCGGTGTGCTGTGGGGAGCGCTCCTGTGCTTGCAGGAGCAGCTTCTCGACGTCGTGGGACGTGAGGCGGGTGAGGCGGTTGTCGTCGTAGAACACCTTCGGGCGCCGCACCATCACCGTCGGGTCCTGCGGGATGCGCCCGTCGGCGACCGCCACACGGTAGAACACGGACAGGCCGCTGAGGTAGCCGTAGACGGTGGACTTCTTCAGCCCCTGGTCCTCGAGCAGGTAGTGCGTGTACAACTCGAGCTCGGCGCGTGTGGCGTGCAGGATGTCGCCCGGGTGCCACTCCCGGAACCGGTCAATGATGGCCCGGTAGGTGCGGCGGGAGTCGCTCGAGTATCGGGCGAGGAACGTGGTGATCGCGGCGTCGGTCTCGGTGAGTGCGACGATCGGGCGCGCGAGGGTACGGTGTTGCATGGTCGTCTCCAGCTTGCTCTGGTTTCGGCTAGGCCCGGCTCGGTGTTGGTAGCACCGGTCGGGCCGCTCCCGTCTTTGGGAGAATCCGATCATAGGCGCGACGAAAAGCCCCCGGGCCCGTCTCCCAGCGAACTGGAAGTACGGGCCCGGGGGCTTCGTTGTGCACAGGCGCTATCTGCGCACGATTGGGTGCGTCCGGGGCTACCGGGTCAGGAGTCCGCACACGGTGCACGATGCAAGACCCGGACTCGCCGGGTGCGGCGCCCAGAGGTGTGCGTGATCTGTCGCGCTCGGCCGCTGGTCACTCATGTCTTCCATCATCCTCCCTGCGCACGGGTGCGCCTGTCAGGCGGCGACGCAAGTGACGTCGTCGTAGTAGGTATCCGTGCTTGCCCCACCGCCGCGCATCCCGAATCGGGTGGCGGTGTTGAAGCGGGTCGTGGTGACGGTTCCGATGATGGTGCCGTTCTTGCGGACGGTAATCGTGTTGCCCTGAGCGACGACACGGATCACGTCGCCAGCCGCGAACCCGGTCGGGGTGAACGCGACGAGCAAGGTGGACGCGCCGTTTGCGACGATCTCGTAGATGCCGTTTCCGTTGATGTGGAGGTAGTTCCCGCCGTCCTGGTAGCGGATCACCGGGTTGCTGGCGTTTGCGGTGCCACCGGAGATCGTCCAGGAGATGTCGACGTCCGGCGTTCCCGCATCCACGGTCGCGAATCCCGACGAAGCCGACTTGCACTTATTCGATGCAATCGCCCAGCTACCCACAACCGTCCACGGCTTGCCGTTGAGCGTGTCGCCAAGCGGACCGTCCGCCCGGTTGAAGTCATCCGCGAATCCGATGTTGGCAGAGACAGTCACGGTGACGCTGTTCGACGTAGCCGACCGGACGGCGAACGGGTCTGCCGGGATGAACCGTGCGCTGATCAGGTGCGCGGCCACGGAGAGACTGTTCGTCGCGTACGTGGCTACTCCAGCCGCGACGGTCGACGTGCCAAGTATGGCGGTTCCGTCGTAGAACTGCACCGACCCGGCATAGCTACCGCTGAGTGTCGCCGTGAAGGTCACCGACGCCCCCACCGCCGGCGACGCGGACGACGTCGTAAGAGCGAGCGTGGGGCCGCTCTTTGCGGTGTTCACGCCTTCGATCCGGGCGTCGACCAAGGTCCGGTCGACCTGCGCGTACGCAGCTTTCGCGACCGTGATCATCTCGGCGTAGGACGGGTGCCCTTCAAGGGGTGGCCCAGCCACACCGGCCGCAGCCAGCGCGTCGATGTCCAGGTACGTCCGGCCAGCGCCGAGCGCTCCCTGGCGGTTGAGTTCGCTGAGGCTGCTGAATCCGGCCTGCGCAGACCCAGCGACGTAGACGATCGGTACGTCAGTGGCCATTGCGACTGTGTCGAGGACGGCTTGCCGCAGCGTCGCCAGGTAGGTGACGTCGTTGCGGGAGCCCATGAACGACAAGACGTGGGGGCTCACGCTGAGCGCCGCGGGCACCCGGGCGGAGAACGGGTTAGCGGCCCCGGCGGGGTTGACGAAACCGGAGCCGCCCGCACCGAGGTTCATGTAGAAGTCCATGCCGAGCGCGAAAGCGAACAGCCGGTCGAACGACTCGTACCGGAGGTAGTCGTAGGTCCAGAGCCCCTGCAAGAGGGAGTCTCCGATGCCGACGTAGCGGGCTCGCCATTCGCGCGTGGGGCGACGGTGCACGGTGTTCGCGCCGATCACGACGCCGCCGAACGCGTTGAACCCGTCGTGCTCGACCTGGATGTGGCGGATGCGCGCGTCGGGGAACTGCAGGCGCACGTGGCGGGTGTTGCCGCTGGTGCCGGAGACGCGGAGCATCCGAACCTGCATCATCTTCCCGTTCACGATGACGCGGATGCCGATGTCACCGGTGCGGCCGTCGCGGAACTTGAACTCGATATCGGTCGCGTCCGTGACCGTCTCGGGTACGAGGGTGCCGACTGCGCTGAGCACACCGAATCCGGTGGCGGTGACGTCGGGGCAACCGTTGTAGCGGAACTTGGGGTCTCCGAAGTAGTCCGCGACGGGAGCGACAGCCGTGCCTCCGCTGATCTGGGACGCAGTGGCAGTCGTGATCGTGGGGCGGTCGTAGGTCGCGGGCTGCGCGAAGCGCTCTGCCCAGTACGCCTCGCCGGCCTTCGTCAGCAGACCCGCGACATCCGCAATCTTGTTCTCGAGGATGCCTCCGAACGCCGACCCGGGAGTCCCCGCGACGGTCGCCATCGCGGCATCCGTCGGCGTCGTGGCGCCCTCAAGCGATGCTGCTGCGGCTTCAAGGCGGGCGATGTCTGCTGCCGAGGATGAGACCCACGGCAGGGTCGCCCAGCCGCTGACGCCGTCGCCGACCTTGACGCGGCGGAGGGTGGTGTCGAAGCCGGGCTCTCCCTCTGCGAGGACGGTGCCGGCGGCGGCCCATGCGGCGGAGGTGCCGCGGCGGAACTTGATCTGCTTGAGTTCGTCAGCCATCGGCTACTCCTTGCGTTCGGGTGTGGGGTGAGAAGTGGATGGTGAGGAGGGCCGCGGCTACCACGGCGAGGAGGCAGGCGCGGCCCATCGGGTTACCGGGTGACCGGCGTGACGGGCTCGTTGGGGATGATGAACACCCCGACGCCGGCGAAAGCGGCGATGGCGATCTGCAGCCACTCGGCACCAGTAACACCGCCCGTGAGGAACGACAGCAGCGAGACCAGGGCAGCGGTGGCGAACGCGATGATGGTCTTCGCGTAGGCGCCCACGTTCGACGGGAAGTTGGGGACCGCGTACACGAGGACAGCGCCGAGGCCGATGACGCCCAGGTTGATGAGCTCCTCGGTGGTGACGATGTCGTCGGCCATCGCGGTGACGAGCACCCCGGCGACGGCGAGCAGGACGTACAGCAGGGACTTTGCGTAGAGCTTCATGGGTTCCTCCGGGAACGTATAAACGCCGCCCATCTGGACGGCGTTGGGTGTCGGTGTGGTTACTTGCGGGATGGCGGCTGGTACGTGTCCTCGAGGAGCTTCAGTTCCTCAGGGGTCAGAGCTGGCATGGTGCGGCCCTCTGCCCATGCGTCCTGCACGCGCTTCACGAACTCCGAGAAGATGTGTCGCACGTTCGATAGGACATCGTTGGTGCGTTCGATCTCGTCGGCCTGCGACTCGATCGTGTCCTGCTGTTTCTGCCGCGAGTTCTTCAGGCCCTCGATGTCTGCCTCGAGGATCGCGACGCGCTCGTAGAGGCGTTCCAGTTCGATGCGGCGGCGTTCCGCGATGACGTCCTCGCGGGCGTCTTCCACGGACTGTTCGTCGGTGGTGAGTTTCCGGTCGCCTTGCTTGGCGACCCGGCGGCTGTTCAGGAACATCGCGATACCGAGGATGAAGGTCACGCTGAGGCTGAGGAGAGAGAGCATTTCCCCTGAGGTCATACGAGCCCCCGCTTTCTCGCCTTGCGTGCCGCCCACCATGTCGCTGCTTGTCGGCTGAGGCGGAACAGTTTCCACACGGGCAGAAGGATGAGCACGCAAATCAGCCCGGCGGTCGCCGCGACGAGCGGGTCAGCGAAACCACGGCCGAGGAAGATCGCGATGTACACGGAGATCAGCCCGACGAGGAACAGCTTCGAGACCATCTCCAGCACCCACAGCCGTGGGAACGCCACACCGATGAACGCGGCGAGAGCGAAAACCGCGATCGCTGCCGACCATGTCTCCTGCCACCCCTGGGAGGATGCGGTCTCGACCGTGGCGATACCGTTCCACCACCCGACCGCACCGAACCAGAAGAAGAACGCGTCCGTGAGGGGCAGCACCCACCGGAACAGGCCCCGGTAGCCTTCTGGGACGTGGTCGAGCCCGTGCGGCGCCCACACGGTGGCGCGATACAGGCGGCGCAGCATCAGCCGGCGATCGGGCTGGGGGTCGCCTCCGCGACAACGCGCACGTCGTCGAGGGTGCGGCTGATCTGCCCGGTGATGGACTGGATGCCATGGATGGCGTCGAGGACTTCCATCTGGCGGGACCAGATACGACCGTCACCGCTCGCGTGGTCGCCGTTGTTGTTGAACGCCTCGCCGCGGAGGACGAGCTCGAACGCGCGCCACGGGATCCCGAGGGAGAGCTGCACGGCGTCCATGCCACCGTTGTCGAGCACGTAGTAGAGCGTCCCCGGCTGGTACAGGTGCGCGAGTCGCTCGATGTGCGGCAGATGGGTCTCGTGCTTCACGTACTCCTGGCCGACCGTGAACACGTGGCCAGACCAACTGATGATGCGCATGCTGTCCTCCTGAGGAATGTCGAATGTGGGTGCGTCCACCGCTTGTGCGTGGAGCGATGCGGGCGCGGCTACGTCGGCCCACGGGTCGCGCAGGTACCGGAGGTGCCAGGGCTCGCGGACGCTGTACCCCTCGTCGGTGCTGAACCCGAAGCGGGCCGCGTTGTCGACGAGCCACCGCGCGCGAGGTGATCCGGCAGTGAGCACACCGGCGTCCGCCCCGGTGTCCCGGACGTCAACGGCACCCTTCCGGCCCCCGCCGAGCTGGTGGTTCGATGTGCCGGGGACCGCGACGGTGCCGGCCGCGGAGATCCGCGCCCACTGGACACCGTTCCACCACCGGAAGTCGTAGACGCGGCGCCCGTTGACCTGGCTCGCGGGAACGTAGCGGTCCCGGAAAATGCGCTCCTGCTCGTCATCCGTGCGGATGCCGGAAGATGCCAGGAGCTCCACACCCCAGACGCGGCGGAACTCATCGTTCAGCGCCTCGAGGTCGCGGAGGATCGCGGGCGTCAGACGCGCACCGTCCCGCCATACCCACGTGCCGTCGGCGACCATCAGGCGCCGCCCGTCTCAACGCCGCCACCGGTGGACTCGGAGACGTTGGTGTAGTCGCCGAACCCCGGGTCGTTCGCGTCGATCGTCGTCACGCGGCCGAAGGCGTCGAGCACGTAGAAGTCGGGTGCCCCGTCACCGTCCTCGTCGCGGTAGGCGGGGATCATCGGCTTCGCGACATCCGAGGCCCAGCCGAGCAGTGCGGAACGGATCGCCTCGCGGGCGTCCTCCCGCGTCGTGGCATCGCTCATTGCGGTAGTCCTTTCAGGTCAGACGCGTCGGAGGGACAGGTATGTCTCGTAGCCGCTGTCGCCGAAGACGGAGTTGCCGTACTCGGACCAGAGCCGGAGGCGGTCGCCAGCGATCAGCTGGATCGGCACGCCGAGCGGCGCGGTGCAGTCCTGCGCGGCCTCCTTGACGACGCGGGCGGAGAGCAGGTTCGCGCCGTTCTTCTGCACCGTGCCGCGCACCGTGCCACCACCGGATCCAGTGAAATAGAACTGGGCGAGCACCTCGTACCGGCCGGTGACCGGGACGCGGAGGGTGGTGCCGTCGATGAGCTCGAACCCGCCTGCGCTTGAAACCATCGCGAGCGTCGGGTTCGCGCCACCGCTCGTGCTCTGCCCGTCGTCGACCTTCCCCGCGTGCGCGAACACGGAGCGCGCGGAGGGGATGAGCTCACCCTGCGGGGCCGTCGCCGTGCGGATATACATCTCGCCGGTGTCGGTCTCGATGATGATCCACCCGAGCCGGGTGTCCGCGCTCGTCAGGGCTTCGCGCTGGGCTTTGGTGACCTTGAGGAGTCCGCCGATCTTGGACGCCCACGCGACCATCGCCTGAAAGTCGCCAGCGGGGCCACCTGAGGAGGTGGCGTCGTTGTCCATCTGGGGTTCGTCCTGAGGGCCCGGTGTTGTTCCCATGTCATGCTCTCCAGGTGATCTTGAGCGCACCGGACATGCCGTCTTGCGCGAGTGAACGGAAGATGTTGAAGCCGCCCTGGTTCAGGCCGACGCCCCACCGGTCGCCGCCGGCCTTGAGCGCGGCGAACCATCCAGCAGGATCCGGTGGGGTCTGCCACCCCGAGCCGGGCGCCCATTCGGTGTAGCCACCGAATCCGGGAACCCCGGCCTTGCCGGTCTGGTCGTGCAGCGCGAAGCGGGGTGCCCCGCCTTGCCGCTGGTGGTAGCTGATATAGATCTCGAGGCCGACGAACTCCGCCCCGGCAGGGATCGTGTCCTTGATCTGGGAGCCGTAGAACCACGCGCCGAAGGTGGAGTTACTGGCGTACGGGCGATCGGTCCACCAGCGCGCGGCCCCTCGATCGGTGGACCCGGCGTCGACAGCACGGAACTCGACCGTCCGAACGACGGGAGGCTGGACGACCTCGCCCCCACCCCCTGGGTTCACCGGAGGCTCGACCGGATCCGGCGACGTTGAGAGCTTCATGCAGGACGCACCGGTCGACCAGTTGATGGATACGGCGTCGCCTGAGGTGGGTGGGTCGGAGGGCGGGCCGTAGGGCATGAGAAACGTGCCGAAGTCTGTCGTCACGTTCACGTAGTCGCCCGCCACTGTGGCGACTACCCCAAGTCCGGGCTTTGGAGCGGTTGGTCCGAGCATCATCAGAGAACCGTCGACCGACCAGACGTGCACCGGTTCGTTGATCTCGGGGACGATTCCGGAGGATGCGAAGGGGACGGTGACGCGCTGATCGCCGAGGTCGACGGTCGCGAGCATCCCCTCGTTGCCGACGTAGCGGCCGACGTACGGGGTGACCCGAGACTTCGCGGAGAGGAGTCGCTTCACCTGCTCGTCGTCAAGCGGCATCCGGAACCTCCACGGTCGAGCGGGTAACACCCCCCTGGTGGGAGAGCTTCAAGATGCGGACCGGGACGCCCTCGAATAGCAGGACGTCACCGACTTCACGGAGCGGGTTGAACGGCTCCGAGATGTCGCGGGTGACCGACCGGATGCGTGCAACTCGGGGCAGGAGCTCGGCGGCGTACGCATCGACGGCAACCTGCGTGGTGAGGAGGTCGGAGGCGTACCGGTAGGTGGCGCCCCCGAAAGGCGACTGCGACCCGTCTGAGTTCTGCACACGGAGGAAACCCTCGGTAATCTCCTTCACCCCGTAGAGCGGGTCGCCGGCTGGCGACTTGCCCACGACGACAACCCGGTTGTAGGTGTATTCGGCGGTCATCGACGGAGGCGCGGCGACGACGGCGCGGAAGGCCCCGACCGCTGCTGGCCACGTCTTCGGCCGTCCAGTGAGTGCACCTGAGGCGTCCATGTTCGGCCACGCGTCGAGAGTGTCGAAGAGCGCCTTGAGCGCGGCTTCTTTCGACCCTTCGTATGCGATCGCTGGCACGCTGCGATCGGTGGCGTTTTTCAGCACGGGCAGACCGGTGAGCGACTGAGCTTCCGCCCACACCGACGTTGATCGGGGCGCGGTCGGGAACGGGAACTCGTCCCGCTGGACCTTCGCGAGCCGGTCCTTCAGAGACACGGTGAACGACTCACCGGGGTGGATGAGGCGCCCTTCCCAGAGCATCTTGGCTTCTTCAGCGTCGGGGATTGCGTCGATCACGAACCGCGCCTGGGGGATGCGCTCGGTGAACACCCCACCGCCGATGAGGCAGTCGATCTGCATCTCGGACCCGAAGGGGGAGAACCAGTCACCGATCTGGCGGGGGATCATTGTGCGCGCGTGATCGTCGGACCACACCACTCGAGCGGTCCCGGATCCCACCACGAACCGAGATCCGTCCCATGTGAGGGAAGGGTCCCGCTGAATGTCTACGTTCGCGAGCCGACGGTCTCCGTCGTACATGAGGTCGAACAGCCACGTCCGGTTGAAACCACCGGCGGCGATCGTCTGTCGGGTTCGCTCGGATGCTTCCCTCACGACGATCTCCTATCCGGCCGCGCCGCTGTACTCCCACGCTGTCGCCCAGTCGCTGTATCGAGGCAGGACAGCGGCAATGCCGGTGTAGGTGCCGCCGAGGGCGGCGGCAAGGTCGGGGTAGGTGAGCGAGGGGACGACTAGCGCGGGGTTGGGTTGGTGCACCTGCTGGAGGGTCGCCCGGAACCGGGAGATGCCGCCCCCGTCGGTGCCGTCGCTGATTCCTACGGTCACGTCGATCTCTTGCAGGTTGGTGACGCGGCCGTAGAAGACTCTCGGCATGAGTCCTGCGTTCGGCGCGCGGATCAGCCAGATCGGCAGTTGAGGGTTGGCCGGGGTTCCAAGCGTTGCCCATACGCGGGCGGCCGCTGCGCGGTCTTCGGCCTCAAAATCGATCTCGAGTGCCTGCACCCCGCTCAGCGGGCCGAAGCCAACGAACAATGGGAGCGAGTTCCCCTCGGTGAAGATCGACTCTCCCGGTGCTTCCCGCACAATGGCCGGCCACGAACCGGACATGTTCCGGACGATGGCGTTGAGGTTCGGGTTGAACGGCTGCTGAATGATGACCTGCTCGGCGGCGAGGTCTGCCCCGAGCGTTGTCGACCCGAGCGGTACGCGCCCGTTGGGTTCACCGTTCGCCGTGCACTCGAGCTCGTAGGCGGACAGTGCGTTGGGAGGTGCGCCGTGGTCCAGCACGCCGAGAGCTCCTGAGTAGGGCCGCTCGACGGCGCCCTGCACCTTGTGCGCGACTCCGTCGACCGTCCTCCATACGGTGATGTGGTCCGTCCCGTCAGGGATGTCGACCACGGTGAGCGCGGATGGCCCACCATCAGCTTCGGTGCCTGTTCCTCCGGGTCCTCCGCCGTCGAGGTTGTCCGCGCCGGCTGATGAGGGGCTGCCCCCGTCGTACACGTCGAGATCGGACAGGCGGATCTCGACGCGGGGGACGGGGGCAAGCTCGGGGTGGGGGATCAGCGAAGCAATCACCGTGACGACTCCCCACCGCTCAGCCCAGTAGCTGACTCTGCTCTCGCTTCGATGATCTGCTCCTGCACGAGGGCGCGCATCGGCTTCCCGTCCACGATCAACGTCATGACGGCACCAGCCAGCGACAGTGACACCGGGCCGCTCGATGGGCTGGACACTGGCGATCCGTTCGCGAACGAGGCTGCCCCAGCAGGGATGTACACGCCGCCGAAGATCGCCGCGGTTTCCGCCATGATCGCTTCCGACCGGGCGCGCTTCGATGGGGCGTGCGGGACATAGGTCTCGCCGCCGGTCTCAGGCTCGGCCCAGACACGCCATGCACCTGCCCGGGCCATCTGCGCAACATGATGCTCACGCACCCCGCCATTCGCGTACGACTCGATCAGGTTGCCGTTCGCGGACCCGAAGCCGAGCTGGTCGGCGAACTGCCGATCTGAGATGGGTTTGCCGTTCGGGTAGGCGACGTTGATGGACACCGTCTTATCCCGGAGCCCGGCGATCGCGTCCTTCATCCGCTGGATGCGCTGCTCGGCATCCGACGTCTCGGCGATGACCTTCCACTCCGTCTCGGAGGGGATGCGGAAGATATCATCGGCAAGTGCGGCGGCTTGGTCGGCGGTGTAGCCAAAATCCTGCGCTCGCTTGATCAAGGCGTCGCGGCTCGCCTCAAGAGTCGCCCGATAGTTCTGCGTGTTGCCGTCCAGCGTGAACTGGTTCTCAGCGGCGATCTCGGCTCGAGCGGCGAGGTCGTTGAGCATGCCGAGGTTGTCTCGACCAGCCTGGGTGCTGGTGTCCAGGGTGAGGGCGTAACCCTCCTGACCCTCCCGCGCCTTCGCGATCGTCTCATCAACATTCGCTAGCGCGTCCAGGTAGGCGATATTCGATGAGATCGCGTCCTGCCCGACACCGTTCGCCTCGTTGATCGTGTCGATGAGAGTGCGGAGATCCGACTCGAGGTCGGCGACGCCTTCGGACGCCGCGAGGTACGCCTCGGCGGCACTCTGCGTGACCGGTACCCCCTCTTCGGTGGCTTCGGTGCTGCCTTCCGTGGCCGCCTTCAGGTCATCGTGGCGACCCTTCGACTTGTCGAGCTGATCAGCCATGTCTCGGACCGTGTTGCGTGCGTTCGACAAGCCGATGTCGAAGCCGCCGGTAGCCGCCGAGGCGTCTACCAGTCGACGGACCATCGTGTCTGCGGCGTCGCCGCCCTCGAACAGTGCGTCGGTCAATTCCTTCTGACCGATGCCCGCCTTCTTCGCCTGCTCGAACACGTCAGCGTCGGCGAGCTTCTTGGCGATCATGGAACGGGTGTTCTCGGTGACGGCACCGGTGGTCTCGTCGAGGGTGTCCGCGAACTCTGCCGTGGCCGCACTCATCTGCGCTTGCCGCGCGATGAACAAGGTGACGACGGTCAGCACTCCGGTGAGTGCGAGGCCGGCCGCCGCGCCCACCATGGCTGTGCGCGTGAAGCTGGCACCTGTGCTGTCCAGCGATGCCTTGAGCTCGATGAGCTTGGCCCGCACCCCGATGGCGCCGCCAGCGAAGAGCAGCATGGCGCCGGCCGCGACCCCGAGGCCCAGCGTGAGCATGTGGACGGGCGCCGGGGCTTCGCCGAAGACGTCGATCACCTGCGTGACGGTCTGGACCATCGTGCGGAGTACGTCGTTGGCGCCTGAGCCGGTGCGGATGAGGGCGGTGTCGAACGCGCCACCGAGCTTCTCGACGTCGCCAGCGAGGTTGTCCTGCCGCATGGCTGCCTGCTCGGCGGCATACCCGGAGTCGTTGACCTTCGCCGTCCACTCTTCAACAGCCTGCGCGCCACCTTCATAGAGCAAGGTCGCGGCATTGAGTGACTCGTTCCCGAAGATTCGACCGAGCGCCGCCAACCGCTCCTGCTCAGTGAGTCCACCGAGGTTGCTCTGAAGCTGGTCAGCGATCCCCGCGAGCGACAGCATGTTGCCGTTGGCGTCGAAAACGCTGATGTTGTACTTCTTGAGCTCGCGGTCGGCTGCTGCGGACGGCGCCTGCAGTCCTGCGAGCACGCCACGGAGCGCGGTTCCCGCCTTCTCTCCGATGACGCCTTGTGTCGCGAAATACGCGATCGTGCCGGCCGTCTCGTCGAGAGACAGACCTACGGAGCCCGCAAGGGGGCCAACGTAGCTCAGCGCGAGGGACAGGTCGTCAACGGAGCCCTGCGCCTTTCCCGCGCCAGCGGCGAGCACGTCAGCCACGTGCGCGGCCTGCTCGGCGGGGAGTCGGAACTGGGTCATGGTGGTCGCCATGATCTCTGCAGACCGGGCAACGGCGAGCTGCCCTGCTGCAGCGAGGCCTAGTGAGGCGTTCAGCGAGCCACCGACGATGTCGGAGACCGACTGGCCCGCCTTTGCGAGCTCCTCCTCGGCTGCCGCCGCCTCGGACGCCGAGTAAGCGGTGTCCGCGCCCGCCTTGAGTGCGGCTTCACCAAGATCGCGCTGCTCGTCCGCAGTCGCCATCGTGGCGGCCGCGGTCTGCGACATGGCCTGGTCGAACTCGGTGAACTTCGCCACCGAAAGCCCGACGAGCGCCGCGACCGCCGTGCCGGCGATGAGGAGGCCGGCGGAAAGCTTCTTCGCGGCCTCGACCTGCCGCTCAGTGGAGGCGGCCTGCTTCTCCTGCTGCTGCGAGGACTGCTGCGACTTCTTGCCGACCTCGTCGGTGGCCTTCGCCTGGTCCTCAAGGGGCTTCTTCGACTCGCGGGCCTTCTTGCCGGTCCGGTCGGTGGCGTTACCCGACTCGTCGACCTGCTTGCCCGCCTCGGCGGCGGCCTTACCGGTCTTCTCAAAGGCGTCCTTCGACTCCCGCTGCTCCTGCTTGAAGAGCTGCGCCCCCACCGTCTGGATCCGGAAGATCAGTGCGCCGGCTTCGAACACGAGCACCCACCGCCTTCCCTAGCCAGGTGCCCTCGATGTCGAGGAGACGGGTGATCGCGGAACGGGTGAAGTGCCAGGAACGGGTGTCGAGCGTGACGTCGAGGTTGGGGATGATGCCCGCTTGCGCGAGGTCGATCTCGATCTCGCCGAACATCTCGGGCAGCACCATCTGCCACAGCTCGAGCGCGGTGATGCTCGACGCAGGGTTGGGTGCTGCCCTGACGCCGGCGGCGGCCTGCGCACGCTGTTCGCGCCACTTCGGTGAGTACACGTACTCGGGGTAGGCGCCGGTCGCGTCTGGCCGCCCGATTCCGATGATCAGTCCGTCGCGGACGCCTTGGGCGATGTCCGCGGGGCCAAGCGCCCCAAACGCGCGGCCAGCGCCCCTGTGGCTTTTAGGGTGCCGGTGAGGCCCCCACCGCCCTCGATGTACTGTCGGACGCCGTCCATGCCGAGCGCGGTCTGCCAGAAGAAAGCGGGCATCAGGATGTCGTTGCCCTCCTCCTGGGAGAGCTCGTTGCCGATGCGGTTGTAGTTCGTCTGCTCTGCCTCGGGGAGCGGTTCCCACACGCCGGTGAGGGCGTTCTGTCGGGCACCGTCGACCGCGATCTGCAGTGCGGCGAGCATGTCGGCGGTGGTGTTCCCGCCCGAGAACTGGAGGTAGGTGTCGGTCATCTGGAGACCGGCACGCCCGGGGAGGGGCCGGATCACGAACGGATCCGGCACCCCCTCAAGCGTGATGTGGAGGTCGCGACCGACTTTGTCAGCGGTGATCGTCATGGTCCCTGCACCAATCCGATCAGGCCGCGGTGTACGGCAGGGCGGTGGATGCCCCTGCGGCGTTGGTGACGACGATGGGGGCGGACCCGCTCACCGTCGCGGGGATCACGATGACGAGCGTGTTGTCGTCCACTACGAGGCGCTCGGCGACGGCCTGCCCGTCGATGGTGACCGTCGTGGTGCCGGTGAGCTTGTACCCGCGAACGACGATCTGATCGCCGGTGGTCTGTCCCGCCGGCGATGCGGACTCGAGGATGGGGACACCGGTGCCTGCGATCGGGGACACGATCTTGTCGACCACGCCATCGTTCGTGAGGCTGAACGTGTACCCGCCCTTGTCGGCGTAACCGGTGTTCAGGTCGGCGACAGCGATCGAGAACTTGCCTTCGAGCGCGGGGAGCCGGTCGTCGAACGCGTCGAACCACTGGAACTCGCGCTTGTTCGCCTCGCCCTCCGCGTACGCGGCGTTGAGGAGGTCGATCAGCCACGCCTGCGCGGCGACGATCATCTTCGTCTCCGGGTCGCGGATCGCCTCGACGTTGAACGAGGGGGCGAAGTTGTAGCCGATGATGTCCTCGGAGGTGCGGCCCTTCGTGCCGTACACCTCGCGGGGGATCGCGATCTTCGCCGGGTTGCCGGCGAGGTTGTTGATGTCGCCGGTGATGTTGACGAACACCCCGTTGATCTTGAGGCGGAGGATCTTCTGGTGTGCGAGCGCGACGGACCCCGCGGAGGGCGCCGTCGTGTTGTAAAGGGTGTGGTCGGCCATTGCCGCCTCCTTTGGGGTTGGGTGGTGTGCCGGCGCTTCCGGCGGGGTTCCTACGGCCGGCGGCCGCGGAAGTAGTAGGTCTCAGCGACGGCGGTGCGTCCCTGGGTGTCTCGTTCGAAGGTGAGCCCGGAGAACCGCCACGACCAGCTGATGCCGAGGAGCGCGGGCGTGTATTCCTTCTGGTCGAGCAGCGCGCGCAGGTCGGATGCCCACTGCCGGACCGTGTTCACGGTGCCGATGCGGCGGGTGTACACCTGGACCCGCCAGATCATGTCTGCGCGGCCCTCAGCGACAGGGTCGAGTGAGGTGAGGAGGGTGAACTCGTTGACGCCGGTGGGCATGATCCCGTCGAGCCGGATGCCTTTCTCGGGGATCGTGCCGGTTGGCTGGTAGACGGCCATCCCGGCGGAGTCGAGCAGCTGCGCGAGCGCACGGTTCAGGACGATCTCGGGGGCGTCAGCCACCACGCACCTGCTTGCGGATGATGTCCCCGATCGGGCCCTTGTTCTGCACGGCCGGGGTCTCCACGTACTTCCCCTGGCGGCCGTTCTGGAAGTTCCGTTCGGGGTGCTCGTGGTGCGTCGCGGCGTACGGGGTGTCGTAGACGACTGCCGATCCCTCATCGGGGGTCGTGGCTCGCTCGACCGTTCCGGATCCGACCAGCGTCCCGAGGTCGAGGGGAGCGAGCGGAGCGGAGAGCGCGAGGAGGTACTCGGCAGCGAGGTTCTCGCCAGTGACCAGGCCCGTGTTGATCTGCTCGGTCGTGCGGTCGACGTTGCTCGTCATGCTGACCTGCGCTCGAACACCCATGGTCGCTCCCTACTCGAGGTACAGCTCGACGTGGTTCGGTGTGCGCGCGTTGTACATACCGAGGGCTGAGTCGATGACCTCGGATGTGCGTTCGCGGGGAGTGCCGGCGAAGATGGTGACCTTCGTGCGAGGCGGGTAGTCGTGCTCGGGGAGCAGCACGACCGTGGCGGTTGATGTGATCTCCTGCCCCGACGTGGGGGAGGTGGACCGCCGGTCGACGCGGAGTCGGGTCTTCTGCTCGGCGTAGCAGGGGATACCGGCGACCGGAGCGCCCCACACGTCGCCCTCCGCGCCGTCACCCTCGAACGGGGTGACCGTCGCGGTCTGCGGCAGGTGTTGACGGCGGAGGCGAGGCATGGCGGCCTCCTCAGTGGTAGACGGCGGTGCCGATCAGGCCAGCGTTCGTGAGGATGTCGATGGCCTTGTCGCCGATGCGCTGCGCGAGCTTCTCCCGGGCGGTGGACCCGTCCTTGCCGCTCGACGTGGTGCCGAGGGACACGGACAGGATGCTGACGGCGCCCTGGTGAGACTCGACGCCGCGGGGGTCGCCGGTGTCCTGCCAGTGCTCGACGATCGCGCACACGGCTTCGGCGAACGCATCCGAGGTGTCCGCGTCGGTGGCGTACCCGTCCGTGTCCACGTCGTACACAGCCATGCGGGTGAGCTTCTCGACCTCGATCGACGCGGCACGCAGCCGCTTCGGGAGCAGCCCTTCGTCCCCGTCCCACGGCTCGTCGGCGAGCTCGTCGTACTGCGCCGGGGTGGCGTAGACACGCTGCGGCATCAGGACTCCGGGGCGGGAGGTTCGGAGGCGTCGACCCCAGCCGAGATCTCGGCGATGATCTCCTGGTTGTGAAGGCGACCGGGGCCGACGGGGATATAGGTTTCGCCCACGCCCTCCGGCTCGGCGAACGCGGCGACCGGTGCGGGCACTGCGTCACCTGCGCCCAGAACGGGGATGCCGGGCGCGTTGTGCAGAGCGTCGATCATCTGAGCCTTGGTGGCCTTGGCCGGCAGTTCGACGTTCTCCGTGGCGGCGATGTAGGAAAGCTCGGCCTTCGTGAGGTCTTCGAGCTTGACGCCCTCGATCTCCTCAAAGATCGTTGCGCCGTGCTGGGTGAGGGCGAGTTCGCGCTCGGGGTGCAGGGAGTCCACGTGGGCGACACCGTCGATGAAGTCGACGCCCAGGAACTCCTGCCGGCCGAGGGCCGGGGCGGGGTGGGTGATGCGCAGCATGGTTGCTCCCTGGAAAAGTGGTGGGGTTGGTGACCCCGTCGCGGCGGTTGTAGAACACGCCGCGACGGGGTCCGGTGCAGCTACTTGACCGGCAGGTCTGCCTGGTCCTTGATCTCGTTGTCCTTCGGGTCGGTGCTGTCGTTGACGAGCGCCTGGCCTTCGGGGGTGGTGACGCCCTTGTAGGGGGTGCCGCCGGGCTGGATTGCGGCCCAGATCTCGTCCTTCGTCTTCACGTTGGCTTCGATGCTGATGCCGCGGTCCTTCGCGAACGCGAGCAGCTGGGGCTTCGTCCACTTGTCGGACGGGTCACCCAGGGGGTAGTCCCGCTCGACGTCGTCGGACACGTCGCCGCCGACCTCGTACCCCTGACGTTCGAAGTACGCGATGGCGCCTTCGTTGTCGGTGGTGCCGGTGCCGTCGACGAACTGCACGCCTGCGACGATGCCGTTGAACCCCTCGACGGGGGTCTTGATGGTCTTCTTCGCCATGATGGGCAGCTCCTTACTGGACTCGGATGTTGCGGAGGACGGCGGCTGCCTTGGTCGCCTTGAGCGCGACCGCGACGGGGCCGAGTTCGACCTCGCCCTTCTTCACAGCACCGGCCGTGGAGAAGTCGGGGAGCCAGGTCTGTGCGATCTGGCCGCCGGCGGTGGAGACGCCGTGGAACCCGTCGAGGCCGATGCGCACCGCATAGAGGTCCGTCAGCCCCGTCGTGGAGACGGTCGCGACGGTACGGGTGACGATCGGGATGATCGGGTTGTTGGTGCCGGGCTTGGCGCCCGGGTCCATGAACACGATGTCGCCGTACTGCTCGCGGACGATCGGTCGACCGTTGGGGCCGGCGAGGTTCTCGAGCGGGGAACGGACGTACATGTCTGCTCGGCGGGCTGCGGCGCGGACCTTGGCGAGAGCCTTGGCGTTGCCGAAGATCACCGTGGGAGCGCCGTCGAGCGCCGACAGGAACTCGTCGATCGCGTCGAGCGCGGCGTGCTGCGAGTCCGCGGACGCGAAGCTGCGCCAGTCGGTGACCGCGCCGGTGCCGAGCTCCGTGGTGGAGCCGGTGAGTGCCTTGTCGAGGCCATCGAAGCCGTTCGCGTCCGTGGCGACGTCACCGTTGATGACGGCGTCCTGGAACTTCGTGACGGTCGACTTGATGGTCTGCGCGAGGTTGAGCGCGACGGAGCCGGAGGCGGCGGGGCCGACCTTCGCCAGGACGCGGTCGACCTCGAACGAACCACCGAGCGGCGCGAGTGTCACGTTGACCTTGGTCGTGGTGACGTGCTCGGGCGTGTACTCGGTGTTGTAGGCGCGGAACGCGGCCGAGCGCTGCGTAGCGAGGCGACGGTAGCCGTACTCCAGGGTGGCTCCGCCACCGACCGGGTTCACGGCGTCGTCGAAGATCAGGTTGTCGAGGATCGCGGACTCCTTGCGGAACTCGTCGATCACCGCGACGTCCAGATCCTGGACGGCGTTGTTCTTCGCCTCATTGAGGGTTACGGGCATGATTCATCTCCTTCGAGGGAGTCAGCCTCCGAAGTGCGCCTTGACGGCGCCTTCGAGGGTGGGGGTGGTGGTGGGTGGCTGTCCGCCTCGGTGTCCTCCGCCGCTTGCGGGGGGCAGTGTCGGTCCAGCCTTGAACGCCGAGTTCCTCTCGAGCGCGTCTGTGATCGCCGTCTTGACGTCTTCCTCGTTGGCGAGGTCGACGGTGGCGAAGGTCTTCATGAAGCTGCTCGAGTCGAGCAGGAGGTCCGCGTTCGCGCCGTACTTGCCGGCGGTGCGGAGGAGGTGGTTCTCACGGGCGAGGCCCTCGCGCGCCGCCTTGTCTGCGGAGCTTTCCGACGCGGCAGCGTCACGCTCTTGCTGCGCCTTCTCGGCGGCGAGGCGGTGGTTCTTCGCTTCCTCGCGGAGCTCGCGAACGTACTCATCAGGGTCGCCGCGGTAGGCGATGGGCTGGGCTGCCGGTGCGGCAGGCGCCGCGGGCGCGGCGGGTGCCGTCGGCTGAGGTGCCGCCGGGGGAGGCGTGGGTGCCGGTGCGGCGGGCGCCGGGGGTTCGGTGCCGCCTGCGCCGCCCTGCTCGCCGTCGAGGTAGCGGAGGAAGGGCCGGTGGTATGCGGGCGGGAACTGTGCGCCGAGGGCGCGGGGCTTCTGGGACATGCTGGTGAGCCTCCTGCTCGTGGTGTCTCCCACCCCTGCGGTGGAAGAAAAAGGGGCCGTGCCGCTGCAGTGCAGGGCCCACAGCGGCACGGGGTAGGTGAGAGCCGGGCGACACGAGACATGTCCCCACCGGTCGCGGCGTTGTGGGCGCGCCGATGGTGTCGGCCATTCCCAGTGCGCGCTGGCTTAGTACGTGGGCCGGTCCATCCCGGATCGGGCCGCACGGCTCTCGGCTTATAACCGCTGGATATCAGCGGTGGGCTTATCGACCGTCAGCGAATCCGAGCTGCTCCCGGTAGTACTGACGGGAACGCCCGGTGTCCTTCGTGAACGAGCGGAGATCGCGCTGCGCGTCAGCCACTTCGGAGGCGGCGCGCCGGCGGTCGGTGTCGTTCATCGCGGACACCTCGCGGCGTCGAGCCGATCGCACCTCGCGTTCAAGGCGCCGCTGCTCCTGCCGTTCCTCGTCCGCCTTCTGGTCGTACTGGAAGTCCGCCTGCGGGACAGTGAGGCCGGGGAGGTAGGCGACGACCTTGTCCCGGCAGTTCGGGTGACCCCATCCGTCGGCGCGGGCCTGGTCGATGGTGCCGTGGATCTGCACCGTCACCGACCGGTCATCAGTCGCGTGGGGGAGAACGACCTCACCGGTTGTCCCGTCGAGAGAGATGATCTTCCCGATCCAGGGGGCGCACCGTTTGCACGCGTCGAGGGACCCGACGATCGTGCCGAGATTCACCCCGGACAGGCCCATGCGGTAGATCCCGGCGTCGTTGTACGCGCGGGCGACCGACGTGCGGCCCGCCATCTCCGCGTACGCGCCGATCGTCCACCGACGACCCGACCGGTCCGTGAACCCCGGGATGCCCTCGGCGAGGAACCGTTGCACAGTCCGCGCCTGCTGCACCCGGGATGTCGTCACACCGAGGAGCGTGTTCGGGGACTCCATGGCGACGATCCGCTGGTACGCGTCCCGAGGGTATCGGGTGATCCGCTGGGCGAGGTTCTCAAGCCGGTTCTCCAGGGACACGGCGACCATGCCGACCGCCTGTGAGGCTGTCGCGGTGAGCGTAGTCGTCGACACGGCCGCGCCGCCACCGATGAACGGCAGCTGCGCGACACCCGTCTCCGCCCGCCCCGCGAGCCCCAGGTAGGCGGCCGCGGCGGCTTCACCCTCGGTCGCCGCGATGTAGATCATCCGGGCGGCCATGTCCTCCGACCGAAGCCGGGAAGCGATGGCAACCGCGATCGCCTGCAGCTCCCGCAGCGAGCGGGCCCGGTGAGCGGAGAGCTCAGCGAGGATCCGGTTCTGCCGGCGACGCTCCTCGACGGTCAGCCCGCCAGCCGCGGTGTCACCCTGCATCTGCCCGGACAGTTCGATGTCACGGGCCGCGCGGATGGCGACCTCACGGATCAGCTCATCCTCGGCTTCCCGGTACCGGTCCGCGATCTCGCGGGCGAGATCCTCGACGATGTCCTCGAGCGAACGCTCTGGATCCGGTGTGAAGAGAGCCACTGGTCACGCCTGAGCAGAGGCGACGAATGTGTGGCGGACGCCACACGTGCAGGTCGTCTCACCGACGAGGCGGATCCGAAGGGTCTCACCGCATCCTTGGCAGTGCACTTCGACGGTGTCAGGCATCAGGCACCGTCCTCGTCGTCTGCGTTCTCGTTCGTGAAGGTGTTCGGGTCGACCTCGGGGCCGAGCCCGCGTTCCTCACGGATATTGCCGACCTCGACCAGGATGGCCTGCTCGTCGAGGTCGGGGTTCGCGCGCTTCACCTTCGAGTACGTGGAGATCGCGCCGGCCGCGTCGAGCAGGCTCAGCGTGCGGGCCAGCTTCTCCGGGTCCTCTTGCGACACGTCCGGGAACGTGACCGTGGGCTGCTCGAACCGCCCGCCGCCCTTCCCGGGGAAGAGGAGGCCGTCGAGCTCGAGCGCGACCGAAGCCTGACGGGAGATCGCCGCCTTGTCGTACAGGATCTTCTTGTCCCGGGTGCGCTCGGACGCCTTGTTGCGGTCGTCGACCTCCGTCGCGGTCTGCTGAGACTGCGACCCCGAGTAGTCGCCCCACGCGGACTGCGAGTAGCCGGCGGCGCGGAGGATCTCCCGGTAGAGGCCGAACGCTGTGCGCTCGTGCTCCTCGACACGGATGTCGAACTGCACCTTGTCGATCGTGGGCTTCGTCGGGTCACCGGGAGTGTTGAGCCCGGCGAACGCTTCACGTCCCATGTCGAACGTGCCGCCCATGCCGGGGCCCATGAAGTCGAGCACCGCGTCAGGGACGAGGATGCGACCGGCGCCAAGCTTGAGGTCACGCATCCACGAGGAGAACGTTTCGTCGAGCGCGTCGAACAGGGGGTGCAGGCCAGCGAAGTCGGAGCGGCCCGTGTGAGCGAGGACACCCTTCTTCCGCCATGCTCGGGTCGGCATGTTCGGGTTGTACGACACCGTCAATCGGTCGAGACCCGTGACGATGAGGGAATCCGGGTCGACCAGGGCGGCATACGACTCGGTCTCCGGGTGCTCCTGCAGCGGGACCCGCTTGCCGAGGTTCGATTCCGTACCGCGGAACAGGGCATGCTCGATCGCACCGACCGAGTGGTGCTCGATGTGCCGGTACTTGACCTGCCCACCGGACCCGGACTCGTACTCGGTCCACATCGTGCACTCGACCATGACCCCGTTGCGGAACACGGGGATCACGACGTCAGCGGCGGACACCTGCAGCCATACGTGATCGGCGACGCTCATGTCCCACGTGGAGGTGATGACGGTCGCGCCGAGCGCGGCCTTCAGCTCACCCATCGTGTTGTATGTGGCGTGCGCGTCCTCGCTGTTCGCGATGAGGTCGAGGCGGGTCTGCGCCTTCTTCGCGGCACGCAGATCCTGCGCGAGCTTCACCTCAGGGGGCTCAGCGAAGATCAGGTCCGACGACAGGGTGGCGAGGTCGGCGGCGGCCGGCACGTGGATGCGGGTGCGGTTCTCACCGAAGGGGACAGGGCGCCCCCAGAACATGCGGGACGCGGCACCGACGACACCGCCACGCATGGCCTGCCCGTTGCGCACATAGTCCGCGGTGCGCTGCGCCTGCTGCTCCTTGCGGTAGATCCGCTCGAGCGCGTCCGTGTCGCCGAGGTACCAGGCTTCGTTCTCCCGGTACACGCGGTATGCGAAGTCCCACGGTGCGGGCGGCCACGCGGTGTCCTGAGCGGGGATCGGCATGCGTACCCCTTTCAGGCTGCGGTGAGCTGCGGTTTCCAGTAGTTCGCGGTCGAGTGGGTGATGTACCGGCCGGCGTCGAGGGAGTGGTCGTTCTCTTTCACGACCTCGTCGTCACCGTTGTCGGTGGCTTTCGCGTCCCATCGGTACTCGGTGACTTCTTCCATCCACCCAGTGCAGCGGTCGGTGGCGATCAGCTGGTCGTTGCCGAGAAGGTTCGCGACCGTCTTGATCCCAGGCAGCACGTCATTCACCGCAGGCCACGGGGACAGCCCGGTGCCGCGCAGATCCTGGTGCAGCTGCATGTGCATCGACGCCGCAGCAGGATCGAGCATGAGGAAGCGGGGGCGGATGGTCAGCGGGTACGGGGTGTGATCCTGGGGGAGCCACGCCCTAAACCGGGACGACAGCGCCGAGTCAGTGAGGCGGATGTCGCCGTGCTCGGACGGGTTGTACGTCCACTCGTCCATCAGCACCATGCGGGGCTTTCGCTCCAGCGTGATGCCGAGCATGAGCGCCGCGGTGGTGTTCGTCGTGCCGTAGTCCATCCCGATGCCCATGACGTCGCGCAGAGGCGGCAGGTCAGCGAACGGGATGACGTGGCGGGCCGGATCCCACATCGGGTAGACAGCGCCCTCAGCGTTCGTCCACTCGCCCTTGATCATCCGGTCGTAGAACACCCCGGAGAACGACGCCTCCATGTCGGCGATGTACTCAGCCGACAGGTTCGGGTTGTCCTTCATCGTGAAGTGGAAGCTGATGAGGTTCTTCGCGGCGCCCGGGACGATCCAGTTCTTCCGGATCCAATGGTTCCGCGAAGCAGGGTTCATCGTCGCGAGGAGACGTGCACCGTCAACACGGAGACGGGAGATCAGCATGTTCCAGAACGCCTCGGGCATCAGCGCCGCCTCATCGACGTACGCGAGCGCCACAGTGGCACCCTGGATGCGCCCGACCGCCTTCGCGTCCTTCGCGCCCACCAGCAGCACTTCACGGCCCAGGATGCGGGCTGACGTCGCACCAGGCGTGTACTCGATCTGCGACGAGATCACCGACCCGAAGATCGCCGTGTTCTGGAACAGCACGAACACGTTCTGGTAGATCGTCTGCAGCGAACCGCCGGCGATGATGATGATCCCCGTGCGGGGGGCGACGACCACAGCGAGGAGGAACGCGAAGAGCGAGGCGACCGTCTTACCGGCCGACACCGACCCATACCAGAGCGCCAGCTTCTTCGACATCGCATCCACGATGCTGAGGATCTGAGCTCGCGACACGAGCCGCTCCACGTCACTGAGGTTCATCGGCACTCTCTGCGCGGTACGTGGCCGCCGCAGCCCGGAAGCCATCAGCGATCCGGTCAAGGACACCAACAGCCTGGTCGAGGCCACCACTGTCGCGCTCCACGATGCGGGTCAGCTTGTCGAACGCGATACCCGCAGAACGCATCACCGTGTTCCGCTCGTCCATCGGAGCCGAGTCGAGCAGGTGCGAGTGAATCTCCCCGTCCATGCCGCCGAACGAGTAGACCATGTACGGGGCGTTGATCAGGTCGAGCTGCTCGCGAACCTCCGCGACCATCTCCTTCGCGAGAAGCATGCGCTCCTCAGCGAGATCGATCGAGTGCGCGCGGACGGCTGTCTCGGTCTGTGCGCGGTCGAACGAGAGGCCAGCCTCGGCGCAGATGCGGGTGACCGTCTCGCCGGCGACCTTGAACTCGCGGGCGATGCTGTTGCGGCTTCGTTTCCCGTCGCGTGCGGCGTCTTGGATGAGCGCGCGCGTTTGGTCGTCGACTGGTCGATGTGCTTTGCGGACGCGTTGAGTCGCCATGTCGGTTCACCTCGCTTGGGCCTCTTGCCCGTTGCGGTTCGGCTGTGCCGAGGTCGTGTGTCGGTGGGTGGTCGTAGGATTGGGACCCCATGCGCGGCGCTGGGGGGAGACAGGAGTCGCATGGATGAGAAGACGGTACGACTGCACTACGGCGGCGAGGTTTACGCACTCCCGGAGAGCCAGGCGGATTTCCTGGATGAGTATTCGGGTGAGGCTGGCTTGATCAAGCTGAATCTCGGAGCGGGGAAGTGGCTGACGATTGCTGTCGGTCCTGGGATCCCTGTGCTCATCGAGGAGTCACCTCGGCGCGCAGCGCGGGTGGCGAACATTCTCTGACCCGACAGCGAAGCCCCGGTCTCCTCTGGTGAGGGCCGGGGCTTCGGTCTGGGCGGAGTGCTCCACCATCTGCGATCTATCGTTGCGGCTTTCGCGAATTTGCGCACGCTGAACGGGCGGGTGGTCAGCGGCGTGTCGGGACTCCCTTCGGACGGCCCCGCTTGACCTCCGTCTCGATGCGGACGACTGCCTTCGACAGCACCTCCGTGACACCGTGAGCGTTCACTCTGGTGGCGAGGCGGCCGGCGTCGATCCACCGGTAGATCTGCGAAGCGTGACGGCCTGCGAGCAGGGAGGCTTCGCGAATTGTCACCCACTCCTTCACGGCACCTCCTGGGGCGATTCGGTCGAACAGGGCACTGACTTACGCGAGGACATAAGAAGCCTTTCCGCA
>NZ_JBEUWT010000003.1:0-321091 GCF_045517775.1 Microbacterium deferens
CAACGGAGGTCGAGGGGAGCGGCCAATTCGCATCAGACGCGAAGATGTCGTCTTCATACTGACATAATGTGCATTATCGGCGAGCACTCAATCGCGGATTACACCGACGACGAGAACGCATCGTTGCCAGGTCAGGCCGCCTGCGCGACGACCGCACCACCCGGTACCTTATGGAACATGAGCGACGGCCGGCCCGCGGGTTACGCGACCAGTGCCGAGCTTGCCATTCTGAGTTCGCAGGCGGGCGCCGTCCTGCAGCTTGGTCGGGAGTTTCCCGAGCAGGTTTTACAGCATCCGTTGGGTTCGCTGCGCTGGACCGATGTCGAGTACCGCGGGTGGGCTCCCATCCGAGACTTTGCTCGAGTACATCACGACACCGAGGTCAATCTCCTCGTTCCTCGCTACGCACCGGGCTCTCTCCGCAGCACGACAGGGCAGCCTCGCGCTGGGTTCACCATTTCAGTGGACGCGTCAACGGAGGCTTTCGAGGCGCTACGGACCGCAGATACTGGTGTCGCGTTCGGTGATACCTGGGTGATGTTCGGTCCGTCAGGCCGGTGGGGAATGTTCGGGGAACGCGACCTCGCGGCGTGGTGGTCCAACCTTCCCGACGACGACCCAGAGCTGAGCGCTTGGGAGCTCAGGTACCGGCCGTGGGCGTATTCGATTACCGGCGCCGCGGAGCTTTGGTCGCTGGCGTTCACAGACCTTGAGGTGCCGATCGAACTACTCGAAGAGTTACAACGCAACTACGGCGGATTCGACCGGCCCGACCGTGAAGCCGCGATGCCGGAGGTTCCCATTAACGAACGGTCGTTCCACGATCTCGAATGACTGACGGGCTGCAACTGGTCGGCAATCTTCATCGTTGATCTCGGATTCCCAGCTTCTCGGCAAGGAATTCATCTTCGGCGGTTGTGCGGCGTGCCCACGCCGAGGGATTGGTGGGCCGCGTCGGCGGGACCGCAGAGGCCCAGACCCAGGCTTTGTGCTCGGTGCCGGCGATCGCGATGGCGCTCGACGTCCAACTGCATACCTCGGCGTCGACTCCTCGGCATGCAGAGATCGCGCGCCTCGAGGGGTTCACAGAGCGTCACGCTCCGACGACCTCGGGCAGTTCGCGGGTGAGCACGAGCACGATGTCCTGCACCTTCCAATCGAGGGCGATGCACGCCTCACGAGCGGACTCGAGCATCTCCAACGAGGGCACCGTGCCGTCGATCGGCACGACGAATGCCTCGACATGGAAGACGTGCCCCTCGTCGCGCATGCGACTTCCCGCGTCGGCTACCCAGGGAAGCCCCCGAAGGTAGTCGTCGATGCGGACAGCCAAGGGCTCGGGCTTGCGGTCATCGAAGGTGGTCGCCCGCTCGTCCATGAGGTCGGCGACGGCGCCGCGGAGGTTGCGCACGCCATCGGTGAGAATACTGGCGGCGATGAAGAGCGCGGCCGCGGAATCCAGCCACCACAGCCCCAGGCCTATGCCCGAGACCCCGACGATCGAACCGATCCCGGTCATCCAATCCGCCTTGTTCATATCGGCGTCGGCGTAGAGCACCTTGTTGTGCAACTCCTTCGCCAACGTGATCTTCGCGCGCCCGATGATGACGGGCGGGACCGACGTCACCGCCATGACGGCGATCATGAGCCACCCCAGCCAGATCGAAACGCCGAACAACTCGATGGTGCCGATCGTGGGGTGCTCTCCGCGCAGCAGGGCCGAGCCGGACTCGACGATGAGGAAGATGCCCATCGAGCACAGCGCAACGGCAGCCACGAGGTGCCCCACGCCCACCGATCGGTGGAAGCCGTAGGGGTGACGTTTCGTCGGCAGACGACGGTTGATGCGAACCGCGACAAGGAAGGCAATCGGCGGGATGAAGGACAGCATGTCTTCGATCCACGCCGCTCTCATCGCCTGCGAGTTGCCGACGACGAAGAACATCAGGATCACGGTGACGGTGAGAACGCCGAGGGTGACCCATTCCAGGCGCACGGCGCGCCGGAGCACCTCACGTTGACGTTCGGGGAGCTCGGTGTGTCCGAAGCGCACCACTTCCCGGCTCATCGCTCTCCCCCATCGTCCACGTAGCCGCTGAGGAAGGTTTCCAGTTCCGAGATGAAGGCGTTCTCCCCCATCGGCACCAGCATGACCAGCTTGCGGGTGGTCCCGTCAGCATCCGTGATCTCGGTGTAGGGCCGGGTGACGCCTGCCATATCGACCCACGGCGTCTCGTCAGTGAGGCCGCCCGCGACGAGGTCGAGTTCTTCGTTCTCGAGACCCCTCACCAAAGCCTCCTCCGAACCGACCGTCCACTCGACCCGCGCGTCCAACGACTCCGCGAATGCGCGGATCGCCTCGATCTCGGTTCCCGCGGGTTCATCCCCGTCGACGCTCACGAACCCGTCGTGGGGTGACACCCCCGCGTGGAGGACGCCACCGCGCACGTCGTCGAGAGTGCCGGAGGGATCGCTCGGGATCGTGAGGCCGCACCCGGCGAGGACCGTGATCAACGCTGCAAGAACCGTTGCCCCCGCGAAGCGCGACCAAAACCCCACGAGGGAAGTTCGCCCGGGCGCAGAGGCGGCAACACCGTTCATAGCCCGAATCTATGATCATCCGCCGCGTGCACGCGTCGGCCTTGACATCGTGGCCGCACCAGGATGAGCGCAGCCGCTGCCGAGCCGACTGGCGACGCCCATCTCACACCTGCGGCGGCACCGACGGAGCGTACGGGCGAGTGAAATCGTCGGGGGTGAAGCGAAGGAAACGGCCCTCCCCCAGTCCGGTGACCTCTGCCGCCCGGTTCAGCGTTGCGGCCGACGTCGACCTCCACCGTCCGGAATCGAGGCGGCCCAGCAGCACGTCGACCGCTGCCACCTTCTCGGCATCGGAGAACGCGCAGTGCCCCACGCTCTCGACGTAGATCTGGCGGAGCAGTCCCCCATTACCGGCCGCCTTGACGAGATCGCCGTATTCGTCCTGCTGGGCGACGGTGGAGATCTGGTCACCGATGTTGCTCATCGTGAGGACCGGCACCGACAGCGCGCCGTCGAACTCGATGCCCTGCTCGAGCTGCCGAACGGCAGCCTCGTCGGCCGCGATCCGCTCACCGGCATCCACGATTCCGAGGTCTTCCTCGAGCGACAGACCCGCGGCCCGATAGAGGCGTTCGACGACCTTGCGGTCTTGCTTCGACGCCGCCGCGAACTGGGCGCGATAGTCGACGCCGAGGTTCCACGACGGGTTACCGCCGGTGATCGTCTCCAGACTGCGACGGCTGCTCATCGCCTGGCCGATGTAGGGCAGGCCGCCTCCGGCAAGCGCGCCGTACCACCCGGCCTGGTAAGCGTCGGGGTCACGCGGCGAGGGGCGCGGCTGCGATTCGGCCCACGCGGGGAGCTGGCCGATGGCCGCGGCCAGCGCGATGCGTGCCCGCCCCTCAGGTGTCCCCTGCGCCTCGGAGAGCACGGCACGCCAGGCGGACACGCTGCCGGCGACATCGGCGGGGATTCCGGTGACCGGCAGCGCACCGTCGGGGTCGAGAAGCCGCGAAAGCGTGTAAACGGTGTCCAGCTTCTGATTCCACTGCGACACCGCGCCGGAGAGACCTCCGCAGAACGACGCAACACCGTCGATAGACCCTGGTCGGCGCTGCGCCACTCCCGCCGCGACGAACCCGCCCATCGACGTACCGGTAGCGATCCGGCGCGTCGCCGGCCCCACTGCGGCCTCGAACCTCTCGAGCGCCTCGATCTGGTTGTCGATGGCTCCGGCGATGTCCCACCCGGTGACGGTCCGCGTCGTTCCCCCGTAGGCAGCTCCGGAGGCGAGAAGGTGCTCGACGTAGCCGGACACGCTCGTCGATGCGGCGAAGTCCAACTCTACGAAAACGGTGCCGTTCCACCGCTCGGGAACGACGAAGCGGTAGGGCGTCGCGTCGGCGAGCGTTCCGGAGACCTCGGTGGGCGTGGAGGCGGACGCGGGCGCCGACCCCGCGGTCATCCCCGTGGCCAGGAGAGCCGCCGCCGTGATCGCCACAAACGCCGTGCGGACGTGGATGCTGCGTGTCATCTCGGGTCTCCATCGACTCGGGTTCTGCAGGTATATCAATTAAGTTGATATTATGCCGTCGACGATACCGCCCGAGTGGACCCCCGTCAACGACGGAGGCAATGACTCCAGACCTTCCCGCGCCCACCCTTCACCTCCCCAGCGACGGCTCGCGCTCCGAGTATGGTGGCACCGTGGATGACACGCCCCGAGACCCCCGAGGCGCGCCAGCAACGAGTCGGCTGAACTACACCGCCTACCGTTTCGCCCGGGCGTTGAGCCGAGCCGCAGAGAATACGGCCCTCGCACGCGGGGTCACCATGCCGCAGCTCCTGATCATGCAGGTGCTCGGCGAGGGCACCCCCCTCTCCAACGCTCAGGTCGCGCGACGGACCTTCGTCAGCGCACAAGCAGCGCACGTCGCCTCCGAAGATCTCCTCGACGCGGGCCTGATCCAGAAGGTCGAGCACCCCAGCAACCGGCGGGTTCGGCTCGTGCAGCTGACCGAGGTGGGCTGGTCGGTACTGGCCGACTGCACCGCTGACCTCCTCGCGCGCGAGGAACGCCTCAGGACCGTACTCGGCGCTGACCTCGGCGACTCGCTCACCGAACTCCTCGACCGGGCGGCCGAGATCCTCGCCGGCGGCTATTTCGGCGACGCGGAGGCGGAGGCCGTTGCCGTCGCCGCGCGTCGACGGCCGGCGCAGGGCCGAGTGAACCCGGGGTCCTGACTCAGCTGCGCAGCCTGGTCGCGATCGCGACGAAGGCCGCGCTGAGCAGCGCTGCCGCCCCGCCGATGGCGAGCGCCGTTCGGCCGGAAAGGGCATCCGTCACCCACCCCATGAGCAGCGCGCCGAGAGGCGCCATGCCGTAGTTCCCCAGCGTCACGAGTGACATCGCACGCCCGAGCTGCGCCGGAGCCACGCTCGATTGCGCGGCGGCGTTGATGGTTCCGTGGTAGTAGCCGACACCGAGACCGAGGAGCGGCCCCGCGAGCAACAGCAGCGGGAGGGTCGGGGCAAGGGCACTCACCATCAGGGCGAAGCCGAGCGCGGCGCACCCGCCGATCAGAGAGCGCAGCGAGACCGACGCGGGAATCGCAGCGAGGAGCCCGCCGACGATCGCGCCGACGGCGTTCATCGCGTGCACAGCACCGACCGCGGTCGCGTCGCCCGCGAAATCGAGCGTCACCGTCGACGTGAGAACGAGCATGAGGTTGAGTCCGAAGAGCGCCACGACGACGTTGACGATCGCCAGAATCACGAACGGGCGACTTCGCAATGGTGAGGCGCTCGTCCGCGGGTCGCTCCGGTCCGCGCGCGGGCGTCGATGCAGGCGCGACGGTCGAATAAGGAGAAGAGACACGAACACGATGAGAAATGACGCGGCGTTGACCACCATGCACGCGGAGGCGCCCCACCCCGCGAACGCGAGACCGGCCAGACCCGGACCGATCGAACGGGCCGTAGCCAGCGCGATGGTGCTGATCGAGACGGCGCGACTCAGGGCGCCGGGCCCGACGAGCTCGAAGATGATCGCCTGCGCCGCGACACGATCGAAGGTGTTCGCGGTTCCGAGAACGAGCACGAGGGCGTAGATCGTCCACACCTCGACGGTGGGGCCCGCCAGCACGATCGCCAGAACTGCGACGATGATCGCCTGCGCCCCGGCGGTGACCAACAGGATCGTGCGCGGTCGCACACGGTCGGCGAGCCGGCCCGCGGGGATGCCGAGCACGAGAAGCGGCAAGAATTGCGCGACCGTGACGCCGCTCAATGCGGATGCGCTGCCGGTGGCTTGCAGTACGACCAGCGACAGGGCGAGGTTCTGAAACCAGGTGCCGGTATTGGAGATGACCTGGCCGGTGAAGTACAGAGAGAAGCGCGGGTTCTGGAACGGCGTGAAAGCGGCGAGTCCCGGCACGGGCTCACACGCGTTCGGGCACGCGTGCTCGGATGAACTCCGCGATCCGTTCCTGCACCCGCGCCTCGTCGGTGGAGCGCGAGTCGGCGTTGTTCGCCCGGATCTCCAACACCGGGATGCCGCGTTCCTCGAGCGCCGCACTGATGAAGGCGCTCCCGGGCGTATCGTCCGCCACGAGATGCACGACGCCGTCGACGCCGTGCGCGACGGCTTCCTTCGCATACCAGCTCGACGACATGGGGGGCACGTACAGCAGGTCGGTGAGTCCGACGAACCGGCCCGCGAGTGCCCGGATCGGGTCGCCGCCGTATCGCGCGTAGCCGTCCGCGGCGATGGCGAGGTACATCGACCACACGAACACGGCGCCGAACTCCTCTTGGAACGAGCGGTACATCTCGAGGTTCGACCAGAGCCCGCGTCCGATCCACATGAGCCGCCGACGTTCGCGCGGCGCTACCGACGACCCCGCCTCGATGCGCGCCGCTACCTCGTCGTGCAGTCGCTCTGCAGCTTCGACGGCCCACGCAGTGCCGCGGTGCCACTGCGGGATCATGACGCTCGGGATCGAATCGGTCACCGCGACGGGCGCGGGACGGGCCGCTGCGAGCATGTCTCTCGTGCGGCGGTTCCATTCGGCCTGACGGTTCGCGAGGTCCATCACCTCGGCGAGCACGTCGAGATCGAGGGAACGCCCGGTGCGCTCCTCGAGCCAGGTGATCAGCTCGCGGATCTCTGCTGCCAGGAGGTCGACGCGGGCGGCTCCGAAAACAGACTCCCAGTCGTGCGGCACTCGGTCCCACCAGCCCTCGAGTGCGGGGACTGCTGCCGTCCGCGACAGCAGGAACGTGTCGGTCTCGGCTCGGCGGCCCCACAGCTCGAAGATCTTGGCCGTGACATCGCCACTGCGCTCCGCGACGGCGAACGCCGGTGTCGGCAGTCCGCCCCACGGCGCATCTTCCGTGGGAAGGTCTTGCGCGCCGAGGGCGAGCGCGTCGTACTGGCGGTTCGTGTCGGGAAGGCCCAGGGCGCGCAGGCGTGCCAGGCTCGCGGGGGCTGCGCGCTTCGCGGCAATCACCGACGCCCACCACTGATTCACGACATACGGGATTCCCATCGCCCGGAAGATCTCATGCGGCGCATCCGCGTTGACGAGCGCGATCTGCTCCCCTGCGGCACCGCGTGCCCGCACGTGCTGGAACCACTCGCGTTGGTAGCCGGTTGCCATCACCGCGCTGTGCAGACGATCGTCGCTCATGCCGCTACCCCCTCGGCGGCATCCACCGCGATCGATCGGGCGATGGCGGCGGGGTCATCGCCGACATCCACGGTGCGAACCAGCAGCGGAATGCCCATGTCGGCGAGAGCATCGCGGACGGATGCGGCGTCCCACGCCGGGGCGTCGTCACCGGCCCGAAGAAGCGCGACGGCCACTTCCGCCTGCGCCGCGCCCGCACGATCTCGCGCAGATCGGGCTCGATCGGCGATGAGCGCGACCGGCGAGGCGAGGTCGCGCGCGAAATGGTGATCGGCGAGCTCCGCGCAGACCACCTCGAGATCGCCCGATGTCACGCCAACGCCGATCCACGCGAGATCGCCGCTGTCGTGGTCCTCCGCAACGATCGTGAACCCCTCCCTCTCGATCGCATCGTAGAAAGACGCGTCGGGATGAGTGCTCCCGGTCATGAAGAGGCGACGGGCGACGGGCTGTTCGGCGACGGCGCTGTCGAACGCCGCCACGGCGTCATCCGGCGACGAGGCCATCGCGCGCAGGTTCGCGGCGAGCGCCGTGGTCCCCGATACGGCCGCGGGCGACTGGCGGCGGCGATCCCGCATGAGAGCTGCGGCGCCACCGACGCGCGCTTCAGACTCCGCGGCAGCGAGCAGTGACGCGGCGTCGGGTCGACGCCCGGTGATGGTCGATACCACGTCGACGGTGGCGCGGAACTGCTCGGCGGTGAAGGCGCGTGCGGCCGCGCTGTCCCGACGTGGGAGATCGACGAGGTGCACCGGCGGCAGGGTTGTGCCGGACAGCATCCTCAACACGTAGAACAACCGCAGGTGCGCCTGGGAATCGTTGCAGATCACGATCGCTCCGAGATCGTCCGCCGCACCGGCGAGCAGGTCGGTCAGGATGCGCGCGACCACCGGGTCCGTGGCACCGAGCATCTCGGCCGCCGTCTCATCGATGCTGCCGCTCCATGAGCCCATGAGCCGTCGCGGGACGGCTCCCGCGGCCAGCAGCAGTTGACGCGGGACGTCATTTCCGACGACACCGACGACGACGTCGGCGCTCACAGCACTCCGTCGGCACGGAGTCTCTGAACGCGCTCCGCGTCGTAGTCGAGCAGACCGAGAAGCACCGACTCGGTCTGCTCACCGAGGCCCGGAGCGGGCCGGGAGAGGTCGGCGTGACTGCGAGAGAACACGATGGGAAGGCCCGCCCCGTACAACCCGTCGATGTGCCCGTACTCGGGATGCACGAGAGGAACGACCTCCTTGCGCTTGAGCACGACCTCGTCGCGCACGGCCTGCGCGGTGTCGCGAACCGGGGCGGCGGGCACCCCGTTGAGCTCGAACGCCGTGAGGATGTCCACGAGCAGCTTGTCCTCGCCCCATGCCGCGATCATCGCGTGCAGCTCGTCGGCGTGATGCACGCGCGCGTCACGGGTGGCGTACTTCTCTGAATCGAGGAGGTCGTCCCGATCCAGCGCGCGAAGGACGCCGTCGGCGAAGGCGTCGGTGGGCGCGCAGATGGCGAACCAGCCGTCGTCGGCTCGGAACGTTCCGAAGGGCGCGAGGCGCGGCACATACGCGCCGGTGCGCAGCGGAATGCCGATGGCTTCGAGAGCGTCGAAGGGCTCGCACGCTACGAGCGACGTGAGGCTGCCGAGCATCGACACATCGACGTGCTGCCCCTCCCCGGTGCGCTCGGCGTGAAGGACTGCGGAAAGCGTTCCGATGACCGCGAACAGCGGGGCGACGAGGTCGCCTACGGGCAGTCCGAAGCGAACCGGCGCGTCGCCCGGCTCCCCCGCCGTCATCATGACGCCGCTCAGCGCCTGGATGATCGTGTCCATCGCCTTCCCGTCGCCCGAGACTCCTTGCGCACCGAATCCGCTGATCGATGTGTACACGAGACCCGGGTTGACCGCGCGGACGGCGGCGTAATCGATACCCAAGCGCCCCGTGACGCCCGCACTGTAGTTCTCCACGATGATGTCGGCGGTGCGGGCGAGATCGAGGAAGACCTCTCGACTCTCGGGGTGCTTCAGGTTGAGAGTGATGCTCTCCTTATTGCGGCCGCGCAGCATCATCGACACCGACATGTCGTCGGGTGCGGTGCGCTTCTTGCTCAGTCCATCGGAGGTGACGTAGGGCGAGTTGTTGCGCGACGAGTCGCCACCGCGCGTCGGGTTCTCGATCTTGATCACCCGAGCCCCGAGGCTGGCGAGAAGCAGGGTCGCATACGGCCCTGCCAGCGCCGTTGTCAGGTCGAGTACGGTCTTGCCCTCCAGAGGCCCCCGTGCTTCGCTCATGCTGTCGCTCCTTCCAGATGAATCGACAGACCATCTGCGGTCTCGTCGAAATCGGTGTCGAACCCCGCGTCAGCGGTGATGCGTCGGATGTAGGTCATGACGTCGCGGCCTCGGTCGGCCCCCGCTACGGGAACGGGTCGAGCTGCATCGTCGATCCAGAACGGAATGACGGATGCGGCGACGACCTCGCCGCCGTCGATGTCGATCCGCGCGATCGCCGTGCTGCGGCTCTCGGGGTGGAATGGGTAGTCCGGCATCCCGGGGTCGGGGGTGAAGCCGAACAGACGCACGCGATCACGCGCCCATGACGCGCGCTCGACGGCGTCTCCCGGCGACGCGGACAGCGCCCGGGTGGCGGTGGCGAAGTTGCCGAGGCCGTGGAAGATCGGGCGACCGCGGTAGACCTCGACACCGCGGAGGATGTGCGCGTGGTGTCCGATGACGGCGTGCGCCCCCGCATCGACCATCGCGTGGGCGATCTGCCTCTCGTAGTCGGCGACCTCGACCGGAACGTGCACGAGCCCCTTGTGCAGCGCGACGATCACGACCGCGCCGGTGGCGGCCGTCTCTCGGACGGCGGCGACGGCGCGCGCGAGCGAACGCTTCTCGGCGAAGGTGAAGACGCGAGGCGGCCCACCCGGGTTGGCGTTGCGCGGCTCGTAGTGCGTGATGACCTCGACGTATGCCGCGCCCGGCTTGAGTGACGTGGCCCAGGATTCGCGCGGCCCGACGCAGTTGACGCTCAGCACGGCCACCTCGGTATCGCCGCGGCGGACGACGGCGGGGCGGAAGGCCTCGTCGATGTCGACCCCCGTGCCCGTCGTCGCGATCCCCCGGTCTGCGCAATGCGCAACCGTTTCGGCGATGCCGGCCGGTCCGAAATCGTAGACGTGGTTGCCCGCGAGAGTGAGAACGTCGAAACCGGCCGACCCCACCGCATCCAACGCCTCGGGCGGCCCGGGTAGCGCGGGCACGTCGGTCGTCAGCACCGTGCCGCTCACGACGTGCGGGATCTCGAGGTGTCCTATCAACACATCGGCACCGCGCAGAACATCGATCGACGGCGCGAGGAGCCCGGCCGCATCGGTCGTCTCCAGCACGAGGTCGCCGGTTGCGAGAACAGTCGTCATTGCTCGGCCGATACCGGCGGCGCCGTGCGGGTGAGGAAGGTCTTGAGCCTCGTCGAACGGGGGGAGGTGAAGAACTCCTCCGCGGGGCGGTCTTCGACCACACGTCCCTCCGCCATGAACACGCACCGGTCTGCGACATTGCGCGCGAACGCCAGCTCATGCGTGACGACGATCATCGTCATGCCCGTGGTCGCCAGATCCTTGATGACCTGCAGCACCTCGTCGACGAGCTCGGGGTCGAGCGAGCTGGTTGGCTCGTCGAACAACAGGATGCGCGGGTTCGCGGCGACGGCGCGAGCGATCGCGACACGCTGCTGCTGCCCACCGGAGAGCTGCCGAGGGTGCGCGCTCGCCTTGTCGGCGAGCCCGACACGGTCGAGCAATTCGAGTGCCTGCTTCCGCGCCTGCGCTGCCGGGACGCCGTGCACCTTGATCGGCGCCTCGGTCACGTTCCGCAGCACGCTCCAGTGCGGGAAGAGGTTGAACTGTTGGAAGACCATGCCCATCCGGCGACGCTGGCGCTGGATGTCGGCGTCGGACATCGGTCGGAGGTGTCCGTTGTGGCTCTCGTGACCGAGGAGCCTCCCGTCCAGATACATCGCACCGCCGTCGATGGGCTCCAGGAGATCCACGCAACGAACGAGGGTGGACTTACCCGAGCCCGACGGGCCGAGGATCGCGACGACCTCGGACTCACCGACGCGGAAGTCCACGCCGTCGAGGGCGACGTGGTCTCCGAAGGCCTTGCGGACGCCGCTGACCTCGAGGACGGGGATATCCACCTGTTCGCTCATTGCGCGACCTCCAGCTTCTGTACGGTTCGTTTCGTCGCTGTGGCACGTGATAATCCGCGGCTGAAGCGCTGTTCGACGCGCCGCTGGAGCATCGTGAGCAGAGTCACGACGACGAGATACCAGATCACGGCCACCAGCAGCATGGGCACCACTTCGTAGGTGCGGTTGTAGATGACCTGCACCGAATGCAACAGATCTCCCATCGCGATCACGCTCACCAGCGACGTGCCCTTCAACAGCGCGATCACCTGAGAACCTGCGGGCGGGATGATGACGCGCATCGCCTGCGGCAACACCACGCGTGAGAAGGTGTGCCAACGGGAGAACCCCATGGCTTTCGCCGCGTCGCGCTGGCCTTGATCGACGGAGAGGATGCCGGCGCGGACGATCTCCGCCATGTACGCGGCCTCATGAAGCGACAGCCCGATGATGGCCGCGGTGAGCGGAGTGATGATGTCGTTGGTCGGCCACGAGAACAGTTCGGGCCCGAACGGGACGCCGACGGCGATCCTCGGCAGCAAATAGGCCAGGTTGTACCAGAAGATCAGCTGCACCAGCGGCGGGACGCCGCGGAAGACGGCGACGAACGCGATGCTCGCCCAGCGCAGCGGCGCGAACTCGGTGAGTTGTCCGGCCGCGAGCAGCGTTCCCAACGCGGAGCCCAGCAGCATGGCGACCACGGTGAGGAAGATCGAGACCGTCAGACCGAGCAGCACGGTGGGGTCGAAAAGGTATGTTCCGACCACGCTCCACTCGAAACGGGGATTGGTGACGAGGAAGGCACCGAGTTGCAGCAGGGCGAGCGCGAGGAGCACGCCGACGACCAATCGCCAAGGATGGAACCGACGACGAGAGTCGGCGACGTCGACGCGGCCGCCGGTGCGGGGCGGGGTGATGATGGGGGTGGTCACGACGTGCTCCTCGTGCGTCAGCCTGCGGTGAACGGGTTCAGGACCGGAGCGGGAACCGCGGCATCCTCGATGCCGTATTCCGCCATGATCGCTTCGTACTCACCGCTGTCGAAGACCGCTTGGAAGGCCGCGAGCATCGGCTCTGCAAGCCCGCTGTCTTTCGGCAGGAACATGGCGAGCTGGTCGACTCCGGCACCCTGCTCGTCGGTCTGCATGACATACCCGTACTTGTCGGGCTGCGCGGCGAGCAGATCGATGGCCGACGCCTGAGTGGTGCCCACCAGGTCGGCGCGATCGGAATTGACCGCGAGGATCGTGGAGTTGGTGTCTTCGAGGCCGATGAACTCGGCCGGCTCCAGGCCCTCGTCGACGCACCACTCGTTGAGAAGCGCGATCTGGCTTTCGGTGACAGACCCTGTGACACCCGCCACCCGCACGCCGCAGACGGCTTCGCTGTCAGGGAAATCGTCAGCGCGGTCGTTCAGATACACGTATGACGTGCGCGTGGTCATCCATACGATCGCGTCGAAATCAGCCTCACGCTCGGGCGTCGAGCGGACCGGCCCATTGAAGCCGTCGTAGCGGCCGGAGAGCATACCGGTCAGCATCGCGTCGAGCCCCGAAGCGGTTTCGATCTCGAAGGGCACACCCAACTGCGCAGCGAGTGCCTTCTGCAGGTCGGGATCGATGCCGGTGAACTGGCCGTCCGCTTCGATGGTGCGGTACGGAGGGTGGGTGTCGCCGGCGAGAGTGATCTTGCCGGCGTCCTTGATCGCGTCGGGCAGTCCGTCGTAGAGCGGCGCATCCGCCCCGACGGGTCCTGACGCCGACTCCGTGTCGGCGGGGGTCGTGCCCGCGGCGCAACCCGCCAGTGCGAGGGCAAGTGCGGCCAGCGGCACGATCGCAAATCTTGCGCGCATGTCTAATCTCCACATCGTTGTGAGGGCGGTCCTCCGACGAGGAGGTCTTCGCCATAATCTCATAAACATTGATAATTGTGAAGCTCAACGGTTTGAGGATGCCCGTGGAACACCGCTGCTTCGGTGGGGTGCTCTCAGGCGTCGACGAGAGTGGCTGCGAGATCGTCGCCCACCCTCGGCCGGGCCGCGCCACCGTGGCACGGACGCTCTGAGCTCAGGCGTCGGACGCCCCTCCAGCGCTGTCTAGAGTGGACGTGTGACAGCGCCCGACTCCCCCGCGGACGCCGCCGAGCTGCTCGACGGCCGCTACCGCCTCGAGACGATCGTCGGTCAGGGCGGTTACGCGCGGGTGCACCGCGCGACAGACACATCTCTCGGTCGACAGGTCGCCGTCAAGATCTTCACCGTCGAGGCGGCCGACGAGCGCGATCGCAGGCGACGCGAGTCCGAGACGCGACTTCTCGCCGGCCTGAGCCACGAATCACTCGTGACGCTCTTCGACGCGAGCCTCGAGACCGATCCGTCCTATCTCGTCATGGAGTTCGTCGACGGCCCGACTCTGCGCACCGCCATCGCCGACGGCCCGCTCCCTCCGCGGAAGGCGGCGCGGCTGGCGATCGAGCTCAGCGAAGCCCTGCAGGTCATCCACGCGGCGGGGGTCGTCCATCGCGACATCAAGCCCTCCAACGTGCTCCTCCGCCCCGCGCGCACCGAGTTCGGTGAAGACCGGGCAATGCTCGCCGATTTCGGCATCGCGTCTCTCGTCGACTCCACGAGACTCACCGGCACCGGCACGCTGGTCGGCACCGCGGCCTACCTGAGTCCCGAGCAGGCTCGCGGAGACCGGGCGGGCGCAGCATCCGACGTCTACTCGCTCGGACTCCTGCTGCTCGAGGCCCTCACGTCCGAGCGCGCCTTCGCCCAGCAGACGCCGCACGAGGCACTGGCTGCACGCATCGCCCGCACTCCCGAGATCCCGCCGCACCTGCCCGCCGACTGGCGCGCGCTCCTGAGCGCGATGACCGCTCTCGACCCCTCCCACCGTCCCGACGCGGCGGCGGTCACCCGTGCCGCGCGACGGATCGAGAGCGAGGATGCTGCGCTCTCCCCTGCCGCGCTCTCCCCTGCCGCCCGGAACGCGGAACCCACCGGCGCGACGGCCGTGCTCGATCCCGGCGCGACCGCAGTGCTCGATCCCCGCACCCGCGTGCTCGAACCGGCGGCCGATGCGCCCGCGAGAAGCACACCCCCGCGCTGGCTCTGGTGGGCGCTCGGTGTCCTCGTGGTCGTGGTAGCGATCGCTGTCACGGTCGGGATCCTCCTGTCCACGGCCGCTTCTTCCCCGACGGATCCTGCCTTCCCCCCTCTCCCCGATCCGCTCGGCTCGCACTTCCGCGACCTCTGGAGCGCGCTGTGATCCGCCGCGCGGGGCTGCTCTCCGCCGTCGCGGTCGCCGCGGCGATCGTGCTCGCGGGGTGCTCACCCGCTCCCGAGGACGGCTGGCGCGATCAGGTCTCCCAGGCGGCCGAGCAGGCCTCGTCGGGCGACTACGCCGCCGCCGACGCGACGCTGGCGACCGTCGAACAGGCGGTGGCGGCCGCTCGCGACGACGCGCGGATCGACGCCGCACGTGCCGAAGAGATCCTCGCCGCAGTCGCGATCGTACGTGCCGATCTGTCGACGCTGGCGACGCCGTCTCCCGCGCCGTCGGCGTCGACGCCGGCGGTCGAGAGCACCACCCCTGCATCCACTCCCACGCCCGAAGAGGCGGACGAGGACGAGCCGACCGAACCCGATACCGGTCCCGGCAACGGCAACGGCAAGCCGGGGCCGAAAGACGACAAGGTCAAGGGTCCCGCCGACAAGGGAGACGACGAGTGAGCTCGTGCTGAGCGTCTTGACCGGCTTCCTGGTCGTCGCCGTGGCGATCGTCGTCGGCTACATCGTCGGCCGGATCGACCTGCTCGGGCCCCACGCGCGGTACGTGCTCAGCCGGCTGACATTCTTCGTCCTCTCGCCTTTCCTGCTCTTCGTCGTGCTTGCCCGGGCCGACGTTGCGACCCTGTTCTCCGCACTCCTGCCCGTCTCGATGCTCGCGGCGGCGGTGATCTTCGCGATCTACACGGTGGTCGCGCGATTCGTGCTGCGACGCGGAGTGGGCGAATCGGTGATCGGCGCCCTTTCCGGCGGCCTGGTCAACTCCAACAACATCGGCATCCCGATCTCGCTCTACATGCTGGGGAACGCTGCGTACTCGGCGCCGGTGATCCTCTTCCAGCTGCTCATCGTGATGCCGATCGCCCTTGCCCTCCTGGACGCCGCCACCTCCGGCGCCCGGTCGGCCGGACGCATCCTTCGACAAACGGCGCGAAACCCCATGCTCATCGGCTCCGCTCTCGGTGTGCTCGTCGCCCTGCTCGACATCGACCTCCCCCCGATCGTCTTCGACCCGCTGATGCTCGTAGCCAACGCCTGCGTGCCGATCATGCTGATCTCGTTCGGCATCTCGTTGCACGGGCAGCGCGTGCTCGCCACCGGCGGGCGCCGCGCCGACGTGCTGGTCGCCTCCGCTCTGAAGCTGCTCGTCATGCCGGTCGCGGCGTGGCTGCTCGCGCTCGCGTTTTCTCTCCCGTCTGAGCAGGTACTCATCGTCGTCGTGCTCGCAGCGCTCCCGACCGCCCAGAACGTCTTCAACTACGCCCAGCGCTACGACATCGGCGAGATCATCGCGCGCGACACGATCTTCATCACCACGCTCGGCTGCGTGCCCGTTCTGTTCCTCGCGACGCTGCTGCTCGGCTGACGAGCCGGAGGCAGACGTCGTCGTGCGTCGGCACGTCCCCCACTCCCCGCCCGGTGGGTCTACAGTAAGGGTGTTCTCAGCGTTCTCTCAGAAAGGCAGCGCATGTCTGCGACCATCTCGTTCGACAAGTCTGCGGTGACGGCCATCCGCACCGCCCTCGGGATCGGTGGCGTGATCTCGATCATCGCCGGCATCGTGATCCTCGTCTGGCCGGGTCACGCCGCGGAGGCAGTGACCGCGATCATCGCCGTCTACGTCATCGTCGCCGGCCTCGTCTACGCCGGTCTGGGCGTCTTCTCGCGCACCCGTCAGGGGTGGTCGCGAATCGGGCACATCGTGCTGGGCATCCTCTTCGTGATCGCGGGAATCGTCGCCTTGGTGAACCTCGCCGCGGCCACCGTCGGTCTCGCCGTCTTCATCGGTGTGCTGATCGGCATCCTCTGGCTGATCGAGGGCGTCGTCTCGCTGTCGACCCTCGGCGACTCGGGATCGAAGGGCTGGACGATCTTCTTCGCGATCGTCAGCATCATCGCCGGCGTCACGCTGCTCTTCTCGCCGCTGTACGTCGCGATCCTGTGGCTCTTCGTCGGCATCTCGCTGGTCGTACTCGGCATCTTCCAGGTGGCACGCGCCTTCACGTTCGGCAAGACCGTCCGCTGATCCGGTGAACGACGAACGCCCCGCGACCTGGTCGCGGGGCGTTCGTCGTTCACTGGGCGACGGGAAGGTGGCGATCCCACCAGTCGAGGATCGCCTCGAACCGTTCGACACGGTGCCGGGGGCGTCCCGCCCGGGTCAGCTCGTGGTCCTCCCCGGGGAAGATGAGCATCTCTGCTTCCGTGCCCTGACGCTTCAGTGCACTGTAATAGCGCGTGGCCTGCTCGAGCGGGCACCGGAAGTCGAGCTCGGAGTGGATGACGAACGTCGGTGTGGTGACCTGCCCGACGACCGCCATCGGACTCTGTCGCGCGATCGCCGCCGGGTCGGTACCGACGTACTCGTGCCCGAAGAAGCTGCCGATGTCGCTGGTGCCGTCGAACGTGGCGGGGTCGAGCATCCCGCGCTCGACGATCGCACCGGCGAACCGGTGATCGTGGGCGATCGTCCACGCCGTCATGTAGCCGCCGTAGGAGCCGCCCATGACACCGGTGCGTGAACCGTCGAGACGGGAGTCCGCGGCGAGCACACCGTCGAGGAAGTCCTGGATGTCGGTGTAGTCCACCGTGCCCATCGCCTGGCGAATGGCCCGACCGTGCGCCCGTCCGTAACCGGCGCTCCCCCGCGGGTTGCAGTAGACGACGGCATAGCCCGCGTCGACGAGCACCTGGGTCTCGTCGAACACGCGCACGCCGTACGACGAGTACGGCCCGCCGTGGATCTGCAGGAGCACGGGGAACGGCCCCTCGCCCTCCGGTGCGGCGACCCACCCGTGCACCGGATAGCCGTCGCGCGCGGTGATCTCGATCTCACGCGGCTCGACCAGTCCCGCTTCGCGAAGCGCCGAGCCGAAGCTCGTCACGGGCCGCGCTTCGCCGTCGCTCACGACGGCGAGCTCGGAGAACGAATCGGCCGTGCCGACCGCGACGACGAGGGTGTCGCCGGATGCTGCGTGACCCGACACATCGACGTCGCCGCCGAGCACCTCGGTCACCGTCGCGTCGCGCGTCACGCGCAGCAGTCGGACCCGACCGCGGGTGCGGTCCTGGACGACGGCGTCGTCACCGTCGACCGTGATCCGGCTACCCGGTTCGCCCAGGTCGATCGTCTCGGGATCGGTGAGGCGGCGCGGCTCGCCGTCATTTTCGAGGACCCACAGCGCGCTTCCCGGTGCGACGAAGTCGACGCGGCTCTGGCCGACGTCGCTGGCGATCAGCCACACCACACCGTCGGGCGCGACGGCGACGTCGTCGATCGAGAGCGAGCGCTCCGCGCCCACGAGCTCGCGCGAGCCCGATCCGTCGGCGGCCACGGCGACGAGACGATCGCGCAGGTCGGCAGAATCGGTCTCGATCATGTCGGGGATGACGAGGATCTCGGTGCCGTCCGCGGTCCACGTCGTACCCGACCAGCTTGCGGGGCCGTCGGTGAGCTGGACGGCGGATGCGGCTACGCGAGGCGTCTCGGCGGCCTCCTCGCCCTCGGCGAGAACCCGCGGGGCGGCGTCGTAGACGGGTTCGCTGGTCGGGTCGGGTGCGGCGATCCGGAACAGGTGCGCCGGTCGGTCGGCGATGTATCCGAGTCCGTTCGCGTGCCAACGGATGCCGGTGATGCGCCGGGGCGCCTCGTCGGAAGCATCCAGTCCGTCGACCGTGCCGTAGCGCCCGCGCTCGGCGACGCGGGCCGTGTACGCGAGGTCGGCACCGTCCGGTGACCAGGAGAAGGCCAGCACGCCTGTCTCGGCATCGGTCGCCTGCAGTGCTTCGCCGCCGTCGACGGGCATGACGAACACCTGCGCGTGCCGCGCCGCGTCCGCACGGAGGAACGCGATCCGCTTCCCATCGGGTGAGAGCTCCGGGCCGGAGTCGGCCGTACCGCGGGTGAGCCTGCGGGGCTCGCCGTCGGGCAGGTCCACGCGCCACACCTGGCCGACGGCCCGGTTCGCGCCGAGGTCGGGTCTCGAGGTCGCGAAGACAGCGAACGACCCGTCGGGAGCGATCGAGGGGCGCCCGACCGAGATGAGCGACTCGATGTCGCGGGCGCGCACCGTCACTCCCCCTGGAACGAGTCGGTGTCGCCCACCAGACGGGTGTGATCCTCGGGGATCGGCTCCACCGCGGCGAGAGCGACCTCCGCGGCGAACTCCGACACGTTGTAGAGGCGTCCGGCCGACTCGCGGCGAGCCGAGATCGCGCCGGGGTTGGCGCGCTCGAGCAGGGTCGCCGTGATCGTGCCCTCGATCATGTCGCCCGAGACGACGACGAAATCGATGCCTCGCTCTTCGAGCGCGGGGATGTGCTCGCGGAGGGCATCCTCACCGGCGCGCTTGGAGCGCGCGACGGGCTCGTACTCCGGCATCGTCGGCGTCGTGCGGATGAAGTGCGCCTGGTGGCTGGTGACGAACACCACTCGCGCGCCGCGCCCGAGGAGGGGAAGGGCCGACTCGAGGACGCCCACCTGCGCGTCGCGGTTGAGCTTCAGCGCGTAGTCCTCGGCCATGCCGGACTCCATGCCGCCCGACGCGTTCAGCACGAGCACGTCGAGGCTGCCGAACGTGCGCTCGACCTCGGAGAACATGGCCTGCACGGACGTCGGGTCGGTGAGATCGGCGCCCACCACGAGCACCCGCGCGCCGAGCTCGCGCAGTTCAGCGGCGAGCTTCTCGGCGCGAGGCGCCTTGTTGCGGAAGTTGATCACGACATCGGCTCCGGCCTCGGCCAGGTAGCGGACGGTGTCGGCTCCGATGCCGCGTGACGACCCCGTCACGAGGGCGGTCTTACCCTGGAGCGAACCGGCGGCGAGAGGCTGGGACATGCGAGAACTCCTGGTCGAATCGAGGCGCGGCCGCGGGGATTCGACCTGTCATCAGCCTATCAACGGGCCCGGTCGGACCCCCGGATGTTAGGGTTCGAACACGAGCGGGAGAGGATGCCCGATGTTGCCGGATCTGACGCAGTACATCTGGATCGCCTGGCTGGTGCTGGTCCTGCTCTTCGTGATCATCGAGCTGCTGACCCTCGAATTCACCTTCCTCATGCTCGCCGCCGGGTCTCTGATCGGCGGCCTCGGAGTCTTCCTCCTCGGCGGGCCGTGGTGGCTGCAGGTTGCGATCGCTGCCGCCGTCTCGGCGCTGCTTCTCTTCACGATCAGACCTCTTCTCCTGCGTGCGCTCCATCGCGGCGAGCCGCCCGCCCGAACCAATGTGGATGCGTTGTACGGAATCGGCGGTCGCGTGGTCGCTCCCTTCCTCGACGGTGCCGGCTCCGTCCGCCTCGACAACGGCGAGACCTGGACGGCCCGGCTCTCCGACGCCCTCCCCCATCCCGTCCTCGCGGCCGGCGACCGGGTGATCGTCGACGCGGTGCACGGTGCCACCGTCGAGGTCACGCCTGCTCCCCGAACGATCCCCCCGACAGAGAGTGAGACCAACGATGGTTGACGTAGGGGCCTTCATCGGCCAGATCTTCGTGATCGTTCTTCTGGTGGTGCTGGCGATCTTCGTGGTCGTGGTGCTCTTCCGAGCGATCCGCATCATCCCCCAGGCATACTCCGGCGTGGTCGAGCGGCTCGGTCGCTACCAGCGCACGCTGAGCCCCGGGCTCAACCTCCTCGTCCCGTTCGTCGACCGCGTACGCCCCCTCGTCGACATGCGCGAACAGGTCGTCTCCTTCCCGCCGCAGCCGGTGATCACCGAGGACAACCTCGTCGTCTCGATCGACACGGTCGTCTACTTCCAGGTGACCGATGCCCGGGCGGCGACCTACGAGATCGCGAACTACCTGAGCGCGGTCGAGCAGCTGACCACCACCACGCTCCGCAACGTCGTCGGCGGCTTGAACCTCGAAGAGGCGCTGACGAGCCGCGACAACATCAACGGGCAGCTCCGCGTCGTCCTCGACGAGGCAACCGGCAAGTGGGGCCTTCGGGTCTCGCGCGTCGAGCTGAAGGCGATCGATCCGCCGCTGTCGATCCAGGACTCCATGGAGAAGCAGATGCGGGCCGAGCGCGACCGTCGAGCGGTCATCCTGACCTCGGAGGGCTCGAAGCAATCGCAGATCCTCGAGGCGGAGGGCCGCCGACAGGCCGAGATCCTCCGCGCCGAGGGCGACAAGCAGGCAGCAGTCCTGCGCGCACAGGGTGAGGCGGAGGCCATCGAGATGGTCTTCAACGCCATCCACGTCGGCGACCCCGACGACAAGCTGCTGGCGTACCAGTACCTGCAGACCCTCCCCAAGATCGCCGACAGCGCCTCGAGCAAGATGTGGATCATTCCGAGCGAGTTCACCGAGGCGCTCAAGGGCATCGGCGACGCCTTCGGCGGGCGCGCCGCGGCGACGCCGTCCTCGGCGAAGGAGGGCGTCCGCGCCACCACCGCGAGCAGCAGCACAGCCCAGGAGGCCGTCGACGCCGCACGAAAGGCGGCGAGCGAGGCCGACGACATCGCCGTGCAGGTGCGCAGCAGCATGCCCGGCGGCGCCGGCCAGTCGACGGTCGCCGACGCCGACGCCGCTGCGCCCGCGGACCCGGCGGCGTGACGCACCCCTGGTTCGCGGGGGCATCGGTCCCCCGCGTTCTGGCGCACCGCGGTCTCGTCACGACGGATGCTGCGAGCCACGGCGTCGTCGACAATTCCTTCGCCGCCGTTGCCGCGGCCCACGCCGCAGGTGCCCTCTACGTGGAATCGGACTGCCATCTGACGAAGGATGGAACAGTCGTGCTCTTCCACGACGAGGATCTCTCCCGCACGGTCGGGGATCCTCGGAAGGTCTCCGACGTCACGGTCCGCGAACTCGAAGACCTCATGTCCGGGCGCGGCGGCCTGATCACGCTCGAGCAGGCGTTGGAGACGTTCCCCGACGTGCGGTTCAATCTCGACGTGAAAGCCGCAGCCGCGGCCGAGCCCGTCGGACACCTCGTCGCGCCGGCGGCCACGCGCGTCCTGCTCACGAGCTTCTCCGACGCACGCCGCCTGACGGCTCTGCGTGCCGCGGCCGAGGCGGGCGCGACCGTGCGGCCGGCCACCTCGGCGGGGCGCGAGACGATCGCCAAGGTGCTCCTGGCCGTGTCGCTGCACTCCCGTCCGCTGGCGGAGCGGGCGCTGCGCGGCGTCGATGCGCTGCAGATCCCGGAGCGCCAGGGAGCGGTCCGTGTCCTCAGTCCGCGCCTGATCGAGACCGCCCACCGTTACGGCGTCGAGGTGCATGTCTGGACCGTGAACGATGCCGCCGACATGCGCCGGCTCGCCGACATCGGCTGCGACGGTATGGTGACAGATTGCGCTGACGTCGCGCTGAGGATCCTGGGCCCCGCGTCACTCTGAGCATCGACTGTGAATGCGAACCGTTCACCCGGTGTTCGGATGGATCGCCCAGGCCGAGACGTTATACCTGATCAGCGACGAGAGGACCACACAATGGCAGACCGCAGCCTGCGCGGCATCCGACTCGGCGCCCAGAGCTTACAGAGCGAAGAGGGCGTCGTTTTCCATGACCGTACAAAGCACACCTACAATTGCACGTCCTGTGGACGTGACAGCACCCTGACGTTCGCCGCCGACGCGGAGGTTCCCGACAGCTGGGAATGCCGCACCTGCGGTGGCGAAGCGCTGCGCCGCGTCGGCGACACGACCGCGACGGTCGACCACAGCGACGACAAGGCGGCCCGCTCCCACTGGGACATGCTGCTCGAGCGCCGCTCGCTCCCCGAGCTCGAAGAGCTTCTGGAAGAGCGTCTCGCCTTCGTCCGTGCTCGTCGCGGCGGCGGCGACGTGGAGCGCATCAGCGCCTGACGTTCCGTTTCGTCTCCTGACGCCGATCCCCTCGGGGGTCGGCGTCAGTTCTTTTCCCGGCGCGCGAACGCGAAACCGCCCAAGACCACGAGCGCAAGCAAGCTCCCCCATCCGACCACGGCCTGCACGCCCGAGCCGATGATCGCGGCGGGGGTGAGCCCCTCGCGCAACGGCACGTCGGTGAGCATCGCCCCGGCGGTGTCGGACGGCAGCGAGTCGATCGTCGAACCGTCGGGCGCGATCACCTGACTCGTTCCCACGGTGGAGATGTTCACCACCGCTCGACCGGTCTCGATCGCTCGCATGCGGGCGAACGCGAGTTGCTGCAGGTTCTCGTCGGTGTTGCGGAAGTCGGCGTTGTTCGTCTGGAACATGTAGACCTCGGCACCGTCGCGGACGCCGTCCCAGACGACGTCGTCGTAGATGACGTCGAAGCAGATGGCGAGGCCGACCCCTACGCCGTCCAGGTCGAAGAACGGCGCGTTCGTGCCCGGGGTGTACTCGCGTCCGATGAGGCCGATGAGGTCGGGGGCGAGCATGGCGAAGAAGTCCCGATCGGGCACGTACTCGCCGAACGGCACGGGATGTGTCTTGTCGTGCAGGTCGGTCCCGCCCTCCCCGGACTTCCAGAGCATCGACGTGTTGAAGATGTCGTCCCCGCGCGCGGTCGCCGCGTTGACGATCAGTGGCGCGTCCACGCGCTCGGACAGCGCGTCGAGGGTGGCCGCCGTCGCGGCGTTCGACAGTGGGTCGGAGTCGATCCCACCCTCCGGCCACAGGAGCACGTCGAGTTCCTCGCCGAAGAGCGGGGCGGATGCGGCGAGCTGAGCGTTCAGGATCGCCCCGCGCTCGCGGCGGTCGAAGTACCCGCTCGGGCCGTTCCCCTGCACGCTGCCGACGGTGAGCGACCCCGCATCCGTCGTCGGGAAAGCGGGGACGACCAGGAGGAGGATCGCGAGCGCGGTCGCGGGCACCGCGGTGACGAGGGCGCGCCACCGCGCCTCGCGGATCCACTGGATCACCGCGGCGACGAAGACGACCATCAGGAAGGTCAGCCCCGTGACCCCGACCCACGAAGACAGATGGGCGAGCGGACTCTCTGACTGGCTCATCCCGATCCGCCCCCAGGGGAAGCCGGTGTACGGCCACGAGCCGAGGACGAGCTCGCGCATCGTCCAAAGGCCCCCGACGAGCGCAGGAAGCACCACAAGGCGCGCGACAGGACCCGGAAGCACCCCCGGCATCCACCGGTAGGCCAGGGCGATCGGGACCGCCAAGGCCCCCATGATGACCGTCTCGAGACCGGCCAGCGCGAACCACGGCACGACGCCGAGGTACCGCGAGGTCCAGTCGACGTGAGTGAACCAGAACGAGGCACCGAAGAGCAGCCCGACGAGGAGCGCTCCTCCCACGCGTCGCCCGATCAACGACACGAGCGAGAAACCGACGCCGACGAACGCGAGCGGCCACCACCCCACGTCGGGGAAGGACAGGTCGAGAGCGAAGCCGCCGACCACAGCGGTGAGCGATGCGGCCCAGAGCGGGAGGACGGGGCGGACGGCCGGAGTTCGGGGCACGGATCTCACCCTAGATCTCCGCACCTGAGCGCTCGCTGCGGCGCGTCACACCGTCGCATACGCGACGATGCCGCGGCGCACCGCGTCGAGGGCCTTGCGGGCCGTTCCCGCGAGGCCGGGCTCGGCGACGAGCGAGATCTGGTCGAGCAGATCGATGGTCTGCTTCGACCAGCGTACGAAGTCCCCCGCCGCCATGTCGGCGTCGGCCAGAACGCGATCCAACGGAAGACCGCGAGCCCAGGAGTGCATCGCGGAGGCGAGGCCCGCCGAGATCGGCTCGGTACCCGGAAGATGGTGATCGCGTTCGAGATCGTCGAGCTGCTGCCAGAGCGTCTCGGTGTCGGACAGCACCGCCCGGAACGCCCCCCGCGGCAGGCCGTGTTCGCCTGGCCCGGCGTCGTCTCGGCGGGGTTCATAGACCAGGCTGCATGCCAGCGCCGCCAGAGCCGCCGCATCCAGCTCCTTCCACAGACCTCGACGCAAGCACTCCGCGATCAGCAGGTCGCGTTCGCCGTAGATGCGTCGCATCGTCCGGCCGGCCGGCGTCAGGGTCGTAACCCCGTCGCGCTCGGCGACGTAATCGAGGGCGCCGAGCACGTCGACGACGCGGTCGAAGATGCGCGCGACCGTGCCGGTGCGCTGCTCGATCTGGCGTCGGATCTTGTCGGTGCTGCGCTTCAGCTTCCAGTACCGCTCCGCCCACCGGGCGTGATTCTCGCGGTCGGGACAGGAATGCGCGGGGTGGCGCTGCATGCGCTTGCGCAGGCTCGACAGCTCCCGCTGCCGTTGTTCGCGCGTCGCGCGCGAGGCGGTCGCGTCGCGACGGTTGAGCTTCTCGAGGTCGGCGAGCTGGCGCCGGATCTCGGAGTATTCGCGGAAGTCGCCCCGATCGCAGGTCATCGCCTTCTCGTACCCGGCGAGCGATTCGTCGGCGTCGCGCACCTGGCGGGCGAGCCCGACGACCGCGCGATCGGCCTGGAACTGAGCGAACGAGGACTCGAGGATCTCGCGCGATCGCGCACGTCCGAACTGGTCGATGAGATTCACGGCCATGTTGTACGTCGGCCGGAAGCTCGAGTTCAGCGGGTAGGTGCGACGTGAGGCGAGCGCCGCCACCGACTGCGGCTCCAACGCCGCGGTCCACTGGATGACGGCGTGACCCTCCACGTCGATGCCGCGGCGACCGGCGCGCCCGGTCAGCTGCGTGTACTCCCCCGACGTGATGGCGACACGTGCCTCGCCGTTGAACTTCTCGAGCTTCTCGAGCACGACGGTGCGTGCGGGCATGTTGATGCCGAGCGCGAGCGTCTCGGTGGCGAAGACGGCCTTGACGAGCTTGCGCTGGAAGAGCTCCTCCACGACCTCCTTGAACGCCGGGAGGAGGCCCGCGTGGTGGGCGGCGACGCCGCGCTCGAGGTTCTCGCGCCAGTCCCAGAAGCCGAGCACGGCCAGGTCTTCCTCGAGGAGACTGCGGGTGCGTTCCTCGACCACACGGCGGATCTCGTCGCGCTCCTCGGGAGTGGTCAATCGCAGACCCGAGCGGCGCACCTGCTGCACCGCGGCGTCGCAGCCGACGCGACTGAAGATGAAGAAGATCGCGGGGAGGAGGTTGGCGCGCTCGAGGAGAGCGACCACGTCCGGACGGTCGAGTCTCTCGATGCGCTGCGCGTGGGTGTTTCCGATCGGGCGCGCGCCGCGCTGTGACGAACGTCCGCGCTGCGCCGCGTAGCCCGCGCGGCCCGAGCTGCGACCGGCCTGGGAGCGCCGGTTGTTCTCGTACGTCGTTCCCCCCGCGGAGCGCATGCGCAGCAGCTCCTGATTCACCTGCGCGGTCGCGACCCCGGCTCGATCGTCGAAGAGCGGCAGCAGATCGCCCCGCACGAGCACGTGCTGCTCGAGCGGCACGGGACGCGTCTCGGAGACGATGACCGCCGTGTCGCCGCGCACCGTGTCGAGCCAGTCGCCGAACTCCTCGGCGTTCGACACCGTCGCCGACAGCGACACCAGTCGCACGCTCGGCGGGAGGTGGATGATGACTTCCTCCCACACCGCGCCGCGGAACCGGTCGGCGAGGTAGTGGACCTCGTCCATGATCACGTAGCGCAGGCCCCGGAGCGCGCCCGAGTCGGCGTAGAGCATGTTGCGCAGCACCTCGGTCGTCATCACGACGATGCGCGCCGACCCGTTGATGTTGGTGTCGCCGGTGAGGAGGCCGACCTCATCGGCCCCGTAGACGTCGACGAGCTCACGGAACTTCTGGTTCGACAGCGCCTTCATCGGCGTCGTGTAGAACGCCTTCTCACCCGGCTCGAGCATCGCGAGATGGATCGCGAACTCGCCGACGATCGTCTTGCCGGCGCCGGTAGGGGCGGCCACCAGCACGCTCCGCCCCTCCTCCAACGCTTGGCACCCGGCGATCTGGAAGCCGTCGAGGTCGAACCGCTGGGATGCGGCGAAGTCCGCCGTCCGCGGGTGGCTCACGCGCTCGGACGCCCGAGCGAATCGCTCGGCCGGGCTGAGCGAACTCACGCGGTGGCTTCCGGAGGGAGCAGGGTCTCCTGGCGCTTCCTGCGGCGACGGTCGAGCAACAGGGTCAGACCCGCCGCGGCGAGGTAGAGCACGATGAGGATGCCGGCGAGGCCGAGCATGCTGACGACGTCGGCCGCGGGCGTGGCCAGGGCCGAGAAGATCGTCGCGACGAGGATGGCGACGCGCCATCCCTTCAGGATCGCCATTCCACTCATCACGCCGGCGAAGTTGAGCGCGACGAGGAAGACGGGGAGCACGAACGCGACCCCGATGAAGATGAGCAGCTTGAAGACGAAGTCGTAGTAGTTCGCCGCCTCGAACAGCTGCGCCCCCTGCTCGGGCACGAACGTGGCCATCAGCTCGATGATGTGGGGCATGATGAACACCCCCACCACGCAGCCGCCGAAGAACAGCGGCACGGCGGCGGCGACGAAGCCGATCGTGTAGCGCACCTCGGAGCGGGTGAGCCCGGGCATGATGAACGCCCAGATCTGCCAGAGCCAGATGGGCGCCGACAGCAGGAGGCCCAGCGCGAAGGCGATCCGCATGCGCAGATCGAAACCGGAGGTCACGCCCGCGAAGTTGAGCGCTACGAGATCTGTGCCCCGCTGCTCCGCCACGATGCGGATGGGCTCGGTGAGCACGTCGATCACCGGTCCGGTGATGAAGAAGGCGACGACCATCCCGATGACGAGGGCGAGAGCGGCGATCATCAGCCGCCTGCGCAACTCGACCAGGTGCTGGCCGAGCGACATGCGTCGATCGCGCCGCGGCTCACGCCCTCCCACGCGAGGGGGCTCGGTCGTCACCACGACGGGTCAGGGCTTGGGGTCGGCGGTACCGCGCGCGGGATCGGCCGCGATGTGGGACGCATCGCGAACCTCCGGTGCGACGACCGGCGAGGCGGTGGTCGGGTCGGCGGCGTCTTCCTTCTTCATCTCTTTGATCTCGCTGCGGAAGACGCGGGCAGACTGGCCCATGCTCTTCGCCAGGGCGGGGAGCTTCGCGGCTCCGAAGAGGAGGAGGATGACCGCGAGAACGATCAGGAGGTGCCATCCTGTAAGACCGGCCATGATTGTTCCCTTCTCGAGGTGCGTGGCCAGTCTAACCCCGCCGACCGCGCTCAGGCCGATGGCGCGACTGTGGGTCGCCTATGCGTCGTGCGCGTCACGATACTGCGTCAGCGCGGCCTGCGCCCATGCGGCGGCCGCCCGTCGGGCGGCGAGGGGTTCGAGGATCTCGACCTGGCCGCCCCGGCGGGCGGCGAGACGCTTCAGGCTGTGCTCGTCGGCAACGCGAACCGTGGCGACCGGCTTCTCGCCCGACTCGTCGACGACGGCGCGCTCCAGGTAGACGCCGAGCAGGGGCGCGACGGCCGGGTCGTACCGCACGCGCGCGACCGGGTCGTTCTCGCCGGGTTCGAACAGCGCCGGCACCGGCTCACCGCCGTGCGTGATGGGGATGTTGGTCAGAGCCACATCGCTCACCCGCTCCAGGTGGAAGGTGCGCACCGCCTCGCGAAGATGGCACCACCCCTGCAGATACCACTGGCCACTCGCGATGTGCACCTTCACGGGGTCGACCGTGCGCGTGGTGGCCGCAGCATCCGGAGCGCGATACGTGAACGAGACCGCGACGCCCCGGCGCAGGGCGTCGGCGACCACGTCGCGCACCCCGTCGACGGGGCCGGGCGCAACGATCACGTCGGCGGGGGCCGTCGCCGCACCGCGGGACAACTTGGCGAGCAGCTCCGTGACGAGGGGGCTGTCGCCCACACCCGGCAGAGTGCGGGCGAGCTGGAGTCCGGCGAGGAGCGCAGCCGCCTCTCGCGCGCTGAGCTTCGGAGAGCGCTCGAGTCCGACCGTGTTGGTGATGACGATGAGGTCGCGTTCGTCGAGCAGGTCCCAGTTGATGTCGAAGAGGTCGTGGGGCAGCTGCCAGAAGCCGCCGTCGCCCGGGAGACCGATGACGGTGAGCTTCTCGACCATCCCCCGCATCTGGTCGGGGGTGACGTCGAACTCGTCCGCCGCCTCGGCGATCGACACCTCGCCCTTGCCCACGAGGTAGGGAACGAGCTGCAGAATGAGGGCGGCCCTATCGGTCGCGACCAGCGGGCGCGCGCTCATGATGGTCCTCCGTGCAGCGCGAGTGTCGCTTCGAGCCGCCGGATGACCTCGTCGCGCAGCTCGGCGGGCTCGACCACGCGCACCTCGGGTCCGTACGACGCGATCTCATCGGCGAAGACGTGCACGTCGACGTAGGGAACGCGGATCTCCTGCCCCTCCGTGCTCGCGCGACGGCGCAGCCGCAGCGCGGCCTCGGTTCCGGGGTGCACGGCCAGCAGCGCGCTCTGGCGCGAAGCGAGCTCGCGGAGTCCGGCCAGACCACGCTCCCCCGCGTCGGCGCGAAGCGTGGGGTCGAACGACTCCTTCGTGACGACGACATCGCCGACGATGCGCGAGAGAAGGAACGTGCGCTCGGCCTCCACGCCCAGATCGATTCCGAACACGTGCCAGCGCGCCTCGTACTCGACGAGGGCGAGAGGACGGATGCGGCGAACCCGGGCGGTCTCCTCACCGGGACGCAGGTAGGAGAACTCCACCGCGCGGCTCAGCTCGATCGCGCGCTGCAGGGGTGGGAACGAGGCGTCGCGCAGACTGATCCGCGGCGCGTAGCCGATGATCGGCTCGTCGACCTCGATGCCCAGCGCCCGGATCTTCCGCAGGCCGCTGCGGGCGTCGGCCGAGAGCGACTCCGAACCCCACACGCCCCCGGCGAGATTGAGCAGAGCGACCTCGGCGGGGGTGAACTCGATATCGTCCGGCAGCTCGTACTCCGCCGTCGGAACGCGGTACCGGGCCTCGCGGAGGTCGTCGGGATCGGCGTAGTCGCCGATCGTCTCGATGGGCACCCCGAGCCCGCGGAGGTTCTCTTTGTCTCGTTCGAACATCTTCTCGAGCGCGTCACGCGACGCGCCTGCCTCGGACTGCTCCCGATAGCCCGCGACCGAAGACAGGATGGTGTCTTTGGTCAGCCCCTGCTCGGTGGCCATGAGAGCGACCACGAGATTGACGAGGCGCTCTTCCGGGGCGTTCTTCGAGGCGGGCGAGGGCACGTCTTCATCCTACGGGCGGGAGGGTTTCCGGTGGCCGCCGAGGTGTAGCCTGACGCCCGAATGCACCAGGCGGGTGCGCGCGGGGAGGGGTCGGGACATGTGCACGAGTTTCCAACTGCGGGCCACGGACGGCAGCGTCTGCGTGGCGAGGACGATGGAGTTCCCCGACATGCTCGGGGCCCGGCTGACCGTGATCCCCCGCGGGCTCGCACTGACGTCGACGGCTCCTGCCGCGGACGGTGTCTCGTGGACCAGCCGGTACGGCGTCGTCGGGATGGACGCCGTCGGCACACCGCAGCTGCTGACCGACGGCATGAACGAGAAGGGCCTGTACGCCGGGGCCCTCTACATGCCCGGATTCGCCTCGTACGAGGAGCCGGGCGATGATGCGTCGACGACGCTCGACGTGCTGGACGCCGTCGTCTTCGCTCTCACGACGTGTGCGACGGTCGCAGAGGTCTTCGACGCCTTCGCCGGTATCCGCGTGTGGGGGCGCGACAACCCCCTGATTCAGGGCGTGCCGCCGCTGCACCTCGTGCTGCACGACGCCACGGGCGCCGCCGGGGTCATCGAGTTCGAGGACGGAGCGCAGCAGCGTCGCGACAATCCCCTCGGCGTCGCGACGAACGCCCCGTACCTCGATTGGCACCACGAGAACGTGCGCAACTGGCTCCCCCGCCTCACCGCGGCCAATCCTGCGCCGGTGGCCATCCGCGGCGTGGAGTTCGCTCCCCTCTCCCAGGGGCAGGGCTTCATCGGGCTGCCGGGTGACTCCGGCAGCGCCGGACGGTTCCTGCGCGCCACCGCCTACGTCATGACGCTGCAGTCACCCGACGACGCCGACGCCCTGGAACAGCTCAGCCTGCACGCACTCAACAACTTCGACATCCCCGTCGGCATGATGAGCGGCATCAGCGGCACCGGTATCGAGCAGGACGACCAGACGAAGTGGTCGAGCATCTCGAGTCTCACCGCGCGTCGCTACATCGTGCGCACGCAGGCGAACCCGACTCCGATGGCGGTCGACCTCGGCACGACCGACTTCACCGGCGACGCCCCGCGGCAGGTCGAACTCGTCGCGGGTGGTTTCACGTCGCTGACGGTCTGACCGGAGCGGTCGGACCGGCGGGGGCTCTAGCCCACTCCGAGGACGTCGATCACGTAGACGATCGCAGGCTGAGCCTGCGCGGCGTCTGCATCGCCCGCGGGCTGGACCACCATCAGCTGCGAACCGGCCGGCTGACCGCGCAGCGCATCGGCGATCACCGGCGGCAGCGCGTCGAGCGTCTGGCGCAGCGGCTCGGAATCCCAGGTGGTGTTGACGGTCGTCTTCGGGTCGTCCCAGTCGACCGAGGTGAAAGCGAACAGCACACTGTCGTCGTCGTTGACCTCGGCGCCGTCGCCCTTCTTCAGCACCTGGACGACGGGCTCGGTCGGCGCATCGGCGTCGGGGACGATGATGCCCGGGCGGCCGTCGGGCGCGCGGACGACGGTGGGAAGGCCGCGGGCGTCGTTGTACTGGTCGGCGCCGTCGGCCTTGGGCAGGTACACCTTGCGGACGTCCACCACGGCGACCGCCGACTCCCCGTCCTCGAGTCCGAGGCCCGCCACGGCGTCGGGCGAGATGCCGTCCGCCGACAGCGCGACGACGACACGCGAGCCTTCGCTCGCGCACATCAACGCGTCACCGAACTGCGGGAACGTCTGCGCCCACTGCGTCAGGCTCAACGGACGGCTGGTGTCACCGTTGTACGAGGTCGCCACGAGCGGCTGACCGGTCTCGCCGCTGACGAGGGAGAGATCGAGCACCACGAGCTGGGAGTCGGTCGTGATCTGCGGCCCGTCACCGGTCTCGAGGTCGTACGACGTCGTCTCGGCGACGTGGAAGGGGGTGCGGACCTCGATGTCGGGCGCGGTGTCGACGGCACCCGAGACGTCGATCAGGTCGGACGTCGTCGACGACGAGGACGGACGCGGGCACGAGTCGTCGACAGAGGTCGACGCACAGCCGACGAGACCCGCCGCAGCGAGGGCGGTCACAGCGACGATTACCGGGATTCTGCGCACCGGGACAGTCTACGGGTTCGACTCCGCAGCATCCTGCCCCGCCTGCCGCACACCGTCGGCCGCCTTCTGCGCCTCGCGCACCCGCTTGCGGAGATTCTTGTCGGTGATCTGGCGGTCGCCGACCGCGCCCGGGGTCCACAGTTCGACGTCTTCGTCGCCGTAGCGCGACTTCGACGCCCGCCGCTTCTGCTCGGGAGCTACGGCGCCCGGCGCCAAGCGGCGCGCGGTGAGGAGGAATCCGGTGTGGGCGATCATGCGGTGGTCTGGACGAACCGCGAGGCCCTCGACGTGCCACCCGCGCACCATCGTCTCGTTCGCGTCGGGCTCGGTGAACAGGCCCGTCGCGCGGATGAACTCGGCCACGCGGCTGAGCTGGGTCGCGGTCGCGACGTAGCAGAGCACGACGCCGCCCGGTGTCAGGGCATCGGCGACGACGTCGATGCACTCCCACGGCGCGAGCATGTCGAGCACCACGCGGTCGACCGACGCGGGGGCGACGGCCTCGGGGAGGGCCTCGACGAGATCGCCGACGACGACGTCCCACGTCGCCGGAGACTCTCCGACGTAAGTTTCGACGTTGGCCCGGGCGACCTCGGCGAACTCCTCGCGGCGTTCGAACGAGACGAGCCGGCCGGTCGCTCCGATCGCCCGCAGGAGCCAGAGCGAGAGCGCCCCCGAACCGACGCCCGCCTCGACGACGACGGCGCCGGGGAAGATATCGGCCTGGGAGAGGATCTGCGCGGCATCCTTCGGGTAGACGATCGCGGCACCGCGGGGCATCGACATCACGAAGTCGCGCAGGAGCGGCCGGAGCGCGAGGTACTCGTGACCGGAGCTGTTCACCACCACGCTCCCGTCGGGCTGCCCGACGAGCGCCTCGTGACGGAGCACGCCGTGGTGCGTGTGGAGTTCTCCGCCGTCGCGGAGGGTGATGGTCGACAGTCGGCCCTTGGGGCCCGTCAGCTGCACACGATCACCGACGCGGAAGGGGCCGCTCAGCCGGGGAATCTCGCTCATCGTGCGTCCACCGCTCGCGCGTGGGCGGTGTGCAGGGCGGCGAGATCGGCCGCGGTGCGGCCCTCGAGACTCGGCCACAGCTCGTGCGCACCCACGCCCTCGAGCGGCAGCATCAGGGGAACGCCCAGGCTGACGGCTCCGCTCGCCACGGCCGATCGCAGGCCGTTCGGGGAGTCCTCGATCGCGACCGCGTCGGCGACGTCGACTCCGAGCGCTTCGCACGCCTGGAGGTAGGGGTCGGGGAAGGGCTTCGGGCGGCGGGCGTCATCGCCCGCGATGACGACGTCGAAGGCATCGAAGTCGATCAGGTCGACGACCGTATCGGCCATCCGCCGCATGGACATGGTCACGAGGGCGGTCTTCACGCCCTGCGCCTTGAGGTCGGCGAGCAACTCGCGCGCGCCCGGGCGGAAGGGCACACCGGTCTCGGCGAGGCGCGCCATGACCGAGTCGGTCAGGTGATCGATGATCTCCGTGACGCTCATACGTACCCCGGCGGCCTGGAAGATCCGCGCGGAGTCTTCGAGGCCCAGGCCGACGAGGCCCAGCGCCTGCTCGTGCGACCAGGTTCCGCCGTAGCTCTCCACAAGCGGCGTCTCGGCCGCCATCCAGTACGGCTCGGTATCGACGAGCGTGCCGTCCATGTCCCACAGGACGGCCGCGGGCATGGTTCTGGTCATCCGTCCATCGTAACCGTGACGACCCTCGCACTCGGGTCCGCGGGCCGCTCCGACGGGAGAAGCACCTATCCTTGATGCATCCCGTCCCGGCAGAGGAGGTTGCGTGGAAGCACTGGGTCGCCGAATCATCGTCTGCGCGTTCGACGGATGGAACGACGCGGGCGAAGCGGCATCCGCCGCCGTCTCGCTCCTGCGCGAACAGGGCGAGTACGAGCCCGTCTTCTCCGCCGACCCCGAGCTGTACTTCGATTACCAGTACACCCGCCCCCACATGGTCGCCGACGGCGACGGCGGGCGGAGCCTGCGCTGGCCCGAGGCCACGCTCTACCGGCCCACCCGCACCCAGCGCGGCGCGACGCAGCTCTGGGTGCTCACCGGCGTCGAGCCCGCCCGCGCGTGGCAGGCGTTCGCCAGCGAGTTCGTCGACGTCGCCCTGCGCGAGGACATCACGGGCTTCGTCTCGCTGGGCTCGATGATGTCGGACGTTCCGCACACGCGGCCGATCTCGATCTTCGCGGGCAGCGACAACGAGAGCGTCCGCGATCAGCTGGGTCTCGAGCGCAGCACCTACGAGGGGCCCGTCGGAATCCTGTCGGTGCTCGGCAGCGCCGCGGATGCCGCGGGCATCCCGTCGGCGAGCCTGTGGGCCAGCATCCCCCACTACGTCGCCGGACACACCCCCTCGCCGAAGGCGACCCTCGCGCTCCTCGACCGACTCGAAGACGTCACCGGCGCCGAGGTGCCGCGCGCAACCCTCGCCGCCGACGCCGCCGCGTGGGAGGCGTCCATCGACGCGGCCGCGGCCGACGACGAGGAGATGACCGACTACATCCGGCAGCTCGAGCAGACCCGCGACACATGGGACTCGCCCGAGGCGTCGGGAGACGCCATCGCGCAGGAGTTCGAGCGCTACCTGCGCCGAGGCGGCGACGGACCGACGAAACCCGGCAGGGACGACACACCCCGACGCTGAGCCGGGGGTCGCCCCGCCGTTACGGCTTCGCCCCGGGTCTGCTTTCTTCCTTGGCTGCTTTCTCGGCGGCCCGCTGAGCCTCGGCCGCGGCTTTGGCCGCGTCGCGCTGCTCGGCCTTGCGGTCGTTGTCGGCCGCGACCTCCGTCGAACGGTCGGCTCCGTTCGACACACCGGGTGCGGTGCCCGGCGCGTCTACCGGAGCGGCATCGTCCGGACCGGGTGGTTGCTCGACGCCCTCCTGATCGCCGCTCGGGGCCTCCGGCTCGTTCGGCTGCGGCTCGACCACGACGCTCTCGACAGGAGCCGCCGGGACGTTACCCGTCTCGGCTTCGACCGTCTCGACGTCCAGATCGGGCTCCGCCGTGGGCGCATCGGAGGGGACGCCATCGACCGCGACCGTCTCGGCGGGCGAAGGGACCGCGGCCCCGGGGCCCCCGAAGAGCCAAGCCCCGAGAACGATCACCGCGGCGGCCGCGGTCGCTCCCCCGGCGATGGCGAGGCCGTGCCGGTGCAACGGGCGGCGGGATCGTCGACGCGCAGCGCGAGAGACAGGCGGTTCGAGCTCTGTTGTCCGCGCCGCGGATGCCGGGACGGACGTGTCGACCGGCGTGACGGCGGTGACCGCCGTCGACGGCTGATTCTCGACGAGCTCGAGAGCTGCGGCCGCCGTTGCGACTTCCGATGCGGTCGGCCTCTGCGCGGGGTCGAGGGCGGTCATCCGTCGCAGCAGCCCGCCCCATTCGTCGCCGAGCGAGCTCGGGACCTCGGGCGCGGAGGTCACCCGGGTGACGAGGGACTCGACGCCGCCGATCGCGCCGAAGGGGCGTTGGCCGGTGAGCGCTTCGATCACGAGCAGCCCGAGCGCGTAGATGTCGGCGGGGGGAGCCGGGGGCTCGCCTTTCACCTGCTCCGGGGCGAGGTAGGCCATGGTTCCCACCACGACCCCGGGCGTCGTCAGTCGCGAGCTGTCGGCGAGGTAGGCGATGCCGAAGTCCGCCAGGCGCGCCCGGCGCGGCCGCCCCGGCAGGGTGGGAGGCGAAAGGAGCACGTTCGAGGGCTTGACGTCGCGGTGCACGATCCCGGCCGCGTGCACGACATGGAGAGCATCGGCGAGCTCGACGACGAGCCGCGCGGCGTCGCGCGGGGCGAGTGGTCCGTCGTGCAGCACGCCGCTGAGGGTGGGCCCGTCGACGAGCTCCATGACGAGGTAGCTCACGCGTCCCGGCGCGATCCGCGCATCGAACAACGTCACGAGTGAGGGATGACTCAGAGAGGCGAGCAGCCCCATCTCACCGCGCGCACGCTCGAGCGCAGACGCGTTCTCGGTGCCGTCTCGCATGACCTTGATCGCGACCGAGCGACCGAGCGCGTGGTCGAAGCCGCGATGAACGCGCGCCATACCGCCCTCGCCGATGCACTCCTGCAGTTGGTAGCGAGCATCCAGCAGCGCCTCGGTCGGGGCGTCGTCGTCGGGTGTCATCGATGGCCCTTCACGGCGTCGCGACGGGTGGCACGCGCCATCGCCGAACCTATCCGTACGAAAGCCGACGACATCCGCTCTTGACGAACCGGCCGGAATACGCTTGTGCCCGAGCTCGACGATCAGTAGGCCTGGAGCACCCCGGTCGACAGCAGCACGATCAGCACCACGCCGAGCACCACGCGGTAGACCACGAAGGGCAGGAAGCTGCGCTTCTTGATGTACTGCATGAGGAAGGCGATCACCGCGAGTCCGACGGCGAAGGCGACCACCGTCGCGATGGCCGTCTCACCGGCACCGTAGGGCCCGCCGGGCGCTTCGAAGCTCTGGTACAGCTCATAGAAGCCGCTGCCGAACACGGCGGGTACGGCGAGGAGGAACGCGTACTCCGCCGCGGCCGGGCGTGTGTAGCCCAGCGCCAGCCCGAGGGTGGTGGTGGCGCCCGACCGCGACACGCCAGGGACGAGTGCGAGAGCCTGCGCGAAGCCGAGGCCGAGGCCGTGCGGGAAGGTCATCTGCTCCATCTCGCGGCGCCGAGCGCCCCAGCGGTCGGCGGCTCCGAGAAGCAGGCCGAACACGATGAGCACGATCGCGACCAGCCAGAGGTTGCGGAACGTGTCGCGGATCACGCTCTGGAACGCGAAACCCAGCACACCGATCGGCAGCGTTCCGACGATGATCAGCCAGCCCAGGCGCGCATCGGGGTCGTTGCGCGGCACCTTCCCCGTCAGCGACTGCGCCCATCGCGTGATGATGCGCACGATCGTCTTCCAGAAGTAGAGCAACACCGCCAGTTCGGTGCCGATCTGGGTGATCGCGGTGAAGGTCGCCCCCGGATCGGTGGCCGACGGCAGGAACTCCCCCACGATGCGCAGGTGCGCGCTGGAGGAGATCGGCAAGAACTCGGTCAGTCCCTGGACCAGACCGAGGACGATGGCCTCGATGAACTGCATGTGCGCTCCTAGTAGGTCCGGATGAGGTCGGTCAGCACCCGCTGGCCGAACACGAGTGCGTCGACGGGCACGCGCTCGTCGACGCCGTGGAACATGCCGGTGAAGTCGAGGTCGGCCGGCAGGCGCAGCGGAGCGAATCCGTAGCCGGCGATGCCGAGGGCGGCCAGCGCCTTGTTGTCGGTGCCGGCGCCCAGCAGGTACGGGATCACGGGGACGCCGGGGTCGTGGCGGCCGAGCGACGACACCATCGCCTCCACCAGGTCACCCCGGAACGGCACCTCGAGGCCGATGTCCTGGTGCACGATCTCGATGTCGACCTCGTCGCCGACGATGTGGCGGATCTCCTCGAGCGACTCCGCCTCGGTGCCCGGGAGCACACGCACGTCGATGAGCGCTTCGGCACGATCGGGGATCACGTTGTGCTTGTACCCCGCGGTCAGGCCGGTCGGGTTGGTCGTCGTCCGCAGTGTCGAGCGGAGGAAGGCGGATGCTGCTCCCGCCCGCTCGGCGAGGGCATCGGGGTCGCCCCCGGCGGAATCGCCCGTGAGGCGGGTGACCGCATCCAGGAACTCGGTGGTCGTGTCGGTGAGGCGCACCGGCCAGGCGGCCCGGCCCAGACGTGCGACGGCCTCGGCGAGCTTCGTGACGGCGTTGTCGGGGTGGAGCCTGCTGCCGTGGCCGGCACGACCCCGGGCGACGAGCTTCATCCAGATGAGGGCCTTCTCGCCCACCTGGAGCAGGTAGGCGCGGCGGTCGTCGAACGAGATCGAGTAGCCGCCGACCTCGCTGATGGCCTCGGTGGCGCCGGCGAACCACTCGGGACGATCGCGGACCACGAGAGCCGAGCCCTCCACTCCCCCGTTCTCCTCGTCGGCGAAGAACGCCAGGATGAGGTCGCGTTCGGGCTGCTCGCCCGCGCGCAGCAGGTCGGCGACGGCGGTGAGGATCATGGCGTTCATGTTCTTCATGTCGACGGCGCCCCGGCCCCACAGCATCCCGTCGCGGATCTCGCCCGCGAACGGGTCGACGCTCCAGTCTTCGGCGATCGCCGGAACGACGTCGAGGTGGCCGTGCAGGATCAGCGCGGGCTTGTCCTGGTTGCGCCCCGCCACCCGCGCGACGACGTTGGTGCGTCGCGGAATGGGTTCGTAGTACTCGGTGGTCAGCCCGAGCCCCTCGAGGTAGGCCCCGACGTACTCGGCGGCTTCGCGCTCGCCGTGCGCCGTCCCCCCGCCGAAGTTCGAGGTGTCGAACCGGATGAGGTCCGCGGCGATCCGGGCGACCTCGGGAAGGCCGTCGTCAGGCGTGGGCATGAGGGCTAGGTTATCGCGCCGCCGCGTCGGTCTTGTTTCGGCGCAATGCGTGCGCGTCGCGAATCCGCACGGGCCCGCTCGAATCGACATCGACGGGTCGATCCGCCGTGCGGGTTCGCCCGCCCGGGTGTGGATTCGCGCGTGGGAGCCCGGCGTGGTTCGCCGTGCGTTCCGGTGCATGGTAGTGTCGTTCCTCGGTTGCGAAACCGAAAAACACCCACTGCGCGGGTGGCGGAATAGGTAGACGCGCTAGCTTGAGGTGCTAGTGCCCGTATTAGGGCGTGGGGGTTCAAGTCCCCCCTCGCGCACAGAATGACGAACGGCTCCCCGACAGGGGGGCCGTTCGTCGTTGTGCGCCCAGACATCACGACCGGCCGAGACATCGCGCCAGGCGGCGCGTCTCGGCCGATCGTGGGTGTGTCAGCCGGCGGAGACGCCGAAGAGCAGACCGAGCGCGTAGGTGACGGCGGCGGCGCCGTAGCCGATGAGCAGCTGCCGGAGGGCGCGGCGCAGGGGTGGTCCGCCCGAGAGCAGCCCGACCATCGCGCCCGTGACGAACAGCGCGATGCCGACGAGGGCGAGGGCGAGCACGACGGCCGCGAGGCCGGAGAGCCCGAAGATCCACGGCAGCACCGGGATGATCGCGCCCGAGGCGAAGAACAGGAAGCTCGAGATCGACGCACCCCAGGCGCCGCCCACGATCTCGTGCTCGCCGGATGCTTCGTGGGCGCGCGGGTTCGGGAGCCCGGGCCGGCGCGAATCCTCGACGACGCGGCGGGCGTTCTCGAGAGCCTCCTCGGGATCCATCCCCCGTGCGCGGTAGACGAGTGCCAGCTCGTTCGCGTCGATGTCGAGGTGCGGGATCGCCGCGTCGGCGAAATCGCTCGGCTCGGTCGAGGCGAGCAGCTCGCGCTGCGAGCGGACCGAGACGAACTCCCCCGCGCCCATCGACAGGGCGCCGGCGAGAAGACCCGCGATGCCGCTGAAGAGCACGAACCCGGGCGCGACCCCGGTCGCCCCGATCCCCATCACCAGCGCGAGGTTGGAGACGAGTCCGTCGTTCGCGCCGAAGACGGCGGCCCGGAAAGTGCCCGAGAGCCGTCGACGCCCGCGCGCGGCCAGGCCCCGCACCACCTCGTGGTGCACCTTCTCGTCGGCGGCCATCGCCGCGGTCGCGTACGGCTCGTCGTCGTAGGGCGACCGCGCCTCGGCGTTCTGGGCCAGGGCGAGCACGAAGATCGAACCGAATCGCTGCGCCATCCATCCCAGCATCCGCCCGCCCAGCCCGGGCCGCGGCACGCGTGCCGGTTCGCCGCCGATGAGCTCGAGCCAGTGCGCCTCGTGACGCCCCTCGGCATCGGCGAGAGCGAGCAGGATTGCGCGCTCCTCTCCCGAGCGGCGGGCGGCGAGCCGTCGGTAGATCTTCGCCTCGGCACGCTCTTCGACGAGGTATCTCGCCCACCGCCGTCGGTCTCGGGGAGTGGGCGCAGCCGTCACGGTCGTTCGGTCCTCTTCATTCATCCGGAAACTCACCTCACGCTAACGGCGCGCACGACGGCGCCTCCTCGAAAGCCCGGGATTGCCAGCATTTCGGGGCTCCGAACCGGGGGCTCAGGAGTGCACGCGCTTGCGCAGTACCTCGATGCGCGCCTGCAACTGCGCCACGGTCGCGTGCGAGACCGCCGGGCCGCCGCAGATGCGCCGCAGCTCCGCGTGAACGAGTCCGTGGGCCTCGCCGCTCTGGCGCGCGTACAGCCCGACCAGGCTGTTGAGCAGTTGCCGCTGTTCTTTGAGCGTGCGATGAAGTGCCGCAGGAGGTGCGTCGACGGGGGCCGCGTCACCCGCGGGCGCCTCGCGCTCCTTCGCCTCGCGAGCCGAGCGGTGGCGCCCCTGCTTGGCCTGCCGCGCCATCAGCACCTCGTGCACATGCTCGGGTTCGAGCAGTCCTGGAATACCGAGGAACTCCTCCTCCTCCAGGGTTCCGGGAACAGCCAGCTGGCCGAACTCCTTGCCGTCGAACAGCACTCGGTCGAAGTGCGCGAGCGAGCCCATGGCCTGGAACTGGAACTCCTGCTCGAGCGCGTCGGAGGCTTTGTCCTCGCGCTCGGCGGCGTTCATCATGTCTTCTTCGGCGTTCCAGTCGTCGCCGTCGCTGTCGCGGTCGAGGGCGTGGTCGCGCTGGCGCTCCATCTCGCCGGCGAGGGCGAGCAGGTTCGGCACGTGGGGCAGGAACACGCTCGCCGTCTCGCCGCGACGCCGGGCTCGCACGAAACGGCCGATCGCCTGGGCGAAGAACAGCGGCGTCGATGCCGAGGTCGCGTAGACGCCCACCGCCAGACGTGGCACGTCGACACCCTCCGACACCATGCGCACGGCGACCATCCACCGGCTGTCGTCGTTCGAGAACCTCTCGATGCGCGATGACGCCTCCGCCTCGTCCGAGAGCACGACGGTCGGCGCCTCGCCCGTCAGCCCCTCGAGGATGGCGGCGTACGCGCGCGCGGCGGTCTGGTCGGTGGCGATGACGAGCCCGCCCGCGTCGGGCACCTGCTCGCGCACCTCGGTGAGTCGGCGATCGGCCGAGCGCAGCACGGCCGGGATCCACTCGCCGTTGGGGTCGAGCGCGGTGCGCCACGCCTGCGACGTGATGTCTTTGGTGTTGTCCTGCCCGAGCTGGGCCTCCATCTCTTCGCCGGCCTTCGTGCGCCAGCGCATCGAGCCGGCGTAGACCAGGAAGAGCACCGGTCGGACGACGCCGTCCTCGAGCGCGCGCTTGTAGCCGTAGCTGTAATCGGTGCGCGAGATGCGGATGTTGTTGGCGTCGGGGTGGTACTCGACGAACGGGATCGGCGCGGTATCGCTGCGGAACGGTGTTCCCGACAGCAGCAGGCGGCGGGTCGCGCGACCGTAGGCCTCGCGAAGCGCATCGCCCCAGCTGAGCGCGTCGCCGCCGTGGTGCACCTCGTCGAGGATGACGAGGGTGCGGGCGTTCATGATGAGGTCGTGATGGACGGATGCTTTCGTCGCGACCTGCGCGTAGGTGACGGCGACGCCGTGGTACTGCCTGGACGGCACCGAGTGGCGGTTGCTGAAGAACGGGTCGAGGCGGATCGAGACGCGGGCCGCAGCATCCGCCCACTGCGTCTTCAGGTGCTCCGTGGGCGCGACGACGACGATGCGGTCGACGACGTTGCGACGCAGCAGCTCACTGGCGAGCCTCAGTGCGAACGTCGTCTTGCCGGCGCCGGGGGTGGCCGCCGCGAGGAAGTCGCGCGGTCCCTTTCCGACCCCGTCGGGACCGTCGGCGCCGAAGTAGATGTCGAGGGCTTCGGCCTGCCAGGCGCGAAGGCGCTGGGCGGTGCCCCAGGGGGCGCGTTGCGGGTAGGTGGGAGAGAGGTGCTCGGCGGCGAAGCTGCCGAAATGCGGGTCGTTCTCGTCTGTTCCGGGAGGGTTCGTGAGCGTTCCGTCTTCCACGTTCCTCCTTTCCGATGCGTCGAGCGCAAACATCAACGATAGGTCGTCGCGCCGACATCCGACTCCGCCGACGACGATGGAGGGAGTGCGGCCTCCCCGCTAGCCTGGAAACGGAGGTCCTGCTGATGATCGAGTCCGAGAAACTGCACCAAGACAACGCCGGCCCCCACCCGTGGCGCCGGTACGTCGCCCTCGGCGACTCGTTCACCGAGGGCATCGGAGACCCCGTGCCGGGCGGACACCGCGGCTGGGCCGACCGGGTCGCGGAGGTGCTCGCCACCCAGGTCGATGACTTCGCCTACGCCAACCTCGCGGTGCGCGGAAAGCTGATCGCGCAGATCGTCGCCGACCAGATCGAACCGGCCCTCGCGCTCCAGCCCGACCTCATCACGATCTCGGCGGGTGGCAACGACGTGATCCGCCCGGGCACCGACCCCGACCAGGTCGCGCAGCAGTTCGAAGACGCCATCGTGCGGCTCTCCGCGGGCGGAGCCACGATCGTCGTCTTCACCGGGATCGACACGCACTTCACCCCGGTGTTCCGCAACATCCGCGGAAAGGTCGCGATTTACAACGAGAACATCCGCGCCATCGCCGACAGGTACGACTGCGTCGTCGCCGACCAGTGGGGTCTCAAGGAGATCCAGGACATGCGGTTCTTCGACGACGACCGTCTGCACATGAACCCGCTCGGCCACCACGAGGTGGCCCGGATGGTGCTGCGCGCGTTGAACGTCCCGAACGACCTTCAACCCATGCAGCCCGATCCGCTGGGCGTGACGACCTGGCGTGAAGCGCGCGAGAAGGACTTCGTCTGGGCCCGCACGCACCTCGTGCCGTGGGTGCTGCGGCGGCTGCGGCACCAGTCGTCGGGCGATCTGATCCAGGCCAAACGCCCGGAGCCGACGCCGATCTTCGTCCGCGCGGTGGAGTCGGATGCCGCGAACAGCGGCGCACAGCCCGGCCAGCTCTAACGGCGCAGCGCCCAGATCGCGACGGCCGATGCGGCGGCGACGTTGAGGGAGTCCACTCCCCCGCCCATCGGGATGGTGACGACCGTATCGGCCCCGGCCAGTGCGCGCCGGCTCAGCCCGTCGCCCTCGGCGCCGAGCATCAGCGCGATGCGCTCGGGACGATCGGCGGCGAACGCGTCGAGCGTGACCGCACCGTCGGACAGCGCCAGCGCGGCGATGTGCAGCCCGGCGTCGTGGAGGGCGGCCGTTGCCGCCGGTCCTTCCGGCAGCCGCGTCCACGGCACCTGGAACACCGTGCCCATGCTCACGCGCACGCTGCGTCGGTAGAGCGGATCGGCGCAGCGCGCCGACACCAGCACGGCGTCCGCGCCGAGCGCGGCGACGCTGCGGAACACCGCGCCGACGTTCGTGTGATCGACGATGTCCTCGAGCACGACGACGAGCCGTGCGTCGCGCACGACCTCGGCGACGGGGCGTTCGGGCGGGCGGTGCATGGCCGCCAGCACGCCGCGATGAACGGCGTACCCCGTGACGTCCTCGGCGAGGGCGGCCGGCACCACGAAGACGTCGACCGCATCGGTGTCGACGATGTCGACGGTCTCGGCGACCCACTTCTCCTGCACTAAGACGGAGCGGGGGCGGTGCCCGGCACGCAACGCGCGGGCGAGCACCTTCGCCGACTCGGCGATGTACAACCCGCCCTGCGGTTCGATCACTCGCCGTAGGGCGACGTCGGTCAGGTCTCGATAGTCCGACAGGCGCGGATCGCGCGGGTCGTCGACGGGGATGATGGGCATGATTCCTCCCCACTCTGCCACCGACCGGACACCCGCCCGCGCGGCCTACACTCGAATCGGTGACGGAGGTGGGCGCATGACGGCGGAGACGCAGGCGGATGCGGCGACGACCGCGGCGATCGAGGCGGCCGTGAAGGCCCTGTCCGGCCGTAGGATCGCGGTGCTCACCGGGGCCGGCGTCTCGACCGATTCCGGCATCCCCGACTACCGCGGCAAGGGCGCACCCGTGCGCACGCCCATGACCGTCACGCACTTCCTCTCGAGCGAGGACGCACGCCGCCGCTACTGGGTGGGCAGCCATCTCGGGTGGCGGACGTTCGCGGCGGCCAGGCCGAACGACGGTCACCGGGCACTCGCCAAGCTCGAAGATGACGGCGTCGCCGCCGGGGTCATCACCCAGAACGTCGACGGCCTGCACCTGCGCGCCGGCAGCAGGCGCGTCGTCGAGCTGCACGGGACGATGCGGCGGGTGTTCTGCCTGCAGTGCGGGCAGGTCTTCGACCGCCGCGATCTGGCCGAGCGGGTCGAGGCCGAGAACCCCTGGCTCACGATCGACGAAGACGTCCTCCTCGGCCCTGACGGCGACGTCCGCCCCGAGAGCGTCGAGGGATTCCGCGTGCCCTCCTGCAGCGTGTGCGGCGGGGTCCTGAAACCCGACGTCGTCTTCTTCGGTGAGTACATCCCGCCGGCGAAGTTCCGAGAGGCCGAGCAGTTGGTCGCGCAGAGCGACGCCCTGGTCGTGGCCGGCTCGTCGCTGGTCGTGAACTCCGGTATCCGGCTGGTCGAGCGCGCGCGGCGCCGGCGCCTGCCCGTGGTGATCGTCAACCGCGGCGAGACCAAGGTCGACGCGCGCGCCACGGTGAAGATCGATGCCGGCGCGAGCGAGGTGCTCACGACCCTCGCGGAGCTGCTGCGGCCGCCGGCTCGGTAGGCTCGAAGGGTGACGATCCTCACCCTTGTGCGCCACGGCGAGACCGACTGGAACCGCGACGGACGCGTCCAGGGATCGACCGACATCCCCCTCAACGACACCGGACGGCAGCAGGCCCGGGAGGCAGGACGGGCCCTCCGAGAGGTCATCGACGCGGATGCTGCGACCGTGGTCGCCTCCAGCGACCTCCTCCGCGCCGCGGAGACCGCAGACCTCATCGCCCAAGAGCTCGGCGCCGACGAGCCCCGGCGCTACCGCGGTCTGCGCGAGCGGGCCTACGGCGAGGCCGAGGGGATGACGGCGACCGACTTCCGCATCCGGTGGGGCGACTGGTACACGGCCGACGTCCCCGGAGCCGAGACCTGGGACGACCTGCGCGTGCGCGCACTCGAGACGCTCCGCCGCGCCGTCCAGGATGCGCGTCGCGCAACGTCCCCCGCCGCTCCCGCCCTCGTCGCGGTGGCCCACGGCGCTCTGATCCGCGAAGTGATCCGCCACGCGACCGGGGGCGAGCTGCCCATCCCCGGAGAGCGGCTGCCCAACGGATCCGCGCACACGTTCCTCGTGGAGCGCGACCGATTGCAGCTGCTGTCCTACGTCGCCGCACCGGTCTGACGCGCCCCGCGGATCGCGGGGTCCGCGTTCCCTGCTACCGTTTTCGCTCATGACCGCTCTCGACTCCGTCGATCTCGAGCTGCTCCGTGCCCTCGTCGACGACCCCCGCGCGACGGTCGTCGCCCTGGCCGATCGGCTCGGACTGTCGCGCAACACCGTGCAGACGCGGATGAGCCGACTCGAGCGCTCCGGCGTCTTCCACTCGTTCGAACGCACGTTCTCGACCGAGGCGCTCGGTTTCCCGATCGACGCGTTCATCAACGTGACGGTGCGCCAGGCAGAACTCCCCCGCATCAAGGCCGAGCTCGCCCGCGTCCCCGAAGTCCTGCAGGCCCACGGGCTGAGCGGACAGGTCGATCTGCTCGTGCGCGTCGCGTGCCGCGACGCGCAGCACCTCTTCGACACGGATGCGCGCATCCTCGCGATCGACGGCGTCGAGCGCACCGAGACCTCGCTCGCGATGGGCGAGGTCATCTCCTACCGCGTCGCGCCGCTCATGGGGCTGGCACGACCGGCACGATAGCCGCCTCCCCCTTCGGCGTTCCCGCACCGCGCGCGTCGAGCCTCACGCACACCACGCCCGCCAGGATCAGCGCGCCGCCGATCGCCTGCACGAGCGTCGGCGCCTCGCCGATGAGCAGCCAGGCGATCGCGCCGGCGAAAAGCGCCTCGGTGAGCCCGACGAACGACGCCAGGCGCGACCCGATCTTCGACACGGCGATCACACCGAACGCGTATCCGCACACCGTCGCGATGAGCACGACCCAGACGACCGGCACGATCCAGGGCACGGTGACACCGGCCAGCACGACGTCGACGGGCGGCGCGACGAACGGCAGCACACCCGTGACGACGAGTATCGCGAGGAGGAGCGCACCGGTCAGGAGCCCGCCGCCGGCCAGGGCCAGGGGCGGGATGGAGTCGCCCGTGCGCTCCGCGATGAGGAAGTAAGCGCCGAGACAGACCGCGGCCCCGAGCGCGCACAGCGTGCCGATCAGATCGAAGGACCCACCGGTCAGGTCGACCATGAGCAGAAGCCCTACGATCGAGGCGACCGACCCGATCACGACCACGCGCGACGGAGCGCGACGGGTACGCAGCCAGGCGAGCCCGACGAGGAGCACCGGCGCGAAGTACTGGATGAGCAGCGCTACACCGACCGGGATGCGCTGCATGGCCGCGAAGTAGAACAACTGGCACCCCGCGACGCCGGTCAGTCCGAATCCGACGATGAGCGGCCAGTGGCGACGGAGGAAGCCGCGCTCGCGGAGAACCGCCCGAAGGAACGGGTAGGCGAGGACGAGCGCGGCGCCCGATATACGCAGGAGCAACGCCGCTCCCAGCGACCAGCCCGCCTCCAGCAGCGGTTTCATGACCGCTCCGCTCGACGCGAAAGCGACGGCGGAGATGAGGCCGAGGAGCAGTCCGCCGGCGCCCGTGGCGCGGACGGTCGGAACGGGAGCGGTGAGCGAAGCGGTCATGGGTTCCGACTGTCAGGAGTGTCGAGTGATTACGATGGTGACACTAGCGTTTGCCGATGTCAGGAGTCAACATGGTTTTCATCCATGACACCCAGCTCGCCCTCGAGGCCGCCGTCGACCTCGTCAACACCGCCCCGGAAAGGTCGTCGGAGGGCATCGACGGACTGGTCGATCTGACGGATCTCGACCGATTCCTCGACGAGCGCCCCTACTCGGGGCGCCTGCAGCGCGACGCGGAGGAACTCGCGGCCATGCGAAGCATCCGCCCCCGTTTGCACGCCCTCTGGACCGTCGGTCGCGACGGAGCCGTGCCGCTCGTGAACGCGATGCTGAGCGACGGCCGAGCGCTGCCGCAGCTCGTCTCGCACGACGGGTTCGAGCAATGGCACATCCACGCCACCGACGACCAGGAGCCGCTCGTGACCCGCGTGCTGGTCGAGACCGCGATGGCGTTCGTCGACGTCATCCGCGCCGACGAGTACGACCGGGTGCAGGTCTGCGAGGCAGACGACTGCGCCTCGGTGTTCATCGATTACTCGCGGAACAAGTCCAAGCGCTACTGCGACACCGGCAACTGCGGCAATCGCATGAACGTCAACGCGTACCGGCGTCGGAAGGCGAAAGAAAACGCGTGATCGCGCCGGCGGCGACCGCCGGCGTCTCGTAGTGGATCAGGTGACCGACGTCCTCGATCTCGACGAGCTGGGCATCTGCGAAGAGGGTCGCCAGGGTCCGCTCGGCTTCGATCGGCGTGATGTCGTCCTTCTGGGCCGCCACCAGGAGCGTCCGGGTCCCGATGCGCGGCGCGAAGGCCCGAACATCGTTCGAGACCGAGGTCAGGAACGCATCGTGCAGCACGTCGCGATCGGCGAACCGCGAGAAGTAGGCGTCGTGCTGCTCGTGCACGAACCGGCGCAGCCCCTTGTCGCGCGTCTTGACCATCGCGAGGCTCATCCCCCGAACGACCAGCCGGTTGCGCAGCAGCGCGTCACCGAGCCGCGCGGGCAGACGTGCGCCGGCCCAGTAGTAGAAGACGGCCAGGCGGGTCAGGATGCCGCGGGGGCCCTCGAGCGCCGGAGCACCGATCGGGTTGACCAGCACGAGAGACGGGGTCTGGAGCCCGTCGGCCACGGCCGCGGCCGAGACGATGGAACCGAACGAGTGCCCGAGCACCACGGAACCGGGGGCGACGCGGTCGACGAACGACGACAGCCAGTCCACGTAGAGCACGAGGTCATGGCGACGATCCGGGATCGGCGGCGTCTCTCCGAACCCGGGCAGGTCGGGCGAGATCACCCGGAAGCCCTCGAGGTGGGCGACGACCGGCTCGAGGCCGTGGTGCTCGCCACGGAAGCCGTGGACGGCGACGATCGTCGTCGCAGCGTCCGCCGCGCCGTACTCCCAGTAGGCCGTCGTCGCACCGAGCACGTCGACCTCGTGCCGCCGCGCGGGTACTCGGTCGAGAAGGGCGGCATACGGGTTCGGCACCCGTCGAGTCTACGAGCAGCCCCCGCCCGGAGTGCCGTCGCGGCGATGTCCGGGCCGCCGCATACCGTGTGAGGCATGCAGCCGGATCCGCTCCCCCTCTTCCGGTCTCCGGAATGGGCACAGGTCGTCGGGGTCTTCGACCTGGAGACGACGGGTGTCGACGTGACGTCCGACCGCATCGTCACGGCCCATGTCGGCCTCCTCGACCAGCAGGGCGGGGTGCTCGCCGCGCGCGACTGGCTGGCCGACCCGGGCGTCGAGATCCCCACGGGTGCGGCCGCGATCCACGGCATCACGACGGCGCGGGCGCGCGCCGACGGGCGTCCCGCGCACCTCGTGGTCACCGAGGTGGTCGACGCGTTGCGCGCGCTGTTCACCGCGGGGATCCCGGTCGTCGCGTACAACGCGCCGTTCGACTTCTCGCTCCTGAAGAACGAAGCCGTCCGCCACGGCATCCCCCCGATCGAGAACCCCTCACCCGTCATCGACCCACTGGTGGTCGACAAGGCCTACGACCGTTGGCGTCGCGGCAAGCGCACCCTCTCGGTGGTCGCCGAGCACTACCGCGTGCGCCTCGACGACGCCCACGAAGCATCCGCCGACGCCGTTGCCGCCGGGCGTGTCGCGCAGGCCCTCGCGGAGCGCTATGCCGCCTGGCTGCCGCCCACGATCGAAGAACTGCACACGCGTCAGATCTCGTGGGCACGCGCGCAGGCGGCGAGCCTGACCGAGTACTTCGTCAGCATCGGCCGCCTCGACCCCGACGAGCCCCTCGACGGGTCGTGGCCCATCCGGTGAAACGAGAAACGGCCCCGCCGAAGCGAGGCCGTTGCACGGAGATCGGGTTCAGCTGCCGCCGAAGCCCTTGAAGCGCTGGTTGAACTTCTCGACGCGACCGGCCGAGTCCATGATGCGCTGCTTGCCCGTGTAGAACGGGTGCGACGCGGACGAGATCTCGACGTCGATGACCGGGTACTCGACACCGTCGAGCTCGATCGTCTTGTCGCTGGTCACCGTCGAACGGGTGAGGAAGGTCTCGCCGGAGCCGAGGTCGCGGAACACGACGGCGCGGTAGTCCGGGTGGATGTCAGTCTTCATGGGGGTCCTTTGAGATGAGGTGCCCTGGATTTGGCCAGGACCGTCAAAGTCGGCGGCGCGAATGCACCAGCGACCAAGTCTACCAGCCCGAGGGCGGGCGACGAAACACTGTCAGGACGCGGCACGTGCCGCGTAGCGGCCGGCGTCTTCGGTCAGCACGATCGGCACGCCGAATGTGGCCTCGAGGTTGGCCGACGTCAGCGTCTCGGGGATGGGGCCCGCAGCCGCCACAGCACCGTCGCGCAGCAGCATCACGTGGGTGAAGCCGACGGGGATCTCCTCGACGTGGTGGGTGACCATGACCATCGCGGGCGTGGTGGGCGCCTGCGCATACTCGGACAGCAGCGTGAGCAGCTCTTCTCGCGCGCCGAGGTCGAGGCTGGCCGTCGGTTCGTCGAGCAGCAGCAGCTCGGGGTCGGTCATGACCGCGCGGGCGATCTGGACGCGCTTCTGCTCCCCATCCGAGAGCGTTCCGAACGTGCGGTCGGCGAGGTGGTCGAGCTTCCACTCGGCCAGCACGCGTAGGGCCCGACGCTCGTCGATGTCTTCGTAGTCCTCGCGCCAGCGCCCGAGCACGGAGAACGCCGCGGTCAGCACGACGTTCAGCACCGACTCCTCGGGCGGGATGCGGCGAGCCATCGCCGACGAGGCGAACCCGATCCGCGGGCGCAACTCGAAGACGTCGGTGCGCCCCAGCTGCTCGCCGAGGATCGTGACCGTGCCCGAGGTGGGGTGCAGCAGCGTGTCGGCGAGCTGGAGCAGGGTGGTCTTCCCCGCTCCGTTGGGTCCGAGGACCACCCAGCGTTGATCGTCGTCGACCGACCAGTCGAGGTGCGACACGATCTCTCGGGCGTTCCGGCGGACGACGACGTCGGAGAACTCCAAGACTTGCGGCATCCCCCCAGCCTATCGGCCGGTCAGCTCGCGGTAGAGCTCCTCGGTCGTGTCGGCGATCTTCTGCCAGCTGAACTCCTCCGCCGCGCGCGTCCGGCCGGCCCGACCGTACTCCGCGGCCTTCTCGCGGTCGCCGACGACCTCGATCAGCACACGCGCGAGATCGTTCACGAAGCGTTCGGGATCGACGGGCGTGCCCGTGCCGTCCTGGGCCTGCTCGATCGGGACGAGGCGACCGGTCACCCCGTCGGCCACGACCTCCGGAATTCCGCCGGTGGCGGTGCCGACGACGGCCGCGCCGCACGCCATGGCCTCGAGGTTCACGATGCCGAGAGGTTCGTAGACGGACGGGCAGACGAATGCGGTCGCCGCGGTGAGCACGGCGCAGAGGTCGTGGCGCGACAGGTGCCGATCGATCCAGACGACGCCCTCCCGCGTCGACTGGAGACCGCGCACCAGCTCCTCCACCTCGGCCATGATCTCGGGGGTGTCGGGAGCGCCGGCGCACAGGATCACCTGAACCTCGGGGGGCAGCTGCTCGGCGGCGCGAAGGAGGTAGGGGAGCCCCTTCTGCCGCGTGATGCGGCCGACGAACACGACCGACGGACGAGCCGGATCGATCCCGTTGGCGGCGAGGAAGTCGGCGTCGACGACGGGGCGCCACGCATCGACGTCGATGCCGTTGTAGATGACGCGCACCTTCGCCGGGTCGAGGTCGGGATAGCTGCGCAGGATGTCGCGGCGCATGCCGTCGCTGACGGCGATGATCGCGGCGGCGCCCTCGTAGGCGGTCTTCTCGATGTAGCTCGAGACGGCGTAGCCGCCGCCGAGCTGCTCGGCCTTCCACGGACGAAGGGGCTCCAGGCTGTGGGCGCTGACGACGTGCGGGATGCCGTGGAGGAGCGACGCCAGGTGACCGGCGAAGTTCGCGTACCAGGTGTGACTGTGCACGAGGTCCGCCCCGGCGACATCGCCGACGATCTCGAGGTCGGTGCCGAGCGTCTGGATCGCCCCGTTCGCCGATGCGAGCTCGGAGGGGACCGCGTACGACGTGGTCTGCGCCTCGTCGCGAGGCGCGCCGAAGGCGCGCACCTCGACGTCTATCGATCGGCGCAGGGCACGAACCAGCTCGGTGACGTGCACCCCCGCGCCCCCGTAGATCTCGGGCGGATATTCCTTGGTGACGATGTCCACGCGCATGCTCGAACGCTAGTACAGCTGTCAAGGGGCGGAAAGCTGTGGTCCCCACATCGCGGACGGGCCTAGTGTGGTGCCATGCCTGCAGCGCCGAAGGTCTTCGGAATCATCCTCGCGGGTGGTGAGGGCAAGCGGCTCATGCCCCTCACCGCCGATCGCGCCAAGCCCGCCGTGCCGTTCGGAGGTCAGTACCGCCTGATCGATTTCGCGATCTCGAACCTCGTGAATTCCGGCCTGCGCCAGCTCGTCGTGCTGACGCAGTACAAATCGCACAGCCTCGACCGCCACGTCTCCCAGACATGGCGGATGTCTCCGATGCTCGGCGCGTACGTGGCGTCGGTGCCCGCTCAGCAGCGCCTCGGAAAGCGCTGGTTCTCGGGTTCGGCCGACGCGATCCTGCAGAGCATGAACCTGATCCTCGACGAGAAGCCCGACATCGTCGCCGTGATCGGCGCGGACCACGTCTACCGCATGGACTTCACGCAGATGCTCGACGCGCACATCAACTCCGATGCGCGCGCGACCGTCGCCGGCATCCGGCAGCCCATCGAGCTGGCGAACCAGTTCGGTGTGATCGACGTCGATCCGACCGACCCGACGCGCATCAGGCAGTTCCTCGAGAAGCCGCAGTCCCCGACCGGGCTCGCCGATGCGCCGCACGAGGTGCTCGCGTCGATGGGCAACTACATCTTCGACGCCGATGCCCTCATCGAGGCGGTGGAGTACGACGGAGAACTCCCCACGTCGAACCACGACATGGGCGGCGACATCGTCCCCTACTTCGTCGATCGCGGCGAAGCGGCCGTCTACGACTTCAAGCGCAACGACGTCCCCGGCTCGACCGATCGCGATCGCGATTACTGGCGCGACGTGGGAACGATCGAGTCGTTCTACGACGCGCACATGGATCTGATCTCCACGCTCCCGGTGTTCAACCTCTACAACACCGACTGGCCGATCTTCTCGCAGACCGTCAACTCGCCGCCGGCGAAGTTCGTGCGCGACTCGGTCGGGCGCATCGGCAACGCGATCGACTCGGTCGTCTCGCTCGGATCCGTGCTCTCGGGCACGCACCTCGAGCGCAGCGTCGTCGGGCCGTGGACTCTCGCCGGGGGCGGGTCGACGATCACCGACTCGGTGCTATTCGACTACGTGCGCGTCGGAGCCGGTGCCCGCATCCACCGCGCGATCCTCGATAAAAACGTGGTTCTCGCCGATGGAGCGACCGTCGGGGTCGACCGCGAACGCGATCTCGCCCGGGGCTTCACCGTCACCGACACCGGCATCACGATCGTCGCCAAGAACGCCCGCGTCGACCCCTGATCGGGGCCGACGCGGCGTTCAGACGCCGACGCGCTCGAAGGCGTCCCGGCTGATGCCCTGACGAAGGATCTCGGCCGACCACTCGCGCGCGGAGTGCAGGCTGTGGTCGCGGTAGTTGCCGCAGCTGAAGGCGTCCACACCCGGCACGTCGGACCATTCGGCGTCCTCGGCGATGAATCGCAGACCCTCACCGATCGCGGTGACGACGTCGGCGACGGCCGGCTCTCCCCACGTGATGAGGTGGAAACCGGTGCGGCAGCCGAAGGGCGAGATGTCGATGACCCCGTCGAGCCGGTCGCGCAGGAGGCTGGCGAGCATGTGCTCGATGGTGTGGAGGCCGGCGGTGGGGATCTCCCCCTCGTTCGGCTGAACGAAACGCACATCGAAATTCGCGATGACGTCGCCGCGCGGTCCGACTTCGGTGCCGATCAGCCGCACGTACGGCGCCTTGACGGCGGTGTGGTCCAGGGTGAAGCTCTCGACGTCTGCCATGGGGTTCCTTCCTCGGAGTGCACTCCCATTGTGGACCGTCGCTCAGAGCCCTGGCGCGACGCACGTCACGACAGGTCACGCTAGGGTCGAGCGCGTGTCTGCCGCCCGGTTCCTCGTCGTTCTCGACGCCGATTCCACGCTCATCCGCAACGAGGTCATCGAACTCCTCGCCGACGAAGCCGGCCGCGGTGCCGAGGTCGCCGCGGCGACGGAGGCCGCCATGCGGGGCGAGGTCGATTTCGCCACGAGCCTGCGAACCCGGGTCGCCGCGCTGGCCGGTGTACCCACGGCGGCGTTCGAACGGGTCGTCGCGCGCATCGAGCCGACCCCCGGGGTCCGCGAACTGATCGCCGGCGTGCACGATCGCGGTGGACGCGTCGGCGTGGTCTCGGGCGGATTCCACGAGATCCTCGACGTGATCGCGCCCGCACTCGGTGTCGACGTCTGGCGCGCCAACCGACTCGAGACGGCTGACGGGACGCTCACCGGAAGAGTCGACGGCACGATCGTCGACGGCGCGGCCAAGGTCGTAGCGCTGCGGGAATGGGCATCGGAGGCCGCCCTGCCGCGCGGGGCGACCATCGCGATCGGCGATGGCGCGAACGACCTCCCCATGCTGGCCGACGCTGGTCTCGGCCTCGCCTTCAACGCCAAGCCGACGGTGCGCGCGAACGCCGATCTCGTGATCGGTCGCGTCGACCTGCGCGAGGTGCTGCCTCTCCTCCCCTAGAGAACCGTCATCCGGTAGAGGGCCGTCATCCGGTCGAGGGCGGTGATGTGGTCGCCGCGCACGGAGTGGGTCGCGGGCGTCAGTGCCCCATTCCGAGACCGCCATCGACGGGGATCACTGCGCCGGAGATGTAAGCGGCAGCATCCGACGCCACCCAGGTGACGACGCCGGCGACCTCGTCGGGAGTCGCGAAGCGGCCCGCCGGGATGCTGCGCTTGTACTCGGCCTGCGTGTCTTCGGGGAGAGCGGCGGTCATGTCGGTCTCGATGAAGCCGGGTGCCACGACATTCGTCGTGATGCCGCGGGCACCGAGCTCGCGCGTCAGCGATCGGGCGAAGCCGACGAGTCCGCTCTTGGAGGCTGCATAGTTCACCTGGCCGGCGGATCCGTAGAGGCCGACGACACTCGAGATGAGGATCACGCGACCCCACCGGGCCCGCAGCATCCCCTTCGACGCGCGCTTGACGACCCGGAAGGCGCCGCCGAGGTTCGTCGCGACGACCGAATCGAAGTCGTCCTCCGTCATGCGCATGAGGAGGGTGTCCTTCGTGACGCCGGCGTTGGCGACGACGATCTCGATGGGGCCGAGGGCCGCCTCGACCTCGGTGAAGGCCGCGTCGACGGCCGCGGCGTCGGTCACGTCCGCGCGCACCGTGAGGGTGCCCTCGGGGCCCTCCCCCGAACGGGCGGTGACGGCGACCCGGTAGCCCTCTGCCACGAACCTCTCGGCGATGGCGCGGCCGATGCCGCGGTTGCCTCCGGTGACGAGGACGACGCGTTCGGTGGACATGGCACACTCCCTGGCCGGTGGACGGAACTGCCCCAGCCTAGGCGACCGGGCCACGCATGCCCGAGCGGGTTTGACACCGCATCCGCCCGCTGGAACTCTGGTCTCAGCGACAGAGAGGCTTGACGTGAGCGACGAGAACCCGAACGGCTCCCCCGCAGGTGCACCCTCGAGCCCACCGCCTCCCGGTTATCCCGGGGCTGCCGCCCCGCAGGCTCCCTACGGAGCGCCGGCGTACCCCCCGCAGCAGCAGCAGCCGTACGGTTACGGAGCGCCCTATGGCTACGCCCCGAAGACCAACTCGCTCGCGATCGTCTCCCTCGTCTCGGGCATCGCCGCGTTCGTGGTCCTGCCGCTGATCGCGTCGATCGTCGCCGTGATCACCGGTCACATGTCGCTCAAGCAGCTGAAGACCAACGGCGAGGCCGGTCGCGGCATGGCCCTCGCCGGCACCATTCTCGGCTGGGTCGGCATCGGCTTCGCCGTGATCGGCATCATCTTGCTCGTCATCTGGGTCATGTTCATCGTCGGGGTCGCCTCGAGCGGCACGTCGTATTACGACTACTCCTGAACTATCTGACGTTGTTCCGGCGCCGCGCGCGGTTCGCAGGCGTAATCTTGAGGGATCGTGAAAACGACCACTCCCTCCGCGACTTCGCTCCCGGTCGCCCCCAAGGACGACGCGGGCTCCCGTCTCACCAAGTACATGGTGATGATGGGTATCCGTCTCGCCTGCATCGTGGCGATGGTCCTCGTCCAGCCCTTCGGCTGGTACACCTGGCTGTTCGCGCTGGGCGCGGTCGTTCTGCCGTACATCGCCGTCGTGATCGCCAATGTGGGCTCCGACGTACGACGCACGAACGTGGAGAGCCCGGAGCGGATGCTGGAGTCGCCGCCGACGGTCTCTCCGGTCGTGCCGGCGCCGGCCGGGCCCACGGTGTTCCGCATCTCCGAGACCCCTCGTCTGACGCCGGGATCGGAACCGAAGCCGTGACGGCGGAGTGCTCGCGGGCCGGCTGCCGCGACGCATCCGCCTGGGTCGTGGCGTGGCGCAACCCCCGTATCCACACCACCGATCGCCGCAAGCTGTGGTCGGCGTGCGACGCCCACGTCGACTTCCTGCGCGATTACCTCGCTGCCCGCGACTTCCCCGTCGAGGTCTCGCCCCTGGCCCCGGTCTCCGAGGAGGGCTCACCCCGATGACCGATCGCGCACGCCCCGCCGCGCTGCGGTGGACGGGCTACGTCGCCGTCGCGATCGTATTCGCGATCGCCTGCGGTTTCCTTTCGCACTGGCAGTTCACCCGCAATGAGGAGCGCGCCCGCCAGCTCGCTCTCGTCGACGCGAACTATGACGCCGAACCCGTACCGCTCAGCGACGTGATCCCCGCCGGCGCCGACCTCGACCCCGCCGACGAATGGACGCCGGTGATCCTGACCGGCGCCTATCTGCCCGACGACGAGCTCCTCGTCCGCAACCGCCCTCACGGCGGAACGGCCGCGTTCGAGGTGCTGGTTCCCTTCCGCCTCGACGACGGTCGTGTCATGATCGTCGACCGCGGCTGGGTGCCACCGGGCGATCCTGACCCCGAGCCCGACGCGGTCCCCGCTCCTCCGACCGGGCAGACCACCGTCGTCGTGCGGCTGAAGCCGGGAGAGATGGTTCCCGCCTCCGGTCGATCGGCCGACGAAGGCCAGGTGGCCACCATCAATCTCCCGACGATCGCCGACGTCGTCTCCTCCGGTGACGCGGTGCTGACCTCCGCGTACGGTCAGCTCGTCTCGGAGGATCCGGCGCCCGCGGTGGTGCCCGGCGCGCTGCCGTCGCCGACGGAGGATCCCGGGCCGCACCTGTCGTACGCGATCCAGTGGATCCTGTTCGCCATCATGGGCTTCGCGTTCATCGGCTACATCATCGTGAGCGAACGGCGCATCCGTCGTGAGGAAGCCGACGAAGCCGCGGGTAAGACCCCCAGGCCCCGACGTGAGAAGCGCCGAGACAACGACGCCGACGTGGAGGACGCCCTGGTCGACTCGCGCTGACCGCTCGGGTCAGGCGAGGGTGATCAGGTCGGCGTAGTCGCGACCCCAGATGTCTTCCACCCCGTCGGGGAGGATGAGCACGCGCTCCGGGTTGAGCGCCTCGACCGCGCCCTCGTCGTGCGACACCAGGACGACGGCGCCCTCGTAGTGAGCGAGCGCGCCGAGGATCTCTTCCCGCGACGCGGGATCGAGGTTGTTGGTGGGCTCGTCGAGGAGGAGCATGTTCGCGCTGGAGACGACGAGCGTCGCAAGCGACAGACGGGTCTTCTCGCCACCGGAGAGCACGCCCGCAGGCTTCAGCACGTCATCGCCGACGAAGAGGAACGACCCGAGCACCTTGCGCGCATCCGTCGCCGTGATGTGGGGAGCCGCCGACATCATGTTCTCGAGCACCGAGCGCTTCACGTCGAGGTTTTCGTGCTCCTGGGCGTAGTAGCCGACCTTCAGGCCGTGCCCCGGCTCGATGACCCCGGTGTCGGCCTTGTCGACGCCGGCGAGGATCCGCAGCAGAGTCGTCTTCCCCGCACCGTTCAATCCGAGGATCACGACTTTCGAGCCCCGATCGATCGCCAGGTCGACGTCGGTGAAGATCTCAAGCGATCCGTACGACTTCGACAGACCCGAGGCCATGAGCGGGGTCTTGCCGCAGGGTGCCGGCTTCGGGAAGCGCAGCTTCGCCACGCGCTCCTCCTGACGCACCTCGTCCAGACCCGCGAGCATCTTCTCGGCCCGCGCGACCATCTGGTGCGCGGCGGCCGCCTTGGAGGCCTTCGCACCGAACCGCGCGGCCTGCTGCTGGAGCACCGTCGCCTTCTTCTCGACGTTCGTGCGCTCCTTCTTGCGGCGCTCCTCGTCGGCCACCCGCTGGCGCAGGTAGTTCTTCCAGTTCATGTTGTAGACGTCGATGACCTGACGGTTCGCGTCGAGGTAGAACACGCGGTTCACCGTCTCGCCCACGAGCTCGACATCGTGGCTGATGACGATGAGCCCGCCCTTGTAGCCCTTCAGGAACTCGCGCAGCCAGACGACGCTGTCGGCGTCGAGGTGGTTCGTCGGCTCGTCGAGGATCATCGTCTGGGCGTCGGAGAAGAGGATGCGTGCGAGCTCGATACGGCGACGCTGACCGCCCGAGAGGGTCTTGAGCGGCTGATCGAGAATGCGGTCGGGCAGCGACAGGTTGTTCGCGATCGATGCTGCCTCCGCCTCGGCAGCGTACCCACCGAGCCCTTCGAATCGCTCGGTGAGCGAGCTGTAGCGCTTCATCGCCTTCGCCGCGACGGCTTCGTCGGGGTCGCCCATGAGCAGCGACGCCTCCTGCATGCCGATGGCGAGCGAGCCGAGACCCCGCGCGTCGAGGATGCGCGTGCGCGCCAGCATCTCGGGGTCGCCGCTGCGCGGGTCCTGGGGCAGATAGCCGAGCTCGCCGGAGCTGTCGACGCTTCCGGCCGCCGAGATCAGATCGCCCGCGAGCACCTTCGTCAGCGTGGTCTTGCCGGCTCCGTTACGGCCGACGAGACCGATCTTGTCGCCGTCGCTCACGCGGAACGAGACGCCCGACATCAGCACGCGCGCTCCGACGCGGATCTCGAGGTCATGCACGGCGAGCACAGCGAACGTCCGATCTTCTGGTGGGAATAGGTACACAAGCGGCCAACGGCCAGCCCCCTAGTATAAGTCGCGATGCCCGCCGAACCTTCCGCGAGCAGCTCACGAAGGAGCCTCATGTCCGTCGCCTCCCCGCTCGGCCGCCGCGTGCTGGCCGACCTCCTCGCCCGCCCGTCGACCCGCGCCCGCGCTGTCGCGCTCGACGCGACCCTCGTCCTCACGGGCGCCCTGACCGTCGCCGTCCTCGCCCAGGTGGAGGTGCCGCTGTGGCCCGTCCCCATCACCGGCCAGACGCTGGGCGTCATCGTCGTGGGCGCAGCGCTCGGCGCGCGCCGCGGCGCGCTCTCGCTGCTGAGCTACCTCGGGCTGGGCCTCATCGGCCTCCCCGTCTTCGCCGGGCTGTCCGGGGGCCTGGCCTCCGTCGCCAAGCCCAGCTTCGGTTTTATCATCGGTTTCGTGTTCGCCGCGTTCGTCGCCGGATGGTTCGCCGAGCGGTCGTGGGACCGACGCCCCGTCCTGGCATTCGCCGGGTTCGCCGCGGCCAGCGTCGTGCCGTTCCTCGTCGGCGTGCCCTACATGGCGTTCATCCTGAACAGCGTGCTGGGCCTCGGCTACGGGCTCGGCGACGTCCTCGCCGTCGGCGTGCTGCCCTTCATCGTGGGCGGTATCGTCAAGGCCGCGCTCGCGGCCGCGATCGTCCCCGCCGCGTGGGCCCTCGTCCGCGCCGCCGACCGGCGACGCTGACCTGGAGCACGACGAAGGCGCCCACCCGGCATACCGGATGGGCGCCTTCGTCGTCACGGTCAGCCCTTGGCGACAGCGGTGGCCTCGGCCAGCTGCTCGACGATCGTGGGCAGGATGAAGGGGAACGTCAGCGCGGTCGGCGAGACGGCGGCGACGTTCTCCTCGCCGACGATCGCGGCGACGGCGCCCGTGGCGACGGCGGGGATGAGCCGCGTGCGGTCGGACGTCAGGAACGTCTCGAGAGCGGCCTCGTCGTCCACCTGCGTGAAGATCACGTCAGCGTCGATCGAGTCGAGGTTCTCGCCGCTGACCGTCGCGTAGAAGCTCCCGGAGCCGTCGTCGAGCGCGGCGACGGAATCGGAGGTGACGAAGCCGAGGTCCTCGAGGATCTCCACGCGCGGGTCGGCGGGGAGGTACAGGTAGAACGTGTCGACGCTGTCGGAGGCGTACGCGATCGTGGTGCCGGCGAACTCCGGGTGCTCAGCCGCCGCTGCGGCGACCTGGTCGTCCATGTCGGTGATGATCTGCGCAGCATCCGCTTCACGACCGAGCGCTGTGCCCGTCTCGGTGATGACGTCGCGCCACGGAGTGGTCCACACGCCGTCCGTGGGTGCGACGACCGGCACGCCGGCGCCGGTGATCGCGTCGTACTCCTCCTGGGTCAGGCCCGAGTAGGGGGCGATGACCACGTCGGGGTCGGTCGCGAGCAGCTCCTCGACCGGCACCTCGCCGGAGGCATCGAGGATCACGGGTGTCTCGCCGCCCAGTTCATCGAGGGCGTCCTTCACCCACGGGGTGATGCGGTCGTCTCCCCCGCCGTAGTCCATCGAAGCGATGGCGACCGGAACGATACCGAGGGCGAGCACGGCGTCGGTGGAGCCCCAACCCCACGTCGCGATACGCTCGGGGGCCGACTCGATCACCGTCTCGCCGTACATGTTCGTCATCGTCACCGGGAAGGCCTCGGATGCCGCGGAGTCAGACGCTGACGAGCCGGCTCCGGTCTCGGTGGCGGCCGTCGAGCAGGCCGACAGGGCGATGGCGCCAGCGGCCAGAGCCGCGGCGAAGGCGATCGCACGGGGGGTGCGGGACATGGGGTTTTCCTTTCGAACGCGGAAACGGGTTCCGCCGGGTGGGGGTTTCGGGGATCAGGTGGGGTCGGGCGTCAGGTGCGCGCCGCCCGGGCGCGGCACGACGAGAGGGGTGCCGGTGAGCGGGTCGGGCATCACCAGGGCATCGAGCGCGAACGCGTCCGAGACGACCTCCGCCGTCAGCACTTCGCGCGGGTCGCCTTGGGCGACGATCCGCCCCTCGCACATGACCACGAGGTCGTCGGCGTACCGCGCGGCGAGGTTCAGCTCGTGCAGCACCACGACGATCGTCGTTCCATGGGCGCGGTTGAGCTCGACGAGGAGGTCGAGCACCTCGAGCTGATGGCTCAGATCGAGGAACGTCGTCGGCTCGTCCAACAGCAGGATCTCGGGATTCTGGGCGAGAGCCATCGCGATCCAGACCCGCTGGCGCTGCCCTCCGGAGAGGTCGCCGACGGGCCTGTCGGCGAGGGCCTCGACCCCGGTCAGCCGCATCGCGTCGTCGACCTGCGCCGTGTCGGCGGCACTCCATCGCTCGAAGACGCCGCGGTGCGGGTGGCGTCCGCGTGAGACGAGCTCCCCGACGGTGAGACCGTCGGGGGCGATCGGATGCTGCGGGAGCAGCCCGACGCGCTGGGCGAACCGTCGTCGGGGAATGCTCGCGACGTCGACCTCGTCGAGGAGCACCTCGCCGCCGAGCGGGGCGTGCAGACGCGCGAGCACGCCGAGGAGGGTCGACTTCCCGCACGCGTTCGCGCCGATGATCATCGTGATGCGACCGGGGGTGACGTCGAGGTCGAGGTTCTCGATGACCCGCCGGCCCGGGTAGCCCGCGTCCAACGACCGCGCGCTCAGGCGCGGCGGAGTGGGGGAAGCGCTCATACCTGACGCCCTTTCGTCGAGGCCAGAAGCCACAGGAGGAACACGGCGCCGAGTGCCCCGGTGACCACGCCCACCGGGAGCGAGAGGCCGGGGAGCGCGAACTGCGCGATCAGGTCGGCGGCGACGAGGAGGGCTGCTCCCGTGCCAGCGCTGGTGCCGATCCCCAGCGCCCCGTGGCCGAGGAGCGATCGCGCGATCGGGGGCGCGCACAGCGCGACGAAGGAGATCGGCCCTGCGAACGCGCAGGTGACGGCGGTGAGGAGCACGGCGCAGACGACGGCCACCCAGCGCACGGTCGTCGCGTTCACTCCGAGACCCGAGGAGGTCGCCGGGCCGAGCTGGGTGATGGGGAGCCATCGGGAGACGAGAGCGACGAACGGCGCGCACGCCAGGGCGACGACGAGGACGACGAGCACCTGCCACCACGCGCTCGACGACAGCGATCCGGTGATCCACACCAACGCCGCCTGCGCGAGCTCGAGCTGCGCGCGGGCCATCAGGAAGTTCGTGATCGCGACGCAGAGGAAGGCCACACCGATGCCGGCCAGGATGAGGCGGAATCCTCCGTCCGAGAGCCGGCGTCCGGCCGCGAGGAGGAAGATCGCCACGGCCAGGCCGCCGACGAAGGCCGCGGCGGCCAGCAGCGGCCCGGTCAGCCCGAGCACGATCAGCACGAACAGCGCACCGACGCTGGCACCACCGCTGATGCCGAGGAGATCGGGACTCGCGAGCGGGTTTCGCAGCAGTGTCTGCAGGAGCGCCCCCGCGGTGCCGAGGCAGACGCCGACGAGGACGCCCATCACGACACGCGGCGCCCGCACCTGGAACAGCACGTATGCCTCCACGCGCTCGCCGCCGCCCCAGAGGGTGCGCCACAGCTGCACGGGCGAGAGGGGGTAGTCGCCGAGGGAGAGTCCGAGCACGACGACGACGAGCAGCGCCGCCGACACTCCGGCGATCGCGACGACGCGGCGACGGCGCACGCGCCCGCGCACGAGCGCGAGGGGCGACGGAGTCTCGACGGCGGTCACAGCGCGACCCTCCGGCCTCGGAGCACGAGCGCGATCAGCGCGGGTGCGCCGACGAACGCCACCACGATGCCGGCCTGCACCTCACCGGGCAGCGCGATCACCCGGCCGATGACGTCGGCAGCGAGGAGGAGCGATGCGCCCACCGGGATGCTCAGCGCGAGGAGCGGGCCGTGGCCTACGCCGACGAGAGCGCGCAGGAGGTGCGGAACGAGCAATCCTACGAACACGATCGGCCCGGCCAGAGCGGTCGCTCCCCCGCACAGGAGCACAGCCGCCAGAATGCCGAGACCGCGCGTGCGGGCGACGTTCTGCCCGAGACCGGCTGCCGTGTCGCTCCCGAGCGACAGCAGGTCGAGTCCGCGCCCGCTGGAGAGCGCGAGGACGGCGCCCACGGCGACGGGCAGGGCGGCGACGGCCACGGTGTCGAGTCCGCGGGTGGTCAGACCGCCCACCTGCCAGTAGCGGTAGACGTCGAGGGTCGCGGCCGACGTCGTCAGCATGAACGTCGTGATCGCGATGAGGCCCGCGGTGACCGCCGCGCCCGTGAGCGCGAGCTTGGCCGGGTTGTCGCCGTCCGGGCCGCGTGTGCCGATCACGGCGACGACGACAGCCGCGACGGCGGCGCCGACGAAGGCGAACCAGACGAATCCGCTCGGCTGCGAGATCCCGAAGAAGGTGATCGCCACGAGCACGGCGACCGAGGCGCCCGCGTTGATACCGAGCAGACCGGGGTCTGCGAGGGGGTTGCGCGTGAGCCCCTGCATCAGCGTGCCGGCGAGAGCGAGGGCGGCACCGGCGATGAGTCCGATGGCGGTGCGAGGGATGCGCTGGGTGACGATGACCACGTGATCGGCCACCGTGGGGTCGAACGCCGTCAGCGCCTGCCACACGATCGTCGGCGACACCGAGCGTGCACCGATCAGAAGACTGCCCGCGACGGTGAGCGCCAGGACGACGACAGCACTGACGGCGACGAGACGCAGACGCCTCGCCCGGGACGTGGTCGTCATGCCTGCCGTTCTGCTTGCCCGAGCCGCCAGTAGCCCATGAAGGCCACGCGCTTGCGGTCGACTCCCCCCGTGGTCACCAGCATCCGGCGCAGCGTCTTGATCGTCGCCGCCTCGCCCGCGAACCACGCGTAGAACTCGCCTTCGGCGTCGTCGGGACTGTCCCAGATCAGGTCGCGGTCGACGTCGACGTCGGCGACCACCTGCGGTCGCGGCGCGGCAGCGCGCGTCAGCACGTCACCGGATGCTGCGCACCATCCCTCGAGCGCTGCGATGAGCCGCGCGCCGTGCGGGGCATCGTCGCGCGCGATCCAGGTGACGCGGTGAGTGCGGGGCACCTCCAGGGGCAAAGCGTCGCGGCCCGTCGGCACCTCGAGGAACGCGTCGACGTCGACTCCGGCCGGGAGCGACTCCAGGATCGCGCTGATGGCGGGCACGGCCGTCTCGTCACCGGCGAGCAGCAGCCGCCGGGCCGTACCGGGGTGGAAGTCGAGGCCGAGCCGCGAGTGATCGCTGCGCTCGTCTGGCCCGACGATGACGAGCTCCTGGCCGGGGCGCGCGTGCGCGGCCCACTCCCCCGCCGGCCCCGCGTCGTGATGCACCACGAAGTCGACGTCGATCTCGCGGGCCTCGGGCGCGACACGACGGACCGTGTAGGTGCGCAGCGGGCTGCGCTCACCGGTCGGTACGTCGCGCCAGCGCTCGTACCACGCGCCCGTCGCGATGGCCTCGTCGTCGCGCTGGCCCACGTCGGTGATGGTCCCGTCGGCAAGCGGCAGGAGGAGCTTCACGCGCTGGTCGAGGCCGGCCGTCCCGAAGTCGGCGAAGTCGTCGCAACCGAAGGTCACGCGCACGAACGACGGCGACAGGCGGCGCACCGCGCGCACCTCGGCGCAGTAGGGCCGGTAGGACGGACGGCTCGAGACGACGACGGAGGACACCTCGTAAGGGTAGCCTTACCTGCCCGGATGTTCCAATCGACTCTCGATCGGCGCCGTGGTGCGCGTTGCGGGAATGCCGCCCGCGAGGGCGATCAGGGTCGACAGGAGGAAGGCTCCCACGAACCCCAGGACTCCCCCGCCGAGTGCCACGACGACGATCCCCGCTGCGGCGATCGCGGTCGCGGCGCCCGTCGCCTCGGCGATCGACAGGGCAGCGGAATTGCGCCCCTGGTCAGCCTCCGTCGAAGCGGCCAGCATCAGCATCGTGATCCGCGGGTACAGGAGCCCCATCCCGCCGCCGCCGAGCGTCCACGCGACGATGAGCACGATCGGCGGCAGGTGCAGGGCGACACCCGCGGTCACGACGGCCATGGCGATGATCGTGACCGCCAGTCCACCCCCGAGAATGCGCCGGTCACCCCAGCGATCGCCCACCCGCCCCTGCGCCTCCGAACCGGCCGCCCACATCACGGCGGCCCCTGTCAGGGCGAGCCCGGCCCAGATCGGCGAGAACCCGTAGAGGTCGATGAAGACGTAGGGAACGTAGATCTCCGCGCTGAAGAACGCGCCGGCCACGGCCCCGCGCAGCAGGATGACGCTCGGCAGACCGCGGCCGCTTCGTAGCGTCCGCGGGGGAAGGAGCGGTCGGATGGCCACCACCACGACGACGGCGCCCACGATGACGAGGAGGGCCGCGCCCGTCCCCGATTCGGCGGCGATGCTCAAGACGAGTACGCCCGCGGCGACGGCCACGGCCCACAACAGGCGCCCGACGAACGGAACGCGTTCGGTGTCGTCCGCGAAACGCAGCTCGGGGCGGGACAGGCGGGGCAGCAGCAGAGCGTAGGCGGCGGCGGACAGCACCACGACCCCGAGGAACACCCAGCGCCAGTGGAGAAGCTCGGTCACCGCCCCGGCGAGGAACGGGCCGACCAGCGCCGGCAGCACCCAGGCCGCCGCGAACGCGGCGAGGATACGACCGTGCAGAGCGGACGGGTAGACCCGTGCGATGACGACGTACAGCGACACGGTCATGCCCCCGGCGCCCAGTCCCTGGAGCAGTCGGCCCACGATCAACGCGACCATGTCGGGGGCGAGGCCCGCCACCAACAGACCGGCGACGAACAGCACGACGGCCGCCGAGAGCGGTACCGCCGGTCCCGAGCGATCGGCCCACGACCCGGCGCACACCATTCCGATGACCGATGTCGCCAGCGTGCCGGCGAACGCGAGCGCGTACAGCGCCTGCCCGTCGAGGTCCGCAGCGATCACGGGCATGACCGTGGTGACGGCAAGGCTCTCGAGCGCAGCGAGGAACACCAGGGCGACCGAGCCAAGACTCACCCACCCGAACGGCGACTGCCAGATCCCCGGTCCGTGGAGGCGGCCGCTCACCTGCTCACGAGGGCGCCGACGCGCTCGACGGCCTCACGCAGCACGTCCGGCGAGCATCCGAAGTTGATGCGCACGTGCCCCGCCCCCTCGGTTCCGAAGTACGGGCCGACGTGGAACGCCACCTTGGCCTCCCGGCGGATCTTCGCGGCCGGGTTCTCCCCCCACCCGAGCTCCGTCAGGTCGACCCAGGCGAGGAAGCCCGCGTCGGGGATGCGGTAGCGAGCGGCGGGCACATGCTCGGCCAGCAGGTCGGCGAGCAGCCGCCGATTGTGGTCGAGCGCGGCGTGTAATCCGTCGAGCCATTCATCGCTCTCGGGTGCGAAGGCGGCGATTCCGGCGAGGGCGCCGAACAGGCCCGTGCGCCACTCGACCTCCCACGGCAGCGCCTTCACGACCGCCGCGGTGCGCTCATCCGCGGTCACCATGAGCGCACACTTCAACCCGGCGAGGTTGAACGCCTTGCTGGCGCTGGTGACGGCGTAGCCGATGCGCGCGGCGTCGTCGGACGCGTCGAGGAACGGCGTGAACCGCACCCCGGGGTGGACGAGCGGCGAGTGGATCTCGTCGCTGACGACGGCGGCGCCGTGGCGTGCGGCGATGCGCGCGAGTTCGGCGAGGTCCGCTCGGGTGTGGACCGTCCCGGTGGGGTTGTGCGGGTTGCACAGCAGCACCGCGCGGGCACCGGCGGCGAGAGCCGCTTCGATCCCGGCCAGGTCGAGACGCCAGCGGCCGTCCGCGTCGTCGGGCGACGGAGCCACGAGAGGCACCCGCTCGACCTCGGCGCCGGCCTCGCGCACGGTGTCGAAGAAGGGCGGGTACACCGGCGGGGTGATCACGACCCGGTCGCCGGGCGACGTCACCGCCCGCAGGAGCTCGACGACCCCGACCATCACGTCGCCGGTGGTGCGCACCCGCGCCGGGTCGACGGTCCATCCGAACCTTCGCGCCGCGAAGCCCGCGAAGGCGCGTGCGATGCCCGGATCCGGCGGCGTGTAACCGGTGTCTCCGAGACGGACCGCCCGCTCGAGCGCAGCCGAGATGGCCGGCGCGAGCGGGAAGTCGGTCTCCGCCACGAAGAGCGGGAGGACGTCGGCGGGATAGGTCCGCCATTTGGAGCTGGAACGCTGCCGGAGTTCGTCGAGGGGAAGGGCGCGAAGGGGCGTGACGCTCATCCCGCGAGCCTACCCGCGCCCTCCGGGTCGGATGGAGTCGTGCGTCAGATGGCGAAACCGAGCGCGCGCATCATGTCGCGCCCGTCATCGGTGATGCGCTCGGGACCCCACGGCGGCATCCAGACCCAATTGATCCGGAATCGGTCCACCACGTTGTCGAGCGCCTGCGCGGTCTGCTCTTCGAGGACGTCGGTGAGCGGGCAACCGGCGGAGGTGAGCGTCATGTGGATGATCAACGCATCGTTCTCGTCGTCCCACGCGAGGTCGTAGATGAGACCGAGGTCGACGACGTTGATCCCGAGCTCGGGATCCATCACATCCTTCAGCGCCTCGGTGACCTCGTCGTACTTGTCGGCCGTGATCGTTGCGGTCATGTAACGATTCTACGCTTCCACAGGGCTGTCGGCCGGGATGAACCGGTCGTAACCCTCGTTCTCGAGCCGGTCGGCGAGCTCGGGGCCGCCTTCCTCGACGATCCGGCCGGCGACGATCACGTGCACGAAGTCCGGGCGGATGTAGCGGAGGATGCGGGTGTAGTGGGTGATCAGGAGCACACCGAGGTCGCTCTTGCCCTTGGCGCGATTGACGCCTTCCGAGACGATCTTGAGCGCGTCGACATCGAGTCCCGAGTCGGTCTCGTCGAGGACGGCGATCTTGGGCTGGAGGAGTTCGAGCTGGAGGATCTCGTGGCGCTTCTTCTCACCGCCGGAGAACCCCTCGTTGACGTTGCGCTGGGCGAACTTGTCGTCCATGCGAAGGTCCTTCATCGAGGCCTTGACGTCTTTGGTCCACGACCGGATGCTGGGCGCCTCGCCGTCGATCGCGGTCTTCGCCGTGCGCAGGAAGTTCGTCACGGTGACGCCGGGGATCTCGACGGGGTACTGCATCGCGAGGAACAGGCCCGCGCGGGCGCGCTCGTCGACGGTCATCGCGAGGACGTCGTCGCCGTCGAGCGTGATGGAACCGCTCGTGACGGTGTACTTGGGGTGACCGGCGATCGTGTACGCGAGCGTCGACTTGCCCGAGCCGTTGGGGCCCATGATCGCGTGGGTCTCGCCCGTGCGGATGGTCAGTGTGACGCCGTTGAGGATCGGGGTGGTGCCCGCATCCGTCTCCACGGTGACGTGGAGGTCTCGGATCTCGAGAACAGTCATGTCGGTTTCCTTACTCAGTTCGTGGGACGCGTGACGGTGGGATCGACGAGCACGTCGTCTCCCTCGATCGTCACCACGTAAACGGGGACCGGCTCGTAGGCCGGAAGATTCAGCGGGTGCCCGGTGGTCAGCGAGAACGCCGATCCGTGCGCCCAGCACTCGAGGGTGTCGCCGTCGACGAAACCCTCGGCGAGCGACACCTCTCCGTGCGTGCAGGTGTCGCCGATGGCGTGCACCTCGCCGTTGCCGTCGAGGACGACGGCCATCGGCACGCCCTCGACCTCGACACGCAGAGCGGTGTCCTGCTCCAGCTCGCTCAGCGCGCAGATACGGGTCGCGCTCACGCGGTGACTCCCTCTTGCAGTTCGCGTTCGATGGCCTCGGTGAGCTCGACCTGGAGGTCGGCCACGCCGATGCGCTGCACGATCTCGCTGAGGAACCCGACGACGACCAGGCGGCGCGCCTCGTCCTCGTCGATTCCGCGAGCCTGCAGGTAGAACAGCTGCTCGTCGTCGAACCGGCCCGTCGCGCTGGCATGGCCCGCGCCCAGGATGTCGCCGGTCTGGATCTCGAGGTTCGGGATCGAGTCGGCGCGGGCACCGTCGGTGAGGAGCAGGTTGCGATTGGCCTCGTACGAGTCGGTTGCGACGGCGTCGGGTCCGATGAGCACGTCACCGATCCAGACGCTGCGCGCGCTCTCGCCCTGCAGCGCGCCCTTGTAGAGCACGTCGCCCTTGGTGTGGTCGCCCTTGTGGTGCAGGTAGACCTGCGATTCGAGGTGCTGACCGGCGTCGGAGAACGACAGACCGAACAGGCGGCCCTCCGACCCGGAGCCCGACAGTTCGACCGAGGGATTCACGCGCACAACTCCGCCACCGAGGCTGGCCACGATGTGGGTGAGCTTCGCGTCGCGGTCGACCCGCGCCTGATGCGAGGCCGCGTGCACGGCGTCGTCATCCCAGCGCTGGACGGTGATCACGGTGAGGTCGGCGCCATCGCGGACGACGATCTCGACGTTCTGCGCGTAGGCGGCCGATCCGGAATGGTAGAGCACGACGGTGCCCCGAGCGTGCGGCATCGCCTCGATCACGATGTGGTCGGTTGCCACGAGGCCGGCCCCGAGGCCCGTGACGTCGATCCGCAGGGGCTCGGTGAGCTCCTCGTCGGCGGCCAGACGCACGTGGAGGGCGTCGGTCGAACGCTGCCACGCGGTGGCGGCGACGACGTCTTCCGGGCGAAAGTGCTCGCCGCGCACCGGGGCGTCGAGCCCCGAAGAGGCGATCACGTGCGACGCCGCCGTTCCGAGGTCGCGGCGGAGCGCTGCATCCTCGTCGGTCACGTCGTCGGCGAACAGTGCCCGCAGACGGTCGACGGGCGTGTGCTTCCAGTTGACCTCACGACCGGTCGGCGTGCCGAAGTCGGCGACGTCGAAGGAGGTGGGGCGCTCGGAACGCGTCTGCACCGGGACGACGGGCGCAGTCTTGTCGCCCCATCCTCCGTCGGTGTGTGCGGTGCTCCCGGGGAGGGGGACGGTGGTGGTCGTCGTCATCTAGCCGACCGATCCTTTCGTGGGCGGGGCGGCGATCATCCGACGCTGCCCTCCATGCCCATCTCGATGAGCTTGTTGAGCTCGAGCGCGTATTCCATCGGCAGCTCGCGGGCGATCGGCTCGATGAAGCCGCGCACGATCATCGCCATGGCCTCGTCTTCCGGAAGGCCGCGCGACTGCAGGTAGAACAGCTGCTCCTCGCTGACCTTCGACACCGTCGCCTCGTGACCGAGCTGCACGTCGTCGACGCGGATGTCGATCGCCGGGTACGTGTCGGAGCGCGAGATCGAATCCACCAACAGCGCATCGCACCTGACGGTGTTCGCGGAGTGGTGCGCATTCGCATCAACGCGCACCTCACCGCGGTAGCCGGCGCGTCCACCGCCCCGGGCGATCGATTTCGACACGATCGACGACTGCGTGTAGGGCGCCATGTGGATCATCTTGGCGCCGGCGTCCTGGTGCTGACCGGGGCCGGCGAAGGCGACCGAAAGGGTCTCGCCCTTGGCGTGCTCGCCCATGAGGAAGATCGACGGGTACTTCATCGTGACCTTCGAGCCGATGTTGCCGTCGATCCACTCCATCGTCGCGCCCTCGTGGGCCACGGCCCGCTTGGTGACGAGGTTGTAGACGTTGTTCGACCAGTTCTGGATCGTCGTGTAACGCACGCGGGCGTTCTTCTTCACGATGATCTCGACCACGGCCGAGTGCAGCGAATCGCTCTTGTAGATCGGAGCGGTGCAACCCTCGATGTAGTGGACGTACGACCCCTCGTCGGCGATGATCAGCGTGCGCTCGAACTGGCCCATGTTCTCGGTGTTGATACGGAAGTAGGCCTGGAGCGGGATCTCGACGTGGACGCCCGGCGGTACGTAGACGAACGATCCGCCCGACCAGACGGCCGTGTTCAGCGCGGCGAACTTGTTGTCGCCCGCGGGGATCACGGTGCCGAAGTACTCCTCGAAGAACTCGGGGTGCTCGCGCAGCGCCGTATCGGTGTCCATGAAGATGACACCCTGGGCTTCGAGCTGCTCGTTGATCTGGTGGTAGACCACCTCGGACTCGTACTGCGCGGCCACGCCGGAGACGAGTCGCTGACGCTCGGCCTCGGGGATGCCCAGCCGCTCGTACGTGTTCCGGATGTCTTCCGGGAGTTCCTCCCAGGTTCCGGCCTGCTTCTCCGTCGAGCGGACGAAGTATTTGATGTTGTCGAAGTCGATCTCGCTGAGGTCTGCGCCCCAGGTCGGCATCGGCTTGCGTCCGAAGAGCTGATAACCCTTCAGACGGGTCTTCAGCATCCACTCGGGTTCATCCTTGAGGGCGGAGATGCCCCGCACGACGCTCTCGTTGATACCGCGCTGCGCAACAGCACCCGCGGCGTCGGCGTCGTGCCAGCCGAACTCGTACACCCCCAGCCCCTCGAGCTCGGGCCGGTCGATCAGTACATCAGTCATGACGATCCTCTCCTCTTCGGGCCGAACGGTGTCATCCGCCCGAGCATTCCCGTTCCGCGTGGAGTGCGGCGGAGGGAGGAGGCTCGGTGGGCCCGCTATGAGGCGCAGTTACCGCGCCTAGACTGTCGGGGATGGCATCCGCGTGAGCGGTGCATCCCGAACCCCTTGATTCTACAGGTTCCCAGCCCCGTACGGGGTGCCCGGCGCCCACCCCGGCGCTCGCGGAACCCGCCTGGAGGCGAGCCCCATGTCCGCGCAGTCGACCGCCGACACTCACCGGAGCACCGACCCCACCCCGCTGTCGCGATTCGTCGCGTGGCTGCCCGACCGGGTGGATCGACGCGTCCGGGTCTTCGCCTGGCTCTCGTTCGTCGCCGAGGTGCTCATCATCGGCACCGGTGGCGCCGTGCGCCTCACCGGCTCGGGGCTCGGCTGCCCCACCTGGCCGACCTGTACGCCCGATTCGCTGGTCGCCACGCAGGAGATGGGCATCCACGGCATCATCGAGTTCGGCAACCGCACCCTCACCGGCGTCGTCGGCATCCTGGCGCTGGCCGTGGTCGTGCTCGTCTGGCGGATCCGTCGCGAACGCCGCGACCTCTTCGTTCTCGCCGCGATCGTGCTGGGCGGTGTCGTCGCGCAGGCCCTCGTCGGCGGCGTGACCGTGCTCACCGGCCTCAACCCGTTCATCGTCGGCTTCCACTACGTCGCCTCGGTCGTTCTGGTCGGCGTGTGCGCGGCCTTCCTCGTGCGGATGAACGCCGCCCCCGGCCCGCGCTCGCTCGCCGTCCCGCGCTGGTACCTGATCACGACCCACGTCACCACGCTCGTCCTTGCCCTCACCATCGTGTTCGGCGTGCTGACCACGGGCGCCGGGCCCCACTCCGGCGACGACGCGGCGGTGCGCAGCGGCTTCGACGCGCAGGTGCTCGAGCACGTCCACGCGTGGCCCGGCTACGCGTTGTTCGTGCTGACCCTGGTGCTCACGATCGTCGCCTGGGCGCGCCGCCTTCCCGTGCGTCGTTGGATCACCGCACTCCTCGCGATCGAGCTCGTGCAGATCTCCGTCGGGCTCTACCAGGCGCGAAACGGTCTCCCGGAGTGGGCCGTCGGCACCCATATGGTGCTCGCCGCGCTGACCGCCGCGGCCATGGTCGCCGTGGTGCTGAACCTGAAGACCCCCGCCGTCGCACGCTGACCGCGGGCGGGCTCTGCGCGCGGGCACCTTCATAGGGAACACATCGGAGACGCAGAAGCATCGTGGTGGCCTACGGTGCAGACTGGTCGATGCCGCGGCCGAACCGTGCCCGGAGAAAATAGGAGTTGACCCGAAATGACCTCTCGTGCCCGCCTGATCACCAGCATCCCGTTCTGGATCCTCGTCGCCGGGTCCGTCGTGGCCGGAGCCGTGGGCCTGTGGATCGTCGTGGACCGCCTCGGCACCCTCGAGCGCGGCCTCGTCGACGGCACCGCCACCACCGCCCAGGTCTACGGCGGACAGTCGTGGTCGGTCGTCGGAGCCGTGCTCCTCGGCGCCGGCGTCGTCGGACTCTTGCTCGCGCTCGCGCTGGCCGCCGCGAAGTCGCTCATCCCCCAGGGCGATGCGGCCGTCGTCGAGACGATCGACTGGACCGCCGACGAGACCGACCTCGAACCGACCCCGTTCGCGTCCGAGTCCACCGTCCCCGCCGCCACGACGGCAGCGCCCGTCATCGCCGAGGACCCCGACGTCGAGGTGCCCAGCACGACCCCGGCGCCGGCTGCGGCGACCGAGGGCGACGACAAGCGCGCCTGACGCCGCATCCGCGACGACGAAGAAGGCCGGGTCCCCGAGGGGATCCGGCCTTCTTCGTGCGCTCTGCGTCAGAAGGGCAGGAGCGGGTCGACCGCGATGGCCACGAACAGGAGCGTGAGGTAGGTGATGGAGGCGTGGAAGACGCGCATGGGGCGCGGCTCGGTGCCCCGGACGGCTCGCGTGTAGAGGCGGTGCGACTCGTAGAGGAACCAACCGCCGAAGACGAGGGCCGACACGGTGTAGACGAGGCCCATCGATGCGACGGGGATGAGCAAGAGCGAGCACGCGACCGTCGCCCAGCCGTACAGGATCACCTGAAGGCCGACCTGCGAGCCGCTGCGCGTGGCGCCGAGCATGGGCACGTCGACCTCTTCGTACTGGTCCTTGTACTTCATCGACAGCGGCCAGTAGTGCGGGGGCGTCCACAGGAACACGAGCGCGAAGAGGATGAACGGCGTCCAGCTCAGCGATCCCGTGACGGCCGACCAGCCGATGAGCACGGGGAAGCACCCGGCGATGCCGCCCCACACGATGTTCTGCTCGGTGCGGCGCTTGAGGATCATCGTGTAGATGACGACGTAGAAGAAGATGGCGCCGGCCGAGAGTGCGGCGGCGAGCCAGTTCGTGGTGAAGAAGAGCCAGACCGTGGATGCCGCGGCAAGGGTCCACGCGAAGATCAGGGCGTTGCGCGGCGTCACCTCGCCGGTGACGAGCGGACGCTTCTCGGTGCGCTGCATGTGCGCGTCGATGTCGCGGTCGAGGTACATGTTGAACGCTGCGGCCGAGCCGGCGCTGAGGGACCCGCCGATGACCGTGGCGAGCACCAGCCAGAGATTCGGCATGCCGTTCTGCGCGAGGATCATGACCGGCACGGTCGTGACCAGCAGCAGCTCGAGGACCCGGGGCTTCGTCAACGCGAGGTAGGCGCGGAAGGTTCGTCCGAACGACTTTCGAGGGGTCGCGACCGGCGTAATCGACGTCGTCGAGATGTCCATCTTCCCCCGTTTGCCGTGCTCATCAGGTCTCCCCGAGTCTACGTCATCGGTTACGGGGCCCCGGTGCGCGCGAGCCCCGTCATGTCACCCGTCGAGACGTCTCGCTTCGCTATGCTGAAAACGAACGCGCGCCTGGTGCCGGCTCCCCCTCCTCTCCATTGATGGACGACGGAGCTGCGGCACGACCAGAGGGCGCCGAGATCGAGGAAAGGCGACCGAGTGTCGGACTTGAGCTGGGATGAGATCGATCGGCGCGCGGTGGACACCGTGCGCGTACTCGCGGCAGACGCCGTGGAGAAGGTGGGCAACGGCCACCCGGGCACGGCCATGAGCCTCGCCCCGGCCGCCTACCTCCTCTATCAGAAGGTGATGCGGCACGATCCCGCCGACACCCACTGGCCCGGGCGCGACCGGTTCATCCTCTCGGCGGGGCACTCCTCGCTGACGCAGTACATCCAGCTGTACCTGGGCGGCTTCGGGCTCGAGCTCGACGACCTCAAGGCCCTCCGCACCTGGGGCTCGCTGACTCCCGGCCACCCCGAGTACCGCCACACCGACGGCGTCGAGATCACCACCGGCCCCCTCGGCCAGGGCCTCGCCTCGTCCGTCGGCTTCGCCTACGCGCAGCGCTACGAGCGCGGCCTGTTCGATCCCGAGGCCGCCGCCGGCGAGAGCCCGTTCGACCACCACATCTACGTGATCGCGTCCGACGGCGACCTCGAAGAGGGCGTCACGAGCGAAGCATCATCGCTCGCCGGCCACCAGGAGCTCGGCAACCTCGTCGTCATCTACGACGCCAACCAGATCTCGATCGAGGACGACACCAACGTCGCCTTCACCGAGGACGTCGCGAAGCGCTACGAGTCCTACGGCTGGCACGTGCAGACGGTCGACTGGAAGAAGACCGGTCAGTACGTCGAAGACGCCGCCGACCTGTACGACGCCATCGAGGCCGCCAAGGGCGAGACCGCGAAGCCGTCGATCATCATCCTGAAGACGATCATCGGCTGGCCGTCGCCCGGCAAGCAGAACTCCGGCAAGATCCACGGTTCGGCCCTCGGCGCCGACGAGCTGCGCGCCACGAAGGAGGTCATGGGCTTCGACCCCGAGCAGACCTTCGAGGTGGATGCTGCGGTGCTGGAGCACACGCGTGAGCTGGTCGCCCGCGGCGAGGCCGAGAAGGCCGCGTGGCAGGAGAAGTTCGACGCGTGGGCCGCGGCCAACCCCGAGCGCAAAGCGCTCTGGGACCGCGTGAACGCTCGCGAGCTCCCCGCCGACATCGCCGACGCGCTGCCGGTGTTCGAAGCCGGCAAGGAGGTCTCCACGCGCGCCGCATCGGGCACCGTCATCAACGCCCTGGCCGCCGAGCTCCCCGAGCTGTGGGGCGGCTCGGCCGACCTCGCCGAGTCGAACCTCACGACGATCAAGAACGCCAAGTCGTTCATCCCCGCGGAGTGGTCGACCCACGAGTGGGACGGCTCGCCCTACGGGCGGGTGCTGCACTTCGGCATCCGCGAGCACGCCATGGGCTCGATCCTCAACGGCATCGTGCTGCACGGCCCGACGCGCGCCTTCGGTGGCACGTTCCTCATCTTCAGCGACTACATGCGGCCGCCGCTGCGTCTGGCCGCGCTGATGAACATCCCGTCGCTGTTCGTCTGGACCCACGACTCGGTCGCCCTCGGCGAGGACGGCCCGACGCACCAGCCGATCGAGCAGCTCGCGACGCTCCGCGCGATCCCGAACTTCGCGGTCGTGCGGCCCGCCGATGCCAACGAGACCGCGGTCGCCTGGCTCGAGCTGATCCGTCGGCACGCCGGCCCCGCAGGTATCGCCCTGTCGCGTCAGAACCTGCCCGTGTTCGAGCGCGGTGACGGCGAAGCATCCGGTGACGTGTTCGCGTCGGCGCAGGGTGTGGCCAAGGGTGCGTACGTGCTGGCCGAGGCCCCGAACGGCACGCCCGACGTGATCCTGATCGCCACCGGCTCCGAGGTGCAGATCGCCGTCGCCGCGCGCGAGTCGCTCGCCGCGGACGGCATCAACGCCCGCGTGGTGTCGGCCCCGTCGCTGGAGTGGTTCGCCGAGCAGGACGAGGCCTACCGCGAGTCGGTGCTGCCGACGGCCGTCACCGCCCGGGTCTCGGTCGAGGCCGGCATCGCCCTCACCTGGCGGGGCATCGTCGGAGACAAGGGCCGCTCGGTCTCGATCGAGCACTTCGGCGCCTCCGCCGACTACAAGACTCTGTACAAAGAGTTCGGTATGACCGCCGAGGCCGTCGTCGCCGCGGCCCGCGAGACGATCAAGGAGAACAACGCATGAGCACCCCCACCGCACAGCTGTCCGCCGCAGGCGTGAGCATCTGGCTCGACGACCTCTCGCGCCAGCGCATCATGACCGGCAACCTCGCCGACCTGATCGCGACCCGCAACGTCACGGGCGTGACCACGAACCCGACGATCTTCGCCGGAGCCCTGTCGAAGGGCGAGGCGTACGAGGCCCAGGTCTCCGGGCTCGCCGCGAAGGGTGCGACGACCGACGAGGCGATCTTCGAGATCACCACCGACGACGTGCGCGCCGCCTCCGACGTCTTCCTCCCCGTCTTCGAGGAGACCGGCGGCGTCGACGGTCGAGTGTCGATCGAGGTCTCCCCCGACCTCGCCCACGACACCGAGGCCACCATCGCGCAGGCGAAGGACCTCGCAGCCCGCGTGGACCGCCCGAACGTGCTCATCAAGATCCCGGCGACCAAGGCGGGCCTGCCCGCCATCACCGAGGTCATCGGCGCGGGCATTTCGGTGAACGTCACCCTCATCTTCAGCCTCGAGCGCTACGCCGAGGTGATCGACGCCTACCTCTCGGGCGTCGAGAAGGCGAAGGCCGCCGGCCACAAGATCGACACCCTCCACTCGGTCGCCTCGTTCTTCGTGTCGCGCGTCGACACGGAGGTCGACAAGCGACTGAGCGCCATCGGCACCGACGAGGCCACCGCACTCAAGAGCAAGGCGGGCATCGCGAACGCGCGTCTGGCCTACGAGCTCTTCGAGCGCGAGTTCGCCACCGACCGCGCGAAGGCCCTGCTCGATGCGGGCGCCACCGTTCAGCGTCCGCTCTGGGCCTCGACCGGAGTCAAGGACCCGGCGCTGCCCGACACGCTCTACGTCACCGAGCTGGTCGCCGGAGGCACTGTCAACACGATGCCCGAGAAGACCCTCGAGGCGACCTTCGACCACGGCGTGATCACCGGCGACACCATCACGGGAAACTACGCAGACGCGCACGACGTGTTCGACCGCCTCGCGGCCGTCGGTGTCGACTTCGCCGACGTCACTCAGGTGCTCGAGGACGAGGGCGTCGAGAAGTTCGTCGCCTCGTGGCACGAACTGCAGGGGACCGTTGCGAAGGCGCTCGAGGCCGGCACCGCGGAGGCCGCTCAGTGACGTTCGACATCCACGTCACGGGTCACCCGCGCGAGCTCGTCGAGACGACGCTCCCGGGCCTCGTGGCGTCGCTCGTCGCCTCGTCGATCACGGCGGGCGACAGCAGCCTGTGGGGTGCGACGGCCGAGGCCGAAGCATCCCGCCGGCTCGGATGGGTGCAGGCGGTCTCGGTCTCACGGCCGCTCGTACCCGAGATCGAGGCGCTGCGCGCCGAGCTGGTCGCGAAGGGCGTGACGCGTGTCGTCCTGGCGGGGATGGGCGGCTCGTCGCTCGCTCCCGAGGTCATCGCTCAGACATCGGGTGTTCCGCTCGTCATCCTCGACTCGACCTCTCCCGGGCAGGTGCTCGCCGCCATCGACGGCGACGCCGAGTCGGGCGGTCTCGACAAGACCGTCCTGGTCGTGTCGTCGAAGTCAGGCTCCACGGTCGAGACCGATTCCGCGAAGCGCGCTTTCGAGGCGGCGTTCCGGGACCTCGGGATCGACCCGGTCGAGCGCATCGTCGTGGTCACCGACCCCGGTTCTCCGCTCGACGAGGCCTCGCGCGCGCAGGGCTACCGCGTGTTCGCCGCCGACCCGACCGTCGGCGGCCGGTACTCCGCACTCACCGCGTTCGGCCTGGTTCCGTCGGGGCTCGCCGGCGTCGATCTGAACGAGCTCCTCGACGAGGCCGAGGCCACGCTGCTCGAAGTGGCCATCGACAGTCCCGAGAACCCCGCGCTGGTGCTCGCCGCGGCAATCGCCGGCGGGGAGCCCCGTCGCGACAAGCTCGGGCTCGTCACCGACGGCACGCACATCGTGGGCCTGCCCGACTGGATCGAGCAGTTGATCGCGGAGTCCACCGGCAAGAACGGCACGGGGATCCTGCCCGTCGTGCTGCTGCCGGTGTCGCCCGAGCTCGACGCGGTGCCCGACGACCTGCAGATCCTGCGCCTGGTCGACAACGCCGCGCAGTTCCACCTGTTCGAGCGGCACGAGGGCGAAATCCTCGTCAGCGGCTCCCTCGGGGCGCAGTTCGTGGTGTGGGAGTACGCCACGGCCATCGCCGGACGGATGCTGGGGATCGATCCCTTCGATCAGCCCGACGTCGAGTCGGCGAAGGTCGCGACCCGCGGCCTGCTGGACGCACGCCCCGAGCCGACGCAGCCCGCGTTCACGCTCGACGGTGTCGAGGTCCGCGTCTCGGATCCCGCCCTCGCGGCGTCCGGCACGCTCGCCGGCGTGCTCGACGCGCTGTGGGCCCAGCTTCCGCCGAACGGCTACGTCGCCATTCAGGCCTACGTGAACCGCATCGCGATCCCGCAGCTGCAGGGACTGCGGGAGCTCGTCGCCGCGGATGCAGATCGCCCCGCCACCTTCGGCTGGGGCCCTCGTTTCCTGCACTCCACCGGGCAGTTCCACAAGGGCGGACCCGCCACCGGCGTGTTCCTGCAGATCACCGAGCGCACCGACACCGATCTCGAGATCCCCGGCCGTCCGTTCACCTTCGGCCAGCTCATCGAGGCGCAGGCCGTCGGCGACGCGTCGGTGCTGGCCGCGCACGGCCGTCCCGTCGTGACTTTGACCCTGACCGACCCGCAGCTCGACGTCGTCGAGCTGTTCGAAGCAGCCCAGTGAGCGTGTACGCATGAGTGTCGAAATCTCCCGGGGGCACAACCCGCTTCGCGATCCCGACGATCGCCGCCTGAGCCGCATCGCCGGCCCGAGCGCGCTCGTCATCTTCGGTGTGACCGGAGACTTGTCGCGCAAGAAGCTCATGCCGGCCGTCTACGACCTCGCCAATCGCGGCCTGCTCCCCCCGGGCTTCGCCCTCGTGGGCTTCGCCCGCCGCGACTGGGAGGACCAGGACTTCGCGCAGGTCGTCTACGAGGCGGTCAAGCAGTACGCGCGCACCGAGTTCCGCGAAGAGACCTGGCAGCAGCTGCTGCAGGGCATCCGCTTCGTCTCGGGCGAGTTCGACGACCCGGAAGCCTTCGCACGCCTGCGCGATACCGTCGACAAGCTCGACGTCGAACGCGGCACGATGGGCAACCACGCGTACTACCTCTCGATCCCGCCGAAGGCCTTCCCGCTGGTCACCCAGCAGTTGAAGGACTCGGGGCTGGTCGGCGAGACCGCGGCCGACGGCAACGGCTGGCGCCGCGTCGTCGTCGAGAAGCCGTTCGGTCACGACCTGGCCTCGGCCCGTGAGTTGAACGACGAGCTCGAGAGCGCCTTCCCCGCCGACTCGATCTTCCGCATCGACCACTACCTCGGCAAGGAGACGGTGCAGAACATCCTCGCGCTGCGCTTCGCGAACGAGCTGTACGAGCCGATCTGGAACCGCAACTACGTCGACCACGTGCAGATCACCATGGCCGAGGACATCGGTGTGGGCGGACGAGCCGGCTACTACGACGGAATCGGAGCCGCGCGCGACGTCATCCAGAACCACCTCCTGCAGCTCATGGCGCTGACCGCCATGGAGGAGCCCATCAGTTTCGACGCGAAGAACCTCCGCGACGAGAAGGAGAAGGTGCTCGCAGCGGTCCGCCTCCCCGAAGACCTCGCGCACGCGACGGCACGGGGGCAGTACGCCGGCGGCTGGCAGGGTGGCGAGGAGGTGCTCGGCTTCCTCGAGGAAGACGGGATGAACCCCGACTCGACGACCGAGACGTACGCCGCGATCAAGCTCGAGGTGAACACGCGTCGCTGGTCGGGCGTGCCGTTCTACCTGCGCACCGGCAAGCGCCTCGGGCGCCGCGTGACCGAGGTCGCCGTCGTCTTCAAGCGCGCGCCGCAGCAGCTGTTCTCTCGCAGCCAGACCGAGGAGCTCGGCCAGAACGCTCTGGTGATCCGGGTGCAGCCCGACGAGGGTGTCACCATCCGCTTCGGCTCGAAGGTACCCGGCGACGGCACGCAGGTGCGCGACGTGACCATGGACTTCGGTTACGGCCACGCGTTCACCGAGGCGAGCCCCGAGGCCTACGAGCGCCTCATCCTCGACGTGCTGCTCGGCGACCCGCCCCTCTTCCCCCGTCACGAGGAGGTCGAGCTCAGCTGGAAGATCCTCGACCCGATCGAGAAGTTCTGGGAGTCGCAGGACGGACCCCTCGAGCAGTACTCCCCCGGGTCGTGGGGCCCGGCATCCGCAGACGAACTGCTGTCTCGCGACGGCCGCACCTGGAGGCGCCCGTGATCGTCGAACTGCCCGACACGACCGTCAGCAAGATCTCGAAGGCGCTCGTCAACGTGCGCGAGGAGGGCGGCGCCGTCGCTCTCGGTCGCGTCCTCACCCTCGTCATCGTGACCCGTCACGGGGCCGAGGAGGAAGTGATCGAGGCCGCGAACGATGCGTCGCGCGAGCACCCGATGCGCGTCCTCGTCGTCATGGTCGGCGGTGGTGACGCCGAGCCCCGCCTCGATGCGCAGATCCGCGTCGGCGGCGACGCCGGGGCGAGCGAAGTCGTCGTGCTTCGCGCACACGGCGCCGCGGGCTCGAACGCCGAGAGCCTGGTGACGGGCCTGCTTCTCCCCGACGCGCCCGTCGTGGCGTGGTGGCCCTCCGAGACGCCGAAGACGCCGTCGCGCTCGGAGATCGGCAAGATCGCGCAGCGACGCATCACGGATGCTTCGAGCCAGCCCGACCCGACCGCGTGGGTCGACAGCCTCGGCTCGCACTACTCCCCCGGCGACACCGACTTCGCGTGGACGCGCCTCACGCGCTGGCGCGAACAGCTCGCCGCGGTGCTCGACCAGCCGCCCTTCGAGCCGGTGACCTCGGTGACCGTCCGCGGCGGAGCGGACTCGCCGTCGACGGTGCTCCTCGCCGCTTGGCTGCGGCTGAAGCTCGACGTGCCGGTCGACTACGCGTATCTCCCCGCCGACGAGTGGACGAGCGGCATCAAGTCGGTCCGCCTCACCCGTCCCGGCGGAGACACGCTGCTGGAACGGCCGGAGCCGAGCGTGGCGGTGCTCACTCAGCCCGACCAGCCCTCCCACGAGCTGGCATTCCCCCGCCGCACGCTGCGGGAGTGCCTGGCCGAGGAGCTTCGCCGCCTCGACCCCGACGTGCTCTACGGGCGCGTGATCTCCGAGGGACTCGAACTCCTCGGTTCCGCCGAGACGAGGGAGACGCATGGCTGAGTCGATCACCGAGAAGCGGGTCGTCATCAGCCCCGACAAACAGCACCTCGCCGAGTCGGTGGCCGCGCGCTTCGTCTCGCGCGTCGAGAAGCAGGTCGCCGACGGTCTCACCGTGCACATCTGCCTGACCGGCGGATCGATGGGCGGCGCGGTTCTCGAGGCCGCCGCGCGCGACCCGCGCACCTCCACCATCGACTGGTCGGACGTGCACTTCTGGTGGGGCGACGAGAGGTTCGTGGCGCGCGACTCGGACGACCGCAACGAGAAGCAGGCGCGTGTCGCGCTGCTCGACGCGCTCGACATCCCGGCCGAGAACATCCACGCGGTCGCCGCGAGCGATGGCACCCTCGACCTCGACGGCGCCGCCACGGCCTATGCCGACGAGCTCGCGCAGTACGCGCCGGCCGATCGCACGGACGCTGGCGCCTGGCCCGCGTTCGACATCTGCTTCCTCGGCGTCGGGCCTGACGCCCATATCGCGTCGCTGTTCCCCGATCGCCCCGAGATCCAGATCACCGACCGCGCCGCCGTGCCGGTGCGCGACTCGCCCAAGCCTCCACCCGAGCGCGTGTCGCTCACGCGCCCGGTCATCAACAGCTCGACTCGCGTGTGGATGGTGCTCGCGGGTGCCGACAAGGCGTCGGCGCTCGGCCTCGCGCTGGCCGGCGCCAGCTACGCGAGCGTGCCGGCGGCCGGCGCGAAGGGCCGCCGTCGCACGGTGCTGTTCGTCGACGAGGCCGCCGCCGACCAGGTGCCCCCGCAGCTCATCGACCAGGAGTACTGAGCACGCGAACCACGTTCACACGAACGACGAAGGGCGGATGCTGCGAAGCATCCGCCCTTCGTCGTTGCCGTGGCTACTGACCGCGCCGGTCGCGGAGCTGCTGCAGCGCGTCGTCGAGGAGGGTCTCTGCCTCTTCTTCGGTGCGGCGCTCCTTCACGTAGGCGAGGTGCGTCTTGTAGGGCTCGTTCTTGGCGATCGCCGGCGGGTTCTTCTGGTCGCGACCCGCGGGAAGACCGGAGTGCGGCGAATCGATCGTCTCGGGGATCTCGTCTTCCGGGATGCCCGCTGCGAAGTGGCGGACGGTCTCGTTGCCGAGCGCGTCCCAGTACGAGATCGACACGCGATCCGCGTGGTAACCGTGATCCTGCTCGCCCATCGGACCCGCGCCCACACGGGTGCCGCGGATGGCGTTTCCCCCGGTAGCCATCAGACCGGGAGGAACTTCGTGATGAGGCCGAGGCCGACGATCGCGACGAACCAGACCAGCGCGAGGATGATCGTGAACCGGTTGAGGTTACGTTCAGCCAGACCCGAGGATCCGAGGGCCGACGTCATGCCGCCACCGAACATGTCGGACAGGCCGCCACCGCGCCCCTTGTGGAGCAGGATGAGAAGGGTCAGCAGAAGACTGGTGATACCCAGCAGGACCTGCAGGACGAACTCGAGGATCTGCACTGTTGAAAGCCTTTCGCAGCGGTGCGAAGCAGACCGCACCACGTCAAGTATACGGTCAGACGCCGACGTGCTTCTGGAACCGGATGATCGCCGCGAACTCGTCGACCACGAGGCTCGCTCCGCCGACCAGCGCACCGTCGACGTCGGGCTCGCGCATGAAGCTCGCGATGTTGCCCGACTTGACCGATCCGCCGTACAGCACGCGCGTGCGTGCCGCTGCGTCTTCGCCCAGCTTGGACGCGACGACGGCGCGGAGCTTCGCGCAGACCTCCTGCGCCTGGTCGGGCGTGGCCGCCTGGCCCGAACCGATCGCCCAGACCGGTTCGTAGGCCACGACGATGTCGGCATCGGCCGACACACCCTCGAGCGCGACCTCGAGCTGGCCGACGGGAACGGCGCTCGCGCCGAACTTCTCGAGGTCTTCGGCCGTCTCGCCCACGCAGATCACCGGGGCGATGCCGTGACGCAGCGCCGCCTGCACCTTCGCGGCGACGACCTCATCGGTCTCGGCGTGGTACTGGCGACGCTCGGAGTGACCGATGATCACGTAGCCGCAGGAGAGCTTCGAGAGGAACTGTCCGGAGATCTCGCCGGTGTAGGCACCCGAATCGTTCGTCGAAAGGTCCTGCGCTCCGAGGGCGAAAGGAATCTTGTCGGCGTCGATGAGGGTCTGCACGGTGCGGATGTCGGTGAACGGCGGGAAAACGCCGACCTCGACACTCTCGGGCTCGTGTCCGGCCTCTTTCAGGGTCCAGTGCAGCTTCTGGACGAACGCGACCGCCTGCAGGTGGTCGAGGTTCATCTTCCAGTTGCCGGCGATGAACGGGGTGCGGGTGGTTACGCCCATCCGAGGACCTCCAGTCCGGGGAGTTTCTTGCCCTCGAGGAACTCGAGGCTGGCGCCCCCGCCCGTCGAGATGTGTCCGAAATCGTCGTCGGCGAAGCCGAGCTGGCGAACTGCAGCAGCCGAATCTCCGCCGCCGACGACGCTGAGGCCGTCGACCTCGGTGAGGGCCTGCGCGATCGCGCGGGTGCCCGACTCGAACGCCGCCATCTCGAACACGCCCATGGGGCCGTTCCAGAAGACCGTGCGGCTGCCACGAATAGCCGCGTCGAAGGCCTCCGACGTGCGCGGCCCGATGTCGAGTCCGAGACCGGAGGCACCGAACGGGGTGTCCTCGAGTGCATCGGCGTCTGCGATCACGTGGTCGGCGTCGGCGGAGAAGGATGCTGCGACCACCGCGTCGACGGGGAGGATGATCTCCACGCCGCTCTCCTTCGCCGTGGCGAGGTAGCCCTTGACGCGATCGATCTGGTCTTCCTCCAGGAGGCTCGCACCGACCTTGTGGCCCTGCGCGACGAGGAAGGTGAACATCATGCCGCCGCCGACGAGGAGCCGGTCGACGCGCGGGAGGAGGTGCTCGATGACGCCGAGCTTGTCGCTGACCTTCGACCCGCCGAGGACGACCGTGTACGGGCGCTCGGGGTTCTCGGTCAGGCGGTCGAGTACCTCGAGCTCCTTCTCCACCAGCAGGCCGGCGGCCGACGGGAGGAGTTCTGCGAGCTCGTAGACGCTCGCCTGCTTGCGGTGGACGACTCCGAAGCCGTCCGACACGAGGGCGTCGCCGAGCTGGGCGAGCTGCTCGGCGAACGCGCGGCGCTCCCCCGCATCCTTCGCCGTTTCGCCCGGGTTGAACCGAAGGTTCTCGAGGACGGCCACCTGGCCGTCCTCGAGGGCGGCCACGGCTTCCTGCGCCGATTCGTCGACGGTGTCGCGCGCGAACGCCACGGGAGCGCCGAGCAGCTCGGAGAGTCGCTGTGCGACGGGCTCCAGGCTGTACTTCGCGTCGGGCGCACCGTCGGGCCGACCGAGGTGCGAGGCGACGACGAGGCGCGCGCCGGCGTGGATGAGAGCGTTCAGCGTGGGGATCGACGCGCGCACGCGGCCATCGTCCGTGATGATGCCGTCCTTCAGGGGGACGTTCAGATCACAACGGACGATGACACGCTTGCCTGCGAGCGAACCCAGCGAATCGAGGGTGCGCAGTGCCATGGCGGAGCCTTAGATGCGCTCTGCGACGTACTCGGTCAGGTCGACCAGACGGTTGGAGTAGCCCCACTCGTTGTCGTACCAGGCCGACACCTTGACCAGGTTGCCGCTGACGTTGGTCAGCTCGGCGTCGAAGATCGACGAGTGCGGGTTGCCCTGGATGTCGCTGGAGACGATCGGGTCCTCGGTGTACTCGAGGTATCCGGCGAGACGACCTTCGGCAGCCGCGGCCTTGTAGGCGGCGTTGACCTGGTCGACGCTGAGGCCCTCGGTCGGGGTGACGATCGTGAGGTCGACGATCGAACCGGTGGGAACCGGAACGCGGTACGACGAGCCGCTGAGCTTGCCCTGGAGTTCGGGGAGCACGTGGCCGATCGCCTTGGCGGCACCGGTCGAGGCGGGCACGATGTTGATCGCTGCCGCACGGGCGCGGCGCAGGTCGCTGTGCGGGCCGTCCTGGAGGTTCTGGTCGGCCGTGTAGGCGTGAGCGGTCATCATGAAGCCGCGCTCGATGCCGAAGTTGTCGTTGAAGACCTTCGCGAGGGGCGCGAGGCAGTTCGTGGTGCACGACGCGTTCGAGATGATGACGTGGTTGGCGGGGTCGTACTCGGCCTCATTGACACCCATGACGATGGTGACGTCGTCACCGGTCGCGGGGGCGGAGATGAGGACCTTCTTGGCGCCGCCGGCGATGTGCTTCTTGGCGTCTTCGGCCTTCGTGAAGCGGCCGGTCGACTCGATGACGATGTCGACGCCCAGCTCGCCCCAGGGGAGGTTGGCGGGGTCGCGCTCGGCGAACACCTTGATGGTGTTGCCGCCGACCGTGATCGACTCGTCGTCGTAGGTGACGTCCTGGTCGAGCGGTCCGTTCACCGAGTCGTACTTGAGAAGGTGAGCGAGGGTCTTGTTGTCGGTGAGGTCGTTGACCGCGACGATGTCGAGGTCTGCACCCTGCGCGAGAGCCGCGCGAAGGTAGTTGCGTCCGATCCGGCCGAAGCCGTTGATCCCGATCTTGACAGCCACGGATTGACTCCTGATTTGGGTAGTGCGCGATGCGCGAGTGTGTTGCGAATGCGAGAACGGACAGCGGCGTCCCGGCGGGTGTCCACCGGGACGCCCGCTCCGTTTACGACAGTACCAGCAGGCCCGCGGTCTTCTCGCGAGCGGCGGAGAAGCGCTTCTGGACGTCTGCCCAGTTCGCGATGTTCCAGAACGCCTTCACGTAGTCCGCGCGGACGTTCTTGTAGTCGAGGTAGTACGCGTGCTCCCAGACGTCGAGCAGAAGGAGCGGCACGGTGCCGGCGACGATCTGACCCTGCTGGTCGAAGAACTGGTCGATGATCAGGTTCTCGCCGATCGAGTCCCAGAACAGGCCCGCCCAGCCGGAGCCCTGCACGCCGAGCGCGGCGGCGGTGAAGTGGGCCTGGAACTTGTCGAACGAACCGAAGTGGTCGTCGATGGCCGACTCGAGGTCGCCGGTGGGCTTGTCGCCACCGTCCGGCGAGAGGTTCTCCCAGAAGATCGAGTGGTTCGTGTGACCGCCGAGGTTGAAGGCGAGGTCCTTCTGAAGCTTGTTGACGTTCGCGAGGTTCCCGGTCTCACGGGCCTCGGCGAGCTGCTCGAGAGCGGTATTGGCACCGGTCACGTACGTCTGGTGGTGCTTGTCGTGGTGCAGCTGCATGATCGACGCACTGATGTGCGGCTCCAGTGCTGCGTAGTCGTAGGGGAGTTCGGGCAACGTGTACTTCGCCATGTTCTCTGCTTCCTATCGGCGCTGCACCGACACTCCTCGGCGCAGCGAAGGATGATCGATTCATCCTATCGAGGGGCAACGCCCGTGACCCGGGGTTGCTTCCCTGGTCGTCACATCACTCGGCGCCGGCGGGGACGGCCGACTCGGTGCCGGGGACCCCGTCGACCTCGGCCTTCTTGTCGGCCATCGCGAGCAGGCGACGGATGCGGCCGGCCACGGCGTCTTTCGTCAGAGGCGGGTCGGCGTGATGGCCGAGCTCGTCGAGGCTGGCGTCGCGGTGCGCGAGACGGAGGTCTCCCGCTTCGCGCAGATGGTCGGGCACCGTGTCGCCCAGGATCTCCAGGGCACGCTCGACCCTCGCGCACGCCGCGACGGCGGCCTGCGCCGAGCGGCGCAGGTTCGCATCGTCGAAGTTCACGAGACGGTTGACCCCGGCGCGCACCTCGCGGCGCTGACGTAGCTGGTCCCACTCGGCGGCCGTCTTCTGAGCACCCATCTCGGCGAGAGCGGTGCGGATGGCGTCACCGTCGCGCACGACGACACGCGGCACTCCGCGCACTTCGCGGGCCTTCGCGGGAATGCCGATCCGGTGACCGGCGCCCACGAGCGCCATGGCGGCCTCCGGCGACGGGCAGGCGATCTCCAGCGACGCCGAACGGCCGGGCTCGCTCAGAGAGCCGGCGGCCAGGAACGCGCCGCGCCAGATCGCGGCGAGATCGCCGCGCGAGCCGGTGGTGAGCTTGTTCGGGAGCCCGCGCACGGGGCGGCGACGCTGGTCGAGCAGCCCCGTCTGACGGGCGAGGGTCTCCCCCGACTCGATGACGCGCACGGCATAGTGACCGCCCGTGCGCCCGCCCGAGCCCTGCACGTGGACGAGCTCGGGACGCACGCCGTAGATCTCCACGAGGTCGCGGGCCGCGCGCCGCGCGAGGACGTCGGAGTCGAGCTGGGCCTCCACGGCGACGCGGTTCGCGATCGAGTGCAGGCCTCCCGAGAATCGCAACAACGCCGTCAGCTCGGCGACGCGCGCCGTAGGCCGGGGGTCGCGGACGGCGATGAGTTCGGCCTTCACGTCGGCGGTCAGCGGCACGGTACTCCTCGGGGGAAAGGGCGGGGGAACGAGGGAACAGCCTACTCGCGGCCGAGGTCGCGGTGCGTGACGCGGACCGCCACACCCGGCACCGAGCGGAGTCGTTCGGCGAGTTCCCGCGCCATGGCGACCGAACGGTGCTTACCGCCCGTGCACCCGATCGCAACGACCGACTGGCGCTTGTTCTCGTGCTGGTAGCCCTCGAGCACGGGGGCGAGTGCGGCGGCGTACGCGTCGAGGAACTCGTGAGCGCCGGGCTGGCCGAGCACGTAGTCGCGCACCCTCTCGTCTTCGCCCGTCAGGCCGCGCAACTCGTCGTTCCAGTAGGGATTGGGCAGGAACCGCATGTCGGCGACCATGTCGACGTCGGTCGGCAGCCCGTACTTGAACCCGAAGCTCATGAGATTCACCGTGTGACGGGCCGCGGCCTGCTCCCCGAAGAGCTCGACCACCCGGGTCGTCAGCTGGTGGATGTTGTTCGACGAGGTGTCGATGAGAACGTCGGCGGCCTCTCGCACGGGCGCCAGTCGCTCCCGTTCGCGTCGGATCCCGTCGAGGATCGTGCCGTCGCGCTGGAGAGGGTGGGGGCGCCTCACCGACTCGAACCTCCGCACGAGCACGTCGTCGGCAGCATCCAGGAACACCACGCGAACCTGACGCCCCGCCCGGAGAGTGCGCATGACCTCGGGGAGGTCGCCGAAAAGCTCGCGCCCGCGCACATCGACCACGACCGCGACGCGCGGGACAGCACCCGCGGCGAGCTCGGTGAGCTCGAGCAGGGGGCGCAGCATCATGGGCGGCAGATTGTCGACGACGTACCAATCGAGGTCTTCGAGCGCGTTGGCCACCGTCGAACGGCCGGCCCCCGACATGCCCGTGACGATCAGCACCTCGCCGGTCTCGCGGCGCGTCTGGTCGGTCATGTCAACTCCTCGTAGACAGCCAGCCTATCGAGCCAAGTGGCTGTGGATGGAGTCGGCGAGCTTCGGGCCGATGCCCGGCAGCTCGGCGATCTCATCGGGCGTGGCGGCGCGCAGCGCGGTGACCGACCCGAAATGCCGCAGCAGGGCCTTGATGCGGGCGTCGCCGAGGCCGGGGATCTCCGACAGCACGCTCGAGATGTCGCGCTTGCGTCGCTTGCGCTGGTGGGTGATGGCGAAGCGGTGCGCCTCGTCGCGGAGGCGCTGCAACAGGTAAAGCGCCTCGCTCGTGCGCGGCAGGATCACCGGGTAGTCCTCGCCCGGCAGCCAGACCTCCTCGAGGCGCTTCGCGATTCCGCACAGAGCGATCTCGGAGTGACCGGCGTCCTTGAGGGCCCGCGCGGCGGCGGCGACCTGCGGCTGGCCGCCGTCGACGACGAGCAGCTGAGGCGGATAGGCGAACCTCTTGCGCTTCGGCGGTTCGGTGACGACCTCGCCGTCGGCGGTCGGCTCGGGCGCGGGGGGCTCGATCTCCTCGGGCCTGTCGAGGTAGGCCAACCGCCGCGTGAGCACCTGGTAGAGCGAGTCGGTGTCGTCGGTCGTCTCGGGGACGCCGAACGTGCGGTACTGGTCTTTGCGCGGGAGTCCGTCCTCGAAAACCACCATCGAGGCGACGACGTTGGTGCCCGACAGGTGCGACACGTCGTAGCACTCGATGCGCAGTGGCGCCTCGGTGAGGTCGAGCGCCTGCTGGAGGTCGGTGAGCGCCTGGGTGCGGGCGACGTAGTCGCTCGTGCGGCGGGTCTTGAAGATCATCAGCGCCTGCTGCGCGTTCAGCGTCGCGGTGCGCATGAGGTCGGCCTTCTGGCCCCGCTGCGCGACCTGGATGCCCACCTGCTTGCCGCGCCGCTCGCGCAGCCACGCCTCGATGTCGGCGGCGTCGTCGGGCAGCGACGGGACGAGCACCGTGCGCGGGATGTCGGCCGGCGCCGCGTCGCCGTAGGTGCGCTGGAGCACCTGGTCGACGAGGTCGGCGCCCGAGATGTCGATCTCCTTCTCGATCGTCGAGGCGCGCACGCCTCGGATGCGGCCGCCGCGGATCACGAAGTGCTGCACCGTGGCGGCGAGCTCGTCTTCGGCGATGCCGAACAGGTCGACGTCGACGTCGTCGGTGAGCACGAGCTCGCTCTTCTTCAGCACCGCCTCGATCGCCTGCAGCCGGTCACGGTAGACCGCCGCCGACTCGTAGTCCATCGCCGCGGCGGCCTCGCGCATCTTGGCGTTGAGGTCTCGGGCGAACCGCTCGTCTCCCCCGGCCATGAAAGCGACGAAGTCGTCGACGATCGCGCGGTGCTCCTCGATGGTCACCTTGTGCGAGCACGGCCCGCCGCAGCGCCCGATCTGCCCCGGGAAGCAAGGACGGCCGCTCTGCATCGCCTTCTTGTACGACGAGTCGCTGCACGTGCGGATCGGGAAGACCTTGATCATCAGATCGATGGTCTCGTGCACCGCCCAGACCTTCGGGTAGGGCCCGAAGTACTTCGCGCCGGGGATGCGGCGGTTGCGGGTGACGATGACACGGGGCGCCTCGTCGGCGAGCGTGATCGCCATGAACGGGTAGGACTTGTCGTCGCGGTAGCGGACGTTGAACGGTGGGTCGAACTCCTTGATCCACATGTACTCAAGCTGCAGCGAGTCGACGTCGCTGGCGACGACGGTCCACTCCACGGATGCTGCGGTCGTGACCATGCGCCGCGTGCGCTCGTGCAGCGACCGCAGCGGAGCGAAGTAGTTCGACAGCCGGGCGCGCAGGTTCTTGGCCTTGCCCACGTAGAGCACCCGCCCTGCGGCATCGCGGAAGCGGTAGACGCCGGGGTTCGTGGGGATCTCGCCGGGGTTCGGCCGGTAGGGCAGCTGCGACATCCGCTCTCGCGATGCCGCCATCAGCCCGCCTTACGCGCCTCGACCGCGGAGACGCCGAGCACCTCCGCGAGGAACTGGCCGGTGTGGCTCGCCTCGACCTTCGCGACCTGCTCGGGGGTGCCGGTAGCGACGATCGTGCCGCCGCCGGAGCCGCCTTCGGGTCCGAGGTCGACGATCCAGTCGGACGACTTGATCACGTCGAGGTTGTGCTCGATGACGATGACGGTGTTGCCCTTGTCCACGAGGCTGTTGAGCACCTCGAGGAGCTTGCGCACGTCTTCGAAGTGCAGACCGGTCGTCGGCTCGTCGAGCACGTAGATCGAGCGCCCGTTGGTGCGGCGCTGGAGCTCGGTTGCGAGCTTCACGCGCTGCGCCTCGCCGCCCGAGAGAGTGGTCGCCGATTGTCCGAGGCGGACGTAGCCGAGGCCGACGTCGACCAGCGTCTTCAGGTAGCGATGGATCGCCTGGATGGGCTCGAAGAACTCCGCAGCCTCCGCGATCGGCATCTCGAGCACCTCGGCGATGTTCTTGCCCTTGTAGTGCACGGCGAGCGTGTCGCGGTTGTACCTCTTGCCGTGGCACACCTCGCAGTCGACGTAGACGTCGGGCAGGAAGTTCATCTCGATCTTGATCGTGCCGTCGCCCGAGCAGGCCTCGCAGCGGCCTCCCTTGACGTTGAATGAGAAGCGACCCGTCAGGTAACCGCGCGCCTTGGCCTCGGGGGTCTCGGCGAAGAGGTTGCGGATGCGGTCGAACACGCCGGTGTACGTGGCGGGGTTCGAGCGCGGCGTGCGCCCGATGGGCGCCTGGTCGACGTGCACGACCTTGTCGAGGTTGTCGAGCCCCGTCACCCGCGTGTGCTTGCCGGCCACGCGCCGTGCGCCGTTGAGCTTGGTGGCGAGCACCTCGTACAGGATGCCGTTCACGAGGGTCGACTTGCCCGATCCGCTCACCCCGGTGACGGCGGTGAGCACACCCAGCGGGAAGCTCGCGGTGACGTTCTGCAGGTTGTTCGCCCGCGCGCCGACGACCGTGACCTGGCGCTGCTTGTCGATCTTGCGCCGCTTCTTCGGCACCGCGATCTCGCGCCGACCGGAGAGGTAGTCGCTCGTCAGCGAGTCCTTCTCCTCCAGCAGCTGCGCGAGCGGGCCGGAGTGCACGACGTTGCCACCGTCGACGCCGGCGCGCGGGCCGATGTCGACGATCCAGTCGGCCGCGTGGACGGTCTCCTCGTCGTGCTCGACGACGATCAGGGTGTTGCCGAGATCGCGCAGGGTGATCAGCGTCTCGATGAGGCGTCGGTTGTCGCGCTGGTGGAGGCCGATCGACGGCTCGTCGAGCACGTAGAGCACGCCGGTCAGTCCCGACCCGATCTGGGTCGCGAGTCGGATGCGCTGCGCCTCGCCGCCCGAGAGCGAGCCCGCCGATCGGCTGAGGCTCAGATAGGTGAGACCGACCTGCAGCAGGAAGTCGAGCCGCGCGCGGATCTCGCGGAGCACCTGGGCGGCGATCTGCGCCTCACGCGGGGTCAGTTCGAGCTCGGCGAAGAAACGCTGCGCGTCGGCGAGGCTCAGCCACGACGCATCCGCGATCGACTTGCCGTGCACCGTGACGGCGAGCACCTCGGGCTTGAGACGCGCGCCCTCGCAGACCGGGCACGGCACTTCGCGGAGGTACTCCGACCAGCGCTGGCGCTGCGTGTCGGACTCGGCCTGCAGGTACTGACGCTCGATGTAGGGCACGACGCCCTCGAACCCCGAGGCGTAGCGCACCTCGCGTCCGTAGCGGTTCTTCCACTTCACGGTGACCTTGTAGTCCTCACCGCGCAGCACCGCCTCGCGGATGTCGACGGGAAGCTGTCGCCATGGCGTGTCGAGCGAGAACGCGAGGTCGCGGGCGAGGCCCTCGAGTAGGCGCTCGTAGTACTGGAAGAGCCCCTTGCCCTGCGTCGTCCACGGGATGATGACTCCCTCGCTGATCGAGAGGTCTTCGTCGCCGAGCATGAGGTCGACGTCGACCGACATGCGGGTGCCCAGGCCGGAGCACGCCGGGCACGCACCGAAGGGGGCGTTGAACGAGAAGGTGCGCGGTTCGATCTCGGTCAGCTGCACCGGGTGCCCGTTCGGGCACGCGAGCTTCTCGGAGAACGACTGCCACGCGTCGTCGCCCTCACCGTCGACGAAGTTGACCTGCATGATGCCGCCGGCCAGTCCCAGCGCGGTCTCGACCGAGTCGGTGACGCGGCCGAGGATGTCGGGGCTGGCGACCAGTCGATCGACCACCACGGCGATGTCGTGCTTGTAGCTCTTCTTGAGCTTCGGCGGCTCGGCGAGCTGGATCAGGTCGCCGTCGACGACGGCACGGGCGTAGCCCTTCGCGCTGAGCTCCTGGAAGAGGTCGACGAACTCCCCCTTCTTCTGCGAGACGACCGGCGCCACGATCTGGTACCGGGTGCGCTCGGGAAGCTCCATCAGCTGGTCGGCGATCTGCTGCACCGTCTGTCGCTGGATCTCCGCCCCGCACTCGGGGCAGTGCGCGACGCCGATGCGCGCCCACAGCAGACGCATGTAGTCGTGGATCTCGGTGATCGTTCCGACGGTCGAGCGGGGGTTGCGGTTGGTCGACTTCTGGTCGATCGACACCGCGGGGCTGAGTCCCTCGATGAAGTCGACGTCGGGTCGGTCGACCTGACCGAGGAACTGACGCGCGTAGGAGCTCAGCGATTCGACGTAGCGACGCTGACCCTCCGCGAAGATCGTGTCGAAGGCGAGACTCGATTTTCCCGAGCCCGACAGACCCGTGAAGACGACCAGCGCATCGCGCGGGATGTCGAGGTCGACGTTCTTGAGGTTATGGACGCGGGCACCGCGGACGCTGAGCTTTCCGCTGTTGTTTCCGGGCAGGGCGACGGGGACGATGGGCACCCGACAAGCTTAGGCGTGGCCTCCGACACCGGCTCCGCTCGGCGGGACGCGCGGGTCAGCGCCGACCCGCGAACGGTACGAGCCCGTCGCGCACCGCGGCGAGCTGCGGCGCATCCATCCCGACGCTCCGCATGATGCGGCCGGGCACCTCGAGCGCCTGCTCGCGCAGCGCCTGCCCCTCCGCGGTGAGGGAGATGTCGAGCACGCGCTCGTCGTCGCCGCGACGCGTGCGCGCGACCCGCCCCTGGGCCTCGAGCCGTTTCACCAGGGGTGAGAGCGTCGCGGGCTCCATCGCGAGTTCGGCGGCGAGGTCTCCCAGGGATCGGGGCGACCCCTCCCAGAGCGCGAGCATCACGAGGTACTGCGGGTGCGTCAGGCCGAGCGGTTCGAGCACGGGACGGTAGATCGACACGACGTTGCGGGCGGCCGTGACGATCGCGAAGCACAGCTGGTTGTCGAGTTTGAGCATCTCGTCGGCATCCATCGCCTCGCTCCTCCGATTAGTTAGTACACTAACCATCATGGCACACAGTGATACGGAGGGTCCGTCGCGGAAGGACCGAGTCCGCGCGGCGGGCGGCTGGTACAACTACCTCAACGCGAAGCTCATCCGCGTCGCCGGCCCCGCGTCGGTCGGGCCCTACGAGACGACACCGGAGCCCGTGCGAACGGGCCGCCCGTGCCCGCTCTGCGGCCACGCCATGACCGAGCACACGTTCGACCGCTCCGGGCCGAAACCGCTGATGCACTGCCCCTGATCGTCAGGCGTGCCCGGCCCTCTCCATCGCCCGGAGCTCCTTCTTGAGGTCTTGGACCTCGTCGCGGAGTCGACCGGCCAGCTCGAATTTGAGCTCGGCGGCTGCCGCCAGCATCTGGTTCGACAGGTCTTCGATCGTCGCCTCGAGCTGATTGGCGCCTTCCGCCGCGATCCCCGTGCGCCGCAGCTGCGGTGTCGGCGACTTGCCCTTACCGGATTTGTTGCGCGCCGACGCCCGCCCCGAGAGGAGCTCCTGAGTGTCTGACGCCTCTCGAGCGAGCACATCGGTGATGTCAGCGAGCTTCTTGCGCAGCGGCTGCGGATCGATGCCGCGCTCGAGGTTGTAGGCGATCTGGATGTCGCGACGGCGCTCGGTCTCTTCGATCGCCTTCGTCATCGAGTCGGTCATGCGGTCGGCGTACATATGCACCTCGCCCGAGACGTTTCGCGCCGCACGGCCGATCGTCTGGATGAGCGACGTGCCGCTGCGGAGGAACCCCTCCTTGTCGGCGTCGAGAATGGCCACGAGAGAGACCTCGGGGAGGTCGAGGCCCTCGCGCAGCAGGTTGATGCCCACCAGCACGTCGTAGACACCGGCGCGCAGCTCGGTGAGCAGCTCGACACGACGCAGCGTGTCGACGTCGGAGTGCAGGTAGCGCACGCGCACACCGTGCTCGCCGAGGAAGTCGGTGAGCTCCTCGGACATCTTCTTCGTCAGCGTCGTGACGAGCACGCGCTCGTCGCGCTCGACGCGGATGCGGATCTGCTCGAGCAGGTCGTCGATCTGACCCTTCGATGGCTTCAGGACGATCTGCGGATCGACGAGTCCCGTCGGTCGGATGATCTGCTCGACAACGCCGTCGGCGATCCCCATCTCGTAACGGCCCGGGGTCGCCGAGAGGTAGACCGCCTGGCCGATGCGCTCTTTGAATTCGTCCCACCGCAGCGGGCGGTTGTCCATGGCGCTGGGGAGGCGGAAGCCGTGCTCGACCAGCGTGCGCTTCCGTGACGCGTCGCCCTCGTACATGGCGCCGATCTGCGGCACGGTCACGTGCGACTCGTCGATCACGAGCAGGAAGTCGTCGGGGAAGAAGTCGAGCAGGGTGTGCGGCGGAGCACCCGGCGGGCGCGCGTCGAGGTGACGGGAGTAGTTCTCGATACCGGAGCAGAAGCCGAGCTGCTGCAGCATCTCGAGGTCGAACGTCGTGCGCATGCGCAGCCGCTGCGCCTCGAGCAGCTTGCCCTGGCGCTCGAACTCTTTCAGCCTCTCGGCGAGCTCGTCTTCGATCGTGCCGATCGCGCGCTGCACCTTGTCGGTGCCGGCGACGTAGTGCGACGCCGGGAAGATCGGCACGGAGTCCATCTTCTGCGCGATATCGCCGGTGAGCGGGTGCAGCATGTAGAGCGCTTCGATCTCGTCACCGAACATCTCGATGCGGATCGCGTACTCCTCGTAGACCGGAATGATCTCGATCGTGTCGCCGCGCACCCGGAAGTTGCCTCGCGAGAAGTCGACGTCGTTGCGGTTGTACTGCATCGAGATGAACTTGCGGATGAGGGCGTCGCGGTCGTAGCGCTCCCCCACCTGCAGGGCGACCATGGCGCGGAGGTACTCTTCGGGCGCACCGAGGCCGTAGATGCACGACACCGTCGAGACCACGATCACGTCGCGCCGCGAGAGCAGCGAGTTCGTCGTCGAGTGGCGCAGGCGCTCGACCTCGGCGTTGACCGAGGAGTCTTTCTCGATGAAGGTATCGGTCTGCGGCACGTAGGCCTCGGGCTGGTAGTAGTCGTAGTACGAGACGAAGTACTCGACCGCGTTGTTCGGCATGAGCTCGCGGAACTCGTTGGCGAGCTGTGCGGCGAGCGTCTTGTTGTGCGCGAGCACGAGCGTGGGTCGCTGCACGGCCTCGACGAGCCAGGCCGTGGTCGCGGACTTACCGGTACCGGTGGCACCGAGGAGGACGACGTCGGTCTCGCCCGCGTTGATGCGCGCGGCGAGTTGGGCGATGGCCTGCGGCTGGTCGCCGGAAGGGACGTATTCGCTGACGACCTCGAAGGGGCGGACGGAACGGGTGGCCTGCATGATTCCAGCGTAGGCCGGGCCACCGACACCCGGGGCGGACTTAGGCCTCGGCGGTCAGTCGCTTCCAGAGTTCGTCGGCCTGCGCCTCGGTCTGCGCGAGTGGTCCGTCGGTGTCGATGACGACATCCGCGAGACGCAGTCGCTCCGCGTCCGACGCCTGGGCGGCGATGCGGGCGCGCGCGTCGGCCTCGCTCATCCCCCGGTGCTCGCGCAGGCGCGACACGCGCACCTCGACCGGCGCGTGGGCGACCACGACGAGATCCCACGGATCCGAGGCGCGCGTCTCGGCCAGGAGCGGCACGTCGTACACGACGACCGCCCGCGGGTCGGCGGCGGCCGCCTCACGGAACCGGCGCTGCGACTCCTCCCGCACCGCCGGGTGCACGATCGCGTTGAGCTGCGCGAGTCGATCGGGGTCGCCGAAGACGACCGCTCCGAGCGCCGCACGGTCAAGCGTTCCGTCGGAGCGCAGCATCCGCTCTCCGAAGGCGTCCTCGATCTCGCGCAGCACCGGGGATCCGGGCGACTGCACGTCGCGGACCACGGCGTCCGCGTCGACCACGACGGCGCCGTGTGCGGCGAGCCGAGAGGCGACGGTCGATTTTCCCGAGGCGATGCCGCCGGTGAGCGCGATCAAGGGCATCCTCCGAGGATGCCACGACGGACGCCGCGATCGAGAAAGGCGATGTGCGTTACGCTCGGTCAGAAACTGCACGCCGCCCGGACGGGCGGAGACCAGAGGTACCCGATGCCCAGCCCCCGCGTCGCGGTCATCATCGAAGACGATGCCGACATCCGCTCGCTCATCTCCGCTGTCCTGCGAGGATCCGGCTTCGACGTGCATACCGCCACCGGCGGCCTCGAGGGGATCGAGAAGGTGCGCGAGCACCATCCGGTGCTCACGACCCTCGACGTCAGCATGCCCGGCATCGACGGATTCGAGACGGCGCGCCGCATACGCGCGTTCAGCGACACACGCATCGTCATGGTGACGGCTCGGGCCGACGAGGAGCACGCGCGACTCGGTCGCGAAGCCGGTGCCGACGACTACCTCACCAAACCGTTCCGCCCGCGCGACCTGCGCGCTCGCGTCGACGCCCTGCTCGCCGACCGCCTCGAAGACTGACCTCGCGCCCGCCGCCGTCACCCTTCGGCGATGATCACCGAGGCGTCGGGGCTCGTGACCGAGCGCGCGGCGGCCTGATCGGCGCCGTTCACCAGCGCCGCGAAGTCGTAGCCGAGCCGGTCGGTGAGGGCGATCCCGACTCCCACGACGGGCACCACCGAGATGCCCAGCGCACCGAAATCGTCGAGGAGGCGACGGTGCAGGATGCTCGCCATGCGACGGACGTCGGAGAACGACGCGGTGAGGAACGCGATCAGCAGGCTCCCGCTCTCGCCTTCGCCGACCATCGCGGCGGTGGGAGCGTACTGCCGCACTCCCGCCCGCCACGCCGCGGCCACCTGTTCGGCCTCCGCCGGGCCGAAGGCCGTCGCGATGCGCCCCAGATCGTCGATCCGCACCGACACGACGCAGATGGTCTCGCTCTGGCTCGAGGCGCGGTCGATCAGCGTCGTGGTCGCCGAGCGGAAGGATGCGGGAAGAAGCACTCCGTCGATGCCGAGGCTCAGCGTGTAGACGTCGGGCTGACCGCGCAGATTCGATTCGCTCGCGCGGAGCTCCGAGGTCACGACCACCGCCACGATGGTGAGCGCGATCGTGAGGAACGACGACACGATCGTGTTGAAGAAGGTGGCGAACACGTCGCTGTCGGGTCCGTAGACGACGAAGGCCAGCGTGCGCGCGGTGAACCATACGGCCTCGATCCCGAGGACCACGGTCAGACCCAGCGAGCTCCACCGTCGCCCGATCGCCCCTCTCCTCGACTCGATCGCACCCAGGAGAGCCATGGCACCGGTGCCGATGAAAAGCGGCACCGCGCCCGCCCAGTCCCCGCCGTCGGGGCCGGCCAGCACCACCGCGAGACCCGCGATCAGCACCAGAACCGCCACCACCCCGCCCGGCCACCGCAGGCTGCGGTCGTTGAAGGCTCGGCAGCCGAGCCAGATGAAACCCGCGCTGGCGACGAACCCGGCATTGCCCACCGCCACGGCGAGGTACGCGTCGGGTGCGGCCGCCCAGACGAGGTAGCCGAGGACGGTGAGGATGCCGGCGAGGAATGCGACGGCCCACAGCCGACCCGAGAGGCCGTCTTTTCGCATCAGCGTCTCGACGAGGTACATGACCCCGGAGACGATGATGACGACAGCGGCGGCGAGCGAGACGGTGAAGTTGTCCAGTGTCACGTGACGGGCTCCCTCGTCGTGGGGAGCCAGACCGTGAAGGTGGCCCCCTCGCCCAGGCGCGTGTCGACGGAGATCTCGCCGCCGTGACGCTGGACGATGTCTTCGCTGATCGCCAGCCCCAAGCCGCTGCCGTGCGTCGTGGAGTTGCGCACCGCGTCGGAGCGGAAGAACCGTTCGAACAGGCGGGAACGCTCGCCCTCGGAGATGCCGGGGCCGTCATCGCGGACCGCGATCCGGACCCGGTCGTCGTCTCCTGAGACCTCGACGAAGACCTTGCCTCCGTCGACGTTGTACTTCACCGCGTTGTCGATCAGGTTGTCGATGACCTGGCGGATGCGCTGCGCGTCGACGACGGCGAAGGTCGAGGCGACGAAGGTCGTGTCGATCGAGATGCGACGGTCGGCCGCCTTCGGCAGCTCCGCCTCGACCGACGCGTGCACGATCGCCGCCACATCGGCCGGGGCGGGATCGAGCGTGACACCGCCGCCCGGGCGCGCGAGCGACGACACCGAGAGGATGTCGGCCACGAGGTCGAGCAGGCGTGCCGCGTTCCGCTCGGCGACTTCGAGATCGTGCCGCGAATCGCCGGAGAGGTCGTCGCGATCGAGCGCCAGCTCGAGGTACCCGATGATCGACGTGAGCGGGGTGCGCAACTCGTGCGACACCGAGGCGACGAGATCCTCACGAGCGCGCAGTGCCTGTTCCTCGGCGGTCACGTCGCGCGAGACGACGATCACCCCCGCGTTCGTCCCGTCGATCTCGGTGAGACGCCGAGCCGTGACCGTGAGCGCGCGTCGCCCCGAACCGGGCTCGCCGTACCACACCACCTGGTTCTCGAAGGTGTCGCCGTCGCGGGCGCGCGCGAACGGAACGTCGGACGCGTCGAGCGGGGTGACCCCGTCGGCTGCGTACGCCACGGCCCCCGCGGCATCGTCGGACGCCCCGCCCTGGAGCTGGGCATGCGCCTCATTGGTGACGACGAGCTCCCCCTCGGGGGTGATGCGGATCACGCCGAAGTCGACGGCATCGAGCACCTCCGTGACGAGATCCTCCTGGCGGCGCGCGCGGTCGACCGAGCGCCCGAGATGCCGGGATTGCTTTTCGAGGAGCTGCCGCTGCGCATCGGCGCGACGGGCACCCAGGAAGGAGATGATCGCCAGCGCGCCCACCACGAGCGGGAGAAGCACCGTCGTGACGGTGAACTCCTGCGTCGGGTCGATCGCCATCGTGAGCCAGAACAGCGCCGACACGAGCAGAGTGCCACCGACGACACCGACGACACCGAAGGCCGCACCGATCCACATCGCGGGGAAGGCCCAGAGGAGACCGATGCCCCCGTTCGGCGCGCTGTACCGCAGGAGCGCGAGCGCGACGATGTCGGCGACCGGGAGCACGGCTACGACCCAGAACGGCAGGCGGTGCCACGGGACCAGAATCGCCGCCGCCGTCGCGCTGAACAGCAGGGTGGCGCCGAGGACGAAGGTCGTGCTGTCGACGACCTGCCCGATGAGGATCGCCACGCCCATGGCGACCAGGCCGACGCCGCTGAGCAGGGTCTGGTTCAGCAGGATCGAGCGGTCGCTGGTGTCATCGCGCTTGCGTGCACGCCGCTCGCTCTCCGACAACCAGGCCATGCGCTGAGATTATCGCGCGCGGTGCGCGGACCGGCGCATCCGCTCGGCACGCGTCTCGTGCGTCACGATGCGTCCTCCCGCGCGTACTGCGCGATCAACTCCTGCTCGCGCGCGAACGACGGGAGACGGAACCACACGATCACTCCCCCGACGAGCACGGCCACCGCTCCGACCAGGTAGGCGCCCCAGGCGCCGGTGACGAGGCTCTGGGTGGCACCGGAGAGGATCTCGTCGCGGTACTGCGGGAACTGATCGGCCACGCGGAGCGCCGAGCCGTACGATGCCTGCAACGCCTGGGTGACCGTGTCGGAGATCGTGGATGCTTCGGCCGACGCCGATATCTGTCGCCCGAACGAGGCGGCGAACCCGGCCGCGAGGATCGCGCCGAGCAGTGCCTGCATGACCGACCCGCCCAGGTCGCGTTGCAGGTCGGATGTCGCGGACGCCATCCCGACGCGGTGCACGGGGGTGCTCTCGGTGAGGGCCCGCGACGCCGGCGTCATGGCGAAGGCAGCGCCGCTGCCGATCGCGAAGAAGCCGAGGCCGACCAGCCAGTACGCCGTCGACGGATTCCACAGGAGGGTCGTGAGGAACCCCACGAAGACGAGGGCGTAGCCGAGCAGCATGGTGGTGCGCGATCCGCGCCGGGTGAGCAGGCGGGCCGACATCGGGGCGAACAGGAGGAGTCCGACCGCGGCGGGCACGACGGCCAGACCCGCCTGCAGGGTCGAGTAGCCGAGGATGTTCTGCAGATACTGCTGTCCGACGAACATCGCCCCCATGAGCGACCCGAAGACGATCGTGCCGGCGGTCGCGGGGACCCAGAACATGCGGCGCCGCGCGACGCGGAGATCGTAGAGCGGATGCTTCTCCCGCGCCTGGCGCACGAGGAAGACGACCAGCAGCACCACACCGACACCGAGCGTCACTCCACCGATCAGATGCTGACCCGGCGCGAAGACCGTGCCGACGCCGAGCACGATCGCCGCGATCGCCACGGTCGCGAGGATGCCGCCGAGGTGATCGACGGGGTCTCGCGACTCCGCCACATGGCCGGGCACGAACGCGGCGACCAGAACGAGTGCCGCGGCCGCGATCGGCACGGCGATGAGGAACGCCGACCCCCACCAGAAGACGGAGAGCAGCAGACCCGCCAGCACCGAGCCGACGATCGATGCCATGGCGCTGACGCCCGACCACAGCGCGATCGCGCGGGTGCGTCGCGGGCCGTTGGACCAGAGCGCTGTGATGAGCGAGAGGGTGGTCGGGAAGGCCAGGCCCGCCGCGATACCGGTGAACACGCGGGAGGCGATGAGGAGTTCGACCGAGGGCGAGAAGGCTGAGCACAGGCTGGCGACGACGGTGAGGGCCAAGCCGAGCATGAGCAGCTGCTTGCGTCCGTACCGGTCGGCCAGGGCGCCGAAATAGAGCACCGACATGGCCAGCCCCAGCGAACACCCCAGGCCCACGATGTTGAGCGAGACCTGGCCGGCGCCGAACGTGCGCCCGATGTCAGGGAGCGCGATGTTCGCCGCGGCGAGGTTGATGTTGCACACCAGTGCACCGAGGATCAGTGCCGTGAGCACCAGCCCGGCGCGTGCGGGGGCTTCGGGGCGGGTCGCTGAGGCCGCTCGGGTGTCGCTCACGCGCTCACTCTAGCGAGCGCGCCGGGCGCAGCGTGGTCACCCGCGGAGGGCGAGTGCCTCGCTCGCCCACCGGGTGTAGAGCGCCCAGGGATCGGCGATGCCCGCGGCGACGGCGTCGACGTGCGCCCGCACGTCGCGCGACAACCGGAACCACTCCGTACGAGGCCACCGGTCCGCAGCGAACTGCGCGTGGCGGCGTCGCTCGAGGGCGCGGTCGCCTCTTTCGAACGCCAGGAGCTCGTCGTGCCGGATCGCCGCGAGTCGCCGGCGGGGGTTCGCCGTCGTGCCGATCTTCACCCGGTCGTCGTAGCGCAGGTAGTACACGACGTCGATCCGCGGAGGGGGAAGCTCACCATCGACGATGTCGCCGTGTCGCCACTCGCACACGGCGCACAGCCAGCCGCTCGGCCAGCGCACCCCGAGTCGCGATCCGCAGATGCGGCACGGTGAGGGCAGCAAGTCGGTCATGCCCTGCTCGCGCGCCGACCAGTCGGCGGCCGCCGCGAGGTGCCGGTCGCAGAGAGCGACCGGAGCATCGTGCGCGGTGGGCGCGCAGCATCCGTCGACGAGGCATTCGGGCACGGCGAGAGCGTACGCGCGACCGCCGACACGACCGTCAGTGCCTCCGCAGCGCACCGACCGCCACCACCGCGGCACCCGCACATCGCGACCGCCGCTCCCCGGTCAAGCCGGTCAGTCAGGCGTCAGGCGGCGAGCACCAGCGCGACGGCGCCCGAGGCGTCCGCGATCTCGGGGCCGCCGAGGAAGTCGATCGGACCCCCCGTGACCAGGCTCGCGATCACGAGCGCGAAGACGGCCGCGATCGAGAAGAACAGGATGGCGCAGGCGACGGTCGTGACCACGAGGGGGATGCGGGCGTTCATGATCCCACGCTAGCCGAACTCACCCGGTTGGCACCGAGGGCACCACCACGTGCGACGCCTTCGGCATCATCGACGCGACCGGCGACCACCCGCACTCCGGTTCCGCAGCGCCGGCAGCATCCGCTCGGCGACGTGCGGAAACACGAAAGCGGGCCGGAACCCGGAGGTTCCGACCCGCTTCAGCGTGATGATTCAGCTCAGCGGCTGGAGAGACGCTCGCGCAGTGCGGCGAGGGCCTCGTCGTCGGCCAGGGTGCCGGCCGAGGACGACTCCGACGTGAACGACGAGCCGGTGCCGGCGCCGAAGTCGGTGCCGGTCGACGCGGGGGCGTTGGCCTCGGCCTCGATCGCCTTGGCGACCGCAGCCTTGTGCGACTCCCAGCGAGCCTGGGCAGCCGCGTAGTCCTGCTCCCACTTCTCGCGCTGCTCGTCGAAGCCCTCGAGCCAGACACCCGACGTCGGGTCGAAGCCCTCGGGGTACTTGTACTCGCCGAGCTCGTCGTACTCGGTGACCATGCCGTACAGGGCCGGGTCGAACTCGGTGCCGTTGGGGTCGACCGACTCGTTGGCCTGCTTGAGCGACAGCGAGATGCGGCGACGCTCGAGGTCGATGTCGATGACCTTGACGAAGACCTCTTCGCCGACCGAGACGACCTGCTCCGCGAGCTCGACGTGCTTGCCGGAGAGCTCCGAGATGTGCACGAGGCCCTCGATGCCGTCGGCGACGCGGACGAACGCACCGAACGGAACGAGCTTGGTGACCTTGCCCGGCGCGATCTGACCGATCGCGTGGGTACGGGCGAACACCTGCCACGGGTCTTCCTGCGTCGCCTTGAGCGAGAGCGACACGCGCTCGCGGTCGAGGTCGACCTCGAGGATCTCGACGGTGACCTCCTGGCCAACCTCGACGACCTCGGACGCGTGCTCGATGTGCTTCCACGAGAGCTCGGAGACGTGAACCAGACCGTCGACGCCGCCCAGGTCGACGAACGCACCGAAGTTGACGATCGACGAGACCGTGCCCTTGCGGACCTGGCCCTTGTGGAGGTTGTTGAGGAACGTGGTGCGCGACTCGGACTGCGTCTGCTCGAGCAGGGCGCGGCGCGAGAGCACGACGTTGTTGCGGTTCTTGTCGAGCTCGAGGATCTTCGCCTCGATCTCCTGGCCGAGGTACGGCGTCAGATCGCGGACGCGACGCAGCTCGATGAGCGACGCCGGGAGGAAGCCGCGGAGGCCGATGTCGACGATGAGGCCACCCTTGACGACCTCGATGACCGAACCGGTGACGACACCGTCGGTTTCCTTGATCTTCTCCACGTCGCCCCAGGCACGCTCGTACTGAGCGCGCTTCTTCGACAGGATCAGACGGCCTTCCTTGTCCTCCTTCTGGAGAACGAGGGCCTCGACGTGGTCGCCGACGTTGACGACCTCGTTCGGGTCGACGTCGTGCTTGATGGAAAGTTCGCGCGAGGGGATGACACCCTCGGTCTTGTAACCGACGTCGAGGAGCACCTCGTCGCGGTCGATCTTCACGACGGTTCCTTCGATGAGGTCGCCGTCGTTGAAGAACTTCAGGGTCAGTTCGACCGCGGCCAGGAAGTCTTCAGCAGATCCGATGTCGTTGATCGCGACCTGCTTGGTGGCCGGGGCGGTCGTTGCGGTAGTCATGTAGTGGGTTGTCCTAGAGGGTTGGGTGTCGGGCTCCGACGCGCGCGAGTACGTGCCGAAGCAAAGCGGATTGTCGTTCTGTCACCGTGACCCGATCGCAGACATGCCAAACGAGTCACGAGAGTGACGTTCTACGGTACCAGAACGCCCCGGTCGACCGCGATGTTCCTCAGGACGGGAGCTCGAGCGGCAGTTCCTTCGCCGCATCCCACGGTTCGGTCCAGCCGAGACGGTCGAACAACCCGTCGAGAAGCATGGCGGTGAAGCCCCACACCAGGTGATCGCCGCTGTCATGCGGAACGAGGAACGCCGGCCCTCGCCACTCGTGACCGTCGCGGCGGATCACCGTCGATCCTCGACGGGCGGGGTCGAGGAGGTCGGCGACCGGCGCGCGGAAGACGTCGGCCGATTCGGCCACGTCCACCACTCGGACGGGCGACGGATGCCGCCACCACGCGAGCACGGGGGTTACGAGGTGTCGCGAGAACTCGAGAGGGACGCGACCGAGCGTGCCGAGCACCTCGACGCCGGCCGGATCCAGGCCCGTCTCCTCCTCCGCCTCGCGCAGCGCCGCCGCGACGACGCTCTCGTCGCCGGGGTCGACCCGGCCGCCCGGAAACGCGACCTGACCGGGGTGCGCGCGCAGCGTGGCGGCCCGTGAGAGAAGCAGCACGTCGAGATCGCGCGAAACGGCACGGGCCTGCGCGTCGTGATCGCTGGGCAGCGCGTCGAGCACTCCGAAGAGCATGAGCACCGCCGCGGGGCGCGGATCGATGACCTTCGGAAGGCCCTCGACGAGCGGGCGATCGGCGTGCGCGGCGAGGGCGGCGAGCTGTGCCCGCGCGGTCTGCGGCGGGGACGATTCGGGCACGTCCACAGGGTACGCCCGACGCCGATGAGGGTGTCGCGCGGCCCCTGATCTGGCCTTTCTTGCGCGCGACGTCCAGGAACCGCCCAGGAAGGGCGTGCCAGACTCTCGGATTTGTGTCCGCGAGAACGGATGCTGCACGCCGCGCGACGCGCGCGGAGCCCCCATACGGAACTGGTTTTATGCACTCGAACACGCCGTCCACCGCCACCCGCCGCACCCGCCGCGCCGCCGATCGCCGCTCGCACAACCGCCGCGCGGTCGTCGCTTCGGGACTCGCGTTCGGCATCGTCGCCGCCGCAGCGTTCGCCTCGACCGCCCCGTCGGCTCCGGCCCAGGCGGAGGCGGGCGCATCGACGCCGACCTTCTCGCTCGTGTCGTACTCCACCTACTCCGCGCCGCTCACGGCGACCGTCGCCGCCGCCGTCCCCGAAGAGACCGTGGCCGCCGACGAAGCCGTCGAGGCGGCCGCATCGGTCACCTCCGCCGCCGCGAGCGTGCAGGCCGACATCGCCGCCTCGGGTCTCGACATCGGCGAGCCCGACACGTCGGTCGACACCGCCGCCCTCGAAGAGGCCGCCGCGCGCCTCGACGCCGCCGACGCGCTGCCGGCACCCCTCGTCCCCTCGATCACCGAAGAGGTCACCGCCCTCATCGCCTCGGTCGACTCCCGCGTGAACCAGCTCCGCGGAAGCCTCGACGGCGCCGCGGCGAAGAAGGCCGAAGAAGAGGCCGCCGCCGAGCAGGCGCGCCTCGAGGCAGAGGCCGCCGCCGCGGAAGCGGCCGAGGCCGCAGCATCCGCCCCCGTCTCGACGTCGTCCTCGTCGTCCACGTCGTCGGCATCGACCGGCTCGTCGTCGGCATCGGCGCCCGCCGCTCCGATCCCGTCGGGCGGCACCGGCGGCGACAACAGCCCCGAGGGCGCGAAGGCGACCGCCTACGTCATGGTTCAGGCGCGCGGCTGGGGCGACGACCAGTACTCGTGCCTCGTCTCGCTCTGGAACAAGGAGTCGGGCTGGAACTACCAGGCCATGAACCGCTCCAGCGGTGCGTACGGCATCCCCCAGGCGCTTCCCGGCAGCAAGATGTCGAGCGCCGGCGCCGACTGGCAGACCAACGCCGCCACACAGATCTCGTGGGGCCTCGGCTACATCTCGGGCCGCTACGGCACCCCGTGCGGCGCGTGGGGCCAGTCGCAGTCCGTGGGCTGGTACTGATCTTTCAGAACCGCTGAACGCCGAAGGGGCGCCGACATCATGTCGGCGCCCCTTCGGCGTTCCGGGTGAGACGGGTCCTCCGGTCACCACCGCGCACACCGGAGACGTCGCGGCGGCCGGGACCGTGGCGATCGAGGACCAGGTGGGAGCGTTCCGCTGAGCGATCCGCTCAGCTCGGGCCGCGTCGGTTCGTGAATCCGGCGAAGAGGGCATGCAGGAGCGGGACGAGCGAGATCGACATCAGTACCGTGCCGAATGCGGCGTCGTCGACCCGCAGCACGGCACCGGCGATGAGGAGGGCCGCGAAGAGCACGGCAGAGACGATGCGCCGCCCCATGCGTTCGAGCGAGCCGATGCGCCGATCGAGCTTCGGGGTCTGGACCGCGATGCGGCCGTCTTCGATGCGGGTCGCGAGATCGTCGAACCTCCGCGGAAGACGGGCGGCGAGTCCGGCGAGAGACACCGCCTCTTTCGCGAAGCCCTGCACCACGTTGCCGCCCTCTTCGCGGATCAGGCGGTTCGCGTAGGGTTCGACGGCGTCCCAGATGTTGAAGGCGGGGTCGAGTGCGCTGCAGTTGCCCGAGACGAGAGACATCGCGCGGATGATGAGGAGAAAGTTCTCCGGCAGCTGGAACGGCAGCGACCTCACCACGTCGCCGAACTCGACGGCGAACGCGCGGAACTCCCGCGGGTCGACCTCCTGCAGCTCGGCGAAGCCCATTCCCCCGAACCGGGCGAAGAGCTGGGTCATCGCGCGCTCGAGTTCGGCGGTGTCGGCCGAAGGCAGCAGCACGCCGACGTCGCGGATGCCGTCGACGAGGCCCTTGCCGTCGCGGGAGGCGGCGGCGATGAGCAGGCGCCGGAGTCCGCGGCGGAGCCCTTCGGGAACCTCGCCCATCATGCCGAAGTCGATGAAGGTGAGGTGCCAGGCGCGACCCGTCGTCGGGTCGGGCGCGTTCGGGGTGACGAAGATGTTGCCGGGGTGCGGATCGGCGTGGAAGAACCCGTCCGCGAACAGCTGATCGAACATGACCGAGGCGAACTCGATCGCGACCTCGGCGGGGTCGATGCCGGCGGCGCGCAGTGCGTCGACGTCGGTGATCTTGATCGCGGTGACGTCTTCGAGGGTGAGCACGCGACGGGTGGTGCGCTCCCAGACGATCTCGGGCACCGTGACGCGCCCATCACCGGCGAAGTCGTTCGCGAACCGTTCGGAGTTGGCCGCCTCGTGCAGGTAGTCGATCTCCTCGAGGCTCGTGTGCGCGAACTCCTCGACGAGGGCGTGCATGTCGACCCGGTCGGACACGAGGCGCACGCGGCTCAGCCATCGGGCGACCTGTCGCAGTGCCCGCAGATCGACGTCGACGACCTGGTCGATGCCCGGGCGCTGGATCTTGAGGACGACGCCGGTGAGTCCGGTCTCCTCCGCGTCGCCCGGCGCGAGGGTCGCGCGGTGGGCCTGACCGAGGGATGCTGCGGCCAGGGGCGTCGGATCGACCGACGCGAACGCCCGGTCGAGCGACACCCCGAGCTCGGCCTCGGCCAGCGCGCGGATCTCGGCGAAGGGCACAGCCGGGACCTCGTCCTGCAGCCCTTCGAGCTCCTTCGTGATCTCGGGCGGCAGCACGTCGAGACGCGACGACATGAACTGCCCGACCTTGATCATCAGGCCACCCAGGTCGACCGCGAGCCCGTGGAAGCGCCGTGCGATGTTCTGCAGGCGCTTGGTGCGGTTGCGAGCCGAGATCCGCGCGAGCCCGAGTCGGGGCAGGAACAGTTCGAACCACCACGCCTGCACCAGGTAGCGCGCAGCGAACCGCGTGATCCTCCGGTAGCGGGCACGCATGTCGCCGGCGTCGGCCATGGAATCTCCTTGACGCCGGCGTGCCCCAGGCACCCGGTCGATCGAATGCTGCGTCAGCCCTGGGCGAGAATGGAGAAGATCTTACGGCGTGCTTCGTCGAGCACGTCGACCGCTTCCTTCACCTGCTCGGGGCTTCCCGAACGACCGACCTGAGCGACTGCCTGCGCGAGGTCGACGCCGGCCTTCGGGAGGGCGCCGGTGCGCAGGTTCTCACGCGGTCCGGATGCTTCCCAGGGGGCGGTGCGATCGGTCTCGGCACCGGCGACCTCGCGGCCCTCTTCGGTGAGCGAGTAGGTCTTCCGACCGTCCGACTCGGTGGCGAGGATCAGGCCCTCGTCGGCGAGGAGCTGCAGCGTGGGGTACACCGAGCCGGGGCTCGGCTTCCAGCTGCCGCCGCTGCGGTCTTCGATCTCGCGGATGATCTGGTAGCCGTGCATGGGCTTCTCGGCGAGGAGCGCAAGAACGGCGGCGCGGACATCGCCGCGACCCACGCGGGTGCTGCCACCGCCGACCTTCTGCTCGAACTGCTTGCCGAACTGCTCCATCGCTTCCCAGATGCCGTTCAACGGCCAACCCTGGCCGGCGCCGCGACCGCGGCCGGCTCCGCCGAAGGCGTCGCTGGTAAAGGGATTGCTCATGATGAACCTCCTGTGTGGGCCGGGCCCGGAGAGGACTCAGCGATACTCAACGATATATCGCTCAGCACCCTTCGGGTCGGATCCTCAGACGTTGCTCAGGGTCGGGAGGGGGCCGTGCGGAAAAGATTCCGGAACGATGTCGATTCCCTTCATGCTCGTTCGACGCGATAGTGAAAGGGATGCTGGATCCCCACTGAGCGAGGAGAGAACGATGAAGCACATGCTGATCATGCGGGCCACCCAGCAGGCGGCCGACGCCTACGCCGAGATGGATTTCGAGGCCGTCATCAACGCGATGGGCGCCTACAACGAAGCCATGATCACGGCGGGGGTCATGGTGTCAGGCGATGGCCTCGCTCCCGAGCCGGGCTACGTGGTCGACTTCGCCGGCGAGTCGCCCGTGGTCAGCGACGGCCCCTACGGAGAGATCCACGAGCTCTTCAACGGCTTCTGGATCATTCAGACCGCCACGACCGAGGAGGCGCTCGAGTGGGCCAAGCGCGCCCCGCTCACCGCCGGGAACAAGCTCGAAGTGCGCCGCGTCACCGACGAGAGCGACTTCGCCGACTACGCCGACAACGAGTACATCCAGAAGGAGAAGGAGTGGCGTCCTGCCTCCGGTACGGCGTGATCCGTGACCGATGCGCGGCGCACGATCGAGGCCGTCTGGCGCATCGAGGGCGCGCGGATCGTGGCCTCGGTCGCCAAGACGACCGGTGATCTCGGCCTCGCCGAAGACGTCGCGCAGGAAGCGGTCGTCGAGGCACTGGCGTCGTGGGACCGCGAGATACCGGCGAACCCCGGAGCATGGCTCACGGCGGTCGCGAAGCGTCGGGCGATCGATGCGTGGCGGCGCAGCGAGCGGCGCGATGATCGGTACGCCGCGATCGCGCGGACCCTCGACGAGGCGATCGAGGACGAATGGCAGCCGATCGACGACGACATCGTGCGCCTCGTCTTCACGGCCTGCCATCCGGCCCTCTCCCACGAGTCGCAGGTGGCGCTGACGCTGCGGGTCGTCGCGGGACTGTCGACCGAGGAGATCGCGCGGATGCTGCTAACGACCGTGCCGACGGTGCAGGCTCGGATCACTCGGGCGAAGAAGACGCTCGCCGCCGCCCGGGTGCCTTTCGAGACACCCGAGCCCGGTGAGTGGGCTTCGCGCCTGACGACGGTGCTCGGAGTGGTCTATCTCGTGTTCACCGAGGGGTATGCCGCGACCGGCGGCGAGCGGTGGGTGCGCCCCGATCTCGCCGACGAGGCGATCCGGCTCGGCCGCGTCGTGGCGGGCCTTCTCCCCCGCGAGCCCGAACCGCTCGCGTTGGTCGCGCTGATGGAGTTCCAGCGGTCGCGGTTCGCCGCACGGGAGACACCCGACGGCACACCCATTCTGCTCGCCGATCAGGATCGCCGGAGGTGGGACCACGGGCAGATCGCCCGAGCGGTCAGCGTGCTGCAGAGAGCGGATGCGGCGGCGGCCGCCCGACGCACGGGTCGCGGACCCTACGCGTTGCAGGCCGCGATCGCCGAGTGCCACGCGATCGCGCCCAGCGTGGAGGCGACGGACTGGGCACGGATCGTGCTGCTCTACGAGACGCTGGGCCGCATCGCCCCTAATCCGGTGGTCGATCTCAACCGCGCCGTGGCCGTGTCGATGGCGACCGGGCCGGCTGAAGCTCTCGCGCTCATCGATGCGATCGACGACGCGGCGTTCCGCGGGTCGTACCTGCTGCCGAGCGTGCGCGGCGAGCTACTGGCGCGAGCAGGTCGCCTCGACGAGGCGCGCGCCGAGCTGCGCACCGCGGCGTCGCTGGTGCGCAACGCGGCCCAGCGATCGGTACTCGAGGCGAAGGCCGACAGGCTCTGACGCAAACGGTCAGTCGATCGACGACGCGTCGTCCGACGTCGGCGGCCGGCCGTGCGTCTCGATCGAACGATGACGGGCGTCTCCGCCGTGCTCTTCATCGGCGAGCACGTCGTGCGCCGCGGCGATCTCGTCGGCCCCGCCGGGCTCTTCGGTCGGACTGCGGTGAGTCATGCCCCGAACCTAGCGCGCACGTCCGTCGCGCTCACGGGGTGCGTTGGATCTTCTCCATCGCCTTGCCCTTGGCCAGTTCGTCGATGATCTTGTCGAGGTAACGGATCTTCTGCATCAGCGGGTCTTCGACCTCCTGCACCTTCACTCCGCAGACGACGCCCGTGATGAGCGACGCATTCGGATTGAGCGGGGCTTCGGCGAAGAACTGCTCGAAGGTCGTGCCGTCGGCGAGGTGCCGTTCGAGGTCGCCCTCGTCGAAGCCGGTGAGCCACAGGATGAGCTGGTCGACCTCGCCCTTCGTGCGTCCTTTGCGCTCGGCCTTCGCCACGTAGAGCGGGTAGACCGAGGCGAAGCTCGTCGTGAAGATCCGGTGCACGCAGGAAGCGTAGCCGGGGCGCGCGGGCGGGCGCAGCATCCGGATGCTGGGTGACTGCCCGCGGCGCTGACTCAGGCTCCTCTGATCGGGATCACGAGCTGCGCGTCGTACCGGCCGCCGGTGTGGAGGATCTGGGGTCCGCGGTTGATGTCGGTCTCGTGCCGGGCGTAGACGAGCGGCTTCGGATAGTGCTTGATGTCGTGCCCCTGCACGACGAAGACGAGGCTCTCCCCCGCGGCGAACCGGGTGCCCGACGGAAGGATCTCGATCTCCACCCGCGTGGGATGCGCCTCCTCGAGAGGGAGGGCTCGGCGGTGCGCGAGCACGGGCAGGTAATCGGTCGAGCGTTCGGGGTCGACCTCCCGGTGCGAGGCGCGCAACCAGCCGAGCGCTGCGGGTCCGTCTTCGAACTGGGCGTAGTACGCGAACGGCACGATCTCACCGTGCACGTCTCGCTTGAAGAGTCCGACGAAGATGTCCATGTCGGATGCTTCGGGTGCCTCCACGTGCAGGATCGCCCGGGCGTGGCCCACGACGTCGACCGCGTCGGCGAAGCGGTGCTCGAACACGACCCGCTCGGGCTGGAACGGGTCGCCGAGCCCGTGGTACGACGCGGTCGCCTCCGCGGACACGGGGTCGTGACTCATCGCGCCTGTCGCGGCATCGAGGTGCAGGGCACGGTACTCGACCTCGGGAAGAGGCCAGTCGGCGCTGTCGACGAACGACCCGACGCCGTAGCGCTCGCGCAGCTCGAGGCGAACGCGCGGCCACGACTCGAGGCCCGAGGGCTGTGCGAGCAGGAAGTGGTCGAAGAACTGCGCCTGCATCTCGACCATCTCGGGACGGTAGTACTCGGCCCACTTCTTCGCGCCGTGCACGTACAGCCACTTCTGCGGTGACGAGATGCGACGGAAGCCCTCGAGCGTGCCGCGGGTGTGGAGGCCCTGGTCAGTCCACGAGGCGACGACGAACGCCGGCACGGTGATGGCCTCGAGGTCGGCCGCCTTCGACGCCCAGAAGTCGTCGTAGAACGGGTGCTCCCGGTCTTCGCGCTCGAGGTCTTCGATCGCGCCTGTCGAGGCACCCCACCGTTCCCAGATGTAGGGCCAGAACGAGGTCTCGGGGATGCCGCCGTGTCGGGCCACCTCGCGATAGGTGTCGCTCCAGCCTTCCCAGGGGTTGATGGCCGCCAGGTGCGGCGGGGTGAGGCCGGCCACGCGCCACTGCGCGACCGTGAGGTACGAAACGCCGGTGAGGCCGACTCTGCCGTTCGACCAGGGCTGCGTGCCCGCCCACTCGATGAGGTCGGCGAAGTCCTCGGCCTCCTCCGGCGATGCGTACGAGGCCGGTCCTTTCGCGTACCAGGTACCGGGGATGTCGGCGATGACCAGCGCGTAGCCCCGCGGCACCCAGAAGACAGGGTCGGGGCCCTCGAACGTGGTGAGATCGCTCATCCATTCGGGCTTCGCCCCGCTGGTCGGGTAGATCTGCCCGATGGGCGCGGGGTCGTGCTTGCCGTACGGCGACCAGGCGATGAGCACCCCGGCGGGTTCGCCCGACTCGGGGCGGTACACGTCGGCCTGCACGGTGCGACCGGCGCGCGTCTCGATCTCCTGGTCGCGGTCGATGAGCATGCCGGGCGCGGACTCCTGGCGCGGCTTCGGCGGCGCACCCCGCCTCGATTCCGGGCTGCTGCGTGGCGGGCGGGTCGGGTAGGGGAAGTTTTCGGAAGGGGACATCGGCGTCCTTTCGTCTCGGCCACCTTACGGTCGCGAGGCCGGCTTGACCCTGACGCAACGTCAGCCTCTACCGTCAGCGGCATGACGATCGGCGCCGAACTGGTGATCTCGGAGCGCACCGTCACGGCGCACCTGGGCAGCATCTTCCGTCACATCGGGGTCGCCGATCGCACCAGCGCCGCGATGTGGGCGCGGGACAACCTCACGTCGGACGCCTGACCGGGCGCGGAATGCGCCGAGCTCGCCGCAGCGCCGCGGAACGAAGCAGGAGCCGCGGGCCAGGAGGGCGCAGGCCAGGAGGGCGCAGGCCAGGAGGGCGCAGGCCAGAACGGCGCTGGTCAGGAGGGCACTGGCCCGCAGGGCACTGGCCCGCAGGGCACTGGCTGCACGGGCGGGGGCGCGGTCAGAGGGCGCAGGTCAGAAGGGTGCGGTGGCTTCGGATGTGCGGTCGTCGTCGGGTGCGGGCCGGAAGACGGGGACTTTCCGTTCCGGTCGCACCACGAATCGTCTCCCGCCCGGGGACAGCCATTCGAGTGCTCCCCCGCTGTCGGGGATCTGTCTCACGCACCACCCGCCGTGATGCTTGATGGTGTGGTGCCCGACGCACAGTGGGCCGAGGTTCGATAGTTCGGTGGTGCCACCGTGTTCCCACGCGAGTTGATGGTCGATCTGACACCTTCGGGCGGGTGTTCCGCATCCGGGAGCCATACAGGTCGCCGCCCGCCACTCCACCAGACGTCGTAACGCCGCCGGGGTGCGGTACTGGTCACGCCCGACGGAGAGCACCATCCCCGTCTCCGGGTGGGTCAGCACCCGCATCCACCCGTCTGCGCCGCCGCAGAGTTCCCGGGCCTGGTCGATGGGGATCGGCCCGACCCCCTCCACCACCGCCGGCACCGTGTTCGCGTGCTCGTCATCGAGCAGCGACAACACCGGCACCGTGACGGCCACGGCCGCGCGGATTCCGCGCGCCGCGTCGGGGTGGGCGGGCACGTCCCCATCGACGAGAAGGTCGACCAAGACGTCCGCACGCAACTCGTCCAGAGAACGCTCCTCGCCCTCCTGGTCGCCGAGGGCGTGTGCGATCGCGGTCGCGCGGTGCTGGATCGCGTGGGCCTTCACCGCGGAGGTGTAGAGCATCACCCAACTCATCCCGTCCTCCGCCGGCTGCACCACCACCCGCCGCTCCCGCACCGCTTCCGCATGCCGTTCGCTGAGCGTCGCCGCCCGCACCGTGTCGACGAGCTTCCGCAGCAACCGGCGGAACGACCCCAGCGCGTGCGACGTGGCGAGGTCGACGGCGAGCGGCACCACCTGATCCCGCAACTCCGGCTCCACCTGGTCGACCAACTCGACGAACACGTCGGCGTGCCGCTCCGTGGTGCGGGCGTGGGAGAGGGCGTCGAGCATCGCCGGGTATCGGTTGACGAGGCCGTCGGAGGTCGCCAGCATCCGTTCCGCGATGTGCTCGGTGACCTGCAACACCGTCGCGAGCTCGAGCCGCAGGGACCGCATCACGATCTCCGTCGTCTTCCCCCGGAACACCGCCGCCTCGGCCATCGCCTCCCGACGCAACCCCTCGACCCGCTCGAACCGTTGCGCGGCGAACACCGACATCAACGTCGACACATCCGCCACCGCATCCAGGCCATCACGACCCGCCGCGACCGGATCACCGTCGACGTCGATCCACTCCCGCTCCTCAGGCCATGCGTCGTCGAGCCCGTCGCCGGTCGCCCACGACTCACCCGCACCGTGCACCGGGAGCGCATCGGCATCGCGGAGCGCCTCACCGCCGGAGGGGCTTTCATAGCTGTTGCGCATGCCTACATACTAGAACATACCTACGACACTCCACGGAAATCGGGCCCCCTGTGGACAAGTCATCGAAGGATCGCGGGCACCCCGCCACAACGAGCGCTGCAGCGGCTCCGGTGGCACCGAGCGCGACGGGACGAAACACCGCCCGGCGCGCTTCACCCGCGCACCCGCGGCCGCGCACCGACCGCCGGAACGAGCGCCACCGCCGAGACCGCAGCCGCCAGTACGAAGGCGACCGGGTAGCCCGCCGCGGGAATCACGCCACCCACGACAGCCGCCCCGAGCGCCTGACCCAGGATCAGCGTCACGAACAACAACGCCGTCCCGGCCGGCGCGCGGGGCGCGTCGATCTGCGCGGTCCACGCGATCAGCACGCCGCTCCCGGCCGTGTAGCCCCAGCCGAACGCGGCGAAGGCGACGAGCGCCCACCCTCCCCCGGCGAGCACTGCGGCCGTCGCGAACGCGACCACGATCGCAGTCACGATCCACGCGACGGGCGGCTCCAGCCTCTCCATCCACCGCGCAGTGACGATCACGAGTGTGCCGCCGACGCCGAGCGAGATCCACGCGGCCATCGATGCGCCCGACGAGGTTCCCGACGCGACGAGCATCGTGCGCCCGTAGGTCCAGACGGCGGCGGATCCCGCGCCGAACAGCAGCGCCGCGAGCAGCACGCGGCGATGGGCGACGAACCACGGCAAGGCCGGGAACGTGGGCGGCACCGCAGCATCCGCCCCTCCCCGCGCGGCCCCGAGCACACCTACGGCGGCAAGCGCGGTCACGACGGCGGCGACGACCCACGCGAGGCGCCAATCGGGCGCGAGCAGCAGTGCGAGCGCGCCGGCGAGGACGACTCCCGGACCGGTTCCGGCGTTCACGATGGCCTGGCCGCGCGGCGACCGCGAAGTCGCGGGATCGCGCTGGAGCACCGCGACCAGGGCCGGCGAGGCGAGACCTGCTCCCGCCGAGCTCGCGATCGCGAACACGGCGAAAACGAGCGAGACGGGCGCGACAGCCATGCCGAGGGCGCCGATGGATGCTGCGACAGCCGCCGCGATCACGAGCGCTCGCGCGTGTCGCGCGGCCGAGAGGAATCCGACCACGGCCCCGACGCAGTAGACGACCGACGCACCCGCCGAGACGACGCCCGCCGCGGCGACGTCGAGCCCGAGGTCGGCCTGCACGTCGGGCAGGAAGAGTCCGTAGGCCATTCGCACCAGGCCATAGGTGGCAGCGATCAGTCCGGCACCGGCCGCGACGAGCGGCACGGACGAACTCGTTCGTAACAAAAACGCTCGTTTCACTTTCGCGAGTCTAGGGTGCTGTCATGGCTTTGCGCACCCGCACCGAGACGAAACTGCTCGACGCGGCAGACGAGCTGTTCTTCACGCGCGGCATCGCCGCGACCCCGATCGACGCCGTACTCGAACGCGCGGGAGTGTCGGCCGCGACGCTGTATCGCGGATATGCGAGCAAAGACGCCCTCGTCGCCGCCGCCCTCGAACGGCGCCACGCGATATGGATCGAGACGTGGGACGCCGCCGTCGCCGCGCAGACGACCGACGAAGGCCGGCTGCTCGCGATCTTCGACGCGCTCGACGCCTTCCGGTCGCAGCCTGCGGGCTCGCGCTGGTGCGCCTTCCTCGGCAGCGCCGCAGAGTATGCCGACACCCCACCCGAGGTCGACGCGGCGATCCACCGCGACACCGATTCGATGCGCGGGCGTCTGACCGACCTCGCGGCCGCCGTCGACCCCGCACGCGCGGCGGCGTTGGCCGATCAGCTGGTGCTCGTGGTCACCGGCGACCTCGCGATGCGCTTGCGCTCCCCCGCACACACGAGCAGCGTTGCGCGCGGCATCGCGGCGGCGCTCGTCGCGGGCTAGGTCGTCAGGATGCTGCGGCGAGCGCCGTCAGCGCGTCGCCGGTGAGGCGCTGCGTCGTCCACTCGTCCATGGGGGCGGCCGAGATCGAGCGGTAGAAGGCGATCGCCGGGGCGTTCCAGTCGAGGACGGTCCACTCCAGGCGAGAGTAGCCGCGGTCGACGCAGACCTCGGCGAGCGAGGAGATGAGCGCCTTCCCGTAGCCTCGGCCTCGCTGCGCGTCGTCGACGTAGAGGTCTTCGAGCCAGATGCCGTGGCGTCCGGTCCACGTCGAGTAGGTCAGGAACCACAGTGCGATGCCGACGATCTGGCCGTCGCGTTCGACGACGTGACCGAACGCTTTCGGGTCATCGCCGAAAAGGGTCGCGGTCAGCGCGCCGACGGTGTTCTCCACAGCATCCGGTTCTCGTTCGTAGTCGGCGAGCGCCTGAATGCAGGCCAGAATGCCGGCTTCGTCGCCCGGACGGGCGGTGCGGAGAATGGCGGAGTCGTCGAGCGTGCGCGGGTTCACCCCTCGAGCGTAGAGGTGAGAAGGCCGGACCGCCGTAAAGGGGCGACGGTCCGGCCGGTCATCTCGCCCTCGCGGCGTGGCGGCGTTCTAGCCGAGCCAGCCGAGAAGGATGGCGCGCAAGTTCTTGAGGTATTTCAGCGCTTTGAGTGCTTCGTACATCTGTGACTCCTTCGTCGGTTGAGCGCAGGCTACGCCCGCCGCGACTCCCGGGGAATGGCGAACGCGATTTCCCCGTACTGGGTTCAGGAACCCCCTCCTTTCCCGGTATTTCGCGCCGGTGCGGCACCGACCCGCCATACTCGCGACATGAGTGCTCTCGGGGTGGGCCGGGCGGTACATCGCCGGTGGGTGGCGGTCACGGCGATGGCCGTATCTGCGACGATCGCGGGGGTGACGGGGGCCGCCGCCATCGCTGCTGACGAACCCGTGGCGCCGTGGTCGCGGGTCACCTCTCTGCAGGGCGACATCGACCTGAGGGCGGGCGACGTCGAGGTGCTCAAGACCAGCGTCTCGAGCCCCGCGCACCTTCTCACCTTCCCGTTCACCGACATCAACCTCATCCAGGGCGGTGGGGCGGAGTCGGTGGTCGACACCACTGTGCTGCGCGTGACGGCGGATGGCACGACGTGGACGGTGCTCCCCTTCACCAACGAGAGCACGGCGTTCATTCGCGCCGACGGCATTCTCGTGAGCATGCTCGGCAATCTGATCTACGACGGCTGGGCGCAGTCGTCGGCGACCTGCCCGATGCGCGAGAGCGCCGCCCCCAACGCCCAGGCCACGGGTATCGTCGCGGGGTTGAGCGCCTACGTCGGTCCGACGCAGCGCGTGTGGGAGTTCGACAAGAAGGCGCCCTACCTCGATCTCGGTCGCGGGGGTGCTGTCGCCACCCCCGACGCGATCCTGCATATCCGTCTCGAGAGTGTCACCGTGCCGGGCACCGAGACCGCGTCGGCGTGGGTGCTGCTGACCGTCGATCTGCGCGGGAGTCTCCCCGATGACGGCCCCGTCGACCAGCGGATCGCGACCGTGAAGCTCGCCACGTCGGAGGTCGCGTGCGTCGCGGCCGCTCCGGGTGCCGGCGGACCCGGGGTGGGGTCGCCCGGTGCGTCGCCCGAGCCTGTTCCGGGCGAGCCCGTTCCGGGTGAGCCGGTTCCGGGTGAGCCTGCTCCGGGTGAGCCGGTGGTGACGGCGCCGGGCGAGCCGGTCGTGACCACGCCGGTCGCCCCGCTGCAGCATCCGGCTGCGGTGTCTTCTGCTCCCCGGGCGACACTCGCCGAGTCGGGGAGCGACTTCCCCGTCGGGCTGGCCTTCGCCGGCGCCGTTCTGGCGGTGCTGGGCATCGGGATGCTGCGTCTCAGGCGTCGCGCCTGACGGTCGCATTCTCAGTCACGGCAGCGGAACGGTGACCGTCGGAGCCTCGGATGCGTTGTCGCAGCCCGGCCCGTTCGGCGCGTCGGTACCCGTCCACGTCACAGCGACGTCGACCCGTGCGATCTCGGTGCCGCCGGCGTCTCGCGCGACGACGGTGAGCTCGCCGGGTGTCTGGGTGAACGTCTGCACCTCCCACTGCCCCCCGCCGAGACCGCGGGCTTCGGTCAGCGCGTCACCGGCGCACTCCCCCGCCACGCACCATTCCAGATCGTCGACCGCCGCTGCTCCGGCACCGGCGACCTCGAGCGTGAGGGTGTTGACGTATCCGATCTCCGTGCACGCCCTCGGCATCGCCGAGCATCCGCTCACGACGGTGACGCAGGCCGTCATGGCGAGCAGCATCCCGGTTCGTCTCACGCGTCCATCCTCTCGAATGTGCGGATGTTTCGCCCCGCGTTGGCGGTCGCTCCGCTGACACTCCCGTCCCCTCACTCGCGCGCACCGGCACTCCCATCCCCCTCACTCGCCCGCACCGACACTCCCGTCCCCCTCACTCGCGCGCACCGGCACTCCCGTCCCCCGACGCGCGCGCATCCACCGCCCATTTTCGACCCCCGCCTCACTCCCGCGCCCACTGGCCCGCGAAGCGACGCGGTGAGGCAGATCGCAAGCGTTCCGGGGGCACCGTCTTTCCCGTTGCGGGGTCGGGCGGTTTATGGAGCCAGTACGAGTCGTCACCGGTCACGGTGTCTCGCTCACGTGTAATCCGCCACCCGAGGTTGTGACAGCGCAGATGGCAGTTGCGGCACAGCGGAACGCCGTCGTCTACGTCGGTCTTGCCGTGATGCTCCCACCAGTGATCGATGTGGTGGTACTCGCACCACGAGGGAGGCGCCGTGCAGGACGGGCCGATGCATCCGCCCTCCCGTATCGCGATGGCGGTGCGCTGCTTCGCGGAGAAAAGCCGTCGCTCGCGCCCGAGATCCAAAGGACGACCGTTCTGGTCGATCGAGACGGCGAGCGATCCCGCATCGCATAGGTGCTTCTCGATCACCCCTCCGGGAAGCGCCTGCCCTCCGTCTTCCAGATGGCCCACGCCCGTCACCCGCATCTCACCGCGTTCGCCCGCATCGGCGATCGCTGAGGCTTCGACCACGATGCGCACACCCGGCTGCCGGTCTCCGAACGCCCGCTGGGGGTCTGCTGCGGCGCCGGCGCGCAGCACCGCGATGAGCGTGTCGTACTGCAGCTGTTCGTTCGTGCGCTCGTCGGCCGCAGCATCCGCTGCCTTCTGCTTCGCCCCTTCGCCCACGAACCGGGGACCCCGGCGCGGACGCAACGCCGCGTTCATGATGGCGTGCACCCATGCGGCTGCTTCGTCGTCGAAAGATATGCGCGCCTGATGCTGACCGGCCTCGTCGATCCACGTGCGCAGCGAACGCGCCGCGAACCGCTCTTCGAAGCGCAGGGTCACCCCGACCGGGTCGAGCCGGTCGCGGGCGGTGCGGGCGTCGGCTCTGAGTTGCTCGACCGGCACCGTGTGCGCCTCCTCGAGCAGGATCTCGACGGCCTGCGCCCACGCCTGGGGCAGGAACTGCGGATCGAGTTCGGGATACCGCTCGACCGGTGGCGCCCCCAACCCCGTGCGAATGGCGCGATACTGCGGCGACGCGATACTGCCCCTCTCGAGCGCGTCGCTCAGCATCCGTTCCCACGTCGGGACAGCGGGAACCGCACTGTCGAGACCAGCGGAGGGAGACGTGTCTGTGACCGCCGCCAGCTCTTCGCCCGTCTTCATGGCACGGGTCACCTCGGCTTTCGATTGGCCGGTGATGGTCTGCACGAGAGAGCCGACGGTGCGATGGCCTTTGCGCTGAGCGAGTCCGTCGTACCCGCGGTCGCGCTCCGACCGGCGCGCAGCCTCGGCCGCGAGCGCTGCGAGCACCAGATCGGCCGCATTGCGTACCTCGGCGATGTCACGCATGGCCCGCAGAAGCACCTCTTCGTCGACAGCGGCGACGTCTGCTCCGCCCAGCGACTCAGCGATCCGCCCCGAGGCGACGGTGAGCCGCTCGGTGGTCGTAGTCGCTATCTGAACCATAGAACAAATGTACTAAGGACCTCCGACATCGGCCCGTCCACGAACATCGCGACGCCGTCAGCTCGCCGACACGAGAGCCGGACCCCGTCCTACCGCCACTCCTCGCGGGTGCGCGCAGCCGAAGTGCCTCCCCCGCCGCGTCGCGCGACGGCCATCAGCGCGAGCTGAGCGGGGCTGTCCACGGCGTGCAGCACGCACGCGCCGACCTCGCGCTCCCACAGGGCGGCGAACGCCTCTGCGTCTTCGCGGCGTCGACCGATCGCCGTCGGCACGGGAAGGTACTGCGGCTCCCTCGAACGCCCGAGCACGGTCCGAACGATCCACGCGCGCCCGCCCCGCCCGGTCTGCAGAAGGAAGCGCGGAGTGCGCACCGGTGCGAACAGCTCGGCCATCGCGTCGGCGAAGGTGCGCTGATCGGTGGGCGCAGCATCCGCGATCTCGACGCTCACCGTCGCCAGAGCGTCGCGCTCGCTCTCGACCACCGCGGGCTGCGCCGCCACGTCGGCGACCCGGCCGGCGCGGCGCAATGCTTGCCAGACGACGTCGCCGATGCGGCCATAGGTCGCCACGGTCCGCGAGGTCTGCGCCCGCTCTCGCCGCCACGCCTTCGCCAGCGGGATGCCCAGCCAGAGCGCTGCGGCGAGGAGCGCGAAGCTGACGATGACTCCCCCGTGTTCGAGCGTCGCGAGCGACAGGATGCTGCCGACGACCGCCAGTGTCGTCATGCCACCGAGCGCCCCGCCCAGCCTTCGGGACCCTCGCACGCTCGTACGGAACACCGGCGCCGTCGACCGCCGCGCCACGAGCGCGCTCACGCCCTCACGGTCGACGTAGGGCTCACCGATGCGCCAGTCGGCCCGCGTCTTCTCTCGCGGTGGCAGCACGAGCATGGCGTTCAGCCCGTCGACGGAGGCGTCGGCACCTTTCGCGGTCACCTGACGCATCGCCTCCTGCGCCGCGGACGGCAGCGCGATCGACAGCCCACGCACGACCCGCGACGGGTCGTCGGAGTCGAGCCCCCATAGCCGCGCGTGCTTGCGCCGCAGGCGTGACGCGTCGGGCTGCGCCTCGAGCGGAAAGCTCGGCGGCAGCAGGGCGGTGACCGTCCAGTTGTGGGCGACCTTCTCGGGCCACGCCGGGTCGAGGCGCAGGGTGCGTCCGCGCAGCTGCTGGGTGGCCGAGGCCGTCGCGACCGCCGTGAGGTCGATCAGCGTGTTCACCGCGGGGCAGTCCCAGCCTTCGCCGAAGAGTCCGCGCGTGCCGACGACGACCTGCACCGTGCCGCGGGTGAGCAGAACGGATGCTGCGCGCACGAGCCGCGCGGCACCGACACCCGGCGCGTGCACCTCGGCGACCTGGGTGTCTTCGAGCAAGGGTGCCGTCGCGACCGGCACGCCCAGCAGCTCCCCCAGCATGGGCACGAGCACGTCGATGTCGCGCGCGGCGATGCGGGTGTGCGCACCGGTGACGAGCATCGGGCGCAGCCCGTGCGCCGCGGTGTCGGCAACGATCACACCGAAGGTGCGGAGCGCGCCGGCGGCGCCGACGAGCCCGCCGCTCTTGTTGCCGTGCTCGGCGAAGTCGGTGACGACGAGCGCGCGCATGCGGTCGTCGCCGAGCGCCTCGCGTTCGATGCGCAGGATGTCGCACGCCGCGAAGTCTTTCGCGAGCGACGAGGCGAGCATCGTGTCGACCGGGTCGCGCGTGCGGCGCACGCCCCGGTCGGTGAGCGAGTATCCGAAATCGGCGAGCATGCGGCGGATGCGCTGCCACCGCGCCTCTTCGTCGCGGTTCGGCAGCAGCCGGTCGAGCGCGAAGCGCGCCAGCAGGCGCAGCGACTCGTCGGTGGTCGGGGGCCGGCGCGCGACGTCGGGAAGCAGCGAGACGAGCGGATGCTGCGGCGCCGCCGTAGCGAGCATCGCCGCCGCCGCTTCGGATCCGCCGAAGTCGTCGGCGAACGCCTTCGCGAGACGGCGGTCTTCGTCGGCGCCCGGTGCTGGCGGCTCGAGTTCGTCGCGGGTTTCACGTTCAGGTTGAAGCTTATGGACGAGGAAAGCGAGCCCGGTTTCGTGCGCGAACGTGGAGCGCAGCAGCACGGCGAGCCCTTCCGCGTGCGCGGCGAGGAACGCGAGCTCGTCGCGGGTGGGCTCGGCGAAGCGCACGAGGTCGCGGTAGGGCGCGAGATTGCCCTCGCGCACGACCGCCGGCAGCGGAACCTCGTCGTCGACGTCGCCGAGCAGCGACGTGTAGTTGTCGTACTCGTTCGCGTCGTCGGGGCTCGGCAGGGTGGCCGTGAGTCCGATGAGCAGTGGCTCGGTGCCCGTGGCGCGGATGCGGGCGGCGAGCGTCGCGACGACGAGGGCCCAGTGGTCGAGCAGGTGATGGCATTCGTCGAGCACGATCGTCTCGACCCCGCGCGCGACGAGCCTGTCGATGAGCGCGAGCGCGTTCGGATGCAGCGCCTGGGCGAGCGTCTCGGGGTTCTCCTTCGTGAGCTGCCGGCGGATCGTGCGCGAGCGGCTCGCGATGCCGCGCTTGTAGGGCTGGGGGTTGCTCGCTTCGAGGTCGGCGAGCCATCGGTCGGCCGATTCAGGGGCCCTCCCGTCCTGCTCGAGGTCGTCGAGCCAGCGTCGGCGAGCGAGATCGGCGAACGGGTTGGCCGTGTCGAGCACGCTGAGCGCCTGGTACGTCAGCGCAGTGAGGTCACCGGGGTTCTCGGGATCTTCGGACAGCGCGCCCGGGTCGGAACCGAGGGATGCTGCCTGCCGCACCCACTGTGCGCGGATCGTCGTCGTCGGGGCGAGCACGACAGTGCGGGCGCCCCGCCGCTGTGCGAGGAGGAGTCCGAGCAGGGTCTTGCCCGAGCCGGGCGGCGCGACGATGTGGAGCGGACCCGGGGTGGCGACGTCGATGCGGTCGAGGACGTCGGCTTGATAGTGACGGAGTGTGCCGGTGAAGCGCCACGACGCGAGAGGAGTCGGGGCAGGAACTATCAATTCAGCCTCGGAGACTGTAAGCGGCTCAGCCTTCCCGATAGAGATACCCCCGAAACAATCGCAGAGGTCATCAGTGGCTATGCATACATTTTATCGCAGTGGCTTCCACTCCGAGCCTCTCGCCTTGCATTCAAGTAACTCAGGCCATTTCTAATGTCACCACGCGGGCGACCATCTCGATTTCTGCGCGTTGTGGCACAGACCACAGATGGGGAGAATCTGGTGAGACCGAATGATGCGGTGCGGATGGTTAGACCGTTCGCACAGGTATGAACCACGCGGCGCTGCCTGCCCCGAAGCGTAGGGACGCTCATCCACGAGAACCTTGTGGCCGTCCACAACGGAGAGCGCAGTCACACACTTTGAGATCGCCTCGAGATTCGCGAGGTGCGTCTCGTATCTCGTGACGCCGGCCATCGGCGATGCGAGCAGATACCATCCGACCGTCCTGCGGCGTGCGGGGAGCTGCGAAATACGGTCTCGAACGGCCATCTTGGCCGCGCCAGAATTGTGCGCAATTGCGTTACGAAGAAGGCGCGCCTCATCGAGCTGTCCCTTTTCTGTCACACTACGCGCCATCCGGGCAAATGGCCCAGACTCCTGTAAGAGGATTGACGCCAAAGAGCCCACTCCGACATCCCAGGGCAGCCATTTGACGAATGGTCGATTTAAAGTAAGAATGGATTCAGCCAGCTCACGATTCTGAAGATCGGCAATAGGGACCGAATCAGGCAGGCCGCTAGTCCCCAACACACAGTCGTAGAAAAGATCTTCAACGAACGCCTCGAAACTCGCGTACGAACTCAAGAATGTGGCTTCTACGACCGTATGCAGACCGCGTGAGGTCAACTTCCCATTCCGGTGCAGGAGCCTCGCTTCTTTGAAGGTATAACTCTGTCGCTGCAGTTCGGTACTGAGCGACTTGGCGATCCGTTCAGCGGGCATCGCGATCGAATGACTCTTCGATAAAGCGCACTCTAGCCTCGCGACTCGAACGATCAGTCGAGGCGCCACGCAACGCTTTCTGAAGATCATCAGGGAGCTCGTCGAGCTCACGAAGGCGCTGGTCAAGTTCCACTAGCGCATGACGCATCTGCGAAGCGGAAGGAAGCGCGGATCGGGCTGACACAAATACAAACAGAGCATATACCCAAGACTGGCTCTTTAGGAGGTCCCGCGCCGGAGTAGAGGAATCGACCAAGAGATCAATTGTTCTTCTTAGCTCATGCTCAACCTGCGCTTGCTGCGGAAACTCCTCGTCGAATTGTCTATAGGCGTTGTCAATGCGAGCTTTAGACTTGGCTTGCAGACCCTCGATCACGGCCAGCATGAGCTCGCTAGTGAACTCAACATCCTTCATCTTTGCCAGGGCGCCCGAGGGGAAGAGCTTCCACTGTTCCCACACCTCAACGTGGTCGTACGCCAGACGGTAGGCACAGGTCTTGAAGGCCCCGTGATACTCCGCGTTTCGCAACTCCTGATCGTTCAGCTTCTCCCCCGTGCTGTTCAGCCTCGCGAAGAGCTCAAGCAACACGCGGTCCGGCAGGTCGGCCGGAAGCAGGTGGACTGAGAACTCGGTATCCAGGATCCGCGCCTGGAGATCGGGCGGAAGCTGATCGAAGGTTCTGCCAGCGAGCTCGGCGTTGTGTACCTTGGATAGGCGTACAGCCGTTTCGTTCTTCTCAAGAGCGATCAGATCTGGCCTGACGTAGGACAACACTGCCCGAAGTCGCTGCTGTCCATCCACTACGTGCCGCCTCGCTGACAGCGTCTTGAGGTCCCTCTTCGTCTGCAAGAAGATCACCGGAACAGGGAATCCGCGAAGAAGCGTGTCAATGAGGAAGCTACGTGCTCGCGGAGTCCACACGCTCCCCCGCTGAAAGTACGGTCGCAACTCTAGGCGACCGTCCTCGTACCAACTCATAAAATCTTGCACCGTGTAGACCGTCTTGGTCACTTCAATAGCGGGCAGCGTCTCAGCCATGGTTGAAAAGCTACCGTTCTTTGGGCCAGAGGACGGCTCAGAGCCACTGAACAGCTGCCCTGCCCGTTCTCGACTGCTCCTAGCGCAGGGCTCCAGACTCGGCCTTGGTGGCGAGACCCTCAGTAGAATTGTTGGTGATGCCTCACCTCGATCCCGCTTTCCCGCTCCGCGTCCGGCACCGCCCGGACCCGTTGCCCGCCGCGCCCGCGGTGCGAGTTGTCGATCTCTTCGCTGGGGGTGGCGGCCTAACGCAAGGGGTGTTTGAAGCAGCGATCGAGAACCATATGGCCCTGGATGTGCGGCTTGCTATCGACCTCGAGCCCCTAGCTGTAGCGGTGTACGCGCGCAATTTCCCAGATGCTCGCGCGCAGGCGACGAGCGTCGAATCCGTCTTTGACGGTGACCTAGGTGCCCCGCTCACCCTGATGGAGCGTCGCACCGAGACCGCTGTTGGAGAGGTCGACGTGCTACTCGGCGGGCCGCCATGTCAGGGGCACAGCAACCTCAACAACCACACTCGTCGCACTGACGAGAAGAACGCACTGTACCTCCGTATGGCGCGGGCAGCAGAGGTTCTGCGGCCAAGACTGGTTCTTATTGAGAACGTCCCGTCAGTTGTACGCGACCGTCATGATGGCGAGAGCGTGGTCGCACGCGCAGACACCCACCTTCGTGCTCTCGGATACGCGACAATGCAGCAAGTAGTATCCCTAGCAAAGTTGGGCGTAGCGCAGACTCGTCGCCGACACGTCCTCATAGCGGTTCGCGACCCCGGCGTAAACCCCGCAGAACTGATTGAGCTAGCGACGCACGCGCAGCCTGAGCACGATCTGCGCTGGGCGATCGGGGACCTCGTCGATACCCCCGAGACCGGCATCCTCGACCGACGCCCACGCCCCTCTGCGACCAATCTGTCGCGGATGCAATACATGCTTGACCACGACCTTTATGACCTACCCAACCATCAGCGACCCGCGTGCCATCAGCGAAACCACTCTTACAAATCCATGTACGGACGCCTTCGCTGGGAGGAACCCGCTCAGACCATCACGAGCGGTTACGGCAGCATCGGCCAGGGACGCTACATGCATCCCGATCAGACTAGGGCTCTCACTGCGCGCGAGGCGGCGCGGATCCAGGGCTTCCCCGACTATTTTGATTTCTCGCCGTGCAGCAGCAGGAGCGCGTTGGCCACAATGATTGGCAACGCTGTCCCGCCACACCTCACGCAAGCCATGATTAGCGCATTTCTACACCTTGACCATATCTCGTCCGCGACTCGTTTGACAGCCCCGAAGGTTCAAACCGCATAACGCACGAGCGGCAGGGACGCGACACGGAATGTGATAGATCACCACCGGCGGCCTACTAGACAATCGCGATGGTGCGGCATACCGATCCAATATACGGCTTGGCGGGATTTAGCATGAAGGCATCATGGGCAACGTCCGACGGAACAAGAAAGTCCATGCTCGCAAACAAACGACGCGACACCTCTTCGGAACTCGCAGTACGCCGCGAGCTGCATGCGCGAGGCCTGCGTTACCGCGTTGACTTTGCGCCATTGCCCGAATTCCGCCGCAAGGCAGACATTGTGTTTACACGAGCACGTATTGCAGTTTTCATTGACGGGTGCTTTTGGCACGGATGCCCCACCCACGCGACAATTCCAAAAAAGAACGTCGAATACTGGCGGCCAAAGCTCGCAGCGAACATCGATCGAGACCGCGACACCGACCTCCGATTATCAGCGGCTGGTTGGGCTGTTTCACGATTCTGGGAACACGAATCACCAATCGCAGTCGCGAACACAATTCACGATCTCGTACGAGTTTGACCTCGACCGGAACGGCCAACGAGATGACGGTTTCGACGACTAGATCGCACGACCCAGACCTCACGAATCGCCCCCTGGAGCCCAGGCATGCAGCCCGCCGAACACTCGAATTTACCATGCACCTCATTGTTTATTATGACCCGGAATAGGTATTCCGGATCATAAATCTCAACGCGCCCTTCATTCACAACCCCTTCACCGGCAGTCGAATGCGCTTCCCGCCTTGCTGAAGATCGATAGCACGCTGGCTGGCCCCGGCCGGATCGTGGCAAGCCGGTGCGGGATGCGCGTGTCGAACTTCTCGATCTCCCCCGTGCCGAGTGTCACATCTTGCTCGCCGATCACTAGTCGCAGCCGACCCGACAGCATGTAACCTACTCCGGGCCGGCGTGCACCCCTTAGTCCGAAGCCCCCGTGGCCACCAGACAACTTGACCTCGTAGGTCTGCGCAGGGCTCGACTCCGGCGCCAGAATCTCACAGCGGGCACCACTGATGCTCTGCTTGCGCGCTACACGCGTGGATCGGGCGCGGCACGCGGGGTTCGGATGTCGTCCAGCTAGCAGCACAGCGCGCTCGCTATCGGCGCTGCCGGGGCGAGGGCAGAACACGCTTGCCGGACTCCCGGCGCGAGAGCTTGCTCGACGCAATGCCCGCCGTCGCCGGCAAGCGCTGCGCCGCCCCAAGAACCCGCCAAAGTCAAACCTAGAAGGATCCCGCCCCCAGATCGCCCGCGCTGGTAGTGTCGCGCCAGCATCTGCTCCCCCCGCACGAAGCCGAGGATCCGCAATGAGCCCCAGCGCAGCATCCGTCCACCCGCCCCGTGAACAGTGGACCGGTCAGGTCGGCTTCATCCTCTCCGCCATCGGTTCGGCGGTCGGGCTGGGCAACATCTGGCGCTTCCCCGGTGTCGCGTACGAGAACGGCGGCGGGGCGTTCCTCATCCCCTACCTGATCGCGCTGCTGACCGCGGGCATCCCGATCCTCTTCCTCGACTACGCGATCGGTCACCGCTATCGCGGAGCCGCCCCCACGGCGCTGCGTCGCCTCGGCGGCAAGGCGGGCCGCTGGCTCGAGTCGCTCGGGTGGTTCCAGGTCGCGATCGCGTTCGTCATCGGCCTCTACTACACGGCCGTCGTCGCGTGGGCGCTCAGCTACTTCGTGTTCTCGTTCGACCTGCGGTGGGGCGACGACCCGGCAACATTCTTCTCGGGCGACTACCTTCAGGCCGGCGACCCGGGCCTCAGCCTCGAGTTCGTTCCCGGTGTACTCATCCCGCTCGCCCTCGTCTGGATCGCAGTCATCGTCGTGCTGGCCCTCGGCGTCGCGAAGGGGCTGCAGCGCGTGAATATGGTCTTCCTGCCACTGCTGGTCGTGGCGTTCGCGGTGCTGGTCGTGCGCGCACTCTTCCTCGACGGCGCCGGCGCGGGCCTCGAAGCACTCTTCACCCCGAACTGGGCGGCGCTCGGCGACCCGAACGTGTGGATCGCCGCGTACAGCCAGATCTTCTTCTCCCTGTCGATCGCCTTCGGCATCATGATCACCTACTCCTCCTACCGCAAGCGCAAAGCGAACCTCACCGGCCCCGGCCTGGTCGTCGCGTTCGCGAACTCGTCGTTCGAGATCCTCGCGGGCATCGGCGTCTTCGCCACCCTCGGCTTCTTCGCCGTGCAGCAGGGCGTCGGCATCGACGAGCTCGAGGGTCTCACCGGCGTCGGACTCTCGTTCATCACCTTCCCCGCGATCGTGTCGCAGATGCCCGGCGGCCCCCTCTTCGGCGCGCTCTTCTTCGGCTCGCTCGCGATGGCCGGTTTCACGTCGCTCATCTCGGTGCTGCAGGTGGTCTCGGCCGCGATCCAGGAGAAGTTCGCGCTCTCGCGACGCGCGGCCGCGGTCGGCGTCGGCGGCGTCTCGGCGGTGCTGTCGGTGCTGCTGTTCTCGACGACCACCGGCCTGCTCGCCCTCGACGTCGTCGACCAGTGGGCGAACAACATCGGCATCGTCGCCTCTGCCATCCTCATGACGGTGCTCGTGATCTGGGTGCGACGCCGCGGACCCGAGCTGCGCTACCACCTCAACGCGGTCTCGACCTTCCAGGTCGGACGCATCTGGGTCTTGCTGGTGGGAGTGATCGCGCCGATCGTGCTGGCCTACATGCTGATCCAGCGCATCGTCACGCTCCTCACCGAGGGATACGGCGGAATGCCCGACTGGTATCTCGGCATCTTCGGCTGGGGCACGATCGCGTTCATCGTCGTCGCGGCGATCGCGCTGTCGCTCTTCGCGTGGCGCCGCTCGCCCGACGACTTCGTCGCGTGGCCCGATTACCCGCCGACACCGGATGCTGCATCCCGCCGCGATAAGGAGGTCACGCGATGACCGGTCTCGCCATCGCCTTTCTGATCCTCGCGATCGTGATCGTCTGGGGCGGTCTGATCGCGAGCGTGCTCTACCTGCGCGCCCGCCCCGAACGGGCGGACTTCCCCGCGGGCGGCGACGACGAGAGCTACCCCGACTGACGTCGGCCGAGCGCCCCGCAGCGTCCGTTCGCGTCAGCGGCCCGTGCGCAGGTGGATCCGCTTGCCTTCTTTACTGAAGATCGACAGCACCTCCGCCGGCCCCGCCCCGGTCGCGGCCAGCCAGTGCGGGATGCGGGTGTCGAACTCCGCGGCCTCGCCCGGGCCGAGCGTCACGTCTTGCTCGCCGATCACCAGGCGCAGCCGGCCCGACAGCACGTAGAGCCATTCCTGGCCGTCGTGCACCTTCGGCTCAGGAGTCGCGACCACCCCGGGCGGCTGTGCGGGGAACGTCACCTTGTAGGTCTGCACCGGGCTCGACTCGGGCGAGAGCGTCTCATACTGCGTGCCCCCGATGCTCTTCGAGGTGCGTTTCACGCGCGGATCCGGCGCCGCACGCGGAACGATGTCGTCCAGCTCGAGGCGCAACGCACGCGCAATCGGCACGACCAGCTCGAGGTTGGGCGCGCGCTTGCCCGACTCGAGGCGCGAGAGCGTGCTCGACGAAATGCCCGTCGTCTCCGACAGCTCGGCCAGGGTCATGCTGCGCTTCTCACGCCAGCTCTTGAGCCGCGGACCGATGAGCGCCAGGGAATCGTCGGGCATCCCACTCCGTTCTTGCCAATTCGGCATCGATAGTTGCTGACACGCTACCAGCCGAGCATCGTGAACGGTATGACGCACGACGATCGGCTCTCCGCAGCATCCGCCCCTCACTCCCCCGCCCAGAATCCCGACATCTCGGGCGAGCTCTGGGACGTCATCATCATCGGCGGCGGCGCTGCCGGTCTCAGCGCGGCGCTGATTCTCGCCCGCGCCCGGCGTCGCGTGCTCGTGCTCGACGCGCACGAGCCGCGCAACCGGTTCGCGCCGCACATGCACGGTGTGCTGAGCCGCGACGGGTACTCGCCGCTCGACCTCGTCGCCGACGGATACCGCGAGGTGCGCGCCGTCGACGGCGTCATCGAGAACGCCCGGGTCGTCGAGACGCGCGCGACGGCGGACGGCTTCGAGGTCGTCACCGACTCCGGCGGCCTCGCGACCGGGCGGCGGCTGATCGTCGCAACCGGCACGCGCGACCGACTGCCCGACATTCCCGGACTCGCGGAGCAGTGGGGGCGCGGAGTCGTGGCGTGTCCGTACTGCGATGGCTACGAGGCATCGGGCACCGCGATCGGCGTGCTCGCGGGCTCGGTGATGGGCCTGCACGTGGCGCACATGCTGCGGGCCTACTCCAACGACATCACGGTGTTCACATCGCTCGCAGGCGAACTTCCCGAAGACGAGCGGATGCTGCTCGAGGAACGCGGCATGCGCATAGACGACCGCACCGTCACCCACGTCGTCACGGAGGGGGACTCGATCACCGGGCTCGGGCTCGCCGATGGATCGGTCGCGGCGCTCGACGTGGTGTTCGCGCAGCCGACGCCGACCGCGCTCGATGAGCCGCTGCGGCAGCTGGGTGTCGCGCAGACCGAGACTCCGATCGGGCTGTGGACCGCGGTCGACGGGTTCGGGCGGACGAGCGTCGACGGGGTGTTCGCCGTGGGGAACTCCGGGATTCCCAACGCGCTCGTTCCGATCGCCATGGGGTCGGGCGCCATGGCGGCGCTGACGATCAACGGCGAGTTGGTCGCAGAGGACGTGGCCGCGGCATCCGCTCGTGTGGCGCAGCGGCAGGGCGTCGACGCCGGGGTAGGACACTGAAGCTATGGCTCATTCGTCAGACGAAGCGCTCACCGATCCGGCGCAGTTCTGGGAGGCGCGGTACCTTTCGCACCGCGGCAAGAGCGGCGCGGTGTGGAGCGGCAAGGTCAACGCCGCCGTCGAGCGAGAGGTGTCGGGGCTGACCCCGGGCACAGCGCTCGAGCTCGGCAGTGGCGAGGGCGGCGACGCGCTCTGGCTCGCCGGGCAGGGCTGGACGGTGACCGCCCTCGACATCTCGGCCAACGCTCTCGCGGTCGGCGCGGCGAAGGCTGCCGAACTCGGCCTCGTCGAGCGCATCGAGTGGGTGCAGGCCGATCTCGCGACCTGGCACCCCTCCGCGCAGTACGACCTCGTGACGGCGGCATTCCTCCATTCACCCGTGGACCTGCCGCGGGAGGAGATCCTGCGGCGGGCCGTCTCCGCCGTCGCTCCCGGCGGACGGTTGCTCGTCGTCGGGCACGGGGCATTCCCTCCGGGGTCGAGTCACGATCATGATCGCGCGGCTCCTCCCCTGCCGACATCCGGCGAGGTGCTCGCCTCGCTCGACCTTCCGGACGGGTGGACCGTCGAGACCAACGAGTCGGTCGACCGTGAGGTCGAGTGGCGAGATCAGGGCACGGTGACGCTCACGGACGCGGTGCTGCGGGTACGTCGGGTGGTGTAGAAACCATGCAGCGTCGTACCGCGAGGAACGGTCGGGACCCGGTCGGCTAACGTCGTCATGGTGGAAAACGATGTGGCTATGGGTGTCTTTCTCTTCGTCGTCATGGTCGGCTCGGGCGTCCTCCTGATGTGGATGGCCCGCGCCACCGCCTCGGGCCGGCTGAAGCGCAACGCATTGGCGGGCATCCGCATCCCCAGCACCATGGCGAGCGACGAGGCGTGGCAGGCGGCGCACATCCGCGCGAAACGGCCCACGATGCTCGGCGGATGGGCATCGATCGCGAGCGGTTTCGTCGCCCTCCTGCCGGTGTCAGCCCCTGTCCGCGCCACCGCCGTGATCGCGGGTTGTGTGCTGATGCTCGGATTCCTGCTTTACGGCTCGAAGGTCGGCAGCCGCGCCGCGTTGGAAATCTCGAGCCGCTCAGCTGACTGACGCCCGCCTACTCTTCTCACCCGACGAGCGGGCCGCCCAGCTTCCAGTACCCGAGGAACGACACCTGCTCCTTCGGGATCGCGAGCTCATCGGTGAGGTAGCGGCGCACGCTCGTCGTCGAGCCCGACTCCCCCGCCAACCAGGCATAGAAGTCCGCACCTCCGGCGAACGTCGAGCCCCACTCGCGCACGGCCGCTTCCACGCCGACGTCGCGCAGCACGACGCGCACACGAACGTGAGCGGGCAGCTCGCGGCTGAGAATCTCGTCGTCGAGGTCGGATGCTTCGAGAATCACGTCGACGTCAGCACCCGGCTCGAGCGCGCTCACGATGTTGCGCACCGCCGGGTAGGCGGTCTCATCCGCCACCAGCAGAAACCGGCGCGCATCACCGGGGTTCCAGTGAATGCCGTATCCGGTGTGCCCCATGCGCATGTCGGGCCCGTTCACGACCAGGCGGTCGCCCGGCTGCGCCGCCGCCGCCCACGCCGATGCGGGACCGGCGGGTTCGTGCAGGAAGAAGTCGACGTCGATCTCGCCGACCTCGGGGCGGATCGCGGCGGGCGTGTAGGTGCGCAGCACGTTGCGCTCGCCTTCGGGTAGAGCCCGCCACCGGCTGTACCAGTCGGACGGATGCGGCGTCGGGTCGTCGAGCAGACCGAACTCGGCGATCGTACCGTCGGCGAACGGCAGCACGACCTTGATGCGCTGGTCGACGCCCCACGGCGCGAAGTTGCGAAGTTCGTCGCCGGCCAGCGTGAGGCGCAGGAAGCGCGGACTCAACAGCACGCGCGCACGCACCTGCACGCGGAACGCGCTGTAGGCCCAGGGCCGGTTCATGCGCTGGCCGCCGCACTCGATGAGCCGCGCAGCGGCACGACGAGCGGACCGCCCGTCACGGGGTCTTCGATCACCACGTTCGCGAGACCGAACACCTCCTCCACCCGCTCACGGGTGATGACGGCGCCCGGCGCACCCTCGGCGACGATGCGTCCGCCGCGCATCGCGACGATGTGGCTGGCGTATCTTGCGGCGTGGTTGAGGTCGTGCAGCACCGCGACGATCGTGCGCCCGCGCGCGTTCAGCTCGGCGAAGAGCTCCATCAGCTCGACCTGGTGCGCGATGTCGAGGTACGTCGTCGGCTCGTCGAGCAGCAGCAGGTCGGTCTGCTGCGCGAGCAACATCGCCACCCAGACGCGCTGACGCTGGCCCCCCGAGAGCGCGTCGACCGGACGATCCCTCAGATCGGTGGTGCCGGTGGCGGCCAGGGCTTCGTCGACAGCGTGGGCGTCAGCATCCGACCACTGGCGCAGCAGGTTCTGGTGCGGGTAGCGGCCCCTGCCCACCAGATCAGTGACGGTGATGCCGTCGGGGGCGATCGCGCTCTGGGGAAGCAGTCCGAGCCGGCGCGCGACCTCCTTCGCCGGGTACGACGAGATGGCCGCGCCGTCGAGCACGATCCGTCCGCTCGTGGGTGCGAGCAGCCGCGAGAGCCCGCGCAGCAGCGTCGACTTGCCGCACGCGTTCGGCCCGACGATCACGGTGAACGACCCCGGCGGAATCGACACGGTGAGATCGCTCACGACCTCGACACGGTCGTATGAGAGCGCGACCCCCTCGGCGAGAAGGCGGGCGGAGGTGTGTTCAGGCACGACGGCGGATCTCCAGAATGATCATCAGAACGAGGTAGGCGCCACCGACCGACACGGTGACGACTCCCACAGGGAGAGCGACGGGCAACAGGTGCTGCGCGACGAGGTCGGACGCCAGCAGGATCAGCGCCCCGAACGCGGCCGACAGCCCGAGCGAAAGGTGAGGCGTGCGGGCGACGAGCCGCGCGACCTGGGGAGCTGCGAGCGAGACGAAAGCGACGGGGCCGGCGACGCTCGTGGCGGCGGCGACCAGCGCCACCCCCACGACGAGGGCGACGCCGCGCACGAGGTTCGGTCGCGCACCGGATGCTGCGGCCACGTCGTCGCCCAGATCGAGCTGGCGCAGGCTCGGCCCGAGCAACGCCGCGACCACGACGAAGGGTGCAGCGCACAGCAGCGCCCCGCCCAGCGATCCCCCGGTGACGGCGTTAAGGGTGCCGGTGCCCCAGGCCGAGGCGAACATCGCGGTCTCGAGCTCGATCTGAAGCAGCATCCACGTGTTGAATGACGCCAGCATCGCGGCGATCCCGATACCGATGACGATGAGGCGGAAGCCCTGGATGCCGCCGCGATACGACAGCATCCAGATCACGAGCGCCGTCACGACACCGCCGACGAGAGCCCCGACCGTCAGCGACTGCCAGGTCGCCGAGACCAGCACGAGCGCGACGAGCATGCCGGTGAACGCACCGTTGGAGAGCCCGAGGATGTCGGGACTCGCCAACGGGTTGCGGGTGACGGTCTGGAACAGCGCCCCCGCGACGGCGAGGATCGCGCCGAGCGCGATCGCTGCGAGGGTGCGCGGCAGGCGCCACTCGACGATGACGACGCGGTCCATCGTCTCGCCGGCGCCGAGGAGCGTGCGCACGACCGCATCAGGAGCGACGACGTAGGTTCCGACGCCGAGCGACACGATGCCGAGAACGAGGATGACCCCCACGACGACGGTGGCGACGAGGATGCTGCGCCCGCGAAGCGGAACCGCGAGAGGGCCGAGACGAAGCAGCACGCGCCGAGGCGCGGTCGGCGTGGCGAGAGTCATAGGGTGCTCGCTCTCTTGCGCCGCGCGAGCACGATCAGCACGGGCGCGCCGACGAACGCTGTCACGATGCCGACCGGCACCTCGGCGGGAGCGATGATCACTCGGCCGAGCACGTCGGAGAGCAGTACCAGCACGGGGGCGAGCAACGCCGACAGGGCGATGATCGTGCGCTGGTCGACGCCGAAGACCCACCGCACGATGTGCGGGATCATGAGCCCCACGAACGCGATCGGGCCGACGAGCGCGGTCGCCGCGCCCGCGAGCAGAGTGGTCGACACGATCACCGCGACACGGATGCGGCGCACCTCTGCACCCTGCGCCCGCGCGACGTCTTCGCCGAGCGCGAGCGCGTTCATCGCCGGGCCCAGGAGGAACGCGAGGGCGAGGCCGAGCGCGATAAATGGCAGCACAGGCACGATGACGTCGAAGCCGCGACCGAGCAAAGACCCGGCGTTCCAGCTGCGCATCGCGTCGAACGCGTCGGGGTTGCTGAGCGTCATACCGGTCGTGATGCCCGAGAACACGGCACCGAGCGCGACACCCGCGAGAGTGAGCCGCAACGGATCGGCCGCGCCCCGGCCCGACGACCCGATGAGGTACACCGCGATCGTGACGACGAACGCTCCGAGGAGCGCGAGCCAGACGAGGGCGGAGATGTCGCGGAGTCCGAGCAGGGCGACCCCGAGCGCCACCGCGAGGGCAGCACCGGCGTTCACCCCGAGGATTCCCGGGTCTGCCAGCGGGTTGCGGGTGAACGCTTGCGTGAGTGCGCCGGCGACGCCGAGCGCGGCACCGGCGACGAGACCTGCGACGGTGCGCGGGATGCGCAGGCCGATCACGATGTAGGTCGTCTCGGTGGTGCCCTCACCGCGAGTTGCTGCCCAGACCACCTGCGGCGACAGCGGGTTCGCCCCGATCATCAGCGATGACGCGATCGCGACGACGAGCACCGCCCCGACGATCGAGAGCGCGGCAACCCGCCGCGACCGGCGCACCGGGGGCCGAGCCTGTGGCAACTCGACCCCGGTGAGAGCCGTCAAGAGCGCTCTTCGAGGAACTGCTCGATGTCATCGAGCACCTTCTGTGCGCCGAGGGGGCCGACGCCCGACACCCAGTAGCTGGTGTCGACGAGCCTGACCGAGGGGAAAGCATCCGCGTTCTGCACGATCGCCGCGGGGATGGTGGAGTCGTCCGAGGTGTCGGCCGTCGTCACCAGCACCCGGTCGGCCTGCGCCGACAGAATGTTCTCGGGAGAGATGTCGGCCTGGAGACCGTCTGCCCAGTCCTGGGCGGGAATCGTGAAGCCGACGCACTCGAGCAGGCTGCCCGCGAACGACACCGGGCCATAGAGGCTCAGGGTCGTCTCGTCGCGAGGGCGGACGAGCTGCACGGTCTGCCCGTCGACGCCGTAGGTGTCGGCGAGCTCGCCGCAGCGGGCGTCGACCTTCTCGAGCAGCGCGGCCGTCTCGTCTTCGCGCCCGAGCGCCTCACCGATGAGCGCGGCGTTGTCACGCCACGGGTCGGCCTGGGTCGCGATGAAAACAGTCGGCGCGATGGACGACAGCTGCTCGTACAGGGCCGAGTGGCGGGCCTCGGTGCCGAGGATGAGGTCGGGCTTCAGCGCCGCGATCGCCTGCAGATCGGGCTCGGGCACGCTGCCCACCGCCTCCACTGCGTCGAGGCCCAGGTAGGCGGGCACGCCCACGACGTTGCTCGCGACGGCCGCGCCGACCGGAACGACGCCGACGGCGGCGGCGGTGTCGAGTTCGAGCGGCTCGAGGGTCACCACGCGCTGCGGCTCGACCGGAACCTCCGTGGTGCCGCGGGCGTGCTGCACCTGGCGCGTGGTTGCGGTGTCGGCGTTCGCGGCCTCCGTCGAGGGCGCCGAAGCGGAGCAGCCCGCGAGCAGGAGGGCGGCAGACGCGGTCGTCGCCGCGAGCGCGACCCATCGACGGTGAAGACGAGAAGACATGATGGAGCAGCCTTTCTGAAGCCGGGCGGAGCAGTAAGCCTACCCTAACTAAGGGCACCCTAAATAATCGACGGCCTCGTCGACATGACCCGCTGCCGGGCTATTTCGGCAGTTACTGCCACAACGGGCGTAGGGTGGCAGCATGCCACGCGAGCGCGATGAGAAGGCGGTGCTCGCCGCCTCAGAGGCGGCCATAGCCCTCTTCCTGCAACGGAAGACCTTGCGTGTGAGCGTCGCAGAACTGGCTGACGCAGCGGGCCTCGCCCACCGCACCTTCTATCGATGGTTCGCGACGAAGGAGCAGGTGCTGCGCCCGGTCTTCGACTGGGGGACGGACGAGTACGCCCGAATGCTGCGCACATCGTCTGGTCCGCTGCACGAGACCATCGAGCGGGCGTTCGATCACGTTCTGTGGAGTGACCGCGAAGTGCGCACGCGAGGCCTGTTCCCCCTCGTCTTCGCCGACGCGAGCGCGCAGTCGGTGTTCTTCTTCGCGATCCACGACGGTGAACACCGCATCGTCGATCCGCTCGCAGAACGCCTCGGTCTGTCGGTCGAAGACCCGCAGGTGCGCGCAACGGCAGCCGCTATGGCGGCGTCGGTTCGCATCGCCCTCGAAGACATGGTCGCCACGGGCGCAGACCCGCGCCCCGTGCACGCCCGCACGCTGCGCGCGTTTGCTATCCCCACCCTCTCCACTTCCCGCGCGGCCGTCCGCGGGACAACTGACCAACCCGGCGGCCACGGAAAGGACACACCATGACTGGTCGTCTAGACGGCAAGGTCGCCATCGTCACCGGTGGCGCGAGCGGCATCGGCAAGGCAACCGCTGAGCTGTTCATCGCCGAGGGCGCGAAGGTCGTCGTCGCCGACATCTCCGACGAACAGGGCGCGGCGCTTCAGCAGGCCCACGAGGGCAACCTCGTCTATGTCCACACCGACGTGACGAGCGAGAGCGACATCGAAGCCGTGGTCGAACGCGCCGTCAGCGAGTTCGGCAAGCTCGACATCATGTTCAACAACGCGGGAGCTCAGGGCGACCCGGCTCCTTTTGTGGACCTGACCGCCGAGGGCTTCGACAAGACCATGGCATTGCTCACCCGATCCGTCGTGCTGGGCACCAAGTTCGCGGCACGCCAGTTCATCGCGCAGGGCACTCCGGGCTCGATCGTGAACACGGCCAGCGCAGCGGGCCTCCAGGGCAACTGGAGCGCACCGGGCTACACGATCGCGAAGCACGCGGTCGTCGGCGTCGTCCGACAGGCGGCTTCGGAGTTCGGCGCACACGGCATCCGCTCCAACGCGATCGCCCCGGGGATCATCCGAACGCCGATCATGGCTCGAGCGTTCGGCATTCCGCTCGACCAGGCCGAGGAGTTCAGCGCTTTCCTCGAGACCAAGCTCGGCGCGGATCAGCCGATCGGAAGGCTCGGCCTCCCCGAAGACATCGCCGAAGCCGCGCTCTGGCTCGGCAGCGATGCCTCGTCGTTCGTCACGGGCATCGTGCTCCCCGTGGACGGCGGCGCGACCTCGATCTACGCGGGCTCGTTCGCGACCGATGTCGTCGCGGCCGGCGCGGAGTACACCGCCCGGTAGGCCGAGGCGCGCGCGGGGGGTGACGCTGTTTCGCGTCATCCCCCGCGTTTCGGATGCGGCGACCTCTCGTGCTCCGCGACACTCTGTCGGGCCGCTGGGGCACGCGGTCACTCCGCTGCGATCAGTGCCGCAGCATCCTCGATGAATCCGAACACCGCGGTCTGGTTGGTCGTCAGCGTCTGCGCATCGTCGGCGCGGGCGAGCACCGTCAGCACGATCGGCTCGGCACCGTCGCGCTCGAGATACCACGATCCGGCGAGGACGCCGATCGAACTGCCGCCCTTGAACGCGACGTGGGTCCACTCGTCACCGAAAGTGATGCCGGGATTCGCCGAGAGCAGTTCGCGCAGCGGCCCACCTGCCGCAGTCTGCGCCTTCTGCTGCAGGGCGACGTGCGCCCGGGCGATGTCGTCGTGCGTCGCGAACCAGTCGACGCCCTCCGGCCAGCCGGGCTGAACCTCGGCGGCGTTCGCGAGCGACGGCACACCGGCCGGGATCTCGGCCAGCACCGCGTCACGGGCAGCGGTGTCGCCCGACGCCCAGCGCTCTCGCAGAGCCGCGTCGTCGAACAGCATCCAGAACATCTCGCGGGTCGTGAGGAACGGCGTGTTGACCTCGGGCGTCGCGTGGCCCATGTCGACGAGGGCGGCTTCGACGGCGTCGCGGCCGACCGCACGGATGAGGGCGTCGGTGCCGGTGTTGTCGCTGATCGCGATCATCTTCTGCGCCGCGTCGAGCACGGTGACGGTCGAGCCGTCGGGGAGGTTCTGCAGCTCTCCGCTCGGGAGGCTTCGCACCTCGGCATCGATGGTCACCGTGTCGTCCCAGGCGAGGGTGCCGGCATCGACCGCGTCGACGACCGCACCGAGAACCCAGAGCTTGAACACCGACCCGATCGGCGAGAGCGACGACTCCCCCATCAGCCTCACCGGCTCATCGGCGCCCGACTCTGTCACCTGTAGCGACACCTCGTAGGGCGCGTCCTCGATCTGCGACTCGAGCTCATCCCAGCTGGCGGCCGGGGTGCGCGCACCCTGCGGTTCGCCGAAGAACAGGCCGTTCATGCTGCCGTCATCGCCGACCGACACCGACATGTCGTAGGTGACCTGCGGCGACTCGATCGTCACGCGCGCCTGCGTCTCGGTGCCCTCATACGCGACGGGCGTCCACGGCGCCGCCGCGCGCAACTGCTCGAAGACCTGCTGCAGATCGGAGACCGCCATCTGCTCGAACATGATCGGATCGAATCGACCCTCGAACTCGGCCTGCTCGCTCGGCGCACCGTTGATCTCGGTCAGCACCCACGCGGCCTGCGTGCCGACGGGGTTCGAAGGGATGGCCACCCGTTCTGACGGCTCTGGCGATGCCGGTTCGGCGGGCGAGGCACACGCCGTGATGACGAGCGCGGCGGCAGCGAGGAGAGCGACGGACAGGGATCGGAGCGGGCGGAGAGTCTGGGGCGAGATCTTCACCCTTCCAGCCTCGGCGCAATCCGCGTCGGGCGCCTCCCCCGCGCGACGGAATTCCGGCGCAGCCGACACCCGGATCGTTGCGTCGACCCGCGCGGTGTGCTCGGGTGGTGGCATGTCTTTCTTCCCGCCCGACCCCGAGATGCCCGAGTTCGACGACGCCCCGGCGGTGCGATCTCCCTGGTGGACGGCGCCGACCGACCGCCTCCCGGTTCTCTACCCGGCGAGCGAGATCCTCGCGACCACCGAGCACTTGGCGATCGCGCTCGTCGGCGTCGATGTCTACTCCGACGGCGTCGAGATCCGCATCGAGCGAAGGCTTCGTCGCAACGACCTTCCGTACGACGAGTGGCAGCGCTTGAACAACGCGTTCATGGAGCACTGGGCCGGTCACGGTGCGTCATCGGCCGGGCGGCTGCGATACGGGGTCGTACTGAGCACCGGCGAACAGGTGCTCTCCGATCGCCCCTTCGGCTTCGCGGGCGACCCGATGTCGCCACCGGAGAGCTCATCGCTCGTGCGAAGCGGCGGAGGCGGCGGCGGAGACGGGCACTCGTACTCGTCGAACGACGCGCTCTGGCTCTGGCCCCTCCCTCCGTCGGGGTCGCTCGAGCTCGTTCTCCAATGGCCGACGCTGGGCGTTCCCGAGACGCGCACCTCTCTCGACGTCTCGTCGTTCGGCGAACTCGCCGAGCGGTCCATACCGTTCTGGCCGTGACGTTCGCGGCGATGAGACGATCGCGCGTGAAACGCCGTCAGACCGACGCGGGCTCGCGGTGCCGCAGAACGCCGGAGTCGAGCGCCGTATATGACACCACCTTGTAGCCCTCCGACTCGAAGAACACGGTCGCGCGGTCAGCCTCGACGCTCATGACCGTGCCGTGGCCCCATTCGCGATGCTCCACCGCCTCGTCGACGGCGATCGGAGCACCGACGGCGTCAGCGGTGGCCTCATGCCGCCGAGCCTCGTGCCGCTCGCAGCCGTCGCAATTTCCGCACCACTGCGGACCCTCGACGCCGAAGTAGTCGAGCAGCACTCGACGCCGACAGTGCGAGGTCTCGGCATAGGCGCGCATCATCGCCAGCCGCGATTCGGCGACGCGCTCCCGCGACGCGAGCGCTGCCTTCACCGCGCGCACGACGGCCTCGACGCGGCGGTCCGCCGTGGCTCGTACCCCCGACGCGGTATCGACCAGGCCGGCGTCTACGAGATCGTTGACGAGGCGCGACACCGTGCGCGACGGCACGTCCACCGCTTTCGCGAGCTCGGACATCTTGCTCCCCGGAGCTGCCACGACCGCGGCCCAGATCGCGCGCAGAGAGGGCTTGTCGACGGAGCGCTTGGCGAAGAAGCGCCGCAGTCCGAGATCCTCGGCGCGGTAATGCAGCGCGCCGGTGGCCGGCTCGCCGTCGCGGCCGGCTCGCCCGACCTCCTGGTAGTAGGCGTCGAGCGACTCGGTCGTGGTGGCGTGGAGCACGAAACGCACGTCTGCGCGGTCGATCCCCATCCCGAACGCCGAGGTCGCGACGACGACGTCGAGCTGCCCCTCCCGCCAGCGGTCCTGCACCGTTCGACGCTCGGGAGCGCGCAGCCCCGCGTGATACGCGGCAACCCTGCGCCCCTCAGCCGCGATCTCGGCGGCGTACAGCTCGGTCTCCTTGCGAGTGGCGACGTAGACGAGACCGGGCGCGGTCCAGGTGCGGGCCTCCGCCACGACGGCGGCGCGCTTGTCGCCCTCGCTCTCGTGGCGGTGAACGACGAGCCGTATCTCGGGGCGGTCGACACCGTGCACCTGCACCTCGGGATCGACCATGCCCAGGCGTTCGACGATCTCCTCGCGCACGGGCCCGGAGGCGGTCGCCGTCATTGCGAGCACCGGCGGATCGCCGAGCTCGTGACGCACGTCGGCGAGGCGCAGATAATCGGGCCGGAAGTCGTGGCCCCACGACGAGACGCAGTGCGCCTCGTCGACGACGAGCAGCGAGACCCTGGCGGCGGCGAGCCGGGCGACGTTCTCGTCCTTCGCCAGCTGCTCGGGAGCGAGCAGCACATACAGCGGGCCGCCCTCGTCCACGCGATCCCACGCGCTCTCCTGAGCCGCAGCGCCCAGGGCGGAGTTGATCGCGACCGCGGCGGGTGCCCCGGGTGCGGCGTGGATCGACGCGAGCTGGTCGGCCTGGAGAGCGACGAGCGGTGACACAACGACGACGACACCACCGCGCTGCGCACCGGCGATCTGGTACACGGCCGACTTGCCGCCGCCGGTGGCGAGGACGACGAGAGTGTCGCGCCCCGCGACCGACGCCTCGATCGCTTCACGCTGCCCCGGCAGGAGCGTCTCCCAGCCGAAGATCTCGCGAGCGACGCGATCAATGGATGCTGCGGGAAGACGGGAGGAGCTCACGCTCGGACGCTAACAATCCCGATCCTGCGATCCGTGCCGCTTGACAGCACCATCCCAGGCGCTCGGGCGATCGCGACATCGGTGGAATCGGTCGAGTTCGGTGCGTTCTGCGGCCGAACTGCACCGGACCCGCCCGACTTCACCGACGTCGCTCGATGCGCGTGCCGGGCGCTTGGGGAATCCTGCGACCGCGACTCCCCCAGCGTCGGCGCGATCTCATGCATTTGGACGAACTTCGGCGCCCGATTTTCGCCGCGCCCCGTGCAGGTATACATCGTCCACGCGCGTCCACACTGGCCTGGCAGCCCACGACCACCTCCCGGCGGCGGACATCCTGCCGCGAGAGGTCTTGATGCGCTGAAAGTACGGGAGTCGAATCACTTTTGCGGGCACGGCCGATGTCAGTACTTGACAAAACACATTTATACATGTTGCATCGATCCAGTAAACCGTGCACCTCGCGGACCGATGCGCATCCGACAAGGAAGTCAGGAGAGAGTCATGAGAATGACAGTTCACACCGCTCCTCGCGTCTCCGCGCGTAGGGGTCTCGCGATCGCAGCAGCCGTCGCGGTGGCGGCCGGCACGCTCATGTGGGGCGCCGGCGCCGCCCCCGCGAGCGCCGATCCCACCACGTCTCCCGGCCCGCTGGCCGAAGGCGACGTGATCTACCAGGTGCTCGTCGACCGGTTCGAAGACGGCGACCCCGCCAACAACGACCAGGGCGACGGCGAGTACGACCCGTCCGACCTCGGGTTCTATCACGGCGGCGACTGGGCGGGTCTGACCGACAGGCTCGGCTACATCGCCGACCTGGGCGTGACGGCGATCTGGCTGTCGCCCGTCTCCGAGCAGCAGCCGCTCTCGCGCGACGGGCAGGAAGCCAGCTACCACGGCTACTTCACTCGCGACTTCGCGACGCCGAACGCGCATTTCGGCGACCGCGCCGAGTTGCAGGAGCTGATCGACACCGCACACGGCCTCGGGCTGAAGATGATCCTCGACGTCGTTCCGAACCATACGGCCGACTACCTCGCGGGCACATCGACGACCTATTCGCCGAGCACCTACAAGCCGGCGAGCCCGCTCGACAACGCGTCGTACTTCCATCACGCCGGCGACTGCCTCTTCAACGGACTCGAGACGCAGACCCAGATCGAGAACTGCGACCTCGGCGGGCTCGACGACCTCGATCAGTCGAACCCGGTCGTCTCGGCGCACCTCATGAACACGTATAAGGACTGGGTCGACATGGGCTTCGACGGCATCCGAGTCGATGCTGCGCGCTCGGTGCCGAAGCCGTGGCTCGCCGCCTTCGAGGCCGAGATGGGGGTGCCGACCTTCGGCGAGGTGTTCGTCGGCGACGTCGACTACGTCTCGGAGTACCAGGACTACGAGTGGGGCGTGCTCGACTTCCCCTACTTCTTCACCGTGCGCGATGCGTTCTCGGCAGATACCGACATGAACAAGCTCGGCGACCTCTTCGACCAGGACAGCAAGTACGCGAACCCGAACCGGCTCGAGACGTTCCTCGACAACCACGATCGGGCGCGATTCCTGACCTGGGCCGACGACAACTACCAGCGGTTGCGCTCGGGGCTCACGTTCCTCCTGACCTCCCGGGGCGTGCCCGTGATCTACTACGGCACCGAGCAGGCCGACGACGGTAACGGCAACCCCTACGAGGTGCCGATCGCGAACAAAGACAACCGCAAAGATATGGAGAGCTTCGACCAGAACTCGAAGCTCTACAAGCACATCCAGCGATTGACCGCGATCAAGGCCGCCTACCCGGCTCTGCAGGTCGGCACGCAGCGCGAAATGTGGTCCGACACGTCCGTCTACGGGTTCTCGCGACGCGTCGACAGCACGGGCGCCGAGGCGATCACCCTCTCGTCGAACTCGTGGGCGACGCAGACGCGCACGGTGCCGCTGCGCGCCGAGAGCTCGATCACGGTCGGCACGACGCTGACGAACCTCATGAACACGAGCGACACGGTGATCGTGACCGCCGGCGGGGTCACGGGAAAGCAGATCACCGTCGCTCTCGGTGAGCACGAAAGCAAGGTGTACGCACCCGGGACCCCGGTGTCGGCCTACAGCCCCGAGGCGCGCAACACCACGAAGATCCGCGTGCACTACAACGTGGGTCTCGGGCACAGCATCGCGATCCGCGGCGACGAGTACCCGTTCACGTGGACCTCAGGTCGCGGTGCTCGCAACGTCGCCTCCGACGTCTGGGAGTTCGAGCTCGAACGCATCCCCGACGGTGAGACCTTCCAGTTCAAGCCACTCATCGACGACGTCACGTGGTCGACCGGAGGCAACTTCACCGGGACGGGCGGCGATGTGATCGACATCTATCCCACCTTCTAACCCCCACTCCCGGGCGGCGCCGACATGTCGGACGCCGCCCGGGACCACCGAAAGGATGCTTGTGAGCCACACCATCGAACGGCCCTCTCCCCTCGACACGGCCGGGCGCGCCTTCTCCTGGCGTGACGCGGTCGTCTACCAGGTCTACCTGCGGTCGTTCCGCGACGCGAACGGCGACGGGATCGGCGACCTCGGCGGCCTGAGCAAGGGGCTCGACGCGATCGCGGCACTCGGCTGCGACGCCATCTGGCTGAACCCCTGCTACGCCTCGCCGCAGCGCGACCACGGGTACGACATCGCCGACTACCTGACGATCGACCCGGCGTACGGCACCCTCGAGGAGTTCGACGAGGTGGTTCGACGAGCGCACGAGCTCGGACTGCGCGTACTCATGGACATGGTGGCGAACCACTGCTCCTCCGATCACGCCTGGTTCCAGGCGGCGTTGGCCGCCGCGCCCGGCAGCGACGAGCGGGCGCGCTTCATCTTCCGCGACGGCCTCGGCCCCGACGGCGAGCTTCCGCCGAACAACTGGGACAGCGTGTTCGGTGGTCTCGCCTGGACCCGCGTCACCGAGCGCGACGGACGGCCCGGGCAGTGGTACCTGCACTCCTTCGATGCGAGCCAGCCCGACTTCGACTGGCGTCACCCCGCTGTGGCCGAGTACTTCGAGAACGTGCTGCGATTCTGGTTCGAGCGGGGAGTCGACGGCTTCCGCATCGATGTCGCTCACGGCCATTTCAAAGACGCGGCCCTGCCCGACCACCCGGGCGGTCGCGGGCCCGACGCCGGCCACAACCACGGCATGTGGGACCAGCCGGAGGTGCACGACCTCTACCGCTCATGGCGAGCGCTCGGCGGCACCTATGAGCCCGAGAAGTACTTCGTCGGCGAGATCTGGGTTCCCTCCGCCGAACGGCTGGCCGATTACCTGCGACCCGACGAGCTCCACAACGCGTTCTCCTTCGATCTGCTCGTGCAGCCGTGGTACGCCGACCGGTTCCGGAGGGCGATCGACACCGGACTCACCGTCGGGCGCGGGTGGCCGGCCTGGACCCTGGCGAACCACGACGTGCACCGTGCCGTCACCCGCTACGGCCAGGAGCAGCCGCTCGATGAAGCCCTGCCGACCGACATGATCGCCGCGGCGCGACGCAGGGGCCCGGCCGACCTCGATCGCGGGCTTCGCCGTGCGCGCGCGGCAACTGCCCTCGCCCTCGCGCTCCCGGGGTCGATGTACCTCTATCAGGGCGAAGAACTCGGGCTCCCCGAGGTTCTCGACCTGCCGGATGCTGCGCGCCAAGACCCCATCTGGACCCGCTCGAACGGCACCGAGCTCGGGCGCGACGGGTGCCGCATCCCTCTCCCGTGGACGCGGGAGGGCAGCACCTTCGGATTCAGCGACGGGGAGGCCGACACGACCTGGCTCCCCCAGCCCGCCTGGTTCGGCGCCTTCGCGCGGGCGACGCAGGCCGCAGATCCCGACTCGATGCTCTCGTTGCACCGCGATCTTCTCGCCACGCGCCGCGCCCACCTGAGCGGGGCGGAGCCGCTCGCCTGGCTCCCCACCGCAGGTGACGAGGTGCTGGCCTTCCGACGCGGGAACGTCGTCGTCATCACGAACTTCGGCGCCGCGCCCTTCACCCCGCCGTCGACCTGGGGCGTCCTCGCACCGCTTCTCGCCTCTCAACCGCTGACGGATTCCGCGACGGTGCCACCGGAAACGACCGTGTGGTCGACGCTGCACCGCGTTGCCGCAGCCTGAGCATGTATACATTCCCGTTCATATCTTCGAACCCGAACAGCAAGGAGAAACCCATGAAACGCAGGTCCACTGCCGCCGTCGTCATCGGAGCCGTCGGCGCGCTCATCCTCTCGGGATGCGCCGCGAACGGCGCACCCGGCGACGGACCCGTCGACGTCACCGTCTGGCACTACTGGGACGGCACCAATGCCGACGCGTTCGACGCGATGGTCGACACCTACAACGCTTCCCAGTCTGACGTGAAGATCAGCGCGTCGAACGTGCCGAACTCCGACTTCCTCACGAAGCTCCGAGCCTCCGCGACGTCCGACACCCTGCCCGACATCGCCATCGGCGATCTCGTGTGGGTGCCTCAGATCGCCGAGATCGGCACGCTGGCCGACCTGAAGGGCCGCATCCCCGACGACACCCTGTCCGACGTCAACGACGCGCTGACCTCCTTCGGCACGATCGACGGCAAGCAGGTCTCGGTGCCGGTCTCGGCGAACAACCTCGGCTACATGTACAACAAGACCCTCTTCGCGGAGGCAGGACTCGACCCCGAGAATCCCCCGACGACGTGGGACGAGCTGAAGAAGGCCGGGAAGGCGATCCTCGACCAGACCGGCAAGCCCGGCTACGACCTCTACACGCAGGCCGGGGACAGCGGCGAGGGCCTGACCTGGAACTTCCAGGTCAACCTCTGGCAGACGGGCGGCGAGTTCCTCACCCCCGACAACTCCGCCGCGGCTTTCAACACCCCCGAGGGCGCGAAAGCCCTGCAGTACTGGGTCGACCTCATCGATTCGGGTGTGAGTCCGTACGCGAAGTGGGGCGAGTTCGAGAAGGGGCAGGGCGGTTCCGCTCAGGAAGGCTCGTGGATGGTCGGCATCTGGGCGGCCGACCCGCCGTTCGAGTTCGGCACCGCGCAGGTGCCCTACCCGAGCGACGGTGAACCGGCTACGAATCTCGGCGGCGAGCAGGCCATGGTGTTCGAGAACTCCGACGCCGAGGCCGACGCCGCCGCCGGGTTCCTGTCGTGGTTCCTCGAGGCCGACCAGGTGACCGAGTGGAGCAAGAAGACCGGGATGTTGCCGGTGCTCGATTCCGTCGCGACCGGCTCGGAGTACCTCGAGTGGGTGGAGTCGACCGAACCCCGCCTTCGCCCCTATGTCGAGCAGATGGCGAATGCTCACGCCCGCCCGAACACGCCCCTCTACCCGACGGTGTCCCTCGCGTTCGCGCAGGAGATCGAGAAAGCGCTCGCCGGCGAAGCATCCGTCGACGACGCGCTCAACGCCGCCGAGCGAGCGGTCAACGCCGTCCTGAAGAACGGTTGAGCGGACGATCGTGACATCGGTACCCACCCGGATCCGCCCGGCGCAGTTCGCGTCGGGCGGGTCCGCCCCCGCACGACGGCGCCGCAGAGGGGATCGCGAGCAGATCGTCACGGCGCTGCTGTTCCTCGTTCCGGCGCTCGTGATCCTCGGCGTGTTCGTCGTCTACCCGATCATCAACGCCGGATACACGAGCCTCACCTCGTGGAACGGCTTCGACCCCGTCAAGGAGTTCATCGGACTCGACAACTACGTGCGGCTCGTGCAAGACCCGGCGTTCTGGAACAGCCTGCTCGTCACCGTCGTCTACGCGACCGGTGTGTGCGTGCTGTCTGTCGCCACGGGACTCGCCGTCGCACTGCTGCTCGATGCCCCGATGCGGGGGCGCGGCTTCTATCGCAGCATCTACTTCCTCCCCGCCGTCACCTCGTCGGTCGCCGCCGCAATCGTGTGGAAGTACATGCTCGATCCCGCCGGTTTCGTGAACGCCCTGCTCGCACAGGTCGGCATCGCGGGCCCCGACTGGCTGCAGGAACGGTGGCTCGCGCTCGGCGCGCTGACCGCGTTGACCGTGTGGAAGAACGTCGGCTTCAACGCCGTGCTCTACCTCACGGCGCTGCAGGCACTGCCCCCGGCCGTCTACGAGGCGGCGCAGCTCGACGGGGCGAACGCGTGGCGACGCCTGCGGCACATGACGATCCCCCTCCTCGCCCCGATGACGTTCTTCGTCGTCGTGCAGGCGCTCATCACGAGCTTTCAGGCGTTCGATCTCGTCTACGTCCTGACCGAGGGCGGACCGCGGGGCGGCACCGACGTGCTCGGAATGTTCATGTACCGCACGGCTTTCCGACTCGGCGATTTCGGCTACGGGACGGCCATCGCGTTCGTGACGCTCCTGCTCGTGCTCGGCGTGACCCTCGTGCAGTGGCGAGCCAGCGGCTCAGGACGGAGCGACCGATGAGACAGCCCCTCGCCCTACGCCTCGGGCGCCACGCCCTTCTGATCGCCGGCGCGGCGCTCGTCGTCGTGCCGTTCCTCTGGATGTTCACGACATCGCTGCAGAGCCGCGCGGAGACCTACACGAACACGTCGGTCATCCCGACGTCGTGGAACTGGGAGAACTACCTGACCGCGTGGGAGGCCGCACCCTTCGGTCAGTACTACCTCAACAGCGTCGTGATGGCGGTCGGGATCGTCTCGAGCCACCTCGTCTTCGACGCCATGGCCGCCTACGCGTTCGCGCGGTTGGCCTTCCCGTTCCGCAACGCGATCTTCGTCGTGCTGCTCGCCGCGCTGATGGTTCCCACCTTCGTGACGATCATCCCGGCCTACACGATCGTCGCCGACCTGGGCTGGATCGACACTTATGCGGCCCTGATCGTCCCGCGCATGGCCGACGTGTTCGGCATCATCCTGCTGCGTCAGTTCTTCGTGTCGATCCCGCAGGAGCTCGAAGACGCGGCGCGCATCGACGGCTGCAGCCGCATCGGCACCTTCCTGCGCATCATCGTGCCGCTCTCACGCCCCGCGTTCGCGACGCTCGCGATCTTCAGCTTCCTCTTCGCCTGGAACGACTTCCTCTGGCCCCTGCTGGTGACGAACACCGACGAGGTACGCACGATCCAGATCGGGTTGTCGTCGTTCGTCGGCCGGTACGGCACGAGCTGGAACTACCTGATGGCCGGCACCCTGACGGCGACGATCCCCAGCATCCTCGTCTTCCTCTTCTTCCAACGCGCCCTTGTGCGCGGCATCACCACCTCCGGACTGAAGGACTGACATTCCATGACCGTTCCCGACTGGCTCGCCGACGCCGTCTTCTACCAGATCTTCCCCGAGCGGTTCGCGAACGCCGACCCCTCGCTCGACCCCGACGACGTGGTGCCCTGGGGCTCGACGCCGACGCCCGACAATTTCTTCGGCGGCGACCTGCAGGGCATCATCGACCACCTCGACCACATCGTCGCGCTGGGGGCGAACGCCCTCTACCTGACACCGGTCTTCGAGGCCGACACGAACCACCGCTACGACGCCACCGACTACTTCTCGATCGATCACCGGCTCGGCACCCTCGAGACCTTCCGCGCACTGATCGCCGAATGCCATGCACGAGGCATTCGCGTCGTGCTCGACGCCGTGCTCAACCACTGCGGCAACGGCCACTGGGCGTTCGAAGACGTCGTCGAGAACGAGGCCGACTCGGCCTACGTGAACTGGTTCTCGGTCGAGGGGTTTCCCGTCACCGCCCACCCGACGCCGAACTACCGCACCTGTTCGGGCTGCTACTACCTGCCGAAGTGGAACGCGTACAACCCCGACGTGCGCCACCACCACCTCGACGTCGCGCGGTACTGGATCGACCAGGGCATCGACGGGTGGCGGCTCGACGTGCCGTACTTCATCAACCACACGTTCTGGCGCGAGTTCCGCACCGCGGTGAAGAGCAAGAGCGACGACCTCTACATCGTCGCCGAGGAATGGCGCTCCCCCGTCGAATGGCTACAAGGAGACACCGCCGACGGCACCATGAACTACACCGCCCGCGACCTCATCCTGGGCTTCAGCGCCGATCGCAGCACCGACGCCTACGCGCTCGCCGCCGGCCTGAACGCACTCCAGGCCGAGATCCCCACCGGATTCCACCAGGGCATGCTCAACCTGCTCGGAAGCCACGACACCGAACGGGTGCTCACCCGGCACGAGGGCGACGTCGAGTCCGCGCTGCTCTCGTACGCGCTGCTGTTCTCTCTCGAGGGAGCGCCGATGGTCTACTACGGCGACGAGGTCGGACTCACCGGCGACAACGACCCGGGGTGCCGGGGCACGATGCCCTGGGACGAGGAGACGTGGAACACACGGCTCCTCGACGGCATCCGCAGCTTCGCAGCGTTCCGCGCACAGCATCCCGCGATGCGGCGTGGGCGGCAGACCGCCGTGGCCCTCGACGCCGACACGATCGCGATCGTGCGGGCGGGCGAGCACGAACGGGCCGCCGTGATCGTGCACCGCGGCGAGGGGACGACCGTCGACATGACGGCGGTGCCCGATCTCGCGTCGCTCGATGAGGACGTCATCGTGCTCGGACCGCGCGGCACGGCGTCGCTCGGGGGCTCTGCGTGACAGGCAGGCGGGTGACCATGCGAGAAGTCGCCGAACTCGCGGGAGTGTCGAAGTCGGCGGTCTCGCTGGCGTTCAACGATCCGCGCAAGCTCTCCGACTCCACGCTGCAGAACATCCGCGCGGCGGCGGACGAACTCGGGTACGCGCAAGATCCGGCGGCACGGATGCTGCGCACACGGCGCACCGACAGCCTCGCGCTCCTTCTGCCGCAGCAGTTGGACAACGTGCTGCAGAACCCGTACTACACGCAGTTTCTGCAGGGCATCGGCCAGACGTGCCACCGTGAGGGCTTCACCCTCCTGCTCGCTCCCCCGCTGCGGGGCTCGATGCTGCGCGCGATCCCCTACGCCGCCGTGGACGGCTTCATCGTCTCGGGTTTGGAGTACGACCGGGGGGAGGTCACGGCGCTGAGGCACCGCCGCATCCCGTTCGTGCTCGTCGACAGCGAGTGGCACGACGACGTTCCAAGCGTCGAGATCGACGACGGGCAGGGTACCGCGGAAGTCGTCGACTACCTCCTCGGCCTCGGGCATCGCCGGATCGCCTTCGTCGTCTTCGAGACGGGCGTCGAGGGCGGGTACGGCGCGTGGCGCGGTCCTGTTCGCCGGCGCATGGACGGCGTGCGCCGGAGCCTCGGCGAAGTGGGTCTGTCGACCGACGACCCAGGTATCACGGTGCTGGAGGTGGCATGCACCCGCGGCGGTGGCACGGAGGCGTTCCGGCGGCTCTGGGCCGAACCCGAGCCGCCGACCGCGATCGTGGCGTTCAGCGACATCATCGCCTTCGGCGTGCTCGACGCCGCTCGCGCCGCGGGGGTCGACGTGCCCCGCGCGCTCTCGGTGACCGGGTTCGATGACCTGGCCGAGGCGAGCTGGACAGCGCCGAGTCTCACGACCGTGCGGCAACCCATCGCGACCAAGGGCCGCCTCGCGGCGGAATACCTCGTCGAGGCGATCGCGACCGACAAGCCCGCCGAGATCCGCCACCAGCGGCTGCCCACCTCGCTGCTCGTCCGCGCCTCCACGGCTCGCGCGGCGTAGCGCTCGTGCTTCGTCTCGTCGGTGGAATCGGGCGAGGTCGGTGCGTGTGAGCGATCACGCGCACCGATTCTGCCCGATCTCACCGACATCGCTCGAGGCGGATGCGCGCCTAGGGTGGCGGGATGACCACCGTCACCTACGCCGAGGTCGGCGCCACCGCGAGCGAACTGCCCCCGGGGTACCACCACGTTCGCATGAGGCGTGTCATCGGCCACGGGCGAGCGGTGTTCGATCGCGCCTCCGACGACCTGTTCGCCGGTCTCGTGCAGCGACGGGCCGGTGCCCGCATCCGGTTATCGGACGTGCCGCTGCGTGAGGGCACGCGCGTGCGCATGCTCGTGAGCGTCGGGCCGCTCTCGTTTCGCATACCGTGCCTCGTCGTCTGGGCGGAACGGAGCGCAACCTCGGCCGGCTTCGCCTACGGCACTCTGCCCGGTCACCCCGAGCGCGGAGAGGAACGCTTCGAGCTGAGCCTCTCCCCCTCCGGTGAGGTGACCTTCACGATCACCGCATTCTCGGCCCCGGGCCGGTGGTTCACCCGGCTCGGGGGCCCGCTCGCACGCCTCGTGCAGTCGCGGATGACGCGTCGTTACCTGGCCGCGCTGTGAGCTCGCGGGCCAAGCCGAATCCACAGTCCGCTGCTCGAATCCACGCTCTAGTGACGCCCCACGATGCGGATTCACGCACATCTATGTGGATTGGACGCGGCGCGCCCGTTCAGGATGCGGCATCCGACTTCATCTCGGGGCACACCCCGCCGGGGTCGGTGGCCAGCTCGTAGTGCCATCGCTCGTTCGCGTAGGTCTGACAGATGCCGTAGCGGGAGCCGTTCGTCATCAGCCAGAACTGCGCGTCGATGGGGCCGATGTCGATGCCGTCGCCAGTGACGTGGGTGGAGCGATCCGGACTCGCGACGTACTGACGAGCGACCTCCTCGCTCGCGTAGAGCTCGATCGCATCCTCGAGCAGCCATTCCTGATACTCGACGCTGCGCCACCCGCTCATCACCCGGAACGAGAGGCCGTCGTTCGCCGCATCGGCTTCGGCCGCACGCATGGCGTCACGCAGTTCGGGGTTGAGGCGGGCGATCGCGGCCACTTCGTCGTCGAGCGTCACGGTCTCACCCTCGGCGATGAGGCCGTCTTCTGCCGTCGGTGAGAACGGTTCGAGCGTGGTGAACGGCGCGACCGCCGCCGAGAATGCGCCCGCGACCGCGATGGCGATCGCGCCCGCAATGAGGGCCGCCGCGATCACCCCGGCCACGACGAACACGACGCGCCGCCTCCGCGCGGACGAGCGACGGACGGGAGCGGCGAAAGCAGGAGCATCGAGCGTGAGCATGAGGCCCATCCCACGCGCGCCGATGTTGTCGCGCCGTACGCGCGGGAGGATACGACCGCGATACGTGCGCCGCTTTACGCTGATGCCATGCGCGTGCTGATCGTCGAGGACGAGCTCTATCTCGCCGAAGCGATCCGCGACGGGCTGCGACTCGAGGCGATCGCGGCCGACATCGCCGGCGACGGCGACACCGCGCTCGAGCAACTCGCGATCAACACGTACGACGTGGTCGTGCTCGACCGCGACATCCCCGGACCGAACGGCGACGAGATCGCGCGCCGCCTGGCCGCCGAACCCGCCTCGCCCCGCGTGCTCATGCTCACGGCCGCCGACCGCTTGGACGACAAGGCGGCGGGGTTCGAAAGCGGCGCCGACGACTACCTCACCAAGCCCTTCGCCCTGCGCGAGCTCGTGCTGCGGCTGCGCGCGCTCGGGCGGCGGCCGGCAGCATCCACACCTCCGGTGATCGAGGTGTCGGGGGTGCGGCTCGACCGGTTCCGCCGCGAGGTGTTCCGGGATGGGCACTACGTGAACCTCACGCGCAAGCAGTTCGCCGTGCTCGACGTGCTCATGACAGCCGGAGGCGGAGTCGTGAGCGCCGAAGACCTTCTCGAACGGGCGTGGGACGAGAACGCCGATCCGTTCACCAACGCCGTCCGCATCACCATCTCGACCCTGCGCAAGCGTCTCGGAGAGCCCTGGGTCATCGAGACGGTGCCCGGCGTCGGCTACCGCATGACGGCATGACGACGCCACCGCCCTTCCCCACAGAAGGTGCGGTGGCGCCGAGTCGAGAGGGTCAGACCGCGACAGCGATGACACCCGTGATGATCAGGGTCAGCAGCGTCGTCCACAGGACGATCGCGACGCCCTGCCAGAGCAGCACCCGCGCTTTCGGCACGCCCGAACCGGCGAGCGCCGCCGCGGTGAAGTGTGTCGGCAGCAGCAGGGGCCCGAGCAGGCTCACGCCGACCACGCCATAGCGGTGGAAGGCCTTCTGAAACTTCTCCCGGCGCGCCGAGGCCGGCTTGCGGGGCTTCGATCTCGTCAGCGCGGCCCGGATCTGCGCCCCCAGCAGCACGACGATGGCCACGGCGACGAAGTTGCCGAGAGCACCGGCGATGGCGGCGATCACCGGGTTGATGCCGCCGATGATGCCGATGGATGCTGCGCCCTCACCCTCGATGAACGGCACCGCACCGGCGACGAAGACGATGAGAGGTTGCGCCCATTCCGGAAGCTGCGCGATGAGGTTCTGGAATCCGAGGATGAGGTCGGCGACGGGGTTCATGGGGAGCCTTTCCGTGGGGATGCCGTGTGCAAGCGGCGGTGATTCCATCCCAGCCGCCACCCCCGCCCCCCGGCAGTGTCGTCGCGTCACGTTCGGCCGGGATGATTCCCGGGCCGACCCATGACGAATGTCACGACCCTGCGGCCGCACGGCACGGGGCACGCACGGCTGGCTACCGTGGAGACATGACCACGCCGACGAGTGCCCCCGACCGCGGTCCGCGCATCGGCGATCGGGCGCTCGGCCGAGGCGTCACCGCGACGTGGTGGTACACCGCGACAGCGCTCGTCTTCTTTCAGATCATCACGCCGCTGTCGTGGGTCGCATGGATTCCGCTGCGATACGACGACACCGCCGGGCGGGTCGAGCTGGGGCTCTGGCTGGGACTGGCAGCGACGATCCTCGCGGTCGCCGGTCTCGCCGTGCTGCTGCGCGAGTACCGACCGAGCGTGATGGCGCAACGCCACGAGGAACGTCGCGGAGTTCGCGTCGGCGAGCTGGTGGGCATCGGCATGATGCTCGTGGCCGCTTGTCTGCTGGGGGTGGCCACCGGATCGTGGCTGGCCGGGGTCGGTGTCGTCGCCGGGGCACTCAGCGCGCGCGCCTGGCCGCGCGGAATCCGGTGGCGCGTGGTGATCGGACTCACCGTCGTTCTCATCGCGCTGTGGGTGGTCGAGGCGCCGGCGCTGTCGACGCGATCCGACCTCTACGTTCCGGCGCTGTTCACGACCCTGCTGCCCGCCACGTTCGCCTCGTCGATGTGGTGGTGGGTGATCGTGCTCGAACTCGACCGCGCCCGGGAAGCCGAGAGCGCGCTGGCCGCGACACGTGAACGCCTGCGCCTCGCGAACGACGTGCACGATCTGCAGGGGCACCACCTGCAGGTGATCGCTCTGCAACTCGAGCTCGCCGAGCGTCTGCTCACACGCGACGACCCCGACGGCGCGGCCCGCGAGATCGCACGGGCACGAGAAGCGGTCGACGACGCACGCCAGGGCACGCGCGACCTCGCGTCGCAGTTCCGGGGCGTGCCTCTGCCCGACGAGCTCGAGAACGCGGCGGATCTGCTGCGGTCCGCGGGTCTGCAGGTGACCACCGACGTCGACGCCGACGTCGGGCGCATCGACGCGCTCGGCCCGATCGTGCGAGAGAGCGTCACGAACGTGCTCAAGCACGGCGGCGGGCGGCACGCGTCGCTGTCGCTCGCGCGGAACGCCGAGCGGTGGGTGTACCGGATCGCGAACGACGACCCCGGCGACGACGACACGGGGTGGGGATCGGGGCTCTACGGCATGACGGCGCGCGCCGAAGCGGTGGGCGGCGAAGTGCGGGTCTCACGCGAGGGTACGACGTTCGCGCTCACGGTGACGCTGCCCGCCGACGCAGCATCCGTCGATCAGGAGCAGCTCGCATGATCCGCGTTCTGATCGCCGACGATGAAGACATGATCCGCACGGCGCTCGCATCGCTGCTGCGCCTCGAAGACGACCTCGAGGTCGTGGCCGAGTGCCGCACCGGAACCGACGCCGTCGCCGAAGCGATGCGCGTCGAGCCCGACGTATGCCTGCTCGACCTCGAGATGCCCGGGCTCGACGGAGTGGAAGTCGCGGAGCGGCTGCGCGGCAAGAGCGCCGCGCGGTGCATCGTGGTGACGCGGCACGCCCGGCCCGGAGTGCTGCGGCGCGCACTGCAGGCCGGGGTCGAGGGGTTCGTGCCGAAATCGCGGCGCGCGGAGGAGGTCGCCGAGATCATCCGCCGCGTCGCATCCGGACGCCGCTACGTCGACCCCGAGATCGCCGCCGACGCCCTCGCCGACGAACGCAGCCCGCTGACCGACCGCGAGCTCGACGTGCTTCGTGCCGGTCAGCGCGGCGAGACGATCGCGCAGATCGCCGCGACCGTGCACCTCTCCCCCGGCACCGTGCGCAACCACGTGTCGTCGGCGCTCGGCAAGCTCTCGGTCGCCACGCGCCAGCAAGCGACCGTGATGGCGCAGGAACGCGGGTGGATCTGATCGGCATACGCCGGCGATACGGGCGTCGACCTAGGCTGACTGCATGCCGGTGACCGCAGCGGGCTCCTCTCGCGGGCGGGGCCTCTCGCTCCAGGCGAAGCTCGCCCTCAGCTATGCCGGGTTCATCGTCGTCGCCGGCATCGCCCTGTTCGTCGTCGGGTTCTTGCTGCTGCGTTTCGTTCCCGACGGCAACCTGAACCTGGACGGCGGCGGGTTCGTACCCAACCGCAGCGACCTGCTCGAGGTGTTCGTTCGCTACGCCTGGTGGGCGATGGCCGGACTCATCGCCTTCGGACTCATCGGGGGCTGGGTGCTCGCCGGGCTCGTGCTGCGCCCGCTCGGACGGATCGCGGATGCTGCGCGCCGCGTGCGCGACGGACGATTCGACCAGCGCGTCGCCCTCCCCGGACGACGCGACGAGCTCACCGACCTGGCCGACGCGCTCGACACGATGCTCGACCGCGTCGAGCACACGATCGCCGAGGAACGACGCTTCGCCGCGAACGCCTCGCACGAGCTGCGGACGCCGCACGCGATCATCCGCACGATGGTCGAAGTCGGCCAGGCCGACCCGGCCGGCCGGGACGTCGACGTGCTGCTCCAGCGCATCGGCTCCACCAACGACCGTGCGATCGCGACGACCGAGGCGCTCCTCACCCTCGCCCGCGTGGGCCGCGGCGGACTCCCGATCGAGACGATCGACCTCGCGGCGGTCGCCTCGATCGCGCTGAAGGACGTGCAGGCAGAGGCGGAGGCGCGCAGCATCCGCGGTCGGGTATCGCTGCCCTCCGCCGAGATCACGGCGAATCGAGCCCTGATCGGTCAGCTCGCCGCGAACCTGCTGCACAACGCGATCGTGCACAACGAGCCCGATGGCTGGGTGAGACTGACCGTGACGCCGGGCGATCGATGGGCGGCGCTGACCGTGGAGAACAGCGGTGTCACGCTCGACCCCGCGGTCGCCGCAACGCTGACGGAGCCGTTCGTGCGCGGCGCCGGACGCACGCGTACCGAGTCGGGGCACCAGGGCGCGGGGCTCGGCCTCGCGATCGTGGCGTCGATCGTGCGTGCCCACGACGGGGCGCTCGACGTGACGGCGCGCCCCGAGGGCGGTCTGCTCGTGCGCGTCGTGCTGCCGCGCTGAGGTGGCGGGCACGTCTGAGCCGTCTCCGGCTCAGAATCCAGGAAGAACGGCGCAGCAGCGGCCCGTGCGGCGCCACGGGACGGGTTTCTTCCTGCATTCTGCGCATGAGTCACGGCTCACGGGCGACCGGCCGCCCGCGGCTGACATCTCCGGCGGTGCCGCGCTACTGGACGGTGGCAGTCAGGCGAGCGACGTTGTCGAGCACCTGCACCGGCACCCGGCGCTGCAGCCACTCTTCGAGCAGCACTTCCTTCGAGCGCGACCGGTAGTCGTTCTCGATGTGGCGCAGGTCGTCGACGAACTCGCGGCCGTGCACGAGCAGCGACACCTCGAAGTTGAGGCTGAACGAGCGCATGTCCATGTTGCTCGACCCGATCACGGCGACCTGGTCGTCGATCGTGAAGTGCTTAGAGTGCAGCACGATCGGCTTCTCGTACAAGAAGATGCGCACACCGGCCCGCAGCAGCGCCTCGTAGTACGAACGCTGCGCGTGGTAGACGAGGAACTGGTCGGCCACCTCGCACGCGAACAGCTGCACGTCGACCCCACGCTCGGCCGCGGTCGTAATGGCGTAGAGCATCGAATCGTCGGGCACGAAGTACGGGCTGGCGATGATGAGCTTCTTCTGCGCCGAGTAGACGAGCGCGTTGAAGAGCTTGAGGTTGTTCTCGCCGTCGAACCCCGGTCCGCTCGGCACGACCTGGCACTCGAACGTGCCGGGGTCGCTGTGGTCGACGGTCATCTCGTCGACGTCGGAGACATCAGGTAGCTCGTCGGTTTCGCTGTACCAGTCGGTGATGAAGAGCGCGTCGAGACCGATCGCCGCCGGTCCTTCCAGGCGCACCATCAGGTCGACCCACTGCAGACCGCGCCGGATGTTGCCCTTCTTGTTGTAGCTGCTGTCGATCATGTTCTGCGATCCGGTGAAGGCGATCTTGCCGTCGACCACGACGATCTTGCGGTGGTTGCGCAGATCGGGGCGGCGCCACATGCCCTTGGTGGGGTGGAAGGGCAGCATCTCCTCGAACCGGATGCTGTTCTCCTGCAGCCATCGACGGGTGTTGCGCCCCTCGGGGTTCGTGATCGTCGCCCAGTGATCGAAGAGGACGCGAACCTGCACGCCTCGCTCGCTCGCGCGCTTCAGCGCATCGAAGAAGCCGATCGTCGTCTTGTCGCGCGCGAGGATGTAGAACTCCACGTGCACGTACCGGCGCGCCGCATCGACGGCATCCGTCATCGCCGCGATCGAGCCCTCGTAGTGCGGGTACAGTCGCGCGGCGTTGCCCTCGAGCAGGGGCATCGCCCCCAGGGTGCGGTTCAGCTGGGCGACCGATGCGAACCACGGCGGGCGCGGATCGTCGACGATCTCCTCGTCGATCCCCTGCGTGTGCTCGAGAATCAGGTCGTTGATCTCGCGCTGGCGATTGCGCCGGTCGCGCGGGAGCTTCGAGCTTCCGAAGAGGCCGAACAGCAGGCTGCCCGGGATCGGCGCGATGAAGATCGCCATCAGCCAGGCCATGGCCGACGTAGGGCGCCGGTTGCGGGGGACGGCGATCACGGCGACGACGCGGATCACGATGTCGACCACCAAGACGACCGGTGAGAGCGTCTTGACCAGGGCCGGGATCCGGGAGACGAGGGCGCGCCATTTCATCTGCTGATCCTGTCAGTCCTGAGAGCCGCCGCGCGCACGTTCACGCGATCCGCCGCTCCCCCGGGCGGATCACACGCCACCACTGGTGGCCGTACCCGCCGAGTTCGACGTCGAATCCGCCGTCGTCCAATGCCACCGGCGCAGGGTCGTCGCCGAGCAGGCTGACGACGCGCCAGCCTTCGTCGGCACCCGCGATGTCGATGCGGAACGTGCGTCCGTCGGGTGCGAAGTTGTGTGCCGCGACGAGCATCCCGAGTTCGCTTGTCACCGAGTGCGCGAGCACGCACGAATGCGGCTGGTCGAGGATCGCCAGCTCTCCCCAGCCGATCTCGGGGGCAGCCCGATACGTGCGGATCAGCTCCTGAACGAAGCGCAGGAACGACCCGGGATCGTGCCGCTGCTGTGAGACGTTGATGTGCTGCGGAGCAAACCCGCCCGCGACGACCTGCGCGACCATGTCGTCGGGGTCGGCGTCGGAGAAGCCCGCTCCGGCAGCATCCGTCCACTGCATCGGCGTTCGCACCGCGGCGCGGCTGCCCGTGATGCGGGGGTCTTCCCCCATTCCGATCTCTTCGCCGTAGTAGAGCACGGGGGCTCCCGGCAGCGAGAAGATCAGGCTGTAGACCATGCGGATGCGGCGGGGATCGCCCTCGAGCATCGACGGCAGGCGGCGGGTGATGCCGCGATCGTGGATGCGCTGACCTTTCTCGGGCGCGAAGGCCTCGAACGCTTCTTCGCGCTCGTCGGCGCTCAGTTGATCGAGGGTGAGCTCGTCGTGATTTCGCACGAAGTTGCCCCACTGATTGCCGAGGGCGATCGCGGGGCGGGAGAGCAGCGCGTCGCGCAGGGGCGCGGCATCCTGTCGCGCGAGAGCCAGGTAGAGCCGCTGGTTGGCGACGAAGTCGAACTGCATCGTGAGTTCGTCGCCGTCCGAGTCACCGAAGAAGGCGAGCTGCTCGTCGTAGGGCAGGTTGACCTCGCCGAGCAGCATCGCCGCCCCGCGCCGCCGTGAGACGTAGCCGCGCAGAGTGCGGAGGAACTCGTGCTCGGGACCGCCGTCGCCGTCGATGAGGAACGGCACGGCGTCGACGCGGAATCCGTCGATGCCCAGCTCGAGCCAGAAGCCGAGCACCTTCGCGATCTCTTCGCGCACCTCGGGGTGATCGGTCGCGAGGTCGGGCTGGTGCCGGTAGAACGAGTGCTTGTAGTACTGCCCGGCCGTCTCGTCGAAGGTCCACACGCCGTCTTCGACGTCGGGGAACATGCTCGCCGGCGCATCGTCGGGCACGTCGTCTCGCCACGAGTAGAAATGGCGGTAGCGGCTGTCGGGGCTCGAACGTGCGTCCTGGAACCACGGATGCTGGTCGGACGTGTGGTTCACGACGAGGTCGACGATCACCCGCATGCCGCGGTCGCGGGCGGTGCGGAGCACCTCGACCATGTCGCCGAGGGTTCCGTAGCGCGGATCGACGCCGTAGTAGTCCTGGATGTCGTAGCCGTTGTCGCGCTGCGGCGACGGGTAGAACGGCGCGAGCCACAGACAGGTGACGCCGAGCTCGGCGAGATAGTCGAGGCGCTGCGCGAGTCCGCGCAGGTCTCCGACTCCGTCGTCGTCGGTGTCGAGGTAGGTCTTGACGTCGAGGTTGTAGAAGACCGCGGTCTTCCACCACAGGTCGCTGGTATCGGTGAGTCTCATCGCGCGACCTCCGGTCGGAGGTCGGGTGCGCGGAGCGGGGTGGTCGTCATCGGAGCCCTCTCGGTGGGACGGTGGCGGCTGGTCCCTCCGTTCTACCGCGCCGACCTGGGCGGGTCGCAGGGGTGGCGGGTCTCGATGATGTATGGGCTCACCGCCCCGTGCGGTGCGGGATGCGGGTCACGATCGCGCCCGCTATGCGCGGAACCGTGACGGCGGCGACGCCGACGACAGCGCCGAGTGTGTTCCAGAAGACGTCGTCGAGGTCGGGAACCCTCCCCGGAATCGAGGCCTGCGCGTACTCCACCGCCGCCGACAGGCCGAAGCCCGCCACGACCGCGAGCGGCCACGCGCGGCGATGCAGCAGGAGGGCGATCGTCGCGCCGAGAGGCACGAACATGAGCACGTTGAGCACGCGCTCGGCGTCGCCGTAAGGAATGGCGTCGACCAGCGGGGCGAGCGAAGCATCCATCAGTCGCATGAACTGCCCGCGCGCGGGCGACACGATCGACCTCGGGGCGAGCGTGAGCAGCGCGACCATACCGACCGCGAGCGCGGCGGCGAAGAGGCGGATGCTGCGGGTGGTGGCAGCGGTCATCGAAGCGGCCCTTTCCGCCGACCTCGGGCGGGCCGGCGTTGACGAGTACACCCGCTGCGGTGTTGCGGGAGCGTATGCCTATGCGTCGCACCGAGGTGCCACGGATGGGGCGCACGACGCCTCGGGATACCCCGCATTGCGGCAACTCACTCCCTCGGGAGTACGGTGCGAGCATGAGCGAACGCGCGATCACGAAGCACTGGACGCCCCGGGCGTTCATCTACCTCGCACTGTCGATCGTCGGACTGGTGTGGACCTTCGCGCTGAACGCCTGGACGGTCATCGAAGGACGCAACTACTTCGCCGACCTGTTCGGCAGCGGCCCGGCGGTGTCGTCGATCGGCGTCGACCTGCTGGTCGTCGCCCTCGCCGGGGTGGTGCTGATCTTCGCCGAGGCCCGGCGGCTCCGCATGAAACGCGCATGGCTCTACGTGGTGCTCTCGGCGGTGACGGCGTTCGCCTTCACGTTCCCGCTCTTCCTCGCGATGCGGGAGCGCAAGATCGCGGCGCGCGAGGCCGGCGACGGCTGATCCGCCCGCATAGCTCACCCCGGCCCGCCTCGCCCGACCGCCCCGCTCCCGCTCCCGCTCCCGCCCGACCGCCCCGCTCCCGCTCCCGCTCCCGCTCCCGGGATAGCGTCCGCACCAACGGCATCACGCCACCGTAGCGGGGGCACGTCGGCGAGTGTGCCCGTTTTCGCTGAGGGTGCCCGAAAACTCAGCCTCGTCCGGCGCAAACGGGCACCTTGGGCGCAACACCGGCCGCTCAGCGCGCCGAAGACGCAGCGCCGTGGGAACACCCCGCCGTGCGGGCCGGTTGTCGAGAAGACAGTCCCGACGAAGGAGAAGCGAATGAGCAAGCGCTGGAACTACGTCCGCCCCTACTTCGAGCGCGACACGGTCATGCACGTGGCCACGCTGCTCCCCGACGGCGCGCCGCACACCGTTCCGGTGTGGATCGGCGTGGAGGGCGACCGCCTCACCATGTTCACCATGGCCGACTCCCGCAAAGACCGCGACCTGCAGGTCGATCCGCGCGTTGCGGTGTCGGTCACCCACCCGGCGAATCCTCTCGATTCGGCGTTCGTCCGCGGCCGCGTGGTCGAACGGATCACCGGTGACGACGCACTGCCGATCGTCGACCGGATCTCCGAGAAGTACACCGGCGGCCCGTACGACGTGCGCGAGGGGCTGACCGCCTTCTACATCGAACCCGAGGTCAGCTGGGCGCGCGACTACTCCGGCGAGTAGCCCTCAGACCTCGGCCGAGCCCGTCCGCTCGTCGGTGACCGCGTCGCGGTCGGCGTAGGGGCCCGATCCCTCGGGAGCGACGAAGACCTCATCGGGATCCGGCTCGTCCCCGTCGTCGGGCGCGCCATCGGGCGCGGGCGGCAGGTTCTCGAGCTCACCCCCGGCGAGCTGCTCGAGGTCGGCCTGCGTGGCGTCACCGTCGGACGAAGGGCGGATGCTGCTGCTGTCGCTCATCGTGGATCCTTTCGACTGCACCCAGCATGGCGAGCCCGCACCGCTGCACGGGAGGGTCGACAGGGGCCGCCGTGTGTGCCAGTGCCTCAGACCGGCGCGCGCGTGCTGCCCCGCCACCGCACGTCGGCGGGCACGAGGCGTTCGACCACGTCGGGAACCGCGCCGCTCACGCGCTGCTCGAGCAGTTCGAACAGTCTCTCCCCCAGCGCGGCGGGCTGCAGATCGACCGCGGAGATCGCGGGAACGAGCGACTGCGCCCGCGTGCTGTCGGTCGTGGCGAGCAGCTGCACGTCTTCGGGAATGCTGAGCCCCACGGCGGCCACCGCGTCGAGCACCGCGGTGAGAGCAGGCTCCACGGCCAGATAGATCGTGTCCACCCCATCGCGGCATGCGCCCGACACCACTCGCGCGGCCTGTGCGGCGTCGAAAGGCAGCGGCAGCACGGCGGTGGTCGTCGCGACGTCGGGGTGCGCGTCGCTCCACGCGTCGTAGGCCTGCGCCACATCCGTCATGTAGTTCTGCCCGGTGTCGGCGATCAACAGCAGAGACCGGCGCATCCCCCTCTGGTACAGACCGTCGAGCGCGACCCGCGTGATCTCCAGCTTGTCGTTGTCGACGACCCACTCATCCGTGGCATTGCTCAACACGTCTCGGCCGAGCGTGACGTAGGCCACGCTCCGCTCTTCGAGTAGGCGCAGCAGCGGGTCGTTCGGCCCCGGGTCGATCACCGCGACGCCGTCGACCGGCAGTACGCCGATCGCGCCCGACACCGACGAACCCGACAGCATGACCGGGTAGCGATCGCTCCCGAGTGCGACGTCGCAGAACGCGCGCTCGCATCGCACGAGGAAGTCGAGATCGCCCACGCTCCACGACGTCGAGTCGGGCACGGTGGCGACGAGCCCGACCAGTCCGGTGCGGGCACCCCGCATGTGCAGGGCGCTGACATTCGCTCGATAGCCGAGCCGGGCGGATGCTTCGGCGACGCGGGCGCGCGTCGCCTCGCTGATGCGACCGGCCCCGCGGAGCGCCTGCGAGACCGTGCTCATCGACAGCCCGGTGTCGAGGGCGATGTCGCGCAGCGTCGCCCGGTCGCGAGGTGCGGTGTCTTTCACTGGGAAGGAGGCCACCCGGTGATCTTATGCGTCGTGGCAGTCACGACGACGGCGCACGCCCCCCACCCTCGAAATCTAGATGTAACGAAACATCAGGCTCGGCGAAATGCGGGTGGTGCAACCTTGCATCATGCACCCCGCCTCCCTCTCTGCCACCGACGTTCCGATCGTCGCGGTGCTCGGTCCCTCGAACATCGCTCGCGTCGCCGCTGCCGCCGGCATCGCCCCTGCTCGTCTGATCGACGCCGCCGAACAGGTGGGCGACATGATCGCTCGCCGCGGGTGGTCGATGATCGTCGTCCCCGATCGCGGCGTGGCCGTCTCCGCCATGGACGGCTACCTGGCCGCCGGCGGAACACGACTGATCGGACTGACCCCGGCATCGGGCATCAGCGAGCCCGCCGCCATGCCCTCCATCGAACTGCAGCGGGTGCGCTGCCACGAACTCCGCGATGAGTTGACCTGGTACGAGCAGCACCACCAGATCGGCGAGATGTCGGACGCCATGGTCACCATCGGACTCAGCTGCGGCACGATCGCCGAGCTGGCATGGACCAAGTGGAACCCCTCTCCTCCTCCGGTCTCGTTCGTCGCGGGGACGGCGAGCGGGCTGCCGCCGGAGATCGCCGCTGAACTCCGGGTCGACGTCATCGCGCTGGCCAACGTCGGCGACTGGCTCGATGCGTCGGTCGCGATCTCCGCCGGGACGGTGGTGTGACGTGGACCGCACCTACCTCGCCCGAATGGGTTCACAGGAGATCGAGCTGCCGATCGTCGACCTGGGCCCGGGGAAGCAGGCGGCCCTGCTCATGACGATCGACCTGCCGGTGTCGGTGCTGACGCGCGCCGGGCGCGAACTCGCCGATCTCGTCCGCGATCGACAGCCCGACATCATCGTCACCGCGGCGACCCTCGGCATCCCGGTCGCCATCGCGGTCGCACCCCACCTCGGCCTCGACGAGTACGTCGTCCTGCAGAAGAGCAAGAAGTGGCACCTCCGCGACAGCCCGTCGGTGGAGGTGACATCTGTGACCACGATCGACGCGCAGCGACTCACCCTCGATGCCCGGCGACTCGCATCGATCAACGGCGCGCGCATCGCTTTCGTCGACGACGTGATCTCGACGGGTCGCTCCGCGGCGGCCGCCCTCGAGCTGCTCACGCGGCACGGCGCGCAGATCGTGTCGGTCGCCGCCCTCATGACCGAGGGCGACGACTGGCGCTCCGTCCTGGGCGACAGCGCAGACCTCGTGCAAGCCCTCGGCCGCCTCCCCGCCGTCACCGACGACTTCTGATCCCACCCCTCCCACGCATTCTCTCGCTTCACCCGACACCGGCATCCGCCGACCCGCACCCGGACCCGCCGTTCGAAAGGACGAACACCCATGACCGCTCGCCGCACCGCCGCAGGACTCCTCGGCGTCCTCACCCTGATCGCCACGACCGCCCTCGCGGGCTGCTCCACCCCCGCCGGCGACACGGGGTTGTCCTCGTCCGCGGACGAGTCACTGGGCTCGATCACGATGCAGTTGCCGTGGATCCTCAACTCGCAGTTCATCGGCGAGTACCTCGCGATCGACGAGGGCTACTTCACCGACGCCGGGCTCGAAGGAGTGAACCTGGTTCCCGGACCGTCGTCGTCCGTCAGCGAGGTGCTGAGCGGCACCGTCGACGTCGGCATGGTCGACGCGATGACGCTGGGCGCGACCGTCGCGAACGAGAACGCTCCGATAAAGATCATCGCCAGCGGCTACCAGAAGAACCCCTACAGCATCCTGTCGCTCGCCGACGGCGACCCGATCGAGGAGCCGCAAGACCTGATCGGCAAGAAGATCGGCGTGCAAGACGTCAACGTCATCCTCTTCGACGCGCTCCTCGCTGCGAACGGCATCGACAAGACCCAGGTCGAGATCGTCCCCGTCAGCTACGACCCCTCCCCACTCATCTTCGGAGAGATCGACGGGTACATGTCGTTCCTCACGAACGAGTCGATCCTCGTGCGCGCCGAGGGTCACGACGCTGTCGACATGCCCTTCGCCGACAACGGACTGCCCTTCGTCGCCGACGCGATCATCGCGACCGACGAGATGATCGCGAACGAACCCGAGAAGCTGAAGGCCTTCCTCGAAGGAGAGATCCGCGGATACGCCGAGGCGCTGCGCAACCCGCAGAAGGGCATCGACCTGATGATGTCGCAGAGCGGAACCGACCTCGGTCTCGACCCCGCCAACGAGCTGCTCTGCGCCGAGGCCGCGAACACGCAGCTCGTCGTCACCGATGAGACGGCCGAGAACGGGCTCTTCACCACCTCTGAAACCCTCCAGGCTGAGACCGTCACGACCCTGGCGACCGCGGGCATCACCGTCACGGCCGACCAGCTGTTCGACATGAGCCTGCTCGAGGCCGTATACGCCGAGCACCCCGACCTGATCGACTACACCGCGAGCTGATCAGAGCACGAGATCGGATGCTGCGCTCCTCCCGGGGCTACCGGGGGCGCAGCATCCGATCTCGCCGCTTCGCCAAGTCAGTCCTCACGCTGAAGGAAACCCACACCGGCCTCACGGAACGCGCGGGCTCCCGGGCCGTTGACGTGGTTGCGGCCCTCGATCTCGAAGAACTCTCCGCGCGGCGCATATCCGGCGAGCTGTCGCGACTGCTCCAGGATCGGGTCGTCGCTGCCGGTCGCGAACAGCACGGGCTGCAGCGGCGGTGTAGCCGGGTCCGGATCGCCGCCGTCGACCGTCATGCCCTCGGCGATCGCCACGAGGGCGCGCAGATCATTGCCCGGAACGCGCTGCGCGAGTCCGACGTACCGCTGGGTCGTCACATCCTCCACCGGGGTGCCGTCTTCGATGAACGCCCGTGCCTGAGCGACGTCGAGGCGCCGCAGCGGCCTTCCGTCGGGGATACCGCCGAGCACGGCGCGGTCGACGTGGTCGGGGTAGGTCACGGCGAGCTCCCACCCGACGCGAGCGCCGAGCGAGTAACCGACGTAGCGCACGGTGTCGAGCAGATAGGTGTCGAGAACGGTGAGCAGGTCGGCCACCAGAGTCGTCATGAGGTAGCCGGCGGCATCGTGCGGCTTCTCGCTCGCTCCGTGCCCGCGCTGGTCGACGGCGAGCACGCGGAACCCCGCCGCCTGCAGGTCGCGGACCCAGCCGGTGTTCACCCAGTTGTCGCGCGCGCTCGAACCGAACCCGTGCACGGCGAGCACCGTGGGCTCGTCGGCGTCGACCCCGCCCCAGAGGTAGGTCGCGAGTCGCAGTCCGTCACCGGTCATGACGAACTGCGGGTCGGGCATCTCGGTGAGGGCACGAGGGGCGGAAGGCACCTCCCGATTCTCCCGCACCCGCGGCGGTCCTCCACACAGGACCCCGACTCGAGATCGCAACGTCGAGCGCCGTTTCGTTACGCGCGGGAAACGCCGCGCCACGCCCGAGAAACAGTTCACTCATAACTTGTTCTCTAGCAGTGGACAAACGTTCACTGCTCGACGCGGCCATGGAACGCATCAGCGTGAAGCGGCCAAACCACCCAGAGAAGGCGGCCATGAGCGGAGCGACATTTCATCTCGGCTGGTTCCAAGCGGGTTTCCGTGCGCCGGCATGGGACCGCGAGTGGTCGGGCCGTTCCACCCGCGACTGGGCCAACGGCGAATGGTTCGTCGACCTCGCCAAAGACCTCGAGCGCGGGTGCTTCGACTTCATGCTCATCGAGGACTCGAACTACATCCCCGACGACTACGGCGCTTCGCACGAAGCATCGTTGAAGCACGGCCACCGCGGTCCGAAACACGATCCGCTCGCCCTTGCGGCGATCCTGAGCAAGTCCACGTCGCGGATCGGCATCGTGCCCACTGTGGCGACCACGGAGTCGACGCCGTTCCACCTCGCGCGGACGATGAGCACTCTCGACCACTTCTCGAACGGTCGCATCGGATGGAACATCGTCACGGCGAGCAATGATCGCGCCGCCCAGAACTTCGGCAAGGACGGCCAACCACAGCACGACGACCGCTACGACATGGCGGATGACTTCGTCGCCGCGGTCAAGGCGCTCTGGGGCTCGTGGGACGAGGACGCAGTCGTGCTCGATGAGGACACCGGCGTCTACATCGATGCGTCGAAGGTGCGCACCATCGATTACCGCGGCTCGCACTTCGCCACGCGCGGACCTCTCAACACCCTCCCCAGTCCGCAACGCGAGCCGGTGCTTTCGCAGGCGGGCAACTCGCCGCGCGGTCAGCAGTTCGCCGCCGATCACGCCGAGATCGTCTTGGCCGGCGGCAGCGATCCGGTGCAGATGAAGCGTCTGCGCGACAACGTGCGTGCCAAGGCTGCCGAGGCCGGCCGCGATCCCGACAGCGTGAAGGTGTTCTTCCTGATCGACCCGGTGCTGGGCGAGACCGATGCCGAGGCGCGCGAGAAAGCCAAGCGCATCCGCGATGACAACGCGAACGACCTCGAGTACGTGCTCAGCAACTGGTCGAGCACCACAACGACCGATCTGTCGGCGTTCGACCCCGACCAGCCCCTGCCGAAAGACCTCACGACGAACGGGCATCAAAGCCAACTGGCCGGAATGGTGGCATCCGGGAAAACGCTGCGCGAACTCGTCCGTGATTCCTTCGCGGACGAAGACAACGGGTTCGTAGGACGACCCGAGACCGTCGCCGCGCGCATGCAGGACGCGGCAGAGCTGATCGGCACCGACGGATTCCTGCTCTCCACCCGCATGCCGACCCGCCGGTACGTCAGCGAAGTCGTCGACGGCCTGATCCCCGCTCTGCAACGCCGCGGCGCTGTCCGAACCGCGTACCGGCACGAACGGTTCCGCGACAACCTCCGAGACGATCTCTCGTGATCAGTCGACTGCTGACCGGACCCGTGACCGTGAACGATCCCGCTCCCGTGGGCACGGCACCGACGCTCGACGTCGAGGCGCTCGAGGTGCGCTACCGCACCGGGGACACGTGGTTCACGGCGGTCGAGAAGTTCTCGCTCCGCGCGGCGGCAGGGCAACGGATCTCCGTCGTGGGAGAGTCCGGCTCGGGGAAGACCACGGCATGTATGGCACTCGCCGGTCTCCTGCCGCCCGATACCCGTGTCAACGCGGCGCGTGCGCACGTGGCCGGTACTGACATCTCCGCGCGGAAACGAACGGCGATCGCGCACCGGGTCCCCGGGGTGAGCGTCGTGTTCCAGAACGCCATGAACGCTCTGGACCCCGTGTGGACCATAGAGAGCCAGCTGGTCACCGTCATCCGGGGCACCACCGGCGGCTCGAAATCGGCGGCGAAAGCAACCGCGGCTGATTGGCTCGCCCGTGTCGGCCTGCGCGACATACCGCGAGTGCTGAAGGCCCGGCCCTATGAGCTGTCGGGGGGCATGCGCCAGCGCGTGATGATCGCGATCGCGCTGTGCTCCGCCCCGCGTCTCCTCATCGCCGATGAGCCGACGAGCGCGCTCGATATGACGCTCTCCCGCGATCTGCTCGACCTCATCGTCACCTTGACGGACGAGTTGGAGACCACGCTGCTCATGATCAGCCACGACATCGGCCTGTGCCGCGCTTACACCGACTGGACCGTCGTCATGAACCGCGGACGGATCGTCGAGCAGGGCGCCACCGACGCCGTCACCTCGCACCCGACCGATCCGTACACCCGGGCGCTGCTGGACTGCCAGCCCTCGCTGTCGCACATGGATTGGGACCGACTCCCCACGATGGTGGGCCGCGCATGAACGCCCTGCTGGAGGTGAGCGACGCGACGAAGACCTATCGCGGGCGCGATCGTTCCCTGATCTCGGCGCTGAACGGCGTGAGCCTGGCGATCAACACCGACCGGCGCATCGGAATCATCGGCGAGTCGGGGTCAGGAAAGTCGACGCTCGTGAGGCTCCTCCTAGGACTCGAAGCGCCGTCCACGGGGAACGTGCGGTTCCGGGGCTCGGAGGTGTCCACACTGCGTGGCAGCGAACGAGACACCTTCCGGCGCGAGGTGCAGCTCGTCAGCCAGGACACGTCGTCGTCGTTCGACCCGCTGCGGACGCTCCGTGACGCGGTCCGTCGTCCTGCGACCGAGCTGCTCGGGATGTCGAAGACCGATGCGGATGCCGCGGTCGACGCGGTGCTCGAATCACTCGCAGTCGATCGATCACTGGCCGAGCGGCGGCCCGGTCAGGTCTCCGGGGGGCAGCGCCAGAGGTTCGCCATCGCCCGCGCCCTCATCGTGAAACCCAAGATCCTCGTGTGCGACGAGTCGGTATCGGCACTCGACGTGTCGGTGCAGGGTGCCGTGCTGAACGAGATCAAGCACTACACCGAGCAGGCCGGAGCCGGCCTGGTCTTCGTCTCTCACGGAGTTCCAGCGACCGCCTTCGTCAGCGACGAACTCGCCGTCATGAATCGCGGTGACATGGTCGAGCTGGGCCCGACCGGACGCGTCGTGTGGACGCCTCGACATCCGTACACGGCCCGGCTCATTGAGGCCTACCGTGCACTGTCGGCCGACGCATCGGAGGCCGCGTGATGCGCGGTCTCTGGCTCCGCAACGTCTGGTGGATGCAGCGGGTCGCGCTGCTGCCCGTGCACCTGTTCCTCTTCGCCATCGCGGTGTTCTTCCTCGTCCGGCTCATCCCCGGTGACCCGGTGATGATCGTCGCCGGCGGAGACGACATCTCGCCCGAGCAGTACGCGCAGATCCAGGACACCCTGGGTCTCGGCGGAACACTCTGGGAGCAGCTGCTCACGTTCCTCGGACGCCTCGTCACGCTGAACCTCGGCCGTTCGCCGATCGACGGCCTCGACGTCCAGGAGCAGATCGCCTGGCGGCTCCCCGCAACGGTCGAGATCGCGGTGATCGCCATGGTGCTGTCCGTGCTCGCCACGTTCGCTCTCACGATCTTCGCCCTGATGAAGCCGAAGAACTGGCTTGCGCGATGGGTCACCTTCTACGCGCGGTCTGCGGGGGCGATCCCCGACTTCGTCCTCGGCGTCGCCGGCATCCTGATCTTCTACACCGTGCTGCAGTGGGCACCCGCACCGATCGGGCGTTACGACGCGGGCTTGCGACCCGCGCCGCGCGCGACCGGATTCCCGCTGCTCGATGCAGCGCTCTCGTCGGACGGCATCCTGCTCGCGTCGATGGCCGCGCATCTGTGGCTGCCCGTCCTCGTCCTCGTGGTCGGTAGCGCCCCCACGATCATGAAGGTGCTGCAGCGGGCCATCGAGCGGGCCGTCGCCGACGAGGCGACGCAGTTCCGCATCGCATCGGGCGCGCCCCGACGCGCCGTGATCTCCTCCATCATGCGGCGATCGATGCCGGCGATGGTCACGATGTGCGGGCAGCTCTTCGGATTCCTCCTCGGTGGGGCGGTGATCATCGAGCAATTGTTCTCGATCCCCGGCATGGGCCAGTACGCCATCCAGGCGGTGGGGCGCACCGACTTCCTGGCACTGCAAGCGTTCCTCCTGACAGTCGCCGCCGCGGTGCTCGTCGTCTTCCTCCTCGTCGACCTGACGAACATGGTGCTCGACCCTCGCCGCCGCCCCGGCGTGCTCGCGAAGGGAGCATGAGGTGGTTTCCCTCCTCGGAAGACCAACGAACAACGACCTGCGGGGACGCACCCGCAGCTTCCCCAGACGGCGCCTGGCACTGCTCTCTCTCCTCGCCCCGCCCGCCGTTCTCGTCGCCGTCGCCATCGTGGGGCCGCTGCTCGTTCCGTACAGCCCGATCGACGTCGTTGCCCGTCCAGACCAGCCGCCCTCGGCCGAGCACTGGTTCGGCACCGACGTCTACGGTCTCGACGTGTTCTCGCGCGTCATCGCCGCGACGCGCAACGACCTCACGGTCGGTCTCGTCGCAGCGGTCCTCGCGACGGGGTTCGGCATCGCCGTCGGGCTGTTCACCGGAACCAACGAATCGAGACGCGGATTCGTGGGCGGGCTGGCACGCGGAGTGACTCGCGGCCTCGATCTGTTCGACGCCCTGCCGCAGATCGTCGTCGGCCTGGTGCTGCTTGCGTTCTTCGGACGCGACCTGCTCACCCTCGCGGTCGTCTGCGGGTTGCTGATGATCCCCACTCAGGCACGCGTCGTCCGCACCGAAGTCCTGCGCGTCCGCACCGAGGCGTACCTGGAGTCCGCGCGCCTGGCGGGCGAATCGACTCTCGGCGTGCTCTGGCGTCACGTGCTCCCCAATTCGGTGTGGCCGGCGCTCGAAAACGCGTCGTACATCTTCGGCATCGCCGTCACGGTCGCCGCCGGCCTCGGGTTCCTCGGCGTCGGCCTACCGCCGCCCACCCCCGAATGGGGATCGATGATCGCGGACGGCGCGACCGCGGCGGCGGCCGGACGCTGGTGGTCATCGTTCTTCCCGTGTCTCGCGCTCGCGGTCACGGTCGTGATCATGAGCAATCTCTCGCACCGCTACCTCTCCACCAGGAACTGAACCCCGCCTCACAGACGCTCCACCCCTCACCCGCGCAGCATCCTCTCGAAAGGTCTTCCATGCCCTTCCGCTCCCCCTCGCGACGCCGGCGGCTCGTCCCACTCGCACTGGCCGCCGCATCCGCCCTTCTCCTGACCGCCTGCTCGCCGTCTGCGAACTCTTCGACACCGGTCGAGGAGACGAGCGTCACGATCCTGCAAGCCGACATCGGCATGGGCCTCATCAAGGAGGCCGGCCCGAACAACACCGAGTTCCTCGGCGCGACGCAAGGAACGCTTCTGCGAAAGCCCTACGCGGAAACCGACGTGCCGGGCGTGTTCGAGCAGGACCCGTACACGTACGACGGTTACCTCGCCGACAGCTACGAGGTCTCGGACGACGGCCTCGTGTACACGTTCCACCTCTCCGACGCGATCAGCGCAGCCGGAAACGAGATCACCGCCGACGACGTCATCTGGTCGTTCGAGCTCAAGTTCGGCGCGGAGACGTCGACCGCTCGCGGCGCGATGAACCCCGTCATCACCGACCCGGCGTCGCAGTTCGAGAAGATCGACGAAAAGACGGTGTCGATCACCCTGACCAGCCCTGGGCTCGGCACCACACTCCTGTCGATGCTGTCGGATGCCCTGGCGTTCGTCTACGACAGCACCGTGATGCAGGAGGCTGCCACTGCGGACGACCCCTACGCCATCGGCTGGGCGCAGGAGAACCCGAACTATGGCTTCGGCCCCTACGAGATCGTGGACTGGGAGGTCGGCTCGCACGCTCGTTTCGAGGCACGCGAGGACTGGGTGCTCGGTGTGCCGGACGTCGATGTCGTCAACGTGCAGGTCGTTCCCGATGCGGGCACGCGTGCTACCACGATCCGCGGCGGCGATGCTGACATCGCCGAGGGCCTGTCGCCGACCGACGCAGCCGACCTGTCGTCGTCTGACGGCTTGGTCGTTCCCACGGTCGCTTCGCCCAATACGTCGCAGGTCCTCTCCCTGGTCACCAACAAGGCACCTTTCGACAATCCGGTCGTCCGGGAGGCTGTCACGCATGCCATCCCGTTCGACGACATCATCGACAATGTCTTCCAAGGGCGCGCGGTTCGCCACGGCTCGGGCATCGTGTTCACCAACACCCCGGGCTACGACGACACCGGGCTGCCGGAGTATACGTACGACCCGGAAGCCGCCAAGGCCCTCCTGACGCAGGCGGGATACCCCGACGGACTGTCGTTCACTCTGACTGTCAGCGCGGCGGACGCCGACTCTCAAGCCACCGCGGTGCAGATTCAGACGGCCGCGCGCCCGGCGGGCTTCGACGTGCAGATCGAGTCCGTGCCCGGCGCAGACTTCCATACCGGGCGGTACGCGAAGATCTGGCAGTCGCTGATCTCCGTCCAGGCTCCGTGGGCGATCACGCCGATCTACACGCTCAACTTGCAGACCGGCGTCGACTCCCAGAACAACATGTCGGACTGGGAGGACCAGACGTTCTACGAGGCGCTTGCCGCGAGCGCAGCGGTCATCGATCAAGGCTCGGCAGAGGCAGGGGCCTCGTGGAACGCCGCCGAGAGGCGTCTGCTCGAAGAAGCGCCCTTCGTCCAGATCGCACAGGTGCAGCCGGGCGTTGCCATCTCCGACCGCGTGAGCGGTTGGGCATGGCGCACCGATAACACCATCGACTACGCGCAGCTCTCGATCACCGAATGACCCCGGCGGGTGCGGGCCCGGCATAGGCCCGCACCCGCCCTCACCACACGATCCGCAGCACCGCTCAGGAGAATCATGACCTTCAGCATCATCGCTACCGACCCGTTAACCGGCGCCGTGGGCGTCTGCCAGGGAACGGGCTCAATCGCCCTCGCTTCACGGTGCCCGCAGCTGTCGGGCGGCGTAGCCGTCACGAGCCAGTGGCACAGCGATTGGCGGCTCGGCGTGCGCGCGCTCGAACTCGGGCGCACCGGCATGGAGCCCCATCTCATCCTCGCCGCGCTGTCGCAGACCGACCCCCTGTTCTCTTACCGCCAGGTCGGGATCGTGCTCGATGACGGACGAGTCGCCGCACACACGGGCGACTTCGAGGGCGGACAACGCTACGCCGGGCATCGTGTGGGCGACGGATACGCCGCGTTGGGCAACGGGATCGTCGGTCCCGAAGTGCTGGACGCCCTCGCGGAGACGTTCGAGTCGCTGAACGACGTCGCCTTCGAAGAGCGTCTGATGCGTTCTCTCGAGGCAGGTCTCGCCGCGGGCGGCGAAGGCCGGACGCACGTCTCGTCGTCGCTGATCACCACCGTGCGCGGAGAGCGTCGTCCACGCATCGACATCCGGGTCGACGTCGCGCCGGACGGAGCCGACTCCATACGCGAGCTCCGCCGCATCTTCGATGTCTACGGGCCGCTCATGGAGTACTACAGCGACTACTGGCTCGAACACCCCGAGGTCGAGGGCGACGAGTGGCTCGCCATGGGAAGCCCACGAAGCGCATCGAGGCAGCTCGTCGGATGACCACCGCGGCCTTCCCCCGCCGCCTGCCCCGCGAGAATAGGATCGAAACGCATTCGCACCACACCAACCCCGCAACCGCAGACATGGCGCCTACCTCCACCGACGACGGCCTGGCCGAGGAGCTGACCGATCAGCAGGTCTTCGGTGCGCGTCTGCGCATGTTCCGCAAAAGCCGCCGTATGTCGATGCGTGACCTCGCCGTCGCGGCCGGTGTGAGCCCGAGCTACATCCACCAGATCGAGAACGGAACGGCGAACGCCGGATTCAACGTTCTCAGACGCCTCGCGGATGTGCTGTCGCTTCAGATCATCGACCTCTTCGAGAGGCCCCGAACGTCGGGCCGTGTGCTTCGACGGGAGGAACGACCCTCGCTGTCACACGGCGGCGACGTGCTCACGACCGCCATCACTCCCCCGCCGCTCCTCGACGTCGAGGTCACCTCGACGGAGTACCCGCCGGGTGCCGTGGTGGGAGGCGACGATTACACGCACGGCGACGTGCGTGAGATCTTCATCGTCGTGCGCGGTCTCTTCCGGTTCCGTCTCGACGGAACCGACTACGAGCTCCGAGAGGGCGACAGCCTCGACTTCCGCTCGTCGGTGCCGCACACGATCACGAACATCGGCCCGGAGCGCGCCGAGGCTATCTGGGTCTCGTCCCCACCCGCGAGCCTGAATCGACCCAGCGCGGGCCACGCTGCGGCGTCCGAATAGCACCGTGAAGGGCTGAGCCATGCGCGATACCGCGAGCGGACCGTTCGTCGTCACGCTGGTCGTCGACCTGCCGATCACCAAGCTCGACGCCCTCGACGTGATCGCCTTCGCGTCGGACTCGAGCGTCGAGCACCCCGGAACCGCGTACCCGCGGGTCGGGCTCGCCCCGAACGTCTGGGCCGAGGTGCAGATCCCGAAGTTCGCCGACCCTCCGCCGCTCGCGATCGATGTGTGCTCGGACGCGTCGTGGCAGGCGGCGGCCGCCCAGGCGCGGCTGCTCGACGCCGCCCTCACCCGCTACGGCTGGGTGGTGCGGCATCCGCGCCCCGACGAGAGCGCCTGAGCGCCGTCACTCCCAGATGACGACCCGACGGTCGCCTATCTCGCCGATGCGCACGGGCGTCTCGTAGAGCGCCTCGAGGTTCGGAACCGTGATCACGTCGGCGACGGGCCCATGGTGCACGACCCGTCCGTCGCGCATCGCGACGACGTCGTCGGCGAACTGCGCAGCCACATTGATGTCGTGCAACACGACGACGATGGTCATCGCGCGTTCGTCAGCGAGGCTGCGTATGAGCTTCATGAGGCCCACCGCGTGCCGCGGGTCGAGGTTGTTCAACGGCTCGTCGAGGAGGAGGTGATCGGTGCTCTGCGCGAGCGCCATCGCGACGAAGGCGCGCTGGCGTTGACCGCCCGAGAGTTCATCGAGGAATCTCCCGCGCACCGCGTGAAGGTCGAGCATGTCGATCGCATCCTCGATGCGCGCGCGATCATCGGCCGAGCGGCCCGATCCGCCATGCGGAAATCTGCCGTAGGCGACGAGGTCTTCGACGCTCAGGCGGATGACGAGGTGGTTGTCCTGGCGCAGAACGGCCAGCCGTCTCGCGAGCGCACGAGACTTCGTGGTCGATACGTCGAGGCCGTCGACCGCGATGGTGCCCGCGTCGATCGACGCAAGGCGGCCGATCGCGGCGAGGAGAGTGGACTTTCCGGCACCATTGGGACCGATGATGGCTGTCAGCCCCGTGCCGATCTCGACGGTGACGTCGTCGACGGCGATGACGGAGCCGTGGCGTTTGACGACCGATTCGGTGCGGATCATTTCAGCGGGCCCTCCCGGTGATGACGAGCAGAACGAAGAACAGGCCACCGACGAATTCGATGACCACCGACAGCTCGGTGCCGAAGCCGAGAACGCGGGCGAGAATCAGCTGGCCTCCCAGCAGTGCGATCGCGCCGAAGGCGATCGCGGCGGGGATGCTGCGAAGGTGCCGGTGCCCGACGAAACCGTAGGCGAGGTTCGCCACGATGAGGCCGAAGAAGGTCACCGGACCGACGAGAGCTGTGGAAGCGGCCACCATCACCGCGATCACCACGACGACGTGCATCACGACGCGGCGATGCTCCACACCCAGCGAAATGGCCGTCGACTCCCCCAGCGACAGCACGTCGAGCGAGCGACGAAGCGGCCACAGCGAGACGAGCGCGGCCGTGACCAGCACGGCTGTCGGCATCAGGAGGTCTCTGTCGACCGACGTGAAGCTCGCGAACGAGAGGTTCTGCACGATCGCGAAGGTGTCGGGGTCGAGCAGGCGCTGCAGGAACGCCGTGACCGCCCGGAAGAGAACCCCCATGACGAGACCGGCGAGCACGATGACGTGGAGATCCAGCCGTCGGCGAAGGAACAGCCACCAGTACAGGAGCACGATCGCCCCACCCATGAGCACGAGTTCGACGAGCCAGGTCGCGAGCGGGGGCGCGGCGACGAGCACGACGGGTCCCACGACGAATGCCACGGTGACCTGGATCACCATGAAGATCGCGTCGAACCCCATGATCCCCGGAGTCAGGATGCGGTTCGACGTGATGGTCTGGAACAGCACGGTCGCCGTGCCGATCGCCGCTGCCGCGAGCACCATGCCGGCGACCGTGCGCCAGCGCAGACCGAGTGCGTACTCCCACTTGCCGGGAAGGTCGGCGAAGAGGAACACCGCCGCGAGGGCGAAGGACGCCGCGCCCAGCACACCCAGCCGCAGCGCCGGGGAACGCAGAGCGGGCAGGAGGCTGCTCATCGGGCGCCGCCCCCTCGAACGCGACCTTCGCGAGGGCGAAGGCGCGCCGCATCCGACGGCCGCGCGGTGCCCAACAGAAGCCAGAGGAAGACGATGCCGCCGAGCACGCCCATGATGACCGAGATCGGCAGCTCGAACGGGAAGCGCACGAGCCGACCGATGATGTCGCACAGCAGCACGAGGGTCGAGCCGAGGAGTGCGACAAGGGGAACGGCCCTCCGCATGTTGTCTCCGATCAGGCGGCTGACGATGTTGGGGGCGATGAGTCCGAGGAACGGCAAAGGACCGACGATGACGAGCATGATTCCGGTGACCGCGGCGATGATGACCACCCCGAGCGCCATCACGGCCCGGGTATCGAGGCCGAGCGCGCGCGCCGTGTCGTCGCCGAGGCCCGCGACGGTGAACCGGTCGGCGGCGATCCACGCGACGAGCGCCGCGGCAGCGGCGAAGTAGAGCATCTCGTACCGGCCGCGCAGGATGCCGGAGAAGTCGCCGACCGTCCAGCTCAGCAGCTCCTGCAGCACGTCGGTGCGCTGAGCGAGGAAGGTCGTGACCGCGCCGATGACCCCGCCGTAGAGGATCCCGACGATCGGCACGAGCACGCTCGACCGCGAGGGGATGCGGCGCGCGAGCGCGAGGAAGCCGAAGACGCCGACCAGCGCGCCCAGCGCTGCGGCGATCGCCTTGCCCGCGATGGGCAGGCCGGGCGTCGTCAGCAGCACGACGAGGAGGGCGAGCGTCGCAGCGTCCGTGGCGCCCGTGGTGCCGGGCTCGACGAAGCGGTTGCGCGTGAGCAATTGCATCACCAGGCCCGTGATCGCAAGGGCGGCTCCCGCGAGCACGAGCGCGATAGTGCGGGGGATGCGGCTCGCGAACAGGATGAACCCGTCGAGTTCGGCGACGCCGATGAACACGGAGATCGTCGCGAGGGCGGCCACGGCGGCCGCCCCCGCGACGATCCAGAAGGTGGGAGAGAGGCGGGTCAGCGGACCGCCCCCTCCTTCGCGGGTGTCACCGGCCTATGCGGCGACGGCGTCGCGCACCGTGTCGAGCACGGTGTCGATCGCCGTCAGGCCGTTGATGACGATGTAGAGCTCACTGGCCGGCAGGGTGATGATCTGGTCGTTCTGGGCCGCCGTCGTGCGCTCGACCAGCTCATTGCTGAGCGTCTCGTCGATCGTGCTGTCGGAGCCGGTGGCGGCTCCCCGGTCAAACGCGATGATCCAATCGGGGTTCGCCGTGAAGATGAACTCGTTCGTCACCGTGTCGCCGTGGGGCGATCCCTCGGCGCCGGGGAGCTCCGCGGTGGCGACGGCGGGTGCGAACCCGAGGTCGTCGAAGAAGTAACCGAAGCGCGAACCCTCGCCGAAGACGCCGTACTCGCCGCCCGAGACGGAGATCACGAGGGCGGTACCGGCGCCCGCAGAAGTGATCGCGTCGACCGTCGACTCGATCTCCGAGGCCAGTTCGGCCACTCTCTCCTGTTCACCGAAGATCTCGCCCAGCTGGGCGGCTCGCGCGAGGCCGGCGGCGGGGTCGAATCTTCCCGCGTACGACCCCGTGAGGTCGATCGTGGTCGAGATCTCCGACAGCTCGTCGAACTGACCCGTGCTGCGCGCGGCGGTGACGATCAGATCGGGATCGAGGTCGGCGACCGCCTCGAAGTCGGGCTCGAAGAGCGTGCCGACCTTCGGCAGGTCGGCGTACTCCGAGAGGTAGTCGGGCAGCACGACGTCAGGGATACCCACGACGGCGTCGCCGGCACCGATGGCGTGGAGCGTGTCGAGCGTCGCGATGTCGAACGTCACCACGGCGCTCGGATCGGCCGGCACTTCGACCGAGGAGCGCGCGATCTCGGTGTCTTCCTGCAGCGACGACTCGCCGTCTTCCTCGACCAGCACGAGGGTCGGTTTGGCGTTCTCGACCACGACGGTGGTGTCGGCAGCGGGGGTCGAGTCGTCGGATGCTGCGGGCGATGAGCACGCGGTGACGGTCAGGGCAAGGGCTGTCAGCCCGGCCAGAGGCAGGGCGATGCGAATGCGAGAGGGCATGAGGTAAGCCTACCCTAAGTAGATTCGCGGCCCTGCACCCGAGCAGCTGTGACTCCGGTGACCCGGGTCCTCAGAACCCGGGTCAGCGACGTCAGTACCAGTTCGTGGCCTGCGAATGGCCCCACGCGCTGCAGGGGGTTCCGTAGACAGCTGAGATGTACTGCAACCCCCAGGCAATCTGCGTCGCGGCGTTGGTCTGCCAGTCCGAGCCGGCGCTGGCCATCTTGCTGCCGGGCAGAGCCTGCGGGATGCCTGTGGCACCGCTCGACGCGTTGTAAGCCTGGTAGTTCCAGCCCGACTCCTTCTGCCAGAGCGACGACAGGCACGAGAACTGACCGCTCCCCCACCCGTATCGCTCGGCTGCCATCGAACTGGCTACCGCCTTCGCGCCATCGGGCGTGTTCGCCGCCGCGAGCGCATCGGCCGCGGCCTGCGCGGCAGCGGCCGCGGCGGCCTGGGCGGCCTCCTCGGCCTCGCGCTGCGCCTGCGCGGCATCCTCCGCCGCCTTCTGCTCGCGCGCGGCTTCGAGCTCGGTGCGGAGCGTCGTGACCTCCTCGGTCACGGAAGCCGCCTGCGTCTGTGCGTCATCGGCCAGCTCGGGGTAGAGCAGAACGGGAACGAAGCTCGCCTTCGCGAGGCTCGAGATCGCCGCGCGCAGATCGGTGGTGTCGATGGTGGAGTCGGCGATCCGCGACGACAGCCCCGACTCGGCAACCGACGCCATGACGGTCGCGGCCTCGGTCTGAGCCGACCGCGCGCCGTCGAGGGCTGCCTGAGCCTCGTCCGTGCTGGTGGTGAAGGCATCGACCACGGGCGATTCGGCGAGGAAGGGGGCAGCTTCCGTGATCTGCAGGGCGAGGGTGGCGGATGCGGCGACCGGGGTCGCGATCGGACTCGCCGTCGCCGCGGCGGCGGAAGCCAAAACGCTGACGGCGACTCCGGCGCACGCACCGGCGATGAGGAGACGGCGGCGCGGGCGCGCCGATTTCTGGGTGTGGAGCATGAACCGGGTCCTTCGGTTGGTGGGCGCCAGAACGGCGCTTCGCGTCCTCGGGTGAGACACAAGTGCCCGAGTCTGCACCACCGCGTCTGGACGAATCCTCGGCGCTTCCTGGACGGAACGTGAGAGGAGCCCTTATGGGAAAGACCGGATCAGCAGGTTTTCGTTGGTCGGCCCGGGCACGTCAGAGGTCGGCAAGCCGCCCCTCGAGATGCGTGATCAGACCGTGGGTCTGCGCGATGGCCTCGTCGGTGACATCGACGAGGCGGGTGTGCACGACCGTGTTCGCCGCCATCGCGTCGCAACCCAAGATGCGCTGCACCTCGTCGCGCGCGGCCTCGCGCGTAGCTGCCGACACGACAGCATCCGCCACCTCGGAGAACCGGTGACGCGCCGCCAAGAGTGCTCGGCTCTGCACGATCTGCGCCTCGAGCTGTTGCTTCTCCTCGGCGGGAGTCGAGATGTCCCTGGCGATGGGACGATGGCGTTCGATCACCTCGGCCGTCAGCTCCAGCAGGAGGGGCGGAGGCGAAGGAACGGCCAGCCCCGGCAAGAATGCGCGCAGTCCGTAGCTGCCGGGTTCCAGATCGCGCCACTGTGCGTCCCCGACGTTGACCGGAAGGCGCGCGTACTCACCCGGAGCGAGCGCCACGGCCCGGTTGTGTCCTCCTCCGCTCATCCAGCCGAATCCCACATCCGTCTGGCCGGCCGGGGTGATGACGCCGACGACGTGGAACGGATCACCGTCGGGGCGCCACACGCTCTCACCGGTATTGACGACGTCGACGGCGAACCCGACACCGTCGAGAGCGTCGTCCATCCACCTGCGGATCGACTCCGGCCACCGCATCTCGAGACCGCGCGACCTTTCCGCGCGACTAGGTCGCAGGGGCATCGTCTGGGACTGCACCCGCACCGATCGGTTCGGTGCCTCCGGGTGCCCGTCTCCCAACTGCGCGATCCGCCACGATCGACCCGAAGCGTCGACGGGGGCGCCGACCACGACCGCCCCGGTCTCCCAGCGCTGCAGCACCCGCCAGCCGTCGGCGGGGATGCCCTCGATCCCCCGCTCGTCTTCCGTCGCCCCGAACGCCGCCGCCAGGCGGTTGAGGGGAACGCCGACCTCGTCGATCACGGCTTGCGGAACGTCGAGGTACCCGATCTGCGGATGCTCGGCGGAGTCGCTCATCCGGCTCGTCAGGGGCGCTGTGCCCGGTAGTACGCCAGGAGCGCCTTCGTCGACGCATCCTGCGCCTCGAGCGCGTCTTCGTCGCCCTCGATCGCCGGGGCGATCTGCAGGGCGAGCTGCTTGCCGAGCTCGACCCCCCACTGGTCGAACGAGTTGATGCCCCAGATGGTGCCCTGTGTGAAGGTGATGTGCTCGTACAGCGCGATGAGCTGCCCGAGAACCGACGGGGTCAGCGACGGCGCGAAGATCGACGTCGTGGGGCGGTTGCCGGGGAACGTGCGAGCGGCGACGAGTGCTCCGGTGGTGCCTTCGGCCTCGACCTCCTCGGCCGTCTTGCCGAAGGCGAGGGCCTTCGTCTGCGCGAGGAAGTTCGCCAGGAACAGCCCGTGCACGTCACGGCCGCCGTCTTCGAGCGGGTAGGCGGGGTTCGCGAACGCGATGAAGTCGGCCGGGATGAGGCGGGTGCCCTGGTGGATCAGCTGATAGAACGCGTGCTGACCGTTCGTACCGGGCTCTCCCCAGAAGATCTCGCCGGTGTCGGTGACGACGGGCGTGCCGTCCCAGCGCACCGACTTGCCGTTGGACTCCATCGTGAGCTGCTGCAGGTAGGCCGGGAAGCGGTGCAACTGCTGAGCGTAGGGCAGCACCGCGTGCGACTGGGCCCCGAGGAAGTTGTTGTACCAGACGTTGAGCAGGCCCATGAGAACAGGCACGTTCTGCGCCAGCGGGGTGTGCGCGACGTGCTCGTCGACCGTGTGGAACCCGGCGAGCAGCTCGCGGAAGCGGTCGGGGCCGAGGGTGACCGCCAGCGACAGCCCGATGGCCGAGTCGACGGAGTAACGACCGCCCACCCAGTCCCAGAACCCGAACGCGTTGGCCGTGTCGATGCCGAACGCGGCGACCTTGTCGAGCGCGGTCGACACCGCGACGAAGTGGTGGGCGACAGCATCCGTCCGGGATGCTTCGGAGCCGTCGATCGCGCCGGACTCGGTCAGTCCCGACCACAGCCATTCGCGGCCCAGGCGCGCGTTCGTGAGGGTCTCCAGCGTCGTGAAGGTCTTCGACGCGACGATGAACAGCGTCGTCTCGGGGTCGAGGCCGGCCGTCTTCTGCGCGACGTCGGTCGGGTCGATGTTCGACACGAACAGCGCCTCGATGCCGGCGTCGGCGTACGGCTTCAGAGCCTCGTAGACCATGACCGGTCCGAGGTCGGACCCGCCGATGCCGATGTTGACGACATGGGTGACCTTCTTGCCGGTGATCCCGCGCCACTCACCCGACCGCACGCGCTCGGCGAAGGCCGACAGGTTGTCGAGCACCTCGTGCACGTCGGCGTCGACGTGCTGTCCGTCGACGACGAGCTCGGGGCTGGTCGCCCCCGGCCGGCGGAGGGCGGTGTGCAGCACTGCGCGGTCTTCGCTGGTGTTGAGGTGGTCGCCGGCGAGCATCGCCGCATATCGCTCGGCGACGCCGGTCTCCTCGGCGAGCTTCACGAGGGCCGCGAGGATCTCGTCGGTCACCAGGTTCTTCGAGAGGTCGACGTGGAGGTCGCCGACCGTGTGGGTCAGGCGCTCCACCCGACCCGGGTCGTTCGCGAACCATCCGCGTAGATCGGGCTCGAAGGTGTCGCGGGCCGCGGTCAGCTGGCTCCAGGCAGACGTGGACGTGGGGTCGACAGGTGCGCTCACACCCCTACGCTAGCGACGATTCAGCGTCCCGCGGGGGCGGCGCTCGTGAGTCGTCCCCTGTCCGCCCGGGTGAGAGGCGGAATCGAGCTGAGCAGCTCGCGTGTGTAGGCATGCGCGGGCCGCTCGAAGATCTGCTCCACGTCGCCGGTCTCCACGGCCTCGCCCCGATACATCACCAGCACTCGGTGGGCCAGGTTTCGTACGACCGACAAGTCGTGCGAAATGAACAGGATGCTGAGCCCCAAGCGATCTTGCAGGTCGACGAGGAGGTCGACGACCTGGGCCTGGATGGTCACGTCGAGCGCCGAAACCGGTTCGTCGCACACGAGCACGTCCGGGTCACGCATCAGGGACCGTGCGATGCCGATCCGCTGTCGCTGACCGCCGGAGAACTGATGAGGGAACCTGTTCATCATCTCGGGCGAGAGGCCCACGAGGTCGAGCAGCTCGGCGACGCGGGCTCGCCGCGAGCTCGCGGTACCCACCCCGGCCACGGTGTGCGGCTCGGCGATCACGTCGCGCACCCGCATCCGCGGGTCGAGCGAAGTGTAAGGATCCTGGAAGACCATCTGCACGCCGGCCTGCGCCCCCGGACGACGCCCTCGGGTGCGGCGGGTCACGTCGCGCCCCTGGTAGAGCACGGTGCCGGCATCGGCGCTCTCGAGGCCGACGATCATGCGCGCGAGGGTCGATTTGCCCGATCCAGACTCCCCGACGATGCCGAGGGTCTCTCCGCGGCGGAGGATGAGATCGACTCCGTCCACCGCTCTGACATGGTGACGCGAGAGCGCCGAGCCGGACGAGAACGTGCGGGTGAGACCGGTCACCTCGAGGGAGAGCGGCGGGTCGGAGCGCTCGATACCGGCCGTGGGCGCGAGAACGCGCGCCGGTTCGGGGCGCGGCGCCGACCCGAGCAGGGTGCGGGTGTAGGAGTCTCGCGGTGCCTCGAAGATCTGGTCGGTATCACCGGACTCCACGACCTTGCCCCGATGCATCACGACCAGGCGGTCGGCGACCTCGGTGACGACGCCGATGTCGTGGGTGATCAGGAGCACGCCCATATCGAGACGCCCGCGCAGATCGTGCAGAAGACGGAGGATCTGCGCCTGCACCGTAACGTCGAGAGCCGTCGTCGGCTCGTCGGCGATCAGCAGAGCGGGTTCGAGGGCGATGGCCATCGCGATGAGGATGCGTTGGCGCATGCCGCCGGAGAACTGGTGGGGGTAATCGTCGACGCGTGTCTTCGGCGACGGAATACCGACGAGGTCCAGAAGCTCCACCGCGCGCGCCTTGGCCGCGGAACGCCGCATCCCCCGGTGCACGCGGAAGATCTCGCCGATCTGATCGCCGATCGACAGCACGGGGTTGAGCGATGACAGTGCGTCCTGCAGCACCATGCTCATCGCGTCGCCGCGGAGCCGGCGCCGCCGTTGTTCGTCGAGGGAGAGCAGATCGGTGTCACCGAGACGCATCTCGTCGGCGCGCACGACGGCCGCCTCGTCCTGGATGCCCATGATGGCGCGCGCGGTGACCGTCTTTCCCGACCCCGACTCGCCCAGAAGGGCGACGAGCTCGCCCCCGCGCACGTCGAGATCGAGACCGCTGACGGCGGGTACGTATTCACCGGCGCTGCGGAATCCGATGTCGAGTCCTCGCACCGACAGAACCGTGCGCCCCGTGATCGTCTCGTTCCTCATCGCTTCATCATGCACCCCCTGCGGTGCCGGATTGTTTCAAACATGAAAACTCTGTGCCGGATTTCATCGTTTTGATTGACAGATGCGCCGGATGAACGGCAAAGTCATGCCGACGGCGCCGATCCTCGAGACCGAGCGCCCTGACTTGCCGAGTGAATGGAGACACACGTGCTCGAACCAGCTGAGCGGTACACGGGATACCGGGCCTACGACTATCTCGAAGCAGGGGTGGACTATCGAGAGTTCACCTACGCCGCCCAGATCGGCCGCGTGCCCGAGTACGCCGGGCTGCAGCTCACCGATGAGCAGTCGGCCCGCGCGAAGAAGCTCCTCGCCGAGGAGACGGTGATCTCTCTGCACGAGCACGTGCAGGTGTTCCCCGAGAACATGGAAGACCTGCGCGACCACATCCGCGCGGGGAGGGAACCCACGGGCTACGAGGGCCTCGCGCGCTCCGGCCTGACGGCGGTGTTCGACAACGGGATGGACGGCACCTGCTGCATCTCCAGCGACGCCGGCTGGAAGTACCAGGACGTCCTTTTCGACCTCGGCGTGCGCATGGCTGATCTCGCCCACCAGGACTACGTCATCAAGGGCGAGTCCCTGAAAGACATCCAGTTGGCGAAGGACACGGGTCGCATCGCTCACATCTTCGCGCTGGAGGCGGCCACTCCGATCGAGAACGAGGTCGACCGTCTCGACGTCCTGTACGGCTTCGGCGTGCGGCAGATGGGGATCGCCTATTCCGAGGCGAACTACCTCGGCGGCGGGCTGAAGGAGCGCGGCGACGGCGGTCTGACCTACTTCGGCGAGAAGGCCGTGGCCCGCATGAATAAGCTGGGCATCGCGATCGACATCTCGCACTCGGGCGACCGCACCTGCGTCGACGTCATCAAAGCCTCGACCAAGCCGGTCTTCATCACCCATGCCGGCGCGCGGGGCCTCTGGCCCACCAACCGCATGAAGACCGACGAGACGATCATCGAGTGCGCGAAGCGCGGCGGGGTGATCGGCATCGAGGCCGCTCCCCACACCACCCTGTCGCCGGCGCATCCCCACCACTCGCTGGAGTCGGTGATGGACCACTTCCAGTACTGCGTCGACCTCGTCGGGATCGAGCACGTGAGCTTCGGACCCGACACCCTCTTCGGCGATCACGTCGGGCTCCACCACGCCTTCGCGGCGCAGCTCTCTCTCGGCCAGGCCCACGGCCAGGTCGATTTCGAAGAGGTGCCCTACGTCGACGGCGTCGAGAACCCCGCCGAAGCGATGGGCAACATCATCGGCTGGCTGGTCAAGCACGGATACTCCGACGACGAAATCCGCGCCGTCGTCGGTGGCAACACGATGCGCGTACTCGAGGAGGTCTGGTTCTGATGCGACACAAAACACTGGCGGGGGCGGGCCTGCTCGCCGTTGCCGCGCTCGCCCTGAGCGCCTGCGCGCCGCAGGCTCCGGAATCACCATCGGGAGGGGCGAGCGAGGCGGGGAATGACACCCTCACCATCGCCACCACCACCGACGTCGTGAACTACAACCCGCTGATCGGCAACAGTCGCAGCGACTACTGGGTCACGAACCTCATGTACCCGCACCTGCTCTCCATCGGGGACGACGGCGCGAAAGAGGCGCAGCTCGCCACCGAGTGGGGCTACGTCGACGACACCACCGGGTACTACGAGATCCGCGACGACATGACGTGGAGCGACGGCGAACCGCTGACGGCGGAGGACGTCGCCTACACGATGAACGCGGTCAAACAGGATCAGCCCTCCGGCACCTTCTACGGACAGATGACGAACTTCTCCTCGGCCACCGCGGTGTCGGACACGCGGGTCGAGATCGAGCTGACGCAGCCCGACTCGTCGATCGTCGAGGAGATCGGCTTCTGGGGAAACGTCGTACCGCAGCACGTCTTCGAGCCCGCAGGCTCGGTCGCCGAGTTCGCGAACGACGGCAGCGACGGCTGGGTCAGTGCCGGCCCCTACCTCCTGACCAACGTGCAGGCGGGTCAGAGCTACACGATGGAACGGGTGGACGACTACCCCCTCGTCGAGGGCGGCACGCCCGTCGCCGCGAAGGTGGTCTACCGGGTCTACCCCGACGTGAACACCGAGATCCTCGCGCTGCAGAGCGGCGAGGTCGACGTCATCGCCAACTCGCTGCCGCCCGCGCAGGTGCAGCAGCTGCAGAACACCGACGGCATCGAGGTGGCCGAAGTCACCGGTCTGGGCTACGCCCACATGACCTACAACATGCAGAACCCCGACCTCGCCAAGGTCGAGGTGCGCCAGGCGCTCGCGCATGCCGCCGACTACGAGGCGATCCGCAGCGTGGTGCTGCAGGGACAGGCCGTCTCGACCGGGTCGAGCCCGTTGATGCCCGTGCTGTCGAAGTACTACGACGATTCGATCACCGAGTACGCCTTCGACCCCGACCAGTCGCGGCAGCTGATGGAGGACGCCGGTTACACGGCCGACGCCGACGGCATGTACCCCGTCTCGTTCCGCCTCATCTATTCGCTGCAGGATCCGGTGACGAGCCAGTGGGCGCAGCTGGTGAAGGACGGCGCAGCGCAGGCCGGCATCCGTATCGAGCTGCAGGGCTCGGAGCGGAACACCTATCTGTCGCAGACGAACGACGGCGACTACGACATCTACGCCGGCAACTTCGCCATCATGGACGACCCGGTGACGAACTTCAGCCTGTCGTACCTGCCCGGCGGTGCCATCAACTACACCTACAACGATGACGCCGAGCTGAACGCACTGATCGCCGAAGCCTCCCAGACCTTCGACGAGGCGAAGAAGATCTCGCTCATGCAGGAGGCCGCGACGATCGTCCACGAGCAGGTCTACGACAACGTCATGTACACACAGAACCTCTATGTGGCGTACAGCTCCGAGTGGGACGGCTTCATCTCCAAGCCCAGCGAGCTGCTGTCGATCGTCAACCCCGTCTCGGTGGCCAGCGCCTTCCGGGTCGCCGAGTAATCCGGAAGGGCCGCCCGCGTGTCCATCGCTCTGTTCGTCCTCCGCCGCCTCGGGCGGGGAGCCCTCACGATCCTGTTCGCCGTGACCGTGACCTTCCTGCTCCTGCGACTGCTGCCCGGTGACCCGGCGCTGGCAGTGGCGAGCACGAACATGACCGAGGAAGCGCGGGCGGCCCTGCTCACGCAGTACGGGCTCGATCAGCCCCTCCCCGTGCAGTACGTCCTCTACCTGGGGCAGCTGCTGCAGGGAAACCTCGGCACGTCGTTCACCCAGTCGGTGCCGGTGGTCGACGTGCTCCTGCAGCGGCTGCCGTGGACGCTGCTGCTGACGATCTCAGCGCTCGTGCTCACCATCGTCATCGGCATCCCGCTCGGCGTGCTCGCGGCGTCGCACAAGAACCGGTTCCTCGACCGGCTCGTGCAGGTGCTCGGCGTGACGGGTCAATCGCTCTTCGTCCCGAGCGTCGGGATCCTCCTCCTGCTGGTCTTCGGTCTGATGTTCCGCTGGTTCCCGATCGGCGGCGCCTACAGCGAGGGGGTCTACGGCATGGAGTGGTACGGGTCGGTGCTCCAGCACCTCGTGCTGCCCACCGTGTCACTCGCGCTCATCCAGCTCGGGTCGTTCGCGCTGACGATGCGGGCCACCCTCATCGACGCACTCGGCGACGACTACGTGACGCTGGCGAAGGCGAACGGCATCCCCCCGCGCCGCATCCTCTGGAAACACGCGTTGCGCAACGCGATGCTCCCCGCCATCACGTTGATCTGCCTGCAGCTCGGTTTCGTCGTCGGCGGCGCCGTGCTCACCGAGACGGTCTTCGCCTACCCCGGAATCGGCCGGGGAATCTACGAGGCCGTCACCCAGCTCGATTTCCCCGTTCTCCAGGGAGCGTTCCTCCTGCTGGCTCTCACCGTCGTGATCGCCAACATGCTCACCGACATCGCCTACGGATTCCTCGACCCGAGAGTGAAGACCGCATCATGACCGCCCCGCTGACCACCACAGAACTCACCACCCCGCTCGTCGAGCCCGCCGGAGAACGCGGCGACCGCGCGAGTCGGGCGACGTGGCGCGCGTTCCGGCGACAGCCCCTCGGCATCGTCTCGCTCGTGATCCTGACGATCCTCGTGCTCGTCAGCGTCCTGGCGCCTCTCCTCTCCCCGTACCCCGCCAGCTACGGCACCGAGGTTCTGAGTCCCCCCAGCGCGGCGCACTGGTTCGGCACCGACGCGCTCGGCCGCGACGTGTTCGCCGAGGTGATCTGGGGCACCCAGCAGTCGGTCCTCGTGGCCGTGGCGGCGTCGGCGATCGCCATCATGATCGGCACGCTCGTGGCCGTCGCCGGCGCCTACGTGCCCCGGCTCGACACCGTCGTCAGCGTCGTCGTCGATCTCACCCTGTCGCTGCCTGTTCTGCCGCTCATGATCCTCGTCGCCGCGCTCGCCGGGCCCAGCACGTGGACGATCATCCTCGTCGTCGCGGCCTTCTCGTGGCCCGAGGTCACGCGCCTGGTCCGCTCGCAGGCTCTCGCCGTCGTCAAGCTCCCCTACATCGACGCCGCCCGCCTGATGACGCGCAACCACATCTGGATCGTCGGGCGCCACATCATCCCCGCCGTCACACCGGTCATCGTGGTGTCGGTCGTCGTCACGGCATCGCGGGCGGTGCTCTCCGCCGCGGGACTGGCGTTCCTCGGCCTGGGAGACCCCACGACGTGGTCGTGGGGTCGCATCCTCTTCGAAGCGCAGCAGTCGGGCGCGATGGTGAGCGCGTGGTGGTTGACGCTGTTCCCGTCGCTGGCGATCCTCGCGCTGGTGCTGTCGGCGACGCTGCTCTCAATCGGCTACAACGACGCGAGGAACCCCCGCAATCATGAGCGCTGATCCGTCCACTCCCTTCTCGCAGCGCCTCGGTGCGGAGGTGTACGACCGCATCCAGGAGCGGATGCTGGCCATGCTCGCCGCTGAGAAGGTCGACGCCCTCATCACCGACCATCCGGAGGATGTGTCGTACCTGACCGGATTCTTCCACCACCCCGGCGAGCGCCCGGTGGCCGTTCTACTCGAGTGGACCGGTCGGGTCGTGCTGCTCGTGCCCGAGCTCGAACGCCAGCACGCCGAGGAGCAGCGCGCGCACGCCGAGATCGTCACGTTCGCGGAGTACCCCGGCCTCGAGAGCCCCTTCGCACCGCTCTCACGAGCGGCGGCGCCGGCACGGAGGATCGCGGTCACCACGCAGATCACCCACCATCGCCTCGCGCTCCTGCGCTCCGCCTTCGATGACGTCGAGTGGGTGCCGAGCGAGATGGTGACGACCGCCCGCTTCATCAAGCTGCCCGAGGAGGTCGCACTCCACCGGGAGGCGGCGCGGATCACCGATCTCATGCTCCAGGCGGGGGCCGACCTCGTGCGCGATGCGATCGTTTCGGGCGCACCGTTCCCCTCCGAAGCCGACCTCGCAGCCCACGTCGGACGCGTGGGGGTCGGCGAGATGTATCAGGAGCACGCCGACGTCGTCGTCATCTCCTTCCTCGCGGGCGGCCTGGTCTACGCCGGAGCGAACTCGGCCATCCCGCACGGCCTGCCCTCCTCGTACCGACTCCGCGACGGGGACACCTTCATGCTGTCGCTGGGCGCGGCCGTCGGCGGGCGCTTCGTCGAGGGCGAGCGCACGTTCGTGCTGGGCGAGCCGACGTCCGACCAGCGGCGCTACCACGACACGATCCGCGACGCACAGGCCGAGGGCGGCCGCGCGATCGCCCCGGGCATCCGCTGCTGCGACAGCAACGCGCGCTGCCTCGACGTGATCCGCGACGCCGGACTCGGGTCGTACCTCCGGCACCGGCAGGGGCACGGTATCGGGCTCGGCATGCACGAGCCGCCGTGGCTGGAAGACGGCGATCCGACCGTCCTCCGACCCGGCATGATCGTCTCCAACGAACCGGGAATCTACATCCCCGGACACGCGGGGTATCGGATCAGCGACAGCATGCTCGTCACCGAGACCGGTTCCGAGCCCCTCACGTCGTTCCCGCGCTCGCTCGAGGACTGCGTCATCCCCCTCTGATCGTCGCCGGCTCCCCGCGCAGCATCCACCCGTCGAAAGGACGACCATGACCGAGAACGCCGTCTCCCCCGAGTTCGCAGCAGCGACCACACGCGCGCAACGCGTGGTGATCAACGGCAACGAGCTCGCCGTCGAAGTGCTCGGCCCGGAGGACGCCCCCGTCATCCTGACGCACCACGGCGCACCCGGGCTCGGATCGCGCGCCGAGCCCCGCGCCAGCTTCGGCCGACTCGCCGACGAGTATCGCGTCGTGGTGTTCGACGCACGCGGCAGCGGGGAGAGCGAGGGGGCGGGCGTCTTCAGCCACGAGCAGTGGGCCGCCGACCTCGACGGGCTGCGCGAGTGGGCGGGTGCGGAGACGGTCATCATGGCGGGCGGCTCGTACGGCGGTTTCATGGCGATGGAGTACGCCATCCGCTACCCCGACCGGGTGAGCGCGGTCGTGCTGCGCGACACGTCGGCCGACAACGGCAACGCCCACCTGGCGCGCGAGAACGCGATCGCCAGCGACCGCGTCGACATCGACATGGAGAAGTTCGACCGCATCGACGAAGGCCGGGTTCGCGACAACGACGACCTCAAGGACTGCTGGCGGGAGATCCTGCCGCTCTACGACTTCGTCTACGACCCCGAGGCCACCGAACGGAAGGTGCAGGCCACGCCCTACCGTTTCGAGGCGCACAACTACGCCTTCTCGGTCAACCTGAAGAACTACGACCTCAAGCCGCGGCTGCCCGGAGTGACGGCGCCGACGCTCATCACGGTCGGACGCACCGACTGGATCACGCCGGTATCGTGCAGTGAGACCATCGCAGAGCTCATCCCCGACTCGCATCTCGTCGTCTTCGAGAAGTCGGGCCACTCGCCCCAGATCGAGGAGGCAGAGGAATGGACACGGACCGTCCGCTCGTTCCTACATCGGGTCGTCCCTCCGACGGCGTCAGCGAACCCGTGATCTCCGGCGCTCTGGACCGCCTGACCGACCTCGACAAGCGCATCATCGTCGCGCTGCAACGTGACGGGCGCGCCAGCTGGCGGGCCATCGCCGAAGCGGTTGGCGGCCCGGTGACGACGGTCTCGCGACGGGGACAGCAGCTGATCGCCGACGGCGTCGTACGCGTCGCGGCCGTGCCCGCCCTCGGCGCCGACGGACCGTTCGACTCGTTCTTCGTGCGCATCAACACCGCCCCGGGGATGCAGATGCGGGTCGCCGAGACACTGGCCCAGAACAAAGAGGTCAGGTTCTGCACGGTCGTCACGGGCAGCTACGACATCATGGCGGAGGTCATCGTGCGTGGCGGCGCCACCCGGTACCCGCATCACGTCGCGGAGCTGCAACTGATCGACGGTGTCGAGCGCTGGCGCAGCGACCTCATCCTCCATGTCTACAAAGTCAGCTTCGACTGGGGTCGTCAGCTGTACGGGGAGATGCTCGGGCCGCCCGATGCTGCCGAGGACGAGGCGCCGCCGACGCACGCACCGTGCGCGCCCGAGCACTTCGACGGCGCCGATCGCGCCATCCTCGCGGCGCTGCGCGCCGACGGACGAGAGACGTTCCAGAGCATCGCCGAACGGCTCGGCATGAACGAGTCGAGCGTGCGGCGTCGCTTCGAACGGATGCGCAGCACTCACTGCGTCGACATGCTCGCCCTCGTTCCCTCCGCGGCCCTCGGGATGGCGGCGGAGACCTTCATGACCGTCACGGTGCGCCCTGACCGTCTCGACGACGTCGCACGCGAGCTCAGCGCCTACCCCTTCGTGCGATACCTGGCCGTGCTCCTCGATCAGAACGCACTCGTGTGCGAGGTGATCTCACCGTCGACCGCCGAGCTCTACGCCTTCATCACCGACTCCCTCGCCCACCTCGACGGCGTGCAGGGGTGGACGTCGAGCATGGAGCTCGTCTTCCTCAAGCGCGGGTTCATCGAGACGCCGTGGTGGCGGACGCAGCTCGCGTCCGCACTTCCCGACCACGGAGCCATCGCTTCCGCGTGACTCCGCCGCGCACGGATGTAAAGGCGGTCGATGCCACCCCGCACCCGCGTACGGTGAAGGGCATGCGCCGTATCCCCGCCCTCGCCACCGCCTCCGTCGTGCTCGCGCTCGCCCTCGCCGGGTGTTCGCCCGCGACGATCGGCACCGACACCCCCGCCGCCTCGAGCACGACTGCACCGTCCGAGTCGGCCGAAGCCACCACCGGCGACCGGATCACCGGTGACGGCTACAGCTTCATCGCTCCCGAGGGCTGGGGCATCCCCGACGGACAGGCCGTGCCCGACGGCGTCGACACGGCCGTGGCCGATGTGACCGACACCGACGGCTTCGCCGACAACATCAACGTCGTCCTCAGCCCCGCCGGCGAGGTCACGAACGAGCAGGTCGAGACCATCGGCGTGCAGGAGCTCGAGACCGGCGGAGCCACCGACGTGCAGGTGCTCGAGCGGGTGACGGTCGCGGGGGTCGAGTCGTCGCACCTCACCGCGCTCCTCGCCTCGAGCGGCAGCGAGTTCCGCGTCGACCAGTACTACCCCACCAACGCCGGCCGGACCTACGTCGTGACCTTCACCTTCAACGACGACGTCGCCGAGGCCGACCGCACCGCCCTCGCGCAGTCGGTCTTCGCCACCTGGGAGTGGACCGCCTGAGACGTCGACGTGCACACGGCAGTTCGTGCCGCATCATCCATCCGGATGCGGCACGAACTGCCTGTTCTGCGCGGCTCAGGAAACGAGCGCGTCGGCCTTGTCGGTCTTGCGGCGCTTGACGGTGTGGCGGGTGTGCTGCAGCACGCTGACCCCGACAACCACCGCGAGCAGCAGATACAACACCACCGTGATGGGCGAAGAGACGAGGATCGTCGGGTCGCCCTCTGACACAGCCAGCGCGCGGCGCAGCTGCGTCTCGGCCAGCGGGCCGAGGATCGCGGCGATCAGCACCGGCGCGAGCGGAAGCGCGAAACGTCGCATGATCAGTCCGACCACGCCGATCCCCAGCGCCATCCAGAGATCGACGGTGCGCGACGCGATGGCGTAGATGCCGAGCATCGCGACGACCGAGATGCCCGCGTAGAGGTAGTGACGCGGGATCAGCAGCAGCTTCGCCCACACCGCGGCGAAGGGCAGGTTGATGATCAGCAGGATTATGAGCCCCAGGAAGAGGCTCGCCAGCAGCGGCCAGACCAGGTCGCCGCTGCGCTCGAAGAGCAGCGGGCCGGGCTGCATGCCGTACTGCTGGAACGCGGCGATCATCATGGCCGCCGTCGCCGACGTGGGGATGCCGAGGCCGAGCAACGCGCCCATCGCGGAGCCCGCGGTCGCGTTGCCTGCGGCCTCAGGACCGGCCACGCCCTGGATCGCACCGCGCGTGCCGAAGTCGGGGTCGTTGCGACGCTTGGCGAGTCGCTTCTCGGTGCCGTACGCCAGGAACGTCGGAACCTCAGAGCCGCCCACCGGGATCGCACCGAACGGCACGCCGAACGCGGTGCCGCGGAGGAACGCCGGCAGCGCCTGACGCCACTCTCGGGCGTTCAGCATCGGCGAGCCCTTCGGCGCGACGACCGCGCCGGGGCCGCCCGATCTCCGGATGTACGAGCCGACGTGCAGCACCTCGCCGAGGGCGAGGAGGCCCACCGTGATGACGATGATCGAGATGCCGTCGAAGAGCACCGGGCTGCCTGCGGTGAACCGCTCGGTGCCCGTCATGCCGTCGATGCCGACGAGGGCGAGGGCGAAGCCGAGGCCGAGCGAGACGAGTCCGCGCACGATCGAGTCGGCGACGACGGCCGAGATGGCGACGAAGGCGAACACGGCGAGCGCGAAGTACTCGGCCGGACCGAAGATCGTCGCGAGCTGCACGATCGCGGGGGCGAAGAAGACCACCAGGATGCAGGCGATGGTGCCGCCGATGAACGCACCGATCGCCGACGTTCCGAGAGCCTTGGCCGCTCGGCCGTCCTTGGCCATCCGATGACCTTCGAAGGTCGTGGCTATCGCCGAGGAGTTGCCCGGGGTGTTGAGCAGGATGCCCGAGGTCGAGTCGCCGAACAGCCCTCCGAAGTAGATGCTCGCGAACATGATGAACGCGCCGGTCGGGTCGAGGCTGAACGTGACCGGCAGCAGCAGGGCGACGGCCATGGCCGAACCGAGGCCCGGGAGAACGCCCACGGCCGTGCCGAGCACGGCGCCGATGACGAGGAAGAGCAGGTTCTGCGGCGTGAAGGCGACCGAGAACCCCTCCATGAGGTGTCCGAGCTGATCCATCAGAGAATCCCTCCCAGGAAGCCGGCGGGGAGCGACAGGCCCAGGCCCGCCCCGAACGCCAGCTGCACGACCGACGAGATGATGACGGCGATGGCGATGTCCATCAGCGGTCGCTTGCTGCCGAACGCCCAGGCGATGACCCAGAAGAGCGCCGCCGCCGAGATGAGCCAGCCGATGAACGGCAGGATCACGATGAAGCCCGCGAAGCCGGCGATCGTGATCAGCACCGTCTTGTGGTCGGATCCGGATGCTGCGCTCGCCGCAGCATCCGTCGGCTTCGCCGCGTAGTCCTCGGGAGAGACGACGCGGATCTCGCTCGTCGCGTCGATCGCGCCGAGGTCGCGGAGCATCTCGTCGGATATCTCCACCGGGTCATCCCCCACGTGCTGGCGCTGCGGGGTGCGCAGCACCTCGATCGCCAGGGCGATGGCCACCGCGTAGAGGAACAAGCACACGAGTGTCGGAAAGAACTGCGGCCCGGGGAAGGCGGCGCCGTCGGGCACCTGCATCGTGACGGTGCCGATGAGCATCCACGTCGCGAGCACGAGCACGCCGGCGACGACGAACAGCTCGCTGCGGCCCGTGAACCAGCGGGGCATGCGCTGGACACGGATGGTTCCCGTGGTCATCGGATGTGAATCGTTGGTCGTCATAGTCCCAGCTCCTCGACGATCTGCTCGGTGCGGCGGGTCTCATCGGCGATGAACGCGCCGAACTCGTCTCCGGTCATGAAGCTGTCGACCCAGCCGTTGCGGTCGAGCACCTCGGCCCACGCCTCCGTGTCGCGGAGCTCCGTGACCATGGCGATCAGCTCCTCGCGGGTCTCGTCGTCGATCCCGGGCGGGGCGATGTACCCGCGCCAGTTCGACATCGACACGTCGAGCCCGCCCTCGCGGAAGGTCGGCAGGTCGATGCCCTCCACGGGCTCGGGGGCGGAGGTGCCGAGGGCCCGCATGCTGCCCGACTCGATTTGGTCGCGGAACTCGTTGTACCCCGACAGGCCCGCCGCGGCCGTGTGCGAGAGAACCGAGGTCACGACCTCGCCGCCGCCGGGGTAGGCGAGGTAGTTCACGGAGGCCGGGTTCGCTCCGACGGCCTGCGCGAGGAGCCCCGCGAGGAGGTGGTCGATGCCGCCGAGCGAACCACCGGCGATGGCCGTGCCGCCCGGGTCGGCGGCGAGCGCCGCGGCGAAGTCGTCGAGCGTCTGGAACGGCGAGTCGGCCGGCACCACGAGCACGTTGAAGTCGTCGGCGAGCCGGGCGATCGGGGTGACGTCTTCCAGCGTGACCTGGGAGTTGTTGATGATCGTTCCGCCGACCATGACTCCGCCGGTGACGAGCATGATGTCGTGCCGGTCACCCATCTCGGCGACCTGGCCGAGGCCGATCGTGCCGGACGCGCCGGGGATGTTCACGACCTGCACTCCCCCGGCGATGCCCTCGGTGCGCATGACCTGCTGCCCCTCGCGGGCGAAAGCGTCCCATCCGCCGCCGGGTGCGGCGGGCGCGACGAGGGTGATCTTCGTGCGTGGGCTGGCGGAGCCTCCTCCGGTGACGCTCGCGTGCACGGCCGCGCCGAGGAAGAGCGCTCCGGCGAGGACACCCACGATCGTTCCGATGATGCGTCGACGCATATCCACCTCCCGGGTCTGCGTCGTCGTTGCTGCAGACCGCCCGAGTAGACTGGCATCGCGTGGGTGTCGCGTCGCGTTCGGCTGGATTTGCGCTCATTGATGCTCACGCCGCAGAGGAGTCGACGATGACCTCGAACACGCCGGGTGCGAGCACGAAGACCCGCACGCTCGCGATCCTCGTCATGCAGTGCGTGGTCGTGCTCGCCTGCGTGGCCGTCACCACTCTGGTCGCCCTCGCGGTGCAGGACCGCAGCATCCGCGTCGCCACCACCGAGCGCGTGCTCGACGTCTCGCGCAGCCTCGCCGACCTCGACCAGGTGCGTACCGCCGTGCAGGGCGACACCGCCTCGGCCATGGCCGAGCTGCAGCCGCTCGCCGACATCCTGCAGGAGGCCTCGGGCGTCGACTACGTGGTCATCACCGACGCGGCGGGCATCCGGCTCACCCACCCGACCCCCGATCAGCGGGGTCTGCGAGTCTCGACCGACCCGTCGGCCGTGCTCGACGGCGAGACCTTCGTGGGCACCGAGACGGGCACGATCGGGTCGACGCTGCGCGCGAAGGTGCCGGTCTCCGACGGCGACGAGATCGTGGGCGCGGCGTCGGTCGGCATCCTCGAGAGCAGCATCGCGAGCGACCTGAGCGCCGCGGTCGGAGGGCTCCTCCCCTGGGTGCTCGGATCGGTGGTGATCGGATGCTTCGTCAGCGCGCTGCTGACCGGAGTGCTGCGCCGCAGCATCCGCCGTCTCGAAGACCGCGCCCGCGATGCCGAGACCCAGCGGCGGATCGCTGAGGCGCTGCGCGACCAGACGCACGAGTTCCGCACCCGTCTGCACGTGATCCGCGGCCTGGTCGCCGAGGGCGAAGCGGAGGCCGCGCTCGACTACGTCGATCGGCTGGTGCCGCTGACGACCGGCACGGCCGCGGCCGCGGCCGTCGGCGACCCCGCCCTGCGCACCCTGCTGGATGCCCTCGCGTCCGAGTTCCACGCGCGCGGCGGGCGCCTGGAGGTCGATCCGCTGACGACCGTCGAGCCGGGGCTGCTCGACGACGCCGACCTGCTCGTGGTCGGCAACCTCTGTCGCAACGCGATCGAGGCGGGCGGGCAGACCGTTCGCGTGCTCGTCGTCGCCGACCCGACCGGGGTGCACGTCGACGTGGCCGATGACGGCCCGGGCATCGCGGCCGACCTGGTCGACCGCATCTTCGAGCGCGGCGTCTCGTCGAAGGGCGGCCCCGACGCGCGCGGGGTCGGGCTCGACCTCGTCCGTCGCGCGGTCGCCGGGCGCGGCGGCACCATCACGGTCGGGCGCTCCCCGTGGGGCGGGGCGCGCTTCACGGTCGAGATGCCGATCCCGGCCCGAGGGCTCGTGCGGTGAACGGCACCCGCATCCGTACGCTGCTCGTCGACGACGACCCGGCCGTACTGCGCCTGCATTCGGCGTATCTGCGCGACGTCGAGGGGTTCGAGCTCGTCGCGGCCGTCCGCACCGGCACCGACGGGGCGCGGCTGGCTGCGGACACGAGCATCGATCTCGTGCTGCTCGACATGAACCTGCCCGATTTCAGCGGCATCGAGGTGCTGCACCGGCTGCGGTTGGTGCGCGAGTGGGGTGTGGACGTCATGGTGATCAGCTCGGCGCGCGACGGGTTCACCGTGCGCCAGGCCCTGGCGGCCCACGTCGTGGGGTATCTCGTGAAGCCGTTCACCAAGGAGGCGTTCGTCGCCCGGCTCACCGAGTATCGCGCCGAGCGCGGCAAGCGCCCGGCCGAGACGCCGATCGGGCTCGCCCAGGGCGAGATCGACCGGCTCGTCGAACCGCGCGCCGCTCCCGCAGTGCCATCGACCCCGACCGCGCTGCCGAAAGGCCTCGCCGACTCCACGCTGCAGACGATCCTCGCGGCGCTGCACCCGACGACACCCGCCACCGTGCAGGCGATCGCCGACGCGTCGGGCGCCTCTCGCGCGACGGTACGCCGCTACCTCGGCTATCTCGCAGACACCGGTCAGGCCGCCGTCTCGCACCGCTTCGGCGCGCGCGGCCGCCCCGAGGTTCTGTACCGCCGCGTGGCGTGACTCCCCGGGAACGGATGCCACGCGCTCTCGACGCCCGGACTACTCGGCGGCCTCGCGGCGCGAACGCATCTGGGCGAGCGGCCGGGCGAGGCGGTGGTTTCCGGTCAGCTGGTCTTCGTGATCGTCGAGGAAGCGCCAGTATGCGTCGGTGAAGGCCGATTCCTTCGCCTCCCGGCCCGACGACCACCACGAGCCCATGCGCTGCAGATAGGCACCGCCCGAGATGTAGGGCTTGGTCGCGACGAGCCCTCCGTCGGCGTACTGACTCATGCCCATCACGTTCGGCACCATGACCCACTCATACGCGTCGACGAAGAGCGCCGAGAACCAGCGCGTGACATCGCGCGGCTCGTACCCCTGCAGCAGAAACCAATTGCCGAGCACCATGAGCCGTTCGATGTGGTGGGCGTATCCCCACCGGTGAACCCGGCCGAGCACCGTGCGCACAGGTTCGGGCAGGTCGTCGGGGACATCCTCGTTCGTGTACCACCAGCCTTCGAGCCGTCGCTCCTGGCCGAGGAAGTTCGTCCGCTCCAGCACCGGGTGAGCCCGGTACATCCCGCGCATGTACTCCCGCCACCCCACCACCTGCCGCACGAACCCCTCGATCGAGGCCAGCGGCACGTCGTCGACGGCGGCGAGCGCCGCATCCACCACCTCCCGCACCGTGACGAGTCCGATGTTGAGCATCGGTGAGACCACGGAATGGAACAGGAACGCCTCGTCGTGCGCCATCGCATCTTCGTAGCGGCCGAAATTCTGCAGTCGCTCGGCGACGAACGTCTCGAGCCAGCCACGCGCCCCGTCGGGGGTCACGGGCAGCCAGAACTGCGTCGCATCGCCGGGATGACCCGCGAACCGGTCGGCGACCTCGGTGATCGTGCGCTCGAGGATCGCGTCGCGCTCGAGGGTCGGCAGCGCGGGGATCGGCAGGCCGCCCTTGGGGAGGGGTTCGCGATTGTCGGCGTCGAAGTTCCAGCGACGCCCCACGGGCTTCTCCCCGTCCATCAGAACGCCGGTGCGGCGACGCTGCCACCGGTAGAAGTCCTCCATGACGGGGGTGGGGTGCTCGGCGAACCATCCGTCGACGAGATCCGCGGGCGTGAGGAACAAGTCGTCGGGGTAGACGCGGGTGCGCAGCCCGAGCCGGGCGCACAGCCGGCCGAGGCGCTCGTCGACGCCACGATCGGTCGCGCTCATCCACGCGAGCCCCTCCGCACCGGTCTCGCCCACGAGCCGCTCGACCCCCTCCGCGAACGACAGCCCCTCGGCGAGCTCGACGCGGTGGACCGCGCGGCCGTCGGCCTCGAGTCGCGCAGCAGCGTGTCGCATCGCCGCGAGCACCAGCACGATCTTGTGCTGGTGGTACGGCATTTTCTCGAACCGTGCGGGCGACTCCACGAAGAAGAACGCGTCGATGTCGGGATCGTCGAAGGCCGGATGCTGCGCGAACAGCTGCGTGCCGAGGATGAGCGCCGCCTTCATGCCCGGCGCCTCTCACGGGCGGCTGCGGCGCGGCATCCGCGTGAGCAGTACTTCACGTCGTCCCACTGCTCGCGCCCGGCCCACCGCTTGCGGTCGGCGAACGGGCGCCCGCAGTGAGCGCACGGTTTCGTCTGCCGCGGGGTCGCGGCCATCGCGGTTACAGCCCGACCATCTCGGCGCTCTCGTCCCACAGGCGCTGGGCGATGAGCGGGTCGTCGGCGACGCGGCTCGTCTTCGACGGCCGGTTGTTCGAGTAGAACTGGCCCGGTTGCCAGTCGACCCCGGGTTTGCCGAGCGCGAGCCACGTCAGGCGGGCCCCGCCGACCTCGGTCGAGGTGAGCAGGCGCGCCGCGAGCGGGTTGGTGTACATGAACCGCCACGGACCCGTCGATGCCGCGGCGAATCCGCTCGCGATCGCACCGGGGTGGAACGCGACGGCGTTGAGCCCGTCGTCGCCGAAGCGACGGTTGATCTCCTTCGTGAACAGCACGTTCGCCAGCTTGCCGTTGCCGTACGCGGTCGTCGCCGAGAAGCGGTTCTCGCCCTGGAGGTCGTCGATGTCGAAGCGGGAGAATCCCCGCGCGGCGAAGCTCGAGGTCTGCACGATCGACGCCCGGCTCTCGATCAATCGGTCGAGCAGCAGGTTGGTGAGCAGGAAACCGCCCAGGTGATTGACCTGGAACGTCAGCTCGTACCCGTCCTTCGTCACCGTGCGCTCGCCGAAGACGCCCCCGGCGTTGTTGGCCAGCACGTCGATGCGGGGGTAGGTGTCCAGGAGCACGGCGGCCAGGTCACGCACCTGGGAAAGATCGCTGTAGTCGGCGACGTGCGAGGGAACCCCCAGCTGACGGGCGACTTTGGCCGTCTTCTCGGGATTGCGCCCGACGACCACGACCTGCTCGCCGGCGTCGGTGAGCTGACGGGCAGATGCGGCGCCGATGCCGTCGCTTGCTCCGGTGATGACGATGGTGCGCGGCACGGGTCCTCCTCGATTGCGGGTGCGGTCAGCGTAAACGCGCAATCTTCGCGTTCCCCGGGGGTTGCGCGACGACGCGCCTTCTCCCCGCGATCCTCGCCGATCCGCGGCGCTCGATGGGGCGACGTCGCTCGACGTCGATGCGTCGTGTGGACGGGAAGGCCTCGATGGGCGTACTCTTTCGGATCGGTGAGGCAAGCCTTACCTCATGAGGTCGACCCGGTGGGTGCACCTCCTTCCCCTTCCCCACGCAAGGACGTCTGCCCGTGTTCGCGACCTTCCTCATCGGCCTGCGCGAAGGCCTCGAGGCGGCCCTCGTCGTCGGCATCCTCGTCGCCTACCTGTCGAGATCAGGCCGCCGCGACGCGCTCCCCCGTCTGTGGGCCGGTGTCGCGCTCGCCGTGGCCCTCTCGCTCGGCATCGGCGCGATCCTCACCTTCGGCGCCTACTCACTGACGTTCGAGGCGCAGGAGCTCATCGGCGGACTCCTCTCCCTCGTCGCGGTCGCGATGGTGACCTGGATGATCTTCTGGATGCAGCGCACCGCCCGCACACTGAAGAACGATCTCGAGAGCGGGGTTCAGCGCGCGCTCGTCGCGGGCAGCGTCTGGGCTCTGATCGCGATCGGTTTCGTCTCGGTCGCCCGCGAGGGGATCGAGACCACTCTGCTGCTGTGGTCGATGGTGCAGTCGTTCGGCAACGCTCCCGATGCGCTCCTCGGGGCCCTCCTCGGTCTCGCGTGCGCGGTCGTGCTCGGGTGGGCGGTGGCCAGGGGGATGCTGCGTCTGAACCTGCGGGTCTTCTTCACCTGGACGGGCGCGTTCCTCGTGATCGTCGCCGCCGGGGTGCTGGCCTACGCCATCCACGACCTGCAGGAGGCCGGCGCCCTTCCCGGTCCCTTCACCGCTGCCGCGCCCCTGGACGCCGCGACCGGCGCCGTGGCGACCGGGTGGGCGGCCGTCCCCTTCGGGTGGGCCTTCGACGTCTCCGCCGCCGTGCCGCCGGGCGGCCCGCTGGCCGCCATCCTCCAGGCCACGATCGGCTTCATGCCGCGGATGACGTGGCTGCAGGTCATCGCGTGGATCGTGTACATCGCCGTGGTCGGCTTCTTCTTCGTCCGCGGCGCGATGGGGCGTCCGTCTCGAGCGACGTCGGCTCCCCCGGCGTCGACGACCTCCGCCCGCGACGCAGAGATCTCCTCCCACGGCACCGGCTTTCCCGCCGCCGGCGCGTCCACCACACAGCAAGGAGCAGTATGAACACCTCTCGTCTCGTCGGAGCGGCGGCAGCCCTCGGGGTCGTGACCATCGTCTTGGCAGGCTGCGTCGCGAAGGCCGACGTCGCCGCATCCGATGCCCTCACCGTCACGTCGACCGCGGACGGTTGCGAAGTGTCGGGATCGACCGCGACGAGCGGAACCCTCGCGTTCGACGTCACCAACAGCGGTGACGAGGTCACGGAGTTCTACCTGCTCGCCGACGACGGCCTGCGCATCGTGGGCGAGGTCGAGAACATCGCGCCGGGCGCGTCGCGGACGCTCACCGTCGTCGCGCAGCCCGGCGACTACTACACGCTCTGCAAGCCCGGCATGATCGGCGACGGGGTCGGCCGGGCCGGCTTCGCCGTCAGCGGCGACGCCGTCGCGATCGACGGACCCGACGCCGAGCAGAAGCAGCAGGCCGTCGACCTCTATGCCGCGTTCGTGAAGGATCAGGTCGGCCAGCTCGTGCCCGCCGTCGAGGCGTTCGTCGCCGCCTACGAATCGGGCGACGATGCGGCCGCGCAGGCGCAGTTCCCGCAGGTGCGCGCGTTCTACGAGCGCATCGAGCCCGTCGCCGAAGCCCTGGGCGACCTCGACCCCCGCATCGACTACCGCGAGGTCGACGCGGTCGCCGAGGGGCTGGACTGGACCGGGTTCCACCGCATCGAGAAGGACCTCTGGGTTCCGGCTCAGGACGCCCTGAACGCCGACGGCGAGACGCCCGCCTGGCAGGGCTGGGCGCCGTCGACGGCCGAGGAACGCGCCTCGTACGGCGACCAGCTGATCGCCGACGTGCAGGAGCTGTACGACTACGTGCACTCCGCCGACTTCCAGACGGCGCTCGACGCGCAGGGCGTCGCGGGCATCTCGAACGGCGCGATCGCGCTGCTCGACGAGGTCGCGACGGGCAAGATCAGCGGCGAGGAGGACTGGTGGTCGGGAACCGACCTCTACGACTTCGCCGCGAACGTCGAGGGGTCGAAGATGGCGTTCTCGCTCGTCTCCGACTTCGCCGCCTCGAAGGGCGACGAGGGTGCCGCCCTCGTCGACGAGATCGACGCCGGCTACGCCGACCTCGAGGCTTCGCTGGCAGCGCACGGTTCGCTCACCGACGGTTTCGTCGGCTACGGCCAGCTCACCGAGGCCGATAAGCGCGAGTTCACCGACCTCATCAACGCGCTGGCCGAGCCGCTCTCGCAGCTCACCGTGACCGTCCTGGAGTGATGTGACCACCGAATCCGACGAGACGACGGGCACCGACGCCCCGCCCCCCGCCCACGCAGCCGGCGTCTCGCGACGCGGGCTGTTCGGGTGGGCATTCGGGGCGGGCGCCGCGGGCCTCGTGATGGGAGCCGGCGGCGGCGTCGTGGCGCAGCGCACCGCGGCCGCGGCGGCCACGGTCGACCCGGCGACGACGGCGTACGACTTCTACGGCACGCACCAGGCGGGGATCACCACCCCCGTGCAGGAGCACCTGCACTTCGCCTCGTTCGACATGATGGCGCGCACCGACCGCGACGACCTCATCTCGCTCCTGCAGGACTGGAGCTACGCCTCGGCGCGGATGTCGCAGGGGCTCGAGGTCAGCGCGACCGGAGCGGTCGGGGGCTCCCCCGAGGCACCACCGGACGACACCGGGGAGGCGCAGGGACTCGCCGCGAACGGTCTCACCGTCACGTTCGGCTTCGGTCCGTCACTGTTCGACGACCGGTACGGACTGGCCGGCGCGCGCCCCGCGGCGCTCGAGCGCCTGCCCCCGTTCCTCGGCGACGACCTCGACCCCGCAGCATCCGACGGCGATCTCTGCATCCAGGTGTGCGCCGACGACCCCCAGGTGGCCGTGCACGCGATCCGCAACCTGAGTCGCATCGCGTTCGGACGCGCGCGGATCCGCTGGTCGCAGCTCGGCTATGGCCGCACCTCGCGCACGACCACGGGGGCCGCGACCCCGCGCAACCTCTTCGGCTACAAGGACGGCACGGCGAACATCCTCGCCGACGACACAGCCGCCCTCGACGAGAACGTGTGGGTCGGAACGGCCGACGAACCCGCCTGGATGGCGGGCGGCTCGTACCTCGTCGCACGCAAGATCGCCATGATCATCGAGACGTGGGACCGCGTGCGCCTGAGCGAACAGGACCGCATCGTCGGCCGCGACAAGGGACGGGGAGCACCCCTGTCGGGAGGCGACGAGTTCACCGAGCCCGACTTCTCGGCGACGGATGCGGCGGGCGCGCCTCGCATCGACCGCACCAGTCACGTGCATCTCGCCCACCCCGACAACAACGGCGGCATCCGCATCCTCCGCCGCGGATACAACTTCGTCGACGGCAACACCGATCTCGGCAGGCTCGACGCGGGGTTGTTCTTCCTGTCGTTCCAGCGCAGCCCCGAACAGTTCGTCACCCTGCAGCGAGCGCTGTCGACCGACGCGATGCGCGAGTACATCCGTCACGTGGGTTCGGGCTTGTGGGCCGTGCCCCCGGGCGCCGCGCCGGGTTCGTACGTCGGCGCGGGCCTCTTCGCCTGACGTTGCGCCGTTTCGGGGCGGGTTTCTCCGCTCGGGGCGCGGAATGTCGCGCCCCACGGCGAGAAACGCGCCCCGAACCGCACCGTCACCCGCCGCACGGTGACGCCCGGAGCCACGTACCAGGCGCCCTCCACTCCGCGGCGTCTTCGACGAATGCGGCGCACGACGGTGCCAGACGCCCTGCGTCGCGTCCGCCGCCGATCAGATGGATGCTGCCCGCTCGCCGCGTGCCGGAGTCGCCCATGCGACCATCTTGCGTCGTCGCGGGCCTGGCGAACTCACACCCCGCTCCCAGGTTCGAGGGACCAAAACCGGGGTGGCCGCCGTTCTCTTCAGTGACGCCGCAGCCAGCGGTGCGATCCGAGGAGGAAACCGTGAGCACCGACTACCGAAAGACTCCCGAGGCGCTGAGCCGCCTCACCCCGAACGAGTACCGCGTCACGCAGGAGGACGCCACCGAGCCCGCGTTCCGCAACCGGTACTGGGACAATCACGAAGCCGGCATCTACGTCGATGTGGTCTCGGGTCAGCCGCTCTTCTCGTCGACCGACAAGTTCGACAGCGGATCGGGATGGCCGAGCTTCACCCAGCCCATCGATCCGTCCGTCGTGACCGAGAAGACCGACCGCTCCCTCTGGATGAAGCGCACCGAGGTGAGATCGGCCGGCGCCGACAGTCACCTCGGCCACCTTTTCGACGACGGCCCCCGCGATGCGGGAGGATTGCGCTACTGCATGAACTCGGCCGCACTGCGGTTCGTGCCCGTTGCCGAGCTCGAGGCGCAGGGCTACGGCGCCTACCTGACACACTTCGACACGCTCAGCGACAATGAAGGAGAGATCGCATCATGACCAGCGGACCCAGCGACACCGGAGCCATCACCCGAACGCCCGGCACCGAGACGGCGGTTCTCGCCGGCGGATGCTTCTGGGGCGTCGAGGATCTCATCCGCCGCCAGCCCGGAGTGCTCGACACGCGCGTCGGATACACCGGCGGCACGAACGACCACGCCACATACCGCAACCACGATGGCCACGCCGAGGCGGTGGAGATCGTCTTCGACCCCACGAAGACCACGTATCGCGACATCCTGGCGTTCTTCTTCCAGATCCACGATCCGTCGACCCTGAACCGTCAGGGCAACGACGTCGGCACGAGCTACCGCTCGGCGATCTTCCCGCTCTCCCCCGAGCAGGATCAGGTCGCGCGCGACACCATCGCCGACGTCGACGCATCCGGGCTCTGGCCGAACAAGGCCGTCACCACCATCGAGCCCGAGGGCCCGTTCTGGGAGGCCGAGCCCGAGCATCAGGACTACCTCATCCGCATCCCGCACGGCTACACGTGCCACTTCGTGCGCCCCGGCTGGGTGCTGCCGAAGCGCGCCGAGGCTTCGGCGTAACCCTCGCTCGAACGAGAGCCGCGATCCCCGCAGGGTCGCGGCTCTTGTTGTCTGCGGACTGCGGAAGTCGTCGGTGCGGAGCACACTGGGCTCATGAGTGGTGACGCCGCATCCTGGGTGCTGCACGTCGACCTCGACCAGTTCATCGCCGCCGTCGAGGTGCTGCGGCGACCCGAGCTCGCCGGGAAGCCCGTGATCGTGGGCGGGCGGGGCGACCCCGCGGAGCGCGCCGTCGTGTCGACGGCGTCGTACGAAGCGCGTGCATTCGGCGTCGGTTCGGGGATGCCGCTGCGGATCGCCGCGCGGAAGGCGCCCGACGCCGTGCTGCTCCCCGTCGACGCTCCCGCCTACACCGCCGCATCAGAGAGAGTCATGGCGACGCTGCGTGCACAGCCGGATGCCACCGTGCAGGTGCTGGGGTGGGACGAAGCGTTCGTCGGGATCGAGACCGCCGATCCGGAGGCCTACGCACGAGCGATCCAGGCCGCCGTCCTCGAACGCACCCTGCTGCACTGCAGCGTCGGGATCGGCGACACCCTCGTCAGAGCGAAGATCGCGACCGACTTCGGAAAACCGCGCGGCGTCTTCCGGCTGACGGCCGAGAACTGGTCGTCGGTGATGGGCGACCTTCCGACCAGGGAACTCTGGGGTGTGGGCTCGAAGGTCTCGCGCCGGCTCGCCGCCCACGGCATCGTCACCGTCTCGCAGCTGGCCGACGCCGACACGGACGTGCTGACCGCCGAGTTCGGACCGAAGATGGGGCTCTGGTACCGGCAGCTCGGTCGAGGAGACGGGGCCACCACGGTCGACGACACCCCGTGGGTGGCCCGCGGTCACAGCCGCGAGACGACGTTCCAGGTCGATCTCGTCGACCGTGCCGACATCGCGAACGCGGTGCGCGCCATGCTCGACCACGTGCTCGATGACGTTGTCGCCGAGCAACGCCCCGTCGTGGGCCTCGGCCTGAAGGTGCGCTACGCACCCTTCGTGACGAAGACTTTCACGCGTCGCGTGGCGGCGACGAACGACCGCGAGTCCGTGGTCGCCGAGGCGATGGCGCTCGTGACGAAGATCGACCCGGATCGTGCGGTGCGTCTGCTCGGTGTCCGCGCCGAGATGGCCATGCCCGACGACGCGAGAGAGGGCCACACGCCGACGCGCGGCGGCTGGTGAGGCCTTTCGAGCCGTCCGGCAAGCCCTGGGCGCGAACCGAGCGGGCCGCCTAGGCTCGCCGCATGCACACGCATGACGTGATCGTGATCGGCGCGGGCCTCGCGGGTCTGCGTTGCGCAACCGACCTCGCTCGAGCCGGTCGCGACGTGGTCGTGCTCGAGGCCGGCGACGCGGTGGGTGGGCGCCAGCGCACCGACGAGGTCGACGGCTTCCTTCTCGACCGCGGGTTCCACGTGCTGAACCCCGCCTACCCGGCGATGCAGCGCGGGGTCGACATCGCCGCCCTCCGCCTGCAGCGCTTCCCGGTCGGTGTGCGCGTGCGCCGCGAGCGCACCGTCGCCGAGATCGCCCACCCGTTGCGGCACCCCGCGAGCATTCCCGAGACCATCCGGAGCGGCCTGATCAGCGGGGCGGATGCTGTCGCCCTCGCCCGCTGGATGGCACCGGCACTGCTGGGCCCCCGCACGATGATGGCCGCGCCCGACCGGACGCTTCGCGAGGGGTGGGATCGGGCGGGACTGTTCGGCACGCTCCGCACCGCGGTGCTCGCGCCGTTTCTCGCCGGGGTGCTCGCCGATGATGCGCAGAGCACCTCCGACGCGTTCGTCCGTCTGCTGGTGCGCATGTTCGTCCTCGGACACCCGGGGCTCCCGGAGCGCGGAATCGGCGCGCTCCCCGCGCAGCTCGCGCTCACCGCAACCGCCGAAGGGGTCGGCATCAGACTCGGTCAGCGGGTATCGCGTCTCCGGTCGAACCCGGGCGGTGTGGAGGTCGACGTCGACGGCGGTGACGCGATCTCCGCCGCGATCGTCGTCGTGGCGGTCGGACCCGATGCGGTCTCGGACCTCGTCGATCTGCCTCGCCCGGCGACGCGCGGACTGCAGACGTGGTGGTTCGCGACCGACACCGCTCCCGCAGCATCCGCCATGATCAGCGTCGACGCCCGCGGGCGCGGTCCGATCGTGAACACCGCGGTGATGTCGAACACCGTTGCGTCGTACGCACCGAGCGGACGCCACCTCGTGCAGGCGACGTGTCTGCTGCGCTCCGGCGGCGTCGACGAGGCGACCGAATCTGAGGTGCGCCGCCAGCTCGGCGAGATCTGGCAGACGGATGCGGGGTCGTGGCACCTGCTGCGACGCGACGACATTCCCCACGCCCTCCCCGTGCAGGCCGCTCCGTTGCGGGCGACGCCGCACGCCCGTGTCGCCGAGGCCGTCTACGTGGCGGGAGACCACCGCGCCACCGCGTCGATCCAGGGTGCCCTCGCCTCGGGAGAGCGGATCGCGCGCGCGATCGTCGCCGCCGATCGCGAGGGGGCGATCGACGACCGCCCCTAGCCGTGCGGTCGAAGAGCGTGGTAGCGTTGCTGGTGTCCCGATCCGGGGCCCCGCGTCGAAACCCTCTGCCTCAATGTAGAGAACAGCAACCCCGACGTTCTTCCCCGTCTGAGACGGCTCATATAACCCCTAGATTTTGCGCAGTGAGAGCACCATCGTGTTGCCTCCTCCGCCCTGCTGAAAGCTTGTTTTGACGCTCGTCACCGTACCTCCCTTCACACCCCGCTCCTCCTCTTCATCCGTCCACTGGCGCCAGGCCGGGGCCGACATCCTCGTCGCCACCGATGCCGGCGAGTACGCCGGGTTCGTCGCCACCGTCACCGATGGCTACGACGCGCACGGCCCCGTCGGTGAAGACCTCGGTCGCCATGCGTCTGCCGTTCTCGCGCAGACCACGGTCGAAGAAGCTCGCGGAACGATCGCCACCCGCCGGGTCACCCCGCGCCGGTCGCGTTCGCTGCGCCTCATCCGTCCGCTCCGCACACGTCGAAGCGGCACACACGGTCGCTGATTGCGGCCCGAAAAGAAAAAGGAAGAACACGATGGCCACTGGCACCGTGAAATGGTTCAACTCCGAAAAGGGCTTCGGCTTCATCGCTCCCGATGACGGCTCCGCCGACCTGTTCGCGCACTTCAGCGCGATCGCCGGCAGCGGCTTCAAGGAGCTCCAGGAGAACCAGAAGGTGGAGTTCGACGCTGAGCGCGGACCCAAGGGTATGCAGGCTGCGAACATTCGCCCCCTCTGAGACTTCTCCGGCCGGGCAGCGCACGCTGTCCGGCCGGTCGGTCTTGGCCCTCACGCCCACTCCGTGATTGCGGAGGCTCCGAGAGCCAGCAGTATTACCCCGCGGACGATGTCGATCGAGACCTCCGATGGCCTGAGCGCCACCGTTTAGCGCCACCGTTTGATGATCACCTCGCCCGCGAAGACGACCGCCGCTCGGTGAGCGCCGCTCTCGAGCGCGAACGCCGAACGAGCGCGACGATGAACCGCCAGCCCACGAGTGCTGCGAACAGGGTCAACGTCGCCACGACGACGAACGCGACAGCCGTGCCCTGACCTGACAGCGCCCGCAGCAGCATCCCGCCGACCACCGTCGTCACCCAGACGCCGATCCCGACCCGCACGGGCGCGGACGGCGCCCGCCATGCGCGCGTGACGAGCCACCCGGCGGTGAGAGCGGCGAGGAACGGCCACGCCGTCACCGCGAGCCCGCTCCAGACATCGCCGTCGTGCGTCGCACGCCCCGTCGCCGCGAAGGCGACCACCAGCGCGGCGTCGAGTGCGAACGCCCCTGCCACCCGCAGACCCGTCGACCGGCCCACGGTCACCCGGTCCGTCATGCGTCGACCTCGCGCGGTGCGAGCCCGGGCGTCAACGCCTCGCGCTCGTCGAAGACGAAGCAATCGCCGCTCCAGTGGGCGCGCCCGACCCGCTCGAAGTAACCGAGGATGCCCCCGTCGAGCTGGTAGGCGTCCACCCCCTCCTCCCGGAGGTGAAGGGCAGCCTTCTCGCAGCGGATACCACCGGTGCAGAAGCTCACGACCGTCTTACCGGTCAGGTCGTCGCGGTGGGAGGCCGCCGCATCCGGAAATTGCGTGAAGCGTTCGATACCCCAACTCAGCGCGCCGTCGAAGGTGCCGTAATCGACCTCGAACGCATTGCGCGTGTCGAGCAGCACCACCTCGCGCCCTCGATCGTCGTGACCGCGATCGAGCCAACGACGCAACGTCTCGGGGTCGACGGCCGGGGCACGACCGGCCGCGGGGCGGACGGTGGGGCGATCCATGCGGATGATCTCGCGCTTGACCTTGACCAGCATCTTGCGGAACGGCTGGGCACTCGACCAGCTCTCCTTCGCCGTGAGAGCGGCGAATCGCTCGTCGGCGGTCAGCTGCAAGAGAAACCCGCGCAGCGCCGACTCGTCCCCGGCGAGGAAGAGGTTGATGCCCTCCTCGGCGAGGAGGATCGTCCCCTTCAGCCCCGCGTCGACGGCACGCGCTCGCAGCACCGGGCGCAGAGCGACAGGGTCATCGATCGGCGTGAACAGGTACGCCGAGACGTTCAGGACGGAGGGCACCGGCCCAGCGTACGCAGGCGCGGCGCCCCCCTCCAATCCGCGGGTGTCGTCGCGTCAGAGGTCGAACTTCTCGTTGTCGCCCTCGTACTTCTCACCGGTGACCTTGTGCTTCACCAGGGCGACGATCGTTGCGACCTTGCCGCCGGGGCTGTCCCAGTACTCGCCGCTGACGGTGTCGACCTTCAGAAGTGTGACGTCGGGGTCTTCGGGCCCCTCGGGGAACCAGGCTTCCACGGCCGGGGTCCACAGCTCGCGCAGCTTCGCGCCGTCGTCGACGATGCTGGCGGTGCCCGCCAGCGACAGCCACGAATCGTTGGAGCTGAACGAGACGCCGACGTTCGCATCGCGGGAGACGTGCTCCACCGCTGACGCGTGACGGCCGATGATGAACCACAGGTCGCCGTCGAATTCGCTCTCCTGCACGGTAAGCGGGTGGGCGGTCAACTTGCCGTCTTCGTCACGGCTTGTCAGCATCGCGAAGCGGAAGCCTTTGAGGAGGCTGGCGAGCTTCTCGAGTTCGGAGGGGGTTGCGATCATGACGCGGCCTTTCCACGGGTGGGTCGAGGTATCCCCCCATGCAACGCCTCTCCGGGCCCCGGCGCACGCCGTTGACACCGGGCGGGAACGGTGCGACGCACTTACCCACGTGTCGCGGACTCGAGGCCGTCCAACTCGGCGAGCGCCGCTCGAGCGCGTGCGATGCGGTCGTCCTCCGGTTCGTCCCACCAGTACGGACCGCGTTCGCCGAGTCCGTGCTTCGCGAGTCCGACGCGATGCCGGGCCGCGGTGACCGCCGCATCGTCGCCCGCACGCTTGCCCGCGCCGACGCCCGAGCGCCCCTTCCCGAGGTGGGAGCGCAGCGCCGCAGCGAGATCGTCGGGCAGGCAGGGATCGGTGCGGCGCCACCGACGCCCGTCGATGACCAGCCAGCGTTCGTCCTCGTCATCGGTCATGGTCGGCCCATCATCGCAGTGCGGCGCTATGCCGCAACGTGCGGCCTGTCAACGGCCCGAGGCCGGGGCGGGACGGCGGTAGCGTGGCTGGTCAGCCGCCGAGGAGACGCCGTGACGACCATCCCCGAACGACGCAGCCCCCGGGCGTCGTCCGCCTACGTGACCGTCTCGGTGGTGATCCCCGTGAAAGACGACGCTGTCGCGCTCTCGCGATGCCTCGCCGCCCTGGCGGGCCAGACGCGCCTCGCCGACGAGACGATCGTCGTCGACAACGGCTCCGTCGACGCATCTGCGGAGGTCGCCCGCCGTGCCGGTGCCCGTGTCGTGGAGTGCGTGCGTCCGGGCATACCCGCGGCCAGCGCCCTCGGGTACGACGCCGCCACCGGCGCGGTCATCCTCCGCCTCGATGCGGACTGCGTCCCCGACGCGACGTGGATCGAGATGGTCCTCTCCGCGTTCTCCCGTCAGCCGCACGTCGCAGCGTTCACCGGTGGCGCGCGCTTCATCGATGGACCACGGATGCTGCGCCGTCCGCTCGCTTTCGCCTACCTCCTCGCCTACATCCTCGTCACGGCACCCGCTCTCGGGCACCTTCCTCTCTTCGGCTCGAACGTGGCGCTTCGCCGTGAGGCGTGGATGGACGTCCGCTCGGCGGTGCACCGGCACGACGCGATGCTGCACGACGACGTCGATCTCGCGTTCCACCTCGGCGAGCGCCACCGCATCGGGCGGCTCCCCTCGGCGGCCATGGGGATGTCGATGCGCCCCTTCGCCAGCGTGTCGGGGTTCCGACAGCGGATCGGCAGGGGGTTCCGCACGGTGACCGTGCACTGGCCCCACGATTTCCCTCCGCACCGCTGGCTTCGCGTCGCGCTGCATCGACGCAGCGCCCGCCGCGATCGCGCCCTGCTGTCATGCGCACGATGACCGGCGTGATCGGACCGGTCGACGCCCCCGAACTGCACGTCATGACCTACAACATCCGTCGTCGCCTCGGCATCGACCCGCGTCCAGCCGATCGGTGGTCACGGCGGAGGGAACCCCTGCGTGCCCTGCTCGCCGCGGAACTCCCCACGGTCCTGGGCGTGCAGGAGGCGATGCCCGATCAGGCGGCCTTCGTCGCGGCCGCGCTCGGATCGCGCTATCGCTCGATCGGCCGCGGTCGCAACCGCGATGGGCGTGGCGAGGCCTGCCCGCTGTTCTACGACGCGGAACGGCTCGAGCTGGTCGAGGCCGACCAGACCGCCCTGTCGACGCAACCCGACGAGCCCGGATCGCGCTCGTGGGGGTCCGTCGTCCCGCGGATCGTCGTGTCGGCTCTGTTCCGCGACCGCGCGACCGAGGCGCGCTTCCGGGTCATGAACACGCACTTCGATCCCTTCTCCGCGGCCGCACGGGTGCGCTCGAGCGAGATCGTGAGGCGCGCGGCTGAAGCGGCGACGGAACCCGTGATCGTCACGGGCGACCTCAACGCGGCTGCAGCGTCACCGGCGCTGCGTGTGCTGCTGTCCGGCGGCGTCCTGCGCGACGCGTGGGCGAGCGCCGGGACGCACCTCACCCCGAGGTGGGGCACCTTCGTGAACTATCGCCGGCCGCGCGCCGACGCACCCCGCATCGACTGGATCGTCGTCACGAAAGGCGTGCGTGTGCTCGGCGCGGCCATCGATGGCGAGCCCGTCGACGGCCGGTGGCCGTCCGACCACCTTCCCGTGCACGCCGTCGTCCGCGTCGACCTCGACGACACGATCCGATGATCGAGAACTTCCTCCGGCCACCTCGCTCGATCGGCGAATACACCGCTGACGCCCTCCGGCTGATCGGCGCCCTGAGCGTCATCGCGGCCGCGATCTGGTTCACCGCCACCGACGCCGGCATCGTCGGGCTGACGCTCCCTGCTTTGGTGGCGCCCCGGTTCCTCGGCCTGCGTCCGATCTTCGACATCGTGACGACCGCGACCGTCCTCGTCGCGGCGTGGAGCAACGTGTTCGACCTCTACACCCGCCTCGCGTGGTGGGACATCGCCATCCACCTCGTCTGCACGGGCGTGCTCGCCGTGCTCCTGTACGTGCTCTGCGCCTATGCCGGCGTCGTCGCCGCCCCGCGCACGCAGGCCTTCACCGGACGCGCGGCGATCGTGCTCGTCACCGCGTTCGGACTCGCCCTCAGCGCGGTGTGGGAGATGATCGAGTGGCTCGGGAAGACCCTCGTCACCGACGACATCTTCGTCACCTATGACGACACGATCGGCGACATGGCCGTCGGAGGCCTCGGTGCCCTCCTGGCGGGATGCCTGCTCGCGCACGCGGTCCACCCGCTCGTGCCACACCCCGCGCCCGTGCGCAAGGGAGGGCGCATCCCGACCGGTGCGCGGTGTGATGGGACAGCACTCGAAGCCGAATACCCGGAGGACCCGTCATGAACCGATTCGCCAAACTTCTTCTCGTCCTCGGCGCCGCCGCCGGTGTCTTCGTCGGCGTCCGCCTCGTCGTCGCGAAGTACGGTGCACTGGCTACCGCTGTCGTCGCGCTGTGGAACGACCCCGAGGTCAAGAAGATCCGCCGCCGCGCCGCGAAACAGCTCAAGAAGGCGCGGAAGTCGGCCGAGAAGACCGCCCACAAGGCCGAGAAAGCCGCACGCAAAGCAGTGAAGAGCTGAGAGAGAAGACGACCATGAGCGAGAAGAACCCGCAGGACGACGGCACCGACATCGACGACGCGACGGCCACGGGCGGCGACGTCGACGATGTAGAGACCACCGAACAAGACGGCACGCCGGTCGAGAACCCCTCGGGCTGAGCCCGCCCCTCGACGTCAGTCGAGGGGCGCGATGTCGACCTGCAGCTCGTTCGCGAGCTGCTCGAGTCCGGTGGCGAGGTCGTCGGGGTCGGCGGATGCGGCGGAGATCGCCACGATCGTGGCCTCGAACACGCGCCCGCCGGCCATCGGCGCGTCGCGCACCTCCGTCGTCATCCGCTCGATGCCGAAGCCGCGTCGACTCAGCGTCGTCGACACTTCCCGGACGATCCCCGGTCTGTCGTTGCCGAGCACCGAGACCGCGAAGCGTCGATCTCGGGAGCCCCGCGACGATCCCGTCGTCGGCAGGGTCACGGTCACCAGCCCGGGGATCTCAGCGAGCGCGGCGCGCAACGATGCCACGCGGGCCTCGTCGACCGACACCTCGATGATGCCGGCGAAGGCTCCGGCCAGCTCTGCGAGCTGACTGTTCTCCCAGTTGGCGCCGTGCGCGTCGATTTCGCCGGCGACAGCGGCCACGAGACCAGCCCGGTCGGCACCGACGACGGTCAGGACGAGGGTGGCCATGGGCGCCAGCGTAGCGTGCACGCCCCGGTCGGGGCAGGCCCCGCGGCAGGGCTCAGAGGCCGATCTCGGTGAACGCCGCATCCATGTGTCGGTAGATCTCGTCGTAACCCGCGTCGTTCGGGTGAAGCCCGTCTTCCGCCATCTCGCCCTCACGCCCCTGAATCCAGTACGAGGCCCCCGGGATGTAGTCGGCGTCGATGCGCTCCGCGGCGTCTTTCACCCAGCCGATGATGGTCTCGAGGCCCTCGGTGCGCTCGGCGGTGTACCAGAACGGTTCGACGACCACGAAGCGCGCGTCGGGGAGGGCTCCGGTCAGGCGGTCGACGTCGTCGGCGATGCGGTCGCGGATCTCGGTTCCCCGCGCGTCGAAGCTGAACGCGTCGTTGAGTCCCATCGTGATGACGACGATGTCGGGCTGGGAGTCGATGATGTCGCCGGGGAGGTCGGCACCGCGCGCATCGCGGTTGTTCACGAACCCGAGCCCGTTCACGCTCGGGTTGTACTCCCGCCAGCCGCGGTCCTCGGCGAGACGGGTCGACCATCGCTCATCCGGAGAGCTGGCACCCGTACCGAGCGTGTACGAGTCGCCGTAGAAGGCGACGAGCGGACGACCGTCGTCATCCGGCGGTGCCGCCTGCTGCGGGGCGCAGCCCACGAGGGTGAGACCCACGGCCGCCAGTGTGACGGCGAGAATTCGACGCATCCGACCATCCTCCTCTGTCTCGTTCTCTTCGGAGCCGCACCGGGTCCGGTTTGCGCGTCTCCCCGCGAACGACTGAGACGCTCTCACGGCCGCCGGCGCCACGGCGTTCTCCGTCTTCGCCGCCGCGGCCGCCGGGCAGGTCGTCTTCGCGCGTGTGAGGTTGCGCGTGCAGGTGACGGTGGCCGCGGTCTGCTGCGCCGCGGGGCTCGTCGGCGTGGCGCTGGGGGCCGTGCTCCCCCAGCTCGCGGTGTTCCTCGTTGACACGACCCGCTCCCGAGCGGGGTCAACCGTCGTCAAATCAGTTGCGCACAATTCAATGGCGTGCAATGCTTCTCGCATGCCCGCAGTCGACGACATGGTGTGCTTCGCCCTGTACTCGGCGAGCCGCGCAACCACGCAGGCCTACCGGCGCGTACTCGAGCCCTGGGGCCTCACCTACCCGCAGTACCTCGTGCTCGTGACCCTCTGGACCGACGGCCCGCGCACGGTGGGCGAGCTCGGCCAGACGCTCGACCTCGACTCCGGCACGCTGTCTCCCCTTCTTCGGCGACTCGAACGCGCCGGCACTGTGACCCGAACGCGCCGCTCCGACGACGAACGCGTCGTCGAGGTCTCTCTCACCGAGCTCGGACTCGATCTCCGCGAACGCATGAGCGGGGTCTCCGCCCAGATCGCGACCTGCATGGGCATCGAGATCGACGCCGCACGTCGACTCCTCGACTCCCTGCACAGCCTCACCCGCAGCGTGCAGGCCTCCTCCGAGGCAACCGCCTCCTGAACCGAAAGGACATCCCCATGGACGTCATCTACACCGCAGAAGCACTCGCAACCGGCGAAGGACGCGGCGGCCACGTCGTCACGAAAGACGGACTGCTCGACACCGACCTGCGCATCCCCCAGGAGATGGGCGGCCCCGGTGGCGGCCTGAACCCCGAGGCCCTTTTCGCCGCTGGCTACGCGGCCTGCTTCCACGGTGCGCTTCAGGCCGTCGCGCGGGGCCAGAAGGTCACGCTCGAAGACACGAGCGTCGGTTCGCGCGTGCACATCGGCCCGAACGGTGAGGGCGGCTTCCAGCTCTCCGTCGAGCTCGAGGTCGTCATCCCGAACCTCCCGCACGACGAGGCACAGGCGCTCGCCGACGCCGCCCACCAGGTCTGCCCCTACTCGAACGCGACCCGCGGCAACATCGACGTCACGGTCACCGTCTCCGACGACTGACCTCCCCACTCACGAGAAAGGACCGCCGCCCTCTCGGGACGGCGGTCCTTTCGCATCGGTCGATGCTGCGCGCCCATGACGCGACGGGCCCCGTGAGGGGTCAGGTTGTGAGCGCGGCGACGCCGGCGATCACCGACGCGAGTGCGATGACGAGGGCCAGCGCGATGAGAACCGCGTGCACGATGAGGAAGGTGGTCGGCTTCCCCGCGGCATCGCGTGCCCGGGGGTCTTTGGCGACGCGCATGTAGAACCGCGGCCAGACGATCACGTTGAAGGCGGCATTGACGAACAGCAGCACGACGAGCAGAGTTTCCACTCCCCGAGCCTAAGCGTCGTTCCCGCGAAGGTCGTGGACGTCGGAGATGTGGCCGACGTAGGACGATGAGTGCGGATGCGTCCTACGCCCGCGCCATGTCCTACGCCCGTGACGGATGCTGCACAACCAGAGCCTCAGCGGGCGCATCCGATGCAGGTGGCCGCCGTCGGACGCGCCTCCAGCCGCCCCGGCGCGATCGGGCCGCCGCAGACGACGCAGGTACCGTACGTTCCGTCGGCGACGCGGGCGAGCGCCGCCGCAGCATCCGCACTGTCGTGCTGGGCGCCGCGCCGCAACGCGTCGACCCGGCTCCACTCCCCCGACAGCGTCGACCCCTCGGGGTCGTGCTCATCGTCGGCCGTTGCATCGGCGCGGTCGCGCAGAAGACTGCGCTCGTCGTCGTCGAGGTGGGCGAGACGCTGTTCGGCCTCGCGCAGCAGCGTCCGCAGGACGGTGGCGTGATCTGTGGTCATCAGCGCTCCAGGCTACGCCCGCACGCACGTGGGGAGGGCCAGCTGACGACTGTCAATCCCGCACGAGCGCGGGTGTCGAGCGGGCACGATCGGTGCATACGCATCAGGGAGGCGCTCATGGCGAAGGATTTCTCGACCGGTGACCGGGTCAGTTGGAACACCCCGCAGGGTCGCACGCACGGCAGCATCGTAGAGAAGAAGACGAGCGACTTCACCCTCGCCGGGCAGCACTTCACGGCCTCGTCCGACGAACCCGCCTTCGTCGTCGAATCCGACAAGAGCGGCAACCGTGCGGCGCACAAGGGATCGGCTCTGCGCAGACTCACGGACACCTGAGCACGCCATGTGACAGCCGCGGGCGGATGCGACGGGCCTACTCTCGAAGCATGCGTGTGACCGCTTCCTTCCGCTCCGCGCGCCGAACCCCGTTCCTCCAGGTCACGAAGTCGGCGATAGCGACGATCGCGGCGTGGCTGCTCGCCGGGTGGCTTGTGCCCGGGCCGCTCCCCGTCTTCGCGGCGATCGCCGCGCTCCTCGTCGTACAGCCCAGCTTGAACCAGTCGCTGACGCGCGCGGTCGAACGCAGTGTCGGGGTCATCGCCGGGGTGATCGTCGCCTCCGCGCTCGGCATCGCGCTCGGTTCGTCGACCTGGGTGATCCTCATCGCGGCCGCCGTGGCTCTTCTCGCCGCGTGGGCGCTGAAGCTGACCCCGGGGGCGGCCAATCAGGTGGCGATCAGCGCGATCCTGGTGCTCGCACTCGGCACCGCCACCCCGCTCTACGCCGTCGATCGCGTGATCGAGACGCTCATCGGCGCGCTGGTCGGCCTCATCGTGAACGTGGCGCTCGTGCCCCCTGTCGCCGTCGCCCCGGCCCGGCAGCGCATCGAGGCGCTCGGCGACGAGCTGTCGGCCGCCCTCGATCGCCTCGCCGACGCGCTCGCGACCCCGCAGACGCCCGCCTCTCTCGAAGAGCTCCTGCTCGAGGCACGCCTGATGCGGCCGATGCGCGACGCGGCCGACGAAGCGCTGTCAGACGCACGCGACTCGCTCGCCCTCAATCCGCGGGGCCGCCGTCACCGCGATGACCTCGCCCAGCTCGAGCGGTTGCTCGACGTCTTCACTCCGATCCTCACGCAGGTGATCGGCATGACCCGGGCAGCCTACGACCGGTACGACCCGTCGATCGTCGACGAACCGTCGGTCCGCGCCATCGCCGAACAGCTGCGCCGGGCCGCGCACGACGTGCATCTCGCGGTCCTCCGGCACCGGGCCCCCGATGCGACCTCGGCGTCGCGCGCGGCCGACGGCGCAGCATCCTCACCCCTCGAACCCCCGGCCCTGACTCGACCGCTCGACATCGGCGCGCCGTCGGAGGGCCACTGGGTTCTCGTCGGCTCACTGCTCGTCGACCTGCACCGCATCCACGAAGCTCTCGGAGAGACGGCGAACTCATGACGGACCGCACGCTCGCGATGTTCCCCCTGGGCATGGTGCTCTTCCCCCACACACCCCTGGCAGCACGCATCTTCGAGGAGCGATACCTGAAGATGCTCGGGATGCTGCTCGATGAACAACCCGCGGAGTTCGGCGTCGTGCTGATCGAACGCGGACACGAAGTGGGGGGCGGAGAGAAGCGGTTCGCACGGGGCGCGGTCGCGCGACTCGAACGGGTGCTGCCGCAGGAGGGCGTCATCTCGGTGCTCGCACGCGGAGGAAGCCGCTTCGAGGTGGAGGAGTGGCTCGACGACGCGCCCTACCCGCGCGCCCGAGTGCGCATGCTGCCCGATCTGGACTGGAACGAAGCCCTCGCCCCCCTTTCGTCGGAGGCCGAGAGGATTGTTCGGCGCGTGCTCGCGCGCGCCGGCGAGTACGGCGACACCCGGTGGGAACCGAGCATCGAGCTCGCCGAAGAACCGCTCGCGCGGGCGTGGCAGATCGCCGCGATCGCGCCGCTCGGGCCGATCGACCAGCTCGCGCTGCTCGGCGCGACGAGCGTCGGCGGACTCCTCCGCGAGGTCATCGATCTGACGCTGGCGGCCGAAGAGCTCCTCGCCGTGCGCGGTGTCGACGAGGAGCCCTTCGAATAGACGCGCTCAGTTCAGGGCGCGGATGCTGGACGGGATGACGCCGTTCGCGTAGAGGTCTTTCGCGACGTCCTGCAGGGCGGTGAGAGCGACGCGCTGCGTCGTGGGTCCGTACGAGATGCGCGCCACGCCGAGAGCTTCGTATTCCGCCGCGGTGAGGGCTCCCGGGATGCCGATGACGCTCACGCGACGGTCGCCGATGCCCTCGACGAGCTGGCGGGTGGTGTCGGCGTCGAGGAGCCCGGGAACGAAGACCGAGGTGGCGCCGGCGTCGAGGAAGGCCCGGCCACGCTCGATCGCGTCGGCGATCGATGCGGAGACGGGACGATCGCCGCCGCGGACGAACGCGTCGGTGCGCGCATTCAGCACGAACGGCACACCCTCCGCCTCGCCGGCGGCGATGGCGGCCTCGACGACGGCCACCGACTCGGCGAGCGGCTTCAAGCGGTCTTCGATGTTCGCACCGACCGCGCCGGCGCCGATCGCCTTCCTCACGGTCTCGCCCGCATCGCCGTACCCCGCGTCGAGGTCGGCGGTCACGGGCAGGTCGACAGCCTCGGCGATGCGACGCACCATGTCGAGCATGACGTCGACGGGGATGTTCTCGCCGTCCTCATAGCCGAACGTGGCGGCGATGGAGTGCCCCGCCGTGGCGATGGCCTTCGTCTCGGGGAGGGCGGCGATCGCCTTCGTCGAGACGACGTCCCACACGTTCACGACGCGGAGGATCTCGGGGGCGGTGTGCAGCTGCGCGAAGCTCTGGGCTTTCTCGATCTGGGTGCTCATGCGTCCCACGTTACGGTGCGCCGAGAGACGCGGTCCCCGGCCTTGCGACCGGTCCGCGGCTGCACGAGCCGCTCGCCTCGCGCGCACGGGTTGGCTCCGAGCGCACGACCAGGGCGCGGGCCTAGGCCGTGCGCGGGGTCGCAACCCGTGCGCCCGCGGAAGGAGCTCAGGCGGCGAGCGCCTCGGCGATCGGCGTGTCGCCGCCTCCGAATCGGATGAAACGGCCCACGGTGCGGTCGTCCGCCAGCGACGCCGCGATGACGGCCGCGACGTCGGCGCGCGACACCTCGCCCTTGCCCTCGGGGGCGAGAGTGATCGTGCCGGTCGGTTCGCCCAGCGTGAGGGTGCCCGGGCCGAGGATCGTCCAGTCCAGCGCGGTTGCGCGCAGGTGGTCGTCGGCGGCGAGCTTCGCGTCGGCGTAGGCGAAGAACGAGTCGTCGGGCGAGATGCCGTGGTCGGGGGTCGAGCCGATCCACGACACCATCACGAAACGACGCACACCGGTCGCGGCAGCAGCATCCATCGTGCGGATCGCGGCGTCGCGGTCGACCGCGTAGGTGCGCTCGGCGCTGGCGCCTCCGGCACCCGCCGACCACACGACCGCGTCGTATCCGTCGACGGCGTCTCGCAGCGCGGCCTCGTCGGCCGCCTCGACGTCGAGCACGAGCGAGCTGGCACCGGCGGCGGTCACGTCGCCCGCGTGCTCGGGGTTGCGGATGACCGACGTGACGTCATCGCCGCGGGCGGCGAGAAGCGGTGCGAGCAGGAGGGCGACCTTGCCGTGGCCGCCGAGAACGAGAACCTTCATGAGTCAGTGCCTTCCGATGTGTTCGATGGACATGCTGAGAACGACCCGGTCGGCGCTGTCGGGCGGCGGCGGCTGATCGGCGTTGCCGTAGCGCTGCCCGAGCCGCACGTAGAAGGCGCCCTCGGGGTCGGGTGTCGCCTCGACGAGACGCCCGCGCACCTCGATGTAGCGATAGGGGTTCTCGGGGTCGAAGACCATCAGGCTCATCGACGGGTTCGCCGCGAGATTGCGGAACTTCTGCCGCCGGGTCGTATGGGTGAACAAGAGGTGCTCACCGTCGTACTCGAACCACATCGGATTGACCTGGACCGAGCCGTCGGGTCTCACCGTGCCCAGGGCGCCGTAATTCGGTTCGTCGAGTAGATCGCGCAGGTCGTCGGGAATCACGCGCACTCCTTTCGTCGGATTTCCACGTTACGCACCGGCCCCGACCCGCCGCGCGGGGCTTGACGCCGGAGCATCGGGGGCGAGTTCCTTCACGATCCGGGCGGCGACCGATCGCCCCGCCCGATTCGCCCCGACCGTCGACGCCGACGGGCCGTACCCCACGAAGAACAGGCGCGGCTCGTCGAGCGACCTCGAGTCGTCGACCCGGAATCCGCCGTCCGGTGTTCGCAGGCGAAGCGGCGCCAGGTGTTCGAGGGCAGGACGGAATCCCGTCGCCCACAGGATCGCATCGACCTCGAGCAACGTGCCGTCGGGCATGCGCACGCCGTCCTCTTCGATGCCGGCCATCATCGGCAGCCGCTCGAGCACGCCTCGCTCGCGCGCCGCGCGCGCCCACGGCGTCCAGTGCATACCGGTGACCGAGATGACGCTGCCGGGCGGCAAGCCACGGCGCACGCGGTCTTCGACACCGGCGATGGCGGCGACCCGCGCGGGCACGTCGAAGTCGGACTCGATCCAGACGGGCTCGCGGCGCGTCATCCAGAACACCGTGGCGACGTGCGAGATCTCGTCCAGAAGCTGCACGCCCGACACCCCCGCACCGACCACCAGCACCCGACGACCCGCGAACTCCTCGGCCGAGACGTAGTCGGCCGTGTGCAGCTGGCGCCCGCGGAAACGTTCCTGGCCCGGGTAGTGGGGCCAGAACGGGCGCGTCCACGTTCCCGTCGCCGACACGACGAACCGCGCGCGCCAGGCGCCGGCGTCGGTCTCGACGCGCAGCCCGTCGGCCTCGCGACGCACGGCCGTGACGGCGACCGGCCGACGCACCCCCAGGCCGAACTCGCGCTCGTAATCCGCGAAGTACGCGGGCAGCACATCACGCGCCCGCGCCGTCGGGTCGGCCGCGGGCACATCGAACCCGGGCAGCTCGTGGATGCCGTTCACCGTCGCCATGCGCAACGACGCCCATCGATGCTGCCACGCACCACCGGGAGCGGAATTCGCGTCGAGCACGACGAACGATCGATCGGATGCGTGCGCCTCGCCGTCGGGGATGAAGCCGCGGCGACGCAGGTGGTAGGCCGTCGACAGCCCCGCCTGGCCCGCGCCGATGACGACGACGTCGACCGTGCGCGTTGTGGTGCTCACGGCCTCCAGAACCGCGCACGGCGCGCCGGTATTCCGCGTGACGGGTCGAGTCAGAGGATCTCGCCGTCGACGTACACCCATCGCCCGCCTCGGCGCGCGAAGCGGCTGCGCTCGTGCAGGCCGCCGCGCACTCCCCTCTCGCTCCAGCGGGCGCGGAACTCCACCGTCCCCTCGAGGTCGGCCGGTGCGCCGGCCTCTGTGGCGAGCACCTCGAGCCCGGTCCATGCCGTCGCGGGATCCGGCTCGACATCGGCGGGACGGGTGCGCGGATGCCAGGTGCGCCGCAGATGCTCCGCGTCACCGGCGACGAACGCCGTGTACCGCGAGCGCATCAGCTTCTCCGCGGTGGGCGCGGGTTCACCGCCGAGGATCGGGCCGCAGCATCCGTCGTATCGTCCGGCTCCGCACGGGCACGGGTCGCCGGCCGCGAACCGGGGGAATCCCCTTCGCGACGACGCGGCTCCGAAAGACACGTTCGTCACTGTACCGCCGCGCCCGCAAGGGCCTCCGACGTGTCGGCGATCTTCCGTAGCATGGGCGGATCACCGAACAGGAGCAGCCATGACCGACGGCACCCGCCCGAACGAGAACGAGCGAGCCGCCGCGTCGCCTCCCCTGCCGCCCTACGCCGCCGGCCCGCAGTCCGCGCCACCGCCCCCGCAGCCCCAGGGTGCTCCGACGCCGCCTGTCCACCCCGCGCCCCTTCCGCCCTATGCCGCGCCCGGCGGCCCTGCGGCCTACGGTGCACCGCGTCAGGATTACCCGGGTGCCCCGCCGACGTGGGGTCCGCCCATGGGCGGCCCGGCTCCCGGCGCACCGTGGAATGCCGGTGCGCCGCAGAGTGGCTCGTCGGTGCTCGCGGTGCTCGCCCTCGTCGCGTCGGTGCTCGGGGTGCTGATCTCCTTCATCCCGTTCGTCGGTTCGGCGCTCGCCTGGGCTCTGTTCGCGACCGCGATCATCCTCGCCATCATCGCCCTGGTGAAGAAGACCCCCGGCAAGGGGATGTCGATCGCCGCACTCATCATCACCTGTGCGGGATTCCTTCTGTCGATCGTCTGGGCCGTGGTGCTGTTCGCCATCGGCGCGTTCGGCTCGGCCGTCTCGTCGGGATCGAGTTCGGGGTCGGAGTACTCCCCCGCGCCCGACGACGACTACTACTCCTATCCGATGCTCGGTACCCCCGACTTCGGCGCCGACGGCAACACGATCTCCGCCCCGCTCGTTCCGGGCTCCACCATCACGATCACCGATGACAACGTCTCGCAAGACGTGTGGGAGCTGACCGTTCTCCCGTTCGAAGACCTGACGGCCGCCGCCGCGGCAACCGGAGACCTCGAGCCCGCATTCGGCGCCTATGTCGGCGTTCCCGTGCAGCTGACGAACGTCACCGATGAGACCATCGATCTGGCGGTCGACTACGCCTACCTGCCGTACACCCGCTTCCTCACGGCCGACGGGGGCGAGGCAGAGCTGACCTACCTCTCCGACATCGAGACCTATCCCAGCGCGTGGGACGTCGAGGTGGTCGAGCCGGGCGAGACGGTCACGTTCTACGAGGTGTACGACCTCGCACCCGATGCCGTCGGCTCGGGTTTCTACGTGCTCGACCTCGACTCGGGTCAGACCGTGTTCTGGGGAGCGGCCGCGCTCTGACGCGCCGCGCACGACCCGTCGGCGACGCCCGTCAGTCGACGGCGCCGCGCGCGTTGTAGACGGTGGCGTCCGACGCGCCGTAGGCCCGGAAGACCTCGATCGCCTCGGCGTTTCGCACCCCGATGCGCACGCGGATTCCGCGCGCTTCGAACTGCTCCGCCCAGTCGGAGACCATCGGCCCCTCGTCGAACCCGCTCAGCTCCTCGAGCTCCGGACCATCACCGGCGATCACGAGCGAGCGCACGCCGCTCCACATGGTCGAGCCGTAGCACATGACGCACGGACGCCAGTTGACGACGAGCTCGAGGTCGGCACCGTCGGCACCCAGGTCCCACCGGCCGAGCGCGGTCTGGGCGAGCCCGAGGGCGGTGACCTCTGCGTGCTGCGAGCTGAGACCCGAGCTCAGCACCACGTTGACGCCCGCCGAGACGAGGCGACCGGTGGCGGCCTCCACGACGATCGCCGCGAACGGTCCGCCGTTGCCCTCGCGCCAGTTGCGGTCGGCGAGCGCGTTCACGAGGTCCATCCGCTCCTCTGCGGTTTCGAGCGCGTCGGGCAGCTGATCGAGCTCGCCCCGCAGCCATTCGGGAAGGGAGACGGAGAAGCCGGTCGCAAGTGTCATGCCGACATCCTCGCCCATCCGTGTGAACCGCTTGTTACAGCGGCGTTGTGGAGAACCCCGGCGGGGTCCGCGCCCACCTCGTACCCTGATCGGGTGAACGCTCGCCACGTCGCTTCCGCCGCCCTCGCCACGATGGTCCTTGTGATGGGCGGATGCTCCGTCACCCCCGAACCGGAAGAGACCACCCCCGCTTTCGCCACCGAAGAAGAGGCGTTCGCCGCAGCGGAGCAGACCTACCGCGCCTATGTCGACGCGCTCAACCAGGTCGACCTGAGCGACCCCGAGACGTTCGAGCCCGTCTTCGCCCTCACCACCGGCGAGCTCAACACCAGCGACCGTAGAGGGCTCTCCACATATCACGCCGATCAAGTAGCAAAGTCGGGCGAATCAACGATTACCGATCTGCAACGCGAGTCGGCTGACCTGGAGAACGGCATCATCCACTTCTCCGTGTGCCTTGACGTCTCGACAGTCGAGTTGACTGAACTCAGCGGGGAATCGATCGTCGATCCTGACCGTGTTCCCGTTCAGAGCCTGCGGGTGACAGTGGAAGGCCCGCGAACTGCAGCGGGAAGCTTGCAAGTCAGTTCAGTTTCTGGACGCAGCGGGGAACCAGTATGCGATTAGTCCGCGTGCTTGTCACTGTCGCTCTTCTGGCAGGTCTGACCACATTGCCCATCGCCGGCAAACAATGCAATGACGTCGGCACATGGGGCACCACCTGCCATGCCTCCACGGACGGTTCGCAGGTCACCGTCGGGGGCACGGTCGGTTCCGGCGGCTCGAACGCCTCCCCCGGCGGTCATGCGCCTCCGAGCACCGGCTCCTCCCCCGACGCCGGTTCGCAAGCCATCGCGCCGCAGGACTGCGGGCCGGCCGACGTCTTGTGCCGGGGCCGCGGGTTCGGGGTGGTCTCGCTGCCCGACGTGATGGCATCCGACCTCGCGTCGTTCGCGCCCGCGAAGCCGTCGTTCGAGGCCGAACCCGGCGGTGTCGGCATCGTCGGCATGCCGACCAACTTCGTCGCCTCCGCGTCGACGCAGACTCTCACCGGCACGCTCTTCGACAGGCCGGTGACGGTGCGCTTCTCCCCGTCGGCCTATGTCTTCTCCTACGGCGACGGCTCGTCCGCTCGGTCTGCATCCGGCGGCGCCGCATGGACCGCGCTGGGTCAACCGCAGTTCACGGCCACCCCGACGAGCCACGCCTACGGTTCCCGCGGCGTCTACATCGCGGTCGTGTCGGTCGAGTACGTCGCCGCCGTCGACTTCGGCACCGGCTGGCGCCCGGTGATGGGGGTCGTCACCGCGGCCGGTCCCGGTCAGCGCGTCGAGATCTTCGAAGCGCGCACGGCGCTTGTCGACAAGACCTGCGCCGAGAACCCCTCCGGCCCCGGCTGCTGATCCGCATCATCCGTGTCGGGCGTAGGACATGGCGCCGGCGCAGGACACATCGCCGCAAGACGTCCTACGCCGGCGCCGTCTCCTACGCCCGCAACCTGCCCCATCGACACCGCGTCGCTGTACTTCCGCGCGGAGCGTCAGAGGGCAGGCAAGGGTCCCCACTCGGCCAGGAGCCCGCGCACGGTCGTCTCATACTGAGCGCGATCGAATCGGAGCGAGAAGACGGGTATCTCGGAAGTGCCGGTGTCCTCAGTGACGCCGCTTTGATACGCGATATCACGCCATTCGACAGCGTCTCGGGTGAAGCGTACGTCCGCGCTCACCGCGCCGCATTCGAGGTCCCCGCACTGCGGACAGAACAGCAGACCGGCACGGCCGTCCGTGAACTGCACCCAAGGGTCGAACCCGGATTCGTTCTCCCCGAGGAGCGCGCGAAGACTCTCGATGGCGAATGGATCGCCGTAAGAGCCTTCCGACAGGAACGTGATGTCCTCGCACGCTCGTCCGTTCGCAAACGCGAGCCTGTCGCGGAGCGGCTGGCCGTCGATCGTCCAGTCGAGAAACCTCAGAGGCGCACGGGCGACCAGCTCAGGGCGTAAGCGGAAGAACCCGCGCCACTTCAGGTCCCAGCATTCGCTTTCCGCCCATCGCGTGCCGAGTACCGCCAGCGGGTCAGCGACGTGCGACACGGGTCAGAGCATAGCGACCCGGTGGGGATCGGAGGACGCGAGCGGCAGAGGGCGACGTCACTACGCTGAGCACATGGCACCACGGCCCGAGAAGTTGCTTCTGCTCGACAGCGCGTCGCTGTACTTCCGTGCGTTCTACGGCGTGCCCGACACCGTCAAGGCGCCCGACGGCACCTCGGTCAACGCCGTGCGCGGGTTCCTCGACATCATCGCGAAGCTCGTCGCGACCTACGAACCCACCCACATCGTCGCGTGCTGGGATGACGACTGGCGCCCGCAGTGGCGGGTCGACCTGATCCCGAGCTACAAGACCCACCGTGTCGCCGAGCCGGTCGAGAACGCGCCCGATGTCGAGGTCGTGCCCGATCCGCTCGAACTGCAGGTGCCGGTCATCCGCGAGACGCTCGACGCCCTCGGCATCGCGATCGTGGGTGCGGCCGAGCACGAAGCCGACGACGTCATCGGCACGCTCGCGACGACGGCCGACATGCCCGTCGACATCGTCACCGGCGACCGCGACCTGTTCCAGCTCGTCGACGACGACCGGGCCGTGCGCATCATCTACACCGCGCGCGGCATGAGCAACCTCGAGATCGTCACCGACGACGTCGTGTTCGCCAAGTACGGGGTGCACGCGCGGCAGTACGCCGACTTCGCGTCGATGAGGGGCGACTCCTCCGATGGCCTTCCCGGCGTCAAGGGCATCGGAGACAAGTCGGCCGCGTCGCTCTTGGCCGCGCACGGCGACCTCGCCGGCATCGTCGCGGCGGCACGCGCCGGCGAAGGCATGCCCGCCGGTCAGCAGGCGAAGATTCTGGCCGCGCTCGACTACATCGCCGTCGCGCCGACGGTGGTCGAGGTCGTTCGCGACCTGCCGCTCGCCGAGGTACCGACGGCCATCGTGCCGCTCGACGCCGAGAGGACGGATGCGGCGGACGCGCTCGCCGAGCGCTGGAACCTCACCGGCCCGATGGGCCGCGCGATCGCCGCGCTCGCCCGCTGACGAGCCACCGAAGCATCCGAGTACTCCCCCGGGAGTACACCGCACCGGTCCGTGCGGCCGACGCCCGGCCCACCGGCGCGGCGTAGCATCGAGCGCATGCCGAGCACCACCTGGGACGACGGCGCGCCCCGCTTCCGCCCGCCGCCCGGGGTCACCCTGTACCTCCCCGTCATCGCCGCCTTCGTGCTGCAGGTGCCCGGAACGATCGCGATCACCGCCGCCGGGCGCTCGTGGGGTCCGAGCGCAGCGCTGGCGATCGCTCTCGCGGCCGCATCCGCGCTCGCCCTGCTCGGCGCCCGCCGCTTCCCCGGTCCGACGGTGGTCGCCGTCACCGCCCTCACCGTCGCCGGGCTCCTCCTCCGCCCCGACGCGGGGCCTCCGATGTTCGCCCTCGCCTTCGCGATCATCGGCGCCGTCGTGCGCGGCGCCCGCTTCTGGGCCCTCGGCGCCGTCGGCGCGGGCTGGGTGGTCGCGATCGCGATCGCGGGTCTGCGCGCAGACACGTCGTGGCATCCGTTCCGCGTCGCGGTCGTGACGGTCGGGCTCGGCGTCTGCTTCGCCATCGGCGAGGGGTTCCGTGCCCGCCGTGCGGCTGTCGACGAGCGCCGGGCGCAGCTGAACGAACGCCGCCGCACCGCCGAACAGGACGAACGCGCGCGCATCGCCCGCGAGCTCCACGACGTGCTCGCCCACTCGCTGAGCCAGATCTCGGTGCAGTCCGGCGTGGGGCTGCATCTGTTCGACCGCGATCCCGAGCGCGCCCGCGAGGCGCTCAGAAGCATCCGCGCCCTCAGTGCCACGGGTCTCGACGAGGTGCGCGGCGTCCTGTCGTTCCTGCGTGGTGACGAACGGCACCCGACCAGCGCGCCGCTGACTCCACAACCCCAGCTCGCCGACCTGTCGCTTCTCGCCCGCGACCGGTCGGGACTCGGACTCGAGGTCAGGCTCGACGACGAACTGCGCGGAGAGACCCCGCCGAGCGTCGTGCAGACCACGGCTTATCGCATCGTGCAGGAGGCACTCACGAACGTCGTGCGTCACTCGGGGGCGACCACCGCCACGGTGACGCTCGCGCGTGACGCCGACGATCTCGTCGCCACGGTCGGCGACGACGGCACCGGGATGGTTCCCGACCACGTCGCGGGAGGCGGCATCCGCGGCATGCGCGAACGGGCCGAGCTCGCCGGCGGCACGCTCGTGATCTCGTCCGACTCGCGTCACGGCACCGTCATCGCCGCCCGGCTCCCCTGGCGCGGCGCCCCGTGATCCGCGTCGCGCTCGCCGACGACCACCAGCTCGTGCGCGCGGGGTTCCGGTCGCTGCTCGACTCCGAGCCCGACATCGACGTCGTCGTCGAAGCGTCGGGGGGCGAAGAGCTGCTGCGGATGCTGCGCACGACACCGGTCGACGTCGTGCTGATCGACATCCGCATGCCCGACGGAGACGGGCTGTGGACGACCGAGCAGATCGCGGTCGACCCCGCGCTGGAACACGTGCGCGTCGTGATCGTGACGACCTTCGAGCTCGACGAGTACGTCGGCCGGGCCATCCGAGCCGGGGCGAGCGGCTTCCTCGTCAAAGACACCGAACCCGCCGATCTGATCCGCGCCGTGCGGGTCGCGGTCGCCGGAGACGCGCTGCTCTCACCCGGCGTGACGCGGCGGCTGCTCGAGCGCGCCGCGGACGGGCTGCGCGCGAGTCCGGATCCTGTACTGCTGGCCGCGCTGACCGACCGTGAGCGCGAGGTGCTGCGGCTGGTCGCGCAAGGTCTGACGAACGACGAGATCGCCGAGCGGCTCGTGCTGTCTCCGTTGACGGCGAAGACGCACGTCTCGCGCATCCTGCAGAAATCGCACTCGCGCGACCGCGCCCAGCTGGTCGTGCTGGCGTACGAGTCCGGGCTCGTCGCGCCCGGGTGGCAGTAGACGCCGACCGACGGTACTCCGCCGGATGCAGGCGAAGTGCCTCCCCCGGGTGGATTCGCGACGACCGCGATGGGAGTGGACTCGACGCATCCGGTCGCGATCTTCCGCGGCCCGACGGAGAGGAACTCCATGTCCGTACCCCTGGTCGCCGCGGCGGCCGCTCACCTGTCCGCCCATCACCCCGGGGGGTGGGGCGGCCCGGGCTTCAACTGGTGGTTCCTGCTGATCCCCCTGTTCTGGATCGTGCTGATCGGCGTGCTCTTCGCCGTGTTCGGCCGTCGGTGGCGCCGCGCCGCCGCAGCCAACGGCTTCGGGCCCGGGGGCCGGCGCAGTCCAGCCCAGCTGGCCGAAGGCACTCTCGCCGAGCGGTTCGCGAAGGGCGACATCGATGAGACCGAATATCGCGCGCGGCTCGAGGTGCTGCGCGCCAACGCGCAGCCCGGCTGAGCCGCGAGCGGTCACCGCCGTCGGCCGAGCCACTCCCGCAGGCGCTCGAGCGACCAGGTGGTGACGACGCGATCAGTGGGCACACCCGCCCGCTCCGCACGCGCGGCGCCGTAGTCGATGAGGGAGAGCTGGCCAGGTGCGTGCGCGTCGGAGTCGATCGAGAACAGGCAGCCCGCGTCGAGGGCGATCGCGATCAGTTCGTCGGGAGGGTCCTGGCGCTCGGGCCGCGAGTTGATCTCCACCGCCACCCCGTGCGCCGCAGCCGCGTCGAAGACGGCGCGCGGGTCGAACGTCGAGGGGGGCCGCGTTCCCCGCGCCCCCTCGACGAGGCGTCCGGTGACATGACCGAGCACGTCGACCCTCGGGTTCGAGACCGCCCCGACCAGGCGACGGGTCATCGGACCGCTCTCCATGCGGAGCTGGGAATGGGCGGATGCGACGACCACGTCCAGTTCGTCGAGCAGGTCGTCTTCCTGATCGAGCGCGCCGTCGTCGAGGATGTCGACCTCGATACCGGTGAGGAGGGTGAAGCCGTCACCGCGAAACGACTCGACGATGCCCATCTGTTCACGGAGCCGCTCGGGCGAGAGACCGTTCGCGACGCGCAGGCGCGGGGAATGGTCGGTCAGGGCCAGGTACTCGTGCCCGAGCCGGCGGCCCGCGTCGACCATGAGCTCGATCGGGGTCAGACCGTCCGACCACTCGCTGTGGCTGTGAAGGTCCCCCCGCAGGAGCCCCCGCAGCTCAGAGCCGGTCGCGACCCCCGCCTTCTCCCTCAGACCGACCAGATAGTCGGGCACACGCCCGTCGAGCGCCTGGGTGATCACGGCGAAGGTGGAGTCGCCGACACCCTTGCGACGGCGGAGCGCCGGATCCCGCCGGGCCGCGTCGTCGAGGTCTGCGATGGACTGCGCCGCCGTGCGAAACGCCTTCGATTTGTAGCGAGAGGAGCGCTCCCGCTCGAGCAGGTACGCGATCTCGTTCAGTGCGTCGAGCGGATCCACGTCGATCTCCTCTCCTGAGCTCGGGCCCTACGACGGCGTCGCGAGCGATCGGCTCGTCTCAACCCAGTCGTCGAGCTTCGCCGCCGCGCGGCCGTCGTCGACGGCCTGTGCAGCAGCAGCCATCCCCTCCGCGAGCCGCTCGACGATCGGACGCTGCACCTGCGTTGGATCCTGGAAGAGCCGGAACGCGACGATGCCCGCCGCCGTGTTGAGAAGCACGATGTCGCGCACCGGACCGGTGTCGCCGGCGAGCACGCGACGGACGACCTCGGCGTTGTCGGCGGGCGACCCGCCACGGAGGTCGTCGAGGTCGGCGAAGCGGATACCGAGGTCGCGGGGGTCGAGGTCGTGCTCGTGCACGTCACCGCGGCTGACCTCCCACAGGCGGCTGTGACCCGTCGTCGTCAGCTCGTCGAGACCGTCGTCGCCGCGGAAGACCAGTGCGGTCGCGCCGCGCGTGCGGAAAACCCCCGTGATCAAAGGGACGCGGTCGAGGTGCGCCACACCCACCGCGTTCGCCTCGGCGCGCGCCGGGTTGCACAGGGGACCGAGGAAGTTGAAGACCGTGGGTATGCCGAGTTCGGCACGCGTCGGACCGGCGTGGCGGAATCCGGGATGGAACGCCGTCGCGAAGGCGAAGGTGAGGCCGGTGCGCTCGAGCGTCTCGGCCACCGCCTCGGGCGACAGCGTCAGGTCGATGCCGAGCTCGCGCAAGACGTCGGACGACCCGGAAGCCGAGCTGGCCGCGCGGTTGCCGTGCTTGACGACCGGGATGCCTGTCGCGGCCGCGACGATCGCCGACATCGTCGAGACATTGACCGTGCGGTGACGGTCGCCACCGGTGCCCACGATATCGAGCACGTCGGCCTTGACCGGCAACCCGACGGCGGCCTCGAGAATCGCGTCGCGGAAGCCGACGATCTCGTCGACCGTCTCGCCTTTCGCCCGCAGCGCGACGAGGAAGGCCGCCAACTGCGACGGCGTGGCGTCGCCCGCCATCACCTGCTGCATCGCCCAGGTCGACTCCGACACGCTGAGGTCGCGCCCGTCGAGGAGCATCGTGAGAATTTCGGGCCAGGAATACCGCTCCGCCATGATTCGATCCTAGTGAGGGCCGCCCGCATGACCGCGCGGTTCTCGCGCCCACGTCGCACCCGGCATCCAGTGAACTCGCGGACGATTCTTAGGCGGTGCTTAGTTAGACGAAGCAGTTTGTTGGGCCGGCGGTGCGAAACTACGACGCCGAAATCGTCCATAATGGTCAGGTGACGACCCCAGCGACATACTCCCAGGCTCTGCGCTCCGTGAAGCGGCCGGACCCGGTTGCCGTGGGCACCATCGTCTGGCTCGGCAGCGAGGTCATGTTCTTCGCCGGCCTGTTCGCCATCTACTTCACGCTGCGCAGCACCTCCTCCGGTCTGTGGGAGCAGGAGAGCGCGCTACTGAACGTTCCGTTCGCGCTGGGCAACACGATCATCCTCGTGCTGTCGTCGGTGACCTGCCAGATGGGCGTGTTCGCCGCCGAGCGGTACCAGCCCTACTCGACGAAGAAGCGCGGCATCCTCGGCTGGGGCATGGTCGAGTGGTTCTTCCTCACCTTCGCGCTCGGCGCGATCTTCGTCTCCGGACAGGTGTGGGAGTACGCCCAGCTCGTCGCCGAGGGCATGCCCATCACCGCCAACGCATATGCGTCGGCCTTCTACCTGACCACCGGCTTCCACGCCCTGCACGTGACGGGCGGCCTCATCGCCTTCCTCCTCGTCATCGGCCGCGCGTACGCCGTGAAGAACTTCGGGCGCAAAGAGATGACCACCGCGATCGTCGTGTCGTACTACTGGCACTTCGTCGACGTGGTCTGGATCGCCCTGTTCGCTGTCATCTACTTCCTGAAATAGAGCGGAGCTGCACCCCGACATGGCACGAGAGAAGAAGCGCCGCTCTAACGGCCGCCGAAGCCCCCTGGCAGCGGCCGCACTCATCGGCATCGGCCTGCTCCTCACCGGCGGCATCTACGCCGGTGCGTCCGCGGCGATGGCCGCGACCGACGACACCTCCGCGACGACGTCCACGCTGACGGTCGAAGACGGACAGAAGCTCTTCCAGGCGAACTGCGCAACCTGCCACGGTATGGACCTGCAGGGGTCCGAAGCCGGGCCGTCGCTGTACGGCGCCGGTGAGCTGTCGGTGCACTTCCAGGTCTCGACCGGACGCATGCCGCTGCAGGCGCAGGCCCCGCAGGCACCGCAGAAGCCCGTTCAGTTCACCGAGGAGCAGATCGACGCGCTCGGCAAGTACGTCCAGTCGACGTCTCCGGGCCCGACATTCCCCGACGAGGAGACTCTCGACGGTGAAGGCGACCTGGCCAACGGTGCCGAGCTGTTCCGTATCAACTGCGCGATGTGCCACAACGTCGCCGGCGCCGGCGGTGCGCTGACCGAGGGCAAGTACGCCCCCAACCTGCACACCACGACCCCGGTGAACATGTACGCCGCCATGGTCACGGGCCCGCAGAACATGCCCGTCTTCAACAACCTGAACCTGACCGTCGAAGACAAGCGCGACATCATCTCCTACCTGCTGTACAACCAGGAGAGCCCGTCGGTCGGCGGCTTCACGCTGGGTTCGCTGGGTCCCGTCTCCGAGGGCCTGTTCATCTGGGTGTTCGGCATCGGTTCGCTGATCGCCCTCACCGTCTGGATCACGGCGAAGTCGAACTAGTTTCGACCGACGCCCGCACGACACATCACACGCACGAGGAGCAACATGGCACACGAGGAAGACGCGCTCGAGCACGAGAGGGCTTCATGGAAGCCCGCCTCCGGGCTCGCTGTCGTGGTGCCCGACCCCGTGCAGGGTACGGAGCTGCCGCCCCACCGTCACCGCGTCACCGACCAGGACCCCAAGGCCATGCGCCGCGCGGTCCGCACGGTCTACACGCTGTTCTACCTGTCGGTCGCCGCCAGCCTCTGGGCCAGCATCGCCTACATGATCTTCCCGATCGAATCGGGCGAGATGATCGACATCCGCAACAACAACCTCTTCATCGGACTCGGCATCGGCTTCGCCCTGCTGGCCATCGGCATCGGCGCGATCCACTGGTCGAAGGCCGTCATGTCCGACAAGGAGTACATCGAGCCGCGTCACGCGACGCGTGGTCGCGATGCGACGCGTGAAGGCGCCATCAACGTCTTCGTCGACGCGAACGAGGAGTCGGGCTTCGGACGCCGCGAGGTGATCCGCAACTCCCTCTTCGCCGCACTCGTCGCCTCGGTCATCCCCGGCATCACGCTCTTCCGCGGCCTGGCACCGGAGAACTCCCCCGAGAACCCGATCGCGGGCAACCCGGTGGCGCTCCTCAGCCACACGATGTGGAAAGAGGGCTCGCACCTCGCTCACGACCCGTCGGGTCGTCGCATCCGCGCCGCGGACGTCACCCTCGGTTCCGCTTTCCACGTCATCCCCGAAGAGCTCGCCGACCTCGGCCACGACGAGGGGTACCTCGAGGAGAAGGCCAAGGCGATCGTGCTGCTCATGCGCATGCTCCCCGAGCAGCTCACCGAGGCCGATGACAAGAAGGACTGGTCGTACGACGGCATCGTCGCGTACTCCAAGGTCTGCACGCACGTCGGCTGCCCCGTCGCCCTCTACGAGCAGCAGACCCACCACCTGCTGTGCCCCTGCCACCAGTCACAGTTCGACGTGGCCGACGGCGCGAAGGTCATCTTCGGGCCCGCCGCTCGTCCGCTGCCGCAGCTGCCCATCACCGTCGACGACGAGGGCTATCTCGTCGCTCGTAGCGACTTCACCGAACCCGTCGGACCGAGCTTCTGGGAGCGTCATTGAGTACCGGATCTCACCCCACCGATAACGTCACCCTCGAGCCGGCGGTGACCGAGACGCCGAAGCCCGAGGCCGGGCGCGACGGCAAGCCGCTGGGCGGCCGCTTCGTCGGCGCCGCAGCCAACTACCTCGACGAGCGCACGAGCATCTCGGGCCTCGTCAAGGAGCTCGGGCGCAAGATCTTCCCCGACCACTGGTCGTTCATGCTCGGCGAGGTCGCTCTGTGGAGCTTCGTCGTCGTGCTGCTGTCGGGAACGTTCCTGACGTTCTTCTTCCAGGCCTCCATGGTCGAGACGCACTATGACGGCGCCTACGAGCCGATGCGCGGAATCGCCATGTCGGCCGCGATGGATTCGACACTGCGCATCTCGTTCGACATGCGCGGCGGTCTGCTCGTCCGGCAGATCCACCACTGGGCCGCTCTCACGTTCATCGCCGGCATCGGCGTGCACATGCTGCGCGTCTTCTTCACGGGTGCGTTCCGCAAGCCCCGCGAGCTCAACTGGGTGATCGGCTTCATCCTCTTCATCCTCGCGATGGCAGAGGGCTTCACCGGCTACTCGCTCCCCGACGATCTGCTCTCCGGCAACGGTCTGCGCATCATCGACGGCATGGTCAAGGGCATCCCGCTCGTGGGCACCTGGATCTCGTTCCTCCTGTTCGGTGGAGAGTTCCCGGGCACGGCGATCGTCGGACGCCTCTACACGCTGCACATCCTGCTGCTCCCGGCGATCCTCGTGGCGCTGCTCGCCGTGCACCTCATGCTGATGATCGTCAACAAGCACACGCAGTTCGCCGGCCCCGCCCGCACGAACAGCAACGTCGTGGGCTACCCGATCCTCCCGGTGTACGCGTCGAAGATGGGTGGATTCTTCTTCATCGTCTTCGGTGTGATCGTCACGATCGCTGCGATGTTCACGATCAACCCGATCTGGAACTACGGCCCCTACGACCCGTCGCCGGTGTCGGCGGGTACGCAGCCCGACTGGTACATCGGTTTCGCCGACGGAGCGCTGCGTCTGGTGCCGCCGCACCTCGAGACGGTGCTGTTCGACCACACCTTCTCGTGGAACATCATCCTGCCGCTCGCCGTCCTGGGTCTGTTCATCGTTCTCGTCATGATCTACCCCTTCATCGAGGCGTGGGTCACGGGCGACAAGCGCGAGCACCACATCGCCCAGCGTCCGCGCAACGCCGCGACCCGCACCGCGATCGGCGCCGCCGGCGTCACGTTCTACGCCGTGCTGTGGGCAGCGGCATCGTCCGACATCATCGCGACGCACTTCTGGGTCACGATGGAGGGCGTCATCCACACCCTGCAGGCCCTGCTGATCATCGGCCCGATCATCGCCTACTTCGTCACCAAGCGCATCTGCATCGCGCTGCAGAAGAAGGACCGCGAGATCGTCCTGCACGGCTACGAGTCGGGCCGTATCGTCCGCCTCCCCGGTGGCGAGTACATCGAGGTGCACCAGCCGGTCGACGAGTTCGACCGGTGGAAGCTCGTCTCGAACGATGGCTATGAGCCGCTCGTCGTGCGACCGAACGCCAAGGGCCAGATCCCATGGCACGAGAACCTTCGTGCCGGCATCTCGCGCTGGTTCTTCGAAGACCGCCTTGCACCGCTCTCGCAGGCCGAACTCGACGCCGCGGCCGCGCATCAGCACCACGAGATCGAGCACCTCGCCGACGAAGAGGCGCGTGAGATCGAGGGCGCTCGCGAGCGCGCAGCCGAAGACGGCCGTCCCGCGATGGCACCGCATGACGAGCGCGCCGACGTGGAGATGCGCGCCCCGAAGATCCTCGACGAGACCGATTCGTCCGAGAAGAAGGATCCTCAGAAGGACGAGAAGTAGTCCTCCCGATCCGAATGCCCCGTCCCTGCCTCTTCTGAGGCGAGGGCCGGGGCATTCGCCGTTCTCCCCCTCCCCCCGTCCTCCGCCGTGTCAGGAATCCTGCGGCGACTGGCACCTCGGCCGCTCGTGCCGCGCTCGCGCGGGCCCTAACGTCGAACCATGACCGACCCCGCCTTCTTCGTCGCCCGGCTTGCGCACGAAACTGATCCCGCCGACGTCTACGCCGACCAGCGCGCCGGCCGCGACGTCGTGCTCGTCGACGTCCGCAACGACGAGGCCTGGCGCCAGGGACGCATCAGCGGGGCCCTGCACCTCCCCCACGCTGAGATATCGTCCCGGGCGCTCGATGAGCTCGACCCCGCGATCCCCGTGGTCGTGTACTGCTGGAGCCCCGGCTGCAACGGCGGCGTGCGGGGGGCCCTCGCGTTCGCTCAACTCGGATTCACCGTGAAGGAGATGATCGGCGGGTACGAGTATTGGGTGCGCGAGGGACAACCCACCGAAGACGACGACGGTCCGCTCCCCCGTGTCTTCGACCCGCTCGTCACTGTCGTGAGGACCGCGCGCGAAGCCCGCGTTCAGGCCGTTTCGACGTCCTCGGTGAAGTAGCGGCCGGCGGAGCCGTAGAAGACGGGGTGCTCCGCCCCCGCCTCGGTGTCGACGACATCGCAGACGACGGCCGTCACATTGTCGCGCGTGCCGGCTTCGAGAGCGAGAGCGACGATGTCGGCCGCGGCGTCGACCGCGGTACCGGCCGAGCGCAGCAGTTCGACGATGTCGAGCTCCGGCACGTAATCGGTCAGGCCGTCGCTGCACAGCAGCCACCGGTCTCCGACGACAGGCTGGCGTTCGAGCACCGAGATCGTGTCGTCCTCGCCACCCCCGAGCGACGCCGTGATGATGTTGCGTCGGGGGTGCGATGCTGCAGCCTCGGGGGCGAGGAGCCCGTGATCCACCAGCGCTTGCACGTAGGAGTCATCGCGGGTCTCGCGCGTGAACCAGCCGTCTCGCAGCAGGTAGGCGCGAGAGTCGCCCGTGTGAGCCACCAGGAGGTCGCCGGCGGCTCCGAGGAAAAGACCCGTGAAGGTGGTCGCCATGCCACGCAGGGCGGGGTCGCGCTCCACGTGGGCGCGGATGTCCCAGTTCGCCTCGCGAATGCGCACGACCAGCGTCTCAGGGTCGGGGATCATGGCCCCCTCTGCCACCAACCGATGTATGAGGGCGGCTGACGCGAGATCGCCCGACGGGCCGCCCCCGACGCCGTCGGCGACCGCTGCTCCCCAGGGTGCGGTGAACGCCGCATCCTGATTCGTCTCGCGGTGAACGCCGACATCGGAGACGGCGGCCGCTCTCAGCCGGATGGGCACGAGGTCAGCGCGCGAAGTACCCGCGGTAGTACTCGAACACCCAGCCGACGATGGCGACAGCGAACAGAGCAAGCCCGATGGGCATCAAGAACGTGCCGATAGCCAGACCCAGGACCGCTACGGCGGCGGACCCCGCCAGCACGAGCGGCCACCACGACCACGGGCTGAACTCGCCGAGCTCGGGGTCTCCGTCGTCGATGTCGGCGGTGAGCACGTCCTCCGGCAGCTCGCCTCCCTGCGCACGGTGCACGTGCTGCACGTAGAACGCGATGAGCGCGGACATGATCGAGGTGAACAGCAGTGCCGTCGAGCCGACCCACTCGACGCGGTTGACGAAATCACCCTGATAGTAGAGCAGCGACCACACGGTGTAGACGACCGCGAGGAGGAGGAAGAAGGCGGACAGCATCCACCAGAGACCGACGTTCGTACGCACTTACTTGACCTTTCCCTGGTCCGCATCGACGACCGGCGCTTCGGGTGCATCCTTCGCCGGACCCACGCCGACCGGGATGCCGGCCTCGGGGTGGTTCAGGTCGAACGCGGGCCGCTCGCTGCGGATGCGCGGGATGGACGTGAAGTTGTGACGCGGCGGCGGGCACGACGTCGCCCACTCGAGCGATGCGCCGTAACCCCACGGGTCGTTGACCGTGATCCGGGCAGCCTTGCGGGAGGTGATCCAGACGTTGAGGAAGAACGGGATCATCGACGCACCGAGGATCATCGCACCCACGGTCGAGACCTGGTTCTGCCAGGTCCAGCCGTCGGCTGCCGAGTAGTCGGCGTAGCGACGCACCATGCCGTCGACGCCCAGCCAGTGCTGGATGAGGAACGTCATGTGGAAGCCGATGAACAGCATCCAGAAGTGCACGAAGCCGAGACGCTCGTTCAGCATCCGCCCCGTCCACTTCGGCCACCAGAAGTAGAAGCCGGCGAACATCGCGAACACGACCGTGCCGAACACCACGTAGTGGAAGTGGGCGACGACGAAGTAGGAGTCGGACAGGTGGAAGTCCAGCGGCGGCGACGCGAGGATGACGCCGGTCAGACCACCGAAGACGAAGGTGAGGAGGAAGCCGAGGGCGAAGACCATCGGCGTCTCGAAGGTCACCGAGCCCCGCCACATCGTGCCGATCCAGTTGAAGATCTTCACACCGGTAGGCACGGCGATCAGCATCGTCATGAGCGCGAAGAACGGCAGCAGCACCGCGCCCGTCACGTACATGTGGTGGGCCCAGACGGCCACCGACAGGGCGGCGATCGCGATCGTCGCGTAGACGAGCGTCTTGTAGCCGAAGATCGGCTTGCGGCTGAAGACCGGGAAGATCTCCGACACGATGCCGAAGAACGGCAGCGCGATGATGTAGACCTCGGGGTGTCCGAAGAACCAGAAGAGGTGCTGCCAGAGCAGAACACCACCGTTCTGCGGATCGTAGATGTGCGCACCCAGAACGCGGTCGGCGGCGGCGGCGAAGATCGCGGCGGCCAGCACGGGGAACGCGAGAAGGATCAGGATGCTGGTGATCAGCGTGTTCCACGTGAAGATCGGCATGCGCCACATCGTCATACCCGGGGCACGCATCGTCAGGATCGTGGTGATGAAGTTCACCGCTCCGAGGATGGTTCCGAACCCGCTCATGCCGAGGCCGAGCATCCAGAGGTTTCCTCCGACGCCGGGCGAGAAGCTGGCGTTCGCGAGCGGTTGATACGCGAACCACCCGAAGCCTGCCGCACCGGCCGGGGTGAGGAAGCCGGCGACCGCAATGGTCGAGCCGAAGAGGAAGAGCCAGAAGGCGAAGGAGTTCAGACGCGGGAACGCCACGTCGGGTGCGCCGATCTGCAGCGGCAGGATCGCGTTCGCGAAGCCAGCGAACAACGGCGTCGCGAACATGAGGAGCATGATCGTACCGTGCATGGTGAAGAGCTGGTTGTACTGCTCTTTCGTGGGCACGATCTGCATGCCGGGCTCGAAGAGCTCGGCACGGATGATCAGCGCCATGACGCCGCCGAGGCAGAAGAAGATCACCGAGGCGATCAGGTACATGTACCCGATGGTCTTGTGGTCAGTGGAGGTGATCCACTTGACGAAGACGTTGCCCTTCTGCTCGATGCGCGAGGAGGTGAGCAGCGCCGCCTGCCGAGGGGGAAGAGTCGTCGGACGCGACGGGCCCGTCGCCTCTTCCGGGGGAAGTGTGGTCGTCATCAGCCTTAACCTTCCACAGCAGTGCCGAAGCCGGTGTTGTTCTGCAACCGGTCGTAGGCGTCATCGATGTCGCCGGTCTGTCCGTCGGAACGGAGGGTCGAGAGGTAGCTCTCGTACTCCGTCTCGCTGACGACCTTGACGTTGAAAAGCATCGCCGAGTGGTACTCGCCGCAGAGCTCGGCGCACTTGCCGGCGTAGGTTCCCTCGCGCGTCGGCATGAAAGACATGTAGTTGTCGCGACCGATGTACATGTCTTTCTTGTACAGGAAGTCGATGATCCAGAAGGAGTGGATCACGTCGCGCGACTGCAGCTCGATCTTCACGGTCTTGTTCACCGGGAGGTACAGCGTCGGCAGTGCTTCCTGGTCGACGTCGCCGTTCGAGGCGGGTTCGGCCTGGACGCCCATCGTCCAGACGGCGTCGGAGTTGTCCGCGCGGTCGCCGTTGTACTGGAAGTCCCACGCCCACTGCTTGCCGAACGCGGTGATCGAGACGTCGGGGTCGTCGTACTGCGTCTCGAGGATGGTCTGGTCACGCGCGGTGAACGCGAAGAAGCCGACCACGAGGATCAGGGGTACGACGGTGTAGAAGATCTCGATCGGCATGTTGTAGCGCAACTGCACGGGGAGACCGGTCTGGCCCTTGCGGCGGCGGTACACGATGACAGACCAGAGCATGAGGGCCCAGGTCACGATGCCCACCGCGAGGAGGACGAGCCAGGAGTTCACCCACAGGCCCGAGATCATCTCGGTGTGGTTCGTCGCCTGCACACCGTCATCGGTGAAGCCGGGGAGGAACCCGTTGAGCTCGGTCGTCGTGCAGCCGGCCAGGACGAGCGCCGTGGCGATCCCGACGGGAAGTGCGGCCAGGCGGAGGCGTCGTCTGGAGGGCGCTGTCTTCAAGGGCACAGTGCACCTTTCCGGGTCGAGAATATTGCTGTCTCAGTCTAGAGCAACCTCTTATGGTTCTCGGGCCAAGCATTCAGGTACGAAACGACGAAACCCGCGGAAGCCGCCGGATTTCCGGGCACTTCCGCGGGTCTGCGCGTGTCGTCTGCTATCGACGGGACGTCGAGATCTCTCGACGTCGAACGGCCTGACGGCCGCGGGCTCGTCTCAGTGGAACGAGTCGCCGCAGGCGCAGCTGCCCGCAGCGTTCGGGTTGTCGATGGTGAAGCCCTGCTCGGAGATCGTGTCCTTGAAATCGATCTTCGCGCCGTCGAGGTACGGGACGCTCATGTCGTCGACGATGACCTCGACACCGTCGAAGTCGACGGCCTTGTCGCCGTCGAGGAAGCGCTCGTCGAAGTAGAGCTGGTAGATGAGTCCGGAGCAGCCGCCGGGCTGGACCGCCACGCGCAGGCGGAGGTCGTCGCGACCCTCCTGGCTGAGCAGGCTCTTGACCTTCTCGGCGGCGGTATCGGTCAGCGACACACCGTGGTCACGGACGGTCGGCTCGGTCGACAGGGCAGTGTCGGTCATGACTCTCCTCAGGCGTGTGGGGCGAACGGATGCTGCAATTGTACGCCGCCCCCGGCGGCGCGGGCTCGATCAGATCGTACGCGCGTCGAGCTTCTCGAGCAGGAGCGCCTCCGACACCACGGCTTTGCGGAAGGTGTCGAGGTGCAGCGACTCGTTCGGACTGTGCGCCCGGGAGTGCGGGTCTTCCACGCCGGTGACGAGGATCTGCGCGCCGGGGTTCTCGCGGACCAGGTCGGCGATGAACGGGATGGAACCGCCCACGCCCACGTCGACCGGCTCGACGCCGTACCCTTCGCGGAAGGCGTCGCGCACGTCGTCGACGGCCCATCCGCTGGTGTCGACGAGGAACGCGTCACCGCAGTCGACGTCGGTGAATTCGAGCTGCGCTCCGAAGGGGGCGTGCGCGCGCAGGTGCGCCTCGATCGCGGCATAGGCGTCCTCCGCGCGCTGCCCGGGCGCGACGCGCGCGCTGATGACGACCGAGGTCTCGGGCGCGAGCGTGTTCGACGCCGCCTCCACGCTCGTGGCGTCGATGCCCGTGATCGTCACGGACGGCTTGTTCCAGATGCGGCCGAGGAACGAGCCCGTACCGATCGGCGAGACGCCGTCGAGGAGCCCCGTCTCCGAGCGGAGCGTCTGCTCCGTGTAGTCGGGGGTGGCAGCATCCCTCTCCTGCAATCCCTCGACCGCGACCGCGCCGTCGTCGTCCCACAGGGTCGCCAGGAGCTTGACCGTGGCGAGCATCGCGTCGGGGACGGCGCCGCCGAACATGCCCGAGTGCGAGGCGTGGTCGAGCGTGCGCACGCGCAGCGTGAACCGCGCGTTGCCACGGAGGGACACCGTGAGGGCCGGGGTCTTCTCGTCCCAGTTGCCCGAATCGGCCACGACGATCACGTCGGAGCGCAGCACGTCGGCGTGGTCGGAGAGGAACGTCGCGAACGAGCGCGAACCGTACTCCTCCTCCCCCTCGATGAAGAGCGCGACACCGAGGTCGAAGTCGTCGCCGACGGCGGCCGTGAGCGCGCGCAGGGAGGCCAGGTGCGCCATGACGCCGGCCTTGTCGTCGGCGGCACCGCGACCGTAGAGGCGGCCGCCGCGCACGGTCGGCTCGAACGGCGGCGACTCCCAGAGCGACTCGTCTCCGGGGGGCTGCACGTCGTGGTGGGCGTAGAGCAGGACGGTCGGGCGGCCGTTGCGCGCGCGGCGGACCGCGAGGACGGCGGGCTGGCCGAGTTCGTCGGTTCCGGGGATCGCCGCGCGGGCGATCTCGACGGAATCGAACACCCCGATCTCACGGGCGAGATCCGCCACGGCCTCGGCGCTGCGCTCTAGCTGCGTCTGGTCGAACGCCGGCCAGGCGATGGACGGGATCCGCACCAGGGCGCCGAGATCGGCGAGAGCGGTCGGGATACCTTCGGTCGCGGCGGAGCGCACAGCGTCCTGTCGGGAAGTTTCGGGGGTCATGCGGGTAATCTTAAGGCTCCCGCAACGACGTTTTCGAGGTTCACCGTGGCCAAGTCCCCCGCCCCCGCATCGAACGAAGCTCCCGAAGAGGAGTTCGCTTCCGGCAGCGGCAAGGGCCGCGCAACGCCCACGCGCGCCGAGCAGGAGGCCGCGCGCAAGCGCCCGCTCGTTGCCGACACGAAGGAAGCCCGCGCCCGCGCCCGCGCCGAACTCGCCGTCGCACGCGACCGCGCTCGAGCCGGCATGGCAGCCGGTGAGGACAAGTACCTCCCGCTGCGCGACAAGGGCCCGCAGCGCCGGTTCGCCCGTGACTGGGTCGACGCCGGTTGGCACCTCGGTGAGGCGCTCATGCCGATGGCGATCCTCGTGATCCTGTTCACCCTGATCCCGAACGTCTACATCCAGCTCTTCGCCTACCCGGTGCTCATGGTCTTCGTGCTGCTGACGATCGGTGACATGGTGCTCACCGGGCGCCGCGTGAAGAAGGAAGCCCGCAACAAGTTCGGCGAGGCCCGCATGGAGAAGGGCCTCGGCTGGTACGCGGCGATGCGCACCGTGCAGATGCGCTTCATGCGCCTGCCCAAGCCCCAGGTCAAGCGCGGCGGCTACCCGGTCTGATCCCGCTCACCCGCGGCGCAGTCCGCGGTTGATCTGTCGAGCCCAGAAGGGCCCGCGATACAGGAAAGCCGTGTAGCCCTGCACCAGGGTCGCGCCCGCCGCGAGGCGCTCTCGTACGTCGTCGGCCGTCTCGACCCCGCCGGCCGAAATCACGGCGAACTCCGCCGGAACGACCTCGCGCACGAGACGCAGCACCGCGAGAGCACGTTCCTTCAGCGGCGCTCCCGAGAGCCCGCCCGCGCCCGCCGCCTCGACGACACCCGCGGGGGTGAGGAGACCCTCTCGCGAGATCGTCGTGTTCGTGGCGATGAGGCCGGCAAGGCCCAGGTCCACCGCGAGACGCGAGACCGCGTGCACCTCGTCGTCGGGGAGGTCGGGGGCGATCTTGACCAGCAACGGCGCGCCGCCCGCAGCATCCCTCACCGCCTGCAGCAGAGGACGCAGGGTCTCGACCGCCTGCAGACCGCGCAGGCCGGGGGTGTTCGGTGACGACACGTTGACGACGAGGTAGTCGGCCAACGGCGCCAGGAGTTCGGTGCTGCGCACGTAATCGGCGGTCGCGGCCTCGACGTCGACCGCGCGGCTCTTGCCGATGTTCACACCGACGACGGTGCGCCCGCCACGCCGGCGCAGCCGGCCCAGGCGTTCCGCGGCCGCAGCGGCACCCGAGTTGTTGAACCCCATCCGGTTGATGACGGCTCGATCGGCCACGAGGCGGAACAGGCGCGGACGCGGGTTGCCTGGCTGCGCGAGAGCCGTGAGCGTGCCGACCTCGACATGTCCGAAGCCGAGCGCTCCGAGGCCGCGCACCATGCGCACGTCTTTGTCGAACCCGGCCGCCACGCCGAACGGCGAATCGAACTCGAGGCCGAGGGCCCGCGTGCGCAGTTCGGGGGCGGGTGCCGTCACGGCGCGCACGGCCCAGGAGAACGGGCGCACGCCGAACAGCCGGATCACCGGCACGGCGAGGTGGTGGGCGCGCTCGGGATCGATCCGCGACAGCACGTGCCGGAAGAGAAGGGGATACATCCCCGCCAGGTTACTGGACCGCGTCAGTCGACCTGCGCCGCGTCGCGCGCCCGGCGACGATCGCGGTGATCCACACGCAGCTGCTCGATGGCCGTCTCGAAGTCCTCCAGCGACTCGAACGCCTGGTAGACGCTGGCGAAGCGCAGGAACGCCACCTCGTCGAGCTCGCGGAGAGGACCCAGGATCGCCAGACCGATCTCGTTCGCGTCGATCTGCGACGAACCGGTCTGGCGTACGGCCTCTTCGACCGACTGTGCCAGCATCGCGAGATCGGCGTCGGTCACGGGGCGGCCCTGGCAGGCTTTGCGAACGCCCGACATGACCTTCTCGCGACTGAACGGTTCGATCACGCCGGAGCGCTTGATGACGTTCAGGCTCGCCGTCTCGACGGTCGAGAACCGACCGCCGCACTGGGGGCACTGGCGTCGACGACGGATGCTGAGGCCGTCATCGCTCGTTCGGGAGTCGATGACACGGGAATCGGGGTGGCGACAGAAGGGGCAGTGCATGGCACCGAAAGACTACGCCTCGAACCGGGCCACGACGGCCTCGCCGTGCGCCGGCAGGGCCTCGGCCTCGGCGAGGGCGACGATTCCGTCGCGCACGGTCGCGAGAGCGGCACGGTCGTACTCGATGACCTGCTGCGGACGGAGGAACGTGGCGGCCGACAGACCCGGCTGGAAGCGCGCCTGACCACCCGTCGGGAGCACGTGATTGCTGCCCGCGAGGTAATCCCCCAGGCTGACCGGGGTGTGCGGGCCGACGAAGATCGCTCCGGCGTGCACGAATTCCTCCGGGCGGGCGTCCGCGAGCTGCAACTCGAGGTGCTCGGGTGCGTAGGCGTTGCTGAACGCGGTTGCCGCATCGATGTCGTCGACGAGGACGATCGCCGACTGCGGACCGGTGAGCGCAGCCGCCACTCGTGCGCTGTGGCGGGTCGCGGCGGCTCGCGCGTCGACGGCGGCCGAGACGGCGAGGGCGAGCTCGGGAGAATCGGTCACGAGCACCGCGGAGGCCTGTTCGTCGTGCTCGGCCTGGCTCACGAGATCGGCGGCGACCAACCGGGCATCGGCCGAGGCATCGGCGACGACGAGGATCTCGGTCGCACCGGCCTCCGAGTCCGTGCCGACCCGACCGGCGACAACGCGCTTGGCGGCGGCGACGAAGTTGTTTCCCGGGCCGGTCACGACGTCGACGGGCTCGAGCCCGATGGCCGGCACACCGTGGGCGAGAGCCCCGATCGCGCCGGCACCGCCCAGCGCGTACACCTCGGTGACACCGAGGAGGTGGGCGGCCGCGAGGATCGTGGGGTGCACCCGTCCGCCGAACTCGCGCTGGGGCGGCGACGTGAGGGCGACCTCGGATACGCCCGCGACCTGCGCGGGAACCACATTCATCACAACGCTCGACGGGTACACGGCCTTGCCGCCCGGCACGTAGACGCCCACCCGGCGCACGGGCTGCCAGCGCTGCGCCACCCGGGCGCCCGGCGCGAGTTCGGTCACGACCGGTGCGGGCACCTGCGCGGCGGATGCCCGGCGCACCCGCGCGATGGCCTCCTCGAGAGCGGCTCGCACATCAGGGGCGAGCTGGCCGAGTGCCTCCACGAGGTGGGATGCCGGAACCCGGAGGTCGTGGTCGCTCACCCCGTCGAACGCGGTGGCCTGTTCGCGGAGCGCGGCCTCTCCGCGCTCCGCGACGTCGGCGACGATCTCCGAGGCGACACTCAGCGCCTCGTCACGGGCTCCTTCGGCACGCGGAACGGCGGCGAGCAACTCGGCCGGTGACAGGGTGCGACCGCGCAGATCGATGGTTCGAAGCATCCGTCAAGGCTACCGGCTGGAGCCGGTGGCCCTCAGCCGCGCGTGACGCCGGTGACGTCGTGCAGATAGCCCACGCGACCGTCTTCGTGCCGGACGACGAAGGCTTCGCCCCGGTCTTCGATGACGAGCGCCCAGGCTGTCGGGCCGATGCGGAAGAGCGGGTTGCCGTAGTCGTCGACGACGTCGCGCTCCACCGGCACGAGCGCCCAGAAGGCCTGCGTCTGCGCCTGTGCGGGGAACTGGGTGGTGCGGACGGTGTCGTCGTTCGCGGGAGCCCCGTCGTCGTCGGAGATCTGCGTCGTCTCCCCGGTGTGCAGCGGGGCGAAGACGTCGGTGCCGTAGGCGCCGGTGTCGGCGGTCGGGCTGCTGAAAGCGCCGGTGTCGGACTGATCGGCGGCCGGCTGGACGCCAGTGTCGTACGAGCCGGTGTCGTGCGATGCCGGCGGAACGTAGGCCGGAGCCGCGTGCTGCTCGGCGGGTGCCGGGGTGGGGCGCTCCGGACGCGGGGTCTTCGGCCGGGCGACGACCGCGCGGATCGGACGGGCGTTGCGGTGGGCGGGCACCTCGCGGCGGTCCTGGAAGTCCTGCTCGAGGGAGGGGATGAACGGCGCGAAGACGGTGAGCACGACGCCGGCGAGCATCAGCACGAGCTCGACCCAGATCACCCACGAACGCACCCAGGCGCCCGTCTCGATCGAGATCGCGACGGTCTCCCACACCGACTGCAGCCAGTAGATCGCGGCGACGGAGAAGGCGACCGAGGCGAACTGGTCGATGCCGAGCGACCCGACGCGCGGGATGCCCTGCGGCGAGAGTCGTCGGAGGATGACGAGGAAGACGGCGACCGTCGGCACGCCGATCGAGAGGATCCAAGCCAGGCCGGACACCCACACGTTCAGTCCTCCGACGAGAGCGGCCGGCGCCCCGACGAGGAGGTTCACGGGGAAGAACGACACGATGAACGCGACGAGCCACACCCCGCCCAGGGCGACTTCGCGCACCGAGAAGGGTCCGACGCCGTACTGCGGCGGAGCACCCGTGGCCTTCGCGTCATCGGCATCCGTCGACGGCGCGGCCTCGGGCTCGCTGCTCGCGCTCTCGGTCGCCGCGACCTGGTCGTTCGACTGCGCCGTGGGTTCGTCCACGGAGGTGTCTGCCAGGGTCTTGTCGTTCAGATTCTCGTCGGTCACGATGGTCCTCTCCGCTGTCGCGCCGGGGGTGCGCGCCGTCCGATCTTAGTCGCGCGCTGTGTCGAATCCCTGCGCGGCGCGACGTTCGACGTCACTCTCGACGACGACGGTCTGGCGGCTCTCGGGGTTCGCGCGAGCGGGGTCTCAGCCGAGGCAGTTCGGGCCCAGCAGCCCCTTCAGCTCGCCGTACAGATCGGCCGTGACTCGCACGGGCATGGGCACCTCGAAGACCTTCGCGGTGCCTCCGCGGTGCAGTCGGAGAGACACCTCGGTCTCGCCGCGATGCCGCTCGAGCACTTCCGCGAGGTCTTTCACGAGCACCTCCGTGGCCCGCTGCTCGGGCATCAGCAGCACGAGAGGCCCGGAGGCATCGACGGCGCCGAGGTCGGGAGACAGGGCGGACTGCGCGTGCAGGTTCAGCCCGTCATCCCGTCGGGACACGCGCCCGCGCACCACGAGAATCGAGTCCTGCTGCAGGACGGGTGAGAACTCCTGGTAGGTCTTGCCCATGAACATGACCGTGACCTCACCGTCGAAGTCCTCGACCGTGATCATGCCGTAGGGATTGCCGCTCGCCTTCGCCACGCGGTGCTGCACGCTCGTCACGAGGCCCGCGACGGTCACCTGGTCGCCGTCTTCGATGCTCTCGGAGGCCAGGAGGTCGTGGATGCTGGTCGACGCGTGCTTGGCGAGGGGTACCTCGAGGCCGGCCAGCGGGTGATCGGACACGTAGAGCCCGAGCATCTCGCGCTCGAAGGCGAGCTTGTCCTTCTTCGTCCATTCCGGGCGATCGGGCACCTTGGCCGGCACGGCCTCCTCGGCCTCGTCGTACAGGCTGTCGAAGTCGAAGCCGATGGCCCCCGTCGCTTCCTTCCGCTTCACGTCGACCGCCGCTTCCGCGGCATCCTCGTGGATCTCGTGGAGCGCACGGCGCGTCGCCCCCATCGAGTCGAACGCGCCCGCCTTGATGAGCGATTCGACCGTGCGCTTGTTCGCCGCGGGTCCGGGCACGCGGGCGAGGTAGTCGTGGAACGACGTGAAGGGTCCGTCAGCGCGGGCGGCGACGATTCCGTCGACCACGTTCGCGCCGACGTTGCGCACGGCGCCGAGTCCGAAGCGGATGTCTTCGCCGACGGCCGCGAAGTAGCGGATCGACTGACCGACGTCGGGCGGCAGCACCTTGATGCCCATGCGACGGCACTCGTTGAGGTAGACGGCCATCTTGTCTTTCGAGTCACCGACGCTCGTCAGGAGCGCGGCCATGTACTCGGCCGGATAGTGCGCCTTCAAGTAGGCGGTCCAGTACGAGATCATCCCGTAGGCGGCCGAGTGCGCCTTGTTGAAGGCGTAGTCGGAGAACGGCAGCAGGATGTCCCAGAGGGTCTTCACGGCCGCTTCGCTGAAGCCGTTCTTCTTCATGCCGCCCTCGAAGCCCGCGTACTGCTTGTCGAGCTCGGACTTCTTCTTCTTGCCCATCGCTCGGCGGAGGATGTCGGCCTCGCCGAGGGTGAAGCCGGCCACGCGCTGCGCGATCGCCATCACCTGCTCCTGGTAGATGATCAGGCCGTAGCTCGTGTCGAGGATGTCGGACAGCGCCTCTTCGAGCTCGGGGTGGATCGGCGTGATCTCCTGCTGACCCGTTTTGCGCAGCGCGTAGTTGATGTGCGAGTTCGCGCCCATGGGGCCCGGACGGTACAGCGCGATGAGGGCGGAGATGTCTTCGAAGTTGTCGGGCCGCATGAGCCGCATGAGGCTTCGAAGCGGGCCGCCGTCGAGCTGGAACACGCCGAGCGAATCACCGCGCGTGAGCAGGTCGTAGGCGCCGCGATCATCGAGGGGCAGGTCTTCGAGAACGAGCGGGTGCCCCCGGTTCGCCTCGATGTTGTCGAGTGCATCGTTGATGATCGTGAGGTTGCGCAACCCCAGGAAGTCCATCTTGATCAGGCCGAGCGACTCGCACGCGGGGTAGTCGAACTGCGTGACGATCTGGCCGTCCTGCTCGCGGCGCATGATCGGGATGATGTCGATGAGCGGCTCGCTCGACATGATGACGCCGGCCGCGTGGACGCCCCACTGGCGCTTCAGGTTCTCGAGGCCGACCGCCGTGTCGAAGACCGTCTTGGCCTCGGCGTCGGTCTCGATGACGGTGCGGAACTCCGACGCCTCCTTGTACCGGGGGTGGTTCTTGTCGAACATGCCGCCGAGGGGCATGTCTTTACCCATGACCGCCGGGGGCATGGCCTTCGTGAGCCGCTCCCCCATGCTGAAGGGGAAGCCGAGCACGCGCCCGGCGTCTTTCAGCGCCTGCTTCGCCTTGATCGTGCCGTAGGTCACGATCTGCGCGACCCGCTCGCTGCCGTACTTCTCGGTGACGTACTGGATGACCTCGCCGCGGCGACGGTCGTCGAAGTCGACATCGAAGTCGGGCATCGAGACGCGGTCGGGGTTGAGGAAGCGCTCGAAGATCAGACCGTGCTGCAGCGGGTCGAGGTCGGTGATGCGCATCGCGTACGCCGCCATCGATCCCGCACCGGAACCTCGCCCGGGCCCCACGCGGATGCCGTTTTCTTTCGCCCAGTTGATGAAGTCGGCGACGACGAGGAAGTAGCCGGGGAAGCCCATCTGCACGATGACGCCGGTCTCGTACTCGGCCTGCTTGCGCACCTCGTCGGAGATGCCCTCGGGGTAGCGGTACTCGAGGCCCTTCTCGACCTCTTTGACGAACCACGACTCTTCCGTCTCGCCCGCGGGCACGGGGAAGCGCGGCATGTAGTTGGCCGAGGTGTCGAACTCGACGTCGCAGCGCTCGGCGATGAGGAGCGTGTTGTCGCAGGCCTCGGGGTGGTCGCGGAAGACCTGCCGCATCTCGGCGGCGGTCTTGACGTAATAGCCGTCGCCGTCGAACTTGAAGCGCTTCGGGTCGTCGAGGGTGGACCCGGACTGCACGCAGAGCAGGGCGGCGTGACTCGTCGCGTCATGCTGGTGCGTGTAATGGAGGTCGTTCGTGCCGACGAGCGGGATGCTGAGTTCCTTGGCGATCTTCAACAGATCACCCATCACGCGGCGCTCGATCGAGAGACCGTGGTCCATCAGCTCGACGAAGTAGTTGTCGCGGCCGAAGATGTCTTGGAACTCGGCGGCGGCGGCCTTCGCGGCGTCGTACTGGCCGAGACGCAGGCGGGTCTGCACCTCGCCCGAGGGGCAGCCGGTGGTGGCGATGAGCCCCTTGGAGTAGGTCTGGAGCAGTTCGCGGTCCATGCGGGGCTTGAAGTAGTAGCCCTCCATGCTCGCTTTCGACGACAACCGGAACAGGTTGTGCATGCCCTGGGTCGTCTCGGAGAGCAGAGTCATGTGGGTGTACGCGCCCGAGCCCGAGACGTCGTCGCTCTGCTGCTCGGGGCTGCCCCACCGCACGCGGGCCTTGTCGGAGCGGTGCGTGCCCGGGGTGACGTAGGCCTCGATGCCGATGATCGGCTTGATGCCGGCATCTTTCGCGGTCTTGTAGAACTCGTAGGCCGCGAAGGTGTTGCCGTGGTCGGTGACGGCGATCGCCGGCATGTCGAGCCGGGCCGCCTCTTGGACCATCGGCCCGATCCGGGCCGCGCCGTCGAGCATCGAGTACTCGCTGTGCACATGGAGGTGAACGAAGGAGTCTGCTGCCACGCCCCGAGTCTACGTTCGGGCTCTGACACGGTCGCCCTCCCCCGCTACCGTTGTGGCATGCCCACCCCCGATTTCGTCCTCGAACTGCGTGAGCTGGTCGGCACGCGCCCGCTCCCCCTCGTCGGTGTCACCGCCGTCGTCGTCCGCGACGACGAGGTGCTCCTCGGCCGCCGGTCCGACAACGGCGCGCTGACACCCGTGACCGGCATCGTCGACCCCGGAGAAGAACCCGCCGACGCCGCGTGCCGCGAGGCTCTCGAGGAGGCAGGGGTCGTGATCCGCGCCGATCGCCTGGCCTGGGTGCACCAGATCCCGCGGGTCACCTACGACAACGGCGACCAGAGCGACTACCTCGACCTGACCTTCCGCTGCACCTGGGTCTCGGGTGACCCGTACCCGGCGGACGGCGAGATGACCGAGGTCGGCTGGTACCGCCTCGACGACCTCGCCGACGTCGGCGACGAGATGCGCGCCCGGATCGCGTCGGCCCTCGACGACCGCCCCGAGGCGAGGTTCGAGCAGGGGGCCTGAGCGTCGGCGCGCATCCGGCGACCTCGATCCGACGACCTCGTCGCCATGCGCATCATCCGTCAGACTCTTCGCCGGGCGACTGCGCCACGTCCCTGCGTATGACACCGGAGTCCGCTGCGGTCATTCGCCGGAATGCGCCACATTCCTGCGAAAGGGCGGGTCAGTCGGCGCGGAGGATCTCGAGCGCGCGGGCCAGATCCGCGGGGTAGTCCGAAGAGAAGGTCGACCACTCGCCGGTCGCGGGGTGCGCGAAGGCGAGACGGTGGGCGTGCAGCCACTGCCGGGTGAGCCCGAGGCGGGCGGAGATCGTGGGGTCGGCGCCGTACAGCGGGTCGCCGACGCACGGATGACGGTGGGCGGCCATGTGCACACGGATCTGGTGGGTGCGACCGGTCTCGAGGTGGATCTCGAGGAGCGACGCCCCCGGGAACGCCTCGATCGTCTCGTAGTGGGTGACGGAGTCCTTGCCCGACGGGGTGACCGCGAACTTCCAGGAGTGCGTGGGGTGTCGGCCGATGGGGGCGTCGATCGTGCCCGAGAGAGGGTCGGGGTGCCCCTGCACGATGGCGTGGTAGATCTTCTCCACCTCGCGCTCTTTGAACGCGCGCTTCAGAGCGGTGTAGGCGGTCTCGCTCTTCGCGACCACCATGAGCCCGCTCGTGCCGACGTCCAGGCGGTGCACGACGCCCTGCCGTTCCGCGGCGCCGGTCGTGGCGATGCGGAAGCCCGCCGCCGCCAGGGCGCCCAGCACCGTCGGCCCCTCCCACCCGACCGACGGGTGCGCCGCGACGCCGGCGGGCTTGTCGACAACGACCATGTCGTCGTCGTCGTACACGATGCCGAGGTCGGGGACGGCGGTCGGCACGATCTCGGGTTCGCGCCGGGGCGTCCACTCGACACTCAGCCAGGCACCCGCGCGGAGTCGATCCGACTTCTCGACCGCGCGGCCGTCCTGGGTCACCCCACCGGCGTCGGCGACGTCCGCGGCGAAGGTGCGCGAGAAGCCGAGCATCTTCGCGAGGGCCGCGTCGACGCGCGTGCCGTCGAGCCCGTCGGGAACCGGGAGGGAGCGTGACTCCACGATCAGCGCTCGGCCGGGTCGCCGGGTTCGGCCGCGCCGCGTGCCGGAGCGCCGGTTCCGGCCACCGTCGTGTCGGCGGAGTCGTCGGACCCCTCGGCGTGGTCGGATCCGCGACGCGGCTCACGGGTGCCGTCGAATCGCAGACCCACGAGAACGATGATGGCGACGCCGATCATCATCGTCACGATGAACATGTCGGCGATGTTGTAGATCGCCGGCATCATCCACGGCGTGGAGATGTAGTCGACGACGTGACCGACCGCGAACCCCGGTTCGCGGAAGAGCCGATCGGTGAGGTTGCCCAGCACGCCGCCGAGCAGCAGACCGAGCACGATCGCCCACGCCCGCGAACGCAGGCGGGTGACGGCGATCCAGACGATCGCCACGGCGACGGCAGCGAGGGCGATGGTGAAGATCCAGGTGACGCCCTCGCCCAGCGAGAACGCCGCTCCGGGGTTTCGGATCAGGTAGAGCTGCAGGAAGTCGCCCAGCACCGGAACCACCCGTTCGGGCGGGAGGTTCTCGATCGCGAGGTACTTGGCGAACTGGTCGGCGGCCAGCACCAGCACCGCGAGGATCGCGATGATGGCGCCGGCCGCCGCCTTACGCAGGGGGTCTCGGCGTGGCACCGAGCCGGCCTAGAGACCGATCGCCGAAACCGGGGTGGAACCCGACGGCGTGGCGGTGGTGTCGAGGTCGCGGAGCTTGCCCTCGATGTAGCTGCGCAGCTGCGTGCGGTAGTCGCGCTCGAACGTGCGCAGCTCGGTGATGCGGGTTTCGAGGGTGGCGCGCTCGCGGTCGAGGCGTGCCATCTCTTCGCGGCCCTTCGCCTCGGCCTCGTTCACGATGCTCGCGGCCTGCGACTGCGCGTCGGAGATGAGCTGGTCGCGCTGCGCCTTGCCCTCGGCGACGTGCTCGTCGTGCAGGCGCTGGGCCAGCTCGATGATTCCGGCGGATGCGGCGGCGGGGCCTTCGTTCGAGGCTGCGGGCGCCGGAGCGGGAACCTCTTCGATGACCTCCGCCTCGGCGACGGGCTCAGCCGCGGCGGGCTCCTCGACGGCCTCGGGCGCGGCAGCGGGGGCCGACTCGCCGGACTCGAACGCGGCGAGCTTCGCCTTCAGTTCTTCGTTCTCGGCGATCGTCTTGCGCCACTCGACGACGATCTCGTCGAGGAAGTCGTCGACCTCGTCGGGGTCGAAACCCTCTTTGAAGCGGACGTGCTGAAACTGCTTCGTGACGACGTCATCGGGTGTCAATGCCATGGTGGTTCCTCTTCCGAGAGATCTGGTCGCGGGGCCGATGTCGGGGGTGGCACACCGCCGCGTGCCGCTTCGGACCAGCATAGTCTCAGCCTCAACGGCATGTCGAAGTGCGAATCCGTGATGCGGCGCGTCGACGACGCGTCAGTTCACGACGCCAGAGCGCGGGTGACGCTGAGCAGGATGAAGCAGAGCAGCATCGTCAGCATGAAGGCGAAATCGATCGCCACCGGCCCGACCCGCAGGGGCGGGATGAACCGGCGGAACAGCTTGATGGGCGGGTCGGTGACGGTGTACACGAGCTCCGCCGCCACGAGACCTGCTCCGGTCGGTCGCCACGATCTGTTGAACATCGGGATGTACTCCAGCACGAGCCGCGCGAGAAGCACGAGCACGTACAGGAACAACAGGACGTTGAGGATCGAGGCGACGAGGCCGACGACGTTCACCGTGGATTACGGGGCGAACGAGGCCGGGGCGAACGGCGTCGCCTCGGGGTCGGCCTGTGCGACCGCGCCTTCGCCGGAGACGGCGACGTTCTCGGGCGACAGCAGGAAGACCTTGCTGGTGACGCGCTCGATGCGACCGTAGAGGCCCAACGACAGACCGCTCGCGAAGTCGATGAGACGACGGGCGTCGGCGTCGGACATCTGCGAGAGGTTGATGATCACGGGGATGCCATCGCGGAAGTTCTCGGCGATCGTCTGGGCATCCCGGTACTGCTTGGGGTGCACCGTCAGGATTTCGCTGATCGGTCCGGCGGTGGGCTGGCGCACGACGGTCGGCCGGTGCAACGGGGTCACCGTCGCCGTCTTCTCGACGACTGCGGGCTGCTGCTGCTTGCGGCTCGTGGGCTGCGGTGCCGGCTCATCGAACGTCTCCTCCTCGTCGGCGAGGCCCAGATACACCATGGTTTTCTTGAGCGGGTTCGACATCGCATCCTCCGTTCGCTCGTGTGGTTTGAGGCTATCCGCGAGTAGGGCGCGGACCCGTTATTGCCGAGCCGATCCGTAGGTGTGTCGCACCCATCGAGATCGCCTCGGGAAAATCTGCGGTCATTCCGGCTGAGATCCAGTCGGAATCGGGAACTATCGTGCGCACCTTGGCACTGGCCTCGGCCAGACGCTCGAACGCACGAGCGGGCTCCTCGTCGAGCGGGGCGACCGCCATGACTCCCCTGAGGCGGAGCCCGGCGAGACCGGCCACCCGCTCGGCCAGCTCGACGACGCCTTCGGGAGACACCCCGCCCCGGCCGAGGTCGTCGGTGAGGTTGACCTGCACGAGGACGTCGAGCACGCCGGATTCCGGCTGGCCCGCAGCATCCAGGGCGTCGGCGATCCGTGCGCGATCGACCGAGTGGACGACAGAGGCCGCGTCGCGCACGGCTCGCGCCTTGTTCGTCTGCGCCTGCCCGATGAAGTGCCACGAGAGCCCGCCGAGCGGACCGACCTCGGCCCTCTTCGACGTGAGCTCCTGCTGACGGTTCTCTCCGACGTCGCGCACCCCGAGGGCGTACAGCGCCTCGACGAGGCTGGCCGGGTGGAACTTCGTCACGACGATGCGGGTGATCTCCGCCGGATCGCGATGCGCCGCGCGCGCCGCCTCGGCGATGCGCGCGTCGACGGCGGCGAGCCGCTCGGCGAGCTGATCGTCCACGTCACTCCTTCTCGATCGCCGCGGGCTCCACGCCCGCGGCGCCCGGGGTCACTTCAGGAAGTCGGGGATGTCGAGGTCGTCGTCACCGAACGCCGAGTCGTACGCCGGCTCGGGCACGTTGGCGGTGACCGGGACGGACTCCTTCTTCTTCTCCTCGACGACGGTGTCACGCTCGCGCGACGCCTCGTCGGCGGCGGGGACCGTGGGCAGCGCCGGCGGCACCGGGGTGCGCTGCGCGACGACCGGGTCGATCCGCAACGACGGCTCTCCCCCGTCGAAGCCGGCGGCGATGACGGTCACGCGCACCTCGTCACCGAGGGTGTCGTCGATGACCGTTCCGAAGATGATGTTGGCCTCGGGGTGCGCGGCCTCCTTGACGAGCTGCGCGGCGTCGTTGATCTCGAAGATGCCGAGGTTCGAACCGCCCTGGATCGACAGCAGCACGCCGTGCGCACCCTCGATCGATGCTTCGAGAAGAGGCGATTCGACCGCGAGCTCGGCGGCCTTGATCGCCCTGTCGGCGCCCCGGGCCGAGCCGATGCCCATGAGGGCCGACCCCGCCCCCTGCATGACCGATTTGACGTCGGCGAAGTCGAGGTTGATCAGACCGGGGGTCGTGATGAGGTCGGTGATGCCCTGCACACCGGCCAAGAGAACCTGGTCGGCGGTGGCGAACGCCTCGATCATCGAGATGCCGCGGTCGCTGATCTCCAGCAGCCGGTCGTTCGGGACCACGATGAGGGTGTCGACCTCTTCCTTGAGCTTCGTGACACCCGCCTCGGCCTGGCTCTGGCGACGACGACCCTCGAACGAGAAGGGCTTGGTCACGACACCGATGGTCAGTGCACCGATGGACTTCGCGATGCGCGCCACGACCGGCGCGCCGCCCGTGCCGGTGCCGCCGCCCTCTCCGGCGGTCACGAAGACCATGTCGGCGCCCGAGAGGGCCTCTTCGATCTCCTCGGCGTGGTCTTCTGCGGCGCGGCGGCCCACCTCGGGGTCGGCACCCGCGCCGAGTCCGCGAGTGAGCTCACGGCCCACGTCGAGCTTCACATCGGCGTCGCTCATGAGCAGTGCCTGCGCGTCGGTGTTGATCGCGATGAACTCGACCCCGCGCAGTCCGAGCTCGATCATGCGGTTGACCGCGTTGACGCCGCCGCCGCCCACGCCGACGACCTTGATCACGGCGAGGTAGTTCTGGTTCTGGCTCATGCCGGCCTCCGTTGTATCGAACCCCGAAACCCTCAACCTCAGCTAAAGGGTTAAAGAATTGCCCGGTATGCAATTCCTGATTCCGAAGGTAAGCCGCGCTTCCGCGCCGTGCCGCCAGGCGGCGGGCGTGTCGCGACAAAATCCATCGGACGGATCGCTCAACTGACGACGACGGCCTCGGGTGACGACACGTCATAGCTGCGCACGCCGTCGGGCGGACGGTTGATCATGACCTTCAGAAGCGTCTCGGCTTTGAGCGCCGACTGCTCCGCGCTCCCCCACACCACCCGCGTGTTCGTCGCACCCAGCGTGAACGAGACGTCGTCGGGAGTCGAGGCGGTCACGGCGGTCACCTGCGCGCGGATGCTGTCGGGGAGCGTACGGATCACCTGGCCCGCGGCACGGAACGCCTCGGAGCCCGTGCCACCGGTGATGTCGAACGACGGGAGCCCCGCGGGCGCCTCGGGGCTCGTCGAGAGCGCGACGCCGGCCGCGTCGACGACCGTGAAGCCCGCGCTCGACTGCACCACGCCGACAGGCTGACGCTCGACGACGCGAACGACCAGGTCGTTCGGCGGGCGGGCCTCGAGGCTGTACGACTCTACGAGCGGGAACGTCACCAGCGCGGCCTTGATCTCGCTGTCGTCGATCAGCGGAAGCGGTGTGCCGATCTGATCGTCGAGGGCGGCCGCGACGGCAGCGGGATCGAGCTGCGCGGTGCCGATGACCTCGATCCGCTGCACGGCGAACAGGGGGCTGTACGCCACGCCGAAGCTGCCGGCCACGAGCACCACGAACGCCCCGAGCACGCCCAGCCAGACCATGCGTCGACGGCGCTGGCGCACGGTGAATCGCCGCACCTCGGCACGTAGCGCGCGACGCCGGGCACGAGCGGCGCGCCACACGTCGCGGAAGCCGAGGTCGGCCGCCTCGTCGGACGGCGCGGTGGCTGAGGTCTCGATCGGTGCGGGGCGTCGGCGGTCGGCCTCGAACGGGAGCACCGACGCGGCGTCGCCCCCGGGGGCGACGACGGACGGCTCCGGCGGCGCGGGCGGGCGCGGCTCGGGCGGCGGGGGCAGCGGGGTCGGCCGGCGCACCCTGGCTCAGCTCTCGCCGTCAGCGGGCTCGATCCGGCCGAGCGCCTCCACCACCTGCGGAATGATGAGGTTCACGTTGCCGCAGCCCAGCGTCACGATGTAGTCGCCCGGACGCGCCGTCGCGGCGGCGTAGTCGGCGGCGTCCTGCCAGTCGGCCACGAAGTGCACGTGCGACGGATCGGTGAACGCGTCGCTGACGAGTTCGCCGGTCACCCCGGGGATCGGGTCTTCGCGCGCACCGTAGACATCGAGCACCACGGTGTGGTCGGCGTGCGACTCGAGCACTCTCGCGAACTCTCGGTACATGGCTGCCGTGCGCGAGTACGTGTGCGGCTGGTGGAGGGCGATGATGCGCCCCTCACCCACGACCGTGCGCGCCGCCGACAGCGCTGCGGCGACTTCGGTCGGGTGGTGCGCGTAGTCGTCGTAGACGCTCACTCCGCGTTCGACGCCGTGCAGCTCGAAACGCCGCGCGGTGCCGCCGAACCCCTCGACCGCCCGAACGGCCGCCTCGAGCTCGAACCCCAGCTGCAGCAGCACGCCGACCGCACCGGCCGCGTTGATCGCGTTGTGCGCACCCGGGACGCGCAGCGACGCCTCGACGGTGCGCCCCTCGTGGGTCACGGTGAAGCGGACCGGTCCGACGGTGCGGATGTCGCTGACGCGGAGGTCGGCCGCATCCGATTCGCCGAAGGTCAGCACGCGCGGATGCTGCATCGCCTCGCGCACCCGTCGCGCACCGGTGTCGTCGGCCGAGATCACGACGCCCTCGCTCGCGCCGTCGGCGAACCGCGCGAACGCGGCGTAGAACGCGTCGTCGGAGCCGTAGTGGTCGAGGTGGTCGGGATCGACGTTCGTGATGAGGGCGATCGAGGTGTCGTACAGCTCGAACGTGCCGTCGGACTCGTCGGCCTCGATGACGAAGAGCTCGTCGGAGCCCGTGCCGCTGGAGACGCCGAGGTCGGCGATGACGCCGCCGTTGACGAACGTCGGGTCGGCGTCGAGAGACCGCAGCGCGGTGACGAGCATCCCCGTCGAGGTCGTCTTGCCGTGGGCACCGGCGACCGAGACGAGTCGGCGCCCGCCGATCAGCCAGTGCAGCGCCTGCGAGCGATGGATCACGGCGAGGCCGCGCTCCTTGGCCGTGACGAACTCGGGGTTCTCCGGCCAGATCGCGCCGGTGTGCACGACGGTGTCGGCATCGCCCAGGTGCGCCGCATCATGGCCGACGAAGACCGTGGCGCCGAGGGCGGCGAGTTCGCGCAGGCCCGGGCTGTCGGCGCGATCGGACCCCGAGACGCGGATGCCGCGGGCGAGGAACATCCGGGCGAGACCCGACATGCCGGAACCGCCGATCCCGATGAAGTGGGCCGCCTCGATGTTCTCGGGGATGGGCAGGCTGAGGTCGGGTCTGATCATGGCGCGTCAATCCTAAGTCGGGGCTGCTGGGAGGGGACCGGCGGCACGCGGGGCGAGGGGCGCGTCGCGCATCCGGCGCGAACACCGCACAATCGAAGGCGTGATCGACATCGACCCCGCTTCCGCCATCCCTCCGTTCGAGCAGCTGCGCGCCGGGATCGTCGCGGCCGTGTCGACGGGTGACCTCGCCGCGGGGCACCGGCTGCCCACCGTGCGTCGCCTCGCGGAAGACCTCGGGGTCGCCCCCGGCACGGTCGCCCGCGCGTATCGCGAGCTCGAGGCATCCGGAATCATCGAGACCCAAGGTCGCAACGGCACCTACGTCTCGTTCTCGGACGACCCGGCCCGCGAGCAGGCTCAGCGCGCCGCGGCCGTCTTCGCCGACCAGATGCGCACACTGCGGATCGACCCCGCCGACGCCCTCGCCCTGGCCACGGCCGCACTGAAGGCGTGACGCCTCGTCAGCGCGCGAGCGCGCGGTCGATCAGGGCGATGACGTTCTCGGTTCCGGTGCGCGTGCCGACGGATGCGGCGGCGTCGCGCATCGCGGCGATGCGGTCGCCGTCGGTCAGGAGCGGCACGACCTCGGCACGCACGCGCTCGGGGGTGAACGCGGAGTCGGGGATGACGAAAGCCGCGCCGGCGCGGACGGCGGAGGCGGCGTTCAGGCTCTGCTCGCCGTTGCCGACCGCGTACGGGACGTAGACGGCGGGGATTCCCAGTGCGCTGATCTCGCTGACCGTGGCCGCGCCGGAGCGCGAGACGATCAGATCGGCGATCGCGAACGCCAGGTCCATCCGGTCGACGTAGCGACGGAGCGCATACCCGTCGACACCCGGATCGGGCAGCTGGGATCGATCGCCCGTGACGTGCAGGAGCTGCCACCCGGCGTCGAGCACGTCGCGCCACGCTCCTCCGAACGCCTCGTTCAGCCGCAGAGCACCGAGAGACCCCCCGAAGACCAGCAGCGTCGGGCGCTCGGGAGCGAGCCCGAAGTGTGCGGCGGCCTCCGCGCGGAGGGCACCGCGGTCGAGGTCGACGATCTCGCGGCGCAAGGGCATGCCGACCACCGTGGATCGGCGCAGCGGCGTTCCGTCGAAGGCGACGCCCACCTCGGCGGCCGCGCGCGCGCCGAGGACGTTCGCCAGACCCGGCTTCGCATTGGCCTCGTGCACGACGAAGGGGATTCCCGCGCGGCGAGCCGCTATGTAGGCCGGCGCCGAGGCGTAGCCGCCGAAACCGACGACGACGTCGACGCGGTGGTCGAGGATGTGCCGACGCACCTGGGAGATCGCTCGCCGGAACCGGTTCGGGAAGGCGGCGGCCGCAGCATCCAGTCTCCTCGGGAAGGGGACCTTGTCGACGACCAGCAGCTCGTAGCCGCGTTGCGGAACAAGGCGCGCCTCCAGCCCCTCCTTCGTGCCGAGCACCCGCACGACCGCCTCGGGATCACGTGCGCGGAGCCCGTCGGCGACGGCGAGCAGCGGGTTCACATGACCGGCGGTGCCACCGCCGGCGAGAAGGTACGTCGTCACCTATCGACCCTAACGGGCGCAGCCGGCCCGAACGGGCGCGGCCGACGCCGACGGATGCGTCAGCGGGCCTGCACCGGAAGCGAGCGCGCGAACGACAACAGCACTCCGCACGCGAGCAGCACCGAGAGTAGCGAGGTGCCTCCCTGCGACATGAAGGGCAAGGGCACACCGAGCACCGGGAGCACGCGCAGCACGACGCCGATGTTGATGAGGGCCTGACCGACGATCCAGATCGTGATCGCGCCCGCGACGATGCGCACGAACGAGTCGTCGGTCTTGCGGATGATGTGGAAGGCACCGACGGCGAACAGCGCGAACAGGGCGAGGATGACCGCGCAGCCGATGAGTCCGAGCTCTTCGCCCACGATGGCGAAGATGTAGTCGTTCGCGGCGGCCGGGAGCCAGTCGTACTTCTCCCTCGAGTTACCGAGACCGAGACCGAACACACCGCCGCCCGCCAGCCCCCAGACGCCGTGGAGCGCCTGATAGCAGTCGTCGTAGTAGCAGTCGAGCGTGCCGGCGTTGAGGAAGCTCATGATGCGCGCCATGCGGTTGGGGCTGCTGACGGCGAAGAACGCGACCGCGCCGAGTGCGGCGATCGCCGGGAGGATGAAGATCCGGAGCTTGACCCCCGAGAAGAACAACGCGGCGAGGATGACCAGCACGAGGATCATCGCGGTACCGAGGTCTTTACCGGCCAGCACGGTCGCGACGACCATGATCCCCACCGGCACGACGGGGATGAAGACGTGGCTCCACGACGTGAGGAGCGTGCGCTTGCGGTAGAGCACGGCGCCCATCCACAGAGCGAGGGCGATCTTGAGGAACTCCGCGGGCTGGAACTGGAAGCCCGCGATGACCACCCAGTTGCGGTTTCCGTACGACTCGACGCCGAGTCCCGGCACGAAGACGAGGAGCTGGAACGCGGTCGCCCCGATCAGGGCCACCCAGGCGATCTTGCGCCAGAAGCTGACCGGCATGCGGCTGGCGACGAACATCAATGGGATTCCGAGAAGCGCGAACACGCCCTGCTTGATGACGTGATCGTAGGGGTCGGCACCGCCGTTCAGCGCGGAGGTCGCCGACAGCACCATGACCAGCCCGAAGCCGGTGAGGAGCAGCGCCGTGGAGGCGATGAGGAGGAACTCGCTCGGCACGGGCGCGAACACCTTGCCCAGCGAGACCCGGGCGTACAGTCCGCGCCGTCCGGCCGGATCAGGAGCCGGACTGCTCGGGGGCGTCCTCGGCGGGATGATCGCTGTCACGCGGTGCCTTCCCGTTGTCGATCCGGTCGTTCACGGCCCGGGCGAAGCGCCTGCCGCGGTCTGCGTAGGAGTCGAACTGATCGAACGATGCCGACGCGGGAGCCAGGAGAACGACGTCTCCGTCCGCGGCGACGCCCGCCGCCAGTTCGACGACCCGTGCCATGACGTCTTCAGTCTCGGCGTGGTCGACCTCGAACAGCGGCACCCCGGGGGCGTGTCGCGCGAACGCCGCGACGATCTCGCCGCGGTCGACCCCGATGACGATCGCCGCCTTCGCGATCGCACCTCGGGAAGCGATCAGCCCACCGATGTCGACGCCCTTGAGCAGGCCCCCCACGACCCACACGGCGCCGGGGTAGGCGGCGAGCGAGGAGGCCGCCGCGTGCGGGTTGGTGGCTTTGGAATCGTCGACCCAGGTGATGCCGCCGGACACGGCCACGACCTGGATGCGGTGCGGGTCGAGGGCGAACTCGTCCAGCGCCTCGCGGATCGAGGAGGGCTCCACTCCGACGGAACGCGCCAGCGCCGACGCCGCCAGGATGTTCGCGACGACGTGGGGGGCGGCGAGGCCGCGCGCCGCGAGATCGGCGACAGTCGTCAGCTCGAGCGCCGAGGTGCCGCGCTCCTCGAGGAAGGCGCGATCGACGAGGATCCCGTCCACCAGCCCGAGATCGCTCGGTCCGGGAACGCCCAGGTCGAAACCGATCGCTCGGGCGCCTTCGACCACCTCGGCGTCTTCGACCATCGCGCGGGTCGCCGCATCCGCCTTGTTGTAGACGCAGGCGACGCGCGTGTTCGCGTAGACGACGGCTTTGGCGTCACGGTAGGCCTCGAACGACCCGTGCCATTCGAGGTGGTCGTCGGCGAGGTTCAAGCAGACGGCGGCGTGCGGCGAGAGGGGCTCGGGCCCCGTCTGCAGACCGAGGTACCAGAGCTGGTGGCTGGAGAGCTCGACCACCAGCGCGTCGAAGCCCGCCGGATCGCGCACCGCGTCGAGCACCGGTACGCCGATGTTGCCGCACGGCGCCGCACGCAGACCGCCGTGCTTCATCATGGTCGCGGCGAGTCGGGTGGTCGTGGTCTTGCCGTTCGTGCCGGTGACGAGCACCCAGTCCGCGGGCGTACCGTCTGCGCGCACGACCTTGTCACGCACGCGCCACGCGAGCTCGACGTCGCCCCAGAGGGCCACGCCCGACTCCTGCGCCCAGAGGACGAGCGGATGCTGCGGCGAGAACCCGGGTGAGGCGATGACCACCTCGGGTGCGAAGTCGACGAGCTCGGAGGGTACGGCGTCGAGGGAACCGACGTGCAGGCCCGCACCGATTACCGGGAGCAGGCGCGCGTACTCGCCGTCGGCCGACTCGGTCACGACGAGGACGTCGGCGCCGAGCTCGGCGAGGGTGTCGGCGACCGAAAAGCCCGTGACCGACAGGCCCAGCACGGCGACGCGGAGCCCCCGCCAGTCGGCGTGCCAGCTGGTGAGCGGATCGAGCCGGGCCGAACTCATGCGCGCGTGAGCCATTCGACGTAGAAGAAGCCGACGCCCGACACGGCGAGGAGCCCCGCGATGATCCACATGCGTACGACGATCGTGATCTCCGACCACCCGCGCATCTCGAGGTGGTGATGCAGCGGGCTCATCAGGAACAACCGCTTGCCGCGGGTGAGCTTGAAGTAGACGCGCTGGAGGATGACCGAACCGGAGGCGATCACGTAGACGCCGGCGACGAGCACGAGGAGCAGTTCGGTGCGGGTCAGGATCGCCATGGCCGCGACGACGCCACCGATCGCCATCGACCCGACGTCGCCCATGAACACCTTCGCCTTGGGCGCGTTCCACCAGAGGAAGCCGACGAGAGCGCCGACGAACGACGCGGAGATGATCGCGAGGTCGAACGGGTCTCGTGTTCCGTAGCAGGCCGACTGCACCGCCGAGGCCACGTTGGTGCAGACCTGCTGCACCTGCCAGAACGCGATGAGGCTGTAGGCGCCGACGACGAAGATGCCCGAGCCCGCGGCGAGACCGTCGAGACCGTCGGTCACGTTGACCGAGTTCGACGACGCGACGCCGATGAGCGAGATCCAGGCCAGGTACAGCAGCCAGCCGATGATCGGGCCGAGCGCCATGAACCACAGGCCGGGAACGTCGCGGAAGACGGAGATGTACGCCGAGGCGGGGGTCTGCTCGACGGAGTTGGGGAAGTTCAGCGCGACGATCGCGAACGGGACGGTGACGAGCACCTGGCCGATGACCTTCGGCCAGCCCTCGAGGCCGAGGCTGCGCTGTCGGCGCAGCTTCATGTAGTCGTCGATGAAACCGACCGCTCCGAATCCGACCATCATCCAGAGCACGAGGATGCCCGAGATCGTGGGCGGGTTGTTCCCGGTGAACGATCCGACGAGATAGCCGACGATCGTGCCGGCGATGAAGATCGTGCCGCCCATCGTGGGGGTGCCGCGCTTCGCGCCGTGCGAGGGGTTGTGGATGTTCTCGGGGGTGCGGATGACCTGCCCCCATCCCCACGCGCGGAACAGGCGCAGGAAGGCCGGGGTCAGGAAAAGCGTGAATGCGAGCGAGATCGCCGCCGCTGTCAGGAGTGATCTCACGAGGACGATTCTCCCAGACGATCGCCGAGCGCCCCGAGGTGCGCGGTCTTCATGGATGACGAGATCATGCGAAGAACTCCCCGAGACGGTCACCGAGGAAGCGCAGCCCCGCCGAGTTGGAGGACTTCACCAGCACGCGGTCTCCGTCTCGCAGCTCGGTCACCAGGTAGTCGTAGGCCTCGTCGGCGGTCGCGAAGAACACCGCCTCGCTGTCCCAGGAGCCCTGGGCGACGGCTTCGAGGAACATCCGCCGCGCGTCTGCGCCGATCACGACGATGCGCTGGATGCCGAGGCGCACCGCGAGGAGTCCGACACGGTCGTGCTCCTCCTCGGCGTACTCGCCGAGTTCGCTCATCGCGCCGAGGACGGCGACGGTGCGCTCCTGCGGACCCGTGATCTGCGCGAGGGTGCGCAGCGCCGCCGCCATCGAGTCGGGGCTGGCGTTGTAGGCGTCGTTGATGATGCGCACGCGCTCGGACCCGAGAGGCTGCATGCGCCACCGCTCGGCCAGCTCGACCGTCTCGAGCCGCGCGACCGCGGTCGCCGCGTCGATCCCGAGCGCCGTTGCCGCCGCGAGCGCGGCGAGGGCGTTCATGACGTGGTGCTCGCCGAGCACACGCAGGTGCAGGGTCAGCGGGTCTGCGTCGACGACGAGTTCGGCGCGCGTGCCGGTCGCGGTGACCTCCACGTCGACGGCGCGCACCTCGGCGGCCTCGCCTCGTCCGAACCAGCGGACGTCGATGCCCTTCTCGGCCGCGATCGGGGCCATCGCAGCGACGCGAGGGTCGTCGGCGTTCAGGATCGCGAGGCCGCCGGCGCGCACGGCCCGCACGAGCTCGGACTTCGCCTGGAACGTGGCCTCGATGCCGCCGAAGCCGCCCGCGTGGGCCATGCCGACCATCAGGACGACCCCGATGTCGGGGGTGACGAGACCGGCGAGCCGCGCGATTTCACCGGGGCCGCTCGCGCCGAACTCGCTCACAAGGTATTTCGTGTCTTCGGTCACCCGCAGCATCGTCAGCGGAGCGCCGACCTCGTTGTTGAACGAGGCGCGCGGCGAGACCGTTTCGCCGTCGTCCTCGAGGATGCGGGCGAGGAGGTTCTTCGTCGTCGTCTTGCCGTTGGAGCCGGTGATCCCGACGATGCGGAGGCCACCGCGCTCGCGCACGCGCGCGACGACGAACCGCGCCAGGTCGGCGAGGGAGGCGACCGCGTCGGCCACGACGATCTGCGACACGGCGGCGTCGACCGTCCGCTCGACGATCGCGAGCGCGGCACCGGAGGCCACCGCGGCGTCGACGAAGTGGTGGCCGTCGGTGTGCTCGCCGGGTTTGGCGACGAAGACGCCGCCGCTCACGATGGCTCGGGAGTCGGTGTCGACGGGTCCGGCGACGACCGTCTCGGGCGTGTCGTCGCCGAAGAGGTGGAGGTCGCCCGCGACGGCGTCGGCGAGCTGGGAGAGTGTGAGGGAGATCATAGGTGCGTGGTCCGCAGCGGTCAGCCGAACTTGGGCAGTTCGGGGGTCTCCGATTCCGACGGCATGACGCGGTAGGTCTTGAGGACCTGCGTCATGGCCTTCTGGAATGCGGGCGCGTTGGCCGCAGACGACTTTACCGTCACGGGCTCGTCGAGGGTGACGGCGACGACGTACTGCGGGTCCTCCGCGGGGGCGAATCCGATCATCGTCGTGAAGTACGCGCCGGCCTTGTAGCCGCCCATGCCATCGCTCTTCTCACCGGTTCCGGTCTTCACCGCGAGCCGGTATCCGGGTACGGCCACCTGCTTGGCGAGCGAGCCCTGGGTGGCGACGTTCTCCAGCATCAGTGACACGTCGTCCGCCGCCGTCGGGGAGACGACCTGCTGACCGGTCGCATCCGGAACGTCGGTGACGGTGCCGTCCGAGGCGGTGCACCCCTCGACGATCGACAGAGGCATGCGCGTCCCGCCGTTCGCGAGGGTCTGGTACGCGCCGACGAGCTCGGGGACGGTCGTGGTGAGCCCCTGACCGAAGTTCGTGTTGTAAAAGGTCTGGTTGTCCCACGTGTCAGGGGTGCGCAGTTCACCGATCCCCTGGCCGAGCCCGAAGTTCTCACTCCCGCCGATGCCGAAGCTCTTCAGGTAGTCGTAGCGCGTCTGCGCCGAGACGGTGTCGCCGAACTTCGAGATACCCACGTTCGACGAATCGATGAGAACCCCGGTCAGGGTGTAGTTGTTCGTGGGGTGCGCCGTGGGGTCGCGCACGGTCGCGCCGTTCGGGAACGTCTCGCGGTTGGCGGCCGTCACCGTCGACCCGGGGTTCTGTCCCCCCGCATCGATCGCGATCGCGGCGGTGAGCGCCTTGAACGTCGAGCCGGGCTCGAACGTCCCTGAGAAGATGCGGCTGTACCTGTCCTCCGGGGCAGAGGCGTCGTAGGCGTTCGGATCGACGGTGGGCCACTCGGCGGCGGCGCGCACCTTGCCGGTCTTCGCGTCGACGACGGTGATGGTTCCCGATTTCGCTCCGACGTTCTGCGCCTGCTCGGCGATCAGCTGCGTCAGGTACCACTGCAGGTCGCGGTTGATCGTGAGTTGGAGGGTGCCTCCATCTACGGCGGGGTCGTCCACCTGGGTGCCGGGCAGGATGACGCCGTCCTTGCCGCGCTGGTATTTCCGCGTGCCGTTCTCCGACGAGAGGCAGGTGTTCTGCGCCAGTTCCAGACCCGCGAGCGCCTCGCCGTCGCGGCCGACGAACCCGACGAGGTTGCCGCCGACCGCACCGTCGGGGTACGTGCGGGCAGGGTGCGTCACGAAGGTCAGGAAGGGCGCACCGAGATCGGCCAGCGCGAGGCGCTGCTCGGTGGTGATTCCCTGCTTGAGGTAGGCCCAGCGCGACTCCTCGTTCACGGCGAGGGCGTCGGTGACGATCTTCTCGACCTCCTCGGCCGTCTGACCGGTGATCTGCGCCATCTGCGCCGCGAGGTCGGGCCAGGAGACCTTGACGGGCTTGCCGTTCTCGTCCTTGCGGGTGATGCCGTCCTGCGCGAGCATCGGGTCGAGCTGGGCGTCGTAGAGCAGGATGCTGCCGGCGAGCGTGTCGCCGTTCTCGTCGACGATCTCGCCCCGCGCCCCGTAGAGGGTCTGCGAGGCGCCGAACCCGAGGGCGAGCGAGTCGTCGATGTGCTCGCGCGCGTTGACGACCTGGATGTCGACGAGTCGCACGACGAAGACGATGAGCACGGCGAGGACGACCGAGAGGGCGACCACCGTGCGACGGCGTGAACTGCGAGTGCTGCGCGTCGTCATGGAGCTAGCGTGTCGCCGGAGTCGGCAGACCGTCGGCGATGGGCGGGGGTGTCGCGGAATCGCCCGTCGATTCGGCCATGGGCGCTCCCTGGATCGTGGCGTCGGGCGCCGTGACGAGCGGGGTGTCTGCGATGAGGGCGTTCTGCACCGCCCCGCGGCCGATCGCGTCGACGGAGGAGGTGCCCGACGCGGGCTGGCCCGCCCCGATCAGAGCACCGTCGCTGAGTCGGAGGTACGAAGGCGTGTCGGCGACCACCATGCCCAGCGCCGACGCGTTCGCGGCGAGGTATTGGGGCGAGCCGAGGCCGGCGACCTCGTCGTAGAGCATCTGCTTCTCGTAGTTCAGGTCGCGCTGCTGCTGGTTGAGCGCGGCGACCTCGAACGTGCCCTGAGTGGTGAGGATCGAGAACGTCATCTGCGCCAGCGCGATCGCCACGGCGCCGGCGACGGCGATGATGCCGTACGCGAGCTTGGGCCGACGACGACGCTTCGGCGCTTCGAGCGGGCGCAGACGTCGTTCGGGATTCTCGACGCGGCGCGGTGAGGCCGGGAAGAGCTCGTAGGCGAGATCGCTCATGCGGCCTCCTTCAATCGTTCGGCGGCGCGCAGACGCACCGGTGTGGCTCGGGGATTACGTGCGCGTTCTTCGTCGCTCGCGATCTCCGCGCCTTTGACCAGCAGGCGGAAACGGGGGGTGTGCTCGGGGAGCTCGACGGGGAGTCCGCGCGGGGCGGTCGAGGCTGCAGCATCCGCCAGCACGTGCTTGACCAGCCGGTCTTCGAGCGACTGATAGGCCATGACGACGATGCGCCCGCCCACCGCAAGCGCGTCGAGCGCGGCGGGCATCGCCCGCTCGAGCACGGAGAGCTCCTGGTTGACCTCGATGCGCAGCGCCTGGAAGACGCGCTTGGCGGGGTGCCCCGCGCGCTGGACGGCCGCGGGGGTCGCGTCGTGGAGGATCGAGACGAGGCGCCCCGACCGAAGGATGGGCTCCTGCTGACGCGCCGCGATGATCGCCCGGGCGTAGCGCGCGGCGAGCTTCTCCTCGCCGTAGCGCTCGAAGATGCGTCGGAGCGCGCCTTCGCCGTAGGTTGCGAGGATCTCGGCCGCCGTCACTCCCCCGCTCTGATCCATCCGCATATCGAGCGGGGCGTCCTGCGCGTAGGCGAAACCGCGGTCGGCCAGGTCGAGCTGCAGCGACGAGACGCCGAGGTCGAAGAGGATCCCGTCCACGCGGTCGACGCCCGCCGACGCGATCGCCTCGGCGATGCCGTCGTAGACCGTGTGCACGAGTGTCACCCGGTCGCCGAAGGGCGCGAGGCGGTCACCGGCGATGCGCAGGGCGTCGGTGTCGCGGTCGAGGCCGATGAGCCGGACGCCGGGGAAGCGCTCGAGGAACGCCTCGGAGTGCCCTCCCATGCCGAGGGTGGCATCGACGAAGACGGCTCCGTCGCGCTCGAGGGCGGGGGCGAGGAGCTCGACGCAGCGGTCGAGGAGGACGGGGGTGTGGAGATCGCGAGCTTCCATGGGAAGAAGGGCTTCGTGATCCCGGACCCTGATCCCCCTCCGCATCGACCTGGCGCGGGGGAAGTGCGTCAGGGCGAGCGGCTGGGAATCACGGCCGAGGATCAGAACAAGCCCGGGATCACCTCCTGCTCCATCTCGGAATACGTGTCTTCGTTCGCTTCGGCGTAGGCGTTCCACGCGTCGGCGTTCCAGATCTCGGCGTGGGCGCCGACTCCGGTCACGACGAGCTCGCGCTCGAGCCCGGCGTAGGTGCGCAGTGCCGGCGGCACCGTGATCCGGTTCTGGCTGTCGGGCTTCTCGGCGCTGGCCCCCGAGAGGAACATGCGCAGGAAGTCGCGAGCCTGCTTGTTGCTGAGCGGCGCCTCGCGGATGCGCTCGTGCACCCGCTCGAACTCCGCCTCGCTGAACACGTAGAGGCAGCGCTCCTGCCCACGCGTCACCACCACGCCGCCGCTCAGGTCGTCGCGGAACTTCGCCGGAAGGATGACGCGCCCTTTGTCGTCGAGCTTGGGGGTGTGCGTGCCGAGCAGCATCCGCTCTCCCCCCTTCGTCCGGCCTGCGAAGTGTTCCCCACTTTACTCCACTCTCCTCCACTTGACCATCATGTCCGGCGATATTCCGGGGAAGTTCGGCCCTGTGGTACGCGGATGCTGCGCACCCCGGAACGCGGAAAACCCCCGCCGTTCCGGGGCGGGGGTTCGCAGAGGGAGGTGCGGGGAGGATCGTGGAGGAAGATCCGGGCAAAGAAAAACCCCGACTCCGCAGAGTCGGGGTTTCTCAGGGTGGATTAGGAGGGATCGTTACGGCGATCCCAGCGGTCGTTCATCCGGTCCATGAACGACGAGCCGGCGCGGGATTTCGAGGCGCCGGCCGACGGGGCGGCCGTCGGAGAGGTCGGGGACGGGGCCGATCCGCGAAGCGGCGTCAGGGCGAGGATGACTCCCCCGAGCATGACGGCGAAGCCGATCACACCCACCGCGATGCTCGCGGCCTGCACGTTGATCGCGACGCCCGCGATGAGGGCGCCGATCCCGACGAGCACGAGGATCGTGCCGTAGACGATGTTCCGATAGCTGAGGGCACGGCCCGGGGCCGTGACGACATCGGCGTCGTTTCGCATGAGATGGCGTTCCATCTCGTCCAGCAGACGCTGCTCCTGCTCTGACAGTGGCATGCATCCCCCTCTTGTCCTCGTGGCATCGATTGTACGCGTGCCGCTGATCACTAGGCTAGGCCCGTGCTGCCCTCCCCGGATCCCATCGAGGCTGTTTCCCAGCGACTCGACAACTTCGTGGGTTCGCAGACCCGCTCTTCCGACGAGATGGGCGACGAGGCGGGCCGTTTCGTCGACGTCGCCGCCGATGCGCTCCGCGGCGGCAAGCGCCTCCGCGCCCGTTTCTGCCTGACCGGCTGGCGGGCCGTCGTCGAGGCAGGCGGGCGCCCCGCCGCATCCGCCCCCGACGGCATCATCGCCGCCGCCGCGTCGCTGGAGATCTTCCACGCCGCCGCCCTGGTGCACGACGACATCATCGACAACTCCGACACCCGTCGCGGACGCCCCGCGACCCATCGTGCCCTCGAATCCGTGCACCGCGAATCGGGCTGGCACGGCGACGCCGCCGCCTTCGGCCGCTCCGGTGCGATCCTGCTCGGCGACCTGCTCGTGGCGTGGAGCGACGACCTGCTCGAGGAAGGACTCGCCACGCGGCCTCCCGCGGCCGCGGCATCGGCCCGCGCCGAATACGCGCGCATGCGCCGCGACGTCACCATCGGGCAGTTCCTCGACATCGCGGAGGAATCGGCGTTCGTCCGCCAACCCGATGAGCACCACGCGGAACGCGCGCTGCGGGTGGCATCGTTCAAGTCGGCGCGGTACAGCATCCAGCAGCCCCTGCTCATCGGCGCCGCCCTGGGCGAAGCAGACGAAGCGCAGCACGACGCGCTCTCGGCGTTCGGCCACCCGGTGGGGATGGCGTTCCAGCTGCGCGACGACGTGCTCGGCGTCTTCGGCGACGCGGCCGTGACCGGCAAGCCGTCGGGAGACGACCTGCGCGAGGGCAAGCGCACCGTGCTCGTCGCCTACGCCCGCGAAGGCCTGTCCGCGGGTTCGCGCCGGGTGTTCGACGAACTCATCGGCGATCCGACCCTGGACGACGGGCAGATCGCCTCGCTGCAGCAGACGATCGTCGAGACCGGGGCGCTCGACCGCGTCGAAGAACTGATCGCCGACTACGCGCGCACCGCCGACCGCGCACTCTCGGGTGCACGGCTCGGCAACGCCGCGGTGGGCGAGCTGCGCGATCTCGCTCGCGCGGCCACGACCCGGTCTGCCTGAACCGCCGCCGGGATCAGCCGAGCGACTGCGCGACGCGACGCACTTCGCTCTTGCGCCCGGCGAGCAGGGACTCGATCGGCGAGACGCCGATGGACTCCTCCGGGGAGAGCAACCACTCGATCGCCTCGTCGTCGGTGAACCCGCGGTCGTGCAGCACGATCAGCGTGCCGCGCAGCGATCCGAGCGGCTCGCCGTCGACGAGGAACACCGAGGGGACGAGCAGCTTGCCGTCTCGTCGCGTGCCGACGAGCTGATGCTCGTCGAGCATTCTCCGGACGCGGCTGAGCGTCTCGCCCGTCGCCTCCACCAGCTCGGGAAGGGACAGCCAGGTCGTTTCGTAGGTCGCACCGCTCACGATGCCACTATCTCATCCGTACGCGGAGTCCTCCGCCGCACGTGAGCCCCGGCTTTCACATCAGCCCCATGCGCCACTTCCGTTGACACACGTACACATCCGTGACACGGTACCCGGAGTCGGAAGAACGGATGTCCCCCCATGCGTCGACCTGTCGCTCCCCCTGCCCTTCGTGGATCGAAGAGCGCCCTCGCGGGCTTGCCCGCCGCCCTCGTCGGGGCCCTCGCCCTCGCGAGCGCGCCCGAGGCGGCCCACGCCGCCGACTACACCGTCGCCCCCGGCGACACCGTCAGCGGCATCGCCGCACGCCACGGCCTGTCCACGGCCGACCTGCTTCGCACCAACGGGCTCGGCTGGTCGTCGATCATCCGTCCCGGTCAGAAGATCCAGCTGGGCTCCACGGATGCTGCGCCCGCCCCCGCGCCGACCCCCGAGGCCGCTGCCCCCGCGCCACCCGCAGCGACGGGCTACACGATCCGCGCGGGCGACACGATCAGCGGGATCGCCCGCACGCACGGCACCACCATCGACGCTGTCCTCGCCGCGAACGGGCTGGACCGCTCGTCGATCATCTACCCCGGGCAGGTCATCGCCGTGCCCGCGGCAACGGTGTCCGCGGTATCGGCGGCACCGGTCATCGACGGACTCGATGCCGAGCAGGTCGCCAACGCACAGGTCATCGTGCGGGTGGGTCGTGAGCTCGGCGTGCCCGAGCGCGGGATCGCCATCGCACTGGGTACGGCGATGCAGGAGTCGTGGTTGCGCAATCTCGACTGGGGCGACCGCGACTCGCTGGGCCTGTTCCAGCAGCGACCGAGCATGGGCTGGGGGTCGGCCGCCGAGATCAGCGACCCGACGCGCTCGGTGCGGGTCTTCTACGGCGGCTCCTCCGATCCGAACGGCACGCGCACGCGAGGGCTGCTCGACATCCCCGGGTGGGAGGCCATGAGCTACGCCGACGCGGCGCAAGCCGTGCAGATCTCGGCCTACCCCGAGCGGTACGCGCAGTGGGAGGCACCCGCCGCCCTGTGGCTCGCCGCGCTGCGGTGATGCGCAGCATCCGCTTCGGGCACAGGTGGATAACGGAGGTGAGCCGCTCCCCCGGCTCACAGGAGCCGCTCCGTAGACTCTGAGCGTGAGCACGAGTCAGCAGACCGACCCGCTGATCGGCCGTCTCGTCGACGGCCGATACCGGGTTCGCGCGCGCATTGCGCGCGGCGGTATGGCTACCGTGTACGTGGCCACCGACATGCGCCTCGAGCGCAGGGTCGCGCTGAAGGTGATGCACGGCCATCTGAGCGACGACACCGTGTTCCAGAGCCGGTTCATCCAAGAGGCGCGCTCGGCCGCGCGGCTGGCCGACCCGCACGTGGTCAACGTCTTCGACCAGGGCCAGGACGGCGAGATGGCCTACCTCGTCATGGAATACCTGCCCGGCATCACGCTGCGCGAGCTCATGCGCGAGCAGAAGCGCCTGACGGTTCCGCAGACCATCACGATCATGGACGCCGTGCTCTCGGGTCTTGCTGCTGCCCACCGGGCCGGAATCGTGCACCGCGACGTGAAGCCCGAGAACGTGCTGCTCGCCGAAGACGGCCGCATCAAGATCGGCGACTTCGGACTCGCGCGTGCGACCACCGCGAACACTGCCAGCGGCGCCATGCTCATGGGGACCATCGCCTACCTCGCACCCGAGCTCGTCACCCGCGGCACCGCCGATGCGCGCAGCGACATCTACTCCCTCGGCATCCTTCTCTACGAGATGCTCGTCGGTGAGCAGCCCTACAAGGGCGAGCAGCCCATGCAGATCGCGTTCCAGCACGCGACCGACTCGGTCCCCCGCCCGAGCGCGAAGAACCCCAGCGTTCCCGAGCAGCTCGACGAGCTCGTGCTGTGGTCGACCGAGAAGGTGCCCGACGACCGTCCGACCGATGCCTCGGTCATGCTGCAGCGGCTGCGCGACATCGAGCGCGAGCTCGGGGTCGCCCCGCAGGTCGCCCGAGCCGTCGCGGTGGGGACGGCCGTCGACGACGAGGCCTTCGACTCCGGCGGATACACGAAGGTGCTGCCGGCGAACGCAGCCACGCCGACCGGGCCCACCGCCACGGTCGACGAGATCGACAACGCGGCGCGCCTGCGCGGCAAGACGCGACGACGCACCGCGCGCGGCGCCTGGCTGTTCACCCTCGTGATCCTGCTCGCCGGCCTCGCCGCCGGCACGGGGTGGTGGTTCGGATCCGGACCGGGCTCGATGGTGGCCGTGCCCTTCGTCGAGGGCGGCTCGTTCGCCGATGCCGAGGCGGCGATCGCCGCCCAATCGCTCGTCGCCGTGCAGCAAGACGTCTACGACCTCGACATCCCCGCGGGGGTCGTTGTCGGCAGTGACCCCCTGCCGGGCGTGCGCGTCGACAAGGAGTCGACGGTGTCCGTGCAGGTCTCGCTGGGGCCGAGGCCGCAACAGGTCGAGTCGCTGAACGGACGCACCGCCGACGAGGCGAGCGGGATCATCACCGCCCTGAACCTCGCCGTCGGCGACCGGGCAGAAGAATTCACCGACGCCGACGCGGGCACGGTGCTCGGCGCCACGCTCATTCCGCGCGCGGGCGGGGAGGCCGTGCCGTGCACCGACGGATGCGCCGCTCTCGAGGGCGACACCGTGTCGCTCCTCGTCTCGAAGGGCCCCGTCCCCAACGTCCGCGGCCTCAGCATCGGAGACGCGACGTCGACACTGACGCAGGCCGGTCTCGTCGTCTCCGGCGACACACGCGAAGACTTCAGCACCTCGGTCAACGAGGGCCGCGTCATCGACATGGCCGGGCGCACCGACGGCGGCAACTGGCGCCCGGGCGAGACCGTCACGCTCATCGTGTCGAAGGGGCCGCCGCTCTTCCCGATCCCGAACGTCGTCGGCATGACCCGCGATCAGGCGAAGGCTGCGCTCACCAATGCGGGCTTCACGCTCGAGTACGACACCCGCTGGGACGCCTTCCCCGACCCGTTCACGAAGGTCGAGTCGCAGACGCCCGCCGCCGAAGCGCAGCGGGTCAAGGGCACCGAGGTGTCGATCCGGATCGCCGCCTCGCTCTGACCCGCGGCGCACGCCGGGTGCGCAGCATCCGTTCGCCGTTACCGGTGCAGGAAATGCGACGGAGGTAGGACGACCCTCGCGGTATCGTCCTACCTCCGTGCCGTGTCCTACCTCGGCATGTGCGTCAGATCTTCGCGAGCTCCTCAGCCACGAGGAACGCGAGCTCGAGGCTCTGCATGTGGTTCAGGCGCGGATCGCAGAGGCTCTCGTAGCGCGTCGCGAGAGTCGCCTCGTCGATGTGCTCCGAACCACCGAGGCACTCCGTGACGTCGTCGCCGGTGAGCTCGACGTGGATGCCGCCCGGGAACGTGCCCGCGGCGCGGTGCGCCTCGAAGAAGCCCCGCACCTCGTCGACGACGTCGTCGAAGCGACGCGTCTTGTAGCCGGTGGGCGTGGTGATGCCGTTGCCGTGCATCGGGTCGGTGACCCACAGCGGCGTCGCGCCGGAGTCGCGGACGGCCTCCAGGAGCGGCGGCAGGGCGTCGCGGATCTTGCCGGCACCCATGCGCGTGATGAACGTCAGGCGTCCGGGCTCGCGCTCGGGATCGAGCTTGTCGATCAGCGCGAGTGCCGTCTCGGGCGTCGTCGACGGACCGAGCTTCACACCGATGGGGTTGCGGATCTTGGAGAAGTAGTCGATGTGCGCGCCGTCGAGGTCTCGCGTGCGCTCACCGATCCACACGAAGTGCGCCGACGTGTTGTACGGCGTCCCGGTGCGCGAGTCGATGCGCGTCATCGGGCGTTCGTAGTCCATCAGCAGACCCTCGTGGCCCGTGTAGAACTCGACGCGCTTGAGCTCGTCGAAGTCGGCGCCCGCCGCCTCCATGAACTTGATGGCGCGGTCGATCTCGCCCGCGAGGCGCTCGTACTGCTGGTTGGCGGGATTCTTCGCGAAGCCCTGGTTCCAGCTGTGCACCTCACGGAGGTCGGCGAAGCCGCCCTGGGTGAACGCGCGGATCAGATTGATCGTCGACGCGGCCGTGTGGTAGCCCTTCAGCAGTCGCGCGGGGTCGGCCCGGCGCGACGCCTCGGTGAAGTCGTACCCGTTGACGATGTCGCCGCGGTAGGCGGGCAGCGTGACGTCGCCGCGCGTCTCGGTGTCGCTGGAGCGGGGCTTGGCGAACTGACCCGCCATGCGCCCCATCTTCACGACCGGCATCGAGGCGCCGTAGGTGAGCACCACGGCCATCTGCAGCACCGTCTTGATGCGGTTGCGGATCTGCTCGGCGGTCGCGCCGGCGAAGGTCTCGGCGCAGTCGCCGCCCTGCAGGAGGAACGCCTTGCCCGACGCCGCGCGCGCGAGACGCTCGCGGAGCTGGTCGACCTCGCCCGCGAAGACGAGGGGAGGGAGGATGGCGAGTTCTTCGGATGCTGCGGCGGCGGCGTCGGCGTCATACCACTGCGGCTGCTGCTTGATCGGCAGAGAACGCCAGTGATCGAGTGCGTCGAGCTGAGGGAGCATCCCTGAAGTCTAGCGAGCCGAGAGGGGGGTCGCTGCGGCCTGGGCGGCGGCGAGTCTGTCCTTCACCGTCGAGGCGTAGACGTCCTCGTATTCCTGCTCGCCCAGTCGTTGGAGAGCGACCATGATCTCGTCCGTCACCGAGCGCAGGATGTAGCGGTCGCCCTCCATGCCGGCGAAGCGGGAGAAGTCCAGCGGCTCGCCGATGACGATCCCCACGCGTCCGATGCGCGGGATGCGCTGTCCGATCGGCTGGATCGTGTCGGTGTCGACCATGACGACGGGCACGACGGGCACGCGCGCCTCCAGCGCCATGCGGGCAAGACCCGTCCGGCCGCGGTAGAGCTTCCCGTCGGGGCTGCGGGTGCCCTCGGGATAGATGCCCAGCAGATCGTCGCGTCCGAGGACGGCCAGCCCGGTGTTGAGCGACGCCTCCGACGCCTTGCCGCCCGACCGGTCGATGGGGATCTGACCGGTGGCCTTGAAGAAGATGCGGGTCGCCCAGCCCTTGATGCCCTTGCCGGTGAAGTAGTCGCTCTTGGCGAGGAACGCCATCGGCCGGTCGATCATGAGCGGGAGGAAGATCGAGTCGGCGAAGGAGAGATGGTTGCTCGCCAGGATGGCGGCGCCTTCGGCGGGGATGTTGCGGCGTCCGACGATCCAGGGCCGGAAGATCGCCTTCAGAACGGGTCCGATGACGATGTACTTCATGAGCCAGTAGAACATCGTCAGCGATCCCGTCCGGCGAGGTCGGCCACGCCGATGAGACCCGCGTCGTTGCCGAGTCGAGCGATCACGAAGTCGGCCACGGGCCGGTCGCCGAATCCCGGCAGAGACGTCTCGTAGGCCAGCCACACCGGCTCGAGCAGGTCGTCGCCGAGCTGGGCCACTCCCCCGCCGATCACGAACAGCTCAGGATCCAGCACCGCCTGGAAACCGCCGCAGGCCTCGCCGAGCGCCGTCGCCACGCGGCGAAGCGCTTCAACGGCACCGGGGTCGCCCGCGAGCACCAGACGCGAGATCGACGGACCCTCGATCGTTCCCTGCTCGTCGCGGAGGGCGGCGAGGCCGGCTCCGATCGCGGGATCGTCGGCGATCTCGAGTGCCTCGCGCTGCAGCGCCCTGCCCGACGCGTACTGCTCCAGGCATCCGCTCTGCCCGCACCCGCACGGGTGACCGCCGCGGATGAATCTCATGTGCCCGAGTTCGGCGGCGATGCCGTTGCCGCCCCGGTACAGGCTGCCCTCGGCCACGATCGCTCCCCCGACGCCCGTGCCCATCGTGAGCATGACCATGTCGGAGACGCCCCGCCCGGCCCCGAAGCGGAACTCGCCCCATCCGGCGGCATTGGCGTCGTTCTCGATCGTGACGGGCGCTTCCAGGCGGGCTTCGAGGCGGGCGCGCAGCGGCTCGTTGCGCCAGTCGATGTTGGGCGCGTAGATCACGGTGCGGCGCGCGCGGTCGATGAAACCCGCCGCGGCGACGCCGATGCCGGCGACGCGGTGAGAGCGGCGGAAGTGGGAGGCCATGTCGACGACGGCATCCAGCAGAGCCTCGCCGTCGATCGGGGTGTCGACGCGGAGTTTCTCGACGATCCGGCCTTCGGCGTCCACGACGCCTCCGGCGATCTTCGTCCCGCCGATATCGATTCCGACGTTCAGCACCTCGTTGTCCCTTCCGGCCGACGCCCTCGCGACGGCGTGTGAAGTCTAGCCAAGGCGCGCGGCCCCGGATGATGCCCGAGACCCTCCGGATAGACTCGAAGCGTCCAGCGAAACCCGCCCGGTACCAAAGGAGTTGCCGTGATCCAGTTCGACGCACCCCCCGTCGTCCCCGCAGACCCGCAAGCGAACGTGAGCGATCTGCTCGTCGACCGTGTGGCCGCCAGCCCCGACCGTGCCCTGTTCGCTGTGCCCGACGGCGCCGGGTGGCGCGACATCCCGGCCAAGGAGTTCCACCGCCAGGTCGTGTCGCTGGCGAAGGGGTTCGCGGCGGTCGGCATCCAGCCCGGCGACAAGGTCGCCTTCCTCGCACGCACGACCTACGACTGGACCCTCGTCGATTTCGCGCTCTTCTTCGCCGGGGCGGTCATGGTGCCCGTCTACGAAACGAGCTCGCCGGCGCAGATCCAGTGGATCCTGTCGGACTCCGGCGCGATCGCGATCATCGTCGAGTCGCCCGACCACTCGGCCCGCCTGGAAGAGGTTCGCGGCGAGCTCCCGCTCCTGCGCAACGTGTGGTCCATGCACGGCGGTGACCTCGACCGCCTCGTCTCGCAGGGAGCGAGCGTCGAGGACGACGAGATCGAGCGACGCCGCAACCTCGCGATCGGCAGCGACATCGCGACCCTCATCTACACGTCGGGCTCGACCGGCCGTCCGAAGGGCTGCGTGCTCACCCACAGCAACTTCGTCGAGCTGTCGCGCAACTCGGGCAAGGCGCTGCGAGAGGTCGTCGACGTCCCCGGAGCATCGACGCTCCTGTTCATCACCACCGCACACGTGTTCGCGCGCTTCATCTCGATCCTCAACGTGCACGCCGGCGTGAAGACCGGTCACCAGCCCGATACCAAGCAGCTCCTTCCCGCGCTCGGATCGTTCAAGCCGACCTACCTCCTCGCCGTCCCCCGCGTCTTCGAGAAGGTCTACAACTCCGCCGAGCAGAAGGCCGAAGCCGGAGGCAAGGGCAAGATCTTCCGCGCCGCCGCCGCGGCCGCCGTCCAGCACTCGCAGCTGCTGCAGGACGGAAAGCGCATCCCGCTCGGGCTGAAAGTGAAATTCGCCCTCTTCGACAAGCTCGTCTACAGCAAGCTGCGCGAGGCCATGGGCGGCCGCGTCGTCTACGCCGTCAGCGGGTCGGCCCCGCTCGGTCCGCGCCTCGGGCACTTCTTCCACAGCCTGGGCGTCGTCATCCTCGAGGGCTACGGCCTGACCGAGACCACCGCTCCCGCGACGGTGAACCTCGCCACCCGCTCGAAGATCGGCACCGTCGGCCCCGTGCTGCCGGGCGTCGGCGTGCGTCTCACCGACGAGGGCGAGATCCAGGTGCGCGGCATCAACGTGTTCAAGGAGTACTGGCGCAACCCGCAGGCGACCGCCGAGGCGTTCGACGGCGACTGGTTCCGCACCGGCGACATCGGCGCCTTCGACAACGACGGATTCCTCACGATCACGGGCCGCAAGAAGGAGATCATCGTCACCGCCGGCGGCAAGAACGTCGCCCCGGCGGTGCTCGAAGACCCCATCCGCGCCAACCCGATCGTGGGCCAGGTCGTCGTCGTCGGTGATCAGAAGCCGTTCATCTCGGCCCTCATCACCCTCGACCCCGAGATGCTGCCCACCTGGCTCGGCAACAACGGGCTGCCCGCCGACATCGCGCTGACGGATGCGGCGAAGCACGAAGCCGTCCACGCCGAGGTGCAGCGGGCGATCGACGCGGCCAACGCGCACGTGTCGCGCGCCGAGTCGATCCGCAAGTTCAGGATCCTGCCCATCGAGTGGACCGAGGCGAGCGGGCACCTCACGCCCAAGATGAGCATCAAGCGCAACGTCATCGTCGAGGACTTCGCCGACGAGATCGAGGACCTCTACGCCACGCCCGTCAACACCACGAACATCTCGCTGGCCTGAGCGCAGCCCCCGCTGAGACATCGTTTCCGGCCGAGACCCACCGCCAGACGGGGGGTCTCAGCCGGGAACGGTGTCTCGTGCTGCGCGCGCGTCAGAACCAGTCGGATTCGCGGATCTCGCGCATCGCCTGACGGCGCGTCTCGGGCGGGAGACGCGAGATGAAGAGCATCCCCTCGAGGTGATCGGTCTCGTGCTGGAGTGCCTGGGCCATGAGCCCCTCGCCCTCCAGGACGAGCTCGTCGCCGTTGACGTCCATGCCGACGACCCGGGCGTAGGGGTGGCGGAGCGCTTCGTGCCAGACGTTCGGAATCGACAGGCATCCCTCGCCCACGAGCTCGGGCTCGCCGCGCGTCTCGACGAGCACCGGGTTGAGGATGTAGCCGATCTCGCCGTCGACGTTGTAGCTGAACGCGCGGAGGCCGACGCCGATCTGCGGGGCGGCGAGGCCCGCGCGGTTCGGTAGGGCCACCCCCTCGACCAGGTCGTCGACGAGGGCGCGTATGCCGTCGTCGATCTCGTCGATGGGCACGCTCGGGGCGCGGAGAACGGGGTCGCCGAAGAGGCGGATCGTGCGGATGGCCATGGTCAGGCGGCCTCGGGGGCGGCGCGGAGACCGCCGATGACGGCGGCTGCGAGCTCACGTGCGGCCTTGCGGGTCGCGGGCTGCAGGTCGCGGAACACGATGGCGCTGCCCGTGCCGATGGCGGTGTCGTAGGGAACGCGCACCACCGAACGCACGCGGGTGCGGAAGTGCCCCTCGAGCTCGCTCTCGCGCACCAGCGGTGCACCGGGGCGGGCGTTGTTGAGCACGACGACCGCCTCGCGCGCCTGACGCGCGTAGCCGTTCGTCTCGAGCCAGGTCAGCGTCTCCGACGCCAGGCGCGCCTCGTCGACGCTGAGACCGGCGACGATCACGAGCTGGTCGGACAGGTCGAGGGTCGCTCCCATGACGGAGTGCACGATGCCCGTACCCGTGTCGGTCAGTACGAGGGAGTAGTAGTGGGCGGCCAGCTCCGCGACATCACGGTAGTCGCGGTCGTTGAACGCTTCGGAGACCCGCGGATCGGCATCAGACGACAGCACGTCGAGCCGCGTCTCGTCGCGGGCGACGAGGGCCGAGATGTCGGCGTAGCCGGTGACGTCGGCTCGGCCGCGCACGAGGTCTCGCACCGTGCGCGAACTGGTTCGCGAGATGCGGTCGGCGAGGGTCCCGCGGTCGGGGTTCGCGTCGACGGCGATGACACGGTCGTCGCGGGCGTCGGCGAGGGCCATCCCCAGGAGCGCCGTGATGGTCGTCTTGCCGACTCCCCCCTTGCGCGAGAGCACGGGGACGAAGCGCGCCCCACCCGACAGCGGCGCGGAGATCAGACGATCCAGCTCTTTGCGAGCGCGAGCCTTCGGCCCGTCGCCCAGGTTGATGCGGTGGCCCGAGATCGAGTAGACGAGCTGCTGCCACAGGCCCTCGGGCTCGGGGCGGGAGAGCTGCGACGGGTCGAGCAGACGATCGGGCGTCAGAAGGTCGGAGCTCTCACGACTGCCGTCGAACTCTCCCAGTCGCTTCGAGGCCATCGTCACCTCGGGGTCGCGCGTGACGATGCGCTCCGACGCGTGGTCGCGGTCGATGCGCTGGTGGGCGCCGGTGTTGTTCGCCTCGCGGCGGGTCGTCGGCACGCTCCCGGTGCGCGGAGCGAGCGGCGCGGCGGAAACCGCGACGGCGGCGACGGGCGTGTCCGCCGTCGCAGGCGCAGCGGCGGCAGGGGCAGGCGTAGCGGCCGCGGGCCCAGGCGTAGCGGCAGCGGCGGGCGCAGCGGCGGCGGGCGCAGGCGTAGCGGCGGGCTCGTCCGCTTCGGCCGGCGAATCCGCGCCCTCGTCGGCGTCGTCCGCGAGATCGACGACCTCGGTCTCCCGCTCCGGCTCGACGGGCGCAGCGGCGGCATCCGCTCCCGACGCATCCGTCTCGGCGACGATGTCGGCGCGGTCCGCCGTGTCGGAGTCGCCGTCGAGCTCGACATCGACCCCATCGGACTCGACCGTCACCTCGGGCTCCGTGGTCTCCGACTCGGGCACCTCGGATCCGTTCTCGGCGTCGGCGACGTCGGAGGCGCCGGATGTCTCGGGAGCACCGTGCTCGTCGTCGATGACCTCGGCGTCGTGGATGTCCTCTGCGTCAGCAGCGATGTCCTCGGCGTCAGCGATCTCTTCGTCGTCGACGGTCTCGGCTGCCGGCAACTCCTCCACGACGATCTCGTCGGTGGGGATCTCGTCGATCCGGATCTCGTCGCCGATGACGTCGTCGTCGTCGAGATCGTCGTCGCCGGAACCGACGGGGAGGACGACGCGCAACTGCGCCGTGGGGGTTCCGAGAAGGCCGATTCCGGCGGAGTCGAGACTGCCGGCGTCGGAGAGGACGCCGTGTTCGGCGTCTTCGGGCGGGTTCTCGTCGTGTCGATCGAGCGTCACTGCGGGTACTCCAAACGGGGATCGGGCGCGAGCGCCCATCCCCTCAGGTTACTGCGCGGGACGGATCACGACCAAAAGGTCTCCGGCGTCGACCTGCTGAGGCGACCCCACGGCGAGGCGTTCGATCACTCCCGCGACCGGTGCGGTGATCGCCGCCTCCATCTTCATGGCCTCGATCGACGCGACCGCCTGACCCGCCTCGACCCTGTCGCCCTCCGCGGATTTCAGTGTCACGACGCCCGAGAAGGGAGCCGCGACCTGGCCCGGTCGAGTCGTGTCGGCTTTCTCGGCCTGCCGCACATCGACCTCGATCGAACGGTCGCGCACGAACACCGGACGCAGTTGCCCGTTGAGGGTCGTCATGACCGTGCGCATGCCCTTGTCGTCGGCTTCGCCGATGGCTTCGAGTCCGACGAAGAGCTGAACGCCCTTCTCGATCTCGACGACGTGCTCCGCCCCGGGGACGAGACCGTAGAGGTAGTCGGGGGTGTCCAGCACGCTCAGGTCGCCGTAGGCGTCGCGCATCTCGCGGAAGATCTTCGTCGGGCCGGGGAAGAGCAGCGTATTCAACGCCACGCGCCGCTCGGCCGACGCGCCTTCCAGCGCTGCGGACTGCTCGGGCGTCAACGGGGTGACGCCGATCTTCACGTCGCGCCCGGCGAGCACCTTCGTGCGGAACGGCTCAGGCCAGCCCCCCGGCAGATCGCCGAGTTCGCCGGCCATGAAGCCCACGACCGAGTCGGGCACGTCGTACTTCCCGGGATTCGCCTCGAAGTCGGCGGGGTCGGCCCGCACCGCCGCGAGGTGCAGTGCGAGATCGCCCACCACCTTCGACGACGGTGTCACCTTCGGCACGCGGCCCAGGATCGCGTTCGCGGCCGCGTACATGTCCTCGATCAGCTCGAAGTCGTCGGCCAGGCCGAGCGCGATCGCCTGCTGGCGGAGGTTGGACAGCTGACCGCCCGGGATCTCATGGCGGTACACGCGACCGGTGGGGCCGGGAAGGCCCGACTCGAACGGCCCGTACAGGTGCCGCACGGCCTCCCAGTACGGCTCGAGGTCGGAGACGGCCTCCAGGCTCAACCCCGTGTCGCGCTCGGTGTGGGCCATCGCTGCCACGAGGGCCGACAGCGACGGCTGGCTCGTGGTGCCCGACAGGGGCGCGGCGGCCGCGTCGACAGCATCCGCCCCGGCCGCGGACGCCGCCAGGAGCGTTGCGAGCTGTCCGCCGGCCGTGTCGTGCGTGTGCACGTGCACCGGAAGGTCGAAGCGCTCGCGCAGCGCGGTGACCAGACGCGAGGCCGCGGCAGGTCGCAGAAGCCCCGCCATGTCCTTGATCGCCAGCACATGGGCGCCCGCGTCGACGATCTGCTCCGCGAGGCCGAGGTAGTAGTCGAGCGTGTAGAGCGACTCGGCGGGGTCGAGCAGGTCGCCGGTGTAGCACACGGCGACCTCGGCGACGGCCGTGCCCGTCGCGAGCACCGCGTCGATGGCGGGGCGCATCTGCGAGACGTCGTTGAGGGCGTCGAAGATGCGGAAGATGTCGACGCCGGATGCTGCGGCCTCGGCCACGAACGCGTCGGTGACCTCGGACGGGTATGGCGTGTAGCCGACGGTATTGCGTCCGCGCAGCAGCATCTGCAGGGCGACGTTCGGCAGAGCTGTGCGCAGGGCGTCGAGGCGTTCCCACGGGTCTTCGCCGAGGAAACGCAGTGCCACGTCGTAGGTCGCGCCGCCCCACGCCTCGACCGAGAGCAGCTCGGGGGTCATCCGCGCCACGTAGGGCGCGACGGTGACGAGGTCTTTCGTGCGCACCCGTGTCGCGAGGAGTGACTGGTGGGCGTCACGGAACGTGGTGTCGGTGACGGCGAGGGCGGTCTGTTCGCGCAAGGCCCGCGCGAATCCCGCGGGGCCGAGCTCGTGCAGTCGCTGGCGCGACCCGGCGGGGGCCGGGGCCAGCAGGTCGAGGGCGGGGAGCTTGGAGCGGGGCTCGACCGACAGCGGGTTCTGCCCGTTCGGCCGGTTGACCGTGGCGTCGACGAGCCAGTTCAGCATCTTCGTACCGCGGTCTTTCGACTCGCGGCCGCGCAGCAGTCCGGGGCGCTCGTCGATGAAGGACGTGCTCACGTCGCCGGCGACGAAGGCCGGGTCGTCGAGCACGGCCTGGAGGAAGGGGATGTTCGTGGAGACACCGCGGATGCGGAACTCCGCGAGAGCACGACGCGCGCGCGCGACGGCGGCGCCGAAGTCGCGCCCGCGGCACGTCAGCTTCGCCAGCATCGAGTCGAAGTGGGGACTGACCTGTGATCCGGCCGCCGTCGTGCCGCCGTCGAGGCGGATGCCGGCGCCGCCGGGCGAGCGGTACGTCGTGATCTTGCCGGTGTCGGGGCGGAACCCCTGCGTGGGGTCCTCCGTCGTGATGCGGCACTGGAGGGCGGCGCCGCGCAGGCGGATGTCGCCCTGTGTGAGGCCGAGGTCGACGAGGGTCTGGCCTGCGGCGATCCGCATCTGCGACTGCACGAGGTCGACGTCGGTGACCTCTTCGGTCACGGTGTGCTCGACCTGGATGCGCGGGTTCATCTCGATGAAGACGACGTCGCCGGCGCGGGGGCCGGCGGTCTCGAGAAGGAACTCGACCGTGCCGGCGTTCTGGTAGCCGATCGACCGGGCGAACGCCACGGCGTACCGGTGCAGATCGTCGCGGATGCCCTCGTCGAGATTCGGGGCGGGAGCGATCTCGATGACCTTCTGGTGACGCCGCTGCACCGAGCAGTCGCGCTCGAACAGGTGCACGGTCTCGCCCGCCTGATCGGCGAGAATCTGCACCTCGATGTGGCGAGGCCGCTGCACGGCCTGCTCGAGGAACATCCTCGCGTCGCCGAAGGCGCTCTGCGCCTCGCGCATGGCCTCCGCCAGCGCCGGTGCGAGCTCCGCCGCATCCGCCACGCGGCGCATTCCTCGCCCGCCGCCTCCGGCGACCGCCTTCGCGAACAGCGGGAATCCGATGTCGTCCGCTTGGGCGACGAGAGCGTCGATGTCGTCGGATGCTTCGGTGGATCGCAGAACGGGAACACCCGCCGAGATGGCGTGGTGCTTCGCGGTGACCTTGTTGCCCGCCATCTCGAGCACCGCGGCAGGCGGGCCGATGAAGGCGATGCCGTTCGCGGCGGCCTGCTCGGCGAGGTCGGGGTTCTCGGAGAGGAAGCCGTAACCCGGGTAGATCGCGTCGGCACCCGACTCCTTCGCGACGCGGATGATCTCCGCGACGTCGAGGTACGCACGCACGGGGTGACCCCGCTCGCCGATCAGGTAGGCCTCGTCGGCCTTCAGCCGGTGGAGGGAACTGCGGTCTTCGTAGGGGAACACCGCGACGGTGCGGGCGCCGACTTCATACGCCGCACGGAACGCGCGGATCGCGATCTCCCCACGGTTGGCGACGAGGATCTTCCGGAACATTCGCACCTCACTGAGCAGACGACCTAAGGGGGCAAAGTGTGCTCACAGCCTAGGGGACGGTAACGTAGGGGATCGTGCACGTTCTCTCGGTCAGCTCGCTCAAAGGTGGGGTCGGCAAGACCACCGTGACGCTCGGGCTCGCCTCAGCAGCGTTCGCGCGTGGTGTCCGCACCCTCGTCGTGGATCTCGATCCCCAATCGGATGTCTCCACCGGCATGGACATCCAGGTCGCGGGGCGCCTCAATGTCGCCGACGTCCTCGCCAATCCGCGAGAGAAGGTCGTTCGTCAGGCGATCACCTCGTCGGGGTGGGCGAAGGTCCACCCGGGAACGATCGACGTTCTCATCGGCAGTCCCTCGGCGATCAACTTCGACGGCCCGCACCCGAGCGTGCGCGACGTGTGGAAGCTCGAGGAGGCACTCGCGACGATCGAGGCCGACTACGACCTCGTCCTCATCGACTGCGCGCCGTCGCTCAACGCCCTCACGCGCACCGCGTGGGCGGCCTCCGACCGCGTGATCGTGGTCACCGAGCCCGGGCTCTTCTCCGTCGCGGCCGCCGATCGCGCGCTGCGCGCGATCGAAGAGATCCGTCGAGGCCTCTCCCCCCGTCTCCAGCCGCTCGGTGTTGTCGTCAACCGCGTACGCCCCCAATCGATCGAGCACCAGTTCCGCATCAAGGAATTGCGTGACATGTTCGGCCCCCTCGTGCTGAACCCCCAGCTGCCCGAGCGCACGTCGCTGCAGCAGGCTCAGGGCGCGGCGAAGCCATTGCACGTCTGGCCGGGCGATTCGGCGCAGGAACTCGCGGCCGACTTCGACGCGCTGCTCGACCGCATCATGCGCACCGGCCGCATCCCGGTACCGGGCGACGCCCGCGCCTGACGGGCGTCGCGGCCGCCCGGTCGGCAGCAGCAGCACTCGACGGCGACGTCTCGACGGGCACCCCCGCTCCGCTCGACGCGCCCAGCGACCGCTGGCATCGACGACGGCCCGGACGGCGCGCAGGAAGAGGCGGACGTGCCGACCCCCGACGTGCCGGCGGGGGGTCTACGCGGTGCGCTTGGTGCGGCGAGCGGCGAGCTCGTCGACGGGATCGATCACGGTGGCATCGAAGTCGATGAGCGTCGTCTCGACCTCGCGCAGCACCTTGCCGACCGCGATGCCGAAGACACCCTGTCCGCGGCTGACGAGGTCGATGACCTCGTCGTTGGAGGTGCACAGGTAGACGGAGGCCCCGTCGCTCATGAGCGTGGTGCCCGCGAGATCGCGGATGCCCGACGCCCGGAGCTGCTCGACGGCCGTGCGGATCTGCTGGAGCGAGATGCCGGTGTCGAGAAGGCGCTTGACGAGCTTCAGAACGAGGATGTCGCGGAAACCATAGAGCCGCTGCGAACCCGAGCCGCTCGCACCGCGGACGGTGGGTTCGACGAGTTCGGTGCGCGCCCAGTAGTCGAGCTGACGGTACGTGATGCCGGCGGCGCGAGCGGCCACCGCTCCGCGGTATCCCACCTCGTCGTCGAGACCGGGAAGACCGTCGGTGAAGAGGAGTTCCGCCGAGAAACCAGGTTCTCCGACAGCGTCGCCAGCGTTCATGCCGTCGTGCCTCCTCATGTGATCTCTCCCCACGCTAGAACAGCCCCGACCCTCCGGCAATGACATCCGCTCGCCGGGCCCCGGCGTGTCGCAAAGGTCACGAGAACATCACGACAACAGACGATCGATCGCCCCGCGGACGAAGATCGCACGCACCTCGTCGAGGCGCTTGGCGAGCTCGGGCGCGAGCTCGTTCGCGCGCGCCCGGGACGCCGTGTCGGGGCGGCGCAGGAGCGCGGACAGGGCCGATTCGATCAGCGTGGCCTCGCGCTCTGCGCTCTGGCGCAGCGACCGCATGTGACGAGGCTCGATGCCGTGGCGGTCGAGCGCGACGAGCGCCCTCAACAGCGTGACCGTCTGCTCGGTGTACGAATCTGCACCCACGATGACACCGGTCGAGATCGCGTCGTTGAGCAGCTGAGGGGCGGCTCCGGCCGCGGACAGCAGTTCGTCGCGGCGGTATCGACGCGGCGCAGGAACGATCGAGGGCACCGATGACGGCGAGGCGGGCTCGCGACCGGCATCGACGTCGGCGAGATACTCGCGGATCACCGACAGCGGCAGGTAGTGATCACGCTGCAGGGTGAGAGCGAGGCGCAACCGCTCCAGGTCGGCGGCCGAGAACTTGCGGTAGCCCGAATCGGTGCGCGTCGGGGTGATGATGCCCTGCACCTCGAGGAAACGCAGCTTGCTCGAGGTGAGCGCCGGGAAGTCGGGAGTCAGACGCGCGAGCACCTGGCCGATGCTGAGGAGGCCCGCGGTCGCCGTGGACCTGCCACGGGCGGATGCGGCGGGCATCAGGCGTCGGCCGCCTGCTGCAGGTCGGCGGGCGAGACGAAGAAGTTGAGACGGAATTTGCCGATGCGCACCTCGGCGCCGTTCACCAGCGCTGCGCGGTCGACGCGTTCGCCGTTCACGTACGTGCCGTTGAGCGAGCGCTGATCGACGATGTCGAATCGGGTGCCCTCTCGGGTGATTTCCGAGTGCCGACGCGAGACGGTGACGTCGTCGAAGAAGATGTCGGCCTCGGGGTGGCGTCCGACGGTCGTGACATCGGTGTCGAGCAGGTAGCGCGCCCCCGCCGTCGGACCGGAGCGGACGATCAGCAGAGCGGCGCGCGATGGCAGCGCCCCGATCGCCTCGAGCTCGGCCTCGCTGAGGTCGGCGCCGAAGGGGATGAACGACAGGTCGGAATCGTGTCCGAACGTCTGCGTCATGTCGTGCGGGAGTCGCTCGGAAGCGCTCTCGTCGGAGCCGCGGCGCACGTCCTCCGGCTCAGGTCGACGGGTCTCGTCCACAGGTCCTCCTTCGCTCCCCAAACCTTATCCGATGACAGTAGTGTCCACAGACCCGCGCGAGCACCCCGGATACGCTGGACGGGTGACTTCCTCCCCTCTGCGCACCCGCCGCCGCGCACCGTTCGCGGTGGCCGCGGCCTTCCTCGCCCTGTTCGCCGTCTTCGGGCCCGCGTCGCCCGTTTCCGCCCACGATCAGCTCGTTTCGACCGACCCGGCCGCCGATGCGGTGCTCACGGCGCTGCCGGCGGAGATCACCCTGTCGTTCAGCGCCGAACTGCTCGGCGACGGCGCATCGAACGTGGTGGAGGTGACGGATGCTGCGGGCACGTCGCTCATCGAGGGCACGGCGGTCGTCGACGGCGTCACCGTGACCCAGGCGCTCACGGGCACGGCGTCCGGTGCGATCTCGGTGATCTGGCGCGTCGTCTCGAGCGACGGACACCCGATCTCGGGTGAGTTCGCGTTCACGGTCGACGCCCCCGCGCCCCCGACGTCCGCGCCGACCGAGACCACGGCTCCCGAGACCACGGCTCCCGAGACTCCCGAGCCGACCATGACGACGATGACCCCGCCCGAGACGGACGAGCCGACCACGACGACCGCGCCCGACAGCGAAGCATCCGCCTCGAACCCCCTCCCCTGGATCATCGGGGTCGTCGTCGTGCTCGCCGTGATCGGTGTCGTGCTGTACCTGCTCGTGCTGCGCCCCCGGGGTCGCAACGGCGGGGGCTCGACGGGCGACCGGCCGACCACCGACGACTAGGCTGGAACCATGCCTCATTACGACGTCGTCATCCTCGGCGCGGGCCCCGGCGGGTATGTCGCGGCAGTGCGAAGCGCCCAGCTCGGACTGTCCACCGCGATCATCGAAGAGAAGTACTGGGGCGGTGTGTGCCTCAACGTGGGCTGCATCCCCTCGAAGGCTCTCATCCGCAACGCCGACCTCGCTCACACCTTCCACTCGCAGGCGGATCTGTTCGGGATCTCCGGCGATGTCTCGTTCGACTTCGGGGTGGCCTGGGACCGCAGCCGTAAGGTCGCGGATACCCACGTCAAGGGCATCCACTACCTCATGAAGAAGAACAAGGTCACCGAGTACGAGGGCCGCGGTACCTTCCTCGACGCGAACAGCATCGAGGTCGCGAAGGCCGACGGGTCGACCGAGAAGGTCACCTTCGACAACGCCATCATCTCGACCGGGTCGACCGTGCGCCTCCTCCCGGGTGTGACGCTGAGCGAGAACGTCGTCACCTACGAGGAGCAGATCCTCAACCGCGATCTGCCCGAATCGATCGTCGTCGTCGGCGCCGGCGCCATCGGCATGGAGTTCGCCTACGTGCTGACGAACTACGGCGTCAAGGTCACGATCATCGAGTTCCTCGACCGCGCCCTCCCCAACGAGGACGTCGAGGTCTCGAAGGAGATCCAGAAGCAGTACAAGAAGTACGGCGTCGACATCCTCACCTCTACCAAGGTCGAGACCGTGGTCGACTCCGGCGACAAGGTCACCGTCACCTACACAGGGAAAGACGGCGCCCAGGGCTCCATCGACGCCGACCGCGTGCTCATGTCGATCGGTTTCGCGCCCCGCGTCGAGGGCTTCGGTCTCGACAAGACGGGTGTCGAGCTCACCGAGCGCGGCGCGATCGCGATCGACGACTACATGCGCACCAACGTGCCGCACATCTACGCGATCGGTGACGTCACCGCGAAGCTGCAGCTCGCGCACGTGGCTGAGGCGCAGGGCGTCGTGGCCGCCGAGACGATCGGAAAGGCTGAGACCCAGACGCTGGGCGACTACCGCATGATGCCGCGCGCGACGTTCTGCTCGCCGCAGGTCGCGAGCTTCGGACTCACCGAGCAGCAGGCACGCGACGCCGGTCACGACGTGAAGGTCGCGAAGTTCCCCTTCTCGGCGAACGGCAAGGCGAACGGCCTCGGCGAACCCATCGGGTTCGTGAAGCTCATCGCCGACGCCGAGCACCTCGAGCTGCTCGGAGGCCACCTCATCGGACCCGACGTGTCGGAGCTCCTCCCCGAGCTCACGCTTGCGCAGAAGTGGGATCTCACCGCTCTCGAGGCCGCCCGCAACGTCCACACCCACCCGACCCTGTCGGAGGCCGTGCAAGAAGCGTTCCACGGTCTTGCGGGACACATGATCAATATCTGACACTGAACACAACCGCGACGCCGCCCCGATTCGAAGCCGGGGGCGGCGTCGCGGTGTTTTCTGCCCGCGCACGAGGTGAGATGGGCCGCGTTGAGGCGAGGGACGCGGCTCAGAAGGGCACGGCTCAGAAGGGCACTGGCTCGCGCGGGCGGGGGCACGGGCCGGGAGGGCACGGGCCAGGAGGGCGCGGGCCAGGAGGGCGCGGGTCAGAAGGGTGCGGTGCCTTGGGGTGAGCGGTCGTCGTCGGGTGCGGGTCGGAAGACGGGGACTTTCCGTTCGGGTCGCACGATGAATCGTCTGCCCCCGGGGGATTTCCATTCGAGTGCGCCGCCGCTGTCGGGGATCTGTGTCACGCACCACCCGCCGTGGTGCTTGATGGTGTGATGCCCGACGCACAGTGGGCCGAGGTTCGTGAGTTCGGTGGTGCCGCCGTGTTCCCACGCGAGTTGGTGGTCGATCTGGCACCTTCGGGCAGGGGTTCCGCATCCGGGAGCCATGCAGGTCGCCGCCCGCCACTCCACGAGTCGTCGTAACGCCGCCGGGGTGCGGTACTGGTCACGGCCGACGGAAAGCACCATCCCCGTCTCGGGGTGGGTGAGCACCCGCATCCACCCGTCCGCGCCGCCGCAGAGTTCCCGGGCCTGCTCGATGGGGATCGGCCCCACCCCCTCCACCACCGCCGGGGCCGTGTTCGCGTGCTCGTCATCGAGCAGCGACAACACCGGCACCGTGACGGCCACAGTCGCGCGGATTCCGCGCGCCGCGTCGGGGTGGGCGGGCACGTCCCCATCGACGAGAAGGTCGACCATGACGTCCGCACGCAACTCGTCCAGAGAACGCTCCTCGCCCTCCTGGTCGCCGAGGGCGTGTGCGATCGCGGTCGCGCGGTGCTGGATCGCGTGGGCCTTCACCGCGGAGGTGTAGAGCATCACCCAACTCATCCCGTCCTCCGCCGGCTGCACCACCACCCGCCGCTCCCGCACCGCTTCCGCATGCCGCTCACTGAGCGTCGCCGCCCGCACCGTGTCCACGAGCTTCCGCAGCAACCGGCGGAACGACCCCAACGCGTGGGTCGTGGCAAGGTCGACGGCGAGCGGCACCACCTGATCCCGCAACTCCGGCTCCACCTGGTCGACCAGCTCCACGAACACGTCCGCGTGCCGCTCCGTGGTGCGTGCGTGGGAGAGGGCGTCGAGCATCGCCGGGTACCGGTTCACGAGACCATCCGCGGTCGCCAGCATCCGCTCTGCGATGTGCTCGGTCACCTGCAACACCGTCGCAAGCTCGAGCCGCAGGGACCGCATCACGATCTCCGTCGTCTTCCCCCGAAACACCGCCGCCTCGGCCACCGCCTCCCGCCGCAACCCCTCCACTCGCTCGAACCGTTGCGCCGCGAACACCGACATCAACGTCGACACATCCGCCACCGCATCCAGGCCATCACGGCCCGCCGCGACCGGATCACCGTCGACGTCGATCCACTCCTGCTCCTCGAACCACTCGCGCTCGTCGGGCCACTCCGAGCCAGCGGCCTCCGACTGCGGGGCATCGGCATCACGCCGCGCCTCACCGTCAGTCGGGGTACCACCGTTCGAGAACATGCTTACATTCTAGAACAAACGTACGACACTCGACCGAAAAGCCCGGCTCTGTGGATAACACCGACCGCGCGTCGGTCACGTCACACCGCGTTCTCGAGGAGATGCAGCAGCGTCCCGCCCAGATCGATCAACGCCCCGCGGGCAGACCCCGGGCCTGCATCCGTACCGGCGTCAGCCACCGGCGCCGACGCGCCCCTCCCCACCCCGGACGGGGCGGATCAGCGCCCGAGAACGCGACCGAGCTTGGAGTCGGATGCTGCGGGGCGACCGCCCACGGCTGCCACGGCCGCGTCGACCGCGGCGAAGAACGTCTCGCGGTCGGCGGGCGCGTCGGGGGCGGCGGGGCCGAGTTCCATCTCCCACTCCCGCCAGGTGGTGTCGCGCTCACCGCGCTCGTCACGACCGCGCACGCGGTCGTCGACGAACTCCGCTATCAGCCCGCCCTCGGCGTCGTGCAGGGCGTAGGCCGTGCGCGTGTTGCGGATGCGGGCGAGGAGCGTGAACGGCGGCGCGGCCCACGGGGCCACCGCGTCGACGATCGCCGGCGGAACGGCGCTCTCGTCGCCCTCTCCCAACGGCCACCCCCACTCCGAGCGACCGTCGGCGACAGATGCCTTCACATGCCAGCCGGCATCGGGACCGCCCTCGCGGCGACGGACGGCGACCCGTGCGCGGGCGAGATCGAGACCCGCGGTGTCGAAGTAGCGCGCATCCAGCTCACGCAGTTCCGCGTCACCGACGCGGGAGACTCCGGGCAGGCGTGACCAATCCGGAAGCGGGGTCTCGGCCGACACGTCGTACGTGCGCTCGACCTCGATCGAACGCGTGGGTTCGGACGAGGCCGCCGCGCTCAATCGTCTCGTCCGTCTTCGTTCGGGTTGATGTCCTGGGTCGCTTCGGCGTAGGTGAAGACGGCCTCGGTGGGTCCGTCGCTGTCGCCGGTGTTCTCGAGGTCGCCGCCGCGGCGGTAGACCAGCTGGCCCTCGCCGTAGGGGACGATGAGCGAGTCGTCGACGTCGTCTTCGAGAGGGATCACCTGGCCGTCGAGCGGCCCGCCAGTCAGTCGTGCAAGTGCCATGTCGCCCAGCGTAGTCCGAAGCATCCGCTGTGGAGACGGCCCTCCCTCACAGAGGGCGATGACCTATGATCACTCGCGTGAAGGCTCTCCGCACGTTCACCGTCCGTCCCGTCCTCTCGCCCGCACTGGCGCCGCTCGACCGTCTCGCGACGAATTGGCGGTGGTCGTGGAGTCGCGCCACGTCGTCGCTGTTCGCCTCCATGGACCACGATCTCTGGGCCAGGGTCGACGAGAACCCCTCACGACTGCTCGGCACCATCGGCCAAGCGCGTCTCGACGAGCTGGCGTCGGACGAGGGCTTCGTCGCCCGCGTGCGGGCCGAAGACGAACGCCTCGAGGCCTATCTCACCGGGGAGCGCTGGTTCCAGGGCCTCGCCGACCCCAAGCCCGCGCACATCGCGTACTTCTCCCCCGAGTTCGGTGTCGACGGATCGCTTCCGCAGTACTCGGGAGGCCTCGGCATCCTCGCCGGCGACCACCTCAAGAGCGCGTCCGACCTGGGTGTGCCGCTGACGGGCGTCGGACTCTTCTACCGCGCCGGGTACTTCCGACAGTCGATCGGCGACGACGGCTGGCAGCACGAGAGCTACCCGGTGCTCGACCCCTACGGCCTCGGACTTCGGCAGCTGCAGGAGCCCGACGGGTCACCCGTCGAGATCTCGCTCGAGCTCCCGGCCGGCAGAACCCTGTTCGCCCGAGTCTGGGTGGCCGACATCGGTCGCGTTCCGCTGCTGCTTCTCGACGCCGAGACCCCGTCGAACTCGGAGGATCTGCGACGCGTCACCGATCGTCTCTACGGCGGCGGGGGCGAGCACCGGCTGCACCAGGAGCTGCTGCTCGGTATCGGGGGCGTCCGCGCGGTGCGGGCCTGGTGCCGCATCACCGGCCGGCCCGAACCCGACGTCTTCCACACGAACGAAGGCCACGCCGGATTCCAGGGCCTCGAGCGCATGTCGGAATTCATCGCCCGCGACGGGCTGTCGTTCGAGGTGGCCCTGGCGCAGGTGCGGGCCTCGACCGTCTTCACGACCCACACCCCGGTGCCCGCCGGCATCGACCGCTTCCCGCGGACGCTCGTCGCCGACTACCTCTCCGGGGGGCTGCTCGCCGGCATCGACGGCACCCGCGCCCTCGCACTCGGACTCGAGGACTACGACTGCGGCGATCCGCACGTGTTCAACATGGCCGTCCTCGGACTCCATCTCGGTCAGCACGCCAACGGTGTCTCGCTGCTGCACGGCGCGGTCAGCCGCGGCATGTTCGGCGCCCTCTGGCCCGGGATCGACTCCGACGAGGTGCCGATCACGTCGATCACGAACGGCGTGCACGCGCCGACCTGGGTGCACCCGTCGCTGAAAGCGCTGAGCGAGCGCGGGTTCGGCGACGCCCTCACCGCAGACCACGACTGGCGCGACCGCGCGGCCGTTCCCGACGGCGAGCTCTGGGGAGTCCGCGTCGAGATGAAGCAGGAGCTCGTGGCCGAAGCCCGCCGCAGACTCGGGGCCGCAGCGTCCTCGTCGCCCGCGGCGTGGACGGCGAAGGTGCTCGACCCCGAGGTGCTCACGATCGGGTTCGCGCGCCGCGTGCCGACCTACAAGCGCCTGACGCTGATGCTGCGCGATCCCGAGCGCCTCACGCGTCTGCTCACCGATCCCGACCGTCCGGTGCAGATCGTCATCGGAGGGAAGTCCCACCCGGCCGACGACTCCGGGAAGACCCTCATCCAGCAGCTCGTGCGTTTCAGCCGCGACCCGAAGGTGCGCGAGCGGATCGTCTTCCTGCCCGACTACGACATCACCCTCGCCAAGAAGCTCTACCCCGGGTGCGACGTCTGGCTGAACACGCCGGTCCGCCCGCTCGAGGCGAGCGGCACGTCGGGCATGAAGGCGGCGCTCAACGGATCGCTCAACCTCTCCATCCTCGACGGCTGGTGGGACGAGTGGTACGACGGCCGCAACGGCTGGGCGATCCCCACGGCCGACACCGCGGCGAACGACGACGAGCGCGACGATGCCGAAGCATCCGCCCTCTACGACCTGATCGAGCACCAGCTCGTGCCGACCTTCTACGAGCGGGAGGGCGGAATCCCCGTCGGCTGGCTCGAGCGCGTGCGGCACACGATGACCGACCTCGGACGCAAGGCCACGAGCGATCGGATGGTGCGCGACTACGTCACGAGGCTCTACGCGCCCGCCTCGGCGAACGAACACGCCCTGAGCGCCGACGGCTTCGCCGGTGCGCGGGAATTCGCGGCGTTCCTCACCCGGGTGCGCGATGCATGGCCGCGGGTGTCGGTGCGGGCGGTCGACGCGACGGCCGTCTCGGCCCAGGCTCGCGCGGGCGACCGGATCTCGGTGCGGGCGATCGTCGACCTCGACGGACTCACCCCCGACGATGTGTCGGTGCAGCTCATCTCCGGCGCGATCGACGCTGACGGGACGCTGGCCGGCGAACGGACGACGATCGCACTGTCGGACGCGGGAGAGGAGGACTCGGCGACCGTGTTCGAGGGAAGCCTCGCCCTCGACGCGACCGGTCCGTTCGGCTACGCGGTGCGCGTGGTCCCTCGCCACGACCGGCTCGTGTCGGCCGTGGAGCTCGGCCTCGTCGCCGTCGCGACCTGAGTGATCAGACGCGAGCGCGGCGAGGAAGGCGCACCACGTCGAGAACGCCGGTCACTGCGGGTCGGACGCGCGCGAGCGCCGGCTCGAGCCCGAGATCGACGACCCGGATCTCGCCGACCACCGCGGGGCCGCGTCCCCTCACGAGACCCGCCTTCACCGCCCCGAACGTGACGGTGATCGACGCGGGCAGCACCGCGGAGTCGGCGGTGCCGTCGTCGGGGTGCAGGCCGCTCGGCAGATCGACGGCGATGACGGTTGTGCCGGATGCGGCGCTCACGGGCGCCAGCGATTCGACCACCGCTCGGGCGGCACCGCGCAGTCGAGGGTCGGGCACTGCGCCGATACCGAGGATGCCGTCGAGGATGACGGAGTACTCCCCCGGACAGGAGCAGACGTCGGCCGCGTGGCGCAGCTCGGCACCGGCACCCAGTGCCGTGCTCAGCGCCTCACGGTGCACCCGGTCGGAGGTGAGCACGATCTCGACGGGAACGAGCGGCGCGAGTTCGGCCGCCGCGAAGAGCGCGTCGCCGCCGTTGTCGCCGGCACCGGCCAGCACGAGTACGCGTCCGGGATGCTTCGCGAGCACGTCCCGCGCGATCTCGGCCAGAGCCGCGGCCGCTTCGAGCATGAGCGGTTCCCCCGCGGCCAGCAGAGGAGCCTCGGCGGCCCGCACGGCAGCGGCGGTATAGGCGCCGCTCACTTCTGACGAGCTCATGGGGTCACGCTAGTCGCGCTCGCGCGCGGGAGACCGGCGGTTGCCGTCTCGGTCAGGACGAGGTAGTGCTCAGCGGGGGCGCCGCCGGAGCACGTGTGGCGGCGACCTGCAGACCGACCTTCACGGTCTGCCCCGGGGCGAGGCCGGCGGCCCATCCGGCACCGCTGCAGGTGATGGTCGACCCGGAGAGCCGGCAGTCCATCCCCCACGCGTTGACGATCGACGTGGCTCCGGGCGACGACCAGCTGACCGTCCAACGATCGACTCTGCGAGCCGCCGTCACCGTGAGATCGGCCACGTATCCTTCACCCCAGGCGCTCTGAAGGCTCCACGCGGCCGTGATCCCGCCGGCCGAGGGAGCGCTCGGAGACGGCGTGGCCGACGCCGTCGGCTTCGGCGTGCTGCTCGGCTTCGGCGACGCCGTCGGCTTCGGCGTACTGCTCGGCTTGGGCGTACTGCTCGGCTTCGGCGTACTGCTCGGCTTCGGCGTACTGCTCGGCTTCGGCGTCGATGATGACGAGGGCTTCGGCGTGGCCGATGCCGTGGGCGCGGCGGTCGGCACGGTCGTCGGCGTCAGCAGTGGCGCGAGGGCCGCGAGCTTCGTCGTCTGCGGGGTGCGCCAGTCGTCGCGCACGAGGCCGCCGGTGTCGCCGCTGTTCGGGTTGAACGACCAGTAGGCGAAGCTGATGCCGGTCTTCCCGAGGTAGTCGACGAGGGTCTTCACCCACGCCCTGTCGCTCGCGGTCTCGAGCTTCGTGCCGAACTCGCCCACGAGCACGGGCGCGATCCCGCGGCTGGCGATGAACCCCCAGTTCTTCTCCCAGACCGCCGGGAGGTTCGCGGGGTAGTCGCCCGCGCCGAACCACGTCTGGTTGTAGACGCTCGCCGGATACTCGTGGGGCGAGTACACGACCCGGTTCGCAACGTTCAGCGTGACGGGCTTCTCCGCGACGCCCGCGAGGCCCCCGCCCCACCACGTGGAGCTGCCGTCGGGCTGGCGTTCGACGCCCTCGACGACGATCAGGAGCTTCGGATTCACCGACAGCACGGCGTTGCCCGCACGCGTCGCGGCCGCCCGCCAGTCGGTCGCGGCATCGCCGCACCCCCAGCACGCGGCGCCGTGGGGCTCGTTGTGGAGATCGACACCGACGACGGCCGGCTCGTTCTTGTACCGCTGCGCGAGCATCTTCCACTCGTCGATCCAGCGCTGTTCCGAGTAGGCGGGGGTGTACCAGAGCTCCGACTGGGCGTCCGACCCCGGACGGTGCCGATCGAGGATCACGCTCAGCCCGACGGCCTTCGCACGGGCGATGACCGTGTCCATGAGCTGCAGCGGCGTCAGGCCCACCAGCGTCGGGTTCGCGTTCGCGTCGATCGAGGTGGTCGACGACGCCGTCAGGCATTCGTTCGAGAAGGGCAGCCGAATGGTGTTGAACCCCATCTCGGCGATGCGCCGCATCCCCTCGTCGAGGGGGATGGTCCACAGACCGTGAGGAGCGCAGTTGCTCGTCTCCATCCCGAACCACGACACCGCTCGAATGGTGTGCGTCTGCCCCGACTCGGTGACGATGCGGGAGCCGTCGGTGTGCAGCCAACCGGCAGTGGTCGCGGCGCGCGCCGGGACGACCGATGTCATGACCCCGGCCGAGACGACGAACGCGATCGACAACAGAAGTCCGAGCCAGCGACTCCCCCGCGATCCTGTGCGCACACCGATCATGATCCCTCCTGCAGCGAATGCTACTGGTGGGATGCGTCGGCCGCGTTTCCGGATGCTGCGCTCTTCTCGCGCTCGGTCGCTTCGGCGTCGCGCGCCGCCGTGAGTTCGGACGCCGCCGCCTGCACGGCACGCTCTGCCTGCCGGACGCGGAACTGCACCATGGTGGCCGCGCCGAAGCGGGCGTGCACCCGGTCTTCGTCCTCCTCGTGGCCGGTGACGATGTAGGCCGATGCGATGAGGATGACCTGGCTGGAGAGGTTGAGCCACAGCAGCAGCGCGATCAGCGACGCGAAGGTGCCCAGGAGCGGATTGGAGCTCGCGCCCCCGACGAACAGGCCCGACAACTGCTGCAGCACGGTGAGCCCGATGCCGCCGAGGAGCGCGCCCGTCCACAGGGTGCGACGGCGGACGCGAAGCCCCGACAGGAAGGCGAACAGCGCGGCGACGACCACGGTATCCAGGGCGAGGACCACGGCGACGGAGACGAACCAGGCGAGGAATCCTGCCCACCCGGCATCGGCGGCGACACCCATCCAGCCCCGCAGGACATCGAGGCCGGCGGTGGCGAGGAACGTGGCGGCGGCCGCGGCGGCGAGGGCGCCCCCGATGCCGATGGCGAGGGCGAGGTTTCGCAGCAGCACCCACACGATGAAGGTGTCGTCGGTCGTCTGGGCCGCGATCTGGCGCAGGGCCGTGCGGAGGGTGCCGATGGCGCCGATCGCCGCTCCGACCAGACCGAGGAGGGAGACGATGCCGGCGATCGTGAACGCCCCGGGTGCCTCGATCTTCGAGACGTCGATGAGGCCGTTCTCGCCCACCAGCCCGGGGATGGCGGAATTCAGCGAGCGGGTGAGCGCGGCCAGCGCGTCGGGGTTTCCCGCCAGCCAGATCCCCGCGAACGAGAATCCGAGGAGCACGCCGGCGAAGAGGCTGAACAGGGTGCGATAGGTCACACTGTCGGCCAGGACCGGACCGCGGGCTCCGGCATAGCGCAGGTAGGCGCGCACGGGCCGGCGAGCCAGCGCCCACGCGGTGGCGCGAGAGATCACGGAGTCGGTCATCCCGTCAGGTTATCGGCGCCGTGCCCCTCGTCCCGGGGCTTGACGCCGTGCGCCGTCAGGAAAAGGCCGTCGCAGCCGCCGCGAGGATCGCCGCCCAGGCACCCAGAAGCATCCACGGCCCGAAAGCGAGCCGGTTCGCGGCCCTGGCCCGTCGCGCGAGGAGGAGCACAGCGGCGAACAGGCCGCCGAACACGAATCCCGCGATCGCGCCACCGAGCACGGCATCCCACCCCAGGTACCCGAGGAACGCACCGATGAGGCCGGCCAGTTTGACGTCTCCTCCGCCCATCGCCCCGGACCGCAGCATCCGCAGCAGGAGATAGAACGCGAAGAGCACGATCGCGCCACCGGCGACCGAGAGGAGCCGAGCCGGATCGCCGCGCAGGAACGCGGCGCCGGTGAGCAGAACGGCCGCCACGGGATAGGCCGGGAGCACCAGCCGGTCGGGCAGGCGATGCGTGCGCAGGTCGACGACCGTCAGCACCGCGCTCAGCACGGCGAACGCACCGTAGGCGGCGACCTCTACGGCGAGCGCGAACGCCGCGCTCATACGCCGGCGATCTCGAGGACCACCGTGACCGGCGCACCCTCGCGAAGGTTCTCGGCGTCGCGGACGGCACGCTTGAGCGGCAGGACGTAACGCCCGTCGCCGCCGGGGAAGATCGACGTGCGCCAGCTCGACGCACCGACCGTGGCATGCACCCGCACCGCGCCGAAGCCCCGGCGGGAGGGGCCCTGCAGCTCCGCCACGTCGACGCTCAGCTCTTCCGGCATCGCGACGAAGTACCAGTCCGCGTCGGAGCGGGCCTCCCATCGGTACATCTCGTCGGTGAACTCGACGATCATGCGTTCACGTACACGGCGGTGCCCAGCGGCAGCTGCGCCAGTCTGTCGATCGCCTCCGGCCCGAGCCGCAGGCACCCGTTCGAGATCGCTCCCGATCGGGCGTCGTGGTAGTGGAAGGCGGTCACGGCGACGGCTGCCCCGCCGAAGCCGTCGAGCGTCGGCGATTGCACACCGAGGTAGACCAGCGGGTGGCCGCGGGTGTAGCCGAACGACGGCTCGACGCGCACCATCATCACGAACGTGCGGCCGATCGGAGTCGGGGTCGACGCGGTTCCCGATCCGAAGTCGTCGGCGACGCGCTCCCTCGTGCCGTCGGCGTGCACGATGTCGATCGTGCGGCTCGTCAGCCCCACCTCGACCGTCGCGTCGGCCCGGGAGAACTCCACATCCTGGGTGCGGAGCCAGCCGCTCAGCTGCGCCGGATTGCCCGCCGAGGGCACCGCCTCGCGGCCGGTGAGCAGCACGCGCACCCAGTGGTCCTGGCGTTCGACGACCGGGACCGTCGTGCCGTCGAACTGGTAGTCGCGGGGAAGGACAGCGACCGGTTCGGCGGTCGGGTCGGCGAACACCGGGATGCGATCGGTCACGGCTCGAACGGTGTCGCCCGTCATGGCCCCCCGGGGGTCGTGGTCGACGGGGAGTGCGGGGATCACGGCATAGACGTCGACCTGCGGGAGGGCGTCGAGCGGGTAGACCGCGGTGTTCGCGGTGAACCCCATCGGCGTCGGAGTCGGGGTCGGCGTCGGGCTGGGCGTGGGGGTGTACGTCGACGTGACGGCGGGGCTCGCGGCCACCGGAGCCTCTGCGGCCCGCGGTGCGAACATCCACCACGCGACCGCGCCGACGACCACCCCTGCGACGACGACGATGGCGGCCCCCCACCTCCATCGGTGCGAGCGCGGTGCGAGCGCGGGCGTGGCAGTCATCTCCTCATGCTCGACGGCGAGGTGCTCGTTGGCAAGTCGATCGCGGTTGTCGGCGCGGGACTATGTCGAGCGCTCGCCCGCGCCCGCGCCCACCGCGACCTCGTCGTGCGACGACGCGTCGGCCGGGGGTCGCTGCTCCTTCAGGGCGGCGGCGACGGCCGCCTGCACACGGGCGTCTTCGCTCTGCTTCCTGCGGCGGCGTGCACGGCGTCGCAGCACGACGATGACCACCACGGCCGCGCCGAGGAGCAGGACGAGGGCGACGAGACTCCACGGGATCGCCACCGTGCCCGAGCTCGTGACGAACATCGCGAGGTCGGGTCCGCTCTCCAACCCGGCGGGGAAAGCGGGGTCGATGGTGACGTCCGTTCCGAGCCACGCCAGGGGGAAGATCCCCTGGGCGGTGGCCGAGACCGTCCACGATTCGCCGGGGAGGATCTCGGGCACGTCGTCGACGCCCTCGATGTCCGAGCGGAAGAGTCCGAACGGTCCGTAGAGCGCGACCGACTGCTGGCCGGAGAGCCGCACGTTCCCGGTGTTGCGCACGGTGTAGTCGACGGTGGCCGTGCCGCCCGCGAACGGGTTGAGTGAGCCCGCGAACCCGACCGTGAGACCCTCGACGACGAGGCCGGGCTGCAGGGCGCCGTCCACGCGCAATTGCACGCGGATGCCGAGACGACGGTCGACGGTGATGCCGTCCTCCTGCGCCGGTTGGGCGAGCGAGGTGATGATGCCCCCCGCGTAGTCCCCGGGGGTCGCGTTCTCAGGAACGCTGATGGTGAACGGGATCTCGGCGGACGCCCCCGCCGGGATCTGCACGCGCTCCTGGCCGACACCGGTCCAGACGCCCACCTCGGACGACTCCTCGCCCCGTGTGAGGACATCGAGCTGCCCGCTCTGCGTGGTGAACCCGTCGGCGGCGTACAGATCGAGATCGAGCGGTTGATCGTCGTGGTTGGTCACCACGATCGCGTCGTCCACCGTGCCACCCGGACCGACGACGTAGGCGAAGTTGTCTCTCGCGCTTCCCTGCGCGTTCGTCGCCGTCCGCACGCCCCAGGTGACATCGGCGTCGGCGGACGGAGCTGGTGCCGCGGCCGCGGTGGCCACCCCGGCGGAGAGGACGGTCGCGGAGACGACGAGAGCTGCCAGCCCGAAACGGGCGAGGGCCGGGCGGAGCGAACGGGGTCGAGCGATCATGGGGCGGCTTTCGTGTGGCGGACGGAACGGAGGATCGGGGTGAGCGCCCGCAGACGCTCACCCCGACCCGGTGCGGGGATGCGGATCAGCTCAGCGCGGTGAGCGTGAGCGTCGCCTTGTACGTGCCATCGGTGACGTCGACGGGGATCTTCAGGGAGAGATCCGCGCCGAGCTTGGCCGAACCGCGCAGGTGCGCGGCCGGTCCGTAGCCGAGGGTGGACGAATCGGCCAGGCCGTTGCCGCTGTCGAAGCCGGAGGCGACGGGGGCACCGGCGATGGCGCCGGCGCCTTCCTCGATGACGCGCGGGGTCCAGCCCAGGTACTTGCCCGAGAACGACTCGTCACCCGAGGTGAAGTCGCCGACCTGCGCCGAGACCGACCACTGCGGGCCGCCCCGCCGCGTGTCGGTGACGCGGATCGGGTTGATCGCGCCGCTGGCGGTGAACGAGTCGCCGCTGTCGACGGCGGTGCCCAGGTCGACGAGGCCGTTGGTGCCGTCGATGTTCCAGGAGAATTCGCCCGGCACACCCTCGGGGACCTCGACCTGCAGGGTCTGCGAGTTCGGGTCGGCGGCCTTCGCGAGCGTGACCTGGTCGACCACCGAGTTCACGGCCCGGTCGTCCTTCGCCTCGCTGCGGAGGGTCTTCACGGTGATGGCGCCGTCCTTGACCTCGACCGCGGTGTAGTTGCGCACCCTCTCCTGGTTCTGCACCGAGAGCCACCAGAACTCCGGCTTGTTCTGCAGGCTGTAGTACTTCGACCCGGACGCCGAGTTCGCCGTGACGTAGAGAACCCCGCCGGGGCCCGCGGTCACCGTGTCGGCTCCGGCCTGCTCCGCAGCATCCGCCTTCTCACCGTTGCGGATGAGGTAGCTGCGCGCGTAGCTGTGGTCGTGACCCTGGAGGACGAGGTCGATGCCCAGATCCGAGATCGCCGTCGGAAGCGCCAGACGACGGTCGTTGACGATGTCGTTGTCGGTCGCGTGCGGACCCGACGAGTAGATCGAGTGGTGGAAGGCGAGCACCTTCCATTTCGCGTTCGCGCCCTGCTCGGCCACGATGCGGTTCATCCAGGCGATGTGCGAGGCGTTGTCGCGGCTGTTCGAGTTGATGTTCATGAACAGCACGTCTTTGTAGATGAACCAGTAGTCACCGCCCGACGACGAGCTCGAACCGGCGCCCGCGGTGCGGTCGACGTTCGGCGTGTTGAAGTGCTGCTCGTACGCCTTCGAGCCGACGTCGTGGTTTCCGTTCGTAGCGACGAACGGGATGCTGCGGAGGGCGTCGGGCGTGAGGAACGCCGTGTAGTGCGATTCGTTTCCGGCGGACTCGACCTGGTCGCCCGACGAGAAGAGCATCTCGGCGTTCGGGTAGGCCGCCGTCGCGACGTTCAGCGTGTCCTGCCAGCCGGCGGTGTCGCTCGGGATGTTGCCCGAGGATCCGATCTGGGGGTCGCCCAGGAACAGGAAGTCGAAGTCGCCCGAGAGCGCCTGCGTGCGGAAGGAGTACGTCGCCGACCAGGCGCCGGCGGTGCCGACGCGGTAGGAGTACACGGTGTTCGCCGTGAGGCCGGAGATGGTCGCGAAGCGGTTGAACTCACCGCTCGTCGTGGCGCCGCCGGTGGCGTCGACCTTCACGGACGACGAGGGGAAGGTGCCGCCGACGACGTCGGACGACGGCGCGAACTCGACCACCTGAGCGACGTCGGTCGAGGAGTACCACGAGAGGTTGCGCTGGGTCTCGTCCGACCCGATCCCGAGCACGATGTCGCTGAGGGTGGGAGCACCGGCGACCTTGGAGACGGGGACGAGCGACTTCAGGTTCAGGTACAGGTCGCTGGAGGTGGCGCGGTCCTGGTAAAGCGCGATCGCGATGGTGTTCGTGCCCGTCTGCAGTGCGGCCGACGGGACCGTGAACGTCGAGGTGACGGGGTCGCCGCCGCTGTTGCCGGCGTAGGTGAGGTTCTTCTCGGCGTCGGGCGCCGCGATCACACGGTCATCCACGAAGCCGGCGACCTTCGAGCCGTTGACGAAGATCTGCACGGCGTCGTCGTAGACGACCTCGCCGGTGAGGCCCGAGATCGCCGAGAGCGTCGCCGCGTCGACGGTGAAGCTGGAGCGGAAGTGCTCGGTCGGAACGTCGACCTTCGACGAGGCCGTCGGGTCGATGTACTGGTTCAGAACGGTCTTCACGGGGAAGTTCGCGCCCAGGTTCGGTGTCGCGGAGCCGCTCTTGGCACCGAAGGCGCCCGTGCCGCTCTTCCACGCGGTGTCGTCGTAGCCGGCCTTGGTCCAGACGAGTCGGTCGGCGTTGCCGGCGGCCGGATCGGTGTTGTTGTCGGAGTACTTCCAGGTGGCGTTGGCGTCGAGCACGGTGGCCGGAAGATCCGCCGCCGTGGCCGACATCGCCGTGAAGGCGAAGGAACCCGCGATGACGGAGGCGGCACCGAGCGTGGCGACAGCCGCGCGCAAGGTATGCCGACCCGAGGGGGTCCGAGGAGTGGTTCTCAGCATCTGAGTGTCTGTCTTTCGATCTCGGGTAACGACGAGACGCCCGGCGGGCGCGCGTCAAGCGTGTTTTCGGGGGGTGTCCGGCCGGTGAATGGAAGCGCCGCAATGGGTGACTCGGTCGACAAGGTTGAGTGTTATCAACAAAATCGCGGACTCACCCGACGCCGAGCAGTCGCTGCACGAACCACACCAGCGAGATGGCGGCGACAGCCGCCGCGAGCACGACACCGAGCCACAGTGCCAGGCGGGGACGCCGCCGGCGCAGCAGCATCAGCAGGGGGAAGACGATCGCGATGATCGTCAGCTGCACGGCTTCGATCCCGACGTTGAAGACGAGGAGGGATGCCAGCAGCGTCCACGACCAGGGCTCGTCGATGCCGAGCGCCCCGGCGAAGCCGAGTCCGTGGATGAGGCCGAACGCGAACACCACGATGAGACGGAGGAGTGCGGGGCGGGTCAGCCCCAGGAATCCGCGCTTCTCCTCGAGATCGAGCGATGGTTCGCTGCGCCGGCGCCAGGCGCCCCACAGATACCACCCCGCGACCACCGCGATCGACAGCGCGATGACCGGCTCGACGATCGACGCCGGCAGGTCGACCACACCGAGGGCCGCCAGGAGGAAGGTCAGGGAGTGCGCCACGGTGAACGACGTCGCCGCGAGCACGACTTCGCGCAGCCGCCAGGATCCGACGATGAGCACGAGCAGGAACAGGATGTGGTCGATCCCACCGAGCAGGTGCTCCGCCCCGAGGAGGAAGAACTCGCCCAGGCGCTCCCAGAACGGCTGATCGCTCGACCACGAGGTGTGGGCGGAGTCGAGCACGACACTGCCCTCACCCTCCCCGAAGTCGTAGGAGACGATCGTCTTCGCGTCGGTGACGTATCCCTCATCGTCGGGGAAGAGCGTGCTGTGCATCTCGTACCCGCCATCGCCGACCTCGCAGTCGTACGAGACCACGAACGTCGCATACGGCACCTCGTCGCGGATGTGGGCCGAGGGCTCCTGCACGAGGCGCGAGGCGCACGCGGCACCCGATGCCGCCACACCGAAATGGTCGTCGATGTAGGCGAGCACCGTGTCGGAGTGGGCCCGGAGGGCGGTCGCCTCGTCGCCCGTCTCGAACAGGCCCATGCCCTCCTGGAAGAAGTCGTCGTCGTTCTCGTTCTCGGCCGCCGAGACGACCAGCAGGTCGTACTCGAGGTCGAGCTCCGCGACCACCGTGCCATCGCCCGGAGCGGTGAGGTCGACGTACGCCGTCGAGGTAAAGCCGTGGGCGGATGCGGCGGACGCCGAAGCGACGACGCCGATACCGACGACGGCGAGCGCGATCGCCACGCGGTGGATGAGCCTGTGCACTGCGGAACTCCTTCGGGAACTCCGGAACTCTCCCCCGCGTTCGTGAACGGCGGACCATCCGCGGCGGAACCGCGGGCGAACGGATCGTGGTGCACCGGAGGGAGATGTTGGCCGTGCGTTCACCCGGGCGGACCGGGTCCGACACGGTGGCGCCCGCGCCGGTTGTCATGCTCGCCTCCCGGAGGTACGACGTGACTCGACGAACTGCCGCGATCGTCGCGGCCACGATGTGCGCGGCGATCCTCGTCGGATGCGCGGCCGGGATCGACGGCGACGACGATCACCGCGGCGCGTTCCTCGGGGGCATCGCGACACCGACGCCGGAGGCCACCATCACCCCGAGCCCTGACTCGTGGGTGCACGCACCGACCGAGCGGGGCTATCGGATCGTGGTCATCTCCGCCGATGACGATCCGCCCACGACCACGGTGTTAGCGGCGGTCGATGCGTGGGCCGACGAGCACGACGCCGACGTCACGGTCCTGACCGCGGCCGACGACGACCAGGTCGAGGAACGCATCGACGAAGCGGTCGCGGCTGCACCCGACCTCGTCATCGGCGCGGGTGCGGGCGTGGTCGACGTGTTCGCCCTCCTTGCTCCCCAGCACCTCGCGCAGCAGTTCCTGGTGCTGGGCGCACAGCTGCCGGAACCGACCGAGAACAGCACCGCCGTCATCTGGAAGGGCGCGAGCTTCCGCGGCTCCGGCATCAGCACCGCCGACGACACCGATCCCTCGTCGGTCACCCCCGAGCGGGCGGCCGATGCGATCGCCGCCGGACTGGCCAGCATCCGGTGGGGGCTCACCGGAATCGTCGTGTCCCTGCCCTGACTGGGCTGCGCCGGGGCGTCAGACGTCGTCGGAGACCCGGATGAGCACCTTGCCCGTCGCGCCCGCCTCGACCGCGTCGTGAGCGGCGGCCGTCTCGGCGAGGGGAACCACAGGAGCGGGAGCCCCGCTCCCTCCCCGACCGGCAGCGCTCCGTCTTCGAGCGCACGGGCGATGTCGTCCGCCGCCGCCGAGAGCGCGTGATCGCCGACCGTGTACAGGAGCAGTCCCTGCAGGCGCACGTTCTTCGCGAAGGAGGAGCGGATGGGCCCGCCGAACTGGTCGCCGCCGTTGTCGGCGTAGTAGGCGATAGACCCGTGGTTGGCGACGACCTCGAGGTCGAGACCGAGGTTGGTCGCGAGCGAGACCTCCACGATGTGGTCGACACCGTCGGGAACGATCTTCCCGACCTCGGTCGCGACGTCCTGCGTGCGGTAGTCGATGATGTGGTGCGCGCCGGCCGCCCGTGCGAGGGCCGCCTTCTCGGGCGAGCTGATCGTCGTGAGCACCGTCGCCCCGGCCCATACGGCGAGCTGGATCGCGGCGTGACCGACAGCGCCCGCGCCGCCGGCGACGAGCACGGTGCGCCCCTCGAGCGCTCCCGGGCCCAGACGCGCGGGGCCGGATTCGTGCACGGTGAGTGCGCGGTGCGCGGTCATCGCCGGAACGCCGAGGCTCGCGGCGACGTCGAAGCCGATGTCGTCGGGGAGACGCACGGCGCGCACCGACGGAACCACCGCGTATTCCTGGGCCGTCCCACCCGGCTGGCCGTGCTGCGCGAGGTAGATCCAGACGCGGTCGCCCACGGAGAGGTCGTCGACGCCCTCGCCGACGGCATCCACCGTTCCCGCGCCGTCCTGGTTCGGCACGATCTCCGCGAACTCCATCGGACGATCGGCCGCGCGGGCCTTCCAGTCGGTCGGGTTCACGCCCGAGACGGCGATCTTCACCCTCACCTCGCCACGACCCGGCTTCGGAATCGGACGCTCCGCGACCGAGAGGACGGATGAGGGGCCACGGTGGGAGTACACGATCGAGGTCATGTCGACTCCAACCCGCGGCCGCCCGAGGTCATTCCGCCGCGTCGCCCGACCGTCGCGTCGATGGCCACCACCGCGACGACGGCGAGCGGGTACACCACGAGATCGCGCGCGTCGAACCCGGTACCGAGCACCAGCGCGATCGGCGGGAACGCGGCGGCGAGCGCGACGGGAACACCGGTGAGCTGGAAGAGTTCGACCGCGACGCACCAGACGACGGCGAGCGCACCGAGCGCGGCCCGCCGTCCCGACGCGAAGAGCATGACCAGGCCCGTGTAGACGGCGACGGCGTAGAGCGCGTCTCCGGCGACGTCGGTTGCCGCCGCGCTCGGTGCCACCCGGTGCACGACGAGACCCGCGGCCACGATGACGACCAGCGCGATCACGGCGGCGACCCGCCGACGACCGACGGTGCGCGGGGACGGGGTCATACGGATCACCGTAACCGCCGGAGCGCGGCTCACCCCGGCGGGACGGTTTCGGCCCGCGCGCTGCGCCGCCCAGCGCAGCATCCACTCCACACACCGTCGCTGCGATCCGCACCCGACAGCCGCGCGTGAATGTGCATTCGAGCGGAAACGTGTCGATCGGATGCTGCGGAGACCACCGGGGTCTCGTCTCGAACGGCTTCGACGCCCTAGGCTCCGGAACATGTCACGACGTGGGTGGGCTTCTCGGATGCCGGTCATCGGTGCGATCGCTTCGGCCCTGCGGGACCTGGTGCACCATTCGCCGGGCGGTGTGCCCGCGCCGACCGTTCCGGTGACGCCCAATCCGCGGTGGTCGGGCTCGACGAAGCCCGCACCAGTGCCTCGGGAAGACGTCGTCCTCCGCCTCCCCGACGACATGTATCGCCACGATGGTGCCCCCACCGAGTGGTGGTGGCACACCGGCACGCTGCGCGCCGGCGACCGGGTCTTCGGATTCGAGATCAACGCCGCATCGTTCACCGGGCAGCACTTCGCGATGACCCAGGTCTCGCTGAGCGACGTCTCCGCCGCGCGGCACTACGAGCGCACGCAGGTGTACGGGCCTGCTCCTTTCGGCGTCTTCGACGTGCGCCACTGGGCCGAGGGAGATCCGGCGAAGACCTGGTACGCGCGTCTGGGCGACCCGGGCTGGCTCGTCGGAGGCTTCAGCGTGACATCGGGAGGATCGGGCTACACCTCGGCGCCCACGGTGTCGATCGACGGGGACGGGTCGGGGGCGAGCGGGATCGCCGTGCTCGACGACCACGGCGGAGTCACTCAGATCGTGCTACTCCAGCCGGGAGCGGGCTACACCGAGACGCCCGCCGTGACACTCACGGGAGGCGGCGGGAGCGGGGCGACGGCGGTCGCCGTCCGCAACTCCGTCACGATGACGGCACCCCAGAGCGACCCGACGAAAGACATCGCCGTGCACTCCGTGCTGGTCGACCAGGAGACGCTCGACGAGGTGGTCTTCGATCTCGTGTTCTCGCAGCAGGGGCGTCCGTTCTTCGTGTGGGGCACCGGAATCGAGCCGAGCGCCACCGAGCAGAGTCTCGAGAAGGACAACTACTACTTCTCCTACACGCGCCTCGCCGCCTCCGGCACCATCACCGTCGCCGGGCAGGAGTACGCGGTCACCGGCACGACCTGGATGGATCACGAGTACGGGTTCTTCGGGGGCGGCACGTCCGATACGCGCGTGCGATGGCTTCTGCAGGACATGCAGCTCTCCAACGGATACACGATCTCGAACGCCGGGATGATCGGCGAGGGCTACAAGCCCGAGATCGGGGTGCCGGTCGACGCATTCGCCACCCTGCAGGACGCGGACGGCGAGCTGTACTACGTCTCAAGCACCGTCACCGCCGTCGGTGAGCTCTGGACGAGCCCGCGCACCGGCAACGCGTATGCCCGGCAGTTCCGGGTCGAGATCCCCTCGTTCCAGGCCGACATCACCGTCACGACGCGCCTGGAAGACCAGGAGTTCTCGGTCGGCGGCGCCCCGATCTACGAGGGCACGGCCGAGCCGGCGGGCACATTCCAGGGCGACGACGTGTCGGGCGACGCCTGGATCGAGCAGGCGTACTGACCCGCAGCTCACGCTCGACCGTGGTCCGAGGGCTCGCACGCGCTACCGTGGAGTAATGACAGCATCCGAGTCCGACACGTCCGCAACATCCGACGTGGTCGTCGAGCAGCAGTCCTTCTCCGACCTGGGACTCGACGCTTCGGTGCTCAAGGCGTTGAAAGACGTCGGCTACGAGACCCCGTCGGCCATTCAGGCGGCGACCATCCCGCCCCTCCTCGCGGGCCGCGACGTGATCGGCATGGCGCAGACGGGCACCGGAAAGACGGCCGCGTTCGCGCTGCCGATCCTCTCGCAGCTCGACGCGTCGCAGCAGAAGCCGCAAGCGCTCGTGCTCGCCCCCACCCGCGAACTCGCGCTGCAGGTGTGCGAGGCGTTCGAGCGCTACGCATCGCACCTGCGCGGCGTGAACGTGCTTCCGATCTACGGCGGACAGGGCTACGGCACGCAGCTGTCAGCGCTGCGCCGCGGCGTGCACGTCGTCGTCGGCACCCCCGGGCGCATCATGGACCACCTCGTCAAGGGCACCCTCGACCTGTCGGAGCTGAAGTTCCTCGTGCTCGACGAAGCAGACGAGATGCTCAAGATGGGCTTCGCCGAAGACGTCGAGACGATCCTCGCCGACACCCCCGCCGACAAGCAGGTGGCGCTGTTCTCCGCCACCATGCCCGCCCAGATCCGCCGGATCTCGCAGCAGTATCTGCGCGATCCGCAGGAGATCACGGTCAAGAACAAGACCGCGACCTCGTCGAACATCACCCAGCGCTACCTGAACGTCTCCTACCCCCAGAAGGTCGACGCGCTCACCCGCATCCTCGAGGTCGAGAACTTCGAGGGCATGATCGTGTTCGTCCGCACGAAGAACGAGACCGAGACGCTCGCTGAGAAACTCCGCGCCCGCGGCTACACGGCCTCCGCGATCAGCGGCGACGTCGCCCAGGCGCAGCGCGAGAAGACGGTCAATCAGCTCAAGTCGGGAAAGCTCGACATCCTCGTCGCGACCGACGTCGCCGCGCGCGGCCTCGACGTCGACCGCATCAGCCACGTCGTCAACTTCGACCTGCCGATCGACACCGAGTCGTACGTGCACCGCATCGGCCGCACCGGCCGTGCCGGACGCACCGGCGACGCGATCAGCTTCGTCACGCCGCGCGAGCGACGGATGCTGGCGAACATCGAGCGCGCGACCCGGCAGCCCCTCACCCAGATGCAACTGCCGAGCGTCGAGGATGTGAACGCGACCCGACTGACCCGCTTCGACGAGGCGATCACCGCTGCGCTCGAGCAGACGGCGCGCATCGACCGTTTCCGCGACATCATCGCGCACTACGTCGAGCACCACGACGTGCCCGAGGCCGACGTCGCCGCCGCGCTGGCCGTGGTCTCGCAGGGCGAGACGCCCCTTCTCCTCGACCCCGCGCAGGAGCGCACCGAGCGGTTCGACCGCGACGACCGCACGCGCACTCCCCGCAACGATCGCGACGACGAGGGCCGCCCCGAGCGTCGCGGACGTCCGTCGCAGGCGAACCTGGTCATGTACCGGCTCGCCGTGGGCAAGCGCCACAAGGTCGAGCCGCGCCAGATCGTCGGCGCCCTCGCGAACGAGGGGGGCCTTCGGCGCGAGGACTTCGGAAAGATCGACATCCGTCCCGACTTCTCGCTCGTCGAGCTGCCGGCAGACCTCCCCGACGACGCGCTGAACCGCCTGAGCGGCACCCGCATCGGCGGCAAGCTCATCGAGATGCGCGTCGACCGCGGCGGTCCCGGCGGACGCCCCGACCGCAAGCCCCGCTACTGACATCCGAGCCGCCGACAGCTCGGAGGCGAAGGTGGCGGGCGCACGCCGCACTCGATCGACCCGTATTCAGGATGAAGCCGCGCGCGGGTGCGATCGCTCGCGGATTTCCGGGCCCCGCGTGCGGTCCGTGCGCCATCATCCTGAGTTCGGTCTGAGCCTCGACCATCGGGGCGTTCGGTCGAAGCGCCGCTGTTTCCCGGGTGAGGATCGCCAGCTCGTCATCTCCTACCGTCCTGTCGCTGCTATCCACACCGCATAGGGTGGCTCGATGTCCGAATATGAGCACGCGGCACCCGACGCCTTCGTTCGCGTACGCGGAGCCGGCGAGAACAACCTTCGCAACGTCGACGTCGATGTCCCCCGCGACACCATCGTCGCCTTCACCGGCGTATCGGGGTCGGGAAAGTCGTCACTCGCGTTCGGCACCATCTTCACCGAGGCCCAGCGCCGCTATCTCGAATCCGTCGCGCCCTACGCGCGCCGGCTCATCCAGCAGGGCCACAACCCGCACGTCGAATCCATCACGGGGCTCCCACCGGCCGTGGCGCTGCAGCAGCGACGCGGCGCCCCCAGCTCGCGGTCGAGTGTCGGAACCGTCACCACGCTCTCGAACTCACTGCGGATGCTCTTCTCACGCGCTGGGACGTTCCCCGAGGGCTTCGACACCCGACTCGACTCGGATGCCTTCTCGCCCAACACCGCCGCGGGAGCGTGCCCCGAGTGCCACGGTGTCGGCGTCGCGCACACCGTCACCGAAGAGACGCTCGTACCCGACACCTCGCTGAGCATCCGCGACGGCGCCATCGCCGCGTGGCCCGGTGCCTGGCAGGCGAAGAACCTGCGCGACATCACGATCGCCCTGGGGTACGACGTCGACCGCCCCTGGCGCGACCTCGACCCCGCCGACCGCGACTGGCTCCTCTTCACCGACGAACAGCCCGTCGTGGAGATCACCCCGCAGCGCGACCGAGTCGCCAAGCCCTACAAGGGCATGTTCTGGAGCGCGAGGAAGTACGTCTTCCACACTCTCGCCGATTCGAAGAGCGCCACGATGCGCGAGCGCGTTCTCCGGTTCATCCGCACGGGCGTCTGCCCGTTGTGCGGGGGCTCGGGACTGCGGCGCGAGGCACTCGCCGTCACGTTCGCGGGCCGCACGATCGCCGAACTGAACGCGCTGCCGATGAGCGAGCTCGCCGAGGTGCTGCGCCCCACGACGAAGCTCGAGGATGCGGGGCAGGCCCTGCCCACGTCGTCCTCCGGCGAGCGCACCGACGTTGCCGTGGCGCTGACCACCGACCTGCTCTCCCGCATCCAGGTGCTCACCGATCTCGGTCTCGGCTACCTCGGACTCGGCCGTGTGACCACCACGCTCTCTCCGGGCGAGATGCAGCGCCTGCGCCTCGCGACCCAGCTGCGCTCGGGTCTGTTCGGGGTGGTCTATGTACTCGACGAACCGTCGGCCGGCCTTCACCCGGCCGACGCCGAACCCCTGCTCGACGTGCTCGAGCAGCTCGTGTCTTCCGGTAACTCGGTCTTCGTCGTCGAGCACAACATGGACGTCGTACGCGGCGCGAACTGGATCGTCGACGTCGGACCGGGAGCCGGCGAAGGGGGCGGCGACGTGCTCTACAGCGGGCCCGTCGAGGGTCTCGCTGACGTGACGGAGTCGGCGACGCGTCCGTTCCTCTTCCCCGATCTCGCCGAGCACCCCGCTGAGGCGCACGAGGTGCGGTCCCCCACGAGCTGGTTGACGCTGGAGGGCGCATCGCTCCACAACCTCGCAGATGTCGACACGACCATCCCGCTGGGGACGCTGGTCGCGGTCACCGGTGTCTCCGGATCCGGGAAGTCGACGCTCGTCGGCCGGGTGCTGCGGGACGTGGTGAACGGACATCTTCGAGGCAGTGATGAGGGCGACGAGGATGACGAGGGAACCGAGACGACGGGCGGGGGCGAGCCCACGGAGGCGACCCTGCCCTCCCCGTCCGTCGACGCCCTCGCCGTTCGCCGTGTGACGGGCCTCGAGAACATCGACCGGCTCGTGCGCGTGGACCAGAAGCCGATCGGACGCACGCCGCGCTCGAACCTGGCGACCTACACGGGCCTGTTCGACGCCGTGCGATCGGTGTTCGCCGCGACCACCCTGGCCCGGGAACGGGGGTACACCGCCGGGCGGTTCTCGTTCAACGTCGCCGGCGGACGCTGCGAGACGTGCCTCGGCGAGGGCTACGTGTCGGTGGAGCTGCTATTCCTCCCCGGAAGCTACGGGCGGTGCCCGACCTGCGGCGGCTCGCGCTACAACGCCGAGACGCTCGAGGTGACGTACGACGGCAAGAACATCGCCGACGTCCTCGCGCTCACCGTGGAGCAGGCGGCGGAGTTCCTCGACGCCGTGCCCGCAGCATCCCGGAGTCTGCGCACCCTGCGCGAGGTGGGTCTGGGATACCTGCGGCTCGGGCAGCCGGCGACCGAGCTGTCAGGCGGCGAGGCGCAGCGCATCAAACTCGCGACCGAGCTGCAGCGCACCCGCCGGGGTCATACGCTCTACCTGCTCGATGAGCCGACGACGGGCCTGCATCCCGCCGACGTCCGGCTGCTGCTGACGCAGCTGCACGGGCTGGTCGACGCGGGCAACACCGTCGTCGTCGTCGAGCACGACATGGACGTCGTCGCCGCGGCCGACTGGGTCATCGACCTGGGGCCGGCGGGAGGAGACGCGGGCGGACGCATCATCGCCGAGGGCACGCCGTCTGCCGTGGCGAGCGACCCCGCCAGCCGGACGGCCCCGTACCTCGCGCGACGTCTCGCCGGCTCTTAGGCCGTCACTGCTCCTCGTGGGTGTCGGGGTCGCCGCCGAAGAGCCGTCCGTCGGGCCGGCCCAGCGCGGTGATGGCCGCCATCTCAGCGTCGTCGAGCTCGAAACCGAAGACGTCGAGGTTCTCGGCCTGTCGTGACGGCGTCGCACTCTTCGGGATGGGGACGCTGCCGAGCTGCACGTGCCAGCGCAGGATGACCTGCGCGGGGGTCACCTGGTGCGCCGAGGCCGCAGCCACGACCGGTGCTTCTTCATAGGGGGCGTTGCCCTTCCCGAGTGGACTCCACGCCTCCGTGACGATTCCGAGACGCGCGTTGACCGCCCGCTGCTGCACCTGCGGGAAGTACGGGTGCATCTCGATCTGGTTCACGGCCGGAGTCACCCCGGTCGCCTCGATGACGTCGGTGAGGTGCTGCTCGGTGAAGTTGCTCACACCGATCGACCGCACCAGACCCAGCTCGCGCGCGCGCACGAGGTTCTCCCACGAGCGCACGTACTCCCCCACGCTGGGGTTGGGCCAGTGGATCAGGTAAAGGTCGAGGTACTCCAGCCCCAGACGCCAGAGCGACTCGCGAACGGCGGCCACCGTCGGCTCGCCCTGGTGACGCCCCGGGAGCTTCGAGGTGACGAACAGCTCGTCGCGCGCGAGCCCGGAGCGGCGGATGCCCTCTCCGACCGCCCCCTCGTTGTCGTAGTTGAAGGCGGTATCGAGCGACCGGTAGCCGGTGCGGATGGCGGAGGCGACGGCGTCGGCACCGTCTTCTCCGCGCATCGGGTACGTGCCGAACCCGAGAGCGGGGATCTGGTGGCCGTCGTTCAGGGCGATGGAGGGCGCGAGCTGGGTCATGCGTTCCACGGTACGCCCGGTTCGTTCGCCGAACTCGCCGAGTGCCGCAGCGGCGGCCAGTCCCTTTACGATGGCTTCGCGCCGCCCGCAGAGAGACCGGAGGGAACCACGTGCACGCACGTCCTCCCGTTCGCCGGTCGACAGCCCGGCCAGCACCGGCGCGGCGCGGCGCGAAGAGGCCCACCGCTTCCGGCGCTCGGCGAGCGCGGGCACGGCGCGCGAAGCACCGACGCACCCGACGCACCTGGCTGATCACCTCCGGCATCACCCTGCCGCTTCTTCTCGGCGCCGCTGTCATCTGGGGTGGCGGCTACGCTCTGACCTCTCTGTCGGCAGCCTGGGATGATGCGCTCAGCTCGCCCGCGTTCGGCACCGACCGCGCGGCATCACCCGAGCCCGTGATTCCCGCCGCACCCGGGATCGCCGGGTACGGGGTGGCGCAACTCGGCAACGCCTGCACGATCCTGACCGCGGGGCGCGACCTCGGCTTCGACAGCCGCGACCAGACGATCGCCGTGATGACCGCAATGGGCGAGTCGTCTCTGCGCAACATCGACTACGGCGACTGGGAGACGAGTGGAGTCACGAACCCTGACGGGTCGCGGACGACGTCGATCGGGCTGTTCCAGCAGCAAGACACCTGGGGCACGCGCGAGGCGCGCCTCGATCCGTACACCGCGGCGACCATGTTCTACCGGGCCATGGCTGCGCGTGTGCCCGACCGCGCCGCCCTCGAGCCCACGATCGTTGCGCACACCACGCAGGTCAACGCCGATCCGTCTCACTACGCACGCTACTGGGACGCCGCCGTCCGTGCCGTCGCCGCGGTGTCGGGCGCACCGATCGGCGACGATCGCGCAGACGGCATTCCGAGCTGCCCGGCCGCCTGAAGCCTCGTCCAGGACGACGAGACGCGCGCCGACCGCGCCCCCGCGACCGGGTCACGGGTCACGGGTCACGGGTCACGGGTCACGGGTCACGGACCAGCCTCTCTGCGAGCCCGCCCCGCCTCCTCCGCCCGTGTCCGCCGCACCCACGAGCCCGTACTCAGGATGAACGCGGGTCGAGACCCGGCTGCCCGCGTGTTTTCGCGGGCCACCGGCCGGTCGCGCGCATTCATCCTGAGTTCGGTCGAGAAGGGTGTGCGCAGGCGCTGATCGGGCGCCGGCCCTTCAGGCGATGAGTGTCGCCACGAGGTTGATGGTCGCGGCGAGCACCACGACCCCGAGCACGAACGAGAGCAGCGCGTGCCGCAGCGCCTCACGGCGGATGGCGCTGCTCGTCAGGTTCGTGTCCGACACCTGGTAGGTCATGCCGAGGGTGAAGGCGAGGTAGGCGAAGTCGCGGTACTGCGGGGGCTCGGTCTGATTGAAGTCAACGCCCGAGCCCGCGTCGCGGTAGTAGATCGCGGCGTATCGCAGCGTGAAGAGCACGTGCACCAGACACCACGAAGCGGCGACCGTGAGCAGCGCGATGGCCACGAGTGCGAACTTCTGAGGGCCTGTCACCGAGCCCGACTCGTACAGCACGAGCGCAATCGCCCCGAAGCTGGCGAGGCTCGACAGCAGCAGCAGGCCCTGGGCCGTCGCTCTCGTGGGGTCTTCGCGGGTCGCGTGGCTGGCCGTGTCGGCGGGCCCGAGGCGCAGCACCGTGACCCATTCCCACGAGATGAAGGTGACGGATGCGGCGGTCCACCCGACCGCGGGCGCGTACGCCCACGATCCGGCCGCGCTCACGACGACGGTGACCAGGACGAGAACGAGGAGCATCACCCCGACGCGCACCCCGGACCGGTGCCAGGCGTCGTCGAAGTCTCGGGTCTGATCGCTCACGCGACTCCTCCCTTCTCCGTGGCGCAACGGGCGTGGCGTCATCCGCACCCTAGCGCGGACCGGACCCCGCCCCGCTTCCTCCGCCCGTGTCCGCCGCACCCACGAGCCCGTACTCAGGATGAACGCGGGTC
>NZ_JBEUWT010000004.1:0-204760 GCF_045517775.1 Microbacterium deferens
CCTCGCCCGCAGGGCAACTTCACTACCTTATCCCACCCACACCGACTGTCAAATCGACGTTTTCGACTCCGTGAAGAGCCGAGAGCGCGCCGAATCGACGCCCGTGTGGCGGGCAACCCGATTCCCTGACCTGACGGCCAGCCGCACTCTACGTGCGAAGGATTCGGGAGGTGTTCTCCGCTTGAGGGTGGGGCAAGTCTTTCGGACTTTCCGCTCTTCCCTGTGGGGCGAACAGATAGAAACTTACGCGGGATGCGGCGTCTCGGCGAATCGTGGTGCATCCCGGGCGTGTCGCGGCGTCGGAACGGCCGTCATCCGGTAGTAGATCCGCGTGATTCCGCGGATCGAGAGCGAATCACCGTCACCACTGCGGCGAGCACGAGCGTTGCCGCTCCCCACGCGCCGGCAGCCGCCGGAAGAACGCGATACGCCAGGTGCTGGATCGTCCACTCCGGCGTGATCGGTCCGTACGTGACGAGCCCCACCGCCCACGCGGAGACGAGGACGAGCGGCAGGGACAGCCACCACACCGCGCGAACAGCCGACGGCAGCATCCGGTGCACCTCGCTCGCGTCGCGACGGCCGATCCACACCGCCGCCCAGATGCCGATGATCACCAGGCCGATGACCGACGAGCCGTGCTGGAGCCACTTGTAGCCGATCATCGGACCCCAGGTATCGGCGAGCGCCGGGAACAGCGCAACGCCCCACCGCCCCTCGTGGGTGAAGAGATCCCAGACGATGTGCGTGATCACGCCGAACAGCAGCGACACGACGAGCAACACCACCGACGGCACCGTGATCCTGTCGCGGGCGTCGGCGAAGGTTTCGCGGAGCGCGCCCCGCGGGCCGGCCGACCACGACGCCGGAAGCCGCTCGGCGACCCATCGCGGCGAGAGCTCTCCCGCCGCCGGGCGCAGCACGCAGCGCCACACCAGCAGCAGCACAAGGGCGACGGCGACCGTCACCGGGAGTGCCGACGCGCTGTGCGTGATGCCGTAGAGCGGGAGCCCGGTGCGGACGAACAACGGAAGATCGGGCGTCATGGCGCCAATCGCGATGGCCGCGGGGATCAGCGGCGTGCGCACGAACGGCAGAGCCACCACGGCATGGCTCGGCGTGAACGGCATGATGCGCCCGGGTCAGCCCGCGACGAAGAGGCCGGCGAGGGTCTTCTTGCCCCGCCGGAGTACCGACACTCCCCCGGGCAGGCTCCCGGTGACCACCGCGTCGTCGGCCTCGATCCGTTCGCCGTCGAGCGAGACGCCGCCCTGGGCGATCGCCCGACGCGCTTCGCCCAGGCTCGAGACGAGTCCGGTCTCCACCAGCGCCTGCACCACCGTCGTCCCCGGCGCGACCTCCGCGTGCGGCAGCTCGTCGAGGGCTTCGCGCAGCGTCCGCGCATCGAGACCCGACAGGTCGCCCTGCCCGAAGAGGGCGTCGGATGCGGCGATCACGGCCGCCGTCGCATCTGCACCGTGGACGAGGGTCGACACCTCCGACGCCAGACGCTTCTGCGACGCACGCCGGAAGGGCTCGGCCTCCACGAGACGCCCGTACTCCTCGATCTCGGCACGGGTCAGGAACGTGAACACCTTCAGTCGCTCGACCACGTCGGCGTCGTCGGTGTTGAGCCAGAACTGGTAGAACGCGTACGGGCTCGTGAGATCGGCGTCGATCCAGATCGCGTTGCCCTCGCTCTTGCCGAACTTCGTGCCGTCGGAGTTCGTGATCAGCGGTGTTCCGATCGCGTGCACCGAGGTGCCCTCGACGCGGTGGATCAGATCGGTGCCGCTGGTGAGGTTGCCCCACTGGTCGCTGCCGCCGGTCTGCAGCACACAGCCGTACTGGCGGTGCAGCTCGAGGAAGTCGAGCCCCTGCAGGATCTGGTAGCTGAACTCGGTGTAGCTGATCCCCGCCTCGGAGTTGAGACGCGCGCTCACGGCGTCTTTCTTCAGCATCGTGCCGACGCGGTAGTGCTTGCCGATCTCGCGGAGGAAATCGATCGCGCTGAGGGGCGCGGTCCAGTCGAGGTTGTTGACCATGCGCGCGGCGTTCTCGCCATCGAAGCTCAGGTAGCGCTCGACCTGCTCGCGCAGGCGTTGCACCCACTCCGCGACGGTCTCGCGGGAGTTGAGAGTGCGCTCGGCCGTCGGTCGCGGGTCGCCGATCAAGCCGGTCGATCCCCCGACGAGCCCGAGCGGACGGTGCCCGGCCAGCTGCAGGCGTCGCATGGTGAGCAGCTGCACGAGGTGGCCGAGGTGCAGACTCGGAGCCGTCGGGTCGAACCCGCAGTAGAAGACGATCGGCGGCCCGGCGAGCGCCTCGCGCAGGGCCGACTCGTCGGTCGAGACGTGCACGAGTCCTCGCCAGACGATCTCGTCCCAGACGTTGTCGAAGGTCGGATCGATCATCGGTTCGGCGGCGTCAGACACGACGTCGAGCGTATCAAGCGGGACGGTGACCGCCCGACGTCACAGCCCGAGCTCGTGGGCGAGTGTCTGGGCGCGGGCGACGAGCTGCGCGCGCTGCTCGGCGACGCGCTCGGGAGCGGTGCCGCCGACCCCGGTGCGACGGCCGACCGAGCCTTCGATGGACAGCACCTCGCGCACGGCCGGCTCCAGCAGGGGAGAGACCGACGCGAGCAGCGCGTCGTCGGCGTCTTCGAGCCCGATCCCGCGGTCTTCGCACGCGCGCACGAGCTCGCCCGACACCTCGTGGGCGTCGCGGAACGGCACGCCGCGGGTGACGAGCCATTCGGCGACGTCGGTCGCGAGCGAGAAGCCCTGAGGGGCGAGTTCTGCCATGCGGTCGGTGTCGAAACGCAGGGTCGCGATCATCCCGGTGAAGGCGGGAAGTACCGTCTCGAGGGTGGCGACGGTGTCGAAGACCGGCTCCTTGTCTTCCTGCAGGTCTCGGTTGTACGCGAGCGGGAGCCCTTTCAGCGTGGCGAGGAGCCCCGCCACGTTGCCGATCAGGCGACCCGACTTGCCGCGCGCGAGCTCGGCGATGTCGGGGTTCTTCTTCTGCGGCATGATGCTCGAGCCGGTCGAGTACGCGTCGTCGAGGGTGACGAAGGAGAACTCCCGCGTGTTCCAGAGGATGATCTCCTCCGACAACCGTGACAGATCGACCCCGATGAGCGCTCCGACGAAGGCGAACTCGGCCACCACGTCGCGCGCGCTCGTGCCGTCGATCGAGTTCTCGGACGGGCGGGCGAGACCGAGTTCGTCGGCCACCAGCTGCGGGTCCAGGCCCAGCGTGGACCCGGCGAGCGCACCGCCGCCGTAGGGAGAGACCGCCGCGCGCGCCGACCAGTCGCGCAGTCGTTCGAGGTCGCGCACGAGCGGCCAGGCGTGCGCTTGCAGATGGTGTGCGAGCAGCACCGGCTGCGCGTGCTGCAAGTGCGTGCGCCCGGGCATGATCGCGTCGGCGTGGGCGTCGGCCTGCGACACGAGGGCGTCGATGAGCCGCACGACGTCGCGGGCGATCACCCGGGCGTGGTCGAGGAGGTACAGACGCACGAGGGTCGCGATCTGGTCGTTGCGGCTGCGCCCGGCGCGGAGTTTGCCGCCCAACGCAGGACCCACGATGTCGATGAGGGCTCCTTCGAGGGCGCCGTGCACGTCTTCGTCGTCGGGTGCGGCGACGAGCGAGCCGTCGGCGACGCGGCGACCGAGCTCGTCGAGCCCCTCGTGCATGGCGGCGGCTTCGTCGGCGGTGAGGTAGCCGGCGGCGGTGAGCGCGGTGGCGTGCGCGTGCGATCCGGCGATGTCGTACGGCGCGAGCACCCAGTCGAAGTGGGTCGATCGGCTCAGGGCGGCAAGCTCGGGCGACGGCCCCCCGGCGAATCGGGCGCCCCAGAGCGCTCCCTCGTTCGTACCGTGACCGCTCGTCGTGCTCATCCTCTCAGCCTACCGAGGGCGCCACGCGGCTCCCGTCCGGGTCGCGCACCATCCAGCGCGCCGCGCGGTCGATCGCCGCCTCCAGCGGCCCGCGCCCGATGAAGAGCGCCCATAGCGTGCACCCGACGATGAGGCCGAGGGTCAGCGGCCAGAACGGTTCGAGCCCCCGGAAGGCGGTCAGCGCACTGGTCTCGCCGAGGACGGATCCGGCCCAGAGCGCCCACACGATCAGCTGTGCGCTGTACGCGGTGAGCGGCATCGCCCCGACTGCGCGCAGCGGCACGACGACCCAGCGCAGCGGTGTTCGACACAGCAGCAGGCACCCGGCGATCACTGCCACGGCGAAGGCACCCGAACCGACGACCTCCAGCAGACCCGTCGAGTGCGCTTCGGCGGTCCAGACCGAGGCGAGGTAACCGCGATCGAACGTCGGGTCGGCCCCCGTGGTCACGGCGAGCGCCGAGAAGACGGTGGCGATCCCGGCCCCGACGGCGAGCATCGCCCCTTGCGCGGACAGGGAGCGCAGATCGATGCGGCCGAGGGCCATTCCGGTGAGCAGGAAGGCGATCCAGGTCGGGAACGGGTAGGCCCATCCGATCGAGACGGCCACCGTCTCTCCCAGGGTCGTCTCCCAGAACGGGAGGGCGTCGAGCCAGGCCTGCGCGAACGGCATCACCACCGCGACCGCCGCCGCGATGCCGAACAGCGCGGGCGCACGAAGGCCCAGGAACGGCAGGGACAGCAGGAAGAGGATCGCGTAGGCGGGAAGGATGACGTAGACCGGAACGCCGGTCGCCGCGAGCAGGAGACCCAGCACCCACAGCACGCCCGCCCGCACGGCGAGCCTGCCCGACGCACGGGCGCGGGCCCCGCCGCGCAGCGGCGTGCGCCCGCCGGTCACCAGCGCGATCGACACTCCCGCGAGGGTCGCGAACAGGATCGACGATCGCCCGTTCGCGATGTCGACCCACGTCTCGGGGCGCGCGGAATCCCACGGCTCGATCGACAGGAGGTGGGCGGCCAGCATCCCGACGACGGCCAGGCCACGTGCGAGGTCGAGCCCGGCCAGACGGCCGGGCCCGTCGAGGCGCGCCCATCGCGAGCGCACCCAGGAGGTCATTCCTGCCGCAGCAGCCACACCAGGAGGGCCTTCTGCGCGTGCAGACGGTTCTCGGCCTCGTCCCAGACCACGCTCTGCGGTCCGTCGATGACCTCGGCCTCGACCTCGTACCCGCGGTCGGCGGGCAGGCAGTGGATGAAGATCGCGCCGGGGTCGGCGAGCGTCATGAGCTCGCGCGTGACCTTGTAGGCGCCGAGGTCGCGCAGGCGCGCCTGCTTCTCCTCTTCTTTGCCCATCGACACCCAGGTGTCGGTGACGACGACGTCGGACCCTTCGGCCGCGCGCACCGGGTCGGCTTCGAGCACGACCGAACCACCCGTGCGGGCGGCGATCGCCTGCGCATCGGCGACGACGTCGACCCGCGGGGCGTACTCCGCGGGAGAGGCGACCCGCACGTGCATTCCGGCGGTGACCCCGGCCAGGAGGTACGAGTGCGCCATGTTGCTGCGCCCGTCACCGAAGAACGACAGCGTCAGCCCGGTGAGCTCCCCCTTGTGCTCGCGGATCGTGAGCAGGTCGGCCAGCAGCTGGCACGGGTGGAAGTCGTCGCTGAGGGCGTTGACCACCGGCACCCGCGTGCCCCGCGCCATCTCCTCGAGCCCCGACTGCGCGTAGGTGCGCCACACGATCGCGGCCACCTGACGCTCCAGCACGCGCGCGGTGTCGGACGGGGTCTCCTTGCCGCCGAGCTGGCTGTTCGCCGTGGAGATGATCAGCGGCGAGCCGCCGAGATCGGCGATGCCGACCGCGAACGAGACCCGCGTGCGGGTGGAGGACTTGTCGAAGATCACCGCGACCGTCTGGGGTCCGGCGAGCGGCTTCTGCGCCCACCGGTCGCGCTTGAGCTCGATCGCGAGGTCGAGGATCTCGGCCTGCTCGGCCGGGGTCAGGTCGTCATCGCGAAGCAGATGGCGGGTCACGCGGGTACCTCCGCAGGTGTATCGGGTGTGGCGTCGGGCGTCTCGTCGAGGATCAGGGCGTCGCCCACGGTCGCCAGCGACGCGGCGAAGAGGGCGAGGAACTCGCTCACCTCGGCATCGCCGATCGTGAGCGGTGGGGCGAGGCGGATCGTGTCGTCGTTCGCGGCGTTGACGATGAGCCCGTGCTCCTGGGCCGCAGCGACGACGGCCTTGGCGACCGGGTGGGTCAGCGCGACGCCGAGCAGCAGACCCGCCCCGCGGATGCCGCCGACGAGCGGCGACCCCAGGCCCATGATGCCTGCGCGGAGCTCTTCTCCGCGCGCGGCGGCGTTCTGCACGAGACCGGCCCGCTCGATCTCGTCGAGCACGGCGCCGGCGACGGCCGTCGCCAAAGCGTTGCCGCCGAAAGTGGAACCGTGGGTGCCGGGGAAGAACAGGTCGCTCGCGTGGCCGAAGGTCACGAGCGCGCCGATCGGGAACCCGCCGCCCATGCCCTTGGCGAGCGTGATCGCATCGGGCACGATGCCGGCGCGCTGGAAGGCGAACCACTCCCCCGTGCGCCCGGCGCCGGTCTGGATCTCGTCGATGATGAGCAGCGATCCGGATGCTTCGGTCAGCCGTCGAGCGGCCTCGAGGTATCCCTCCGGCAGCTCGACGACGCCGGCCTCGCCCTGGATGGGCTCGACGAGCACCGCGGCGACGCGCTCGTCGAGCGCCGCCTCGAGCGCCTCGATCGTCGGGTCGATGTGCTCGACGCCCGGGGTCATCGGCAGGAAGTCGGCCTGGAGCGCCGGCTTGCCGGTCAGCGCGAGGGTTCCCATCGTGCGTCCGTGGAAGCCGCCCTTGAGCGTCAGGATGCGGGGTCTGGCCGAGCCGCCGTGCAGGCGCGCCAGCTTGAAGGCCGCTTCGTTGGCTTCGGCCCCGGAGTTGCCGAAGTAGACCCGGCCCTCCGGCCCCGTGCCGGCGAGACGCTTCAGCCGAGCGGCGAGCGCCAGCTGCGGCGGGGTGGCGAAGTAGTTCGACACGTGCGCGAGGGTCGCCGCCTGCCGTGACACCGCGTCGACGAACACCGGGTGCGCGTGCCCGAGCGAATCGACCGCGATACCGGCGAGGAAGTCGAGGTACCGACGCCCCGTGTCGTCGAAGAGGTGGGAGCCTTCGCCGCGCACGAACAGCGCCATGCGGTCGCCGAAGCTCCGCACCAGGTCGCGTCCGGCGTCTTCCTGCCAGGTGGTGTCGGTCATGCGACGACCTCCGTTCCGATTCCCTTGCTGGTGAACAGTTCGACGAGCACCGAGTGCGGCACGCGCCCGTCGACGATGGCGGCCGTCGGAACGCCCCCGTCGACGGCATCGAGGCATGCCTGCATCTTCGGAATCATGCCCGACTCGAGCCGCGGCAGCATCGCGCGCAGTTCGGTCGAATCCAGGTGCGAGACGAGCGACTCCCGGTTCGGCCAGTCGGCGTACAGGCCCGCGACGTCGGTGAGCACCACGAGCTTCGTCGCGCCGAGCGCGACGGCGAGGGCCGCGGCCGCAGCATCCGCGTTCACGTTGAGCGAATGACCCGGGTGATCGAGATCGGGGGCGATGCTCGAGACCACCGGGATGCGCCCGGCGTCGAGGTGGTCGAGCACCGGGCGCGGGTCGACCGACACGACGTCGCCCACCCGTCCGAGGTCGTGCTCGACGCCCGCGACGGTGACACCGCGGCGCCGTCCGCCGAAGAGCCCGGCGTCCTCGCCGCTGAGCCCCGTCGCGAGGGGCCCGTGTGCGTTGATCTTCGCGACGAGCTGCGGATTGATCTGACCGGTGAGCACCATGCGCACGACGCTGATCGCCTCGGTCGAGGTGACGCGGTAGCCGCCCTTGAACTCACTCGGGATGGCGAGCCGGTCGAGCATGGACGAGATCTGCGGACCGCCGCCATGCACGACGACGGGCTTGACGCCGACGTAGCGGAGGTAGGCGATGTCTGCGGCGAAGGCATCCTGCAGCTCGTCGCTGACCATCGCGTTGCCGCCGTATTTGACCACCACGATCTGGTCGCGGAACTTCTGCAGCCAGGGCAGCGACTCCACCATGGTGGCCGCCCGCGCACTGGCGGTCGCGGGATCGGTGTCTTGCAGGTCGATGTCGCTCATGAGGAGTAGGCGCTGTTCTCGTGGACGTAGTCGTGCGTGAGGTCGTTCGTGTAGATCGTCGCGGTGGCGTCGCCGACCTTGAGGTCGATGACGACGTCCGTCTCGCGCGGCGTCAGGTCGACCTCCTCTCGAGGCCGGTCGGGCCCGCCGTTCGAGCACACGCGCACCCCGTTCATCTCGACGTCGACCGCGTAGGGATCGAACTCCGCCTGGGTGGTGCCGATCGCGGCGAGCACCCGGCCCCAGTTGGGATCGTTGCCGAAGATCGCGGCCTTGAAGAGGTTGTTGCGGGCGACGGAGCGCGCCACCTCGACGGCTTCGTCTTCGGTGGCGGCGTGCACGACGGTGATCCGGATGCTGTGGCTCGCACCTTCCGCGTCGGCCTGCAGCTGCACGGCGAGGTCGAGACAGACCTCGGTCAGCGCACGCCGGAACGCGTCGGGGTCGGGGACGACGCCGGAGGCGCCGCTGGCGAGGAGCGTGACCTGATCGTTCGTCGACATGCAGCCGTCGGAGTCGAGCCGGTCGAAGCTGACGCGAGTGGCGGCACGCAGGTGCGCGTCGGCGTCGGCCGCGTCGAGGACGGCATCGGTCGTCAGGACGACGAGCATCGTGGCCAGGCCCGGCGCCAGCATCCCGGCGCCCTTCGCCATACCGCCGATGGTCCATCCGTCGTGGCTGCGCACGACGGTCTTCGAGACCGAGTCGGTCGTCATGATCGCCTCGGCGGCGGCCTGACCGCTCTCGGCGTCCAGCGCCGCGACGCTCTGGGCGACACCCTCGAGCACCTTGGCGCGGAAGACCTCGTCACCGGTGCCGATGAGTCCGGTCGAGCAGACGAGCACGTCGCCCGCGCCGACCTCGAGCAGTTCACCGACGCGCTCGGCCGTCAGGTGCGTGGTCTGGAAACCGAACGCCCCCGTGAAGCAGTTGGCCCCGCCGGAGTTGAGCACGATGGCTTCCACGACACCGTCGCGGATCACCTGCTCCGACCAGAGGATGGGGTTCGCCTTGGCCCGGTTGGAGGTGAAGACGGCGGCGCCGACCTTGAGCGGTCCGCGGTTGACGACGAGGGCGACGTCGCGCTTTCCGGTCGACTTGAGGCCGACGGCCACTCCGGCCGCGTCGAATCCTGCGGGGGCGGTCACGGTCACGGGGCGACTCCGTTCACGGTGAGGGCACGGCCTTCGGGAAGACCGAGCGCGATGTTGAGCGACTGCACGGCGGCGCCGGCGGTGCCTTTGACGAGGTTGTCGAGCGCGGCGACGATGACGACGCGGTTCGCCGCCCGGTCGATCGCGAGGCCGAGAAGAGCGGTGTTCGCACCCAGCACGTCGGCGGTGCGAGGGAATTCGCCCTCGTCGAGCAGCTGGACGAAGGTCTCGCCCGCATATGCGTCGGCCCATGCCGCACGGATCTCGGCGTCGGTGACACCGGGGGCGATCGGCGCGGTCGAGGTGGCGAGGATCCCGCGCGCCATCGGGACGAGGACGGGCGTGAACGAGATGCGCACGTCGCCGACGGCTCCGGCGCCCACGAGCGCCTGCCGGATTTCGGGAATGTGCCGGTGCGAGCCCCCGACGGCGTAGGGGTTCGCCGACCCGAGGATCTCGCTCGCGAGCAGGTTGGTCTTGAGGCTCTTGCCCGCGCCCGACGGGCCGACGGCCAGGACCGTCACGATGTCGGACGCATCGATCACTCCCCCGGCCACGCCCGGCGCGAGGCTCAGAGCGACGGTGGAGGCGTTGCATCCCGGGGCGGCGATCCGCGTCGCACCCGCGAGGAGGTCGCGCTGCTTACCGCCGCCGACGACGAGTTCGGGCACGCCGTACGCCCACGGCGCGTGGAACTCGCCGCCGTAGAACTGCGCCCAGGCCGACGCGTCGGTGAGGCGGTGGTCGGCACCCGCGTCGATCACGATCGGTGTCTCGGCCAGCGCGTCGGTGTACTGACCCGACTGCCCGTGCGGGAGCGCGAGCACCACGATGTCGTGGCCGGCGAGCACCTCGGGTGTGGTGTCCTGCAGCGTGAGGTGCGAGAGGGAGCGCAGGTGCGGCTGGTGACGAACGAGCGGCTGGCCGGCGTTCGAGTGCGCCGTGACGGTGCGGATCTCGATGTCGGGGTGCGCGGCGAGCAGGCGCAGGATCTCGCCGCCGGCATAGCCGGATGCGCCGGATACGGCGACCGAATAGGTCATGCTTCCACCTTATTGTCTGGGTTCACGGGCCAAAGACGGCGACGCCCGTGCCGCACGACGGCGGGAAGCGGGGTCGCCTAGAGTCGGCGGCCGCGGCGCACGCCCACAACGCTCGTGACGAGCGAGACGGGGGCGGCGGAAAGCATGTCCCGACGATAGCCGCGCGGCCGCAGCATCCGCAAATCCTCCCGCCGAAGCGGCGAATCCACACTCACACGCTCGAATCCACACCCACGCGCTGCCGCGGAGTGCGGATTCGAGCGAGATCGGGTGGATTCGCTCGCGTGATGCTATTCGCGCAGGGTCGCACCGAAACGCTCGGCGGCGACGGCCACGCCCGCCAGGCGCGCCTCCGACGCCTCGGCCGCGGTAAGGGTGCGGTCGGGCGCGCGGAAACGCAGTGCGAACGTGAGGCTCTTGCTGCCGTCGGGGAGCCCCTGACCGCGGTAGTCGTCGACGAGGCGGAGCGACTCGAGCAGGCCTCCGGCCCCCTCGACGAGGGCGGCGCGCACGTCGCCCGCGGGAAGGGTCGCATCCACGACGAGCGAGACGTCCTGGGTCGCGGCGGGGAACCCCGAGAGCGACGCGGCGACGACGCGGTCTCCGCCGAGCGTCAGGAGCAGATCGAGATCGAGCTCGGCGACGACGACGCGACCGGGGAGGTCAGCGGCTTCGGACACGGCGGGCAGCAGCTCGCCGACGTAGCCGACCTCGGTCGCGCCCACCGTGACCACGCCCGCGCGCCCCGGGTGCAGCGCCGCACGGGTGGTCTGCGCCAGCTCGATCTCGACGCCGGCGGCCCCGGCGATGATCCGCACGGCGTCGATCGCGTCGGCGAGCCCGGCCGTGACGGCCGGCTGACCGGGCTGCTTGTCGACGATCGGCCCGGTGAGGAGCACGGCGACGTGACGGCGCTGCGGCGGGATGGATGCGTCGAGCGCGACGAGCGTCGCCGCGTCGGGACGCGCGCCCAGCGGCGGCACCGAGTCGGTGCCGTAGGTCACGCCGGGCTCGGGGAGGAACACCGCGCCGGCTTCGAAGACCGCGAGGTCGGTGAGACCGCGGGCGACGTTGCGGTGCGCCGCCTGCAGCAGAGCCGGCACGAGCGAGCGCCGCAGGAACGGCGCCTGCCCGTCGAGCGGGTTTGCCATCTTCACGCTCGGCAGGTGCTCACCGGTCGGCGAGCCGTGCAGATCGTTCTGCTCCTCCGTGGTGAACGGGAACGAGGGCGTCTCGACGTAGCCCGCAGCCGCGAGAGCGTTCGAGACCCGGCGACGACCCTGCTGCGCGGCGGTGAGGCCACGGCCCGAGGGCGGAACGGGCAGCACCGAGGGGATGAGGTCGTACCCCTCGATGCGCGCCACTTCTTCGGCGAGCGTCCACTTGTCGGTCACGTCGGGGCGCCACGACGGCGGCACGACGGCCCACGGTTCGACGGAGGTGTCGACGTCGCAGCCGACCAGGCGCAGGGCCGCGGCGATCTGCTCGTCGGTGTAGTCGACGCCGATGAGGCCCGAGACGAAACCGCGCGGCAGGGCGATCGCGTCGCGCTCGTACGTCGCTGACAACGATCCGCCGAGTTCGGTGTCGAGCGTGCCGCCGGCCAGCTGCACCATGAGCTCGGCGACGCGTTCGGCGGCGACGAACGGCACGAGCGGGTCGACGCCGCGCTCGAAACGACGGGATGCTTCGGACGGCAGCTTGTGACGGCGTGCGGTGCGCGCGATCGAAACCGTGTCGAAGGTGGCCGCCTCGATGAGCACGTTGCGGGTCGCGTCGCCCATCTCGGTCGTGCCGCCGCCCATCACCCCGGCCAGGCCGATGGGGCCCGACTCGTCGGTGATCAGGAGGTCTTCGGGGTGGAGCGTGCGCACCTGGCCGTCGAGGGTCTTGAGCGACTCGCCCGGCTCGGCGCGACGAACGGTGATGCCGCCGGTCAGGGCGTCGAGGTCGTAGCCGTGGATGGGCTGGCCGAGCTCGAGCATCACGTAGTTGGTGATGTCGATCAGCACGCCGAGCGAGCGGATACCCGCGAGCGACAGGCGCGCGATCATCCACGCCGGCGTGAGCCTGGTCGCATCCACATCGCGGACGATGCGGGCGACGAACTCCGTCGCGCCCACGCGGCCCCGGATGGGGAGGCGGTCGTCGACGACGATCGAGAATCCCGCGGGGGTGCGTGACGCCGCATCCGCGTGCCCGGCTCCGGGATCACGGAAGGCGGCTCCCGTGGCGTGGGAGTACTCCCGCGCCACACCGCGCATCGACAGCGCATACCCGCGGTCGGGGGTGACGTTGATCTCCACAGCGACGTCGTCGAGCCCGAGCAGCGCGATCGCGTCGGTGCCGGTGGCCGCGTCGATGCCCAGTTCGACCAGACGCAGAATGCCCGAGTGCTCCTGGCCGAGCCCGAGCTCCTTCGCCGAGGCGATCATGCCGTCCGAGACGTGCCCGTAGGTCTTGCGCGCCGCGATCGGGAAGGGCCCGGGAAGCACCGAACCCGGGAGGGTCACGACGACCTTGTCACCGGGGAAGAAGTTGCCCGCGCCGCAGACGATCCCCCGCGGGGAGTCCTCGCCGACGTCGACCTGGCACCAGCGGATCGTCTTGCCGTTGGACTGCGGTTCCTCGACGAACTCGAGCACCTGTCCGACGACGATCGGCCCCTGCAGCTCCAAGCCGTGGACGTCCTCCTCCTCGAAACCGACGCGCACGAGCGAGGCGAGCACGTCTTCGGGCGTGGCCTCGGGGGCGACGTCGACGAACTCGCGCAACCAGGAGAGCGGGACGCGCATCAGACCACCATTCCGAACTGTTCGCTGAAGCGCACATCGCCCTCGGCCATGTCGCGCATGTCTTGCACGTCGCTGCGGAACATCAGGGTCCGCTCGATGCCCATTCCGAACGCGAAGCCGGAGTAGACCTCGGGGTCGATGCCCGCCGCGCGCAGCACGTTGGGGTTGACCATCCCGCATCCGCCCCACTCGATCCAGCGCGCACCGCCCTTGAACGTCGGGTGCCAGAGGTCGAGCTCGGCGCTCGGCTCGGTGAAGGGGAAGAAGTTCGCACGGAACCGGGTCTTGGCCTCGGGCCCGAAGAGCACGCGGGCGGCGTGGTCGAGGGTTCCCTTGAGGTTCGCCATCGTGATGCCCTTGTCGATGACGAGTCCTTCGAACTGCGTGAACACGGGCAGGTGGGTCGCATCGAACTCGTCGGTGCGGTAGACCCGCCCCGGGCACAGCACGTAGATGGGCAGATCGCGCTCGAGCATCGATCGCACCTGCACCGGCGACGTGTGGGTGCGCATGACGAGGTGGCGGTCGACGGGGTCGACGAAGAACGTGTCCTGCATCTGACGCGCGGGGTGATCGACGTCGAAGTTGAGCGCGTCGAAGTTGAACCACTCGTGCTCGAGCTCGGGGCCTTCGGCGATCTCCCACCCCATGCCGACGAAGATGTCGGAGATCTGCTCCTGCAGGAGCGAGATCGGATGCCGCGCACCCACGCGCGCGCGGCGCGCCACAGCGGTGATGTCCACGCGCTCGGCCTCGAGCTTCGCGGCCGTCTCAGCCTCGGCGAGCTCGGTCTCCCGGGCGCCGAGCGCCTGGGTCACGCGCCCGCGGGCTTGGCCGACCAACTTGCCGAAGGCGGCCTTGTTCTCGGGGGCGACCTGGCGCAGCCCCGCGTTCAGCCGCGCCAGGGGCGAGCCTTCCGCGGTGTGCGCCGCTCGCGCGGACTTGAGGTCGGCGGTGGTGGTCGCGGCGGCGATGGCAGCGAGGGCTGCATCGACCGCGGCGGCTACCGCTTCAGGGGTGATCTCGGGGGCATCGGACACGAGAGACGAGTCTACCGACGGGCGGATGCTGCGTTCCGCGCACGCGGAACGTGGAGCCGCTGGACGAGGTCAGATGTTGCCGCCCTGGTGGGGCGATTGCTTCGCGGCCGCGGTCGCCTGGGCGGCGAGTATCGCCTGATCCGGATCGACCGGTCCGCCTCCCCGCTTCGTGCTTCGTCCGCCGCCGCTCGCCGTGCGGCGCGACAACCACCGCGCGAACCACGACAAGGTCAGGTTGATCGCGAGGTAGATGACCAGCGCCACCACGAACAGGGTGAACAGGTAGCGGTTGCCGAGCGCCGAGGAAAGCTGGTTCATTGTGGTGCGGATGAGCTCGTGGTATCCGACGATGTAACCCAGCGATGTGTCTTTGAGTAGCACAACCAGCTGCGCGACGATGATCGGCAGCATCTGGCGGAAGGCTTGCGGGAACTCCACCAGTCGCTTGGACTGGAATTCGCGCATTCCGATGCTCAGCGCTGCTTCCCGTTGCCCCTTCGGAAGCGCGACGAGCCCGGCGCGCAGGGCCTCCCCGATCAGCGTTCCGTTGTAGAGGATCAGTGCGATGACGACCGCCCAGAACGCACCCGTCGACGCGATGAGCAGGATGAACAGCATCATCAGCAGCACAGGCATGCCGCGGAGGAACTCGATGAGCCAGGCGGTGGGTACGCGTACCCACGGGATCGTCGAGCTGCGCATCAGCGAGAAGAGAACCCCCAGGACGAGCGCACCCACGGCCGCGACCGCTGCGGCGGAGAGGGTCGCGAGCACGCCGGCACCGACGATCTCCCAGAAGCGCGCGAGAGCGAGGGCTTCCCACCGGGAAGCGTCGAACATGCCGGGCAGGATGACGCCGCCCGACTCGCGCGGTGCCGCGAGCGTGACTACGAGCCACACGACGCCGCCGAGGATGAGCACGCCGGTCACGATCGACAGGATCAGCGAGAGCCGTCGCGCCCGTGGGCCGGGCGCATCGAAGAGAACGCTCTGACTCGTCATCGCTGCACCACCACTCGTCGCTCCAGCTGCCCGGCGAGAAGACCGAGCGGAACCGTGATCACCAGGTACAGGGCTGCCGTCGTGACAAGGATCGGGATCACCATGTTTCCGTTGTCGTTCGTGAGCGCGCGGGTCGCGGCGAAGAGCTCGACGACGAAGAATCCGCCGGCGACCGAGGTGTTCTTCGTGAGGGCGATGAAGACGTTGATCAGCGGCGGGATCGTCATGCGGAACGCCTGCGGAAGCACGACGAGCGAGACGGTCTGACCGAAACCGAGCCCGATGCTGCGCGCAGCCTCAGCCTGGCCGACCGGCACGCCGTTGATGCCCGAGCGGAGCGCCTCCGCGACGAAGGGCGACGTGTAGTAGGTGAGGGCCAGGACGGCCAGAGGGATGAACGCCCAGCGCAGACCGAGGAACGGCAGCACGAAGGCGCAGAAGAAGAAGACGAGGGTCAGCGGTGTGTTGCGCGCGATCTCCACCCAGACGGCGCCGAAGACGCGCAAGGAGGCGACCGGGGAGATGCGCATGGCGGCGATGAGTGTACCGAGGACGAGCGCGAGCACGCCGGACACAGCAAGCAGGAGGAGGGTCATGCGGAAGCCCTCCCAGTAAGTCGGCCAGAGGCTCAGATACTGATCCACTGCGTCCTCTCTAGGTCGAAATGACAGGGAGCGCCCCGGCCGAGCGGATCGGCCGGGGCGTTCCTCGTCAGTAACGGTCGGGCGTGGGCGGGGTGACGAACGGCAGAACCGTGCCCGCGGTGGCATCCCAGGCGGCCTGGTAGCTACCGTCCTCGTAGGACTCCTCCAGGACGTCGTTGATCCACATGCGGAAATCGGTGTCGTCCAGCGCAAGGCCGATGCCGTAGGGCTCCTCGGTGAACGGTTCGCCGACGACCTTGAACTCGCCCTCATTCTGCGCGGCGAGACCGGCGAGGATGACGTTGTCGGTCGAGACCGCGACGACGGCGCCGTTGCGGAGCGGCTCGAGGCAGTTCGAGTAGGTGTCGGTGAGGACGACGTTCGCTCCGAGCTCCGTCAGGTTGGCCGCGGGCGTCGAACCCGTCACGGAGCACACCGGCTGTCCGACCAGATCCTGCTCGCTCGTGATGTCCTCATTGTCGGAGAGCGTCAGGATCGACTGGCCCGCCATGTAGTACGGACCGGCGAACGAGACGACCTCTTTGCGCTTGTCGTTGATCGTGTAGGTCGCGATGACCATGTCAACCTCGCCGTTCTGGATGAACGGCTCGCGGTTGGCCGAAACGGCTTCCACCCAGTTGATGTTCTCCTCGGAGATACCCAGCTTGGCGGCGATGATCTTGCCGATCTCGACGTCGAAGCCCTCGGGTCCGTCGAGACCGTTCAGACCGAACAGGGGCTGGTCGAACTTCGTTCCGATGGTGATCTCGCCGGCCTCTGCGAGCTCGGCCATCGTCGTGCCGGCCTCGAAGGTGTCCTCGGATTCGGGAGTGACCTCGGGTGCTGAGCCGCCCAGATCGCCCGACGCGCACGCCGTGAGGGCGAGCATGCTGGCGGCGGCAAGACCCAGGAGGGAGAGTCGCGTTCGCTTCATCTCGGTTCCATCCTTTGCTGTGTGGACCGTCGTGCGGTCGCTGTGGGTTCTCGGCCGTTGGTCGGCCGAGTCTGATCAGTGCTCGAGGATCTTCGAGAGGAAGTCCTGAGCCCTGGTGCTCTGGGGGTTGGTGAAGAACTCCTCGGGAGTGGCCTCTTCGACGATCGCGCCTTCCGCCATGAAGAGCACGCGATCGGCAGCCTTGCGTGCGAAGCCCATCTCGTGGGTGACGACGATCATGGTCATGCCGTCGGCGGCGAGGCCCACCATGACGTCGAGCACCTCGTTGATCATCTCGGGATCGAGAGCGCTCGTGGGCTCGTCCATGAGGATGAGCTTCGGCTCCATCGCCAGCGACCGCGCGATGGCTACCCGCTGCTGCTGTCCGCCGGAGAGCTGGTTCGGCATCTTCTTCGCCTGGTTCGCGACACCGACGCGGTCCAGCAGCGCCATCGCGCGCTCCTCGGCGTCCTTCTTCTTCAGTCCTCGCACGCGCATCGGGCCGAGCGTGACGTTCTCGAGCACCGTCTTGTGCGAGAACAGGTTGAACGACTGGAACACCATGCCGACATCGGCGCGCAGCTGGGCGAGCGCCTTCCCCTCCTCGGGGAGCCGCGCGCCATCGATCGTGATCACACCCGAGTCGATGGTCTCGAGACGATTGATCGCGCGACAGAGCGTGGACTTACCGCTTCCGGAAGGACCGATGACGACGACGACCTCACCTCGGTCGACGACCGTGTTGATGTCCTTGAGCACGTGAAGTTCGCCGAAGTGCTTCTCCACGTGCTCGACCACGACGAGCGGCTCGCCACGACGGGCGGTGATGTTCGACGTCTTGGGATGCGCGGAAGGCTGGGCGGTCGACATACGTCCAACCTAAGGACTTGCTGCGCAACCACCCAGCCGAACGCTCGAGCGTTACTGAGCCGTAACCGGCCCGGAACAAGATCTACCGCACGTAAGACCCCGAGGAATTGAGGGGCTCGTAGGGGTCGGTGTGGATCCCGGTGAGCAGATCACTGGTGACCACGTCGTACGTATTGGTCCCAGCGGGCGCGTTCGCGGTGATGTACAGGGTGCAGTTGAGGTCGTGCGTGCCGGTGCCCAGATCACGCGGAAGAACGCACTGGTGATGGTCGAGCTGCAGGTGAACGAACCGCGAGGCGGGCAGGGCTCGCAAGGACCCTAGCGAGCGTTTTCGCGCTGCGCGAACGCCGTCTCGTACAGGCACACGCTCGCCGCGGTCGCCAGATTCAACGACTCGGCCCGACCGTAGATCGGCAGTCGGAGCGCCAGGTCGGCGTGGGCCAGGGCCGGCTCTTCGAGCCCGCGCGCCTCGTTGCCGAACAGCCACGCGGTGGGCTCGGCGAGCAGGTGCCGTGAGGCGAGGAAGTCGGTGCCGTCGACGTCGGCGGCGACGACCCGCATGCCGGCGGCGTGGGCGCGCTCGACGGCCGCCTCGAGCTCGCCGCCCACCGCGATCGGCAGGTGGAAGAGCGATCCGGTCGTCGACCGCACGACCTTCGGGTTGTACGGATCCACGGTGCGCCCGGTGAGGACGACGGCGTCTGCGCCCGCAGCATCCGCCGCTCTGATGATGGTGCCCAGATTGCCGGGGTCGCGCACCTCTTCGCAGATCGCCACCAGCCGCGGGTTCGAGGCGAACACCTCGCGCATCGACGTGGGCTGCTGACGCGCGACGGCGACGATCCCCTGCGGGGTCACCGTGTCGGCCATCGCGTCGAGCACCGCCTCGGTGGTGTACTCCACCTCGAGGTCGGCGGCGCGCGCCGCGTCGCGGATGTCGGAGTGCCTCTCCATCGCCGTCGGCGTCGCGAAGAGGTCGACCAGCGACTCGGGCGCATACTGCAGCGCCTCGCGCGCGGCCTGCGGACCCTCCAGGAGGAAAAGACCCGTCTCTTCACGCGCACTGCGCTTGGCCAGCTTCGCGACCGCGCGGACGCGCGGCGAACGGGGATTCTCGAGCACGGGGCCAGCCTAGGGCTCCCGCGCGGTCCGCTCCGCGACCGACGCGGTCGGGGCAGCAGAAAGGGCGCCCTCCCGAAGGAGGACGCCCTTTCTCGAAAAACGGATGCTTACGCGGTCTTGGCTGCGTTCACATCGGCCGGGAGCGCGGCCTTCGCGGTCGCGACGAGCGACGCGAAAGTGGCGGGCTCGTTGACCGCGAGCTCGGCGAGCATGCGACGGTCGACCTGGACACCCGCGAGGCCGAGGCCCTGGATCAGACGGTTGTACGTGAGGCCGTTCTGACGCGATGCCGCGTTGATGCGCTGGATCCACAGACGACGGAAGTCGCCCTTGCGCTTGCGACGGTCACGGTACGCGTAGACGAGCGAGTGGGTGACCTGCTCCTTCGCCTTGCGGTACAGGCGCGAACGCTGTCCGCGGTAACCGGAGGCGCGCTCGAGGATGACGCGACGCTTCTTGTGGGCGTTTACTGCCCGCTTGACTCTAGCCATTTCTTATCGTTCCTAACGTGCGTCGGCGCTCAAAGGCCGAGGAGCTTCTTCGCGACCTTGGCGTCGCCCTTGGCCAGGACCTGCTCCTGGTTCAGACGGCGGGTCCGCTTCGAGGCCTTGCCCTCGAGGTTGTGCCGCATGCCGGCCTGCTGCTTCATGAGCTTGCCGCTACCGGTCAACTTGAAGCGCTTCTTGGCACCCGAGTGGGTCTTCTGCTTCGGCATCTGTCTTTCCTTCGTTGGGTTTCCCGCGAGGCGGGAGTCTGGGGGCCTACTCGGCGGATGCCGCGGCAGGCTCGGAGTCGGAGGAGTCCGGGCGCGAACCCGAGCGGGCCGCTTCCTTCGTCGCAGCGCGCTGAGCGTTCTGCTCCGTCTTGACCTCGGACTTGTTCTTGTGGGGTGCGACCACCATCACCATGTTGCGGCCGTCGATCGTCGGGTTCGACTCGACCGTGCCGAACTCGGCGACATCCTCCGCGAACTTGCGGAGCAGGCGCACACCCTGGTCGGGACGCGACTGCTCGCGACCACGGAACAGGATCATCGCCTTGACCTTGTCGCCCGCCTGGAGGAAGCCCTCAGCGCGCTTGAGCTTGGTTATGTAGTCGTGGGCCTCGATCTTCAGACGGAACCGCACCTCTTTGAGGACGGTGTTCGCCTGGTTGCGACGCGCTTCCTTTGCCTTCTGCGCAGTCTCGTACTTGAATTTGCCGTAATCCATGATCTTGACCACGGGCGGCTTCGAGTTCGGGGCTACCTCGACGAGATCGAGGTCGGCCTCCTGGGCCAGGCGCAGTGCCACCTCGATGCGGACGACGCCGACCTGCTCACCAGCGGGACCCACGAGGCGGACCTCGGGGACGCGGATGCGGTCATTGGTGCGGGGATCGCTGATGCGGGACTCCTCTTACGTTGCGGGAGACCACCGCGACACGGGAGCGTCGCGGGCGGAAGAAGACGCATTCCACCCGACTCGACGTGCGAAACGCCGGCTCTACACCCGTGCAACCCCGGGCGACCGGAGCGGAGTGCGTGGACCCGGTAGCCTTGAGCGGCAAGCGCGGGTGGGATGTGATCCTCTTTCGTTCGGAACAGAAAAGCTCCGAAGCCCGCCACAGTCTAGCAGAGAGAAACACGTGCACACGATTCCCGGTAACGACGCCCCCTCCGACTCCCCCGAGGGCGGCGACGAACGACTCACGCGATGGGAGGAGGACGGCGAACGCTCGGCCGAATCGGCGGGACGCGACCTCGCCGACGTCCCCGCCGTCGAGGTGATCACCACCACCGCCGTGCACCTCATGAGCGCCGCCGCCGTCAAGGTCGGTCTCGCCGACGACCCGGCGCACCAGACCGACCTCGACGAGGCCCGCAAGCTCATCAACGCACTCGCGGGCCTCATCACCGCCGCCGCGCCCGAGATCAGCGACATGCACGCGCGCTCGCTCCGCGACGGCCTGCGCTCACTGCAGCTCGCCTTCCGCGAAGCATCCGTCATCCCCGACCCCATCGGCAAGGGTCCGGGCGAGAAATGGACCGGGCCGGTCAACTGATCTTGGACACACGGGGCGGGTGACGCGGCGACGCGCTCCGGGCTCCGACTCCGGGCTCCGGGATGTTCCCCTCGAGCCAAGAGAGGGGCCCCTACCCCGATTGGCTCGAGGGGAACATCCCTGCGCCCTCCGTCGGAGTCCGGGGCGCTCCGTCGTGCTACCCACCCCGGCCGCGATCGTCGACCTCGGGAGAGGAGGGCGGATGCTGCGCATCCGATTGGCTCGGGGACGACATCCCTGCACCCTCCGGCGCGGCCCGCAGACCTCCCGCGTCGCGCGCTCCCGGCCGCGATCGTCGACCTCGGGAGAGAGGCGGATGCGGCGCATCCGCGGGCGTGGGAGCGGGGCTACTCGCGGTGGAGTTTGACCGTGAGGGAGTCGACCAGCACGGCGATGCGGTCGTCGGCGGCCCAGCGGCGGGCGAGACGGGCGAGGACGGCGTCGAGCTCGTCCTGCTCGAGACCCTGCATGAGCTGCAGGTGGACGATGAGCTCGGGCCCCCGGAGGCGATCGGTCGGGTCTCCCGGCTCGACGGCGAAGTCGAGCACCGCGAGCTCGGCTCCGACGCTCTGCTGCAGCCCCGTGAACACCTCGGCCGACGTGTGACTGGGCTCCCACGCGATGCCCTGGCCGATCGCCCACACCGCCGGCCGACGAAGCACGAACTCGGTGTCGGAGCCCGGGTCGATCACGATCAGCTCGGTGTCGTCTCCGGCCGCGGCGACCGCCGTGCGCACGCCGTCTGCGGGGATGGGCCTGGCCACAGAATCCCACCGCTTCATCGCGTCCACCGACGTGAAGACCGGCAGCACCTTGCGCCCGTCGGGGGCCGCCACGGTGACGATGGAGAGTTCCTGCGTCTTGTCCACGACGAGACCGTGCGGACCCACGCCCTCGTCGCCCTTGTCGGCGACCAGCGGAATGAGCAGGCGAGCGGTGCGATAGGCCTCGACGACCGCGCGCGCATCCCGCGCACCGTCGGCGTCGGCGGTCAGCGCGACCAACAGCGCCGGATCGGCGGAACCGTCGTCGGCCGCGTGGCGATTGTCTTCGAAGCGTCGCCCCTCCCAGGGGACCCCTGCGGAGTCGCCCGCGGGAGTGTCAGCCTCCGGCGACATCCAGTGCCTCAGCCAGGGTGAACGCCCCGGCGTAGAGTGCCTTGCCCACGATCGCGCCTTCGACGCCGAGCGGCACGAGTTCGCGAAGGGCCGCGATGTCGTCGAGGCTCGAGACGCCGCCCGAGGCCACGACAGGCTTGGGTGTGCGCTCGGCGATCTCGCGGAGAAGGTCGATGTTCGGGCCCTTGAGCGTGCCGTCCTTCGTCACGTCGGTGACGACGTATCGGCTGCAACCGGCGTCTTCGAGACGCGCGAGGACGGTCCAGAGGTCACCGCCGTCGCGGGTCCATCCCCGCGCGGCGAGTGTCGTCCCACGCACGTCGAGGCCGACAGCGATCGCGTCGCCGTAGCGGCCGATGACGTCGGCGGCCCACTCGGGGTTCTCCAGCGCCGCGGTACCGAGGTTGATGCGGCTGGCGCCGCTGTCGAGAGCGGCCTCGAGCGAGCGGTCGTCTCGGATGCCCCCGGAGAGCTCCACCTGGACGCCGCGCACCTGCTTGATGACTCGACGCATCACCGCGGTGTTGTTGCCGCGCCCGAAGGCCGCATCGAGGTCGACCAGATGGATCCAGCCCGCGCCCTGGCGTGCGAAGTCGGCGGCCGCATCGACCGGATCGCCGTAGTTCGTCTCGGTACCCGCCTCGCCCTGCGTCAGCCGCACGGCCTTGCCGCCTGCGACATCGACAGCGGGGAGGAGGATCAGCTCGGGTGTTGACGCGAAATCGTTCATGGCTCCTCGTGCACGCGGACGCCGGTCGCTCGCTGTGGCACGAGGTTAGACAGTAGCGGCGCCGAGGCCGTCGATCCAATTGGCGAGCAGGCGGATGCCCGCATCCCCCGATTTCTCGGGGTGGAACTGCGTTGCGGCCAGCGGACCGTTCTCGACCGCGGCGAGGAACGGCTCGCCGTAGTCGCACCACGTCAGCGACGGCGCCGGGAAAGGCGGCTGCACGTCGAGTTCCCAGCGCTGGGCGGCGTACGAGTGCACGAAGTAGAAGCGCTCGTTCTCGATGCCGGCGAACAGGCGCGACCCCGCATCGGGGCGAACGGTGTTCCACCCCATGTGCGGCAGGACAGGCGCCTCGAGCTGGGTCACGGCACCCGGCCACTCCCCCAACCCCTCGCTGTCGACGCCGCGCTCGACGCCCCGCTCGAACAGCACCTGCATACCGACACAGATACCGAGCACGGGGCGGCCTCCGGCGAGGCGCCGATCGATCAGATCGCCCCCGCGGTGAGCGCGCAGCGCCCCCATGACGGCCTCGAAGGCGCCGACCCCGGGCACGACCAGGCCGTCGGCCTCCAGCACGAGATCGCGATCACGAGTGAGGCGCGCGTCGGCACCGGCTGCCACCAGAGCCTTGACGGCGGAGTGGACGTTGCCCGATCCGTAGTCGAGCACCGCGACGACGGGACGCGAGCTCACAGGGCGCCCTTCGTGCTCGGGATGCCGTCGACCAGGCGGTCAAACGCCTTCGCCTGGCGGAATGCACGCGCGAACGCCTTGTACTCCGCCTCCGCGATGTGGTGAGGGTCACGGCCGCCCAGAACGCGGACGTGCACAGTGAGGGCGCCGTTGAACGCGATCGCCTCGAACGTGTGGCGAACCAGCGAGCCTGTGAAGTGCCCTCCGATGAGGTGCTGCTCGAAACCGTCGGGTTCACCCGAGTGCACGAGGTAAGGGCGTCCGCTGATGTCGACGACCGCCTGAGCGAGGGCCTCGTCGAGCGGCACCAGGGCATCGCCGTACCGCGAGATGCCGGCCTTGTCGCCGAGGGCCTCGCGGATCGCCGTGCCGAGCACGATCGACACGTCCTCGACGGTGTGGTGGGCGTCGATGTGCGTGTCACCCGCCGCGCGGACGGTGAGATCGGTCAGCGAGTGCTTCGCGAACGCCGTCAGCATGTGGTCGAAGAAGGGAACCGACGTGTCGATCGAGCTCTTGCCCGAGCCGTCGAGGTTGAGCTCCAGCTCGACGCTCGACTCGCTGGTCGCGCGGCGGATCGAGGCGGTTCGGGAGGGGCCGGTCATGAGCCCGATCCTACCGAGGCCAGTGCGTCGAGGAACGCGGTCGTCTCGTCGGCCGTCCCTGCCGTGACCCGCAGGTGGTGAGGGATGCCGATGTCACGGATCAGCACTCCACGGTCGTACAACGCCTGCCAGGTCGCTGCCGGGTCTGATACGCCCCCGAACAGCACGAAGTTCGTCCACGACTCGTGCGCCTGATATCCGAGGGCTTCGACGGTCGCGGAGATCCGGTCGCGCTGCGACACGATCTCGTCGACCATGCCGAGCATCGTGGCGGCGTGTCCGAGAGCCGCCGTCGCCGCCGCCTGGGTGAGCGCACTCAGGTGATACGGCAGCCGTACGAGTCGTAAGGCGTCGATCAGCGCGGGATCGGCCGCGAGGTATCCGACCCGTGCTCCCGCGAAGGCGAAGGCCTTGCTCATCGTGCGAGACACGACCAGGCGCTCTCGCCCGGGGAGGAGGCTGACCGCCGAGGGCGCGTCGTGCGGGGCGAACTCCTGATACGCCTCGTCGACGATGACGATGCCCTCGGTCGCGTCATAGGCGGCCTCGATCACGTCGAGCGACATCGGGGTTCCGGTTGGGTTGTTCGGCGCGCAGAGGAAGGTCACGTCAGGGCGCACCTCCGAGATCTGCTCGGCCGCCGAGGCGGCCGACACGGTGTAGTCGTGCGACCGCGCACCCGACACCCATCGGGCGCCCGTGCCTCGCGTGAGCAGCGGGTACATCGAATACGTCGGATCGAACGAGAAGGCGGTGCGACCGGGCCCCGCGAAGGCCTGCAGCAGGTGCTGAAGTACCTCGTTCGACCCGTTACCGGCCCAGATCTGCTCGCGAGTGAGCCCCTCGCCCAGGTAGTCGGCGAACGCTTCGCGAAGTGCGGTGAACTCGCGGTCGGGGTAACGGTTCACATCGCGCAGGGCACGTGCCACCGCGTCGAGGATGTCACCGGCGACGTCGTCGGGCACCGGATGCGTGTTCTCGTTCACGTTCAGAGCTACCGGCAACGCCGCCTGGGGCGCACCGTAGGGTTTCATTCCGCGCAGATCGTCGCGGAGCGGAAGGTCATCGAGCCTCGTGGTCACCCTTCGATGGTAGGGCGGGCTCAGGGGGCCGAGGAGTACTCCGCAGGAATGGCGAGCCGCTGGCCCGCGGAGAGCTCCACCCCATCGAGGGCGTTCAGTCGCACGATCGCGTCGACCACGTCGCGCGGATCGGCGGACGGCGCGACCTCCTGGGCGATGCCCCAGAGCGACTCACCGGCCATGACGGTGACCTCGGTGAACGTGCCCGCTGGCGCACCCGCATCGCGGGATGCCAGCGCAGAACCGCCGCTGATCGCCGCGACGGCGATGGCCACCACGAACGGGAACGCGGCGAGACCGGTGAGCACCCGGCGACCGCGCGCAGTCAGACGAAGACGCGTGGTCGGGACGACGGGGGCGATGCCGATGCTGGTCATGGGGTTCCTCCTCAGGTGAGAGATTCGCATCCGGCGCTCGGGCCGGAGTACCGGATGCGAAGCTCTCTTCCGAATCTATCTTCGATACAGTCAGGGTGTCAACACCGTTCTTCTCGGAGATGGATCGAACGCGACACGCGGCAGGCAGCCGCTGAGTGCGTGCGAATCCGTATACGGTTTCGACAGGGAGACACCATCACGGACCTCCGACATTCGAAGACCGGCGCCCCTCGGGCGCGAGAGGGAGCAGCCAGAATGAGCGACGCGATGCCGTCCGGCGCCCGGGATAAACCGCAGACCCGCCGCCGCAAGAGCCTGAGCGACAAGCAGATGGCGATCCTCGAAGTGATCCAGCGCTCGATCAGCCGTCACGGGTACCCGCCCAGCATGCGAGAGATCGGCGACGCGGTCGGACTCAAATCGCTCTCCAGCGTCACGCACCAGCTCAACCAGCTCGAATTGAGCGGCTACCTCCGTCGCGACCCCGGCAAGACGCGCGCGATGGAAGTGCTGATCGACCTCCCCGGCACGTCGGTCGAGAACCCCGCCGACAACGCCCCGGCCGTGGGCGACGCCGCGCTCGTCCCCCTCGTCGGGCGCATCGCCGCCGGAGTTCCCATCACCGCCGACCAGCAGGTGGATGAGATCTTCCCCCTGCCCCGACAGCTCGTGGGCAAGGGCGATCTGTTCATGCTGAAGGTCTCGGGCGAGTCGATGATCGACGCCGCCATCTGCGACGGCGACTGGGTGGTCGTGCGTTCGCAGCAGAACGCCGAGAACGGCGAGATCGTCGCGGCGATGCTCGATGACGAGGCCACGGTGAAGACGTTCCGCCGACGCGACGGCCACACCTGGCTCCTCCCGCGCAACAGCGCCTTCGAGCCGATCCTCGGCGACGACGCCGTCGTCCTCGGCAAGGTCGTGGCGGTGCTGCGGGCCGTCTGATCCCCGTCCGACCCCCGCCCTAGGGTGAGGGGATGGATTCCCCGCTCCCCTACGGTTCCTGGCCCTCCCCCTTCCGTGCGACGTCTGTCGCCGCTGCGTCTCCGCGCACCGACGGAGCACGTTTCGTCGGCGACGACATCTGGTGGGGTCAGACGATGCCCTCCGAGGGCGGACGAACGACGGTCCTGCGCCGGCGACCCGACGGATCGATCGACGATCTACTCCCCGCTCCGCTCAGCGCGCGCTCGCGCGTCCACGAGTACGGAGGCGGTGCGTGGACGGCCGCCGACGGCGAGCTGGTCTTCTCCGAGAAATCCGACCAACGCGTGTGGGCACTCACGCCCGGCGGTCGCCCGCGCCCGCTCACCCCCGATGACCCCTCCGCGCGATTCGCGGGACTCACGTGGGGCGCAGGGACGCTGCTGGCCGTCCGCGAACGCCACGAAGGAGCCCCGGTACCCGCTCGCGACATCGTGCGGATCCCGCTCGACGGGTCGGCCGCCGACGATGCCGATCGCCTCGTGAGCGTGGCGGGCGGCACCGACTTCGTCGCGCAACCCGCGATCTCTCCCGACGGCGCGCGTCTGGCCTGGGTCGCGTGGAACCACCCCGACATGCCCTGGGATCGCACGCAGCTGCGCATCGCCGAGATCGTCGACGGCCGCGCATCCGCTCCGCGGACGATCAACGCCCGCGGCACGGCCGCGCTGCAGCCGGTGTGGACGGCCCCGAACGAGGTGACCTACTCCGATGACCCGACCGGACGGTGGAACCTCTGGCGTGCAGACGGCGACGCCGCGCCCGTCGCCCTGGCTCCGGCAGACGCCGACACCGGCGGCGCGCTCTGGGTGCTCGGTACGCGCTGGTTCGGAGCGCTCGACGACGGTCGCCTCGTCGCGGTCCGCACGAACGGGGCCGACGAACTCGTCATGGTCGACGGCGACCGGGTCGACCCGCTGCCGGTACCGATCGTCGCCGGCGCTGCCGTCGAGGACGTCTCGACGACGCGCGCGCTCGTCTCGGGTGCGACCGCCTCGGGCGGCGCCGGTCTCTGGCTCGTCGACGCGAGCGATCTCGGTGCTCCGACGGTGGAACGCCTCGCCGGCGGCTCGAACGGCCCGGGCCCGGAGTGGTTCCCGACCGCGCGGTCGATCACCGCCCCCGGACCCCACGGGCCGGTGCATGCCTTCGCCTACCCGCCGACGAATCCCGAGGTGACCGCCCCGGCGGATGAGAAGCCGCCGTACCTCGTGCTGGTGCACGGGGGTCCGACGTCGCACGTGGGTCCTGCGGCGTCGGCCAAGATCGCGTACTTCACAAGCCGCGGAATCGGTGTGCTCGACGTCAACTACGGCGGTTCGACCGGCTACGGACGCCCCTACCGCGATCGCCTTCGCGGGCAGTGGGGCGTCGTCGACGTCGACGACGTGGCCGCCGCCGCGACCGCTCTCAGCGACGACGGGCTCGCCGACCCGTCGCGGATCGCGATCGAGGGCGGCTCCGCCGGCGGATGGACGGTGCTGTCGGCCCTCGTCCGCACCGACGTCTTCGCGGCCGGTATCTCGCGGTACGGCGTCGGGGACGCCCGTGCCCTCGCCGCCGACACGCACGACTTCGAAGCGCGCTATCTCGACGGCCTCATCGGCCCGCTCCCCGAGGCCGAGCCGCTCTACATCGAGCGCTCACCGCTGACGTCGGCCGACCGATTCCGTGTGCCGATGCTCATCCTCCAGGGGTCGGAAGACGCCGTCGTACCGCCCGCGCAGGCCGAGGCCATCCGCGATGCCCTCGTCGCGCGAGGGGTCCCGCACGCGTACGTCCTGTACGACGGCGAGGGGCACGGCTTCCGCACCGCCGAAACGATCGTCCACGCTCTCGAGAGCGAACTGGCGTTCCTCGGTGCGGCCTTCGGATTCGACACGCCCGACGTGCCCGAGCTCACTCTCGACTGACGACTCGTCCGCAGCATCCGGCCCCGGCACAGACGGATGCTGCGGAGACGGATGCTGCGGAGAGGTCAGGCCAGGAACGGCTGCAGGTCGGAGGCCAGCTTCGCCCCGACGTGGGCGTGCAGGAATGTTCCTTCGGCCTGGTGCTCCTGCGAGACGATGATGCCGCTCTCGTGCGCCGCGGAGACCAGATCACCGCGGTCGTACGGCACCACGGCGCGCACCTCCACGGCGGGCAGAGGCAGGGCCTCCTCGATCACCGCGCGCAGCTCGTCGATTCCCTCGCCGGTACGCGAGGACACGAACAGCGCGGAGGACTCGAGGCCGCGCAGCACGAGACGCGAGTCGGCATCGATGAGATCCGCCTTGTTGAAGACGACGATCTCGCGTGTCGATCGCGCACCGACGTCGCCCATGACATCGCGAACCGTCGCGAGCTGCGCGGCGGGGTCGGGGTGCGAGCCATCCACCACGTGCACGATGACGTCGGCGTCGCCGACCTCCTCGAGCGTGGAACGGAACGCCTCGACCAGCTGGTGCGGGAGGTTGCGTACGAAACCGACGGTGTCGGTCAGCGTGTACACGCGCCCGTCTGCGGTCTCGGAGCGGCGCACGGACGTGTCGAGCGTGGCGAACAGCGCGTTCTCCACGAGGACACCGGCGCGAGTCAGACGGTTCAGGAGGCTCGACTTGCCCGCGTTGGTGTATCCCGTGATCGCGACGGCCGGAATGGTGTTGCGCTTGCGCTCGGCCCGCTTCGCTTCGCGCGCGGGCGCGAAGTCGCGGATCTGGCGGCGCAGCACGGCCATCTTGGTGCGGATGCGCCGGCGATCGAGCTCGATCTTCGTCTCACCCGGACCACGAGACCCCATACCGGCACCGCCGGCACCGACCTGGCCACCGGCCTGGCGGCTCATCGAGTCACCCCAGCCGCGCAGGCGCGGAAGGAGGTACTCGAGCTGGGCGAGTTCGACCTGCGCCTTGCCCTCGCGGCTCTTGGCGTGCTGGCTGAAGATGTCGAGGATGACGGTGGTGCGGTCGATGACCTTCACCTTGACGACGTCCTCGAGCGCGCGCCGCTGGCTGGGTGCGAGCTCGGTGTCGACGATGACCGTGTCGGCGCCGACCGACGCGACGATGTCGCGCAGCTCCTGCGCCTTCCCACTGCCGATGTAGGTCGCGGGGTCGGGGTTCGGACGCCGCTGCAGCACGCCGTCGAGAACGACCGCGCCCGCGGTCTCCGCGAGGGCGGACAGCTCGCGCAGCGAGTTCTCGGCCTCTTCCTGCTGTCCTTGCGGGTGCACGCCGACGAGAACGACGTTCTCGAGGCGCAACTGTCGGTACTCGACCTCGGTGACGTCTTCGAGCTCGGTGGACAGACCGACCACGCGGCGCAGGGCGGCGCGGTCCTCGCGGTCCCACTGGTCGCCGTCGGTGTCACCGTACGAAACGGTTCTGTCGTCCTGGAGCGCCTGGGCTGCTCCGAACACACGCACCCCGGAGTGCGCTTCGGCGCGCGCGAGCACTCGATCCACCGGGTCGACCGGCATCTCATCCGCGCTCTGGGGGATTGTGGTGTCTGTCATCTGTTCCTTCCATCGCGCCGCCCTCGGCCGAAGGCCGGGGCCGCAGCATCCATAAACTCTAATCCTCCCGTCGGGAGGACGATCTCTCCGATACGCTCTCCGCATGGGGAGCGACCACTACTTCACCGGGTCTCCCTCCAGCGCAGAGAACCTCCGGCGCCTGCGAGTGACCCTCGCCGGCCGCGATGTCGAGGTTGTCACCGCTGGTGGCGTCTTCAGTCCCGACCGTCTCGATGCCGGCACCGCCGTGCTGCTGGCCAACACGCCGTCGCCCCCTGCAGGCGGCGATTTCCTCGACCTCGGGAGCGGGTGGGGGCCGATCTCGCTGTCCCTCGCACTCGACGCCCCGCACGCCACGGTGTGGGCGGTCGATGTCAACGAGCGAGCACTCGACCTCGTGCGTCGCAACGCGGAGATTCTCGGGCTCACCAATGTGAACGCCGTGCGGCCCGAGAATGTTCCCGCCGACGTGGCCTTCCGCACCATCCGCTCGAATCCCCCGATCCGAGTGGGCAAGAACGAACTGCACGGAATGCTGGAAACCTGGCTCCCCCGGCTCGAGGAGAGATCGGACGCGTGGCTCGTCGTGCAGCGCAACCTCGGCTCGGACTCCCTGCAGCGCTGGCTCGGTGCCACGCTTCCGCGGGGCTTCAGCGTTCAGCGCGCGGCGACGGGGCGCGGGTACCGCGTGCTGAAGGTGCGCCGACACGGTACGCCCGCGACTGCGGCGATCGACATCGTCTCGGCCGACGACGGCGACGTTCAGACTAGCGAGACCTCACCCGAGTAGACGAGCACCGCCGGTCCTGACAGCAGGACGTGCTCGCCGTCGGACTCATCGACGATGCGCACGCCCAGCGTGCCGCCGGGTACGTCCACCTGCCACCGTCGCGGAGCCGCAGGACCCGCCCAGTGCCGCACCGCGAGAGCGGCGGCCGCGACGCCCGTGCCGCACGAGAGGGTCTCGCCGACGCCCCGTTCGAACACGCGCATCCGCACTTCGCCGACGCCGTCGCGCACCAGCGGGTCGCCGGGCACGACGAACTCGACGTTCGCACCGTGGCGCGGCTCGGGGTCGAGGATCGGGCGGTAGGACAGGTCGAGCGCGTCGAGCTCGGTAGGCGACGACAGAGCGACCACGACGTGCGGGTTGCCCACATCGATGCCCGTGCCCGGCCGGGCGACATCGAGGCCGCGTGCGCGCACCAGGATGTCGTCCGGCTCCGCACGCCAGACCCCGAGGTCGACCTCGAATCCGCGGTCACTGCGGGTGAGCGTCTTCACGCCCGCTCGGGTGCCGATGCGCAGGCCGCCGTCGATGGAGGCGAGACCGGCGTCGACGAGGTAGCGGGCGAACACTCGCGTTCCGTTGCCGCACATCTCGGCCTTCGAACCGTCGGCGTTGCGGTAGTCCATGAACCACTCGGCCCCGGATGCTGCAGCCTCGGCTCCTTCGTCGATCGCCGTGGAGCGGACGACGCGGAGGAGGCCATCGGCGCCGATGCCCATGTGCCGATCGCAGAGCGCGGCGATCTGGTCGTCGGTGAGGTCGAGGGAGCCGTCAGGGTCGGCGATCACGACGAAATCGTTGCCGGTACCGTGACCCTTCGTGAACGGGAGGGTGCGCGACATGCGACCCAGTCTACGAGTCGTGCGAACCGGGGTCGGGAGCCTGGGTCGCGCCGACAAGAGTTCGCTCGACGAGCGCCGCGGTGTCGACCGAGCGGGAGTCGACCCACGCGACGTCGCGATAGCGCCGGAACCACGACACCTGTCGTCGGGCGTAGCGGCGGGTCAGCGCCTGCGTCTGGGCGATCGCCTCCGACTCGGTGAGTTCGCCTCTGAGTTGCCCGAGGGCCTGCGCGTAACCGATGGCCCGACGCGCCGTGACGCCATCCTCGAGCCCGCGTTCGCGCAGCGCCGCGGCCTCGGCGACGAGGCCGTCGCGCCACATGCCCTCCACGCGCGCGTCGAGCATGGGCACGAGCTCGGCGCGTTCGATACGTGTTCCGACGGCGGTGGTCGCCTCGTGCCACAGCACCGGCTCGTCGGGCAGCGCGGCGCCATGGGTGTCCTCGCCCTGCGCGAGCACCTCCAGCGCGCGCACGATGCGTCGGCCGTTCTTCGGATCGACGCGTGCCGCCGTGACCGGGTCCTGTTCCTGCAGCCGGGCGAAGAGCATCCCGGGTCCGAGACGCTCGAGCTCGGCCTCGAGCTCGGCGCGGACGGCGGCGTCACGGGGCGGGAACGCGAAATCGAACACCACGCTGGAGACGTAGAGCCCCGAACCCCCGACGAGCACCGCGTCTGCTCCGCGGGCGTGGATGCGACGCACGACATCTCGCGCAGCATCCTGGTACCAGGCCACGGCGGCTTCGTCGGTCACCTCCAACGCGTCGAAGAGGTGGTGCGGGATGCCACGTCGTTCGTCGTCACGCAGCTTCGCCGTTCCGATGTCCATGCCGCGGTACAGCTGCATCGCGTCGGCGTTGACGATCTCGGCCGCCGTTCCCCGGGCGGTGAGCGCCTCGGCGAGCGCGAGGGAGAGCCCGGTCTTGCCGGTGCCGGTGGCACCGACGACGGCCCAGAGCCTCGGCGGGCGGCTCACACCCCGACGCGCAGCGACGGCAGGCCGAGCGAGATCGCGCGAGGCGCGCCCGCTTCGCCGGCGGGGGTCGGTACACCGCACGACTCCGCCTGGGATCGATCCCAGGCGTCGCCCGCACGCGTGCGCCGGATGCGCAGCGGCGCACCGTCGGACGCGTCGGCGAGGAGGTAGTACGGTGCCGCGCGGGTGATCCCGACCGTCACGATGTCGCCCGGGCGCGGGACGGCAGATCCGGCCGGCAGTTCGAAGTGCACGAGGCGGTTGTCTTCGGCTCGACCGGTCAAGCGGTGCGTCGAAGCGTCTTTCTTGCCCTCGCCCGTCGAGACGAGCACCTGGACCTCCCGGCCCACCTGCATCGCGTTCTCCTCGAGCGAGATGCGGTCCTGCAGGGCGAGGAGACGTTCGTAGCGCTCCTGCACGACGGCCTTCGGAACCTGGTCCGCCATCGTCGCCGCCGGGGTGCCCTCGCGAATCGAGTACTGGAAGGTGAAGGCGCTGGAGAACCGGGATGCTTCGACCACCCGCAACGTCTCTTCGAAGTCGGCCTCGGTCTCGCCCGGGAATCCGACGATGATGTCGGTCGTGATCGAAGCCTGAGGGATGAGCGCGCGCACCCGCTCGAGGATGCCCAGGAACTTCTCGCTCCGATACGACCGGCGCATGGCTTTGAGAACGCGGTCGCTTCCCGACTGCAGCGGCATGTGCAGCTGCGGCATCACGGCGGGCGTCTCGGCCATGGCGGCGATCACGTCGTCGGTGAAGGCGGCCGGGTGCGGGCTCGTGAACCGGATGCGCTCGAGCCCTTCGATCTGACCGGCTGCTCGGAGCAGTTTGCCGAACGCGAGGCGGTCACCGAACTCGACGCCGTACGAGTTGACGTTCTGCCCGAGCAGCGTCACCTCGATCGCGCCGTCGTCGACGAGCATGCGGATCTCGTTGAGGATGTCGCCCGGACGGCGGTCCTTCTCCTTGCCGCGAAGGCTCGGCACGATGCAGAACGTGCAGGTGTTGTTGCACCCGACCGAGATGGAGACCCAGCCTGCGGCGACGCTGTCGCGTTTGGTCGGCAGGGTCGAGGGGAAGACTTCGAGCGCTTCGAGGATCTCGAGCTCCGCATCGCCGTTGTGACGCGCGCGCTCGAGCAGGCTCGGCAGCGATCCCATGTTGTGCGTTCCGAAGACCACGTCGACCCAGGGCGCCTTGTCGAGCACCGCCTGCTTGTCCATCTGAGCCATGCACCCGCCGACCGCGATCTGCATGCCCTCGCGGACGTCCTTGCGCGATTTGAGGTGACCGAGGGTTCCGTAGAGCTTTCCGGCGGCGTTGTCGCGTACCGCGCAGGTGTTGATCACGACGACGTCGGCGTCCGTGCCCGCCTCGGCGGGCAGGTAGCCCGCGCTCTCGAGCGAGCCCGAGAGGCGTTCCGAGTCGTGGACGTTCATCTGGCACCCGAAGGTCCGCACCTCGTAGGTGCGGGGCTGACCGTCGAAGCGCAGGGCCGCGGGCGACCGATCGATCACCGTCGGGGTGCGAGAAGGCATGCTCATGATGGGCCCATTCTACGAGCCGCGCCCCGTGCGGGCCCGCGACCCGGTCGGCTCGACCGGGTCGCTCACGGTGCCGTAACCGGCCCCGCAGAAGCCGTGCCGAGGGTGACGCGCGCAATGCTCGAGGGGGTCAGCGCATCGGCCAGCCCGATCCGCAACGCCGAGACGAGGTACTGCGGCGTGGAGTCGTCGGTGCCGGCGATGTACGTCGATCCGGGCGGTGCGCCCGGGCGGTCGGGTTGCACGTTGACCATCAGCGACAGGATCGACGGCAGCACGTTCACGACGGAGCCCACGCGAGCGACGATCGTGTTCACGGCGGTGGAGAGCGTCGCGCCGAGCGAGGTGATCGCGCCGAGCGCGGTGGTGGTGATCTGGTTCGCCACGACGGCGACCAGCACGGACGAGAGCAGCTCGACCGAGGCGATCAGCTGGCCGACGGTCGGAAGGCCCAGCGCTTGGAGAAGGATGCTGATCGCGCCGACCACGCCCGCGGCCTCCGCATCGATCGCGAACGTCGCCGTGCCGTCGAGCACCGCGCCGACCGGCCCGACATAGTCGATCGACACGTCGAGAACGTCCAGACCGGGCAGGATACCGATCCCCGGTGCGCCGATGACGGCGCTCAGATCGATCGTCAGGGTGGCCGCACGCAGGTTCTGCTGCAGCGCTGCGGTGATCTGCGACGTCCAGGTGTTCAGCAGATCGCCGACCCGGGTGACGATCGGCGCCAGCACGTCGGAGTTCACGACGATCTCGGTGTTGGGTGGGGCGTTGTTGAGCGACGGGAGCAGAGCATCGAGATCGATGTCGACCATGCCGCTCTGCAGATCGACCGTCACCACGCCGTCCGTCAACGGCGTGGACAGCAGCGACGCCACCGCTCCCCCGAGATTCAGCCCGGAGAGCGTGACGTTTCCGCCGATGCTCGTGGTCAGGATGCCGGGAAGAGCGAGATCCAGGCGGGCCCCGATCGCCGACGAGATCAGACCCGACGAACCGAGGAGCGAGGCGATCGCCGAGTTGACGTTCGTGATCCCCGTCGTGGCGGTGCCCGCCAGCTCGCCGACAGCCGGCACCTCGACGTCGAGACCGAGGCCCGCGACGGCATAGCTGCGCGTGCTTCCCGTGACCATGCCGTCGCCCCACGTCGACGACCTCAGCGCGGCGCAGCCGTCCAGCTCCGAGCTCGCACCGACGGCGCCCACCCGCAGATCCGCGCCCGCGATCCCCGTGAGGAGGGGAAGCAACTCGTCTAGGCGGATGGTCGCCGGCGACGGCAGGGAACCGCTCGGAGTCGTTCCGACCGTGACGACGCCGCTGTCGTTCACCAGGCCCGAGGCACCGGCGGCTGACCCGAATCCCGACACCCGCGCGTACTGGTTGGCGGCGCCGAGCGCCGCGCCGGGCACCGGCACCTCGAATCCGCTCATGTCGACCCCCGCGATGCCCAAGAGGTCGACGTCGAAGGGATTGGCGTAGGTGAGGGCGGCGAGATTCACGGCGTCCGGGGGCTGAACCGACAGCACGCCGTCGGCCCCGAGCACGAGCCGCATCTCTTCGAGGTCGGCCACAGGGTCGAGGTCGGCGCCGAGCAGATCGCCCGAGAGGAAGCGCCCGTGCGACGTCGACGCGAAGCCGGCGTCTTCCCCGCACCGCAGCGACGACGTGCCGATATCTCCGTTCGCCCACTCCTCGTCGGTCCACGCGGCGGTGGTCGCCGTGACCGACAGCGGAACGACGACGACCGCGACCGCGGCGAACGCGAGCGCCGTGAGCGACCGTCGCATCACCGCTCCCCTCGGAACGGTCGCATCCGCAGGGCCGCACCGAGACCCAGAAGACCTGCCGCCATCGAGCCCACCGCCACCCAGAGCCACACGTCCGCCCCCGTCGCGGGAAGAACGCCGCCCCCTCCCGGCGGACCGACCGCAGGATCGACCGCGACGGCGGTGAGGCCGATGCCCATCGTTCCGACCAGGCCCATCAGCGAAGCATCCGCTCGCGCATCGGTCGAATCCTCCACGGCCAGGGTCACGAGCAGGAACACCGGGGCGGATGCTGCGCGCGACCCGAGCTGGAACGTCGGGCTCGACGCCGCGTACTCGTCGGACCGCGTCGCGACGGCGACCGGTGTTGCCGTGCCGGCGCACACCGGGGCCTCGCCCAGGCCGGTCCAGGGGACGTCGCATTCGTCCACGGTCATCTCGAGCCCCCGCGGGTGCGATACGAGTTCGCCGGTCTTGCGCAGTTGCACCGAGAGTGTGGCTCCGACGGCGTCCTCGAGGCGGGCGGCCACCTGCCAGTACGACGGATCGCCCGGGCTGAGATCGAGGAACTCCGCGGGGTACGGATCGGAAGACAGCACCAGTCGGCCGGGATGCCCCGTGGGCGGGACGTCGACCAACGCCGCGCGGGCAGCGGCGCCGGCGATGAGGCCCCCGCCGACCAGCAGCGCGAGTGAGACCACGGCGGTCAGCACCGCCGCGACGGTGCGTCGCAGAGGGAGGCGTGGGAAGGGCATCCGGGGTTCCTCTACTGCGGTCGCGGGACGCGAGAAGCGGGGGCAGGCCACAGCGCCCACGCGACCGCGGCGGCGACCACGAGAGTGATCCCCCCCATCGCGGCGGGAGTCTTCGCCGCGATCACCACCCACCCCGCTCCGGGCGCACCGACCATGACGCGACGCACGTCCTCGACGATGTACGGGTCGGGATCGTCGATCGTGTTCGCGTCGCCGCGAAGCACGAGGCTGCGGGCCTGCGCGTTGCCGGGTACGCCGTCGATCGCCACGACCCGGTGGGTGACCGGCGCCGTGGAGTTCGGGCGTGGCACCGTGACGATATCTCCCACCGCGAGTTCCGACGCCGCGACCTCCCGGACCACGGCGGCCGATCCCGTCGGCAGCGACGGGCCCATCGATCCCGTCACGAAGACGATGATCGACAGCCCGAGCGCGGCGGACGCGACGAGCCACACGATCGTGAGGATCCCGACCACTCCGAGCACCGCGATGACGGCATCTCGAACGACGTCCCGACGTCGCGGAGTCGCTGCCGCGTGCGCCGCGACCGGCCCGCCGGCCCGCGCGTGGTGCGCGGGTCCGCGGGCCGGCGCCTCGGTGAGAGAGGGCACGACGGGTGTCAGGACGTGGCCGCGAACTGCCAGGCGGGAGCGCCGGTGAGGCCCATGTAGTCCTCGACGTCCACGCCTGCGGCCGGGACGAAGGGGTCGGGCAGCGAGACCTCGAAGCAGTAGTACTGGGTGGAGTCCGCCGCAGCGAGGAGCGACTGCGCAGACGTGCCGCCGGACGCGAGCAGCGGCCCGTCGGCGATGAGCACGGGCGCGCCGGGTGCACCGCTGAATGCGGTGGCGTCGCACGTGAAGGGGGCGTCGTCGGTGACGACACGCACACCGAGGGCGGCAAGGAACAGGTCGTCGGGGTCGGTCACCGCCACCCCGGCGGCGGGGACGGCGGGCTGGAGCTCCACCTCACCGGCAACCGACGCGACAGTCGTTCGCAGGGCGACCGGCGCGTAGACCGCGTCGCCGGGCGAGAGCGCCAGCGCGGCGAGGCCGAAGACGATCTCGCCGCCGGGGTTCTCCTCCTCGTCGGTCCACGTCGCGTCCGCGAAGGGTGGCACGGTGTTCTGCTGAACCTCGAACGTCGACGTGCCGACCCCGGGCCCGCCGGCGCCGTTGCCGCCGAACACCCACTCGGTGTCGGTCCACGCGGCCAGCGTGGCCGATACGCCCAATCCGAGCACGGCGGCACCCGCCGTGACCGCGAAGACCTTCCGTCGCGTCGCTCGACGCCGCTCCTGTGTTTCCATGTCTACTCCCGCTCGTCTCCTGCGTCCGGAGGGCCCTACGCACACCGGCGATCGTGTGATCTGTGAGGACGCTAGAGCGCGGTGGGCCGATGCACGCGCCCCGCGCAGCGTTCCCGGTGAAAGATGCGAAAGCCGATCCGGATAGGGAGCGCAACCCCTTGGACCCAGAGCACGATGCGGGTAATTTTCGCGGTACTGGTGTCGTACCCCAGTGGTCGGTTGGGGGGATTCTTCCGCTACCGGGTAGTACGAGATCAGTAGGGTTGAAGATCCGCGCGGCAGGGCTGAGCCGCGACTCTCTCTGTCAGGTGCACAAGTGGGGGCCGCGAAAGCATGAGAACTCATCGAGATGACGACGGCGTCATAGGTGACGATCGCGATGTAGCGCGCGTCATCGATCTGCTGGAAACGGGCACGAGCATCGTTCTCGTCGGTCCGCTCGGAAGTGGGAAGAGCCACTTTCTCCGGCAGGTGATAGGCCGGCTGTCGACGACCTCGGACGAGCCTGTCGTCCTGCGCTCGATCGGGCCGCACGCCGCGGTGCCGCACGGAGCGCTGACGGCGTCGAGAGACCCGCGCGCCGCGCGCCTCCGCGACGGCCGGCCCGAGGAGACCGAGCGTCCGATCGTCATCATCGACGACGCGCAAGAGCTGGATCCGGCTTCGGTGTCTGCCGTCGTGCGTGCGGTCTACAGCGGGCACGCGACCGTACTGTTCGCTCTCACGGTGTCGCGCGAAGGGTCGACACGGCCGGCCGACGGCAACCCCGATGCGGCTCAGATGGCAACCGATCTCTGGCTGCGGGGCCTCGCGGAACGAATCGACCTCGCAGCCCTCACACCACGTGACGCAGATCTTCTCCTCGACCAGTTCGCTGCACCCGAACTCGACGCCATGACGCGTGCGTCGATCGTCGCCCTGGCCGACGGTTCCCGGATGCTGCTGAGAGAACTCGCCGCCGAGGCCGGTCACGCCCTCCGGCGTGGCCGGGATCCCATCGATGCGATGCGTGAGAGCCTGCCCAACGGGCGTCTCTCCGACGCCCTCGCGGCACACGGCGCTCAGCTGACGTCCGTGGAGAGGAGCACGCTGGCGACGCTGGGCAGGGTTCCCGGCATCTCCCGGGCCGACGCCGCGCGGTTCCTGCCCACGGCCGCCCTCGACTCACTCGTCAACGCGCGCCTCGTGCACGACGACGCGACCCCGACCCATCGCCTGACGGCCAACGCCGCACTTGCTCACGAGGTCGAGCGACGAATGGGAGCCGACGCGGTCACGCCGCTCCTGGACGGCGCGATTCGTCGAATGTTCGCACCGTCGAGCGAGTGGTGGTGCCCGCCGCTCGCCGTGCTCGCCGCACAATCATGGCTGCAGGAGGGCTCCCTCGGACCCGACTACGAATCGGTACCGCCCGCGATCCGCAACAAGGCCTCGCTCGAGGCGGCCCGACGGGCGAACGACCAGGGCGAGCCCGCGCAGGCCGTCGCACACGCGAGCCTCGGCCTGCGGGACGACGATGACGCCTTCCTCCTTCTGGAGCATGAGTTCGGGCGGGCGGCTCAGGGCGGCACCATCGACGTCGATGCGTTGATCGAGAGTCTCTCGGGGGTCCTCGTCGACGCCACGACCCTCCTTCGGTGCGTCCGCGTGGTGGGGCTCGCCGGACCGACGAACGCCGATGCCCTCGAGGCAGCCGTCGACCGGGTGGCCGCGGTGGAGTGCCCCGACCCCCGCGGCTCCGCAGAACTCGCCATGATGCGCGCCGACATCCTCGGCGCGCGTATGGAGTGGTCATCGGCCGTGGCGATCGCCGAGGCGGTCTTCGCCCAGCAGAGCAACTCGGCGTCCCTGCGGGTTCGAGCGGCCGCCCTCGCCGGGCTCGGGCACTCGTGCCTCGGAGCCGTGAGTGAGGCGCAGACATGGTTCCTGCGGGTTCACCGCACCGCCGGAGAGCGTGGAGGCATCACACCGATCACGACGGTCGACCGGCTGCGGATCGCCTGCAGCGAGATCGTGGCGGGCGCGGTGGCTGACACCGATCTCGGTCCGGTGCTGGCGAGGCTCGGCGGCGAGGTCGACGCGGCCGCCCGCCAAGGCGATGCGGAGTCGATTGCGACGGCCGGCCTCGTGCTGTCGTGCGCCTACGCCGTCACCGCAGACCCCGAACGCGCCGCGCGCGAGCTGGATGTCGCGGTGCGCCGGGCACGGCCACCCGCCGCCGCAGACCTGGTGCCGCTGGCGCAGATCGCCGTCGCGCATTCGCTCGCGCTCTTCGACCACGCCCACGAAGCGCGCCAGCTGCTCGACCGTATGGACCCTGCGGCCTTCGACGGTCTGCCGACCCTCGAGCACGCGCGAATGGTCGCGGAGACGTATGTCTTCACCGCACTCGGTCAACCCACCGAGGCCCTCGACGCCGCCCGCTCCGCTGCCACGGCCTCCGAGACAGCACCCGCGCTCCAGGCGCGCGATCTCTTCCAGATGGTGGCCCTGGGCGCCAATGACGACGCCCTCCCCCGGATGCAGCGGATGGCCGCCTCCTCCGACGCACCGGCGACGCAGAGGCTGTCCGCCGCAGCCGAAGCGTTGTCGGCACTCGACGACCCCGAGCGCGACCTCGTCGCGGCCATGCGACGAGCGACGACGTGGGGCGACAACGGTCCCACGCGCGGCATCGGTATCGCGCGCGACTCACCGGCACCGAACGGCGCTCAGCGCGGCGCGTCGTCTGCCACCACCGACGTGGAGCTCACGCGTCGCGAACGCGAGATCGCGCTGCTGGTCGCAGAAGGCCTCGGCAACCGCGAGATCGCCGAGCGTCTCTATCTCTCGGTGCGCACAGTCGAGTCCCACGTCTACCAGGCGCGCACGAAGCTGGGCGCGGCGTCGCGCGTAGAACTGGGGCGGACCGTCGCTCCGCGCGGCGGCACGTCGCAGAAGACGCACACCGTGCGAGGCCTCTGAGACGAGTCGATCGACGCGAGGTCGGATGCCTACAGCTCGTCGAGCGCCTGACGAGCGGCAGTCATCGACACCGACGAGGGGTAGCCGCGTCGGGCGAGCTGACCGAGAAGCCGCCGCAAGGCCGTCTCTCGGTCACGCGCTCCCAGAGAACGCGCCTTGGTGCGTGCGAACTCGAGAGCGCGTTCGAGATCGTCATCGGGCATCTCCGACAGGACGGTCTCGACCACGTCACGCGGGATGCCTCGCCGTGTCAGAAGTGGCGAGATGGCCTGCCGCCCCTGCCCCTTGCGCTCGACGGCCGCCCGCACGAGCTGCTGGGACAGCGACACATCATCGAGGTACCCGAGGCGTTCGAACTGGTCCAAGAGCTCGTCGGCGGCACCGCCGGTCATTCCCGCAGCGATGAGCACACCCCGCGACTCGGAAACGGACAACTGCCTCGTCCGGAGCTTTCGAAGCAGACTCGCCTCAGCCGCGTCGCGCACCTCGCTCGGATCGACCGCCTCGGCACCGGGCGCTCCGTCGTCGGCCGACACCTCGGCGGCCCTCCGGCCCTCCGACGATCGCCGAGCGTTGGATTCGGGGGTGACCCAACTCGCGTGCCACGGGATCTCGGTGTCGCCGCGGGATGCCTCCGCCCGTGGCGCCTCCGGTGGCACCGAACGCGGGCGGTCGCTGCGCGGGGCTTCCCGGCGCCCGGAATACTCACCGCCGAAAAGCGGGATCACGGGGGCGAGAGCGGATTCCTCGCTCTCGCCCCCGTCGATCGGCGCCATGTCAGGCGGGGCGGCGAGCCGCGAGCTCGTCTGAGACGGAGGCGTCGTCGCGGGCGCCGCCGATACCGAGCTTGCTCTTGATCTTCGACTCGATCTCGGTGGCCATGTCGGGGTTCTTCAGCAAGAAGTTGCGGGCGTTCTCCTTGCCCTGCCCGAGCTGCTCGCCGTCGTAGGTGTACCACGCACCCGACTTCTTGACGATCGCGTGTTCGACCCCGAAGTCGATCAGGCTGCCCTCGCGCGAGATTCCGATGCCGTAGAGGATGTCGAACTCCGCCTGCTTGAAGGGCGGGGCCATCTTGTTCTTCACGACCTTCACACGCGTGCGGTTTCCGACCGCCTCGGTGCCGTCCTTCAGGGTCTCGATGCGTCGGATGTCGAGGCGCACCGAAGCGTAGAACTTCAGCGCCTTTCCGCCGGCGGTCGTCTCGGGCGAACCGAAGAAGACACCGATCTTCTCGCGCAGCTGGTTGATGAAGATCATCGTCGTGTTGGTCGTGTTCAGGCCACCGGTCAGCTTGCGCAGTGCCTGCGACATGAGACGTGCCTGCAGACCGACGTGGGAATCGCCCATCTCGCCTTCGATCTCGGCGCGCGGCACGAGGGCTGCGACGGAGTCGATGACGACCAGGTCGACGGCACCCGAACGCACGAGCATGTCGGCGATCTCGAGGGCCTGCTCACCGGTGTCGGGCTGCGACACCAGCAGGGAGTCGATGTCGACACCGAGCTTCTTCGCATAGTCGGGGTCGAGGGCGTGCTCGGCGTCGATGAACGCGGCGATGCCACCGGCTCGCTGGACATTGGCGATCGCGTGGAGCGTCAGGGTGGTCTTACCCGAAGACTCGGGACCGTAGATCTCGATGATGCGGCCGCGCGGGAGTCCGCCGACCCCGAGAGCGACGTCGAGCGCGATGGATCCGGTGGGGATGACCTCGACGGGAGCACGGTCGTCGCTGCCCAGTCGCATGACCGAGCCTTTTCCGAACTGCCGATCGATCTGGGCGAGTGCCGATTCCAGGGCCTTCTCGCGGTCTGCGGGTGATGGCATGACGTGCTCCTCTTGTTCGCGTTCCGTCGCCTGTAGGCTGTCGCGCTCCTCGCCGACGGCGGGGATGCAGAGACAAGGCGTGGGTGTCATCCGACGATGTCCACGCTAGGGAGGGCCACCGACATCGAGCCGGGGCTGCGCCCGAACGCGGACACTCACGTCCTCGAACACCACTGTGCAGGAGACTACGCCGGTATCGAACACTTCTTCGATGACACGCCGACGGGAGCGAGGTCGGATTCGTCGGTGATTTCCGTCAGCGCCGACGCGGTTCGAGGCGTCCTGCGCCGTACCGGCGACTCTCGGGGACGTCGGTCTCGGCGCACAGCGCCAGCCAGACGTCTCGCGGAGGCACGCCCGCCGTCAAGGCCTCACGCGCGGTTCGGCCGCCGAGCGCCATCAGCGACAGGTCTGCGGCGAGCGAATCGCCTTGCGGGCCGAACTCGTCGGAGACGGCTCGATCGAACTCGCTACGACGCACAGTCGACGAAGAGTGCGCTCAGCGCAGGGACAGCTGGGGCTCGACAGAGGCCACCAGGTCGTCGGGAACGACGTCGGGGAAGGTCTGCAGGCCTTCGATCACCGAGAGCCGGTCGCCGACCTCGCGCATGATCGTGGAGATGGGCACGTCAAGTGCCTCTGCAACCGAAGCGAGGATCTCGCTCGACGCCTCTTTCTGACCGCGCTCGACCTCGCTGAGGTAACCCAGCGCCACACTCGCACGGCTCGCGACCTGACGAAGGGTGCGACCCTTTTGCTGGCGGAGATCACGAAGGACTTCACCGATCTCTTGACGTACCAGGATCATTTGGGGCCCCTCCTCACTTCGATTCCGCCGTCTGTCCGAGTGGACAACGGTACAACACCTGCTCTGCAAATCTAGCGCCGTGCGCTGGGCAAAGGGTGGGAATCGCCGAATGTAACGGAGCAGAAACACGTTCTGTTCCCGCTGCTCGCGGCGGATCTCACAGCGCCGCGAGAGCGCGACGCACAGCGATGCGCGCGGACTCCTGCCGGATGGCCTCGCGGTCGCCGGTCAGCTCGAGGGAATCGACGCGGGTTCCCAACGGGGTGGAGATCGCGATATGCACCGTTCCGACCGGCTGCCCGTCGGGCGACTCGGGGCCGGCGATACCCGTCGTCGCGATGCCGACGTCGGCGGGTCGCCCGCCGACGACCAGCGCGGCGCGGACGCCCTTGGCCATCTGCCGCGCGACGCGGGGGTGCACCGCGCCGTGCGCCTCCAGGAGCGTGGGATCCACACCCAGCAGCGACTGCTTGATCGCCGAGTCATAGGCGACGATGCCTCCGCGCAGCGCCCGCGACGCACCGGGCACACCGACCAGCGACGAGACGACCAGGCCGCCGGTGAGCGACTCGGCGACGGCCACCGACCAGCCGAGTTCGGCGAGCCTGTCGATCAAGCGTGCGGCGCTCTCCTGCGGATCACGGACGAGCGTGGACTCGAGATCGTCGGGCAGCCCGTCGATCACGCGGTACGACGCTTCCGGGCGCCGCGGACCTCGGATACGACGTAGTCGAGACCGCTCGCGACCGTCAGGATCACCGCGGCCCACATCGTGACGATGTTCAGCCACACGATCCAGTCCCCCACGACCGCCGCGAGCGGAAGGAGCGCGAGCGAGAGGGCGATCGACTGCGCGACCGTCTTCAGCTTGCCCATCCATGCCGCAGCCAGCACGTGATCGCTCACGACCATGAATCGGTAGACCGTTATGCCGATCTCCCGCACGAGGACGATGATGGTCACCCACCAGTCGAGCTCGCCCAGGATCGACAGTCCGACGAACGCGGCGCCCGTGAGCACCTTGTCGGCGATCGGATCGAGCAACTTGCCCAGATCGGTCACGATGTCGTACCGGCGGGCGATGTACCCGTCGATTCCGTCGCTGGCGATCGCGACGATGAACAGCACGGCCGCCCACCAGCGAAGGGCTCCGTCGTCACCACCGTCTGCGAGCAGCATCCAGAGGAAGATCGGCGCGCACAGGATGCGCACGATCGTGATCGCGTTGGGGAGTTGACGGGGCACGGACATCAGTCTCTCCCGGTCAGCTGCCACATGTCTTCATCGCCTTCGTCGCCGTCGACGACCTCGAGCCCTTCGAACTGCGCGTCGACCGGGTCGGGGGCCGGTGCGTCCTGGCCGCGCAGGCGCGCGAGCACGGCGGGGAGCTGCTCGTTCGTCACCAGCACGTCGCGGGCCTTGGACCCCTCGGACGGGCCGACGATCTCGCGCGACTCCATGAGATCCATGAGACGCCCTGCCTTGGCGAAGCCCACGCGGAGCTTGCGCTGGAGCATCGAGGTCGACCCGAACTGGGTCGACACGACCAGCTCGGCGGCCGCGAGCAGGAGCTCGAGGTCGTCGCCGATGTCGGCGTCGATCTCTTTGCGCTCGGCGGATGCGGCGACGTCGGAGCGGTACTCGGGACGCGCCTGGTTCGTGACGTGGGCGACGACCTTCTCGATCTCGGACTCGCTGACCCACGCGCCCTGCACGCGCAGCGACTTGTTGGCGCCCATCGGCAGGAAGAGCGCATCGCCCTGGCCGATGAGGCGGTCGGCGCCGGGCTGGTCGAGGATGACGCGCGAGTCGGTCACGCTGGTGACGGCGAACGCGAGACGCGAAGGCACGTTGGCCTTGATGAGGCCGGTGACGACGTCGACCGACGGGCGCTGGGTCGCCAGCACGAGGTGGATGCCGCTGGCGCGGGCGAGCTGGGTGATGCGCACGATGGAGTCCTCGACGTCGCGAGGGGCCACCATCATCAAGTCGGCGAGCTCGTCGACGACCACCAGCAGATACGGGTAGGGCTTCAGCACGCGCTCACTGCCGACAGGCAGCGTGACCTCACCGGAGACGACGGCCTTGTTGAAGTCGTCGATGTGCCGGTACCCGAACGACGCGAGGTCGTCGTACCGCATGTCCATCTCCTTCACGACCCACTGCAGCGCCTCGGCCGCCTTCTTGGGGTTCGTGATGATGGGCGTGATCAGGTGCGGAACGCCCGCGTACGACGTCAGCTCGACGCGCTTCGGGTCGATGAGCACCATGCGCACCTCGGAAGGTTTGGCGCGCATCAGCAGGCTCGTGATCATCGAGTTCACGAAGCTGGACTTACCCGAACCGGTGGAACCCGCGACGAGGAGGTGAGGCATCTTCGCGAGGTTGGCGACGACGTAACCGCCGCCGACGTCCTTGCCGACACCGATCGTCATGGGGTGGGTGGATGCTGCGGCGTTGCCCGAGCGGAGCACATCGCCGAGCGTGACGATCTCGCGGTCGGCATTGGGGATTTCGACACCGATCGCGCTCTTGCCCGGAATCGGCGCGAGGATGCGCACCTCGTTCGAGGCGACGGCGTAGGCGATGTTGTTCGTGAGCGCGGTGATGCGCTCGACCTTGACTCCGTGCCCGAGCTCGATCTCGTACTGCGTGACGGTCGGTCCGCGCGAGAAGCCGGTGACCCTGGCATCGACCGAGAACTGCTGGAGAACGCTCTCGAGAGCCTTCACCACCGCGTCGTTCGCCGCGGAGCGTTCTTTGTGCGGCGGGCCGGCAGCCAACGCCGTGTCGGACGGCAGACGGTAGTCGGATGTCGGCGGCATGCCGGCGCTGTCGCCGCCGAGCCCCGAGATCGTGCCGAGCTCGTCGTCGGCGCTGTCGGAATCGTCGCGCAGGCTCACGGCGGCCGCAGGCGGCGTGGCGATCGTCGGACGCGCGAACACCTCTGTCAGCGCGTCGGGCATCGGCGGGAGCGGCGGCGCCTCCGGCGCCTCGAAGACCTGCTCGAACCCGCCCTCGGACGTCCCCGGGGTGAGCAGTTCGGTCAGATCCTGCGAGCCGAGCGCACCGTCGGCGTCCTCTTCACGACCCGATCGATTGCGACGCCACCACGGGCGCGCCTCGCGGCCGGACTCGTCGTCGTCGGTGTCGACGGCGGCGTCTTTCGAGCGGTCGGACGGAGCCGCCCGTTCGGCGTCGAACATCCAGGCGTACAGGTCGCCGAGACGGGTGCCGATGCGGTTCGGCGGAGTCTTGGTCAGAATCAGGATGCTGAGGATACCCACGAGCGAGAGCACGATGCCCGCGCCGATCGGCGTGATGAGCATCGCGAGAGGTTCGCCGGCCATCCAGCCGAAAAGACCTCCGGCGGAGCTCAGGGCGGGGAGCCCGGCACTCGGCTGGGGACGATCGCCGAGAACGTGGCAGAAGCCCGCCACCGCGATCACGAAGAGGGCGAAGCCGATGCCGATGCGACCGTTGTCGTGCACGGATGAGGGGTGGCGGAAGAGCCATCCCGCGAGCAGCAGCAGCAGCACCGGGAAGACGAAGGCCTCACGACCGATGAGACCGCCGACCGAGTAGGCGCTGATGGCGGCGGCGACGTCGGAGCCGATGAAGAACCACTCGACGGTCGCCCCGGCGGCCGCGAGCAGCACCAGGAGGAAGGGCAGGCCGTCGCGGCGCTGATCCTTCTCGAGATTCTCCGGGCCGAACGCGCGGAACACACCCCCCACGGCGTGGGCGACGCCGAGCCATGCTCGGACGGCGACGGCCGGCTTGTCGGGCTCGCCGACGTACTTCTTGGGTGCGGGCGCGGGCTTGCGGGCGCGTGAGGCGCTCTTCGCGGGCGCGCGACCGCTGGTCGCCGGAGTACTGCGGGGCATGCCTCCACGGTAGGCGTGACCTACGACGTTTGCCCGGAACGACGCGGCGATCAGCGCAGGAGCTTGACCATGGTGTCGCGGCCGATGCCGCTCTGGGTGACCGCGAACCCCTCCGATCGATAGAGCGCGACGGCGTAGTTGCCCCGCTCGACGCTGAGGCTCAGGCGCGCGTACCCGCGGGCCCGTGCCTCGTCGGCGAGACGGTGCAGCAGCATCCGCCCGATCCCGTGCGCCCGCCAGATCGGGCGGACGCCGATGACGAGCTCGGGCACCCCCGTGCCGACGTACCCGAACCCCGGTTCGCTGCGCGGGAAGAGCCGGAACCACGCCGCACCGACGGCCTCCCCCGTCGGCACCTGGGCGACGACGCCCACGTCGGCCGGCCGCATCCAGCCGGTGAGATAGCGCTGATAATCGGCGGAGGTGAGCACCTCGTGCCGCGGGCGGGCCGCGCCCTCCCTCCAGTTCGCCGCCTCCACGACCATGTCGGCCAGGAACGCGCCGTCGGACTGCGTGGCGGCGCGAACGACGAAGGCGGGCATGCCCGGAATACTAGCGATCCCCGGCCTGCCCGCCTCGGCGGATTTCTACGCCTCGATGACGAGGGGCACGATCATCGGTCGACGGCGCAGCGACTGGTTGACCCAGCGGCCGATCGTGCGCCGAACGATCTGCGACAGCGCGTGCGGGTCGCGGACGCCCGACTTCGCGGCCTCCGCGAGAGCGGCGGCGATCTTCGGCTTCACGGCCTCGAACACCTTGGTGTCTTCGGCGAAGCCTCGCGCGTGGATCTCGGGCCCCGTGACGACGCGGCCGGTGGCCGAGTCGACGACGACGATGACCGAGATGAAGCCCTCCTCGGCGAGGATGCGGCGGTCCTTGAGATCGGCGTCGGTGATCTCGCCGACGGTCGACCCGTCGACGTAGACGAAGCCGATGTCGAGCTGGCCGACGACCGTGGCGACACCGTCGCGCAGGTCGACGACGACACCGTTCTCGCCCAGGATCGTGCGCTCGGCGGGGATGCCGGTCTCCTGTGCGAGTTTGGCGTTCGCCGTCAAGTGGCGGTACTCGCCGTGGATGGGGAGCACGTTCTTCGGCTGCAGGATGTTGTAGCAGTAGATCAGCTCGCCCGCGGCGGCGTGGCCCGAGACGTGCACCTTGGCGTTGCCCTTGTGCACGACGTTCGCGCCGAGCTTGGTCAGGCCGTCGATCACGCGGTACACCGCGTTCTCGTTGCCCGGGATGAGGCTCGAGGCGAGGATGACGGTGTCGCCGGGGCCGGGCTCGATCTCGTGATCGAGGTTGGCCATGCGACTGAGGACGGCCATCGGCTCGCCCTGCGAACCGGTCGACATGTAGACGATCTTGTCGTCGGGGATATCGCGGGCCTTCTTGTAGTCGACGAGCACCCCGTCGGGCACCTTCAGATAGCCGAGCTGCTCGGCGATCGTCATGTTGCGCACCATGCTGCGGCCCATGAGCGCGACCCGGCGCCCATTGGCTGCCGCCGCATCCAGCACCTGCTGCACGCGGTGCACGTGACTCGAGAAGCTTGCGACGATCACCCGGCGCGGAGCCTTCGCGATGACCTGGTCGAGCACGGGGCCGATGCTGCGCTCGGTCGGGGTGAACCCGGGCACCTCGGCGTTGGTGGAGTCGACCAGGAAGAGGTCGACGCCCTCCTCCCCCAGCCGGGCGAAAGCGCGGAGGTCGGTGATGCGGCCGTCGAGCGGCAGCTGGTCCATCTTGAAGTCGCCGGTGGCCAGCACCAGGCCCGCGGGCGTGCGGATCGCCACGGCGAGGGCGTCGGGGATGGAGTGGTTGACCGCGATGAACTCGAGGTCGAACGGGCCGACCTGCTCGCGCTGCCCTTCCTTCACCGTCAGCGTGTACGGCTTGATGCGGTGCTCCTTGAGCTTCGCCTCGATCAGCGCGAGCGTCAGACCCGAACCGATGAGGGGCAGGTCGCCCTTGCGCTTGAGGAGGTACGGCACGGCGCCGATGTGGTCTTCGTGACCGTGGGTGAGCACGATGCCGACGATGTCGTCGAGGCGGTGCTTGATCGGCGAGAAGTCGGGCAGGATCAGGTCGACACCGGGCTGGTGCTCCTCGGGGAACAGCACTCCGCAGTCGACGACGAGGAGCTTCCCCTCGTACTCGAAGACGGTCATGTTGCGTCCGACCTCGCCGAGTCCGCCCAGCGGGTACACGCGGAGCGTGCCGGGGGCGAGGGCGGGCGGGTCGTAGACGGTGGTGGGCATGGATTGCCTCCTCGGGACGCCGCGTGCGCAGCATCCGCTCTCTGTGCCCGCGCAGCTCTTCCGCGCGAGCGTCGTTATCTGGTCGTGCCGTGCACCTTCGGCAGTGCGCCACCGGCGGCGGCGTTGCGGTCGGGGCGGAAGTTGGAGAAATCGGCGCCGGGCACGTCGCGCACGAGGTCGAGCTCGTCCTCGATCGCGGCGGCCTCCCACTCCTCGGGACCGACGAGCGGCAGGCGCACGCGCGGACTGCCGATGCGGCCGAGGCCGTGCAGGATGTACTTCGCCGACACCGTGCCGGGTACGTGGGTCATGACGGCGCGCACGAGGGGCTCGAGGCGCTGGTGCTCGGCTGTCGCCGTGGCGAGATCACCGCGGTTCACCGCGTCGACGATCGTGCGGTACGGGGCAGCCGCGATGTTCGCGGTGACCCCGATGAGGCCCGTGGCGCCGATCGCGAGGTGCGGGAGCACGTTGGCGTCGTCGCCGGAGAAGTACATGAGGTCGGTCTGGTTGAGCACGCGGCTGACCTCGCTGAAGTCACCCTTGGCGTCTTTGATGGCGAGGATGTTCGGATGCTTCGCCAGGCGCAGGATCGTCTCGTACCGGATCGGCACACCCGTGCGTCCGGGGATGTCGTAGAGGATCACGGGGAGATCGGTGGCGTCGGCGACGAGGCGGAAGTGGGTGAGGATGCCCGCCTGGGTGGGCTTGTTGTAGTACGGCGTGACGATCATGATGCCGTCGGCGCCGGCCTTCTCGCTCGCGCGGTAGAGCTCGATGGCGTGGGCGGTCTCGTTCGAGCCGCCGCCGGTGACGATCTTGGCCCGACCCGCGGCGACGTCCTTGCCGACCTCGACGAGGCGGATCTTCTCGGGGTCGGTCAGGGTCGACGTCTCGCCCGTGGTGCCCGTGACGACGATGCCGTCGGCGCCTGCCGTGATGACGGCGTCCATGTGCTTCTCGACCGCGGGCCAATCGACTTCGCCGTCGGCCGTCATCGGAGTGACGAGCGCGACGAGAACCTGTCCGAAAGGATTGCCCGTGTGCGTCATGGGTCCAGGCTATCGGTCCGCGGGCCGCTGGCTGGAGGCCGACCCCGCACGAGCGGAGGAGATCTCACCGGCGGAGGACCGGTGTGCACGATATCGTCCGCCCTCCGTGACATGTCCTCCGGGGATGGCGCCGGACTCAGCGCCCGCGTTCGGCGGCCCGCATCACCAGCGCGTCCGGCAGCACGCGCGACAGCCCGACGAGCGCCCTGTACCGTGCCGACGGGATGGAGACCGACCGACCGCGCGCGACGTCGCGGAGCGCTTCGGACACCACCGCCGGCGCCTCCAACCACATCCCGTTCGGAACGCCCTCTTCTCCCGGCGGCAGTCCGAGCCGCTCGTGGAAGTTCGTGTGCACGAATCCCGGACACACCGCGGTCACGGTGACCCCTCGCCGTCGATAACGGGCGTTCGCCCAGCGACTGAACTGGATGAGCCAGCCCTTGACCGCACCGTAGGTGCCACGCGGCACGAAGCCGGCGACGGAGGCGACATTGACGATGCGCCCGCTCCCCCGCTCGAGCATGCGCGGCAGCACCGCGTGCATCAGCCGCATCGGCACCTCCACGTGCAGAGCGAGGTGCCGCGCCTCGTCGTCGACGTCGTTGGTCTCGAACGCGAGGTCGAGTCCGTACCCGGCGTTGTTCACGAGCATGTCGATCGGATGCTGCGGGTCGGCCAACCGCGCCGCGACCGCGTCGCGCTGGTCGGGGTCGAGGAGGTCGGCGACCAGCACCTCGACGACGGCGCGCCCACCGCGCACCTCGGCAGCCACGGCCTCGAGCGCCGACCGGTCGCGGGCGACCAGCACCAGTCCGACCCCGCGCGCCGCGAGCTGGCGGGCGAACTCGGCGCCCAACCCCGAACTCGCCCCCGTGATCAGTGCCGTGCGCGCCATGGCGGCCAGCCTAGGCCTGTCGATAATCTGGCGCGATGACGCGTGCCTGGCTGACCGGATGGGAGTGGAGCTGCTGCGGGGATCCTTTCCGGGTCGGGGATGCCGTGGACTTCGGCGTCGCCCGTCGCGGGGCCTCTCACGAGTTGACGCAACTGCTCGGGGCGGATCTCGCTGCCACGATAGATGCTGTCGAATCACACCACGAAGAGGAATTCCTCGACCGCGTGCGCGGCAGAGTCACCGCCATCGCGGCCGTCCAGGTGGAACAGATCGAGCACCATGAGCTCCGGCGCCCGGGCTTCGGCGCACCCCCTCACGCCGTGGCGCCGCCGACGGGCGAGGACTGGCCCTTCGTCGGTCGAGAGCTCGAGAACGGGATGCGTATCGGCTCGTATCCCTCTCGGTACGTCGTCGTGGCGGAGCCGGTGCCCGAAAGCACCACGACGCGTCCCGTCGACGGCATCCGCCTCACCGACGATTCCACGCCCCCGCACGAGCAGCCCGCTTCGCCGACCGGCCCTCCCCCGGACCGCCGGGTACTGGTCGGGGTCGGGTGGATCGTCTCGATAGACGAGGACTGACTACGGCGAGACGCGGCCGTTGGCGTTGAAGGCCGCGTGGGTGAGCGGCATCAGCCCGGTCCAGATGGATTCCATCTTCTCGGCGCACATCTCGATCTCGCGCTGCGGGAACGACGGGAAATGCGTCCCCTCGACCTTCGTGCGGAGGGAGAGGAAGTTCATGAGCGCTCGCGAGTTCATCGTCACGTACATCGACGAGTAGATGTTCAACGGCAGCACGATGCGAGCGACCTCGCGGGCGACGCCGGCGTCCAGCATCCGCTGGTAGGCGAGGAAGGCGAACTCCGACGCATCGCGGGTGGCGGTGTCGACCAACGCGTGCTGCTCGGGCGTGCCGGGCAGGAACTCGTATGCGCCGGGCTTGCCGACCTGCAGGAGGTTGCGCTCGGGCGCGGGGACGTAGAACACCGGCCGCAGCTCGCGGTAGCGGCCCGATTCCTCGTTGTAGGAGGCGATGCGGTGCCGCATGAACTCGCGGAACACGAAGATCGGCGCCTGGATGTAGAACGTCATCGAGTTGTGCTCGAAGGGCGAGCCGTGGCGGTCGCGCATGAGGTAGTTGATGAGGCCGCGGTCTTTCGCGGAGGCCTCCGTGCCGGCCTGAGCCTCGCCGAGGGTCTGCTCACCCTGCGTGGACACTCGGGCGGCGAACAGGACGTCGGAGTCACTGGCGCTCGCGCGCACCAACTCCACCGTCACATCGCTGCGGAACTGGATCTCGGTCGCGGGGCTGGCTTCGACGTCGCTCACGGGTGCCACTTTATCCGCCACATCGCGCCCTCTGTTACGCCACTCGCGTCATAAGGGGCATCACCGGCCTCCGAGGCCCGCACAGCCATTAGCGTGGACTGCTATGACTTTCGTGGAAGCCCTGATCGGCCTCGCCGCCCTCCTCGCGGTAGCCGTGCTGGTGGGCGTGGTGCTGCAGGTACGGCAGGGACGCGCCCGCTCCCACGTGCGATCCGAGATCGTGGAGCCGCAACGTCTGGGCGCCGACAGCCTCGGAGAGCAGGCGACCCTCCTGCAGTTCAGCACCGAGATGTGCTCGCGCTGCCCCGGAGTGCACCGCACGCTCTCGGCTCTGGCGTCCGAGCACGACGGGGTGCGTCATCTCGACGTCGACCTCACCCACCGTCCGGACATCGCCCGGCACTTCCAGGTGATGCAGACTCCCACCACTCTCATCCTCGACCGCCGCGGCGCGGTGCAATCCCGCATCGGCGGGGTGCCCAACCTCCACGTCGTGCAGCTCGAGCTCGCCCGTCTCGCCGAGGAGACCGCCGATGTCTGACTCTCCCGCCCGCGGAATCGATCCGCGCGGACCGCGCTTCGCCGCATCCGTGACCACCGTGCTGCTCGCGATCGCCGTCGTGCTCTCGCTGGTCGGGCTGTCGACGGCTCGCGGCATCGGGAACTTCGGAGCGTTCGCCTCGGCGCCGGCGGGCGACTTCGCGTTCGTCGCCGGATCCGAGCCGTGGGCGCTGCCGGCCGCCTCGGTCGCCCAGCGCGTGCTCGACCCCGCATTCCTGCTGCTGCTCGTCGTCGCGCTCCTGTTCGTCTGGGGCGTCGTCTCGCCGCGCACCGCGCCGTGGGCGGTGCTGTTCCGCAAGGTCGTGCAGCCACGCCTCGCCCCGCCGCGCGACCTCGAAGACCCCCGCCCGCCGCGCTTCGCGCAGGGCGTCGGACTCTTCGTCGTGACCGTGGGCCTCATCCTTCAGGTCGCCGGCGTGCCGTGGGCGCTGCCGATCGCGGCGGCGATGGCCTTCGTCGCGGCCTTCCTCAACGCGGTCTTCGGCCTCTGCCTCGGTTGCCAGCTGTATCTGGTGTTCCAGCGCGCGGGTCTGGTCGGTCGGGCCCGCGCGGCCGTCTGATCACCGCGAGTACCACGGGCGCTCGCCCGCTGTCGAGGCACGCCCGTGACAGCCACCCGGTGGCTAGGCTGGCGCTCGACGTGCCGTGCCGCGCGGCGCGAACTATCGGAGGTCACGATGTCGGTCACCAGCGAAGCCACCACCGCCTGGAAGGGCACCCTGTTCGAGGGCTCGGGATCCGTCGCACTCGCGTCGTCGGGTGCCGGAACGTTCGACGTCGATTGGAAAGCTCGCAGCGAAGGCTCCAGCGCCGTCACGACCCCCGAGGAACTCCTCGCCGCGGCGCACTCGTCCTGCTTCAGCATGGCGCTCTCCAACGCGCTCACCGAGAACGGCACTCCGCCGGAATCGATCGATGCGACAGCATCCGTCACCTTCACACCGGGCACCGGCATCACCGGCAGCCACCTGAACGTCAACGCCGTCGTCCCCGGTATCGACGCTGCGGCGTTCGACGCGATCGCTCAGGACGCGAAGGCGAACTGCCCCGTCTCCCAGGCGCTCGCGGGTATCGAGATCACGCTCGAGGCAACGCTTGCCTGAGCCTCGTCGCGTCGTCGTCGCCGGCGCTTCCGGACTGATCGGCGAGGCCCTCGTCGCCTCCTTGCGCGCCGACGGCGTGGCCGTGACGACGCTCGTGCGCCGCCCGCCGGCACGCGATGACGAGGTGCAGTGGCTCCAGGATGCGACTCCTCTCGCGCCGTCCGTCCTGGAAGGCGCCGACGCGGTCGTGGGCCTCAACGGCGCGAGCATCGGGAAGTTCCCGTGGACGCGGTCGTACAAGAGCACGCTGCTGTGGTCGAGGATCACACCCACGCGCACGCTCGCCAGCGCGGTCCGCGCGCTGGGCGAGGACGCCCCGGCTCTCATCAACGCCTCGGCGACGGGCTTCTACGGCTCGGCGCCGGGCGCCCGCCTCACGGAAACCTCGCCCCGGGGCGAAGGGTTCATGGCCGATCTGACCGGCGAGTGGGAGAACGCCGCTCGCGGAGCCGGCGGGAAGGCGCGCGTGGCGCTGCTGCGCACCGCGCCCGTGGTGCACGAGCGGGGCGTACTCAAACCGCTGCTGCTGTTGACGAAGTTCGGAGTGTCGGGCCCGATCGGGCGGGGCACGCAGGTGTGGCCGTGGATCTCGCTCGATGACGAGGTCGCCGCCATCCGGCACGTCATCGCCCGCGACATCGACGGACCGGTGAACCTCACCGGCCCCACGCGCGCCACGGCGAACGACCTCGGCTTCGCTCTCGCCCGCCGCATGAACCGCCCGTACGTGCTGCGGGCACCCGTGTTCGCGGTGAAGCTGGCCCTCGGGCGCGACGCGACCGAGGGGCTCCTCACGAACGACGCGCACGTCGTGCCCGAGGTGCTGGAGGCGTCGGGTTTCACCTTCTCGCAGCCGACCGTCGAAGACGCCGTCGCGCACGCGGTGCCCGGCGCCTGAACCGGCTTCAGGCGCGGCGGGTGGCCGACTCGAGCTTGATGGCGGTCCGGATGGCTCCCCGGGCACGGCGGCGGTCGCCCGAGCCGTCGTAGGCCAGGCCGAGCCGGTACCACGAGCGCCAGTCGTCGGGGTTCTTCTCGACCTCTTCCCGGTAGGCGGGGAAGACGGCGTCGGCGTCGTCGCGCACGACGCGGCCGCTGGGGCGCACCTCGAGCTCTTCGGCGGGCAGCGCATTGTCGGCGGCGAGCCGCTTGCCGAGCTGTTCCGCCCGCACGCCGAACCAGAGTTCGCGCCCGAGGCCCCAGATGGCCACCACGGGCAGCACGACGAGGGCCACGCCGAGGCCGATCCCGACGCCGTCTCCGCTGGAGAGAAGCACCCAGGCGCGCTGGCCGACGAGACCGATGTACAGCAGCAGAAGCACCGCCATCACGGCGACGCCGATACGAGCGGTCATGCGTCGGTCGCGCGGTCGAAGGCCGTCGCGCTGGCGACCTGGCCGGGCACTCCCGAGTCGTCGATCGGCTTCGTCTCGCGCTCGCGGGGCGTGCGCAGGCCGAGGTCGATGAAGGTGTCGAGGCCGACGATCACCCCGCGGGCGTCGCGGGCGGCGGCGAGGGCGATGCGGATGCCCGGGGCGTAGGCGAGCGCCGGTTCGATCGTGTCGTGGACGATCGTGACCGACTCCCCCGGGCCCGACAGAACCGTCTCCTGGCGGGCCACCACGCCCGGGCGGCGCAGCGAGTGGATGGGCACGCTCGCGACCTGCTGACCCCGCGCGCGCTGGTCGGCATGGGGCGACTCGACCGGGCCCGCCGACGAGCGCGCGGCCGCGATCATCTCCGCGGTGCGCACGGCCGTGCCGCTGGGCGAGTCGATCTTGGTGTCCCGGTGCGCTTCGACGATCTCGATGGATGCGAAGAACGGGGCCGCGGCGGCCGCGAGGGCCGAACCGATGATCGAGCCGAGCGAGAAGTTCGGGATGAACACGACGCCCGTCCCCGCCTTCTCGACCAGGGGACGCACCAGCGCGATGCGCTCGTTCGACCAGCCCGAGGTTCCGACGAGAACGTTGATGCCCCGCTCGACGGCGGCCCGCACCACGTCGAGGGAGACAGCGGGCGTCGAGGCGTCGATCACGAGGTCGGACCCGTCGAGGTCGGCCAGGTCGGAGCGCGACGTCAACACGCCCACGACCTCGAACCCGGGCTCCGCCTCGACGACCTCGCGAATCACGCCGCCGAGCTTCCCCGTACCGCCCACGATGGTCACGCGCGTCGTCATGCCCCCAGCCTACGGCGCTACCCTCGACCCATGACCGAGATCCGCCCCGTGCCGGTCGATCACTCCGACGCGCACGGTCTGCTCGAGGAGTACTTCGCCCTCCGAGCATCCATCTTCCCGGGTGGCACGTACCGCACCGTCTTCCCGGAGGCCGCCACTTTCACCGAGCCGGCCGGCGTCTTCGTTGTTCTGTACGACGGCGACGAGCCGGTCGGATGCGGCGGTATCCGCCGTCTCGCCGACGGCCCGCACGGCACCCGCTACGAGGTCAAGCACCTCTACGTGTGCGACGCCGGCCGCGGCCGCGGGTGGGGCCGGATGCTGCTCGCCGACCTCGAGACCAGAGCCGCCGCTCTCGGCGCCGCCGAGATGGTGCTCGACACCCACCACACCCTCGACGCCGCCGGCGCGCTCTACGCGCGGTCGGGTTACGAGCAGATCGACCCTTACAACGACAACGCGAACGCGACGCGCTGGTACGCGAAGGCGCTGGACGCGTAGCGAGAACCCTTCCGACGTCGCCCCGCTAGGTTGAGCGGGTGCCCATCGTCACGCCGCCCGTCGCGGATGACTCGCTCACGCCCTTCGACGGTGGGGTCGGAGTGCTCACTCGCGGCGGTGAGGTCATGGGCCACGTCGCAACGACGCTGGGCTCGTTCTGGTCGCCGTTCAGCCCGCTGCGAATGCAGTGGTGGGTCTGGTACATCGTGGCGTGGAGCGATGGCGCACGCGAGCCGTCTACCGAGGATTATCCGCCGTTCCTCAGCGTGAGCCAGATGAAGGCCGGGCACCTCGAAGTGCTCAGCCGCGATCCGTCGCGGACCGGCCGGTACGACTTCGCGTGGTTGGGCTCCGCGGAATCCGCAGCGACGCTCGCCCGGCTCCGCATCACTCCCGAGGATTTCTGAGGCCGGTCACGCACCCCACGAACGCGCCGCGAGGTTTCGGGCACGCTCGGCGCGCAGCATCCGCCCGCGCGGCGACTGTCGAGACGCGGGCTATCGGCCGGGGCGCGGGCTTTCGGGACGGGATTGCCCGCGTGCGGGCCGAAAGCCCTCGTGCGGGCGGGGCGAACTAGACGGGGATCGTCTCGGGAAGGCCGGTGCGCAGCTCGAACGGAAGGTGCGCGAGATCGTTGTGGGTGAGCATCGACCAGGGGCGGCCCTTGCGCTGCGACAGCACCGTCAGGCCGCAGTGCGCCTGGTTGAGCGTCATCCAGCGCCAGTCGGGCGTCTGGAGCACCTCGCGCACGAACCACGCGATCACGAAGTTGTGCGTGATGAGCAGCTCGTGAACCTCGCCCGGCTTGCGCACGAGGAACTCGCTCGTCGCGTCCGCCATCTGCGCACTGCCGGCCTCGACCTCGGCCTCGGTGACGCTGCCGAAGAAGGGCTCGTAGGCCCCGGGGGTGTCCTCGGTCATGCCCGTCGGCACACAGTCGAACAGCAGCGCCGAGGGCTGCGGTGACACCGACGGCAGGCGCTCGGCGACTGCGGCGGCGGTCTGGGCGGCCCTTTCCAGCGGCGAGTGCCACACGGCGTCGAGAGGCACCCCCGACAGCCGATCGGCGATCAGGGCGGCCTGGCGCATCCCCCGCGGCGAGAGCGGACCATCGGTGAGACCGTGCTCCGCGTCTTGATGCTCGCCGTGGCGCACGAGATACAGGTAGTGCGTCACGTCAACTCGATTCGTCGTCGGGCGGCGTACTCCGTGCCACGCATTTCAGCCTACGACACGGGTCGCGGCAGCGCTCGGGTTACTCGACGGCGCGTGCGATATCGGCGAGGTGCGCACGACTCAGTCGCGCGCCGACTCCCTGGATGAGCTCGACCACGTTCTCGGGCGCCACGGCGTTCACGATCGGAGCGGTGACGACCTTCTGCGCGAGCAACCACGCGACGGCGACGGCGGCGTCGGGAAGGCCCAGCTCGGCACCGACCGCGTCGAGGGCGCGCAGGGCGCGGCTCCCGCGGCGGTTCAGGTTCGCGGTGAGCTGCGCACCACGGACGGAGCGCACGACGCTCGGGCGCGTGCGGTGCCCGCCGGCAAGGAATCCGTGCTCGAGGGCGTGCGACGGCGTGAAGGCCATGGCCTGCGCGCCCGCCACCAGACGCAGGTCTCCGGTGAACTCCTCACGACGCAGCAGGTTGTACGGCGCGTCGAGGACGGTGACGCGCGGGTATCCGGCCGACGAGAGGATGCGGGCCTCCACCAGCTGGGCGGCGGTGTACCCGTAGGCGCCCACCGCTCGGACCTTGCCCGACTCGACCAGCCACTCGGCGGTGGCGAGGGTGTCTTCGAGTACTGCACCCCGGTCACTCGTCGCGTCGAGGTACAGGACGTCGATCCGGTCGGTCATGAGGCGCGCGAGGGATGCTTCGACCGCGCGTACGAGCGACACCGAACCCAGCCCCGGGTTATCCGGGTGGCCCCCGACCCGAACGGCGACCACCGTGTCATCGCGCATTCCGCGGGAGTGCAGCCACTGCCCCACGATGTACTCGCTGCGTCCTGCCGAGTAGCTGTCTGCGGTGTGGATCGCGTTGCCACCGAGCTCGGCGTAGGTGTCGAGGATGGCGTGACTGGAGGCGATGTCGACGTTCCAGCCGAACTCGGCAGCCCCGAGGAAGAGGGGGAAGACGTGAAAACCCGAGTCGCCCAGGGCCACGCGCACGACGCTTCCCACGCCGGCGCCCTGCACCGGGATCGGAGCCGACGGGTGGGGGAACCCGGCTGCGGGCGAGCCGAAGGGCGCCGTACCTCCGACGCTCAACCCCGACATCACGCGACTCCCTGCTGATCGGTTCCGCTGCGGGGGGCGTTCTCGACTTCGCGACTCGTCCTGGATTCCCGCGTACTTCGAGGGTAGAGCAGACAGCGCACGCGGCCTCCGCCCGTCCCACCCGCCCGATAAATATTCGGTAACGCTTTCAGACGGCGAATGCCCGCCCCGCCGAAGCGGAACGGGCATTCACGGTCGTCCGGTCAGGAGGACCGGACGGAGGATCACCCCTCGGCGGGAGCCTCGGGGCCCTCGCTCGCGGCTGCGGAGCCCTCCTGATCGGCGGCCTCCTGGTCGTCGGTCACGGGCTCGAGCGACAGCTTGCCGCGGTCGTCGATCTTCGTGATGCGCACGAGGAGCTTCTGACCGACCGAGAGCACGTCGTCGACGTTCTCGACGCGCTTCCCGCCGGCGAGCTTGCGCACCTCGCTGACGTGGAGCAGCCCGTCCTTGCCCGGGAGCAGCGAGACGAACGCACCGAACGTGGCGATCTTGACGACGGTTCCGAGGAACTGCTCGCCGACCTCAGGGTTGGTCGGGTTCGCGATCGCGTTGACCTGGGCGCGAGCGGCCTCGGCCGACGGACCGTCGACGGCGCCGATGTAGACCGTGCCGTCCTCCTCGATGGAGATGTCGGCGCCGGTCTCGTCCTGGATCGCGTTGATCGTCTTGCCCTTGGGGCCGATGAGCTCACCGATCTTGTCGACCGGGATCTGCACGCTGATGACGCGGGGCGCGGTGGGCGCCATCTCGTCGGGGGCGTCGATCGCGGCGTTCAGGACACCGAGGATCGTCAGGCGGGCTTCCTTGGCCTGGGTCAGCGCGGCGGCGAGCACCGACGACGGGATGCCGTCGAGCTTCGTGTCGAGCTGGATCGCGGTGATGAACTCGCTCGTACCGGCGACCTTGAAGTCCATGTCGCCGAGTGCGTCTTCCGCACCGAGGATGTCGGTCAGCGCGGCGTAGCGGGTCTGACCGTCGACCTCGTCGGTGACGAGGCCCATCGCGATGCCGGCGACCGGCGCGCGCAGCGGCACACCGGCGTTCAGGAGCGAGAGGGTCGAGGCGCAGACCGAGCCCATCGACGTCGAACCGTTGGAGCCGAGAGCCTCGGACACCTGGCGGATGGCGTAGGGGAACTCGTCGCGCGCCGGCAGAACCGGAACGAGCGCGCGCTCGGCGAGGAAGCCGTGCCCGATCTCGCGACGCTTCGGGCTTCCCACACGGCCGGTCTCACCGGTCGAGTACGGCGGGAAGTTGTAGTGGTGCATGTAGCGCTTGCGCGTGATGGGCGACAGCGAGTCGATCTGCTGCTCCATCTTCAGCATGTTCAGCGTGGTGACACCCAGGATCTGGGTTTCGCCGCGCTGGAAGATGGCCGAGCCGTGGACGCGCGGGATGACCTGCACCTCGGCGTCGAGCGGGCGGATGTCGGCCAGGCCGCGGCCGTCCATGCGGACGCCCTCGGACAGGATGCGTCCGCGCACGATGATCTTGGTGACCGACTTGTACGCGGCCGAGAACTCCAGCGTCGCGACGGCGGGCAGCTCGCCGGCCTCGACGGCGGCGAGCAGCTCGGCCTTGACGGCCGCCTTGAGCTCGTCATCGGCGTTCTGGCGCTCCTGCTTGTCGGCGATCTGGTAGATCGGGACGAGCTTGTCGTAGGCGCGGCCGGCGACGAAGTCGTAGGTCTCCTGGCTGTAGGCCGGGAAGACGGGGAACGACTGGATCTCCTTGGCCGCGGTGTTCGCCACGGCGTTCTGGGCATCCACGAGCTGCTTCAGGAACGGCTTCGCGGCCTCGAGGCCCTCGGCGACGACCTGCTCGTTGGGCTTGACGGCGCCGCCCTTGATGAGGTTCCAGCTGCCCTCGGTGGCTTCGGCTTCGACCATCATGATCGCGACGTCTTCGTTGCCGTTGGCGTCGGTGATGACACGGCCGGCCACGATGAGGTCGAAGACGGCCTCCTCGAGCTGCGACACGGTCGGGAAGGCGATCCACTGGTCGGCGGTCTCACCGGCACCGGGGATGAGCGCGAGGCGCACACCGGCGATCGGACCAGAGAACGGCAGACCCGAGATCTGGGTCGAGAGGGATGCGGCGTTGATCGCGAGCGCGTCGTAGAACTCGCCCGGCGCGATCGACAGGACGGTGACGACGATCTGCACCTCGTTGCGGAGGCCGGAAACGAACGACGGGCGCAGCGGCCGGTCGATCAGACGGCAGACGAGGATCGCTTCGGTCGAGGGGCGGCCCTCGCGACGGAAGAACGAGCCGGGGATCTTGCCCGCGGCGTACGAGCGCTCTTCGACGTCGACGGTCAGCGGGAAGAAGTCGAAGCCTTCGCGCGGGTGCTTGCCGGCGCTGGTGGCCGAGAGGAGCATCGTCTCCTCGTCGAGGTACGCGGCGACCGCGCCCTGCGCCTGCTGCGCGAGACGACCGGTTTCGAAGCGAACGGTGCGGGTGCCGAAACGGCCGTTGTCGAGAACGGCTTCAGCGGCGGTGATTTCAGGACCTTCCAAGAGGTCTCTCCTTCTGTTTTGTGAGAGCACGTTGTCGCGCTCACGCGCGACGGTGCCGTCGTCTTTGTTTAGACTCGCGTGCCCGAATGACGACGCGAGGCAATCGAAGGAGCAGGAACAGGCAGAAAAGGGCACGCGGACAGCATCCGTGTGAGATCCCGGCGACTGGCCACCAGTAGACGACCACCCGGCTATCGCGACGGGGAGTCCACCACAGGGGACCAGCGTCCTGCCGGCCTGCTCCATGAGCTCATATGTAATTGAGCGGATTGCCGAAGCAACCCGACTCAGCCTACCAGCGCGCTGCTCGCCGCCGCCGCTCCGCTGCGGGGCGCGCCCCAGGATTCGGGATAGCGCCGAGACCGCGCGACCGTTTACCTTTGCCCCATGCGTCCCGTTCGTCACACGAGTCACAGCGCGCTCGTCGTCGCGCTGGTGATCGGGATGCTGCTGACCGCTCCGAGCCCCGCCCGTGGCGCGACCGTCGACGAGATCGAGGCCGAGCTCGCGACCGTGGAAGAAGCGGCCGCGTCGGCGTCGGACGACGCCCTCGTCGCAGAAGCTGCCGCGCAGGATGCGCGCGGGGCCGCCGAGACGGCGGCCGCGCGCGTCGCCGCCCTCGACACGCAGGTCGATGCGACGGAGGCGGAGGCGACCGCGCACGCCGCTCGCGTGGTCGCTGCGGTCGTCGCCATCTCACGAGCGACGGCCGACAGCCCCCTCCTCGCCCGGGTCCTCACCTCCGCCGACCCGGAGAGCCTGCTCTCGGGACTCAGCACGGCCGAGAGGACGGGTCGGCTCTCGGCCCAGCTCGCGCGATCGGCCCGAGAGTCGGCGAACGCGGTCACCGCACAGCGCTCTCAGGCCGACGTCGTGCGCGCCGAACGAGACCGGCTCGCCACCGAGGCCGAAGCGGCCGCAGCCCGGGCCCGGAGCCTGGTCGACGCCGAGACCTCCGCCATCGCGTCGGCTCGAAGCGAGCTCGATGCCCTGTACACCCGGCTCGCCGCAGCGCAGCGCACAACGGTCGAGCGCGCGAAGACCCAACGCGAGCAGCGCACCATCGCCCAACAGGCGGCGCAGCCGGCGGCCGGGGTGCCCACGTCGCCCTCCCGCGCGCCGGTGACGCCCGTCACATCTCCCCCCGCTCCCGCAACTCCCCCGGCTCCGGTGACCCCCGCGCCTCCGCCGGTGGTACCTCCCGCGGGCACGCCGATCGCCTCGCCCGCCGAAGCCCAGGCGATCGCCCGCCAGATGTCAGCCGCCCGCGGCTGGGGCGACGATCAGTTCTCCTGCCTCGTGCGCCTCTGGAACCGCGAGTCGGGGTGGCGCGTGCAGGCCCGGAACCCGTCCAGCGGCGCCTACGGGATCCCCCAGGCGTACCCCGCCGAGAAGCTCGCCGCCGCCGGCCCCGATTGGCGCACGGATGCGGCGACGCAGATCTCCTGGGGATTGTCCTACATCGCGTCCCGCTACGGGTCTCCGTGCGGGGCATGGGATCACTCCGAGCGCACCGGGTGGTACTGAGCGGCCCGGCCGACCTAGGGTGGGGACATGAGTACCGAGGAAAAGCCCGCAGGCGCAGCATCCGATGACATGAAGCGCAAGTTCCGCGAGGCTCTCGAGAAGAAGAACGCCCACCAGCGTTCGGGCGAGGCCCACCTCGACGGAGACTCCGCGGTGCACTCCACCAAGGGGCCGGCCAGCGGCAACCGCGACTTCAGCCGCCGCAAGAGCGGCTGAGCCCGACCGTGGTCGGCGAGTGAGACACCGCTCGCGGCGACCGCGTCATGACGGTTCGCCGTCGTCGGTCGAGGCGACCCCGGTTCGCAGCGCCGTCAGGTGACGGCGGCTGCGATCGCTCGCACCTGCGGCATCTCCCGCCGCGATGGCCTCGACGATGTCGGCGTGGAGACGCTGATCGGCGTCGGTGGCGGGTTCCGCGCTGAGCGCGAGCATCTGCACCATCGCGTCGCGACTGCGCGCGGCGAACGTATCGAACAGCTCGACGAGTAGAGCGTTCTGGCTCGCGGCGACGATGCTCCGATGGAATGCGGTGTCGGCGTCGACCCGCTCGACGATGTCGTCCCGGGCGAGATCGCGGCTCGCCAGCGCCGCGCGGATATCGACCAGGTCTGCGTCGGTGCGCCGCGCGGCGGCCAGGGCGGCCGCTTCGCACTCGACGGCGATGCGCGCCTCGAGGATCGCCACGATGTTCGTTCGCATCACCAGCGAGTCCCAGTCATCGGTCGGCGCCAGGGCGCGCAGGAAGACCCCCGCGCCCTGACGGCTGACGAGCACACCCCGTCCGGCGAGCTGTCTGATCGCCTCGCGCATCGTCGAGCGTCCCACTCCGAGCTGCGGCGCGAGGGTCGTCTCGCCGGGGAGCTTCTCTCCGACCTCCCACTCTCCGGCCTGGATGCGCTCGAGAAGCAGACGCGAGACCTGGTCGGAGAGCGATTCACGGTGCACGGATGCCATAGGCACCATCATACTCCTCAGCTTGTCTGATGAGTTGTGTTACCGTCATCGCGTGACTCCTCCAGACTCTCGACTGTCGACCCCGGTCGGCCCCGTTCCCCGTGATGCGCCCCACTGGAACCGGCAGCGCCATTCCCAGATGCGCTCCTCCCGTTACCGCGACGTGTTCGCCCGAGTGCCGGTCCCCGCGCTCGAGCGCGAATGGCCGTCGCGTCGACTGACGGCGGCTCCGCTGTGGGTTCCGGTCGACCTGCGCGACGGCAATCAGGCCCTCGCCGAGCCCATGGACCCATCGAGGAAGCGGAGCTTCTTCGAGCTCATGGTGTCGATGGGTTACAAGGAGATCGAAGTCGGCTACCCCTCGGCCTCGCAGACCGACTACGACTTCGTGCGCCTGATCGCCGAGAGCGACATCGCGCCCGCCGACGTCACGGTCGTCGTCTTCACGCCGGCCCGGCGCGATCTCATCGAACGCACCGTGGAGTCGATCCGCGGCATCCGCAACAGCGTCGTGATCCACATGTACACGGCCACGGCGCCGGTGTGGCGAGACGTCGTGCTCGGTCATGACCGCGCAGCGCTGCGCGAGCTCATCCTGGATGCCGGTCGCGACGTGCTGCGATTCGCCGGCGACCTTCCGAACGTGCGGTTCGAGTTCTCGCCGGAGGTGTTCAACCTCACCGAACCCGACTACGCCCTCGACCTGTGCAACGCCGTCACGACGCTCTGGGACGCCAGCGCCGATCGCCCGGTGATCCTGAACCTGCCGGCGACCGTCGAAGTGGCCACTCCGAACGTGTACGCGGATCAGATCGAGTACATGCACCGCAACCTCGAGCGGCGTTCGTCGGTCATCCTGTCGGTGCACCCGCACAACGACCGAGGAACCGGGGTCGCCTGCGCGGAGCTCGCCGTCCTCGCGGGCGCTCAGCGCGTCGAGGGGTGCATCTTCGGCAACGGCGAGCGCACCGGCAACGTCGACATCGCGACACTGGCCCTCAACCTCCACGTCCAGGGCATCGACCCCATGATCGACTTCTCGGACATCGATCACATCCGCCGGGTGGTGGAGCACAGCAACCGCATCGAGCTCCACCCGCGGCACCCCTACGTCGGCGACCTCGTGCACACGGCGTTCTCCGGCACCCACCAGGACGCGATCAAGAAGGGCTTCGCCGAGCATCGCGATCGCTCCGTGCAGTCGGGTACCCCCGGCGACCGACTGGCCTGGCGCGTGCCCTACCTTCCGGTCGACCCGGCAGACCTCGGCCGCAGCTACGAGGCGGTCATCCGCGTGAACTCCCAGTCGGGCAAGGGTGGCATCGCCTTCCTGCTCGAGCGCGACTACGGCATCGACATGCCGCGGCGGCTGCAGATCGACTTCTCCCGCCGCGTTCAGCAGCACGCCGACGAGACCGGACTCGAACTCGACGCGGCGCAGCTGTTCGCGATCTTCGAACGCACCTATCTCTCCCCCGTTCCGTCGGCGATCGAGCTGCGTTCGCTCGAGGTGTCGACGACGAACGGCGAGACGGCGGTCGGGCTCCGCGTCGGCATCGACGGCGTCCAACACGCGGGGACTTTCGCCGAGGTCGGCCCCGTCGAGGCGACCGCACTGCTCCTTCTCGAGGCCGGGCTCGGCGTCGAGATCGTCTCCCTGCACCAGACTTCGCTCGCCGCCGGCAGCGACGGCGACGCGCTCACCCTCATCGAGCACCGGGTCGACGGCGAGGCACGCTGGGCGGCGGGTCGGCACCGTTCCGTGCTCGAAGCCTCGGTCGCGGCCGTTCTCGGCGCGGGCGCTCAGGTGCTCGACACGCGCTTGCGGCGCCCCCGTCCGGGAAGCTCGACGTAGGTCAGGTGCTTCGCGATGCGTCCGTCGCCGGCGGTGCGCCCGTGCAGCCGCCGCCAGACCCACGGCAGCGCGTCGCGACGCAGCCACGACCCGGGCATCGGCATCTCGTCGGAGTGGAACGCCTCGTCGAGGTCGCTGAGCGCCTCGGCGTCGGGCACCCCCAGCACGTCGGCCGCGCGGTAGGCGACGAGGCGGTGCCCCGCCGGACGCAGGTGCACCCGGTCGTCCGACCACAGGGGCAGCTCACCGAGCGCCGGCGTCGCTTCCAGGTCGAGCAGGATGGCGCCCGTCTCGGCCGCGATCCGACGCAGTTCGGAGTTGAAGGTCGCGAACCGTCTCGCGAAGATCACGGCCGCACGCCGACGCGGGAGGAACACCGTGGCCAGGAGCACGTCGGCGCCCGTCGCCCGCACCTCGCGCACGACCCGCTCGAGCTGCGTCACCAGCGCGGGGATGTCGACCTTCGGCCCGACGAGGTCGTTCGACCCCATGAGGATCGAGACGAGGTCGGGGCGCATCCTCAGGGCGTGCGGCACCTGTTCCTCGACGAGGTCTCGCATCTTGCGGCTGCGAACGGCGAGGTTCGCATAGCGGAACACTCCGTCGCTCGATGCCGCGAGCAGTGACGCGAGCCGGTCGGCCCACCCGCGGTACTCGCCGTCCGGCATGCGCGAGCCATCGCACAGCCCCTCCGTGATCGAGTCGCCCAGCGCGACGTAGCGCCGCCACGGCCGTGAGACCGCGGGCGCGGCGATTGCCGGCCGATGGCGGCCTCGGGCGGGCAGGCCGTCGTCCATGGGTCGCAGCGCGATCGCCTCGCGGTAATGCCCGACGAGCTGCGCCCCCAGGGCATCCCAGGTGCGGCCCGCGACGCTCTCCCGGGCCGCGCGGGCGAACGCGCGGCGCTTGGCGGCGTCGCCCACGAGGTCGGACACCCGCGCGCGCAGGTCGTCGAGATCGCCGGGTCGGTACAGCCAGCCGTCGATGCTGCTGCGCACGAGGTCGAGAGGTCCGCCCACTCCGGTCGCGACGACGGGGACACCGCTGGCGAGAGCCTCCTGGATGGTCTGCCCGAACGTCTCGCTCTCGCCGGGGTGCACGAACACGTCGAATCCGGCCATCACCTCACCGAGCTGCGCCCCCGACAGGTGTCCGGTGAACACGGCGTCCGGCAGCATCCGCTCCAGACCCGCCCGCGACGGACCGTCGCCCACGACGACCAGGCGCGTGCCCGGCAGGTCGGCGAGCGCGCGGAGGTCGTCGACCTGCTTCTCGGGGGCGAGACGGCCGACGTAGCCGATGATGACCTCGCCCGCGGGAGCGACCGCCCGGCGCCAGGCCTCGTTGCGGTGGGCCGGGTCGAACCGCACCGCGTCGACGCCTCTCCCCCACCGTCGGATGCGGTCGACGCCGAGCTCTTCGAGCTGCGCGGTCGAGGCCGACGAGGGCGCGAGCGTCAGGGTCGCGCGACGGTGCAAACGGGACACGTGGGAGCGGGCGAACGCGGTGGCCTGCGACACCCCGTACTTCTGCGCGTAGGCGATGACGTCGGTCTGGTAGACGGCAACCGTCGGGATACGCAGCGCGTCGGCCGCGGCGATCCCCTGCCAGCCGAGCACGAACGGCGAGGCGAGGTGCACCACGTCGGGCCGGAAGCTGCGCAGCAGCGCGGTGAGCCGAGCCGCACGCGCGAACACGACCCGCACCTCGGGGTAGGACGGCAGCGGTACCGAGCGCAGCAGCTCGGTGCGGGCACCGTGGAGGTCGGTCGTCACCTCGCCCGCCCGCGGGGCGATGACGAGCGTCTCGTGGCCCTGCGCGTTCAGGTGACGGAGAACGTGGAGCACGGAGCCCGTGACCCCGTTCATGTGCGGGAGGAAGGATTCGGCGAGCAGCGCGACTCTCACGCCTCCAGGGTGAGGGCATCTCGGCGTCCACGGACGCCAGGAACGCCCCGATCGCCGAGAGTTCACCTGATCAACCCCGGGGCGTCACCGGCCCGTCGACGGGACGTTCGGAGTTCACACGGACGTGGTAGGCAATGCGGGTGATCGACGAGGTGCTGGCCCAGGTGGCCTCGAGCCCCTGGGCGCTTCCGCTGATGTTCGTGCTCGTGTTGGGCGATGCGTTCCTCGTGGTCATCCCGGGCGAAGCCGCCGTGACCGCTTTCGGGGCGCTCGCCGTCTCCAGCGGCGCCCCTCCCCTCGTCGCGGTCATCGTCGTCGCGACCGCGGGCGCTCTCCTCGGTGACGTCGGCTGCTACCTCGTGGGGCGGCGGATCGGACTCGATCGATGGCGGTGGATGCGGCGACCCCGCGTGCAGGCAGCATTCACCTGGGCGCGTACGCGCCTGGATCGACGCACCGCGCTCGTGCTCTTCACCGCCCGGTTCATCCCGTTCGCGCGCCTCGCGGTCAATCTGACCGCCGGCGCGTCGCGCGTGCCGGTGCCCCGCTACGTCGCGGTCGCCGGGCTCGCCGCGCTGGGATGGGCCGCCTACCAGGCGCTCATCGGCGCGGTCGTCGCCTCGATCGTCCCCGGCGGACCGGTCGTCGCGGTCGTGGTCTCGGTCGTCGTCGCGATCGGCATCGGTGTCGTCGTCGACGCCTTCCTGGCCCGTCGCGGGCGGCGCACCGGGCGGCTCTAGACGAGTGCGAGCGTGCGCCTGGCGGCGCGGACGAGAGCGGACCCGTAAGCCGGCCCGTGCCCGGCGGCGTGCACCGCGAGCGGATGCAGCTGGTGCAGCGGTATGCGTTCGTGCCACCCGGGGCGGAGCGCATGCTCGGCGTCGTACGCGGCGAGGACGCGATCGAGGAAGGGACACCCGAAGAGGTCGAGCATCGCCAGGTCGGTCTCGCGATGACCGCCGTGCGCGGCCGGGTCGATGAGCACCACGCCCCCCGATGCCCACAGGACGTTTCCCGACCACAGGTCGCCGTGCAGACGAGCCGGCCGGTCGCCGTCGTCGAACGCGCCCGCCGCGATGAGGTCGCAGACGCGGTGGACGACCTCGACGTCGGCCGTCGAGAGACTGCCCGCGGCGACCGCCGGACCGAGGAAAGGACGCACGCGCTGCTCGGCGTAGAACGCGCCCCACGCGGAGGTCGGGTGACAGGGCTGGCGTCGGCTGCCGATGAAGACCGGGCCGTCCCACCCGTCGGGCGGCGCCCCGAAAGCCGGCGCCCCCGCGTCGTGCATCACGGCGAGAGCGCGACCGAAGGCGCTCGCGGTCGCCGCATCCGGTCGGGTCTCGGTGACGCGCTCGAGCGAGATGCGATCGGGGGCGACGTGGTGCACGCCCACCACCCGCGGGCCGCCGTCCACCTCGCGCAGCCAGGCGAGCCCGGCGGCTTCGGCCTCGAAGAATGCGTCCGGGGCTCCGGAACGCTCTTTGACGAAGAGCACGGCTCAGTGGGGGGCGTCGTGCTCGTCGTGGGGCTCGTCGGGTTCGGCCGCGGTCGTGGTGTCGGGCTCGGGTCCGGGTGTGATGGGAGGTTTGCCGTCCTTGTCCATGCCCCCAGTCCACACGAGCGTGCGATCGATCGCGAACCGTTGACAGGCCGCGCGGACCCACCGACCGGTGGTTCACCGGCCGTTCTGCGCCGTGTCGGTGGCTACCCGCAGGATGAGGACATGGATGCTGTGTCCCCGACCGATGGCTACGACCCGCTGTTCCTGGGCATCACCGTGCCGCTGCCGATCTCGTCGGTTTCCTCGCTCGTGATCGACTACCCGCGGTTCAGCGTCGTTCTCGACCTGTCACGGCGCTTGGCGCGGGCGACGGCGGTGAACATCGACGGCACACGGCTGCGCGAGGTCCCTCGCACGGGCGACTGGCGGCTCGACCCCCGCGCACCCGCAGACGCGCAGACCGGGCCGGAGGTCTACGCGCGCAACGACCTCGATCGCGGGCATCTCGTGAGGCGCCGCGACCCCGGCTGGGGCGACGTCGACGAGGCACGACGGGCGACCGAGGCAACTTTTTTCTACACGAACGCGGCACCCCAGGCGGCGGGCTTCAATCAGTCGAAGGAGCTCTGGCTGGGTCTCGAAGACCACGTGCTCGACCACGCCGAGGCGCAGGACGTGCGGCTCTCCGTCTTCACCGCCCCGGTGCTGGGCGACGACGACCCGCCCTATCGCGGCATCCGGGTGCCCCTGCGGTTCTGGAAGATCGCAGCCTGGGCGACCGGCGACGCCCAGCGCCCGCTCGCGGCCGCCGGGTTCGTGCTCGATCAGACCGATCTCGTCGACACGCGGCGAGAAGCACGGGCGGTGGCCCCGCTCGGGGGGTTCCGCACCTTCCAGGTGCCGATCTCCGACATCGCCCCGGTGAGCGGACTCGACCTGGGCCCTCTCGTCGAGGCCGACGTGCTCCCGCGCGAGGGAGCACGTCCGACGCCGTGGCACGAGATCTCCACGACGTCGGACGTCTCACTGGGCTGAGCCCGGCGGCGGAGTCACTCCCCCGCGAGGCCACCGAGCAGGTGACCGAACGATCGGCCTTCGCCGAGATAGGTCGCGGGGTCGTACGGATCCTCATCGCGCACCGGCATGCGAGCCGCGATCGCGTCGGCGAGCTCGCGCGCCCCGCGATCGATGCGGGCGCCGAGAGGGGCGACGCCGTCGGCGTTCGCTCCCCAGTCGCTCGATGCGGCGAAGACGCCGGTGGGCACCGGGTTCGCGTGCAGGTAGGTGAACAACGGCCGGATCGAGTAGTCGATCGCGAGCGAGTGGCGGGCGGTACCCGCGTTCGCACCGAGCAGCACGGGGACACCCGCGAGGGCATCGGGGTCGAGGATGTCGACGAACGACTTGAACAGTCCCGAGTAGCTCGTGGAGAAGATCGGCGTGACCGCGATGATCGCGTCGGCCGACACGACGGCGTTGACCATCGCCTCGAGGGCAGGTGGGGCGAACCCGGTGAGCAGGTTGTTCGTGATGTCGTGCGCGTAGTCCCGCAACTCGAACACGTCGACCTCCGCGGCGATCCCCGTCGGCTCGCTCGCGGTGCTCTTGGCACGCAGAGCGGCGACGGTCGCATCGGCGAGGCGGTCACCCAGCATCCGGGTCGTCGAGGGATTCGACAGTCCCGCGGTCACGACCGCGATACGGCGCGCGCTCACGTCAGGCTCCCGTCCGCGTCGCCGCAGCGCCGAAGGCACTGCCCGCGGCGACCGGGGCGTCGCGGTAGGGCGAACCGTCGGTCAGGTTGTCGCCGCGGTTGGCCTTCGGCACAGCCTGGCGGGGTGCACCGTCGGCGTAGGCCTTCGCGACGAGGTTCGCATGGGTCGGCGCGTCGGGCACCTCGGCCGGGCGGTTCTTCTGCAGCTCCCTGCGCAGCACGGGTACGACCTCCCCGCCCAGGATGTCGAGCTGCTCGAGCACGGTCTTCACCGGAAGGCCGGCGTGATCGATGAGGAACAGCTGACGCTGGTAGTCGCCGAACGTTTCGCGCATGGCGGCGTACCGGTCGATGACCTGCTGCGGCGAACCCACGGTGAGCGGGGTCATCTCCGAGAAGTCCTCGAGGCTCGGGCCGTGACCGTAGACGGGCGCGTTGTCGAAGTAGGGGCGGAACTGCCTCACGGCGTCCTGCGAGTTCGCGCTCATGAAGACCTGGCCGCCGAGTCCGACGATCGCCTGCTCGGCCGTGCCGTGACCGTAGTGGGCGAACCGCTCGCGGTAGAGCGTGATGAGGCGCTGGTAGTGCTCCTTCGGCCAGAAGATGTTGTTTGCGAAGAAGCCGTTGCCGTAGAACGCGGCCTGCTCGGCGATCTCGGGGGTGCGGATCGAGCCGTGCCACACGAACGGGGGCACGCCGTCGAGGGGGCGCGGCGTCGAGGTGAAGCCCGACAGGGGGGTGCGGAACTGTCCCTCCCAATCGACCACGTCCTCGCGCCAGAGGCGGTGGAGCAGGTTGTAGTTCTCGATCGTCAGCGGCAGGCCCTGGCGGATGTCCTTGCCGAACCACGGGTACACCGGGCCGGTGTTGCCGCGCCCGAGCATGAGGTCGGCGCGACCGCCCGAGACGTGCTGCAGCATCGCGAAGTCTTCGGCGATCTTCACCGGGTCGTTCGTGGTGATGAGCGTGGTCGACGTGGTGAGGATCAGTCGCTCGGTCTGGGCGGCGATGTACGCCAGCGTCGTCGTGGGCGAGGACGACCAGAAGGGCGGGTTGTGGTGCTCGCCGAGAGCGAAGACGTCGAGACCGACCTCTTCGGCGTGCTTGGCGATGGTGAGGGTGTTCTGGATGCGCTCGGCCTCGCTCGGCGTCTGCCGAGTGGTCGGGTCCTCCGTGATGTCGCTGACCGTCATGATGCCGAACTGCATCCCGGGCCAGGTGGTGGTGTCGTTCACGATCGCTCTCCGTATCTCACGCTGTGTTCGAAGTGTATTCGCGTGAATGTACTGTGTGCAACGCTGCGGTCCCGAGACTATTCCCGCGTTCCGTCCGGGGCGCGGGTAATCCTCTGCAACATTGGCCGACGCGCACTCGAGCCCGCCTAGTCTCGGCACATGTCCGATCTGAATCTGCCCGTTCTCGACCTCTCGCTCCTCGATCAGGGGCCGGATGCTGCGACCCGGTTCCGCAATGAACTGCGCGCCGCCACGCACGATGTCGGCTTCTTCTATCTCGTCGGCACGGGAGTGACACCCGAGCTCGAGGCGCGACTCAACCGCGTCGCCCGCGAGTTCTTCGAGCTGCCCGAGGCCGACAAGCTGGCGATCGAGAACGTCAAGAGCCCCCACTTCCGCGGCTACACCCGCATCGGCGGCGAACGCACCCAGGGAAAGGTCGACTGGCGCGAGCAGATCGACGTCGGACCCGAGCGGGCCGCGATCGAGACCCCCGGCCCCGACTACGAGCGACTGACCGGCCCGAACCTCTGGCCCGACGCCCAGCCCGAGCTGCGCGAGGTCGTCTCCGAGTGGCACGACCGCCTCACCGGCATCGCTCGGAAGCTGCTGCGCGCCTGGGCGCTCGCGCTCGGCGCCGACGAGGAGTACTTCGACCGCCACTTCGGCGACCCCTCGACTCTCATCAAGATCGTGCGCTACCCCGGCAAGGACGACCCGACGCCGCAACAGGGTGTCGGCGCGCACAAGGACTCCGGCGTCCTCACGCTGCTATGGGTCGAGCCCGGCAAGGGCGGACTGCAGGTGCAGCGCGACGGGCAGTGGGTGGACGCCCCGCCCGTGCCCGGGTCGTTCGTCGTGAACATCGGCGAGCTCCTGGAGTACGCCACCCAGGGCTACCTCATCGCGACGAACCACCGGGTGATCTCGCCCCGCTACCCCGACGACCGCATCTCGGTGCCGTTCTTCTTCAACCCCGCGCTCGACGCCCGACTTCCGATCATCGAGCTCCCCGCCGAGCTCGCAGCCGTCGCCCGCGGCGTCACGGAGGATCCGACCAACCCGATCCACGCGACCTACGGCGAGAACGCGCTGAAGTCGCGGCTGCGCGCCCACCCCGACGTCGCCGAGATCCACCACCCCGACCTCGTGGCCGCCCGCGCGGCGTCCGCGACCGCGTAGCCCCGCAGCATCCGCTCGTCCTCTGACCGCGAGACTTCATCCCAGCTACGAGACTCCCACTGCAGTGCGCAGTCTCGTAGCCCGGATGAAGTCTCGCGGTTCTTCAACGCCAGGGAACGACGAAGGCCTCCCCACACCTGGGGAGGCCTTCGAAGAAAGCGATTGAACGCTAGGAGCGCGGTGCCTTAGCGGCGGCTTCGGTCGGCATACGCCGACCTTCGCAAGAGGCTGTGCCTTTTGCGACTCCGCCTAGCGGCGGAGTCCGAGACGCTCGATCAGCGACCGGTAACGGTTGATGTCGATGTCCTGGAGGTAGCCGAGCAGACGACGGCGCTGACCCACCATCAAGAACAGACCACGACGCGAGTGGTGGTCGTGCTTGTGCTCCTTGAGGTGCTCGGTGAGGTCTTTGATGCGCTGCGTCAGCATCGCGACCTGCACCTCGGGGGATCCGGTGTCACCGGGGTGCGTCGCGTACTCTTCGATGATCGCCTTCTTGGCGTCAGACTCGAGTGGCATAGATGGGATCCCCTTTCAGCTTGTTGCGCGGCGCCCGACGCCGAATGCGTGGGCTCTCTTTCTCCGCGGCCGATCCAACGGCAACCGCATGAGTCTACCAGCGAACGGATGCTGCGGCGAACCCGCTCCCGCAGCCCCGGGGTAGCCTCGAAGGATGCGTCTGCTTCGCCCCTTCCCCCGGACGAAGTGGTGATGGCCACCCGCCTCAGCCGCAGCTCGTTCATGGACCTGCGTCCGCTGCGCGTCCCGGCGTTCGCACGCCTGTGGATCGGGTCGCTGCTGGCCGGGCTCGGCGGCCAGCTGACGGTCGTCGCGGTGATGCTGCACGTGTTCGCCCTCACCGGCGACACCTTCGCCGTGGCGATGATCGCCGTCGCGGGTCTCCTCCCGATGATCGTCGCGGGCCTGTACGGGGGAATGCTCGCCGACGCGTTCGACCGTCGCACCGTGGCACTGATCGCGGCCACCGTCACGTTCGCCTCCACGGCACTGCTCGCCGCGCTCGCGTGGACGGGGGCCGAGACCGTCTGGTGGCTGTACGTGCTCAGCATCGTCAACTCCGCGGCCAATTCGATCGTGCTGGCCACCCGCTCCGCGATCGTCCCGCGGCTCATCCCGCGCGAACTCCTCCCCGCAGCGGCCGCGCTGCAGGGTGTGAGCACCGGCGTGATGGTGATGGCCGGCCCCGCACTCGCGGGCGTGCTCGTCGCCGTGGCCGGATACGCGTGGACGTACAGCATCGACGTCGTCATGATGCTGGGTCTGTTCCTCGGCCTCTGGACCCTCCCCCGCATCCGCCCCGAGGGCGCGGTGGTGCGCGCGGGCGTCGAATCGCTGCGGGATGGATGGCGATTCCTCCGGCGCGCATCGAACATCCGCCTGCAGTACATCCTCGACATCGTCGCGATGACCTTCGGCCAGCCGCTCGCGCTGTTCCCGGCCATCGGTGCGGTGCTGCTGGGCGGCGGCGCGATCACCACCGGTGCGCTCACCGCCTCGATCGCCGCGGGAGTGCTGCTGTCGAGCCTCTTCTCCGGACCCATCGGGCGGGTGCGGCGCCAGGGGCTGGGCATCGAACGCGCGATCTACGTCTACGGCGGCGCCATGGCGCTCTTCGGCCTCGTGCTGCTCGCCGCCGCTCTGGGGTGGCCGGCGCCCGCGATCGTCGACGAGTCCTCGCCGAATCCGGCCGCGATCGCGCTGGCGACCGTGGCACTCGCGATCGCCGGTGGGGCCGACAACGTCAGCGCGATCTATCGCTCGACGATGATGCAGTCCGCCGTCCCCGACGCGATCCGCGGACGCCTCCAGGGCATCTTCATCGTCGTCGTGGCCGGCGGCCCGCGCCTCGGCGCGCTCTACGCCGGCACTCTCGCGACCTTCACCGCGCTGTGGTTCCCGCCGTTGATCGGCGGCATGATCGTCATCGCGCTGGTCGGCCTGCTCGTGCGACTCAACCCGCGCTTCCGCTCCTACGACGCCGACCACCCCGAACCGTAGGGCGAGCGACAGCGATCGGCGGAAAACGGACGACGCAGTCCGACCGGGCTCGCCGCGCTCGGGCCGCGGTCTAGAGTCGGCGGGTGCCCTCGCCCTCAGCCGCTCCCTCGCAGACCTCCGTCGCCGTGCAGTTCGCCCTGACCGGCATCGTCTGGGGGTCGAGCTTCCTGTTCATGAAGGTCGCCCTGACGGGCCTGGCCCCGGGGCAGGTCGCGTGGGGCCGCCTCGTACTCGGAGCCCTCACCCTCGGTGCGTTCATGCTCCTGCGGCGCGAGAGCCTCCCCCGCCGCCCGATCATCTGGTTGCACCTCGCCGTGGTCGGTGTCGTCTTCTGCGTGCTGCCCTTCCTGCTCTTCTCCTGGGCGCAGCAGCACGTCACATCGGGGCTCGCGAGCATCTACAACGCCACCACGCCGATCATGACGGCGGTGATGGCCTGGGCGGTCTTCCGCGTCGAGAGCCTCAAACCCGTGCAGATCACCGGCATCGTGCTCGGGATCCTCGGGGTGCTCGTCATCGTCGGTCCGTGGCAGGGGCTCGATCTCGACCAGAGCCTCGTCGCCCAGTTCGCGATCCTCGGGGCGACCGCCTGCTACGGCGTCGGCCTCGCGTACATGCGTCGCTTCCTCGCGAACAGCGGGCTCTCACCCCTCAGCTTCGCCTTCACCTACATCGCGCTCGCCGCGACGGTCATGCTGGTACTCACTCCCGTCATCGCCGTGGGTCCGGTCGAGTGGAGCCCGTGGGTCATCGCCAGCATGCTCATGCTCGGTTGCCTCGGCACGGGAGTCGCCTACATCTGGAACCAGAACGCCCTGCGCGCCTGGGGACCCACGCGCGCCTCCACGGTGACGTACATCACCCCCGTCGTCGGGGTGGTGCTCGGAATGGTCGTGCTCGGCGAACCGCTCGCGTGGAACGAGCCGGTGGGGGCGCTCATCGTCTTCCTCGGCATCCTCCTCGCCCAGGACCGCCTGCGTCGGCGACGGCCTGCGCTCGCCTGACCGGGCACGCGAAAGGGGCGGATGCTGACAGCATCCGCCCCTTCGCCGTGCAGAGTCTTACGCCTGGAGCGCACCCTGGAGGTCGAGCTCGATCGTGACGTCCTTGCCGACGAGGACCCCACCGGTCTCGAGGGCGGTGTTCCACGTCAGACCGAAGTCCTCGCGGTTGATGACCGTCTTGGCGGTGGCGCCGGCCTTGTAGTTGCCCCACGGGTCGGTGCCGAAGCCGCCGAACTCGAACGAGAACGTGACGGGCTTGGTGGTGCCCTTGATGGTGAGGTCGCCGTCGACGAGCATGTCGCCGTCCTCGACGCGCACGCCGGTGGAGCGGAACTCCATCGTCGGGAAGTTCTCGGCGTCGAAGAAGTCGGCCGAACGGAGGTGGCCGTCGCGGCCCTCATCCTTCGTGTCGATCGATGCGACGTCGACGGTGGCCTCGACCGTCGACTCGAGGGGGTTCTCGGTGGTGACGAACGTGCCGCTCTTCACACCGAAGGCGCCGCGCACCTTCGAGATCATCATGTGGCGGACGCTGAAGGTGACCTCGCTGTGCGCGGGGTCGAGAGCCCAGGTGCCCGCCTTGTAGCCGGGGACGTCGAGCGTGGTGGTGTCGGTCATGGTTCTCCTCGAGTGGTGGGGGTGCCGGTTCGATCGGCTCCTGTCGACTGAACCGCGGCAGTGTCGAATGTATTCCACCGAATATAGAAATGACGAAACCCGGGCCGCCGAAGCGCGCCCGGGTCTCGTGATGAACCGGTGTCAGCCGACCTTGAGCAGGTCGATGATGAAGATCAGGGTCTTGCCGCCGAGGAAGTGTCCGCCGGCGGGGCCATAGGCGAGGTGCGGCGGGATGACGAGTTCACGGCGTCCGCCGACCTTCATGCCCGGGATGCCGTCCTGCCATCCCTGGATGAGGCCGCGGAGCGGGAACTGGATGCTCTCCCCGCGTCCCCACGACGAATCGAATTCTTCACCGGTGTCGTACTCGACGCCGAGGTAGTGCACCGTCACGGTGTCGCCGGGCTTCGCCTCGTCGCCGTCGCCCACGGTGATGTCGCGGATGACGAGGTCGGTGGGCGCCGGGCCCTGGGGGGCGTCGATCTCGGGCTTTGTCGCATCAGTCATGCGTCCATCCAAGCACGATCGGAGTCCGTCCGACTGCCCTTGACACCACTCAGCGCCCGGTGCCGCGGCGATGCCTGCGTGACTCCCGAGCGCTGAGTTGGTCTGAAACCAGGATGCTCCGAGCCTCCGGCCCTGTCAAGACCCGGCCGCGCGCACGCCCCGCATCGACGATCCCGCGCACCGCGTCGCATGTGCAACGATGGGTCCACTGGCACGGGGTGCCCCTCACGACGAGGGGCTGAGATCACACCCGGAGAACCTGCTCTAGTTCGTACTAGCGAAGGGATGTCGAGCGTGACGATCACGCCTGCACTTCTGCAATCCGTCCGAGACGCCGTCGGAGAGGTGCGCTCCGCCGCGCCCCTCGTCCAGTGCGTCACCAACAGCGTGGTGGTCAATTTCACCGCCAACGCCCTGCTCGCCATCGGCGCGTCACCCGCGATGGTCGACATCCCCGAGGAGTCGGGGGTGTTCGCCTCCGTGGCCGACGCCGTGCTCATCAACCTCGGGACGCCGAATGCCGAGCAACGGGCGGCCTCCGTCGAGGCCGTCGGTGCCGCCTGCGCCGGCGGCACGCCCTGGGTTCTCGATCCCGTGGCCGTGGGCGCACTGCCCGTGCGCACCGCTCTGGCCCACCGCCTGCTCGAAGAGCGACCGTCGATCGTGCGCGGCAACCCGTCCGAGATCCTCGCGCTGGCGAGCGCGGGTGCCGGCGGCCGCGGCGTCGACAGCGCCGACGGCGTGGACGATGCGCTCGAGGGCGCGCTCTCGCTCGCGCGATCCACCGGGGCGGTCGTCGCCGTCTCCGGGGCGGTCGATCTCCTCACCGACGGCGAGCGGGTCGTCCGCATCGCCAACGGTGATCCGCTGCTCACCCGGATCACCGGCGGCGGATGCGCTCTCGGCGCGGTGCTCGCCGCCTTCGCCGGTGCGCACGCCGACCGCTTCGAAGCCTCCGTCGCCGCCGTCGCCGCCTACACGGTCGCCGCCGAGCTCGCGGCGCCCGGAGCCGACGGGCCGGGGTCTTTCGCCGTGAGGTTCATCGACGCCCTCGCCTCGCTCGACGGCGCGACCGTCGCCGAGCGGGTGGTTCTCTCATGAGTGTCGACCTTGCGCTGTACCTCGTCACCGACGCCGTCATCGCGACCCGCGCCGGGCACCGGTTGCCCGATCTCGTGGCCGCCGCGGTCGCCGGCGGGGTGACGGCCGTCCAGGTGCGCGAGAAGCACGCCCCCGCGCGCGCGTTCCTCGACACCGTCCTCGCGGTGGCCGCCGCCACTCCCCCTCACGTGCCGGTCATCGTGAACGACCGGGTCGACGTCTACCTAGCCGCGCGCGCGGCCGGCGCTGCCGTGTCGGGCGTCCACCTCGGGCAGTCGGATCTCCCGGCGTCGATCGCACGCACGCTCATCGGCCCCGAGGGCATCATCGGCGTGAGCGTGTCGACGGACGCCGAGATGCGCGAAGCCTCAGCCCACGCCGACTACCTCGGAATCGGACCGTTCCGTGCGACGAGCACCAAGCCGGATGCAGCGCACCCCCTCGGCGCGGGTGCGACCGGCCGCCTAGCCGATGTGAGCACCCTGCCGGTGGTCGCTATCGGCGGCATCACCGCGACGGACGCCGCGGTGCTGCGGGCGGCGGGTGTCAGCGGCATCGCCGTCGTGTCGGCGATCTGCGGCGCAGCCGACCCCTCCGCCGCCGCCGTAGCCCTGCGGTCGGCCTGGGAGGCCGGCCGATGAGCGCCGGCGTCCCCCGGGTGCTCAGCATCGCCGGCACCGACCCGACGGGCGGGGCAGGGGTGCAGGCCGACCTGAAGAGCATCGCCGCCAACGGCGGATACGGGATGGCCGCGGTCACCGCACTCGTCGCGCAGAACACGCGCGGCGTGCGGTCGGTGCACCGCCCGCCGACGTCGTTCCTCGCCGAGCAGCTGCACGCGGTCAGCGACGACGTAGCGATCGATGCCGTGAAGATCGGCATGCTCGCCGACGTGGGGGTGATCGCGACGGTGCGCCAGTGGCTTTCCGCGGTGCGCCCACCCGTCGTGGTCCTCGACCCCGTGATGGTGTCCACCAGCGGGCACCGGCTGCTCGATCCGGGGGCCGAAGATGCGTTGCGCCTGCTCCTCCCCGTGGCCGACCTCGTCACACCCAACGTGCCGGAGCTCGCCATCCTGCTCGCCTGTGAGCCGGCATCGGACGGCGACGCCGTCGTCGCCCAGGCCCGGGAACTCGCCCGGCGTCACGGTGTGCGGGTCTTGGCGAAGGGCGGGCATCTCGAGGGTTCCGACCTCCGCGACGCGCTCGTGGAGCCCGACGGCCGCGTCAGCGACTTCCGCTCGCCGCGCATCGAGACGCGGAACACCCACGGGACGGGGTGCTCCCTGTCGTCCGCGATCGCGACCCGCCGCGCGGCGGGCTCGACCTGGTCTGATGCGACGGATCTCGCCCTGCGCTGGCTGTCGGAGAGCATCCGGCACGGGTCAGAGCTCGCCGTCGGGGGCGGGCACGGGCCCGTGAGCCACTTCGCCGGGCTCTGGGCGCGCGGCGGCCTCGACACCGCGCCGACGCCGGGCGAGATCGCCGACGAGTGGTGGCAGGACACGGCCGACGTGCGGGAGGCGATCGACGGGCTCGACTTCATCCGGTCTCTCGGCGAAGGAACGCTCGATCGGGAAGCGTTCGCCTGGTACCTCGCGCAGGACGCCGTGTACCTCCGCGAGTACTCGCGCGTGCTGGCACAGGCGTCCCGTCTCGCGCCCAGCGCCGAGGAGCAGACGTTCTGGATCACCGGCGCTCACGCCGCCGTGGCCACCGAGCTGACCCTCCACGAGCAGTGGCTCGATCTCGGCGGCGGATCGCGCGTACAGGCGAGCCCCACCACGACCGCCTACCTCGACCATCTGGGGGCGGCTGCCGACAGCGGCGACTACGAGCGGCTCATCGCGGCGGTCCTCCCCTGCTACTGGCTCTACCACGACGTCGGAAGCCGGCTGCATCCGCTCAGCGGCGACGCACACCCGTACCGCGACTGGCTCGACACCTACGCCGCGCCGGAGTTCGCCGACGCGACGCTGACGGCGATCGAGATCGTCACCGCCGCGGCCGCTCGCGCGGCGCCGCGTCGTCGCGCGGTGATGGCGGAGGCGTTCCGGGCGTCGGCGACGCACGAACTGTCGTTCTGGCGCGCCCCCCTCGACGCCGTGGCGGTCCGGTGAGGGCGGGGCCCTTTCCTCAGGGGGCGAACAGTTCCGTCCTCGCCCGCGTCGCACGCTCGAGCAGCTGACGCTCGACGGTGGCCGCGTGAGGGTCACGGCCCGACAGCGCCCGCTGTCGGGCCGCGGCGAGCGCGGTCGCATCGGCGATGAAGCGCCGCATGACGCGCGTGCGGTCGCCGTTCAGCGTCTTCGCCCAGCGGAGCGCCGCGCGGCGGCCGGGCCCGGTCGCCAGCATCCCCACCTCCTGCTCGGTGAACCATCCCGCCGCGGCGTATTCACCGAGCCGCACCCGGGTCAGGCGCGACTCCTCGCGGCGCAGCAGCAGCACCCCGAGGATGAAGAGAACGAAGAGGGGCACCTGCACGGTCACGTAGAGCGCGAAGAAGTCAGCGAACACCGCCGAGCCGTTCCAGAGCGCGTGCAGGAGGATCGCTGCGACCAGCCCGGCGAGCCCATAGCCGAACGCGGCACCGGCGGGCAGTGACCGCCGGGCGGCCAATCCGAACGCGAATCCGATCAGCGCGGTGAACATGACGTGCGCGAAGGGCGAGAGGATCGCGCGGAGGAAGAACGTCGTTGACGCCTGGGAGAGGCCCCCCTCGATGAGACTGATGGCGAAGTACTGGATGTTCTCGGTGAAGGCGAACCCCGCGCCGACGAGCGCCCCGTAGACGATGCCGTCGACGGGTCCGTCGAACGACCGCCGGGCGGCGACGTAGATGAGGAAGACCCCGAGACCCTTCGCGACCTCCTCGACCACGGGGGCTTGCACGACGGAGGAGAACTCGGCCGGCAGCGGACCGACGACGAACGTCAGCGCGAGGTCGACGCCCAGCGCGATGGCGACCGCGGCGATGGCTCCCCAGGCGACGGCGAACACGACGATTCCGCGCGGTTCCGGCTCCCACCGATCGATGAGGCGCACGACCGCCGCTACCACCGCGAGCGGCACGAGCGCGAGGATCATCCCCACGGTCGACGCGCCCGGCCCGAGGAAGTTCACGAAGTACGCGACGAGGGCCACCAGCACGAGCGCGAGCACGCCGCCGATCCACACGAGCGCACCCCCGGTGCGTCGGGAGCCGACGGGTACGGTCGCGGGCACGGACCCCGCGGGCGAGATGGGGGCGCCGGCCCCCGGATGCGGCTGCGACAGCGGCGAGGGGTAGGCCATGCGATCAGCCTAGAGCGGGGTGCCCCACGCCGCCGGGTAGCGTGGACGCATGCGGTTTGCCCACGTTCAGTCAGCGTCGTCCGAACTCTCCCCCCGCCTGGTGGTCGTCAGCGACGAGGCGATGACCTTCGTCGACGAGTTGTTCGACGACGCGCCCGGCACCCTCGAGGCCCTCATCGCCGGCGGCGACGAGCTGCTGGAGCGCGTGCGAGGCGCGGCCGACGCCGCATCCTGGATCTCGATCGACGGGGCGGCGTTCGCATCGGCCGTCCTGACACCGCCGGTGATCCTGGCGATCGGATTGAACTACTCCGCGCACTCGGGCGAGCTCGGGCTCAAGACAGACTCGACGCCCACCGTCTTCGTGCTGTGGCCCAACTCGCTCGCCGGGCACGAGGCGACCACGTCGTGGCCGCGAACCCTCAGCGAATCGGTGGACTACGAGGCGGAACTGGGCGTGATCATCGGACGAGCGGCGAAGGACGTCGCCACGGAGGACGCCCTCGACCACGTCTGGGGCTACACGGTGGTCAACGACATCACCGCCCGCGACATCCAGTTCTCCGAGGCGCAGTGGTCGCGCTGCAAGTCGTTCGACGGGTTCACACCGACCGGCCCGTTCGTCGTGACCGCCGATGAGATCCCCGATCCGCAGAACCTCCACATCTGGACCGTCGTCGACGGACACACGGTGCAGGACGCCTCCACCGGCCAGATGGTGCGCTCGGTCGCGACGCTCATCTCGCACTTGTCGCAGTCGGTCACCCTGCTGCCCGGGACGCTCATCTCCACCGGCAGCCCGGGCGGGGCGGGCTACTCCCGCGACCCGCAGATCTTCCTCCGCGACCGCTCGACCGTCACGGTCGGCGTCGACGGGGTGGGCGCACTCACGACGCACTGCCGAATCATCGGCTGACCCGCCGTCTCGCCAGCCGCTCAGCCCTCGGGAGGCGAGACGACGTCGGTCGAGGAGCGGATGACGGGGATCGCCTCGGTGATCGCCTCGAGCCCCGACAGGCGCATCGGCGAGATCTGCTTCGTGACCTCGGCTCGTGACATCAGGCCCGCCTCGACGACGAGGTCGGCGACGTTGCGTCCCGTCAGCAACGCGGTCTTGGCGAGGGCCGCGGCCGCCGCGTAGCCGATGAAGGGCGTGAGAGCGGTGACGACGCCCACCGACGAGCCGACCATCGCGCCGAGTCGTTCCCGGTTCGCGGTGATGCCGTCGATGCAGTTCACCCGCAGCGTCCACATCGCCCGCTGCATCCAGGTCATCGACTGGAAGATGGAGTGCGCGATCACCGGCTCGAAGGCGTTGAGCTGCAGCTGACCGCCCTCGACCGCCATCGTGACGGTGAGGTCGGCGCCTGCCACCGCGAAGGCGACCTGGTTGACGACCTCGGGGATGACGGGGTTGACCTTGCCCGGCATGATGCTCGAGCCCGCCTGACGGGGCGGCAGATTGATCTCGCCGAACCCGGCCTGCGGGCCGCTGGAGAGGAGTCGGAGGTCGTTGCAGATCTTCGACAGCTTGATCGCGTTGCGCTTCAGCGAAGACGAGAACGACATGAACGAGCCCGTATCGCTCGTCGACTCCACGAGGTCGGTCGCGGTGTCGAGGTCGAGCGCGGTGATGGAGCGCAGATGGTGCAGTACGGCCTTCGCGTAGGTCGAGTGTGCCGTGATCCCCGTGCCGATCGCGGTCGCTCCCATGTTGACCTCCGCGAGGAGGTAGGCGTTCTCGGTCAACCGGTTGTAGTCCTCGCCGAGCGTCGTGGCGAAACCGTGGAACTCCTGTCCGAGCGTCATCGGCACGGCGTCCTGCAGCTGGGTGCGCCCGACTTTGAGCACGTCGTGGAACTCGACCGACTTCGCGAGGAACGACTGCCGCAGGAGCGAGAGCTCTGCCAGCAGGCTCTGGAGGTTCAGCGCGAGCCCGACCTTGACGGCCGTCGGGTACACGTCGTTGGTCGACTGGCTGCGGTTGGTGTGGTCGATCGGCGAGAGGAAACCGTAATCGCCCTTCGCACGCCCGGCCTCTTCGAGGGCGATGTTGGTCAGCACCTCGTTGGCGTTCATGTTCGTCGACGTGCCGGCGCCGCCCTGGATGACGCCCACGACGAACTGATCGTGGAACTCGCCGTCGATGACCCGCTGGGCGGCGCGATCGATCAGCTGCCCCCGCTCGGCGTCGAGCACGCCGATCTCGATGTTGGCGCGGGCCGACGCCTGCTTGACCATCGCCAGAGCCCGGACGAGATCGGGGTAGACCGAGATCGGACGCTGGGAGATCGGGAAATTCTCCAGCGCGCGGGCGGTGTGGATGCCCCAATACGCCTCCGCGGGGATCTCCAGCGACCCCAACGAATCGGTCTCCGTGCGGGTGCGCTCGGTGGTGTCCTGGAGCTTCGTCGCGTCCTGTGGCATGTAGATCCTTTTGGGTTACGGCCGGTCGAGGTGCGTCGAGCCTACCCGCGCGGGCTGAGCGCCCCCGGTGGACACCGGGGTGACCGACGGTCACCGCACGGGCCGCCGCGTACAGCCGTCAGGAGCGCTTGCGCGAGAACGCGTCGAGTCGTTCCTCGGGGGTGAGACCGGCCATGCGCTCGGTCCACTCCGCCGTGAAGTACTCCCCCGTCTGCGCATCGTCGACGACGGGTACCACCGCGTGGGTGATCGTGTCGTCGTAGACGTGCACGAGGTGAAAGGACTGCCCGGCGTCCATCCCGTTCACCTCGACCGCCGGGCGGGCGAGATCCATCGTGTAGCAGGTCGCCGCCGCCACGCTCACCGGCACCCCGGCGAAGGTGCCGCTGGTCGAGTAATGCAGGTGGCCGGCGAGGATGCCGCGCACGTCGGTTCCGGCGACCACCTCGGCGAGTGCGTGCTGGTCGCGGAGCTCGAGGATGTCGAAGAAGGGGATGTGCGACGGGAGCGGCGGATGGTGCAGCGCCAGGAGCGTGCCCAGCGGGGACGGATCGGCGAGGACGCCGGCGAGCCAGTCCCGTTGGGCGGCATCGATCTCGCCGTGATGCCATCCGGGCACGGTCGAATCGAGGGCGACCAGCCGGAGGCCGTCGAGGTCCCACACCCCCGTGATCGGCTCCTGCGTCGCCTCCGTGTCGAGGAGGTGCTGGCGCATGGCAGGACGTTCGTCGTGGTTGCCGGCCACCCACACCACCGGCGCCCCCAGTCGTTCGGCGACCGGCTCGACCTCTGCCCGGAGAGCCGCATAGGCCTCGGGTTCGCCCAGGTCGGTGAGATCGCCGGTGAAGACGAGGGCATCGGGACGGATACCGAGGTCTTCGACCGCGCGCATCGTGCGCGCGAGGTTCGCCGCGACGTCGTACCGACCGCCCAGCCGGCGGTCGCCGGCGAGGAGATGCGTATCGCTCAGATGCACGATCACGCGCCGCGCGGGCGGGTACTGACCGAACTGCGGCGATGCTCCGACCATGCCCCCAGCCTAGAGCGCACATCCGAATCGTCGGCGGCCGCGAATAGGTAGCGACCACGACGAGACGGGGAGGCCCAGCCATGGCCGCACGACGCAAGACCTTCACCGCCTGGTCGGCGGTGGCCGGCATCGTCTCGGCTGCCGCGTTCCTCGCGGCCGCCGAACTCATCGCCCTCCTGGTCGCGCCCCAGGCGAGTCCGCTGCTGGCGGTGGGGTCGTTCGTGATCGACATCGTGCCCCAGCCGCTCAAGGAGTTCGCGATCTCGACGTTCGGGGCGAACGACAAGATCGCTCTGCTCGTCGGCCTCGGCCTCGCGGTCGTCATCGCGTCGGCGATCGCCGGAATCCTCGAGTACGTGCGACCACCGCTGGGCGCCGTGCTGCTCGTCGTCGCCGGAGTGCTCTCCGGCGCGGCGATCCTCACCCGCGCGGGTGCGGGCGTCCTGTCCGCGCTTCCTCCGCTGGTCGGCACGATCGTGGGGGTCGTGCTCATCCTGATGCTGGGGCGACGTCTGCGGGCCTGGCGCGACCGTGCGGCGGCCGCTCCCACGGAGTCGGACCCTGAGGAGGGCGCTGAGACCGCAGGGGCGAGCCGGCGCGGATTCCTCGGGATGACCGCCATCGCCGCCGCCGCCTCCGTCGTGGTGGGTGTGGGCTCGCGGGTCATCTCGGCGACGACCTCGTCGATCGCGGCCGTCCGCGACGCCATCCAGCTTCCCGCGGTGCGCTCCACGGTCACCGTGCCGGCCGGCGCGGAAGCCGACGTGGAGGGCCTCTCCCCCCTGTTCACGCCCAACGCCGACTTCTACCGCGTCGACACGGCTCTGACCGTTCCCTCGATCGACCCGTCGACCTGGCGCCTCGTGATCGACGGCATGGTCGATCAGCGCATCGAGCTCTCCTTCGACGACCTCGTCGGGATGGGTCTCGACGAGTACGGCATCACCCTGACGTGCGTCTCGAACGAGGTCGGTGGCGGCCTCGTCGGCAACGCGATCTGGCAGGGCGTTCCCATTCGCGACATCCTCGCGATGGCGGGGCCCCAGGCCGGCGCCGACATGGTGCTCTCGCGCAGCGTCGACGGCTACACCGCGAGCACTCCTCTCGACACGCTGACCGACGACAACCGCGACGCCATCTTCGCGGTCGCCATGAACGGCGAACCGCTTCCGCTCGAGCACGGTTTCCCGGTGCGGATGGTCGTCCCCGGTCTCTACGGCTACGTCTCGGCGACGAAGTGGGTCACCGAGCTGAAGGTCACCACGTTCGCCGCCGACGAGGCCTACTGGACCCCGCGCGGGTACGCCGCTGAAGCCCCCATCAAGATGTCGTCGCGCATCGATACCCCGCGTTCGGGAACGCCTGTCAACGCCGGCACCGTGCCGATCGCGGGCATGGCGTGGGCGCAGACCACCGGCATCCAGAGTGTCGAGGTCTCGATCGACGACGGCGACTGGCAGCAGGCGAACCTCTCCACTCCGGTCAACGCCGACACCTGGGTGCAGTGGTGGATGGAGTGGCAGGCCGAGGCAGGCACGCACTACGTCACCGTGCGTGCCACCGACAAGAACGGTCAGGTGCAGATCGAGGACCGCGCGCCCATCGCCCCCGACGGCTCGTCGGGGTGGCAGCGCACCCTCGTCACCGTCCGCTGACGACCGGCCGGGGCGCGGTGCTCCTCGGCTAGCGTGGGATCGTGAACGACGCTCAGGCCCTTCCCGATCCCCCCGTCGCCGAGCGCCGCTCGACGATCCGCTCCCACCACGGCGACACCTTCGACGACCCGTACGAGTGGTTCCGTGCGAAGGAGGATGCGGCGGTCCTCTCGCACCTCGACGCCGAGAACGCCTACACCGACGCCCGAACGGCTCACCTCGAGGGGCTTCGCGAGCAGGTGTTCCAGGAGATCAAGGGCCGCACCCTCGAGACCGACCTGTCCGTCCCCAGCCGCCGCGGCGCGTGGTGGTACTACGGCCGCACCGTCGAAGGCAGCCAGTACGGCATCCAGTGCCGCGCTCCCCTGGCCTCGCCCGACGACTGGACGCCGCCCGAACTCACCCCGGGAGAGCCCGTCCCCGGCGAGCAGGTGCTCCTCGACGGCAACATCGAGGCCGAGGGCACCGACTTCTTCTCTCTCGGCAGCTTCGAGGTCTCGACCGACGGAGGGCGCATGCTCTACGGCGTCGACGTCGTCGGCGACGAGCGCTACACCCTTCGCGTGCGAGACCTCACCACCGGCGAGAACCTCGCCGATGAGATCCCCGACACCTTCGCGGGTGCCTCGTTCTCGCCGGACGGTCGCTACGTGGTCTACACGACCGTCGACGACGCCTGGCGTCCCGACACCGTATGGCTCCATGAGATCGGCACGCCGGTCGATACCGACGTGAAGCTGTTCACGGAGCCCGACGAGCGGTACTGGGTCGGCGCGGGCTTCACCCGCAGCGACCGCTATCTCGTCATCGATGTCGGATCGTCGATCACCTCCGAGGAGTGGATCCTCGACGCCGACGACCTGCGCGGCGAACCGCGCGTGGTCTGGCCGCGCCGCGAGGGGGTGGAGTACTCCGCCTCCGACGCCGTCGTGGACGGCGAGGACGTGCTCTACGTGCTCCACAACGACGACGCTCTCGACTTCGAGGTGGTGCGGGTCACCGCATCCGACCCCCAAGGCGAACGGTCCGTCGTCATCGCCCACCGGCCGGGTCAGCGACTGCTCGGCGTCGACACGTTCCGCGACTGGGGGGTCGTCGGTTACCGCCGCGACGGCCTGCCCCGACTCGGCATGCTCGACTACGCCGATGGTGCGGTGCGCGAGATCGAATTCGACGAGCCGCTCTACAGCGTCGGTACGGGCGGCAATCCCGAGTGGGCGCCACCCCTCCTGCGTGTCGGTTACGGCTCGTTCGTCACCCCCGGCACCGTCTTCGACTACGAGATCGCCACCGGTGAGCTGCTGCTGCGCAAGCGCCAGCCCGTGCTCGGCGGCTACGACGGCGCCGACTACGGCCAAGCCCGCGTGTGGGCCACCGCTCAGGACGGCACCCGGGTGCCGATCTCGCTGGTGTGGAAGCGCTCGTTCGGCGAGGTGGGCTCGGCCCCGCGTCCGCTCCACCTCTACGGATACGGGTCGTACGAGCACTCGATCGAGCCCGGCTTCTCGGTCGCGAGGCTGTCGGAGCTCGACCGCGGCGTGGTCTTCGCGGTCGCGCACGTGCGCGGCGGCGGCGAGATGGGCAGGCAGTGGTACGAAGACGGGAAGACGCTCGCGAAGCGCAACACGTTCACCGACTTCGTCGACGCCGCGCGCCACCTCGTCGAGGCGGGGTACACGACCCCCGACCGGATGGTCGCGGAGGGCGGCAGCGCCGGCGGTCTGCTGATGGGCGCCATCGCGAACCTCGCTCCCGAGCTGTTCGCCGGCGTGCTCGCGAGCGTGCCCTTCGTCGACGCGCTCACCACGATCCTCGACCCCTCGCTCCCTCTGACCGTCATCGAGTGGGACGAGTGGGGCGACCCGCTGCACGACGCCGACGTCTACGCGTACATGAAGTCGTACTCGCCGTACGAGAATGTGCGCGAAGGCGTCGTCTACCCCCGCATCCTCGCCGTCACGTCGCTCAATGACACGCGCGTGCTCTACGTCGAACCGGCCAAGTGGGTCGCCCGTCTGCGCGAGGTGGGTGCCGACGCGATGCTCAAGTGCGAGATGGTCGCCGGTCACGGCGGAGTCAGCGGTCGGTACAACTCCTGGCGTGAGCGGGCGTTCGAGCTCGCTTGGCTGCTCGACGTGCTCGGCGTCGCCGACGCGTCCTGACCGCGCGCGACCGGCGCGCAGCATCCGCTCGCCGGTCGCGCAGGTAGGAGAAGGGCCCGGCGTAGGACGATCTCGGTCGGATCGTCCTACGCCGGGCCCTTGTCCTACGTCGGGCACAAGAAGGGATCAGCCGAAGAGCGCGGCGGCCTCTTCGTAGCGGTACAGCGGCACGGTGTTGAGCTCGCCGAGCGCGTCGGCGAACGGCACGCGAACGATGTCGGTGCCGCGCATGGCCACCATGTGACCCCAGTTCTGCTCGAAGAGCGCGTCGGCGGCGTGGAGCCCGAGACGCGTCGCGAGCACGCGGTCGAAGCCCGAGGGCGACCCGCCGCGCTGGATGTGGCCGAGCACCGTCGAGCGGGTCTCGATGCCCGTGATGCGCTCGATCTCGGGGGCGAGCACCTCGCTGATGCCGCCGAGACGGGGACGGTTGAACGCGTCGAGGCCCTTGTCGCTGAACGCCTCGCTCATGCCCTTGAGCGTGAAGCCCTCGGACACGACGATGAGCGGCGCACGACCGCGGTCGTGGGCGCGTGTGACCTGGTCGACGATCTCGTCGAGCGAGAGCGGCACCTCGGGGATGCAGATGACGTGGGCCCCCGCGGCGATGCCGGCGTGCAGGGCGATCCAGCCGACGTGGCGGCCCATCACCTCGGCGACCATGCACCGCTGGTGGGAGTCACCGGTCGTGCGCAGGCGGTCCATCGCGTCGGTGGCGATGTTGACCGCGGTGTCGAAACCGAACGAGTAGTCGGTCGCGCGCAGGTCGTTGTCGATGGTCTTCGGCACGCCGATGACGTTGATGCCGTCGTTCGAGAGGCGGTCGGCGGCCGCGAGCGTGCCCTCGCCGCCGATCGCGACGATGCCGTCGATGCGGTGACCGTAGAGGGTCTTGGCGATGTTCTCGGCGCCGCCGCGGGTGCCCTCGTAGGGGTTGGTGCGGCTGGTGCCGAGGATGGTGCCGCCGACCTTGGACAGCCCCTTCACCTCGTGGCGGGTGAGGGGGAAGAAGTCGGCGTCGACGACGCCTCGCCAGCCGTCTCGGATGCCCACGAACTCGATGTCGTAGTTCGTCGTGCCCTTGAGCACGATTCCGCGGATGACGGCGTTGAGACCGGGGCAGTCGCCGCCGCTCGTCAGAATGCCGATCTTCATAGCTGTGGTCCTCGCTGTGTCGGGTGGGAGAGCCGGCGACGTTGCCACACCGACCATAGCGTCGGAGGCGATGCGTCAGCCACTTGGCGGGCGCGTGTGCGGGTGCGGCGGCCGGTCTCCCGCCGCCGCACCCGGGATCACTCGCCGCCGAGAGTGCGTCGCAGCACGTGCATGAGCGCGCTCAGCTGCACCGAGTCGCTCGATGCCGGGTCGACCGCTTCGCCGTCGAGGGCGCGAGCGGCCAGACCCTGCTTGGAGTCGATGAGCTCGGCGATCTTGGTGTCGATCGTGTGCGCAGCGATGATCCGCCAGGCGGTCACGGGCTCTTCCTGACCGATGCGGTGCACGCGGTCGATGGCCTGCGTCTGCTCGGCGGCGGTCCAGCTCAGTTCGGCCAGCACGACGTTCGACGCGGCCTGCATGTTGAGCCCGACACCGGCTGCGGTGAGCGAGCACACCGCGATCCCGACGTCCGGGTCGTTGTTGAACGCGTCGATCGCGAGCTGCCGTGCGGGGGTCGTCTGGTCTCCGCGGATGGAGACGGTGCGAAGACCCGACGCGGCGAAGTGGGACTCCGCAGCATCCATCACGTCGATGTGCTTGGCGAAGAAGACCACCTTGCCGACGGAGCGCTGCAGCTGCACCGCGTAATCGGCGGCGAGGTGCGCCTTGGCCTGGCCGATCTTTCGCACCATCGTGAACACGTTCTCGGAGCCCGTGCCCGCGGCCTTCGACTCTTCGAGCTCGTTGTGCGCAACCAGCCGCACGATGTCGTCGTCGATCTCGCCGGGAGCGAGGCCCCGGTCGCCGCGAGCCTCGAGGATGCGGCGGTACCGCGCGGCGAGTCGTTCGCCCAGCTCGCGCTCGGCCTGGCGAACGGAACGACCGAATTCGTCGTCGAGCTCGACGGGGAGGTCGGCGATGAGCTTGTCGGGCAGGTCGGCCGCGACGTCCTTCTTCTTGCGGCGGACGATGCCCATCGAGATGACGGCCTCGCGCGCCTCCGGGTAGAACGCCTTGTCGGCCGGGGTGAGGCCGGTCGACTCGAGCTTGTCCATGAGCTCGGCACCGGGCTTCTCGCCCAGCGTCCAGCCGAGGAAGCGCCAGATCGCGTCGAAGTCCTCGACGTCGTTGATCAGCGGCGTGCCCGTGAGAGCGAGCATCAGAGGATCGCGAACCTGTTCGCGGATGCGTCCGGCGAGCGCCAGCACGTTCTGCGATCGCTGCGACGTGAGGTTCTTGATGAAGTGCGCCTCGTCGACGACCATGCCCTTGAGGCCGATCGAGCCCAGCCATGACAGGTGGCGATCGAGGATCTCGTAGTTGACGATGAAGACGTCGGCGAAGGCGTCGACATCGCGTCCATCGCCGCTGACGACCGTGGCCCGTCGCTGCGGAGTCCACCGGCCGACCTCGCGCAGCCAGTTCATCTTCACGACGTTCGGCACGACCACGAGCAACGGATAGGCGCCCGCCACCGACGCGGCGAGCACCGACTGAGCGGTCTTTCCGAGGCCCGGCTCGTCTGCGAGGAGGAAGCTGCGGTGCCCCTCGCGCACAGACTCGAGGAAACGGGACTGATGCGCCATGACCTCCAGGCCCTTGGGCGACAGCCGGTCGAACTCGGGCACCTCGGGAAGAGTCATGGATGCGGCGGATCCGCCCGCGCCGGTCTCGAAGGCCTTGAACAGCGGGCCCATGAGCTCCCAGCCGTCGAGCCGACGGCGCGGCGCGCTCTGGGACACGGCCGCGGTCAGGTCGGGCGCGAGGAAGGGGTTGGCCATCTGGCGCGACTCGATCGCGGGCGGCACGACCTGGCGCTCGGCCAGCGCGGCCGGCACGACCGGCTGCGAGACAGGCGCGACGTCGGTGATGATGAGCTCGTCCGGCGGCAGCTCGGCGCCCGACTCGATGAGCCAGTCGCGGCGCATGCGCCGCGCCACCGGCGACGTGGCCTGGTCGACCTCGAGCAGCTGGATGAGCGACGTGTCGCGCGCAGCGGTCTTGGCGAGGATGGTCGCCACCCCATCGAGACGCTTGAGCAGCTCGGCGCGGGCACCGGCGTCGAGGTCGGCCTCGGCCTTCACCCGCGCACGCTCTTCACGCACCAGGAAGGCGATCACCTGGAACTTCACGCGATTGGTCGGTCCGAGCTTGCCTCGCTGCGCCTTGGCCTCGACCTCGCGCACCTTGCGGGCGAGGATCGGGATGAGGGGTGCTTCGTCGTCGCGGCGTGCCGCGGAAGTCTTTCTGCGCCGCGATGAATTGTTCTGCGCGGCGGGTGCCGTGGTCGGCATGCTCCTCCTGAGCGTGTCAGCCGGATGACCCGGCGATGACCGGTCGAGCCGGTGTTGTCTACGATCCCGCGGGGGCGGTCAGCCGTCACGCACGCGGGGAGGGACCGTCGAACGGACGCGGATCGGCATCCTGGCCGATTCGTTCCGGCGAGTGCGGCACATTCCCGCGAGTGGTCCCCGACGCCCAGTCTAGCGTCTGGTGCCGATACATCACTCCCCGCGGCGAGGATGTCCGTCGCGGGGCCCCGGAGACACCGCTCGTTCTCAGCCGATGGGCGCGGCGCCCCCGGTCGGCGTCACCGGGCGCGTCGCAGGCGCAGGCTGTTGAGCACGACGAACACGCTGGAGAACGCCATCGCCGCCCCCGCCAGCATGGGGTTCAGCAAGCCCAGCGCCGCCAGGGGCAGAGCAGCGACGTTGTACGCGAACGCCCAGAACAGGTTGCCGCGGATGACCCCCATCGTGCGGCGGCTGAGCCGGACGGCGGTGACGATCGCGCGCGGGTCGCTGCGGACGAGCGTCACGTCTCCGGCGTGCATCGCCGCATCCGCTCCCCCGCCCATCGCGATCCCGAGGTCGGCAGCGGCGAGGGCGGCGGCATCGTTCACACCGTCTCCGACCATCGCGACGACGCGACCTTCGGCGCGCAGGCGCTCGATCTCGGCGAGCTTGCCCTCGGGGAGCACCCCCGCGCGCACCGTGTCGATACCCAGCTCGTGGGCCACCGCCTCGGCGACCCCGGCGTTGTCGCCGGTGAGCAGCACGACGTCGAGGCCCAGGCCGCGCAGGTCGGCCACGGCCCCGGCGCTCTCGGCGCGCACCGTGTCGGCGATCTCGAAGACGGCCCGCGCCCGCGGGCGCTCCTCGCCGACGGCCCAGCCCGCGACGACCACGGTGCCCCGGCGCTCGCCCGCGGCGACCGCGTCGGCGAGCGCCGGGGACAGCTCCGCGCCCTGCTCCGTCGCGAAGGCCGGGCGCCCGGCGAAGACGGCGACCCCGTCGACCGTGCCGATCACGCCGCGACCCGCGAGCGAGCGGACGTCGTCGGCCACCGCACCGGCACCGGCCGCGGAGACGATCGCCCGGGCGACGGGGTGTTCGGAGCCGCGCTCGACCGCCGCGACGAGCGCGAGCGCCTCGGCGGCGTCGGTCGCCCCATCGGTCACGACCGAGGCCACCGTCATGCGGCCCTCGGTGAGGGTGCCGGTCTTGTCGAGCACGACCGTGTCGATCTTCTCGGCCGACTCGAGCGCTTCGGGACCGGTGACCAGAATCCCCAGCTGCGCGGCGCGACCCGTGCCGACGAGCACGGCGATCGGCGTCGCCAGGCCCAGCGCGCACGGGCAGGCGATGATGAGCACCGCGACCGCGGCGGTGAAGCCGGCGGCGAGGGGCTGTCCGGCCAGCATCCACGCCGCGAGGGTGGCGACGGCCAGCACGATCACGATCGGCACGAAGATCGCCGACACGCGATCGGCGAGGCGCTGCACGCGGCTCTTGCCGAGCTGGGCGTCTTCGACGAGACGGGCGATCCGAGAAAGCCGGCTCTCGCTGCCGACCGATGTCGCCCTCACGACGAGGCGCCCGTCCGCGGAGATGGTGCCACCGGTGACCGGGTCGCCGGGGCCGACGTCGACCGGCACGGACTCGCCCGTGAGCATGCTCTCGTCGACCGACGCCGTCCCCTCGACCACCGCGCCGTCGGCGGCGATCGTTCCGCCGGGGCGGACCACGAAGAGCTCACCCGCGGCGAGGCGCTCGATCGGCACGGTGGTGCCGTCGGGGAGCTCGACGGTCTTCGCGCCGAGTTCGAGGAGCGAGCGCAGCGCCGATCCGGCGCGCCGGGTCGCGCGCTGCTCGACGAAACGTCCGAGGAGGAGGAACACGGTCACCGCGGCGACGACCTCGAAGTAGACGAGGGCGGCGGCATCGTGCACGGGGCCGAAGAGCACGACGTCGTGCCGCAGGCCGAGCTCTCCGGCATTGCCGAAGAAGAGCGCCCACGTGCTCCAGAGGTACGCGGCCACCGTGCCCAACGTGATCAGCGTGTCCATCGTCGCCGCGCCGTGGCGGGCGTTCGCCACCGTCGCACGGTGGAAGGGCCAGCCGCCCCAGACCAGGATCGGGGTGACGAGCACGAACGAGACCCATTGCCAGCCGGTGAATTGCAGCGCGGGCACCATTCCGAGCACCACGACCGGCAGCCCGAGGAGGGCGCTCACGATCAGCCGGGTACGCAGCGACGTCGCCCCGGGGCGGTCCTCGGTGTCGTGCACGTGGCCCTCGGCACCGTGGGCGTGGTGGTCGGGGGCGGATGCTGCGCCCGCCGCCGTCTCGTCGCGCCGCACCCGCGCGTCGTATCCGGCGCCGCGCACCGCCGCGACGAGCGCGTGGGCGTCGAGGTCGTCGGGGAACGTGACCCGCGCCGACTCCGTGGCGAGGTTGACCGCCGCATCCACGCCGTCCACGGCGCGCAGCCGCTTCTCCACGCGCGCCACGCAGCTCGCACAGGTCATGCCCTCGATGTCGAGAACCGCGGTGCGTCGTCCGTTCGGGTCGTGCTGGTCCATCACGCCTCCTTCGTCCACGTACACAACCACGATACCCCCCTGGGGTATTCCTGTCTCGTCGCGCAGACGGCCGTACAGTGAGCAGATGGCCGAGCAGATGACCCGCGATCAGAGAATGGTGCTGACGATCGCGATCCTGTCGTCGTTCGTGTCATTCCTCGACGGCACCGTGGTGACGGTGGCGCTGCCCGCGATCTCCCGCGACCTGGGCGGTGGCCTCACCACCCAGCAGTGGGTCGTCGACGCCTACCTCATCACCCTCGGCGCTCTGATCCTCGTCGCGGGGTCGCTGAGCGACGTCCTCGGCCGACTCGTCGTGCTGCGCATCGGGCTGATCGGCTTCGCCGTGACCTCGATCGCGATCGGGGCCGCTCCCACCTCGGAATTCCTGATCATCATGCGCGCGCTGCAAGGTGTCGCGGGGGCGCTCCTCGTGCCCAGTTCCCTCGCGCTGATCACCGCGAACTTCCGCGGCCCGGCGCAGGCGAGGGCGATCGGGGTGTGGACGGCGGCGACGACCGGCGCGATGATCGCCGGCCCGCTCGTCGGAGGGCTCTTCGTCGACCTGCTGTCGTGGCGCCTGGTGTTCTTCATCAACGTGCTCCCCATCGCCCTCACCCTCTTCCTCCTCGTCAGGCTCGGTCACCCCGATCACCGCCGAGAGGGCGCCCGGGTGGACTACCTCGGGGCGATCCTGTGCACCGTCGGGCTCGGCGGTTCCGTCTTCGCCCTCATCGAGCAGTCCGCGCTCGGGTGGGCCTCCCCGGTGATCTGGGGCTCGATGACGATCGGCGTGCTCTCCTTCGCCGCCTTCCTCCTGCGGCAGCGCTTCGCGCGCGACCCGATGATGCCCCTCGACCTCTTCCGCGCCCGGAACTTCTGGACCGGCAACGTCGCGACCGCGTTCATCTACGGCGCGCTGTCGCTCAACGGCTTCGTCCTCGGCGTGTATCTGCAGCAGGGCGCCGGCCTCCCCGCCACTCTCGCCGGCCTCGCATCACTGCCCGCGACGGTGCTCATGATCCTCTTCAGCTCGCGCGTCGGCGCTCTCGCGGGCACGTGGGGGCCTCGACTGTTCATGACCATCGGTCCACTCCTCGCTGCGGGGGGCTCTCTGCTGCTCCTCTCGATCGGCGAGGACTTCGACTACTGGTGGCAGGTGCTCCCCGGCATCATCGTGTTCGGCTTCGGGCTGACCCTCACCGTCTCCCCCCTCACCTCGGCGATCCTCGGCGCGATCGACACCAGTCGGTCGGGTATCGCCTCGGCCGTCAACAACGCGGTCTCGCGCGTCGCCGGGCTCATCGCGGTCGCGATGGTCGCGCTGATCGTGGGCGGGTCGATCGACCTCGACGGCTTCCACCGCGCCGCCGTCGTCACCGCAGCTCTCCTCGCGATCGGCGGGGTGGTCTCGTTCCTCGGCATCCGCAACGCCCCTCGCGCGTAGGCTGGGAGCCATGTCGAACCTCTCCGAGCGCGAGCTCGCCGCCACCATCGATCACGCGATCCTCAAGCCCGAGCTCGTCCGCGCAGACGTCGACGCCGAGCTCGACATCGCCGCCGAGTGGGGCGTTTTCAGCGTGTGCGTCCGCCCCTCCGACATCGCCTATGCCGTGCAGCGCCTCGACGGCACGGGCGTCGCGGTGGGAACGGTCATCGGCTTCCCGCACGGCACCACGTCGACCGCGGCCAAGACAGCCGAGGTCGCGCAGGCCCTGGCAGACGGGGCGAGCGAGGTCGACATGGTCGTGAACATCGGATTCCTGCGCTCCGGCTTCGACGACGCCGTCGCCGACGACATCCGCGCTGTCGTGAGCGCCGCGGAGGGGCGCATCGCCAAGGTCATCCTCGAGACCTCCTACCTCGACGACGAGCAGATCGCCCGCGGCAGCCGCCTGACCGAGGCCGGCGGCGCCGCGTTCGTGAAGACGTCGACCGGCTTCGGCGGCGGCGGCGCGAGCGTCGAGCACGTGCGCCTCATGCGCGCGAGCGTCGGTCCCGCCGTGCAGGTGAAGGCCTCCGGGGGCGTCCGCAATCTCGCCACCGCCCTCGCGATGATCGACGCCGGCGCCACCCGCCTCGGCACGAGCGCGGCCGCGACGATCCTGGGTGAAGCCCGCGCGATCGAGCGGGGCGACGGCCCCACCGGCGCGACCGACACGGCCTCGTACTGACCGAGCGCCGCTCAGCCTGCCGCTGAGAGTCCAAGACACCCGGGCCGCCCGAGGGCGCCGTCCGGGTGTTTTGGACTCTCGCGCGCGCGGCGGCGGTGTCAGTGGGCGCCGAGCACGGCCCGGACACGCTCGACGTCGTCGGCCATCTGCGCCTTGAGAGCCTCGACGCCGTCGAAGGCGACCATGCCGCGGATGCGCTCGACGAAGCGCACCTGCATCAGGTGCCCGTACAGGTCGAGGTCGGTCTCGTCGAGCACGTAGGCCTCGACCTGACGAACGAGGACGTCGTCGAAGGTGGGATTGACGCCGATACTGATCGCCGCCGGATACCGGGTACCCGGGCGCAGACCGTCAGCCGAACCCTCGTCGATGAGCCAGCCGGCGTAGACCCCGTCGGCGGGGATGAACCCCTCGAGGTCGGGCGAGAGGTTGGCGGTCGGGTAGCCGAGCTCGCGGCCGCGCTTGAGTCCATGGACGACCTCGCCCCACACCGACGGGGCTGCCCCGAGGAGCTTGCCCGCCGACGCGACGTCGCCCTCGGCGAGCAGTTCGCGGATCCAGGTCGATGACACGCGCCGGTCGGAATCGATGGCCCGCACGTCGTCGACGATCTGCACGACGAACCCGAAGCGCTCCCCCATCGTCCGCAGCAGCTCGGCGTCACCGGCCCCGCCTCGCCCGAACCGGAAGTCGCCCCCGACCAGCACGCTGCGAACGCCGAGCGCCCCGACGAGCACATGGCGCACGAACTCCTCGGCGTCGAGACTCGCGAGTTGCTCGTCGAAGGTGAGCATGAGGGTCGCATCCACACCGGCGCGTTCGAGCAGTTCGATCTTCTGGGTGACGCCCACCAGGCTCACGGGGCACAGATCGGGTCGCAGCACGCTCAAGGGGTTGCGATCGAAGGTGACGGCCACCACCTTCGCGCCCGTGGCCGCAGCATCCACCTTCGCCCGGTCGATGACGGCACGATGCCCGGCGTGGACGCCGTCGAACTTGCCGATGGCGACGACCGAGGGCCCGAACCCGGCGGGAACCTCCGAGGGGTCGCGAAATGTGATCACCAGGACGACCTCTCCATCGGCTCGGACTCGGGCACGGCGACCTCACGCCCGGGGCGGTGCGTCACGAGCCACCAGATGCCGACGAACGGCAGCACCAGCGGGACGAAGACGTACCCCGACCCGAACCACGACCACACGGTCTCCTCCGGGAACAGGTCGTGCCGGATCAGGCTGAACACTCCGACCACGAGCACCCCGACGAGCTCGAACGAGATCGCCGCCCACGCGACGAGGTACCAGACGCGGGAGGCGGAGAAGATCAGGGCGAGGGTCGCGACGATATACACGGCCGCCGAGATGGCCGAGAGCGTGAACGCCAGCGGTGCGTGGTCGAAACGCAGCACGATCTGCACGAAGGAGCGCCCGGTCGCGGCGAGGGCCAGGATCGCGTAGACGACGACGAGAACCCGGCCGACGCCGGTCATGTTCCGGGTGCGAGTGCGGGATTCCATGGCTCTTCGATCTTAGAGTCGCGCGGGGCGGGTGCTCTCCGTGCGCGCAGGATGAGGCAACGCCTCACCCGATCTGGACGGTCCAGATCACGTGCATGCGCCACACCATGATCGCCACCGAGGCGGCGCCGATGCCCATGATCACGGTGCTCCACCGACTGCGTTCCACGAGCGCCCACGCGACAGCCGCCGGCGGGATCAGCACCGCCGAGACCAGGTAGACCCAGAACTCCAGCGCGCTCCCCGTCGAGGGGTTGCCGGCGAACGGGGCGATGATCGCCGTCACGACCTGCGCGATGAGCAGCACCTCGATCAGCGCCAGGCTGCCGACCGTGACGTCGCCGGGACGCCTTCCCGCGAGCCCGGCGATCACGGCCACCAGGGCGGCGACTGATGCCACGGCGACCTGTGCGAGCGTGAACCAGAGGATCATGCGTTCTCCCCCGTCGGCAGGTTCATCACGCTCTTGACGTCGACGCCGCGTCGTTCGACGACGCCGATGAGCACGCCCTCGGGATCGATCGCGGCGGCGGGCGACGCGGGCAGACGGGATGCTGCCCCCACGAGGCGCTTGCCGTGCCGGAGGTCGCGCGCCTCGTCGGCCGAGACCTGGAACGCTCCGAGAACCGTCGCGCCCGCATCGGCCGGAGTGAGAAGCGGAACACCCGCCAGGGCGTCGAGCTGCGCCGCATCCGTCACCGAGAACGGGCCGATCCGCGTGCGCCGGAGTGCGGTCAGGTGACCGCCGACGCCGAGAGCTGCACCCAGGTCGCGCGCCAACGCACGGATGTACGTGCCGCTGGTGCAGTCGACCACGACGTCCAGCTCGATGCGATCGTCTTCGCGCCGGCGTTCGATCACGTCGAATCTCGAGACGACGACGTCGCGGGCCTTGAGTTCGACCTCGACGCCCTGGCGGGCGAGGTCGTACGCACGACGGCCGTTGACCTTGATCGCCGACACCGTAGTCGGCACCTGCGAGATCGCACCGGTGAGTGCTGCGATCCCCTCGTCGATCGCGCCATCCGTCACCGCGGCGATGTCCGAGAGCGAGGCACGGTCGACGACCTCCCCGTCGGCGTCATCGGTATCGGTGGTCGCCCCGAGCAACATGGTGGCGGTGTAGGTCTTGTCGGCGCCGACGATGAACGTGAGCAGGCGCGTCGCGGCGTCGACCCCGAGAACGAGCAGCCCCGTCGCCATCGGATCGAGGGTGCCGGCGTGGCCGACCTTGCGGGTGCCGCGCGCCTTCCGCGCGCGCGAGACAACATCGTGACTGGTCATGCCCGCCGGCTTGTCGACGAGCAGCACGCCTCCCGCGGGCATCAGCAGAAGTCTCCGAAGATCCGCGTCGGGTTCTCGGGATCGGTGTTCTCGATGAGAGCGGATGCTGCCGCCCCCGGGTTCGACGAGCGCCGGTAGGAAGCGACGGCATCCCGGACGGCGGCGTTCGAGGCGGCGGCGGGGTCGGCATCGGCACGGCCGTCGTGAGCGAGTCGCGCGAATGCCGACGTCGGATGTGTTTCGAGCCACACCGACCAGTTCCACAGGCCGCGCAGCTCGCGGGTGAGCAGGAAGTCACCGTCGACGACGAGCAGCGCGTCGGCGGGGGCGGTCGTCGCTTCCGCTGCGGGCGTGAGAGAGAAGCCCTCCGGCGACGAGGAACGGAACGGCTCCACCAGTAGGCGGCGCACCTCGTCGGCGTCGAGACGGCCATCGGCATCCGCGAAGTCGGCGGCGGAGGCGCGCAGCGCCGTCTCGCCCTCCTCCGTGAAGGCGGCCGCGAGGGCGTCGGCGACGGCCGCCTGGCCGGATCCGGGGGCACCGTCGACCGCGACGATCACGCGTCCGCGGCGAAGGTTCTGTCGCACCTCGGCGCGCAGCTCGCGCATCATCGAGGCGGCCGAGGGGCTCGGGGAGTTCATCCCTCCAGCGTACGTTCCTCCGCACCCCGCCTGACGTACGCTGGCCTGATGCCCGAGCTCGCCGCACCGCTGGTCGAGTGGTACGGCCGGAACGCCCGAGACCTCCCCTGGCGGCGCGAGGGGTTCGGTGCGTGGGGAACGCTCGTGAGCGAGTTCATGCTGCAGCAGACGCCCGTCGCCCGTGTCATCCCGCACCTCGAGGCGTGGCTCGCCCGGTGGCCGACTCCCGGTGCGCTCGCGGCCGACGCCCCGGCCGAGGCCGTGCGGCAGTGGGCCAACCTCGGTTACCCCCGCCGCGCGCTCTGGCTGCACCGCGCCGCGACGGAGATCCGCGACCGCCACGCAGACGTCGTGCCCCGCGACGTCGACGCTCTGCTCGCCCTCACCGGGATCGGCGACTATACCGCCCGGGCCGTCGCGGTCTTCGCCTACGGCGACCGCCATCCCGTCGTCGATACGAACACGCGCCGCGTGCTCGCGCGAGCCGTCGCCGGCCGAGCCCAGCCGGGCCCGCCGTCGCGGCGCGACCTCGTCGACATGGCCGCGATCCTCCCCGACGACGTCGAGGCCGCCGCCGTCGTCAACGCGGCGGCGATGGAACTCGGCGCGACCGTCTGCACCGCCCGCGCGCCCCGCTGCGAAGCGTGCCCTCTCGCCGACATCTGCCGCTGGCGCGCCGACGGCTACCCCGACACCGGCGACACCCGCCGCCGCCAGGCGAAGTACGAGGGAAGCGACCGTCAGGCACGAGGGGCGGTGATGCGGATGCTGCGCGACGCCGCGCCCTCGGCGGTGCCCCACGAGGCGATCATCGCCGACTGGCCCGATCCACGGCAGCGGGACCGCGCCATAGACTCGCTCGTCGTCGACGGCCTCGTCGAAGCATCCGACGGTCTTCTGCACCTGCCCCGCGGCTGAACCGGCCCGGAAACACGATTCCCCTGTCTCGAACGGTGGGTATCAGCCGCCGAACGTGACAGGGGAATCGTCGTGAGACGCGCTCAGTCCTCGTCGTCGTCCTCGCGCGGCTTGACGTAGGGATCGGACTCGCCCGCGTAGGCCGCACCGGCTGCGATACCGGCGACGGCGGCATCGCGCTCGGCCGCCTCACGGAGGAGGTCGGCGATGTTGCCGGCGTTCTCGGGGATCGCGTCGGCGATGAACTCGAGCGTCGGGGTCAGTCGGATGTTGAGCTGCTTGCCGACCTCGGCGCGGAGCAGCCCGGTCGCGGACTTCAGGGCAGCGCCCGTGTCAGCGCGCTCCTCGGGGGTGCCGAGGACCGTGTAGAACACGGATGCGTGCTGGAGGTCGCCGGTCACCCGGACGTCGGTGATCGTGACGAAACCGAGGCGCGGGTCGCGAAGACCCTTCTCGAGCCTCTCGGCCACGAGCACCTTGATGCGGTCTGCCAAGCGCGCTTGACGCTCTCCAGCCATGTTCTTCCTTCTCTCAATTATCCCAGCGAGCGATGAGTCGAGGGAGGCCGGCGGAAACCGGAGGCTGCGAGTGTCTCCTCCTGAGCATCGGGGTAGGGGCCCCGCTCTGCGATGGAGGAGACACTCGCTGCCGGAGGTTGTAGCCGGCCGGAGTGACGCAGGATCAGCCTCGCGGCTTCTCCACCATTTCCGTGGTCTCGATCTCGTCACCGATCTGGATGTCGTTGAACTTGCCGAGACCGATACCGGCCTCGAAGTCCGTACGAACCTCGGTGACGTCGTCCTTGAAGCGGCGCAGCGACTCGATCGCGAGGCCGTCGGCCAGCACGACACCGTCGCGGATGACGCGAGCCTTGGCGTTTCGCGTGATCGTTCCCGATCGCACGATGACACCGGCGATGTTGCCGACCTTGGAGGAGCGGAACACCTCGCGGATCTCGGCGACACCCGACTGCACCTCTTCGAACTCCGGCTTGAGCAGGCCCTTGAGCGACTGCTCGACGTCGTCGATCGCGTTGTAGATGACGGAGTAGAACCGGGTGTCGACACCCTCGCGGGCGGCGCGCTCACGGGCCTTGGTGTCGGGACGCACGTTGAACCCGATGATGATCGCGTTGTCGATCGTGGCGAGGTTCACGTCGGACTCGGTGATGGCTCCGACGCCGCGGTGGATGATCCGCAGCTGCACGCTGTCGTCGACCTCGATCTTGAGCAGCGACTCCTCGAGCGCCTCCACGGCACCCGACACGTCGCCCTTGATGATGAGGTTGAGCGACTCGACCTTGCCCTCTTCGAGCGCACGGGTGAAGTCCTCGAGCGAGATGCGCTTGCGGGCCTTGGCCAGCTGGGCGTTGCGCTCTGCCGCTTCACGCTTCTCGGCGATCTGACGGGCCAGGCGGTCTTCCTCGGTCACGATGAACGTGTCGCCGGCGCGGGGCACGGAGTTCAGACCCTGCACCTGCACGGGGCGCGACGGCCACGCCTCGAGCACGGCCTCGCCGTTCTCGTCGGCCATGGCGCGGACGCGTCCGTACGCCGTTCCGGCGACGATCGCGTCGCCGACGCGCAGCGTTCCGGACTGGATGAGCACGGTGGCCACCGAACCGCGGCCCTTGTCGAGCTTCGCTTCGATCGCGACACCACGGGCGGCCTTGTTCGGGTTCGCCGTGAGGTCGAGTCCCGCGTCAGCCGTCAGCAGCACGGCGTCGAGGAGGTCCTGGATGCCGATGTTGTTGCGCGCCGACACGTCGACGAACATGACGTCTCCGCCGTACTCCTCGGCGACGAGGCCGTACTCGGTCAGCTGCTGACGCACCTTGGCCGGGTTGGAGTCGGGCTTGTCGATCTTGTTCACCGCGACCACGATCGGCACGTTGGCCGCCTGGGCGTGGTTGAGCGCCTCCACCGTCTGGGGCATGATGCCGTCGTCGGCGGCGACCACGAGGATCGCGAGGTCGGTCACCTGCGCACCACGTGCACGCATGGCGGTGAACGCCTCGTGACCCGGGGTGTCGATGAAGGTGATCGCGCGCTCGATGCCCTCGTGCTCGGTCCAGACCTGGTAGGCACCGATGTGCTGCGTGATGCCGCCGGCCTCGCCCGCGACCACGTTGGTCTGGCGGATGGCGTCGAGCAGTCGGGTCTTACCGTGGTCGACGTGACCCATGACGGTGACGACCGGGGGCCGGATCTCGAGGTCGTCTTCGCTCTCGGCCTCGAGTTCTGCGTCGAGGTCGAGACCGAAGCCCTCGAGGAGCTCTTTGTCCTCGTCCTCGGGCGAGACCATCTGGATGTTGTAGCCGAGCTCGCCGCCGAGCACCTCGAAGGTGGCCTCGTCGAGCGACTCGGTCGCGGTGGCCATCTCGCCCAGGTTGAACAGGATGGTCACGAGCGTGCCGGGCTGAACCGTGTAACCGGTCAGGGCCTCGATCTTGTCGGCGAAGTCGGAGATCGACGCGCCGCGACGCATGCGGATGATCTCGCCGTTGCCCTTGGTGACGTTGACGCCGCCGACGACCGGCGCCGACCGCATCTCGAATTCCTGCCGCTTCGCCCTACGCGACTTGCGCTGCTTGGACTTGCCGCCACCCTTGCCGAAGGCACCCGCGGTACCGCCGCCGGGGCCGCGGCCACGGCCGCCACCACCGCCGGGACGGCCGGCGAAGCCGCCGCCCGCCGGTGCGCCGGGACGGGAGAACCCGCCGCCACCGGCACCGCCGGGACGACCGGGACCGCCGGGACGCTGCTGGAACGGAGCGCCGGGACGACCGCCACCACCGGGACGACCCGCACCGCCGGGACGCGGAGCGCCCGGTCGGGGGGCACCGGGACGCGGCGCCTGCGGGCGGGGGATGTTGCCGGGGGTCGGCGACGGGCGCTGACCCATGCCCTGCGCCGACGCGAACGGGTTGTTGCCCGGACGCGGACCGGCCGGGCGCTGACCCATGCCCTGCGCCGACGCGAAGGGGTTGTTACCCGGACGCGGGGCGCCACCGGGACGCGGCGCCTGCGGGGCGCCGGCGGCCGGAGCCGGGCGCGGGGCACCGGGGGTGTCGGAGGACGCCGCGGGGGTGGATGCTTCGGACGCCTCGGGCGCGGCGGGTGCTGCCGGTGCCGGGACGGAGGGAGCGGGAGCGGCGACCTCGGGGGCGGCGGGTGCTGCCGGTGCCGGGGTCGGAGCGGGGGCGGGGGCCGGAGCCGGACGCGCGGGACCGGGCTTGGCCGCCGGGGCGGCGGGCCGGGCCGGGCCGGGTCGACCGGCTGCGGGGCGCGGCGAAGCCGCGGGGGCGGCCGGCGCCGATGCGCCCGCCGATGCGGAACCGTCGGCCTCGAGGGCCGCACGGAGCTTGCGAGCCACGGGGGGCTCGATCGTCGAGGACGGGCTCTTGACGAACTCGCCGAGTTCCTTGAGCTTCGCGAGGGCGATCTTACTGTCGACGCCGAGCTCGGAAGCGATCTCGTGTACGCGTGGTTTTGCCACAATTCTCCTGTCAGGGGGCCTACCCCGGACAGGGCAGACCGTTAGATGCGGACGGGTCTCATTTCGAGCCGTTCACTTTGAGTCCATAGCCGTTCAGCCGTTTCGCTGGAGGGATTCTTCGAAGGTCTGCGTGTCGAGAGGACCCGACACACGTAATGCTCGCACGAATGCGCGGCGCCGCAGGGCGAGCTCCACGCACGTGTGCGTCTCATGAACCCACGCGCCACGCCCCGGGAGACAGGCCCGATCGTCGCGGACGAGGACCGAACCGTCGGCCACGACTCGCAGGAGCGTGGACCGTGGTGCGCGCGCACGACATGCGACGCACGTTCGTACGGGTTCCATTCTACACCTCGGGCGCGTCGTAGCCGATCGTGGGCTGGGCGATCAGTCGTCTTCCAGGATGCTGTCGGGCTGGATATCGATCTTGGCGCCGGTGAGCTTGGCGGCGAGGCGGGCGTTCTGGCCCTCCTTGCCGATCGCCAACGACAGCTGGTAGTCGGGCACGAGCGCCCGGACGGCCTTGGTCGAGGCGTCGAGGATGAAGCTCGAGGTCACCTTCGCGGGCGAGAGGGCGTTGCCGACGAACCGGGCGAGCTCGGCGTCGTAGTCGACGATGTCGATCTTCTCGCCTCCGAGCTCCTCGGTCACGGCGCGGACACGGCGGCCCAACTCGCCGATGCAGGCGCCCTTGGCGTTGATGGTGGGGTCGGTCGCCTGCACCGCGATCTTGGTGCGGTGCCCCGCCTCGCGGGCGAGGGAGATGATCTCGACGAGACCCGATGCGATCTCGGGCACCTCGAGCGCGAACAGCTTGCGAACGAGGCCCGGGTGGGTCCGCGAGACGGTGATCGACGGGCCCTTGGTTCCCTTCGACACCGACGTCACGTAGACGCGCAGGCGCGAACCGTGCGAGTAGTTCTCCCCCGGCACCTGCTCCTCGGGGGGAAGGATGGCCTCGATGGTGCCGAGGTCGACGTGCACCATCCGAGGGTTGGGCCCCTGCTGCACGACACCGGCGACGATGTCGCCCTCTTTGCCCTTGAACTCGCCCAGCACCGCGTCGTCGGCGATGTCGCGCAGGCGCTGGCTGATGACCTGCTTGGCGGCGAAGGCGGCGATGCGCCCGAAGTCCTCGGGATGCTGCTCCTCCTCGCCGATGACGACGTCCTCGTCATCGAGCACGGGAGCGAAGATCGCGACGTGGCCCGTCTTGCGGTCGAGCTGCACGCGCGCGCCCGCAGGCACTTCGCCGTTCTCGGACGTGTGGCGGCCGTAGGCGGTGAGGATGGCCGATTCGATGATCCGGACGAGTTCGTCGAAGGGGATCTCCTTCTCGCGTTCGACCGTCTTCAACAGACCGAGATCGATGTCCACAATGGGGCCCTCCGTATTCAGCTCTCATCGGCGCGATCGCGCGTCGACATTCCCCCTACATTACCGGACGGTCCGCGCCGCCGGTGGTGCAGCGCCCACTGGCCTACGGTGGTCGCATGCCGTCCTCCCCGCGTTCCGCCGCCGCGTCGGCGCAGTCGTCCTCCGCCTTCCGCGCGCTCGCGCGCGCCGGCTTCGTCGCCAACGGTCTCGTGCACGTCCTCCTCGGCGCCCTCGTGGTGACGGTCGCGTTCGGCGGCGATGAGCAGACCGATCAGTCCGGCGCGTTCGAGGCGATCGCGGCGGCTCCCTTCGGCGCCGTCCTGCTGTGGGCGTGCGCCGCGGCGCTCTGGGCGCTGGGCGCCTGGCGAGCGGTCGAGGCGTTCGTCGCGCGCGGCACGAGCGGCGCCGATCGCGCGAAGCGGGCGGTGAAGCAGGGCGCCCGAGCGATCACCTATCTCGCGGTGGGCGGCATCGCCGCATCCGTCGCTCTCGGCGCCCGGTCGCAGGGCGATCAGAGCGCGCAGAATGCCAGCAGCAGTGTGCTCTCGCTGCCCGGCGGACCGTTTCTTCTCGCAGCGGTCGGGATCATCGTCGCGGCCGTCGGCGTCGGGTTCGTCGTCATCGGCGCACGACGCTCGTTCCGCAAGAAGATCTCCACGCCCGGGGGCACGCTCGGAACGGCCCTCGTCGTCCTCGGCACCGTCGGATACATCGCGAAGGGCATCGCTCTGGCCACGGTGGGAATCCTCGTCGTCGTCGCCGCCGTCACGGTCGACCCCTCCGCCTCGGGGGGACTCGACGCCGCGGTGAGCGCGCTGCTGCAGACCCCGGCCGGACCGTGGTTGGGCGGCGCGGTAGGAGTCGGCTTCATCGCCTACGGGCTCTTCACCATCCTTCGCGCGAAGTACGCCCGGCTCGACGCCTGACCCGCCTCAGTCGAGGTCGGGGTCGCGCCCGGTACGGACACCGGTCTCGAGTCGATCGATCGCCGCCACGTCGTCGGCGTCCAGCACGAAGTCGAACACGTCGGCGTTCTCTCGCAGACGCTCCGGTGACGTCGATTTCGGGAAGAGCACCAGCCCGCGGTCGAGGTGCCAGCGGATGACGACCTGAGCCGGGGTCTTGTCGTGGTGCTGGGCTATGGAGCGCAGGGCGGGTTCGTCGAGCAGACCGCCGCGGGCCAGGGGCGCCCACGCCTCGGTGACGATGCCGTGGCCCGCATTCCATTCCTGGAGATGACGCTGCGGGAATCGGGGGTGCAGCTCGATCTGGTTGACGACCGGACGCACCCCGGTCTCGGCGACGAGCCGATCGATGTGATGCGGGTGGAAGTTGCTGACTCCGATCGACCTCGCCCGCCCCTCGGTGGCGAGCTTCACCAGTGCCCGCCAGGTGTCGACGTAGCGGTCCTGACTGGGCACGGGCCAATGGATGAGGTAGAGGTCGACCTCGTCGAGCCCGAGTCGGTCCAGGCTCGCGTCGAAGGCGCGCAGCGTGGAGTCGTATCCCTGGTCGTCGTTCCACACCTTGGTCGTGACGAAGACGTCGTCGCGGTCGAGGCCGCTGCGGCGCAGGCCCTCCCCCACCTCGGCCTCGTTGCCGTAGAGGGCCGCGGTGTCGACATGCCGGTAGCCGTCGGCGAGCGCACCCGCCACGAGGTCGGCCGTCCGTTCGGCCGGCACCTTGTACGTGCCGACGCCGAGCTGAGGGATGCTGCGGCCGTCTGCCAGCGGGATGAGCGGGACCTGGATCATCCGTCCACGCTAATCCCGTAAGCATCCAGACGCGATTCATAGCTCGTTCATCTCGCGAATATAGCTCGGCCCCTCACGCCGACGAGCCTTCGGAGGTACTCAGAACGCGCCTGTCCCCGGTCGGGAGAGCGTTCGATCCGTTCCCGAGAAGGAGACCTCGTGGCCACCACCACATCCCGTCCGATGCGCCGCGTCGCGCATCGCTGTCTGGCTGCCACAGCCACCGCCGGCCTGGCCGCCGGACTGCTGACCGCCGTGGCAGCACCCGCCGCAACGGCGGCGCCCACCACCGATGACCTCGCCTCGCGGTTCACCCTGGCGGTGCTCCCCGACACGCAGTTCTACTCGCGCTACTCATCCGACCAGTTCTTCCCCCGCTACGGCACCGACCCCTTCGCCGAGCAGACGAAGTGGATCGCGGAGCACGCGGACGAACTCAACATCCCCTTCACGGCGCACCTCGGCGACATCGTCGACCGCGCGGGCACGCAGCGCGAGTGGGAGGCCGCCGATCGAGCGATGAAGACGCTGGACGACGCCGACCTCCCCTACTCGATCCTCCCCGGCAACCACGATGTCCGCGACAGCGGCAAGTGGGACAACGAGCTGGATGCCGCCAACGAGCCGTTCAACCGCTGGTTCGGCGCGACGCGCGCCGCGCTGCAGTCGACCTACGAGGGATCGGACCCGACCGGGCTGAGCCAGTACCACATCTTCGAGGCCGAGGGACAGCAGTTCATGTCGCTCGCGCTGTCGTGGCGCCCCTCCGACCAGACCCTCGCCTGGGCGCAGAGCGTGATCGACGCACACCCCACCGTCCCGGTGATCCTGACGAACCACGCGCTCCTCAACGTCGCGGCCGACCAGACGTCGCCGCTGGAGACCGGGGACAGCGAGCGGATGTGGGAGAAGCTCATCAAGAGCAACGACCAGATCTTCATGACGCTGAACGGACACTTCCACGGCGCGACCCGCCAGGTGAAGACCAACGACTTCGGTCACCCGGTCCACCAGATCCTCATGGACTACCAGATGGCGTACGAGGGCGGCAACGGCTACCTCGGCCTGTTCGAGTTCGACCTCACCAACGACACCATCTCGCTCGAGACCGCGTCGCCCTGGGTCACGTTCAAGCCGCAGGAGACGCTCACCTCGTACGACCAGCCGCTGCTGGACGGCGTCCACCAGCGCTACACGCTCGACATGGACTTCAGCGAGCGTTTCGCCGGCTTCGCGCCGACCTTCACCGCCGGGACGCCCGATGAGCCGTCGCTGAGCGCGGCGGCCCGCGGCATCCTGCTCGACGGCTTCGAAGGTCCCGACGCGATCACGACCGAGCTGCCCGGTAACGAGCTCGACTTCGTCGAGGTCGACGGCACGCTCGCCCACTGGCGCTTCAACGGCAACGAGGGCGTCGTCGACGCCGACACCGTGATCGAAGACGTCGCGGGCGACAATGACCTCACCCGTCCGGACCCGGCCACCACCAACTCCGTCGGAACCACGTGGGAGGACCTCACGGTCGAGAACACCGATGTCCACGGGTTCTCCTCCGACGGGGCTGCGGCGTGCTTCGACAACTCGTCGGGCTCGCGCTACAGCTACCTCACCACGGCGGCGGACGCGGCGATCAACGACGCCGACCTCTCCAACGGCTACACCATCGAGACCTTCGTCAAGATGGACGCCGACTGGACCGCCGCGAGCAACCAGTGGTCGAAGTTCCTCACGCGCACCGGCAACCGCTCGCAGATCGGCGTGCCGCGCACGCAGTGGGACTGGACGGCCTCGCCGAGCGCGCTGGGCATCTCGAACCTGCGCGAGTTCCAGTGGACCAGCCTCGACAAGAATGCGGCGCTCGGCGACCGCACGAACTGGTCGGGCGAGATCATGGTCGACAACTGGTCGCACGTCGCGGTCGTGAACGACCCCACGTCGCGCACCACGACCATGTACGTCGACGGCGCCCCGGTGCTGCGCAACGCGACGAACGTCGGCGGCATGGCCTGGCACGAGGGGTACTCCTGGATCCTCGGCTCGGACTGGGTCGACAACGCCGCGCGTAACGGGTGGCACGGCTGCGTCGGCGAGACCCGCATCATCGACCACGCGACGACGCCCGACCAGTGGTTGACCCAGCGCGCCGACCTCACCGCTCTGACCATCGACCAGGCGCCCGAGGGCACTCTCGCCGCCGACACGTCCTCGGTCCGCTTCGCGGGCACGGGCTTCCCGGGTGCCGAGGTTCGTCTTGCTCCCGCCGCCGGATCGTCCAGCGAGATCGCGCCGGCCCAGACCGTCGTCCTCGCCGACGGCACCTGGGAGCTGGAGGTGTCCGACGGTATCGCCGCCGGTCAGCACGACCTCGAGATCGCCCAGGCGCTCGGCAGCCGTTCGGCCGAACCCCGTCAGGTGAGCTTCGCCGTCGAGGCGGCGCCCGCCCTCGATGTCACCGCCACCACCGGCACGCGCACCCTCGCCGGCAAGAAGTACCTGTCGGTCGTGGTGACCAACAACGAGTCGGTCAACGTCGACATCACGATCCAGACCGCGTACGGCACGAAGACCTTCACCGCCGTCAAGCCCGGCGCATCGGCGAACGTGTCGCTGAACTCCCGCCTGGCCGCGCTTCCCGCCGGTGAGGCGACGGTCACCGTGACCGGCGTCGTTGGCGGAGCACCCGTCACCCTCACCCGGACCGTGGCCTACGCCGCGTCCTGACCCCTGGCCCCGGGGTCGGCGTTCCCGACGCCGACCCCGGGGCGCTCCCTCCCGCCCCCATCCGGGCGGCAACCTCGCACCCTCAAGGAGAAACCAGACATGAACACCTCCCGCGCGCTGCGCTGCAGCATCATCGCCTTCGGCGCCGTTCTGCTCGTCTCGGTCGGTACGGCCGCCGCGTCGGCCGATGAGACGAACATGGGCGACCAGGACATCGACGTCAACGTCGAGATCACCGAGATCGAGGAGCCCGGCGTCCTCGCTCTGACCGTCGCGGGCTCCGCGTCGACCCAACTGACCGAGAGCGGCTCGACCGAGCTGGTCCGTCAGTTCACCGGCACGCTTCCCACGGTCACGGTGACCGACACCCGCACCGAGGAGGAGATCCCCGCCGGTGCGAGCTGGTACGTCCTCGGCTCGGCGAGCGACTTCACCGGCCCCGGCGAGACCACGATCACCGCCGACCACCTCGGCTGGACGCCGGCGCTGGTCGAGGGGGCCGGCGAGGGCGAACCGTTCATCTCGGTCGGTGGCGACGTCCTCGGCGCCGAGGACGGCGGGCTCGGTCTCGGGAACGTCGAGAAGGAGCTGCTGTTCCTCGGCGACTCGGCCGAAGCGGCCAGCGGAGCCTGGAGCGCGACGGCCGGCCTGCAGCTCAAGGTCGGCGCCGATGTCGAGCCCGGCTCTTACGCCTCGGTCGTGACCCTGTCGCTGTTCGAGTAACCACTCATGGCGAGGCCGGGGAGTTCCGCTTCCCGGCCTCGCCGTCTCATCCTGACGCGTCTCCATCGGCGCGTCGCGAGGTCTTCCCATGAACGCACTGTGGACGCACGCCGCCGCCTCCGCACTCTCGGCGATTCTGCTCCTCTCCCCTTCCGCCGTCGCGGGCGTCGCGCCGGCGGCCGCACCCTCGTCGGTGCCGTCGACGCCCTCGCCGGGCACCGTCGAATCGAACGTGACCTGGTCGGTGCGCCCGGGAGACTCCGCCGGGCCCGACGGTCGCTCGTGGGTGGAGTGGGAGACGGACCCCGGCCAGACCCGGACCGAACACCTGGTCGTGTCGAACTTCGGCGACCGCGAAGTGGAGTTCCGCTTGACCGCCGCCGACGGCTACTTCACCGACACCGGGCGCTTCAGCATGCTCCCCTCCGACCAGGAGTCCGCCGAGGCCGGCACCTGGATCACGCTCCCCGAGTCGGTCGTCGTGCCCGCAGGAGGGGCGGAGATCGTGCCCTTCAGCATCCGTGTGCCCGCGGATGCATCGCCCGGCGATCACCCCGCCGGCGTCGCCGCCAGCATCCTCTCCTCCGGCACGGGAGCGGTCGGCGTCGAGTCGCGCGTCGGATTCCGCGTCATGACGCGCGTGACCGGTGAACTGCGCGCGGAACTCGCCACCGCGGTGACCGGCTCCTATACCGGCTCGGTCAACCCGTTCGATCCGGGGCGCCTCGAGCTGACGTATGCGATCACCAACAGCGGCAACACGCGCGTTCGCACGCACCCCACCGTCTCTCTCGCCGGGCCCTTCGGCCTGACGGCCAGCGAGCGCAGCGGCGAGGAGATCGTCGACATCGCGCCGGGTGAGACCCGCACGGGCACGCTCGAGGTGTCGGGAGCCTGGCCGCTGTTCTGGTACGACGCGCGTGTGACGGCGACACCGATCGCGGTCACGGAAGACCTGACCGTCGAGGGCGCGCGGACCACCTCGAGCTCCGTGGGCATCGCTGCCCTGCCCCTCTCGCAGCTCGTGACCCTGATCGCGGCGCTCGGGCTCCTCGCCTGGTTCCTCCGGCAGCGCCGCCGGGAGCGGGCGAAGACCGCACGCCTCATCGAGGAGGCGCGCGCCGAGGGACGGGCAGCATCCGCCCGGCCGCGCCTCGGCGGCGACGCCGGCCCCCGCGCGGCGGAGGCACAGTCCGAAGCCCCGCCGCAGGACGAGGCGCCGACCGGCGGCCCGCGGGTGCCGCTGCGCCGCCGCGACGCGCGACCGTCCGCGCGGCTCGTCGCGGGTCTGCTGATCGGCGCGGCGACACTCGCCGGTGCGGGTTTCTCGACGGGCGACGCTCAGGCGGCCACGACGCGGGAGCTCACCGGTGTGGACGTTCGCGTCGAGATCACTCCCGCCCCGGACCCCGGGGCCACCAGCGAGCCCACGCCGACCCCTCAGCCCTCGAGCACGATGCCGACCACGGGGCCGGGAGGCGCGACCCCGCTGCCGCCCACCGGCGGCGGGATCGATGCCGGACTGCTCGCGCTGGGCGGAATCCTGGTGGCGGGCGGGATCGCCGCCGGAGTGGCCGTGCGCGCGCGCCGACGCTGATCGGCGCGGCGCCGCCCCGAGGAGCGGGTCAGGCCGTGAGGCGCGCGACGGCTTCGGCCGCCGGCACCACCTCTCGGTCGCCGGTGCGACGATCCCAGAGCTCGACCTCGCCGTCGGCGGCGCCGCGTCCGACGATCACGATGCGCGGCACGCCCACGAGCTCGGCGTCACCGAACTTGACGCCGGGAGAGACCTTCGGGCGGTCGTCGTAGAGCACGTCGAACCCGGATGCTTCCAGGTCGGCCGACAGCGACGCGGCGAGCTCGAAGGCGGCAGCATCGCGCCCGGTGGCGACCACGTGCACGTCGAACGGCGTGACGGACGCCGGCCAGATGAGGCCCTTGTCGTCGTTGTTGAGCTCGGCGATGTTGGCGAGGATGCGGGTGACGCCGATGCCGTAGGAGCCCATGGTGACGGTGACGAGCTTGCCGTTCTCGTCGAGCACCTTCAGGCCGAGCGCCTCGGCGTACTTGCGACCGAGCTGGAACACGTGCCCGATCTCCATACCGCGGGCAAGACTCACCGGGCCCGAACCGTCGGGCGCCGGGTCGCCCTCGCGGACGGTGGCGACCTCGATGAAGCCGTCGGCGGTGAAGTCGCGACCGGCGACGAGGGAGTGCACGTGCTTCTGATCGATGTTGGCGCCGGTGATCCACGACGTGCCGTCGACGACGCGCGGGTCGAGGAAGTAGCGGATGCCGGTGGCCGATTCCTCGCCGAGGATCGGGCCCGTCTCGGACCACGGTCCGATGTACCCCTTCACCAGGAGCGGGTTGCGCTCGAAGTCCTCCGCCGTGGCGGCTTCGACCGCGGCGGGCGCGAAGGCGACCTCGACGCGCTTGTCGTCGACGTCGCGGTCTCCGGGGAGCCCGACGGCGACGACCTCGCGGGTGCCGTCGAGGTGGGTGAGGGCGAGCACGACGTTCTTGAGCGTGTCGGCGGCCGTGTAGTCGCCGTCGAGCGTCGCGTTCGCGTGGTCGACGAGCGTCTGGATGGTCGGGGTGTTCGGCGAATCGAAGATGACGGGTGCGGGGAGGCCGTCGAAGGCGATCGGCTCGGGAACGACGGTCGTGAACGCCTCGACGTTCGCCGCGTACCCACCCTCCGAGCGCACGAAGGTGTCTTCGCCGATCGCGGTCGGGTGCAGGAACTCCTCGGACTTCGATCCACCCATCGCGCCGGCGTCGGCCGCGACGATGACGTACTCGAGCCCGAGCCGCTGGAAGATGCGTTCGTAGGCGTCGCGCTGAGCCTGGTACGACGCATCGAGACCTGCGTCACTCGCGTCGAACGAGTAGGCGTCCTTCATCGTGAACTCGCGCCCGCGCAGCAGGCCGGCGCGCGGCCGGGCCTCGTCGCGATACTTGTCCTGGATCTGGTAGATCGTCAGCGGCAGGTCTTTGTAGGAGTTGTAGAGGTCTTTCACGAGCAGCGTGAAGACCTCTTCGTGCGTGGGCGCGAGGAGATAGTCGGCACCCTTGCGGTCTTTCAGACGGAACATGCCGTCGCCGTACTCCTCCCACCGGCCCGAGAGCTCGTAGGGCTCGCGCGGCAGGAGCGCCGGGAAGTGCACCTCATAGGCGCCGGCATTCGCCATCTCGTCACGGATGATCGCCTCGATCTTCGCCTTCACCCGCAGTCCGAGCGGCAGCCAGGCGAAGATGCCCGGCGCCTGGCGGCGGATGTATCCCGCCCGCACCAGCAGTCGGTGACTGGGAACCTCGGCATCAGCCGGGTCTTCGCGGAGCGTGCGGAGGAAGTAATGCGACAGACGTGTGACCACGGTTCGAGTTTACGGGCGCCGGATGCTGCGCCTCACCCGCCTGTCGCATCGTTCCGTGCGGCTCAGCTCCCGACGGTGTCGATGATGGCGCTCGCCACCTCTGCCGCGACTCTGGAGCGATCGTTCTCCGGCACACTGATCGGCATCGTGTACCTGACCCAGTTGCCATCCGCAAGGACGTCGACGATGCAGGCGTTGAGTTCATCAGGCTGGCACAGAGCTGTCGCCGCGTCCGTCGGCGCAGAACCGGGCAGTGGGATCTGCTCTCCCGAGACCGCCTCCCGATAGGCCCACTCGCCGCCGGGAAGCCATGTCACGGATCCGTAGTCCGCGGCAGTCCACAGGTCGGCGCCGCCCTCGCGGTAGAAGCAGGGCGTCGCACCCCAGAAATCCGAGATCATCCACGCCTTGATGCTCCAACCGCCGTCGGGATTGCCGGTCTCGATCCCCGAGACCCCGAGGATCGCCTCGAGACGAGTGGTCGGCAGAACCGCCGAGCAATCGCCGGAGACGGGGCTGGTTCCCGTGGGCGGCGTCCACGAGCGAGGAGAGATCTGCGAGCCGCGCACACGCTCACGAACGGCTTCGACCGCGGTTGAGCCTGCCGCTGTCTGCAGCGCCGGATCGTCGAAGCCGGTGCGGGGTTGCCCGACGACCTCGACGAATGCGCCGTCGAACAATTCGCACGGGGAGCCCCCTTCGCAGGAGTCACCGCTTCCGAGCGTTTGCTGCCGGTCTTCCACGGCACCGGCGGCGTCGGGAACGAGTGTGACAGTGGCCCACCCCGTGCTCCCCATGCCCGACGTGCCGTATTCGCAGTACAGCGCGCCTGCCTGCGCAAAGGCGAACTGAGCCGGCCCGGCGACCCAACTCGCCCCACCCGCCGACCGTGGCAGGGCGGACGCAACGGGTGGCACCTGGCCGTCGAAGAACACCGCGACGTCTGCCGCAACGTCGTCGCAATCGAAAGCAAACCGCGACGACGGCGCAGTGACGACCCGCTCGGGAGGTGCGGCCGTCGCCGTCGGGGTGAGCGACGGCGTCGCGCTGCGCGTGGCGGTCGGTGTCGGCGTGGACGTCGGCGTCGAAATCGGTTCGGTCGCTTCCCCCATCCGCAGGACGTTGGCCGCGCCGATCGCCGTGCCGGCGAGCCCGGCGACGAGCACGACGGCCACCGTGGAGGTGATGATCGCACGCCGGTGCGCGCCGGCGGGCTTGATGCGCTTCGTTCCGGCCATCAGGCGCGAACGCATCGCATCGTGCTCGGCAGCGCTCAGCTGGTCGTCGTTCATGCCCATGACGCCTCCAATGACGTGATCTCGTCGCGCAGCTTCGACTTCGCGCGCGAGAGGCGGGATTTGACGGTCCCTGCCGGGATCCCGAGCACCGCAGCGGCGTCACGCTCGGAGTACCCCTCGAGCACGGTCAGGACGAGCACGCTCTGCTCCTTCGCCGGCAGCCGCTTCAACGCCGCCAGCACACCGCTCTCGTCGTGAGCGCCGGGGTGCTGCACGTCGCGGATCGGCGCGCGCTCCAGGAGAGCGGCGTACCGGCGTCCCGAGCGCTGGAGGTTGCGCGCGCTGTGAGCGACGGTGTTGAGCAGCCACGGCAGCGGCGACCCGTCGACGAGGCGCACCGATGCACGCTTGCGCCACAGCTCGAAGAACGCGATGGTCACCGCATCCTTCGCATCCTCCCGCGACGACAGCAGACGCAGGGCGTGCCGGAACAGCCGCCCCTCGTGCCGGTCGAAGAGGGCGGCGAGGGCGGCATCGTCTCCGTCGCGGACTCTCGTCCACAACGCGGCGTCGTCTGTATCCACACTTCCTAGTGTCCGCGAACCGCGAAATGGTTCACGACGGTCGGGGCCCGATGATCACAGATGGGTATCGACGCCGTACGGGTGCGGAAGGACGCTCTCGCTCCGGGCTCATGGACGACACAGGAGGAGCCCGTTCCCGGCGATGCCTGCGGAGGAGCGGCCTAGCCTGGAGTGATGACAACCGTGCTGCTCACCGGCTTCGAGCCCTTCGCGGGTGACGCGACGAACCCCTCGGGCGACGCCGTCCGAACCGTCGCTGAACGGTGGACGGGAGCGGAAACACTGGTGACCGAGGTACTGCCCGTGACCTTCGCCGGTGCCGCCGAACGCCTCAGGGTGCTGATCGCCGAGCACTCCCCCGATGTCGTCATCGCCACAGGGCTCGCGGGAAACCGTGCGCAGGTGACACCGGAGCGCGTCGCGATCAACCTCGCCGACGCCCGAATCCCCGACAACGCGGGCGCGCAGCCGCTCGATGAGCCATCCGTGCCGGGATCACCGGCCGCCTATTTCGCGACGCTGCCCGTCAAGGCGATCGCCGCGGCCATCGCCGATGCGGGGATACCCGCATCGGTCTCGCACTCCGCCGGAACCTTCGTCTGCAACCACGTCATGTTCACCGCCCTCGACGCCGTCGCCTCGCAGCACGGCGTGAGAGCGGGCTTCGTGCACGTGCCGTGGGCGGCAGAGACCGCACCGGAGGGCGCACCCGCCCTGCCTCTCGCAGAGATCGTGCAGTCGCTCGAGGTCGCCGTGCGCGTCGCGGTGGACGCGCGCGGCGATGCGCGCATCACCGGGGGCACGCTCGACTGAGATCGGGCACTGCCGCAGCATCCGACCCTGCCAGCGCCGTGTCGCGAGCGGAGGAGAAGTCACGGGCGGAGGACCCGAGGCGGCTCGCTCCTCCTCCCCCGGTGAGATGTCCTCCACCGGTGACGCGGATGCTGCGTCAGCGACGCCCGACGTGCAGCACGGCGCGCACGATCAGCCCGGCGGCGAGCGCCCAGAACGCCGCGCTCACCCCCGCGATCGCGATGCCGGATGCGGCGACGAGGAAGGTGACGACGGCCGGCACCCGCTCGCCCGGGTCGTCGATCGCCTGCTGGATCGCCGAACCGAACGCCCCGAACAGCGCCAGGCCCGCGACGGCCGGGATGACCCCGACGGGGGCGAGCAGCACGAGAGCGGCGAACGCGGCGGAGAGCGCACCGAGCACCAGGTACGAACCCCCCGCGGAGACACCCGCGACCCACCGGCGCGTCGGGTCGGGGTGGGAGTCGGGGCCGGCGGCGATCGCCGCGCTGATCGCGCCGAGGTTGACGGCGTGCCCGCCGGCGGTCGCGGCGGCTGCCGTACCGAGACCCGTGACGAGCATCGCCGGCCGCCACGGGATCTCGTAGCCGAAGCTGCGCATGACCGCCACGCCCGGCACGTTCTGCGACGCCATCGTCACCACGAAGAGCGGAAGCCCGATGCCGATGACGGCGCCCACGGTGAAGGTCGGAGCGGTGAACTCCAGTCGCGGCAGGAGCGCCGCAGCATCCGTCCCCACTCCGGTGCGTGCGAGCTCGACCGCGACCACCACGATCGCGGCCACGAAGGCCAGGGGCACCGCCCAGCGCGGCAGCAGCCGCGAGAAGACGAGCCACACGACGATCACCGGCGCCACGCCCCAGGGGTTGGCGACCAGGCCGCCGAACGGCGCGACGCACAACGGCAGCAGCACTCCGGCGAGCATCGCCTGGGCGATCGACGGGGGGATGCGGGCGATGAGCGCGCCGATCGGCGGGAACAGCGCGGTGAGCAGGATCAGCGCCGCCGCGACGAGGAACCCGCCGACGGCGGCCGACCATCCGCCCTCGACCGCGCCGGTCGCCGCGAGGAGGGCGACGCCGGGTGTCGACCAGGCGATCGTGATCGGCATGCGGAAGCGCCAGGCCATCACGATGCAGCCCAGCCCCGCCGCGAGGGTGACGGCGAGCAGACCGCTGGCCGCCTGTCCCGGCGTCGCGCCGACCGCGCGAAGCCCGGTGAGCACCACCGCGAACGTGCTCGTGAACCCGACGAGGGCGGTCACGACACCCGCGATGATGGGTCGCGACAACGAGGCGGTGGGCGGGGCGGACGGCGTCGACGACGCGGCGGACGGTGGCACGGCGGACATGAGGTCGAACGCTACCGCACCGGATCCTTCCGCCGACAACCCGGCGTCGCCGCCGAAGTGTCGACGAAAGTCGTCAGGCCGTGATGACCTGCGCGGTTCCGATCTGGGCGTCGGGGCCCATCTCGGCGGCCATGCGGTTGGCCTCCTCGATGAGGGTCTTGACGATGTCGGCCTCGGGCACGGTCTTGATGACCTGGCCCTTGACGAAGATCTGCCCCTTGCCGTTGCCGGAGGCGACTCCGAGGTCGGCCTCGCGCGCCTCACCGGGACCGTTGACGACGCAACCCATGACGGCCACGCGCAGCGGCACGGTCATGTCTTTGAGCCCCTCGGTCACGTCGTCGGCGAGCGTGTACACGTCGACCTGGGCGCGCCCACAGGACGGGCACGAGACGATCTCGAGCTTGCGCTCGCGCAGGTTGAGCGACTGCAGGATCTGGTGACCGACCTTGACCTCTTCGGCCGGCGGCGCCGACAGCGACACGCGGATGGTGTCGCCGATGCCCTCGGAGAGCAGGATGCCGAAAGCGGTGGCCGACTTGATCGTGCCCTGGAACGCGGGGCCCGCCTCGGTCACGCCGAGGTGCAGCGGCCAGTCGCCCATCTGAGCGAGCAGACGGTAGGCCTGCACCATGATCACCGGGTCGTTGTGCTTGACCGAGATCTTGAAGTCGTGGAAGTCGTGCTCCTCGAACAGGCTGGCCTCCCAGCGCGCGCTCTCGGCGAGCGCCTCAGGGGTGGCCTTGCCGTACTTCTCGAGCAGACGGGGGTCGAGCGATCCGGCGTTGACGCCGATCCGCAGTGACACGCCCGCGGCCTTCGCGGCCGCGGCGATCGAACCGACCTGGTCGTCGAACTTGCGGATGTTGCCCGGGTTGACGCGCACCGCGGCGCACCCGGCGTCTATCGCCTGGAAGACGTACTTCGGCTGGAAGTGGATGTCGGCGATGACGGGGATCTGGCTCTTCTTCGCGATGATGTGCAGCACGTCGGCGTCGTCCTGCGACGGCACGGCGACGCGCACGATCTCGCAGCCGGATGCTGTCAGCTCGGCGATCTGCTGCAGCGTGGCGTTGATGTTCGTGGTCGGTGTCGTCGTCATCGATTGGACGCTGACGGGAGCGTCACCGCCGACGAGGACCTTACCGACCTTGATCTGACGGCTCTTCCGGCGGGGGGCGAGAACCTGGGCGACTCGCGGCATCCCTAAATTGACTGCAGGCACGTGCCCAGCCTACGCCGGGCGACCTGCGAAGAGGCCGAAGCCGGTGTGGTACGTTCGGCGCATGTCCGCGAACCGCTCCTGGTGGCCCACCGTTTAGGCGGTGGGCGTTCGCACGTTGACAGACCGCCCGCGAGGCGGTCTTTTTCGTTAGGCAGCCGCGTCGGGCGACCGCCCCTTCCGACGAAAGACCGACCATGACCGGCCCCGCACCCCTCTCCCGCCTGCACGCCCTCGCCGCGGGAACCGAGCCGTTCGCGCTGATCGCGCGCGACGGCCGCACCGTCGAGATCCTCACCGGCGACGTCGTCGACGTCTCGCTCCTCGCCGACATCCCGCTCACCGACACCGACGGGACCGCTCGCGAGATCCTCGCCCTCGTCCCGTACCGCCAGGTCGTCGAGCGCGGCTTCGTCTGCCGCGACGACGACGCGCCGCTGCGGTGCCTGGTCGTCGACGAGCACGTGGCGGTGACGCGCGACGAAGCTCTGGCCGCGCTGCCGTCCGAACCCGTGCCGTTCGAGGATGCCGGGTTCGACATCGCCGACGAGGAGTACGCCGACATCGTCCGGCGGGTGATCTCCGACGAGATCGGCCGCGGCGAGGGCGCGAACTTCGTGATCCGTCGCGACTTCACCGCCCGGGTCACCGCCGACGAGCGCACGGCCGCGCTGACCTGGTTCCGCGCCCTGCTCGAGCACGAACGCGGCGCCTACTGGACCTTCGCCGTCATCACCCCCGGTCTCGTCGCCGTCGGAGCGAGCCCCGAGGCGCACGTGATCGCCCGCGAGGGCGTCGTGACGATGAACCCGATCTCGGGCACCTTCCGCCACCCCGCGGGGGGCGCGACGGCCGAGACCCTGAGCGAATTCCTCTCCTCGACGAAGGAGACCGAGGAGCTCTTCATGGTCGTCGACGAAGAGCTCAAGATGATGAGCGCCGTCTGCTCCGACGGCGGACGCATCACCGGGCCGCATCTCAAGGAGATGTCGCGCCTGACCCACACCGAGTACGTGCTGCGCGGGCGCAGTCGCCTCGACCCCCGCGACATCCTGCGCGAGACCATGTTCGCCCCCACCGTGACCGGGTCGCCGATGCAGAACGCCTGCGCCGTGATCGCGCGCCACGAGCGAGGGCCTCGCGGGTACTACTCCGGCGTCGCCGCCCTCTTCACACCCTCCGCGACGAAGGACGACGGCGCCACCCACGATCTCGACGCGCCCATCCTCATCCGCACCGCCTATCTGTCCGACGGGCAGCTGCGGGTGCCGGTCGGCGCCACCCTCGTCCGCCACTCCGACCCCGACGGCGAGGTCGGCGAGACGCACGGGAAGGCCGCGGGCGTGCTGGGAGCCATCGGCGCGATCGCTCGCGACGTGCCCGTGGCGCAGCATCCGACCGCCGACCCCGACTCCCCCGCCGCCGTCGAGCGCCCCTCTCTCGCGGACGACCCCGCGGTGGCCGAGCTGCTGTCGTCGCGGAACTCCCGGCTCGCACCGTTCTGGATGAACCCGCAGGAGAGCGAGGTCGTCGGTCCCTTCGCCGGACGGCGTGCCCTCGTCGTCGATGCGGAGGACCGCTTCACCACGATGCTCGCCCATCAACTGCGCCACCTCGGTCTCGAGGTCGACATCGCGCCCTGGGCCGACGTCACCGACGCGCAGATCGACGACGCCGAGCTCGTCGTGTCCGGCCCCGGTCCCGGTGACCCCCGCGACACCTCCAGCGCGCGCATCCGCCGGATGCGCGAGGTGGTGGAGCGCCGACGCGAGGCGGGCACCCCCCTCCTCGCCGTCTGCCTGAGCCACCAGATCCTCGCCGACTCGTTCGGCCTCGACCTCGCTCCGCTGGAGCGCCCGCACCAGGGCCTGCAGAAGACCGTCGACGTCTTCGGCGAGGAGGCGTCGATCGGCTTCTACAACACGTTCACCGCTCGACGGTCGGATGCTGCGCGCACGGGTGACGTCGAGATCGCGGCCGATCCGGTCACGGGCGACGTGTACGCGCTGCGCGGGGCGGGTTTCGCGTCGGTGCAGGGGCACCTCGAGTCGATCCTGTCGCGCGACGGCATGCGCACCCTCGAGAGGCTGGTCGCCCAGGCTCTCGCCTGAGCTGTCGTCAGACGATCGAGATCGGGTTGAACAGGTCGGCGAGCACCAGGATTCCGCCCATCCCGACCAGCAGCACCACGACGACCAGCGTCACCGGAACGAGCTTGGTCGCATCCACCGGTGTGCTGACGCGGTTGCGAAGACGCGCCCAGAACCGCTTGACGCCGTCCCACAGGGCAACGACCACGTGCCCGCCGTCGAGCGGCAGCAGCGGGATCAGGTTGAACACGAACAGGGCGATGTTCAGCGACGCGAGGAGCTCGAGGATTCCCGCAGCGCGATTCTGGATCGGCGCATCGACCGCGGCGATGTCGCCGGCGAGGCGGCCCGCCCCGACGACGCTCAGCGGTCCATTGGGGTCGCGCTCCTGCCCGGTGAAGAGGTCGACGGCGGTCTCGTAGACCCGCACGGGAAGCTGCGTCATGACACCCGCAACCGCGCCGAGCCGTTCGAAGGTCATCTCGGTACCCACCCACACGGGCTGCGCCACGAGCGCGGTCTGCGCGCCGACGCCGATGAACCCGACCTCCTCGGTCTGCACCGCACCGTCGTCGCCGACGACCGCGCGCCCGAGATCGTCGGTGACGGCGCGAGTGGTCAGCGCCGGGGTGATCGAGAGAGTCTTCTCGACGCCGTCGCGCGAGATCACGATGGGGAGCGCCTGATTCGGCGACTGCTGGATGATGGCCGACGCATCGGCGAACGTCGACACGGGGGTGCCGTCGACCGAGACCAGCACGTCTCCGGGCAGCACCCCGGCCTCGGCGGCGGGAGCCACCGGATCCGACGCGACGCAGTCGGTGCGACCCGCATCTGCCGAGATCACGCATTCGTTGACCGAGGCCAGGGTGGTCGTGGCCGTCTGCACCCCGATGCCGCTCGCGAGAACCGTGAAGATCACGATCGCCAGCAGCAGGTTCATGACCGGGCCGCCCAGCATGATCACGACGCGCTTCCAGACCGGCAGTTTGTAGAAGACGCGGTCTTCGACCCCGACGAGCGTTTCGTCGTTCGCCGCGCGCGCGTCCTGCACCATCGTGGCGAACATCGCGCGCATGCGACCGCGGGGCTTGCCGGCGTCGGCGTCGTCGGAGGACGGCGGATACATGCCGGCCATCGAGATGTAGCCGCCCAGGGGAAGGGCCTTGAACCCGTACTCCGTCTCGCCGATCCGCTTCGACCACAGGGTCGGCCCGAACCCGATCATGTACTGCCCGACGCGGACGCCGAAGAGCTTCGCGGGAACCAGGTGCCCGACCTCGTGCAGCGCGATCGACACAGCCAGTCCCACCACGAGCAGGACGACTCCGACGATGAAGGCAAGGGCGGTCACAGCGATCACCGTACTCCGGCATGTCTTTGAATGGGCCGAGCGTGCCGACCCTTCCCCCGCAGCCGGTCGCACCGTGGCGCGCTAGCCTGGCGGGATGAGCACACGGGCGGCGCGCGCGATCCGCGGCGCCGTGTTCGCGGGCATCGCCACGGTCACGGCCGCTGCCGCCCATACCCTCGGCGGCGGCGCCGCGCCTTCGCCCCTGTTCTGCGCGATCCTCTTCGCCCTCGCCGTTCCCCCGACCACGGCTCTCGCCTCACCGCGACCGGCTCCCGGGCGCGCGGCACTGGCGGTCGGCGCCGGCCAGCTGCTCTTCCACGGAGCCTTCGCCGTGGTGGGCGACATCGGAACCGTGGCGGCGACCGCATACGCGACACGCGGCCATGTGCACGGGGCCGCCTCGACGTGGACGATGGATGCGACGGGGGTCGCCGGCGTCGACATGACGCTCGCCCACGTGCTCGCCGCGATCGTGACGATCGCCCTCGTCTGCCACGGGGAGTCGCTGCTCGCGCGGATCGGCGCCTGGGTCATCCGCCGGGCCTGCGCTGCGGTGGCCGTGCCGTCCGCGTCCGCCGTCCTCCGCCGTGTCGATGCGCTTCCCACCCGACCGCGCGCCCGGGCGGTGCTGCCGCCCGGACTCGGACGCCGAGGACCACCGACCCCTCTCCCGGTCCCCTTCGCCGCCTGAGCGCGGCGTCCCTTCGCTGCGGCATCCGCGGCACCCCCACTTTCGGCGATCGCCGCAGCCGCGTATGCGCGCGGCGTCGCCCGCATCCGAGAGAGAACCATGACTTCCACCACCCGTACCCGCATCCTCGCCGGCGTCGTGCTGGGGGCGGCCCTCGCCGTCGCCGTCCCGCTCGCCGCATCCGCCCACGTGCACGTGACCCCCGAGAACGCGTCGGCCGATGCATCCACGAGCCTCACGTTCTCGTTCAGCCACGGCTGCGACGAGTCGCCCACCACCTCGATGATCATCGACATCCCCGAGGGCGTCACGAACGTCGTGCCCGTCGCCGACGCGAACTGGACGATCGAGCGCGACGTCGCAGACAACGGCACCGTCTCGCGCGTCACCTACTCCGCGGTCGCGCCCGTCGAGAACGGGATCAAGGGCGAGGTGAGCCTCGACGCCCGCTTCAGCGCAGAGCTCGCCGAGACCGACGTCGCCTTCCCCGTCACGCAGGTGTGCGTCACCGGGCAGACCGCGTGGACCGAGGTGGCCGCCGAGGGAGCCGACGAGCCCGAATCGCCCGCACCCATCGTCTCGGTCGGAGCCGTCTCAGCGGGCGGCGACGAGCACGCCGGCCACGGGGCCACGGCGGAGGACGACACCGCTGATGCCGTCGACGCCGCCCCGGCCGCCTCACTGCGCGCCGACCCGACGGCCCTGTGGCTCGGCGGCGCAGGGCTCGCCCTCGGCGCGATCGCCCTGGTCGTCGCGGTGACGGCGCTCGTGCGTCGACGCGCCTGACACACCCGTCACGGCCGCCTCGACACGGGGCGGCCGTGACACCGCGCTCTCGGGAGCCGACGCGCGCGGGTGCGAGAATGGATGCAACATGCCGACCGCTGCCTCGAACCTCCCTCCCGTGCTCCGACCGGAGCACCCGCCCGTCCGTAGCCTCGACGAACTGGCCCGCCGGTTCGCGACGCGCGTCGACGGCGACACGTCCTCGGTCACCCTGACGGGCATCACGCTCGCCACCGCCGACCTGCGGCCCGGCGAGGCCTTCGTGGCCATCCGCGGCGTCAACAGCCACGGCGCCTCCTATGCCGCGACCGCGGCCGAGAAGGGCGCGGTGGCCGTCATCACCGACGATGACGGGTCCCGTCTCGCCGCCGACGCGGGCCTGCCGATCGTCGTGGTCGACGATCCGCGCGCAATGCTGGGCGCGCTCTCGGCCTGGATCTACGGCACCGGGCCCGAAGACGACCTCCCCGTGCTCTTCGCCACGACCGGCACGAACGGCAAGACGAGCGTCTCGCACCTGCTCGAGGGCATCCTCGGCCAGCTCGGCGTCGTGACCGGACTCTCGTCGACGGCCGAACGTCACATCGCGGGCCAGGTCATCGTCTCGCGCCTGACGACCCCCGAAGCATCCGAATTCCACGCCCTCCTCGCCCTCATGCGCGAGCGCGGCGTCGAAGCCGTCGCCGTCGAGGTGAGTGCGCAGGCCCTCAGCCGTCATCGCGTCGACGGAATGCTCTTCGACGTGGCGGCGTTCACGAACCTCTCCCACGACCACCTCGACGACTACGCCGACATGCGCGAGTACTTCGAGGCGAAGCTGCCCCTCTTCCGCGCCGACCGCGCCCGCCGGGCGGTCGTGTCACTCGACTCGGTGTCGGGCCTCGAGGTGCGGGACCGGGCCGAGATCCCCGTCGTGACCATCGCGACCCCCGACATCGCCGAAGACGCGGATGCCGCGTCGGGTGCGGACTGGATCGTCGAGATCGTGGACGAGCGGCAGGATGGCACGCAGTTCCGCCTCCGCGGTCCGGAAGGACGCACACTCACGACGGTCGTGCCCGTGATCGGACGCCACATGGCAGCCAATGCGGGCCTGGCGATCGTCATGATGCTCGAAGCGGGCTACACCTGGGACGCCCTGGTCTCGGCCCTCGACGGCGGCCGCGTCGACGCCTACCTCCCCGGTCGCACGCAGCTCGTCTCGGGCCAGCGCGGTCCCGCCGTCTACGTCGACTTCGGCCACTCCCCCGACGCGTTCGAGAAGACCCTGGCCGCTGTCCGTCGCGTCACACCGGGGCGCGTGCTGATGCTCTTCGGCGCCGACGGAGACCGCGACGCGACCAAACGCCACGACATGGGCCGCACCGCCGTGGAGGGAAGCGACATCCTCGTCGTCACCGACCATCACCCCCGGCACGAGAACCCCGACACCATCCGCGCGACCCTCGTCGAAGGGGCGCGACGCGCACGACCCGACGGCGAGATCCTGGAGTTCTCACCCCCGGAGCGGGCCATCGTCGAGGCCGTCGCACGCGTCGGCGAAGGCGACGCGATCCTCTGGGCGGGCCCGGGGCACCAGGACTACCGAGACATCCGCGGCAGCCGCACCCCGTACTCCGCCCGCGAGCTCGCCCGTCGCGCCCTGCGCGCCGCCGGCTGGCCCGTCGCCGAGCCGCACTGGCCCGTGCCGTACCCCGACGACTCGACGCCGAGCTCCGATCCCGAGCGGCTCTTCGACTCGCGCTGACCAGCGGTGATCAGGATGCTGCGGCGATCGCCCGATCCGCGGCATCCCGAGCCCAGCGCTCCGCGTCGGCGAGCGTCTCGCGGGTGAGTTCGGCGGGCGCCTCGTGCGACTCGACGACACGTTCGATGAGCTCCACGATCCCGGGGAAGGGAAGTCGACCCTCGTGGAACGCGTCGACGGCCTGCTCGTTCGCCGCGTTGAACACCGCGGGATAGGTGCGCCCGGCACGGCCGACGCGCTTCGCGAGAGCGACCGCGGGGAACGCCTCCTCGTCGAGGGGCTCGAACGTCCATGACGTGGCGGTCGTCCAGTCGAGCGGGCGCCCCACGCCGGCGACGCGCTCGGGCCAGTCGAGGCCGAGGGAGATCGGCAGCCGCATGTCGGGTGGCGAGGCCTGGGCGATGGTGGACCCGTCGACGAACTCGACCATCGAGTGCACGATCGACTGCGGGTGCACCACCACGTCGATGCGGTCGTAGGGCACATCGAACAGGAGATGGGCCTCGATGACCTCGAGCCCCTTGTTGACGAGGGTGGCGGAGTTGGTGGTCACCACCCGCCCCATATCCCACGTGGGATGCGCCAGCGCCTCAGCGGGGGTCACCCGCGAGAGCGAGGCACGCGAGCGGCCGCGGAACGGACCTCCCGAGGCCGTCAGCACGAGGCGGCGCACCTCGTCGGCGGTGCCCGAGCGCAGGGCCTGGGCGATCGCCGAGTGCTCCGAGTCGACCGGCACGATCTGGCCGGGAGCGGCGAGCGCCGTGACCAGCGCTCCGCCGACGATCAGCGACTCCTTGTTCGCCAGCGCCAGGGTGCGTCCGCTCTCCAAGGCCGCGAGCGTGGGGCCGAGGCCGACCGACCCGGTGATGCCGTTGAGCACGACGTCGGCGTCCACATCGCGCACCAGCTGCTCGGCCTCGACCGCCCCGAGCGCGGTGTGCTCGACGTCGAACTCTTCCGCCTGAGCGCGCAGACCCGCCCGGTCCGTGCCCGCGGCGAGCCCGACCACCTCGAACCGCCCGGGGTTTGCCCGGATGACGTCGAGTGCCTGAGTGCCGATCGAGCCGGTGGATCCGAGGATGAGAACGCGCCGCATGCGGTCAGCCTACGGCGCGCTCCCCCGACTCAACCGGCGGCAGGCTCGGCGCTGGCGATCTGGAGCACGAACACGAGCGCTTCGCCCGCGAGCGCGTTGCTCGAGGTGCCCGCGACGCCGTAGCCGCACGAGGCCGGCATGGCGACGAGCACGGTCGAGCCGACCGTCTGCCCCTCGAGCGCTGCCTTGAAGCCCGGAACGACGGCGTCGGTCGTGAACGGCGCGGGGTCTTCCGGCGCCCAGGCCGAGTCGAAGGCCGAACCGTCCGACCACTTCAGACCCGAGTAGTAGACCTCGACCGCAGCGCCGGGCTCGACCACAGCGCCGTCGCCCTTCTCGAGAACCTCCACCGAGACCGTCTCCGGAGGCGCCGTCTGCGGAACGGTGACCGTGGGGAGGGCTCCGTCGTTGAGGACCACCGTGGGCGCCTCGCCCGTGAAGTCGCCGGCGACGCACCATTGCGAGGCCGGGGTGGCGTCGAGGATGTCGAGCACGTAGATCTGCGCGCCGCCCTGGTCGCTGGCCGGGAGTGTCGCAACGACGCGCGAACCGACCGGGGAGCATCCGAACAGCTGCGCGAGCACGCTGTCGGAGGTGATCTGCTGCGGCTGAAGGGGGGTGTCGGCGTACCCTGCGCTACCGAGCTGCTCGCCCGAGGCCGCGTCGAAGGCCGTCAGCGCGTAGGAGAGGTAATCGCCGTCGGCGATCTCGGCGCCGTCGCCCTCGCTGACCACCGTGCGCTCGACACCGGGCACCTCGAGGGGCGATGAGAAGGACGCGGTAGCCTCGGCACCGAAATCACCATCGACGGTCACACCATCGGACGCGGCGCCCGACGGCGCGGCGGCGGCACACAGACCGGTGCCCGCGCTGGCGGTATCGGTCGCATCCGGAGTAGAGCCCCCCGCGCACCCCGCGAGAAGGAGCACCGCTGCGGCGGCGACGGACAGGGAGGCGATCGGACGGAAGCGCACAGGAGACCTCTCGGCAGACGAAGGGGAACCACACCATCCTTCCGCATCGCGCCTTTGCCCGCGCTGTGAACCCCATGCCCGAGTGCGCATGGAATCCGGAGTAGCCTCGTTGGGTGACTCCCGACGACGATTCCGCGCGCGCCGAGGAAGAAGCATCCGCACCCGTCACGCGGATGGGTGCCACCTACGCGCTCGGCCGTTTCGTGCTGGCTCCGCTCGCTCGGCTGGTCTACCGGCCCCGCGTCGAAGGCCGCGCGAACGTGCCGCGCACCGGCCCCGTGATCTTCGCGAGCAACCATCTGTCGTTCATCGACTCGATCGCGATTCCCGTCGCCGCGCCGCGCCCCGTGCACTTCATGGCGAAGTCGAGCTACTTCGACCGCTGGGCCTCGCGACAGTTCTTCACGGCGATCGGCGCGATCGCCGTGCAGCGCGGCGCGGGCCAAGCGGCCCTCGACGCCCTCGACCAGCAGCGCAAGATCCTCGACGACGGCCGCGCGGTGGCGCTCTACCCCGAGGGCACCCGCTCGCTCGACGGCCGCCTCTACAAAGGCCGCACGGGAGTGGCGTTCCTCGCGCTGCAGACCGGCGCCCCCGTCGTTCCCGTCGGCCTCATCGGTACGGACGTCGTCATGCCCGTCGGGGCCCGCATGCCGTCGGTGAGCGAGCGGATCACCGTGCGGTTCGGTGAGCCGCTCGATCTGTCCCGCCACGGTGCGGCGACATCGGGGCGCGCCCGCCGCGGAGCGACCGACGAGATCATGGCGGCCATCCACGCCCTCTCCGGCCAGGAGCTCGCGGGCGTCTACAACGAGGTGCCGGCGCAGAACCCGATCGAGCGGATCAAGCGCGCCCTCCCCTTCGAACGCCTCTGAACAGACGTTCACGTCGGTGCTCTTGACACACCGACCGGTGCGCGGGAGATTCTCCCCAGGCCCGCGCATCGGTGCGCGCGGCGAACAGAGGAGTCATCGTGAAGAAGTTCATCAACGACCCGGCGGATGTGCTGGCGGAGGCTCTGCGCGGCATCCAGGCGGCGCACCCCGATCTGCGCGTCGATCTCGACGATCGCGTGATCTACCGGGCTGACGCGACGCGGGCCGGGAAGGTCGCCCTGGTCTCGGGAGGCGGGTCGGGGCACGAGCCTATGCACGGCGGGTTCGTCGGAGTCGGGATGCTCGACGCCGCGTGCGCCGGTGAGGTGTTCACCTCGCCCACGCCCGACCAGATGCTCGCCGCGACGAAAGCGGTCGATTCGGGGGCGGGCGTGCTCCACATCGTGAAGAACTACACCGGCGACGTGCTGAACTTCGAGATGGCGGCAGAGCTCGCCGCCGCCGAGGGCATCAGGGTCGAGTCGGTGGTCGTCGCCGACGACGTCGCCGTGCAGGACTCGCTCTACACCGCCGGCCGCCGCGGCGTCGGCACCACCGTGGTGTTGGAGAAGATCGTCGGGGCGGCCGCCGAAGAGGGCGCCGATCTCGACGCGATCGTGGCTCTCGCGCAGAGGGTCAGCGACAACGGACGCTCGATGGGAGTCGCACTGACCAGCTGCACGGTTCCCGCCGCGGGCAAGCCCACGTTCGATCTCCCCGAGGACGAGATGGAGGTCGGCATCGGCATCCACGGCGAGCCGGGCCGCCGCCGGGTCCCCCTGGCCTCGGCCGCTGAGATCGCCAAGCTCCTCGTCGACCCGATCCTCGCCGACTTCGATGCCACCGGACCGGCGATCGTGCTGCTCTCGGGGCTCGGCGGCACTCCCCTCATCGAGCAGTACCTCATGTACGGCGAGATCGCGCCGCTTCTCGAGCAGGGCGGCGTCGAGGTCAAGCGTTGCCTGGTCGGCGACTACATCACGAGCCTCGACATGGCCGGGATCGCGCTGACCGTCGTGAAGGCCGACGACGAACTCCTGCGACTGTGGGACGCGCCCGTGGTCACCCCCGGCCTGCGATGGGGTGCGTGACGTGGCGGGGGATGCGAGCACCCACGACCTGATCGTCTGGATCGAGCGCTTCCACGACCTCGTGCGAGAGCATCAGGCTGAGCTCACCGAACTCGACTCCGTGATCGGAGACGCCGACCACGGGTCGAATCTCGCACGTGGGATGGATGCCGTCGTCGCCAAGGTCCGGGCGGACGCCCCGACCACGCCCGCCGATCTGTTCAAGACCGTCGGGATGACGCTCGTCTCCACCGTCGGAGGGGCGAGCGGCCCGCTCTACGGCACCTTCTTCCTGCGATTCGGCGGGTCTGCCGGGGCGTCCGAATCGCTCGACGCCACCGCTCTCGGCGCTGCGTTGCGCGCCGGGCTCGACGGCGTCGTCGCGCGCGGAAAGGCGGCGCCGGGCGACAAGACGATGATCGACGCGCTCACACCCGCCGCCGATGCCTGGGACACCGCGGCGGAGGGCGGAGCCTCCCCCCGTGACGCGGCGATCGCGGCACGGGATGCTGCGCGGGAAGGGCGGGACGCCACCATCCCGCTCGTCGCGCGGAAGGGCCGGGCGAGCTATCTCGGCGAGCGCAGCGCCGGGCACCTCGATCCCGGTGCAGCCTCGACGACGCTGTTGATCGAGGCCCTCTCCGACGCGTTGACGACGCCATGATCGGCATCGTCGTCGTCTCGCACAGCGACGCCCTCGCTCGCGCGGCGGTCGATCTCGCCCTGCAGATGGGCGGAGACGCTCCCCCGACGATCGAGATCGCCGCCGGCGTCGACGGCGGTTTCGGCACCGACGCGGTCGCGATCGCGGCGGCGATCGACCGGGCGTCGGGCGAGGACGGCGTGCTCGTCGTCATGGATCTGGGCTCGGCGATCCTCAGCACCGAGATGGCGACGGAGTTCGCCTCCTCGACCGGGCGCGTCGTGTTGAGTCCCGCGCCGTTCGTCGAGGGACTCATCGCCGCCGTCGTGCTCGCGGCCGCCGGAGCCGATCTCGACACCGTCGCCGCTGAGGCCCGGGAAGCCCTCTCGGCCAAGCACGATCAGCTCGGCCCGCCCGAGCCGGCCGCTGCGGACCTGTCGCAGGAGGCGCCGGCGGACGCAGCATCCGAGGAGCATTTCGACGCGGTGATCGACAACCCCTCCGGACTCCACGCCCGTCCTGCGGCGCTGTTCGTGAAGGCGGCGAGCCGGCACGACGCGATCGTCGAACTCGCCGACCTGGATCGCGGGGGCCCGCCCGTCCCGGGCCGCAGTCTCATCGCGCTCATGGCGCTCGGGGTGCGACCCGGAACCCGGGTGCGCGTCAGCGCGAGCGGCCCGGAGGCGCGCGCTGCCCTCGACGAGCTTCGTGCGCTCGTCGAAGACGGCTTCGGCGAGCGCTGACTCAGCGCCCGACGATGGCGAGCAGACGTCGCGCGAGGGTCTCCTCGACGACGAGCTCGGTGATGATCCCCGCCGCGAGCGCCCCGCGGAGGGCGTCGAGCTTCGACAGGCTCGATACGACGCAGAAGCGGGTCGGGATGCGCCGCACGCTCTCCAGGTCGGGCCCGCTCGATCGGGCGTTCAGATCGATGCCGTCGCTCGATCCGTCGAGCCGGTAGAACACCGTCGCGCAGTCGCCGACGACGCCGGCACGCTCGATCGCGCGAAGGTCGATGTCGTCGAAGTAGTCGCCGGAGTAGACGTGCGAGGGCACCTCCGCGTGCGGTGATCCGAGGCCGAACACGAACACGCTCACACGCTCCTGCATGTCGAGCACCGCCCGGATCGACCTCTCACGCCACATGGCGTCCTTGGTGAGCGGGTCGTCGAACAGTGCGGGGACGGGGAACTGGTGCACCGACGCCGAGAGGGCCGACCCGAACCGGTCGAGGATCTCCCCGGCATACGGGATCCCCGACGTCCGCACGTTCGCCGCCCCGTTCATCTGCACGATGTGGCTGTCGTGGGTGACCTTCGCCTGCAGGTGTCGTCCCACCACCGACAGGGTCGCGCCCCAGGCGACACCGATTGTCATCGACGAATCGAGCCGGTGCGCGAGAATCCGTGCAGCCGACAAGGCGGTTCTTTCCAGGCGGTCGGCCTCGCTGATGCGCTCCGGCGTCGGCACGACGTGGGCGATGACCCCGAACCGCTCCGCGAGCCGGCGCTCGACGAGGCTCCGCGCGTCCTGCGGTGAGTGGACGTTGATGGTCACGAGCCCGACATCGCGCGCGTGGGCGAGCATTCTCGACACCGACGAGCGCGAAACGCGCATTTCATGGGCGATCGCGTCCATCGTGAGGTCCTGAAGGTAGTAGAGCTGGGCGGCGCGCAGCGCGTCCTGCTCGCGGCTGGCCGCAGCATCCGTCGACATCATTGACTCCTGGCGTCGGGCCGCACGACCCGATTCTCCCCTAGTTTGCACATTCGTGCACGACGGTTGCAAGGACGTTCAATCGGGGGCAGGCTGTCGCATGTACCTCACGAAAGGCCTACAAGTGACTACGTCGACGCCGACCACTCCCGTCCGCCAGGACGTCCAGACCCTCCGTGACCGCGGGGAGGTGGATGTACTCATCATCGGCGGCGGCATCAACGGCCTCGCCACCCTCCGCGACCTCGCGCTCCAGGGCGTGAGCGTCGCACTCGTCGAGCGCGGCGACTTCGTCTCGGGAGCATCCTCCGCGTCCAGCCACATGGTGCACGGCGGAATCCGCTACCTCGAGAACGGCGAGTTCCGTCTCGTCAAGGAGGCGGTGACCGAGCGCAACGACCTGCTGAAGACCGCCCCGCACTACGTGCGACCGCTGCAGACGACGATCCCCGTCTACAAGACGTTCTCGGGCATCATCTCGGCGCCGTTCCGCCTCCTGATCACGCACGGTCGCGGCAAGCCCAACGAGCGCGGGGCCGTGCTCATCAAGATCGGCCTGGTCATCTACGACACCTTCTCGCGCAGCGGCGGCACGGTTCCCCGCCACAAGTTCGTCGGCCGGAAGAAGTCGCTCGCCGAGTTCCCCGAGATGAACCCGGCGCTGAAGTACACGGCGACCTACTACGACGCATCGATGCACGACCCCGAGCGCCTCGCACTCGACGTGCTGCACGACGGCATCGTCGCCGGCGAGGGCCGCGCGACGGCCGTGAACTACGTCTCGGCCGTGGGCTCGGGCGACGGCGCGGTGCGCGTGCGCGACGAGCTGTCGGGCGAGGAGTTCGACGTCCGCGCCAAGGTCGTCGTCAACGCGAGCGGCCCCTGGACCGACCTCACGAACGGAGCGATCGGAACGGCGTCGACCTACATGGGCGGCACCAAGGGCTCCCACGTCGTGCTCGAGAACGAAGAGCTCCTCGCCGCCACCAAGGGCCGCGAGATCTTCTTCGAGCACTCCGACGGCCGCATCGTGCTCATCTACCCGCTCAAGGGCCGCGTGCTCGTCGGCACCACCGACATCGACGCCGATCCCGCGAAGCCCGTCGTGACCACCGATGCCGAGATCGACTACTTCTTCGACCTCATCGGCCACGTGTTCCCGAAGATCGAGGTGAACCGCTCTCAGATCGTCTACACCTTCTCGGGCATCCGCCCGCTCCCCCGCCACGACGACACCGCACCCGGCTTCGTCTCGCGTGACTACCGCATCGTGCAGGACTCGCAGGGCGGTCTCCCCGTGCTCAGCCTCGTCGGCGGCAAGTGGACCACGTTCCGCGCACTCGCCGAGCACCTGAGCACCAAGACCCTCGAGCTCCTCGGCCGCTCGCACCGCATCGGCACCGCCGGGCTCCCGATCGGCGGCGGCGCGGGCTTCCCGCGCAGCGTCTCGGCCCGCAAGCGCTGGGCGCAGTCGCACGCGGCCGGGCACTCGCCCGAGGTCGTGGAGCGCATGCTGTCGCGCTACGGCACCCGGGCGACCGAGGTGCTGGCGGCACTGCCCGTCGACGCCACCCCGCTCGAGAACGCGCCGGGCTACTTCCGCGAAGAACTCGCCTACGTCGCGGCGAACGAGCAGGTCGTGCACCTCATCGACGTCCTGCTGCGCCGCACCGACATCGCGTTCGTGGGCGGCATGACCGCACGCACGCTGCGCGAGGTCGCCGAGGCGGTCGCTGCGCCCCTGGGCTGGGACGCCGATCGCACCGATGAAGAGATCGCGGCCGCCACGGACATCCTCCGCACGGCCCACCGAGTGGAGTTCGAGGAGGTCGACACCGCGCGCGCCTGACAACGATGCCGGGCGCACGACAGGTGCGCCCGGCTCGCCGAGCCTCTAGGTTCCAGATACGGTCACCGCGGCCGTGCGATCTCGCGAAAAGCGGCCTCGCTAGCGAAAGGTCAATGACGACATGCAAGAAGTAAATCTGGGGTTGTACTTCCTCTCTGAGACCGTCGGCACCGCGATGCTCATCCTGCTGGGATGCGGCGTCGTCGCCAACGTCGCTCTCGCCAAGACCAAGGGCAATGCCGGCGGGTTCCTGATGGTCAACTGGGGCTGGGGGCTCGCGGTGTTCGCGGGTGTCATCGTCTCCGCCTACTCGGGCGCGCAGCTGAACCCCGCCGTCTCCATCGGTCTGCTCGTTCACGGCGACATCACCATCGGACAGTTCTTCGTCGCCATCGCCGCCCAGCTGATCGGTGCCATCCTCGGTGCCATCCTGGCCTGGGCCGCGTACAAGCAGCACTTCGACGACGAGCCCGACCCCGCCAACAAGCTGGGCGTCTTCTCGACCGGTCCCGCCATCCGCTCGTACGGCTGGAACCTCCTCACCGAGATCATCGCGACCTTCGTGCTGGTGTTCGTGATCTTCGGCTTCCGCGATTACGGTGTGGCCGACATCGGCACGCCGGGCGGCCTCGGCGGCCTCGCGGCCGTGCCCGTGGCGCTGCTCGTGGTCGGTATCGGCGCCTCCCTCGGTGGTCCGACGGGCTACGCGATCAACCCGGCCCGTGACCTCGGGCCCCGCATCGCTCACGCCATCCTGCCCATCAAGGGCAAGGGTACGAGCGACTGGTCCTACTCGTGGGTGCCGGTCGTCGGCCCGCTCATCGGAGGCACGCTCGCCGGTCTTCTCGCGCCGGTGCTGCTGGGCCTCGCCGCATAACGCTCGGATGCTGCCGCGCCCACGTCGTGCGGCAGCATCCGCCCCTTCGTATTCCTCTTTCCCGCACATTCCTCAACAGACAAGGAAGTCCACGTAATGGCTGATTACGTCCTCGCCATCGACCAGGGCACGACCTCGAGCCGCGCCATGATCTTCGACAAGAAGGGAAGCGTCATCTCGGTCGGGCAGAAAGAGCACGAGCAGATCTTCCCGAAGGCAGGCTGGGTCGAGCACGATCCCGCCGAGATCTGGCGCAACGTCCAGGAGGTCGTCGGCCTCGCACTCGCCAAGGCCGACATCACCCGCCACGACCTCGCCGCGATCGGCATCACGAACCAGCGCGAGACGGCGGTGGTGTGGGACAAGAACACCGGCAAGCCCGTCTACAACGCCATCGTCTGGCAGGACACCCGCACCCAGCCGATCGTCGACCGCCTCGCCGCCGACGGCGGCGTCGAGCGGTTCAAGGAGATCGTGGGCCTCCCCCTGGCGACCTACTTCTCGGGTACGAAGATCGTCTGGATCCTCGAGAACGTCGACGGCGCCCGCGAGAAGGCGGAAGCCGGCGATCTCATCTTCGGCACCACCGACACCTGGGTGCTGTGGAACCTCACCGGAGGCATCGACGGCGGCGTGCACGCCACCGACGTCACCAACGCCAGCCGCACGCTGTTCATGGACCTCGAGACCCTCTCGTGGCGCGACGACATCCTCGAGACCTTCGGCGTGCCGCGCTCGATGATGCCCGAGATCCGTTCGTCCTCCGAGGTGTACGGCACCGCCGAGTCGTCGTCGCTGCTGCGCGAGACCCCGGTCGCCGGCATCCTCGGCGACCAGCAGGCGGCCACGTTCGGCCAGGCGGCGTACGACGCGGGTGAGAGCAAGAACACCTACGGAACCGGCAACTTCCTCATCTTCCAGACCGGCGAGGAGATCGTCCGCTCGAAGAACGGTCTGCTCACCACGCTCGGATACAAGCTCGGCGACGGTCCGGCCCACTACGCGCTCGAGGGATCGATCGCGGTGACCGGTTCGCTCATCCAGTGGCTGCGCGACCAGCTCGGCATCATCTCGAGCGCCCCCGAGGTAGAGGCCCTCGCCCGCACGGTCGACGACAACGGCGGCGTGTACTTCGTGCCGGCGTTCTCCGGCCTGTTCGCCCCGTACTGGCGCCCCGACGCCCGCGGCGCGATCGTCGGCATGACGCGGTTCGTGAACAAGGGCCACATCGCGCGTGCAGCCCTCGAGGCGACGGCGTTCCAGACGCGCGAGGTGCTGGAGGCCGTCAACGCCGACTCGGGCGTCGACCTCACCGAGCTCAAGGTCGACGGCGGCATGACCGCCAACGACGAGCTGATGCAGTTCCAGGCCGACATCCTCGGCGTGCCGGTCGTCCGGCCGGTCGTCGCCGAGACGACCGCGCTCGGCGCCGCGTACGCGGCCGGTCTCGCGGTCGGGTTCTGGGACAACCTCGACGACCTCCGCGCGAACTGGCAGGAAGACAAGCGCTGGGAGCCGAACCTCGACGAGGACGAGCGGGCCCGCCAGATCCGCCTGTGGAAGAAGGCCGTCACGAAGTCGATGGACTGGGTCGACGAGGACGTGCGCTGACCCCGCCCCCTACCACGTCCGCGAGACTTCATCCTGGGCTCGAGACTGCGACCGACGTTCGCAGTCTCGTAGCCAGGATGAAGTCTCGCGGTCGTTAGGGGGCGGCGACGAGGATGGTCGGCTCGTGACGCACGGGAAAGTTCACCGAGTTCGCGATGAAGCACCACTCGCGGGCCTGCGCGTGTGCGGCGGTCGCCGCATCCGTCATGGATGCGTCGGCCACCGTCACGCGGGGCCGGAGGGTCACTCCGGTGAACGCTCCCCCGCCCTTGCCGTCTTCCAGAAGAGTCGCCGTCGCATCGTCCTCATAGCCCACGACGACGACACCGACCTTCACGCAGGCGTAGAGGTAGGACAGTAGATGGCACTCGCTGAGCGATGCGAGCAGGAGGTCCTCCGGATTCCACCTCTCGGGATCCCCCCGGAAGGGCACGTCGGCGGAAGCCAGGAGCGCCGGCTTCCCCTCGACGTCGATGGTCACGCTGCGGTCGTAATCGCGGTATCCGCTGGTGCCGGTGCCGCGGTCGCCGGTCCACCGCGCACGGAGACGGTAGGTGTGCTCGCCGTTCATGCAGTCATTCTGACACCGGGCTGCGCTCAGTAGACTGGAGGGATGCCATCGAGCCCTGCAGACGTCGTCGAGCTTGCCGTCGTCGAGCGCGGCGGGTTCATCGAATCCCGTCACCTCGGGCGCGCGGTCGTGCTCTCCCCCGACGGCTCGGTGGTCGACGCGCTGGGTGACACCGCCGCACCCTTCCTGCCGCGCTCGAGCATGAAACCGCTCCAGGCGCTCGCGTGCTTGTCGGCCGGTGCGCCGCTCGCCGGCGAGAGTCTCGCGTTGGCCATGGCCAGCCACGCCGGCACCGAGCGTCATGTCGCGGGCGTGCGCGAGATCTTGAGTGCGGCCGGTCTCGGCGAGAACGACCTCGGCTGCCCGCCCTCCTACCCCGGCGACACCGCCTCGCGCGACGAGCTGGTGCGCGAGCATCTCGAACCCTCGCGCATCTGCATGACCTGCTCCGGCAAGCACGCCGCCATGCTGCTCGCGTGCTCGACCAACGGGTGGGACCCGGCGACCTATCTCGACCCCGCCCATCCGCTGCAGACACACATCCGCGAGGTGATCGAGCGCCTCACCGGCGAGCGGATCACCACGACCGTCGTCGACGGTTGCGGTGCTCCGGTCCACGCCATGACCCTCGCCGGCCTCGCGCGAGCCGTGCACCGCATCGGCACGTCGTCGGAGCGATCGCCCTTCGCCCTGCACCGCAGCGCTGCGACACTCGTGCGCGCGGTTCGCGAGAACGCCTGGGCGATCGACGGCCCCGGCCGCCCCGACACGATCGTCATCGAACGTCTGGGCGTCTTCGCCAAGAGCGGCGCCGAGGGGATCATGGTGATGGTCGCCCCCGACGGCACGACCGTCGCCCTCAAGGTGCTCGACGGCAGCGGCCGGGTGGGCACCGCGGTCGCTCTGCGCCTGCTCGAGCGGGCGGGTGCCCTGCCGTCGAACGACGTGGCGCTGACTCTTCGCTCCCTCCCCCTCGCCGTCTACGGCGGAACGAAGGTCGTCGGCAGCATCCGCGCCGCGTTCTGAGGCCGGGCCCGGCTCACCCGATCGGCTTCTCCTCGATGCCCCACGGCGATCCGTAGCCCGCGGGTGCCGGCGCCGCCAGCAGGTCGAGGAACGGCCGGGCATCGAAAGCCTCCGGGCCGAGCACCCCGGTCCCCTCCCAGTCGCCGCGGGCGAGCAGTTCGAGGGCGATGACGGGATTGATCGCCGTCTGCCAGACCACGGCCTGCGATCCGTACTCGGCCATCGTCTGCTCGTTGTCGGCCACGTGGTACAGGTAGGTCGAGCGCGGCGCGCCGTCCTTCCCCGTGCCCCGCACCCAGACGCCCGCGCAGGTCTTCCCCGTCATGCGATCGCCCAGTGTCGCCGGATCGGGCAGCACCGCCGCGACCACGTCGCGGGGCGAGACCTCCACACCCTTCACCCGCACCGGCGAGGTCTTGTCGAGCCCGAGCTTGTGGAGCACCTTCAGCACCTCGATGAACTCGTCACCGAGGCCGTACTTGAACGTCACGCGCTTGGCCTTCGTCCACCGCGGCATGAGGAGCACCTCTTCGTGCTCCACGTTGACGCACTCCACCGGCCCGATGCCGTCGGGGAAGTCGAAGACCTCGGGCTCGCTGAACGGAGCGGTGGTGTACCAGCCGCGCCCCTCCTCGTAGACGACGGGCGGGTTCAGGCACTCCTCGATCGTCGTCCAGATCGAGAACGACGGCGCGAAGTCGTAGCCGGCGACCACGAGGCTTGCCCCGTCCCTGACGCCGAGCTCGTCGATCTCGTCGAACAGCTCGTCCTCGGCGTAGCGCGCGAACACGTCCGACAACCCCGGCTCGACGCCGATGCCCACCACCGCCAGCCTCCCCGCGGCCTCCCAGTCCGCGGCTTGCGCGAACTGCTCGTCGCCGAGCTTGACGCCGGTCAGCTCGTGAGGGTGATCAGGATGCGGCGTCGACAGGCTCATCGCCATGTCGAGGTAGACAGCGCCCGTGTCGAAGCATCCGGTGAAGATGGGCATGACGAATCGGGGATCGACGGCGTTGAGCACGTGGGTGGAGCCGTGCTCGCGCACGAGCGCGGCAACGGAATCCGCGCGGGACGCGTCGACCTGCGCGGCCGAGAGGCGCCCGTCGCCGAGCTCGTCGACGAGCGCCGTCGGACGCGCGGGGTCGTAGTCGGCGATCACGAGCGTGTCGAAGAACTCGCGCCGCACGGCGATGCGCGCGGCGGCCGACCCGACTCCCCCGGCTCCGATGATGAGGATGCGCATGCCGGCTCCGTTCACGACAGTCCGCCGTCGACGGATCGCGGATACGCGATGGGTTCGTCGGGGACGAGGACAGGGGTATCGCGGTTCAGGCTCTCGCCGCGGAAGAACGCCTTCGAGCGGGGGAACGCGAACCACACGAGCATCAGGACCACGCCGAACGCCAGCGAACCGACGCCGAGCACGAAGGTGCCGCCGATCCCGAGGAGCACCGTGTACCCGTAGTCGACGTCGTACATGTCGATCGCGGACTGCACGAACGCGTACCCGAGCATCAGCCCCCCGAGGAGGGGGAAGATACCGCGGAAGACGAGGTTGCGCGCCGACGTGAACAGGTCACGGCGGAAGTACCACACGCACGCGAAGCACGTGATGGCGTAGTAGAAGGCGATCGCGAGGCCGAGCGAGAGGATCGAGTCCTGGAGGATGTTGTCGCTGATCAGGCTCATGCCGACGTAGTAGAGGCTGGCGACGATCCCCATGACGAGGGTCGAGAAGGAGGGCGTCTTGAATCGGGGATGCACGGTCTGGAAGCGACGCGGCAGCGCCTTGTAGGCGGCCATCGCGAGCGTGCCGCGGGCGGTGGGAAGGATCGTGGTCTGCGTCGAGGAGACCGCCGAGATGAGCACGGCCACCACGAGGATCCACCCGAAGGGCCCGAAGAGGTCATCCTTCATCCCGAGGAAGACGTCATCGGCGTTGGCCTCGTTGCCCAAGCCCACGCCCGTCTCGCCGAGGCCCGCGTACATCATCGCCGCGACCGTCACCGCGACGTAGGTGAACAGCAGGATGACCGTCGTCAGCAGCGCCGCCCGGCCGGGGGTGCGCTTCGGGTCCTTCGTCTCCTCGTTGAGCGCGAGACAGGTGTCCCAGCCCCAGTAGATGAAGAGGGCCAGGAGCACCGCCTCGGTGAACCCCGACCAATCGGTGAAGCCGAGCGGGTTGAACCACGCCCAGTCGAACGGCGTCGGGTCGGGCGCGGTGCCGTCGAAGAACTTCCACAGCGCGGCGACGACGAAGAGGGCCAGCACGACGTACTGCACCCCGAGCAGCACGTTCTGGATGCGTTCGCCGAGCTCGACGCCGCGCCAGCTCACCCAGGTCATCGCGGCGATGAAGGCGACGCCGGTGGCGGTGACGAGCGGCACGCTTTCGGACAGCGAGCCGTCGCCGATGAGCGACCAGAAGTAGATGCCCGCGATCTGCGCGAGGTTGGCGAGCACGATCATCCCGGCAACAGCCACGCCCCAGCCGCCCATCCAGCCGATCCAGGGGCCGAACGCCTTGGTACCCCACGTGAACGTCGTGCCGCAATCGGGGGCGGCCCGGTTGAGCTCGCGATAGGCGTACGCGCTGAAGAGCATCGGGATGAAGGCGACGATGAAGGCGATGGGGGCCTGCGCGCCGACGGCCAGCACCATGAAGCCGAGGGTCGCCACGAGGGAGAACACCGGCGCCGTCGATGCGAGGCCGATCACCGTCGATCCCCACAGCCCGAGCGTGCCGGTCGCGAGTCCTTTGCCTTCGATCGGTCGCCCGTCGGTGGTCGTCATGGTGTGACCGTAGGGGCGGGGGCTCGTCGCGGTCAAGCATCGCCCCCATCCTCGAGCGCGCCCGCGAGCACCACGCGCCGAACGCGGCAGCCGGCGCGGTACTCCCACGCGCGCCCTCTCCCCGGCACCGCGAACGGGGGGAGGTCGCGATCGCCCGTGAGCAGGCGGACGTCGGCAGCACACGCTGCGTCGATGACGAGAGCATGGGCGTTGCGAATACCCGCCAGAAGACGCGGGTGTCCGAGCCAGACCTCCGGGTCTCCGACGACGACGACCCTGCCGCCCGGCTCGGGTGCGGCGACGTCGCCCGCACCGTCGACGTCGCGCACCCGTACGCCAGTGCGCTCCCACCGTTCCAGCACTCCCGCCGGCGGTCGTCTCACGACGTAGCCGGTCACACCGGGGCCCGGCTCCCACGCGGGAGAACCGGCATGGCCCGCCGGGCCGGCGTCGGCATCCGTCGTCGCGACCTGCACCTGCCGGCGACCCACCCAGCCCCGCCCAGGCGGACGATCCGGAAGGTAGTCCGCACCGTCACCTCCTGCCGCCACGTGCTCGGACCGTGAGGGCGTGCCCAGGACGAGTCGGCGGGAGAACAGGTCGGCGAGCCTGCCCGCCGCGCCGGTGAGACGCTGAGCCGCGACGAAGACGCGGATCCGAAGGTCGCCCGCGCCTCGGATCCACCGCTCGAGCTCCTCCGCGGCGACGCGCCCGTACTCGCCGGGAAGCCGCCCCGCGAGGGCGTCGACATCGTCGACGAAGACCGTGGTCCCCGGTGGCGGCGGCACTCCGGCGCCGAGCGTATCCCAGGCGGCCTCGGCGTCGGGCCCGACCCACAGACGCGACGACTCGGGCACCTGGGCCGCGAGCGTGCGGAGGGCCGTCGACTTGCCCGAGTGTGCGCCGCCGACGATCAGGAGGCTGCGATCGGCGATCGCGAGGGGTCCTTGCCGTTGGCGGTCGGGCTCATCGACGAGGCCGAGAATGACGGCCCCGTCGCCGGGCGGGCCGAGTCGGTCGAGCGGGATCGACGAGGGGAGGGCCGGGAGCCACGGACGCCGCGTCGCGTCGCCGCCCGCACCCGCGGCCGCGGCGATGTCGGTCGGATCCGTCACCGCGATCCGCACGCGCTCGGCCCGTGCGTCACCGGCACGACGGACGACGGCCATCCCGCGCCCACGCGCACCCCCGGGCAGCAGAGCCGCGTCATCGCTGCCGACCACCGCACGGCTGTCGTGCGCGTCGGATACACGGAGGCTGAGACGGAGCGGACAGTTCGCGAGAAGGTTCTCTCGCAGCACGCCGGGCGCGCGCTGGGTTCCGATCACGAGGTGCATCCCGAGGGCCCGACCGCGCGCGGCGAGGTCGGTGAACAGAGCCTCGAGCTCGGGATGACTCTCGCGCAGGGCGGCGAACTCGTCGATCACGACCACGAGGCGAGGAAGGTCGACCTCCGAGATGTCACGCACGCCCGCGCGCGCCAGCTCCGCTTCGCGATGGCGCAGCTCCGCCCTGAGGCTCTGGATCGCCCGACGCGCCACCGCCGCATCGAGATCGGTGATCACGCCGGTGACGTGCGGCAGGCGGGCGAGCGCATCGAACGCCGTGCCGCCCTTGAAATCCACGAGCAGGAACGACACGACGGAAGGCGCGTAGGCGGTGCACAGTGCCGTGATCCAGGTCACGAGCAGTTCGCTCTTTCCCGAACCGGTCATGCCCGTGACGATCGCGTGGGGTCCGTCGCCGACGATGTCGACCTCGGCGCGCCGCGCCCCGGCGATGCCGATCGGCACCGGCAACCCGTCGGGCCGGTCGCCGCGCCGCACGACGGCGAGGGAGGCGAGGGCGACCGCGGGGGCATCGGGGCCGTCGGCGTCGAGACTCGCGGCGCGCGAGGCCAGCGCGGCGGCGATGATCTCGGACTGCTGCACCGAGACCGCCTCCACCGTCACTCGCCGCGTCTCCCCGCCGGATTCGACCCGCGCCTCGGCGGCGTCGAGGAGGAAGACGACCGTCTCGCAGCGCGGCGGCAGAGCCTCGCCGGGCCGCGCGGACACGAGAACGAGGTCGGCCTCCGCGAGGGCCTCGCCCGCTCGACCGACGGTCAGGGCGACAGGAGCGGGCGTCTCCGCGTGCGGTAGCGCACGCATCCAGGATTCGGATGGTTCCACGACGGCCAGGCTCCCCGGCGGACGCGCGTGGGCCACCTGCAGCACGAGTGCCCGGATGACGGCGTCCGCGACCAGCCGGGGCCCGACCACGGCGATCCCCGTTCCGACACGGCTCACCACCGGTGCCCTCGCCACCGTCTGTGCTCGGCGTGTCAGCCCGGCATCGTCGTCACCGCCGCCGGTGATCCGCACCGCGCTCGGAACGTCACCGCTCCCGATGACGATCGTCGTCGCCCTGTCGGGAACCGCTCGCCACGTCTGCTCGGGATGCTCGAGATACCCCGCGACGTCGGGATGCTTCGCGCGCAGCACGATCCGCTCCCCCGCGTGACGCTCGTCGACCTCCACCCCGATGCGAGCCCGCACGACCGCCGCCTCCTCTTCGGCAGTCCGTCCGACACGACGGGCCGTTCGCGCGCCGTCCAGCACTGCGGCAACGGCGATCAGCGGGCCGAGCAGCGCGAACCAGAGCGCGAAGACCGACCCCGTGATGGCCCAGAAGCCGAGCGCCCCCACGATGGGGACGGACGAGGCGAGCCAGGGTATGCCCGGCCGCGGCGGAGTCGGCGGGGGTGCCGCGAGCACGAGCGGCGCGGAGTCGACCGCCGACCGATCGGTCAGCGCGGGGACGAAGCCGGAACTCATCCCCTCAGTTCAGCGGTCGCACACACCGATCGGGTGCGCCGGACGTCGGCTTGTGGAGGCCCGGAGGAATGAGGGGGCTGTGCAGGAGAGGTCAGTCGGACGGACGGGCGACGTCGAGCACGATGATCGTGACGTTGTCGCGTCCGCCGTTTTCGAGCGCCGCGTGCAGCATCGCCTGAACCGCGTCGGAGGGGTCGCGGTTCTCGTCGAGGAAGTGCCGGATGCCGTAATCGGTGAGCTCTTTGGTCAGCCCGTCGGAGCAGATGACGAACCGGTCGCCGTCGACGACGTCGAGTCGCACGTAATCGGGCTTGACGCTCTCGCTCGGCCCCACCGCTCGGGTGATCACGTTGCCGTACGGGTGGTTCTCGGCCTCTTCCGGGCTCAGCCGCCCGGAGGCCATGAGCTCCTGCACCACGGAATGGTCGGTGGTGACCTGGGTGATCTCGCCGTCGCGGAGCAGGTAGACGCGGGAGTCGCCGATGTTCAGCGTGACCCAGTGCGGCGGATTCTCCGTCGCATCCAGGAACACCCCGGTGAGGGTCGTGCCCGTTCCGTCGTCGGTGGTCTCGGGGTGGGAGATGATGTCTTTGACCGCGCGGCCGATGGCCTTCTCGATCGTCTTCGGCGAGACCCCGCCCGCCTCGACGACCCCGCGGAGGCGATCGATGGTGCTCGCGCTGGCGATCTCTCCCCCGATGTGACCGCCCATTCCGTCGGCGACCACGTAGAGCGGATAGCTGGCGAGGACGGCGTCCTGGTTGGCTTCCCGGCGACGGCCGGTATCGGTGACCTCGGCCCAGGAGAGTACGACCTCGCCGCCGGGTAGGGGCACGGTTCGAGTGCGGGTCGTCACCTCGGGCACGCCACATCCTTCGGTCGGTCGACTGCGGTGCCGAACCTCGCGTTCGGCGCTCGTTCAGTGTAGTGGACGGCGTGATCGCCGCCTCGGACGCTGGCCCCCTCGGATTCCGCGCGGCCGCCGATCACCCTGCCGCCGGATCTGCGATGAGCGGGAAGAGGGCGTCGATCGCGGCGACCTCGTCGGCCGACGGCTGCCACGCGGTCGCGGCCGCGGCGTTCGACCGCACCTGCTCGGGACTCGTGGCCCCGGCGATGACGCTCGAGACCGACGCCCGGGCGAGGAACCAGCCGAACGTCGCCTCGAGCATGGTGATCTCGCGCTCCTCGCAGAACGCGCGGTACGCGTCGAGGGCGTCCCAGGAAGCGTCACGCCACAGGTGCGGACGCGTCGTCATGATGCGGCTGGACTCCGGCCCGCCCTCGCGCGTGAACTTTCCGGTGAGCAGACCGTTGTGGAGGGGGAAGAACGGGAAGAACCCGAGGCCGAAGTGTTCCACCGCCGGAAGCACATCACGCTCCGCGGCTCGAACGAGCAGGCTGTACTGGTTCTGCGCCGAGATGAAACGGACGCCGCGGTCGGCCCGGAGCTCCGCCTCGGCGAGCTGCCAGCCCGTGAAGTTCGAGTGGCCGATGTAACGCACCTTCCCCTCCCGCACGAGGTCGGTCAGCACGTCGAGCGTCTCGTCGATGGGTGTGTGCGGATCCGGGGTGTGCACCTGGTAGAGGTCGATCCAGTCGGTCCTGAGCCGACGGAGGGATGCTTCGACGCTCCGACGCACGGCGATGCGGGAGGCCTTCGCACCACCGTTGACCGCGGGGGCGAAGTCGGCATGACCGAACTTCGTCGCCAGGATCACCTCATCGCGGCGGCCCTGGAGAGCCTCGCCCATGAGCGTCTCGGAGACACCGAACTGCTTGCCGTAGATATCGGCGGTATCGAGGAAGGTGACACCGCACTCGATGGCCGACTCCAGGACCGCGCGCGTTCCTTCGAGCGTCTCGGTGCGCGTGCCCTTGCGACCGAAGTTGTTGCAGCCGAGGCCGACCGCCGACACGAGCAGGCCGGATGCGCCCACGCGGCGCTGCGGAAGGGAGGAAGACATACCCCCACGCTAACCGCTGAATGGACGGAACCCCCCGCCACGGGGCGAGGGGTTCCGTTCATCGGCTCAGGGACGCGGCGGCTCGGGGGCCGTCGGCGGCTCGCCCGGGCCGCCCGGTGCGGCCGGACCGCCGGGAGCCGGCGGGGGCGGCGTCGACCCGCCCGGGGCGGGCGGGGTGTAGCCGGCGGGCGGCGGCGGGTACGAGCCCGGCGCCGCCGGGCCCGTGCCGGGGTAGCCGCCGGGGCCGGCCGCCGCAGCGCCGGGCTGAACGGGGATGCCCTGCCAGACCGTCTTGTCGGCGAGGAAGGTGTTCGCCCACGGCGACGGCGCGATGTTCGGGTTCCAGCGCGACGAGCCGAAGGCGAGGATGCCCAGCCAGATGAGCGCTCCGAGCCCCGGGATCAGGAAGAGCAGCAGGTAGTACCAGTCCTGGCCGAACTTGAGACCGACCCGCCAGGCGTACATGATCAGGACCGCGATCGCCACGATGCTGAAGATCCAACCGATGACGGGGATCTGGCTGAGCACAGCGGTGGCCACCGAGGCACCGAGCACGATCCACGGAGAGACGTCGCCGAGCTTGCCGAGCACCATCGTGTTGTAGACGGGCACCCAGGCCCGCCACTTGCCCTGCACGCCGGCTTTGTCGAACACCTTCATCAGGAAGAAGGCGGCGATCACATAGAAGATGAGGCTGAAGATGAGAATGATCGGGATCAAGATCAGAAGGAGCGCCAGGTAGGCGGCGCCTGAACCCGAGTAGTCGGAGTACATGGGGGTGCCTCTCGCGAAGACGTCTGGCGTGCTTCCACGCCGCGAGGCGACTGCCCCGCGGACACATGCTAGCGATCCTGAGTGTTTCCTGTCAGTAGGTGTCGCGCCAGCGGGGCGTGGCGCGGCTCACACGACCACCTCGGTCTCTCCGGCGACGCCGTCGCGCAACCGCCACCCGGCCGCGTCCGCCCACGCCAGGAGGGCCTTCGCCTGGGATATGCGGGGCCGCGTCTGGGCGAGGTCTCGCACGAGGGCGCCCTTGGCGTGCTTGTTGAAGTGGTTCAGCGCTCGGCCGACACCGCCCTCCCCCTCGGTGACCACGCGCACGTAGGTCGACCGGACGGCGTCGGGTATCGGGCCGAGCGCGGCATACGCCTCGGAACGCAGATCGAGGATGAACCCCGCGCCGGTCCGGGAGAGGGCGTCTTCGACCGTCGCAGCCCACACCCGTCGCAGCGGTGGCAGGCCCGGAAGCGTGGTGCCCGCCGCCAGCCGATACGCCGGGATGCGGTCCAGTGCACCGACCGGCCCGAACGGCGCGGACTGGATGAGGACGTGCGCGCCCAGCCACCGCCGGGCCGCGGGCTCAAGGGTCTGCGCCCCCAGCGCGTCGTAGAGGACGCCGGTGTAACGATCCACGGCGGCCATCGTCGGTGCATCCCGGATCGCCGCATTCGCAGCGATCTCATGGCGCTGTCGTGCGCTCAGTTTGAGCACGCGCGCAGCCTCATCCTCGTCGGACGACAGGTCGATGAGGGCCGCCACGACCGACTCGCGTGCGCCCCGCAGCTCGGGAAGGGCGAGCCCATCGAGATCGAGCGGGTGACCGCTGCCACCCGGATGCTTCGTCTCGGACGGCGGGAGGAGGATCAGCATCCGGTCCCTCTTTCTGCTGCGGGAACGACGACGGCCGGCCCCGAAGGACCGGCCGACGTCGAAGGGATCCGGGTCAGGAGATCAGTGCGGCGTTCCCGGCGACGATGGTGAGCTCGTCGTTCTCCATCGACAGGAAGCCGTCCTCCGCGCGAGCGAGGATCTTCGAACCGTCCGGACGGGTGATGCGCACCTGCCCCTCGGCGAGGATCGCGAGCACGGGCTCGTGCCCCGACATGAAACCGATCTCGCCCTCGACCGTCTTGGCGACGACGAGCGTCGCCTCACCGGTCCAGAGCTCGGCCTCGGCCGAGACCAGGCTCACCTTCAGCGGCATGTCAGCCGTTCTCCTTCTGGATCTGCGCCCACTTGGCCTCGACGTCGCCGATACCGCCGACGTTGAAGAAGGCCTGCTCGGCCACGTGGTCGAAGTCGCCCTTGACGATCGCGTCGAAAGACTCGATGGTCTCCTTGATCGGGACCGTCGAACCCTCGACACCGGTGAACTTCTTCGCCATGTAGGTGTTCTGCGAGAGGAACTGCTGGATGCGACGTGCGCGCGACACGACGATCTTGTCCTCTTCGGAGAGCTCGTCGACACCGAGGATCGCGATGATCTCCTGCAGTTCCTTGTTCTTCTGCAGGATCTGCTTCACGTTGGTGGCGACGCGGTAGTGGTCGTCTCCGATGTACCGCGGGTCGAGGATGCGGCTCGTCGACGTCAGCGGGTCGACGGCCGGGTACAGACCCTTCGACGCGATCTCACGCGAGAGCTCGGTCGTGGCGTCGAGGTGGGCGAACGTGGTCGCCGGAGCCGGGTCGGTGTAGTCGTCGGCGGGCACGTAGATCGCCTGGAGCGAGGTGATCGAGTGACCGCGGGTCGAGGTGATGCGCTCCTGGAGCACACCCATCTCGTCGGCGAGGTTCGGCTGGTATCCCACGGCGGAGGGCATGCGGCCCAGCAGCGTGGAGACCTCGGAGCCGGCCTGGGTGAAGCGGAAGATGTTGTCGATGAACAACAGCACGTCCTGCTTCTGCACGTCGCGGAAGTACTCGGCCATCGTGAGGGCCGACAGGGCGACGCGCAGGCGGGTTCCCGGCGGCTCGTCCATCTGGCCGAACACGAGCGCGGTCTTCTCGAAGACGCCCGCCTCTTCCATCTCGTGGATGAGGTCGTTGCCCTCGCGCGTGCGCTCACCGACACCGGCGAACACCGACACACCACCGTGGTCCTGCGCGACGCGCTGGATCATCTCCTGGATGAGGACGGTCTTGCCGACGCCGGCGCCGCCGAAGAGGCCGATCTTTCCGCCGAGCACGTAGGGCGTCAGGAGGTCGATGACCTTGATGCCGGTCTCGAACATCTGCGTCTTCGACTCGAGCTGGTCGAAGTTCGGCGCCTTGCGGTGGATGCCCCAGCGCTCGCTGACCTCGACGGTCTCGCCGGGCGCGCCGTTGAGCACATCGCCGGTCACGTTGAAGACCTTGCCCTTGGTGACGTCACCGACGGGAACCGTGATGGGGCCTCCGGTGTCGCGCACTTCCTGGCCGCGGACGAGACCGTCGGTGGGCTTCAGGGCGATGGCGCGCACCAGGTCGTCGCCGAGGTGCTGTGCGACCTCGAGCGTGATCTCGGTGGACTCGCCGTCGATCGTGATGGTGGTCTTCAGCGCGTTGTAGATGTCGGGGAGCGCATCGTGGGGGAACTCGATGTCGACGACCGGGCCGGTGACGCGCGCGACGCGCCCGACGACCGTGGTCTCGGCCTTCTCGGCGGTGAGGCTCATGGTTTCTTCTCTCCTTGTGAGGACTATTTGCCCGACGCCAGGGCGTCGGCGCCGCCGACGATCTCGGCGATCTGCTGCGTGATCTCGGCCTGGCGCGCGTTGTTGCGCAGGCGGGTGTAGTCGGTGATGAGCTTGTCGGCGTTGTCGCTGGCCGACTTCATCGCCTTCTGCGTCGCGGCGTGCTTCGCGGCCGACGACTGCAGCAGGGCATTGAAGACGCGGCTCTGGATGTAGACCGGCAGCAGGGCGTCGAGCACCGTCTCGGGGTCGGGCTCGAAGTCGTACAGCGGGTACAGCTCGCGGTCGGAGGCCTGGTCGTCGCCCTCCACCACCTCGAGCGGCAGCAGTCGGACCGACTCCGGTGACTGCGTCATCATGCTGACGAAGCGGTTGGAGACGAGGTGGATCTCGTCCACTCCCCCGTTGTCGCCGCCGCGCTCATAGGCGTCGATCAGCGTCGCGGAGATCTCCTCCGCGGTGCGGAAGTGCGGAGCATCCGTGTCGCCGGTCCACTCGGCCTCGCTGGCCATACGGCGGAACTGGAAGTACCCGACCGCCTTCCGACCGATGAGGTAGTACGCCACGTCCTTGCCCTGCGAGCGGAGCAGCGTCGCCAGCTCGAGACCCTCGCGGAGGATCTGCGAGTTGAACGCGCCGGCGAGACCGCGGTCGGAGGCGAAGATCACGACCGCCGAGCGGCGGATCTCCGCGCGCTCGGTGGTCAACGGGTGGTCGACCGTCGAGTGCGTCGCGACGGCCGAGACGGCACGCGTCACGGCTCGCGCGAACGGCGACGCCGCACGCACACGCGCCATCGCCTTCTGAATGCGCGAAGCCGCGATGAGCTCCATCGCCTTGGTGATCTTCTTGGTCGTCTGGGCAGAATTGATCTTCTGCTTGTAGACCCTGAGTTGTGCGCCCATGATTGCGTCTCCGTGCCGCTTTAGCGGCGACCCTTGACGATCTTCTCCTGGTTGATGTCTTCCGCCTCGGCCGACTCGGTCGACTCGCTGCCGGGAGCGCCGATCGACTGGCCGTCGCCCGCGCGGAACTCGAGGAGGAACTCGTCGGTCTTCTTGCCCAGTTCGTCGACGATCTCGTCGCTCAGCACGTTCTTGTCGCGCAGCGTGTCGAGGATCGTCGTGTTGCGACGCAGGTAGTCGAGCAGCTCGCGCTCGAAGCGCAGCACGTCGGAGACCTCGACCGAGTCGAGCTTGCCGTTGGTGCCGGCCCAGATCGAGACGACCTGCTCCTCCACCGGGTACGGCGAGTACTGCGGCTGCTTGAGCAGCTCGGTCAGGCGCGCACCACGGGACAGCTGACGACGGGATGCGGCGTCGAGGTCGCTCGCGAACATCGCGAACGCCTGGAGCGAGCGGTACTGCGCGAGCTCGAGCTTGAGCGTTCCCGAGACCTTCTTGATCGACTTGACCTGGGCGTCACCGCCGACGCGCGACACCGAGATGCCGACGTCGACCGCGGGACGCTGGTTGGCGTTGAAGAGGTCGGACTGGAGGAAGATCTGTCCGTCGGTGATCGAGATCACGTTCGTCGGGATGTAGGCCGAGACGTCGTTCGCCTTGGTCTCGATGATCGGGAGACCGGTCATCGAGCCCGCACCGAGCTCGTCGGACAGCTTCGCGCAACGCTCCAGCAGACGGGAGTGGAGGTAGAAGACGTCGCCGGGGTATGCCTCGCGGCCCGGCGGACGACGAAGCAGCAGCGACACGGCACGGTAGGCCTCGGCCTGCTTCGACAGGTCATCGAAGATGATCAGCACGTGCTTGCCGCCGTACATCCAGTGCTGGCCGATGGCCGAACCGGTGTAGGGGGCGAGGTACTTGAAGCCGGCGGGGTCGGAGGCGGGGGCGGCGACGATGGTGGTGTACTCCATCGCTCCGGCGTCTTCGAGCGCACCCTTGACGGAGGCGATCGTCGAGCCCTTCTGGCCGATGGCGACGTAGATGCAGCGGACCTGCTTGTTGACGTCGCCCGACTCCCAGTTGGCCTTCTGGTTGATGATCGTGTCGATCGCGATCGCCGTCTTGCCGGTCTGACGGTCGCCGATGATCAGCTGGCGCTGGCCGCGGCCGACGGGGATCATCGCGTCGATGGCCTTGATGCCGGTCTGCATCGGCTCGTGGACGCTCTTGCGCTGCATGACGCCGGGCGCCTGCAGCTCGAGCGCGCGACGACCCTCGGGGATGATCTCGCCGAGACCGTCGATCGGGTTGCCGAGCGGGTCGACCACGCGGCCGAGGAAGTTGTCGCCGACGGGTGCCGAGAGCACCTCGCCGGTGCGGGTCACGGGCTGGCCGGCTTCGACGCCGGAGAACTCGCCGAGGACGACGACACCGATCTCGTGCTCGTCGAGGTTCTGAGCGAGTCCGAGCGTGCCGTCTTCGAACGTGACGAGCTCGTTCGCCATCACGCCGGGGAGACCCTCGACGTGGGCGATGCCGTCGGCCGCGTCGACGACGGTGCCGACCTCGGTCGCCGCCGCCCCGGTGGGCTCGTATGCGGCGACGAAGTCTTTCAGCGCGTCACGGATGACGTCGGGGCTGATGGACAGTTCTGCCATGGTCTTCCTTCGTTTGTGGGGCCGCAGCCCCCAGATCCCCGCCCGAATCGGACGGTACGTCTTCTAACCTGCGAGCCGCTGCCGCAGATCGGCGAGTCGGGTGGAGATGCTTGCGTCGATGACGTCGTCGGCGATCTGCACGCGCAGCCCGCCCACCACGTGGGGGTCGATCCGCGTGTTCACCGAGATCTCGGTGCCGTACCGCGCGGAGAGCGCGGCGCGGAGACGTTCGACCTGCGCGTCGCTGAGGGGTGCCGCCGAGACGACCGTGGCGACGGTGCTTCCGCGCTGGTCGGCGACGAGACGCATCGCCCACTGCAGGAGCACGCGCACACGACGATCGCGCGGCTGCTGCACGAGCGACGAGGCGATGAGAGTGGACGATGCGGCGGCGCGGCCCTCGAGCAGACGGGTCACGAGAGCACCCTTGGCCGATTCGTCGCCCATCCGGCTGCCGAGCGCGAGCTCGAGGTCGCCGTTCTCGGCAACGGTGCGCGAGAACCGGAAGAGGTCTCCCTCGACGTCGGCTCCGGGCTCGGCGATCGCGGCGGAGCGCACCGCGAGCTCCTCGACCGCTTCGACGAGATCGGCCGTGCGCGACCAGCGCTGTGCCACCACCGCAGTGAGCAACTCGACCGAGACCGGCGAGAGCACCGCTCCGAAGACGTCGGTGACGACCTTCGCGCGGGCGGTCGCGGGTGCGGCGGAGTCGGACAGTGCGCTGCTCAGCTGCGGCGAGCCGCCGATGGCGCGCGCCGCGGCGAACAGGTCGCCCGCGACGCCGAGGTCGACCCCGGCCGTCGCGTCGAGCGACGCCGCCGTCGACGACAGCGCGAGAGTGGTGGCACTGCCCATCAGGCCACCGGGCCCTGGGAGGCGCCTGCGGACTTCTCCAGCTCGGACTTCTCGAGGTCGGCCAGGAAGCGGTCGACGACCGACTGCGCCTTCTGGTCGTCGGTCAGCGCTTCGCCGATGACGTTGCCGGCCAGGTCGATCGCGAGCGTTCCGACCTCGCTGCGCAGCGACACGAGAGCGCTCTGGCGCTCCGCCTCGATCTGCGTGTGCGCGGCAGCGGTGACGCGTGCGGCTTCCGTCGTGGCGGTGTCGCGGGCCTCGGCGACGATCTTCTTGCCGTCCTCACGGGCGGCCTCGCGGATCTCACCGGCTTCCTTGCGCGCTTCTGCGAGCTGGGCCGTGTACTCCTCGAGGGCGGCCTCGGCCTGACGCTGTGCCTCGTCGGCCTTGGCGATGTTGCCCTCGATCGCAGCACTGCGCTTGTCGAGCACCTTCGTCACGCGCGGAAGCGCGTAGAAGACGACAACGAGCACGATGATGACGAAGCAGACGGCCGACCAGACGATGTCGTAATAGGCGGGCAGCAGCGGGTTACCGCTTTCTGCTCCCTCTTCGGCAGCGAGTGTGACAAGAGCGTTCAGCATCCTGCCTCCTTATTCGTGAGTCGCGGAGAGGGAGATCAGACCGCGGCGAAGATGAACGGCGTCGCGATGCCGATCAGCGCGAGGATCTCGATGAATGCGACACCGATGAACATCGTGGTCTGCAGGCGGCCGGCGAGCTCGGGCTGGCGAGCGGTCGACTCGATCGTCTTGCCGATCATGATGCCCAGGCCGATGGCCGGACCGATGGCCGCGAGGCCGTAACCCACGGTCGCGATGTTTCCCGTGATCTGCGCGAGAACCGTCGTAGCGTCCACTGGTGTTTTCCTTTCGTTGGGCGAACAGCCGATCAGCTGTTCGTCAGTGCTCTTCCGCGACCGCGAGCTGGATGTACACCGCGGTGAGGATCGTGAAGACGTAGGCCTGGAGCAGGCCGACGAAGATTTCGAAGAGGGTGAACCCGAACCCGAGGGCCAGGGTTCCGGCAGCCAGAGGCGTCAGCCAGCTGGCGCTGAAGAGGAAGAACTGCGTCGCCGCGAAGAACAGCACCAGCATGAGGTGCCCGACGATCATGTTCAGCAGGAGTCGGAGGAACAGCGACACCGGGCGGGCGATGAAGGTGGAGATCAGCTCGACGACCGCGATGATCGGGATGAGGTAGACCGGCACACCGCTCGGAACGAGCGAGTTCTTCACGAAGCGTCCGACGCCGTGCTTGCGGATGCCCGCATAGATGAAGGCGACGTACGCGGTGAGCGCGAAGACCAGGGGCGCTCCGGCCACCGACGTGCCCGGGATGTTGAGGAACGGTATGACGCTGGTGAGGTTCATGAAGGCGATCGCGAAGAACATCGCGGTCAGCAGCGGCAGGAACCGTCGACCGTCCTTCTCGCCGAGCACCTGGAAGGCGACCTGCTCGCGCACGAACCCGAAGGCCAGCTCGACGATGCTCTGGAAACGCCCGGGCACGACCGCCATGCGGCGTGTACCCCAGATGAGGAACAGCACGACCAGCGCGGTGGCGATGAGCTGCACCATCGTGATGCGCGTGAAGGCGAAGGGCGTGCCTTCGAACAACAGCGCCGGGGGGAAGAAGTCGCTGATGGAGGGCGGGTGGAACTCGTTGTCGGCCGCCATGGCGATCATCGTCGCTTGAGTCAACGGATTGGCTCCAGCTTCTCGTGCCAGCCTGAACCAGCTCGGTAAGAGTGAGAAGAATCTTTCACGGGGCCTCAGCGTCGCCGCTGCACACCAGCCGTAAAGTGTGAACCCAGCGTATCAAACCTCGGGGCCCCGCCCCGCCACCCGGACGGAAATGACCCGGTCAATCCTCCGGATTCGTCTGCGGCAGGGTCGTGTCCGACACCCCGGGGAGCCTCATCCGCGACAGGACGACGAGATCGACGACCAATGACGCCACCGCCGCGGCGACGAGCGCACCGTAGAAGACGGGCGTGACGAGCCACTCCACCCGCATCAGCAGGAGGAGGGCGACGATCACCAGCACGAACTTCAGGATCCAGCCGCCCATGACGACGCCGAAGAAGATCTGCAGGTAGTTGGGCGTGCCGAACCAGTGGTTGCCGACGAGGATGCTGACGGCCGTCAGAGCGGGGAAGAGGACGCCGACGAGCGCGCCGATCACGCCGCTCCACAGGCCGTCCGCTCCCCCGACGGCGACGCCGACGATCGCGGCGAGCACGACCACACCGAGGCCGACCAGCAGCCCCCAACGGAGCGCGGTGCGCAGGACGGGTGTGCTGGAGACGGGATTGGGACTCATGCGGGCTCCTGGAGGGGGCGGCGGCGCGACGTGCGGCGCGTGGGGATCAGGGTGACGACGAGACAGGCGACGACGCCGACCGCGCCGAAGACGATGCCGATGAGGTAATCGCCCGGCCAGCTCATCTGCGTGCCGACGTACATCAGCAGCACGGCGATGCTGACCACCGCGGTCCACGCATAGAAGATCAGCACCGCCTCGCGGTCGCTGTGGCCCATGTCGAGCATGCGGTGGTGGAGGTGCTTGCGGTCGGGCGAGAACGGCGACTTGCCGGCCCGCAGGCGTCGGATCACCGCGAGCCCGAAGTCGAGCAGCGGCAGGATGACCACGACGATGGGCAGCAGGATGGGGATGAACGCACCCAGCAGCTGCGAGCGCCCGAGCTGCTCGGGGTCGAGCACCGCGGGGTCGAGTTGCCCGGTGATGGCGATGGCGGCGCTGGCCATCAGCAGTCCGAGCATGAGGGCACCCGAATCGCCCATGAACAGCTTCGCCGGGCCCCAGTTCAACGGCAGGAAGCCGAGGCACGCGCCGACGAGCACGGCGGCGATGAACGACGCGAGGTTGAAGTAGGTGGTGTTGCCCGTGTCGCGCACCAGCATGTACGTGTACGCGAAGAACACGCCGTTCGCGATCAGGCAGACTCCGGCGACGAGACCGTCGAGACCGTCGATGAAGTTCACCGCGTTCATGACGATGACGATCGCGAAGATGCTCAATCCGAAGCTGACCCAGCTCGACCCGATCGAGAGGCCCCCGATCGGCAGCGAGAGGATCTGCAGTTGCCCGAACCACGCGATGATCCCCGCGGCGAGGAACTGCGCGCCGAGCTTGATCATCCAGTCGAGGTCCCACAGGTCGTCGGCGACGCCGATGAGCACGATGAGCAGGGTCGCGAACAGCAGCCAGAGCACGGGCCACGGGTCGGCCCAGAAGACGGAGAAGAACGGATGCTGGCTCGAGAGCGCGAATGCGGCCACCACGCCCAGGAACATCGCGATGCCGCCGAGTCGCGGAGTCGGCGCCTTGTGGACGTCGCGATCGCGGATCGCGGGGTAGAGCTTGTAACGCAGTCCGATGCGCCAGACGGCGATCGAGAGGACGAACGTCACGATCGCGGTGAACAGCGCGATCAGGAGGTACTGCGTCACGCCGAGCCGCCGGCCGCAGCATCCGGCTCGTCGTCGGGTGCGGCCTCCCGGCGCTCAGCGCCCTCCGGTTCGGCGTCGTCGAGGTCACCGGCGCCGGGGAGCGGCGGGTCGGGCTCGAGCAGGTCTCCGAGCACGGCGCGCAGGCGCTCACGGTCGACCGCCCCCTCGCGCAGCACCCGCACGAGAGGGTCGCTGCCGCCCACGAGGCTCGTGGCATCGACGATGGTCGAGGCGATCCCGGTCTCGGACGGGCCGGCGTCGATGTAGACCTCGACGGAGGTCTCGAGCATGTCGCGGGCCTCGTCGATGGTGGTGGCCGCGGGGCGCCCGGTGAGATTGGCGCTCGAGACGGCGAGCGGCCCGCACTCCTCGAGGAGTTCGAGGGTGAGGTTGTGGGCGGGCATCCGCACGGCCACGGTGCCGCGGGTGTCGCCGAGATCCCACGACAGCGAGGGCTGGGCGGGGAGGATGATCGTCAGACCGCCGGGCCAGAACTCCTCGACGAGGCGCTCGACCGGCTCGGGGATCTCGGCGACGAGCGCGCGCAGCGTGCTGACACCGGCGACGAGCACGGGCGGCGGCTGCTCGCGTCCGCGGCCCTTGGCCTGGAGCAAGCGGGTGACCGCGCCGGCGTCGAACGCGTTGGCGGCGATGCCGTACACGGTGTCGGTGGGCAGCACGACGAGCTCGCCGCGGCCGATGGCCTGCCGGGCGTGGCGCATGCCGGAGAGAAGTTGTGCCTCGTCACGGCTGTCATAAACGGGTGACATGTCGCCGCACAGTCTACGGGGCCGAGCCGCGCCGGCCGTGAGGACTACGCGGGTCGCAGTGCCGTCGTCGCCCGATCGCGCGTCGTCAGGTCGGGGTGGGTGGCCGCGGCCTGCCAGCCGTCGGCGGCGAGGATGGCGCGGATGGCCTCCCCCTGCCATTCGCCGTGCTCGATGACGATGAGCCCGCCGGGGTGGGCCAGGCGCAGACCGACGTGACTGAGGGTCCGCACGACGTCGAGACCGTCCTCCCCTCCGTACAGGGCGGCGGGCGGGTCGTAGTGACGCACCTCCGGATCCCGGGGGATCGCCGCATCCGGCACGTAGGGCGGATTGGACACCACCACCGACACCGTCCCGTCGAGGTCGCCGAACGCGTGCTCGAGGTCGATGAAGGCCAGCCGCAGGTTGTCGGCGCCGATGCGTGCGGCGTTCTCCTTCGTCCACACGAAGGCATCGACGGAGTTCTCCGCCGCGAACACCCGCGCGTGGGGCACCTCCGTGGCGAGCGACAGGGCGATGGCACCGCTACCGGTACCCAGGTCGACCGCGATCGGAGAGGCGGATGCTGCGGCCCGCAGCGCGTCTATCGCGAGCTGGGCCACCATCTCGGTCTCCGGCCGGGGGACGAACACTCCCGGACCGACCGCGAGTTCGAGGTGACGGAAGGGGGCGACGCCGGTGAGGTGCTGCAGCGGCACGCGGGCGCTGCGCCGCTCGACGAGCGCATCGAACTCCGCCGCGTCGGCTGCCGTGATGCTGTCGCCGCGGATCGCCGCGCCCTGCACCGCACCGCGACTCGTGCCCAAGACGTGGGCTGCGAGAAGCTCGGCGTCGACCGCGGGATCGGTGACGCCCGCACGGCCCAGACGCGCCCCGGCGGAGCGAACGAGGTCGGCGAGGGGCACGTCGACGGGCGACGCGAGCGGGGGGACGGGCTCGGGCATGGCGGGCCCAGCATAAACGCTCCGGCGTGTGCGGTCACATTGCGCCCGCGCGCAGCGTGCTCGCCTAGGCTGGCGATATCCGCGTATCGACGGCGAAAGGCGAGCCATGCCCGGCATCCACCCCGACATCACTTCCGCGTTCGGCGAGACCCCGTTGGTGCGGCTCAACCGCGTCGCCGAGGGCGTCGAGGCGACCATCCTCGTCAAGCTCGAGTTCTACAACCCGGCGGGGAGCGTCAAAGACCGCCTCGGCATCGCGATCGTCGACGCCGCGGAGGCGTCGGGAGAACTCAAGCCCGGGGGCACGATCGTGGAATCCACGAGCGGCAACACCGGCATCGCCCTGGCGATGGTGGGTGCGGCCCGCGGCTACCGGGTGATCCTCACGATGCCCGCCTCGATGTCGAAGGAGCGGCGCCTTCTGCTGAAGGCGTTCGGCGCGGAGCTCGTGCTCACCGACCCGACCAAGGGGATGTCGTACGCCGTCGACGAGGCCAAGCGCATCGTCGCCGAGACCCCCGGCGCGGTGTGGGCGCGGCAGTTCGAGAACGAGGCCAACCCCGAGATCCACCGCAAGACCACCGCCGAGGAGATCCTCCGCGACACCGACGGCAAGGTCGACTACTTCGTCGCCGGCATCGGAACGGGCGGCACGATCACCGGCGTCGGACAGGTGCTGAAGGAGCGCGTGCCGGGCGTGAAGATCGTCGCCGTCGAGCCGTCGGATTCCCCCATCCTCACGAAGGGTCACCCCGGACCCCACAAGATCCAGGGCATCGGGCCGAACTTCGTCCCGGCGATCCTCGACCGCGACCTGCTCGACGAGGTCATCGACGTCGAGTTCGATGACGCGATCCGACTGGCGCGCGAGACGGCCACGAAAGACGGCATCCTCGTCGGCATGTCCAGCGGTGCCGCCATCTGGGCAGCCCTCGAGATCGCGAAGCGGCCCGAGGCCGCCGGCAAGAACATCGTCGTGATCATCCCCTCGTTCGGCGAGCGATACCTCTCCACGGCGCTGTACGAGAACCTGCGCGAGGACTGAGCGTGGCGTTCGGCAGCCGCATCCGCGAAGACCTCGCCGCGGCGAAGCTCCGCGATCCCGCCGCGCGCGGGGCGATGGAGATCGCACTGCTCTACCCGGGTCTGCACGCGATCTGGGCGCACCGCGTCTGGCATCGTCTGTGGCTCGCCGGCTGGCGGTTCCCCGCTCGCCTGGGCTCGCAGGTGACCCGCTGGATCACGGGCATCGAGATCCATCCCGGTGCGGTGATCGGGCGACGCTTCTTCATCGATCACGGCATGGGCGTCGTGATCGGCGAGACGGCGGAGGTCGGCGACGACGTGCTGCTGTACCACGGGGTCACCCTGGGCGGGCGGCAGCGCGAGGGCGGCAAGAGGCACCCGACCATCGGCGACGGCGTCGCCGTCGGTGCCGGGGCGAAGATCCTCGGGCCGATCACGATCGGTGCGCGCTCCGCGGTCGGTGCGAACGCCGTGGTCACCCGTGACGCGGCCGAGGACAGCGTGCTGGTCGGCGTCCCCGCGAGGGCCCGCGCCCGTCGCCAGGGCGAGGACACCCGCGCACTGCTGACGGCGCCCGAGTACTCGATCTGACCGCGTTCCCCTGTCGCATGCGGCGGGAGCGACCGGCACTCCGCGACAGCGGAATCGGCGAGGGTCCGTTCCCCTGTCACGACGGGCGGGTGCGGCCCGCACGCTGCGACAGGGGATGCGGGCCTACGCTCGGAGGGTGACCGAGCTGCACGAGCTGACCGCCGTCGACCTCGCCGGAGCGCTGCGGCGCGGCGACATCACGCCGGCGGCGGCAGCGGCGCACTACCTGGCCCGCATCGAGCACCACGCGGCTCTCGGCGCGTTCGCCGAGGTCACGCCGCACGCGGCCTTCGAGCGAGCGGATGCTGTGGGCCGCTCCCCCGATCGCGGCCCGCTGTACGGCGTGCCGCTGGCCGACAAAGACCTCGTCGCGCGCGCCGGCGTGCCCACGCGCTACGGCTCGCTCGCGCGCCGGGAGTACGTTCCCGCAGCATCCGACCCCCTCGCGGCGGCGCTCGACGACGCCGGCGCAGTGAATCTCGGCAAGACCGCGACGAGCGAGTTCGGCCTCACGGGGTACACCGAGCCGCGCACCGGTCACCCCGCCCGCGACCCGTGGAACCCCGAAAACGGGGCGGGGGGCTCGAGCGGCGGCGCGGCCGTCGCGGTCGCCGCAGCGCTCCTGCCCTTCGCGGTGGCATCCGACGGCGGCGGGTCGATCCGCATCCCGGCGGCCACCGTGGGCGTGGTGGGGTTGAAGCCCTCGCGCGGACGGCTGCCGATCGGGTCGGGCTTCGACTCCCCCGACGGCCTCGCCGTGACCGGGCCGATCGCCCGTACGGTCGCCGACGCCGCGTTCCTGCTCGACGCGCTGGTCGGCCTCGCCCCGTTCCGCTACGCCACGCGCGCGCCGGGCGACGGGCCGTTCCTCGCGGCCGCGACCGCCCCGTCCCCGCAGCGGCGGATCGGGGTGACCACGACCTCGCCGTGGGACGACAGCGAAGACATCCGCGTCGACCCCGACGCCGCGGCGGCCGTGGATGCGGCCTCGGCGGCCCTGACCGCACTGGGTCACGGGACGGACGACGCCCGGTGGCGGCCGCGGGGCTACGCGGAGCTCTTCCGGGTGCTCTGGCGGGCGAGCGCCGCGCGGATCCCCCTGAGCGACGCCGACCTCGACGTCGTCGAGCCGCTGACGGCGTGGCTCGTCCGTCAAGGACGCGGGCTCGCCGCATCCGACCTCCTCGGCGCCCTGAGCGCTGCCCGCGTGTTCGAGCGCGAGACGATCGAGGCCTTCTCGCCGTTCGACGCCGTGCTCACGCCCGCGCTCGCGCTGCCACCGCAGCGGGTGGGCTGGTACGACGGACTCGACCCCGAGCGAACCTTCGCGCGCCAGGTCGAGTACGCCCCGTTCAGCAGCTTCGTCAACGTGGCCGGGCTGCCGGCGGTCACCGTGCCGTTCACCCGCGACGCGTCGGGGCACCCGGTATCGGTGCAGCTGATCGGTCGCCCCGGCGGCGAGGCCACCATCCTGTCACTGGCGGCGCAGCTGGAGTCCTTCCGCGGGCCGCTCCCCTCCCCGCCGAACGGGTAGCGCCGTCGGAGCGGCCGGAATACAGGAAGAATCGCGCTCGAGGCGTCCTGGAGCACCCCCGCAGCGCGATTCGTCCTGCATTTTGGCCGGCGAGGGCTGTCCGGTCGGCCAGCGATGCCGGCCGGTTCGGGCTCAGCGCCTCAGTCGTCGCCGGCGAGGGCGGCCAGCTGGGCTTCCTCGTCGGCGGAGATGGCCGACTCGATGATCGGGCCGAGCGCCCCGTCCATGACCTGGTCGAGGTTGTAGGCCTTGTAGCCGGTGCGGTGATCGGCGATGCGGTTCTCGGGGAAGTTGTACGTGCGGATGCGCTCGGAGCGGTCCATGCCCCGGATCTGCGACTTCCGCGCGTCGGACGCGATGGCGTCGCGCTCCTCCTGCTGCTTCGCCAGGAGCCGGGCGCGCAGCACGCGCATGCCGGCCTCGCGGTTCTGCAGCTGGCTCTTCTCGTTCTGCATCGACACGACGATCCCGGTCGGCACGTGCGTGATGCGCACGGCGGAGTCGGTCGTGTTGACCGACTGCCCGCCCGGACCCGACGAGCGGAACACGTCGATCTTCAGATCGCTGGGGTTGATCTCGACCTCGTCGGGCTCGTCGACCTCGGGGAAGACGAGCACGCCGGTGGTGGAGGTGTGGATGCGGCCCTGCGACTCGGTCGCGGGAACCCGCTGCACGCGGTGCACACCGCCCTCGTACTTGAGGCTCGCCCATACGCCCTGCGCGGGGTCGCTCGAGGAGCCCTTGATCGCGACCTGCACGTCTTTGAAGCCGCCCAGGTCGGACTCGTTGCGCTCGAGCAGTTCGGTCTTCCAGCCTCGGGATGCGGCGTACTGCAGGTACATCCGCAACAGATCGGCCGCGAACAGCGCGCTCTCCGCGCCGCCCTCGCCCTGCTTGATCTCCATGATCACGTCGCGGGCGTCGTCGGGATCACGCGGGATCAGCAGGCGGCGGAGACGCTCCTGGGTCGCCACGACGAGCTCGTCGAGCGCGGGCACCTCTTCGGCGAACGCGGCGTCTTCCTTCGCGAGCTCCCGCGCCGCGGCGAGGTCATCGGCCGCCTGCGTCCACGCCTCGTAGGCGTGGACGATGCGGTTGAGCTCGGCGTAGCGACGGTTGACGCGCTTGGCTCGCCCCGCATCGGCGTGCACCGCGGGGTCGTTCAGCTCGAGTTCGACCGCTTTGTGCTCGTCGAGCAGCCCGCGGACGGACTCGAGCATCCCCGACGCTTCGACAGGCTCAGCGGACACGGGGGTCAGCGGATGCTGTTGTCGTGCCCGTGGCTGCCGTTGCCGCCGTGCGTCGGGGCAGGCATCGACTTCTGCATCTGCACGAGGAACTCGACGTTCGACTGCGTCTCCTTGAGCTTGCCGAGCACGACCTCGAGCGCCTGCTGCGGGTCGAGACCCGCGAGCGCGCGACGCAGTTTCCACGTGATCTTGACCTCGTCGGCCGAGAGCAGCATCTCTTCGCGGCGGGTGCTCGACGCGTTGACGTCGACGGCCGGGAAGATGCGCTTGTCGGCGAGCTGGCGGCTCAGGCGCAGCTCGCTGTTGCCGGTGCCCTTGAACTCCTCGAAGATCACGTCGTCCATCTTCGAACCGGTCTCGACGAGGGCCGTCGCGAGGATCGTGAGCGATCCGCCGTTCTCGATGTTGCGCGCGGCGCCGAAGAAGCGCTTGGGCGGGTACAGGGCGGATGCGTCGACCCCACCGGTGAGCACGCGACCCGAGGTCGGCGCGGTGATGTTGTAGGCGCGGCCGAGGCGGGTGATCGAGTCGAGCAGCACCACGACGTCGCGACCGAGCTCCACGAGGCGCTTGGCACGCTCGATGGCGAGCTCGGCGACCGTGGTGTGGTCTTCGGCGGGGCGGTCGAACGTCGAGGCGATGACCTCGCCCTTGACCGTCCGCTGCATGTCGGTGACCTCTTCGGGACGCTCGTCGACGAGGACGACCATCAGGTGCACCTCGGGGTTGTTCTGCGCGATCGCGTTGGCGATCTGCTGCAGCACGATCGTCTTGCCGGCCTTGGGCGGCGCGACGATGAGGCCGCGCTGGCCCTTGCCGATCGGAGCGACGAGGTCGATGATGCGCTGGGTCAGCTTCTCGGGTGCCGTCTCGAGGCGCAGGCGGTCCTGCGGGTAGAGCGGGGTGAGGTTGCCGAACTCGACGCGGGTCGCCGCGTCTTCGACCGACAGGCCGTTGATCGCATCGACCTTGACGAGCGCGTTGTACTTCTGACGGCCCGACTGCTCGCCCTCGCGGGGCTGCTTGATCGCGCCGACGACGGCGTCGCCCTTGCGAAGGTTGTACTTCTTCACCTGGCCGAGCGAGACGTAGACGTCGCTGGTGCCGGGGAGGTAGCCGGTGGTGCGCACGAACGCGTAGTTGTCGAGCACGTCGAGGATGCCCGCGATCGGGATGAGCACGTCGTCCTCGCCGATCTCGGTGTCGAACTCGTCGCCCGTCGTCTGGGGGCCGCGTCGCTTGTTGCGCTGGCGGTTGCGCCCGTTCGACTGCTCGTTGTCGGCCTCTGCGGCGGGTGCCGGCTCGGCCTTCTCGGGCGCGTTGGTGTTGCCGCGTGCGTTGCCGCGGCTGTTGCCGTTGCCGTTGCTCTGCGCGTTGCCGCCGTTGGACGCACCGTTCTCGGCGGCGCCCCCCTCGGCGTTCGCGGCGTTGCCGCGGTTGCGGTTGCGGTTGCGGCTGCGCCCACGACCCCGCGGGGCGGAGTCTTCGGCGTTCTCGGAGTTGTCGGAGTTCGACGAGGAGTTCTCGGCAGCCGCGTCTTCGGCGGGCGTCTCGGTCTCGGCCGGAGCCTCGGCGGGGGCCTTCTCGGCGTCTGCGGCCTTGTCGGCGTCTGCGGCCTTGTCGGCGGCGGGCTCCTCGGCGGGAGCCTCGTCGGCCGGAGCGTCGGTGGCGGGTTCGTCGGCAGCGGGTGCTTCGACGGCGACCTCGGCGGGCGCGGACTCAGCGGCGGGCGTGACCTCGGCCTCGGGGGCCGGCTCCGCGGCGGGTGCGGCCTCTTCCGGCTTCGGGTCGGTGCTCTTCGCACGACGCGGTGCGCGCTTGCGCGGCGCCTTGACGGGCTTCGTCTCGGCGGGCGTCTCTGCCTCAGCGGGCGCAGCCTCGGCGGGCTTCGCCTCAGCGGGCGCAGCGTCGGCGGGCGCAGCGTCGGCGGGCGCAGCCTCGGCCGAGGCTGCCTCGGCGGCCGCGGCGTCGGCGACGGCCTGGGCATCGGCCTCAGGCACGGGCGGCGCCTCAGCGACCGGGGTCTCGGGCGACGACTCGGCGGATGCCGTAGCGTCGGGGGTGGTGTCGACGGCGGCGTTCGATTCTTCGGACGGCGCGTCGGCAGTGTGGATCTCGGAGATGGACTCCACGAGTGCTCCCTTGTAGACGGATGATCAGACCGCACTCGACGCCGGTACGACAGGCATCGTCATTCACCGCAGTTCGTCAAGCGCAGAGGCGCTATATCGGGTTGCGGGTGCGTGCGGTAGTTCGCAGAATTGCGACCGGGGCCAGATTCACGTGGGATACGTGGTACCCCCGGCATTGTCCCTCACTGTACCACCCTTGACATCGACGGCGAGCATGAGGGCGTTCCACGGGGTGTCGGCCACCGAGGCGGCCAGGTCGGCCGCTTCGAGGCGTCGACCGGGGCCGTCGGCGAGCACGAGGACGCTCGGCCCCGCACCGGAGACGACGGCGGCGAACCCGGCCGCGCGCAGTGCGCGCACCAGCTTGTCGGTCTCGGGCATCGCCTGTGCGCGGTAGTTCTGGTGCAGTCGGTCTTCGGTCGCCGCCAGCAGCAGATCGGGGCTCTGCGTCATGGCGGCGATGAGCAGCGCGGAGCGCGACAGGTTGAACACGGCGTCCTCGTACGAGACGTGCTCCGGCTGCAAGCTGCGTGCGACCTTCGTCGACATGGTGAACTCGGGGACGAGCACGAGCGGCGACACGCCGCGGTGCACGATGAGCTGCTTGTGCTGCGGCGACGCAGCATCCATCCAGGCGATGGTCAGACCGCCGAACAGGGCGGGGGCGACGTTGTCGGGGTGGCCCTCGAGCTCGGTCGCCAGGCGCAGGAGGGTCTCGTCCGACAGCTCCACGTCGCCCGCGAGCAGGCCCTTGGCCGCGAGGAGCCCCGAGACCACCGCGGCTCCCGACGAGCCCATGCCGCGTCCGTGCGGGATCACGTTCACCGCCTCCAGCCGCACCCCCGGGAGGGTTCGGCCGACCGCGGCGTAGGCGTGCGCCATCGACCGCACGACGAGGTGTGACGCGTCCAGCGGCACGGATGCTGCGCCCTCGCCCGAGACGACGATCTCGACCTCATCGGTCTCGAGCTGGGTGACGACGAGCTCGTCGTAGACGCTGAGGGCGAGCCCGAGCGTGTCGAAACCCGGTCCGAGGTTGGCGCTCGTCGCGGGGACCCGGACGACGACCGAGCGGCCGCCGCCCTGGGTCACGCCGACGCCTCGGCGACGAGCCCGAGCACCGATGCGACCTCGGAGGTGGCGGCGTCGACGACCGTCGGCTCGACCTGCGACCCGTCGGGCTGACGGAGCGCCCACTGGGGATCCTTCAGACCGTGGCCGGTGACCGTGAGCACCACGCGGGAGCCCGCGGGGATGACACCGGCCTCAGCGCGCTCGAGGAGTCCCGCGACGCTGATCGCGGAGGCGGGCTCGACGAAGATGCCGACCTCGCCCGAGAGGATCTTCTGCGCCGCGAGGATGCGCTCGTCGTCGATGGCTCCGAAGTAGCCGTCGGTCGCCTCGCGCGCCTGCAGGGCGAGATCCCACGATGCCGGGTTGCCGATGCGGATCGCGCTGGCGATCGTGTCGGGGTTCTTCACGACCTCGCCGCGGACGAGCGGCGCGGAGCCGGCGGCCTGGAAGCCGAACATGCGGGGCACCCGGTTGGCGACGCCGCGGTCGGCCTCTTCGCGGTAGCCGCGCGAGTAGGCGGTGTAGTTGCCGGCGTTGCCGACGGGGATGAAGTGGAAGTCGGGAGCGTCGCCGATCACTTCGACAACCTCGTACGCCGCGGTCTTCTGACCCTCGATGCGGTCGGGGTTGACGGAGTTCACCAGGTGCACCGGATAGTGCTCGGCGAGCTCGCGCGCGATCTCGAGGCAGTCGTCGAAGTTGCCGCGCACCTGGATGAGACGGCCGTCGTGCGCGACGGCCTGGCTGAGCTTGCCCATCGCGATCTTGCCCTCGGGCACGAGCACGGCCGCGGTGATGCCGGCGTGCGCGGCGTAGGCGGCGGCGGAGGCCGACGTGTTGCCTGTCGAGGCGCAGATGACCGCCTTCGCACCGTGCTCGACGGCCCGGGAGAGCGCCACCGTCATGCCGCGGTCCTTGAACGACCCGGTCGGGTTCATGCCCTCGAACTTCACCCACACGTCGGCGCCGGTGCGACGCGAGAGCGCAGGGGCGGGAAGCAGCGGCGTGCCGCCCTCGCCCAGGGTGACGACGGTCGAGGCGTCGGTGACGCCCAGTCGGTCGGCGTATTCGCGGAGGACTCCGCGCCAGAGGTGTGCCATCTCAGTCTCCTTCTACCCGCAGTACAGATACGACCCGGTCGACCACGCCGGTGGCGGCGAGCCGATCGACGGTCTCGCTGAGGTCTTTCTCGCGTGCCTTGTGCGTGCCGATGACCAGGCGGGCCTTCGGTGCGTCTTCGGTCGGGGGTTCTGCCGTCGGCGCGGCCGCCGCGGCGAGTACCGTCTGCTCGACGGTCGCGATCGAGACACGCCCCTCGTTCAGGATGCCGGCGATGGTCGCGAGCACTCCGGGCTGGTCGTCGACCTCGAGCGTGATCTGGTAGCGCGTGATGACGCGTCCGATCGGCGAGACCGGCAGGTTCGCGCGCGTGGACTCGGCGACTCCGACGCCGCCGGCGACGTGCCGACGAGCAGCCGAGACCACGTCGCCGAGCACGGCCGAGGCGGTCTGCACTCCCCCGGCACCCGCGCCGTAGAACATGAGGTTGCCGGCGGCCTCCGCCTGGACGAAGACCGCGTTGTTCGCGCCGTGGACGCTGGCGAGAGGGTGCGCGCGATCGACGAGGGCGGGGTAGACCCGCACCGAGATCGATTCGCCGTCGCCGTCGGTCGCCGCGAGGCGCTCGCAGACGGCGAGGAGCTTGATGACGTAGCCGGCGTGACGTGCGGCGTCGATCATCGAGCTGTCGATGCTCGTGATGCCCTCGCGGTGCACGGCCTCGAGCGGCACCGCGGTGTGGAACGCCAGGCTCGCGAGGATCGCGGCCTTCTGCGCCGCGTCGTAGCCCTCCACGTCGGCCGTCGGGTCGGCTTCGGCGTAGCCGAGCGCCTGCGCCTGCGCGAGCACGTCGGCGAAGTCGGCGCCCTCGGCGTCCATGCGGTCGAGGATGTAGTTCGTCGTTCCGTTGACGATGCCCATGATGCGCTGCACGCGGTCGCCGGCGAGCGAGTCGCGCAGGGGCCGGATGATGGGGATCGCACCAGCGGCGGCGGCCTCGTAGTAGACCTGCGCGCCCACCTGGTCGGCCGCGTCGAAGATCTCGGGGCCGTGGGTCGCCAGGAGCGCCTTGTTGGCCGTCACGACGTCGGCGCCGGAGTTGATCGCCTGCAGCACGTACTCGCGGGCCGGGTCGATGCCGCCCATCAGCTCGATGACGATGTCGGCACCGACGATCAACTGCTCCGCGTCGGTCGTGAACAGCTCGCGGGGCAGGTCGACGTCGCGGGGCGCGTCGACGTCGCGGACGGCGATGCCGGCGAGTTCGAGCGAGGCTCCGGCACGGTCGGCGAGCTCGGCGCCGTGCCGCAGGAGGAGCGAGGCGACTTGCGAGCCGACGGAGCCCGCACCCAGCAGCGCGACTCGGAGGCGACGGTAATCGGTCATGCGATCCCTTCGGTGGTGGTCTCCGCCGCCACGACAGCTCCGACGTCGCGGGAGAGGAGGTCGGCGACGCTCTCGCGGCGCACGATGACGCGGGCTTCACCGTCGCGCACGGCGACGACCGCGGCCCGCGGGGTGTAGTTGTAGGTGCTCGCCAGCGAGAAGCAGTAGGCGCCGGTGGCGGGCACGGCGAGGAGGTCGCCCGGGGCGACGTCGCCGGGGAGGTACTCGGCGTCGACGACGATGTCGCCCGACTCGCAGTGGTGTCCGACGACGCGGCTCAGCGCGGGCGCGGCGGCGGTCGTGCGCGACGCGATCCGCGCGCTGTACTGCGCGCCGTAGAGGGCGGGGCGGGCGTTGTCGCTCATGCCGCCATCGACGCTGACGTAGACGCGCTCGAGGTCGTCGCCGACGCGGACGGGCTTGACCGTGCCCACCTCGTAGAGCGTGACGCCGGCCTGACCGACGATGACGCGGCCGGGCTCGAACGCGATGTCGGGGATCGGGATGCTGCGCGCCGCGCACTCGGCGGCGACCGCGTCGACGATGCCCGACGCGATCTCTTCGAGCGGGCGCGGGTCGTCGTGGGACGTGTAGGCGATACCGAAACCGCCGCCGACGTTGAGGAGCGGGATCTCTCCCCCGGCCAGGAGTTCGGCGTGCAGCTCGACCAGACGCGCCGCCGACGCGCGGAACCCGGAGGCGTCGAAGATCTGCGAGCCGATGTGGGCGTGGAGTCCGATGAAGTCGAGTCCCGGCACCTCGCGGATCCGCGCGACCGCGGTCGCCGCATCCGTCATCGAGAAACCGAACTTCTGGTCTTCGTGGGCCGTCGCGAGGAACGCGTGCGTCTCGGCGTGCACACCCGTGCGCACGCGCACGAGCACGCGCTGCACCGCGCCGAGGCGCTCGGTGATCGCCGCGAGACGTTCGATCTCGATGGGGCTGTCGACGATGATCGATCCGACGCCGACCTCGACCGCGCGTTCGAGCTCGGACACGGACTTGTTGTTGCCGTGGAAGCCGATGCGCGCGGGCTGGGCGCCACCGGCGAGGGCAACCTCGAGCTCACCGCGCGAGCACACGTCGACCGAGAGGTCTTCGCTCGTCACCCAGCGGACGATCTCGGTGCTGAGGAACGCCTTGCCGGCGTAGTAGGTGCGGGCCTTCACGCCGTGCGTCGCCGCGGCCGAGGCGAACGCGTCACGCGCGCGGCGCGCGTGGGCGCGCACCTCTTCTTCGTCGACGACGTAGAGCGGCGAGCCGAACGTCTCGACGAGCTCACGGGCCGACACACCGCCGAGCTCGAGGGTCCCGTCGGCGTCTCGGCGGGCGGACGCCGGCCAGATGCGGGCCGACAGGTCGTTCGCGTCGGCGGGGACGGACAACCACTCGGGTGCGAGCGGCGCGGCAGGCGAGGCGGACACGGAGGGGACCAATCGACGGATGCGGCGGCGCCGGTCGCCAGGCAACGGATGCCGTGGGCTCGTCCACGCCGCGGGTGGTTGAAGTCTAGGGCACCGCCGCGCACTGCCCCGGCCGAACCGACGCTGCGCGTCAGCCGCAGGTGCCCTTCTCGCCGAGGGCGGCCGCGTCGAGGGCTGTCGCGTCGACCGCGAAGCGCGCCACGAGCTGCTGGCCTTCCACAGCCACCGACGTGATGCGCGCCGTCGCGGGGAGCTCGGTCGCGAGGCACACGGAGCGCGGCTGCAGCGAGGCGAGGGCCTCGTCGCCGTACCGGGCGCGCAGGTCGTCGACCGTGCTCTGCGCCTCGTCGAAACGCACCAAAGAAGTGGTGAGCGTGATCGCCCCTTGGGAATGACCTGGCGCGAGGGTCAATCCGACGGAGGCTTTCCGCCCGCCCGCCGAGACCGCGGTCGACGCGGTGACGTCGGCACCATCGAAACCGAACGTCGCACTGCCGCCGCTCGCCGCCGCCATGTAGGCGAGCTGGCTCGCATCGATGCGAAGCTCGCCGCGCACCTCGCGCGCCGTGCTCTGCTCGCCGAGAGACACGTCCGTGAGTTCGAGTGACGAATCGCCCGCGCCGCCGGCGAGGTTCACGTTCTGCGACGACACGGTGACCAGGCTCAGATTGCGCAGCAGCAACTGGGGCAGCACCGGCCCGGAGATCTCGGTGTCGACTCGTTGCGTGGCGGGCAGTCCGCTCACCTGGATGACCGATCGGCTGATCGTCGACTGCAGCATCGAGCGCGCGATCCAGTCGAGGACGCCGAAGACGAGCCCGACGAAGACGAGCACGACGACCACGACCACGGCGATACGCCCCGCGCGCCCCGATCCGCGGGACTCGGGGTTCACCGCGGGAACCGGAACGACGGGCGCCAGCACCTCGGTGCGCTCGGATTCCATGACCATTCACGCAGTGTGCCGACACCTCGGGGCGTGCCGGGCGACGGTGGGAGGAACGAGAGCGGATCGCGCGGTGAACGGCAGGCGAATCAGCCGCAGGTGCCGTTCTGACGCAGCAGCGGATCGACGACGACGGCGCCGTCGATGTCGAAGTCGGCGACGACCTCCGCTCCGTCGACGGAGACCGAGGTCAGCGTGAGGGCCGACGGGAGGTACTGGGCGATGCAGACGTCCCACGTGCGCAGCACCGTGTCGGCGAGACCGCCGAACTGCTGGCGCAGGGCGTCGGCGGTGAGCTCTACCCCGCCCGCCGAGAACGACGACGGCGTGAGGGTGAGATCCCCCGCACTCCCCGCGGCCGGGAGGAGCGCGATCCCCACCGGGATACCGACGCCGAACAGGCTGAGCTCGGTCGATACGGTCACGTCGGGCGCGGCGATCCCCGCAGCATCCGCCGGAAACCCGTCTACCGTCGAGAGAAGGGCGCGAAGCTGGGTCTGGTCGAGGCGCACGGTGGCGGTTCCCGGTCCGGCGGCGGCATCGGCCCGGATCGGCATGTCGGTGATCGTGACCCGCACGTCACCCGACAGCTCGCCGAACGTCACATCGTCTGAGGCGATGGTGACCTCGTCGAGCGTTCCGGAGATCAGCTGGGGAATGACGAGCCCGGGCACCTCGACGTCGACGGGCTGGTCGGCGGGGAGGCCGGCCTGCGACACGACCAGGGTGCGGATGCCGCCGGTCACCGCTCCGCGCGCGAGCCACTCGGCGCCGAAGGCGGCCGACCCGACGAGCACGAGCACGATGACGAGCGTGACCATCCACGGCCACAGGCGACGCCGACGCTTCGGCTGCTCCGTCGGTTCGAACGGCAGCGTGTCGGCGTCGGTCATCGGGTCACATCCGTTCCGGAGCGCTCACGCCCAGCAGGTCGAGTCCGTTGCGCAGAACCTGACCGGTGGCGTCGTTCAGCCACAGGCGGGTGCGGTGCACGGATGCGACGGGTTCGTCGCCGAGCGGGATCACCCGGCAGCTGTCGTACCAGCGGTGGTAGAGGCCTGCGAGCTCTTCGAGGTAGCGGGCGACGCGGTGCGGTTCGCGCACCTCGGCGGCGAAGGCGACCACGCGCGGGAACTCCTGCAGGGCGCCCAGGAGCGCCGACTCGGTCTCGTGATCGAGCAGTTCGGGGGCGAACTCCGAACGGTCCACACCCGAGGATGCGGCGTTGCGCGCCACGTTGTGCGTGCGCGCGTGGGCGTACTGCACGTAGAAGACGGGGTTGTCGTTCGTGCGCTTCTGCAGGATCTCGGGATCGAGCGTCAGCGGCGAATCGGCCGGGTAGCGCCCGAGGGAGTAGCGCAGCGCATCGGTGCCGAGCCAGGCCTGCAGGTCGTCGAGCTCGATGATGTTGCCCGCGCGCTTGCTGAGCTTGGCGCCGTTGATCGACACGAGCTGCCCGATGAGCACCTCGACGTTCTTCTCGGGGTCTTCGCCGGCCGCGCCCGCGAGCGCCTTGAGACGGTGCACGTAGCCGTGATGGTCGGCGCCGAGCAGGTAGATCTTGTGCGCGAAGCCGCGGTCGCCCTTGTTGAGGTAATAGGCGGCGTCGGCGGCGAAGTAGGTGTACTCGCCGTTGGACCGCCGGATGACGCGGTCTTTGTCGTCGCCGAAGTCGGTGGTGCGCACCCAGACGGCGCCCTCGTCGTCGAACACGTGACCCTGCTCGCGGAGGCGGTCGACGGCCTCGTCGACGAGGCTCGGGGCGCCGTCGTTCCGGGCGTGCAGCACGCGCTCGGAGAACCAGACGTCGAAGTGCACGTTGAAGCGCTCGAGAGACGCCATGATCTCGTTGAGCTGGAATCCGTAGGCAAGCTCCGTCGCGAGCTCGATCTGCTCGGAACGCTCGAGCGACGCGATATCGGTCCGGGCTTCGACGACACGGGCCGCGAGCTGCCGGATGTAGTCGCCGGCGTAGCCGTCTTCAGGTGCGGCTTCATCGTTGACGGCCGCGACGACCGAGCGGCCGAAGCGCTCCATCTGCGCGCCGGCGTCGTTGATGTAGAACTCCCGCACGAGGGTCGCGCCGCTGGCCAGCAGCAGGCGCGCGATCGAGTCGCCCAGGGCCGCCCACCGCGTGTGCCCGATGTGCAGCGGTCCGGTCGGGTTGGCGCTGACGAACTCGAGGTTGATGGAGGTGCCGCGCTGGCTGTCGTTCGACCCGAAGGCGGCACCGGCCTCGACGATGGCCTTGGCCAGGGCGCCGGCAGCGGCGGCATCGAGGCGGATGTTGATGAACCCGGGGCCGGCGACCTCGACGCTCGCGATGCCGTCGACGCTCTCGAGCCCGGCGGCGATCTCGGCGGCGAGCTCGCGGGGGTTCGCGCCGACCTTCTTGGCCAGCTTCATGGCGGCGTTGGAGGCCCAGTCGCCGTGGTCGCGGTTCTTCGGACGCTCCAGCGGCAGGTCGGCCGCGGTGAGACCCTCGGTCGACCCTTCGCGTCGCGCCTCGGCGAGAGGCGTCACGACGGCGAGCAGGGCGGCGGAGAGAACGTCAGGATCCATAGCCTCACCAGTCTAGGGTTTGCGCGGCTGCGGGCCGGGTCGGCGCCGCAGCCCCGGTCAGGCCAGTTGCACGAGCGTCGCGTGATCGTCGGCGGGCTCGGGCGCAGCATCCGTGACCCACGCGTCGACACGCATGCGCTCGAGCGTGAGGTTCGCGCCGTGATAGCTGAGGAAGGCGCAGTCGGCCGCGTCGCGGCCCGTCGCGATGCGCACGAGAGAGCGCCGGTCGGCGAGGCGGGTGGCGTCGATGACGTACCACGACCCGTCGATGTAGGCCTCGGCGACCGCGTGGAAGTCCATCGGCTCGAGTCCGGGCGCGAAGCACGCGGCGTAGCGGGCGGGCACGTCCATCGCGCGCAGCAGGGCGATCACCACGTGCGCGTAGTCGCGGCAGACGCCCTGGCCAGTCATCAGCGTCGTCACCGCGCTGTCGGTTCCGAGGCTGAGCCCGGGCGTGTACACCACGCTCGCGGAGACGAACTGCGAGACGGCGTCGACGAGTTCGACACCGGTGAGTCCTCGGAACTGACGCCGCGCCTGGGCGAACACCTCGTCGGACTGGCAGTAGCGGCTCGGGCGCAGGTAGGTGATGGTCTCGAGATCGCTCGTGTGGGCGATCGCTGCTGCGCCCGAGACCGTCGCGTCGTAGCGGACCGTGAGGGCTCCTGCCTCGCCGGTGAAGCGGTGCAGACGACTTCCCGACTGGTCGACGATCTCGGTCGGGGTGTAGACGCGATCGCCCTGCGTGAAGGTCAGCTGCTCGCTCGAGACCGGCACGTTCGACGCCGCGGTGATCTGGAAGATGAGGTCTGCGGATGCTGCGAGCTCGAGGTCGAGTTCGGCGGTAACGAGGCGCTGCACCGAGCAATCCTCGCACGCGTTTCCGACGTGTTCGCGCGCCGCCGACCGGGCCCGCTCGAGGTGCCGCCTGTCGGGCGATGGCTCCCTGCGCAAGCCCCGTTCTGAGGCATGTCAGCGGGCACGCGGACGGACGAATCGTCGGATGCGGCGGACGTCCGGTCGGGCGGCGGTGGCCGGCGACCGCGAGAGTGGACCAATGACTACGACCTCCCCCGTGCCCGTCCAGGTCGCCACCGGAGCGCCCCGCATGCCCTATGGCGCGCTCATCGCTCTCATGCTCATGAGCTTCCTGCTGGTCACCGCCGAATTCCTCCCGAACGGCGTGCTCACCGAGATGGCGGAGGGGCTCGGGGTCACCCCGGGGCAGGCGGGTCAGACGGTCACCGTCACCGCGCTCGTGGGTCTCGTCGTCGCCCCGACGGTCGGGCTGATCTTCCCCCGGCTCGACCGCCGAACCCTTCTCGTCGTGATGGCCCTCGCGGCGGGGGCATCGGGAGTGCTCGCCGCGATCGCGCCCAACCTCGTGCTCGTGCTGCTCGCCCGCTTCCTGCTGGGGGCGGCCATCAGCGCCTTCTGGGCGATGTCGATCACGGTGGCCGCGCACGTGGCGGGCCCCGAGCGGGTCGGTCGCGCGGTGATGTTCACCTCCGCGGGCATGTCGCTCGCCACCGTCGCCGGCGTTCCGCTCGGCGTCGTGTTGAGCGAGCTGGTCGACTGGCGAGCGACGTTCCTCATCATCGGGGTCGCCACCGCGCTCCTGGCGATCCCGCTTCGCGTCTCGCTGCCGAGCGTGCCGGCGACCCAGGCCGCCAGCATCCGGATTCTCGTCGACACCGTGCGCCGGCGCGGCGTCGGGCTCGGACTCGCCGGGCACGTGCTCATCGTGCTGGGCCACTTCGTCGCCTACACGTACGTCCGGCTGGCGCTGGAGCGCACGCCCGACGTCGACGCGGGCACCGTCGTGGTGCTCCTCGCGCTCTTCGGCGCCGGCGGCCTGATCGGCAACATCGTGATCGGGTTGGTCATCGACCGCTCGTTCGCGTTCTTCGGCGTCTTCGCGCCCGTCGCCATGGCCGTCGCGGTGGTCGGCGTGCTGCTGCTGCCCGGGGCGGTCGTGGCGGTCGGTGCCGCCGTGTTCGTCTGGGGCATGTTCTTCGCCTCGTGGCTGATCATCGTCAACGCGTGGGTCGGTCACCGGATGCCCGACCGGCTCGAGGCGGGCGGGAGCCTCGTCGTCGTCGGGTTCCAGGGGGCCATCGTGCTGGCGGCCGGCTTCGGCGGCCTGCTCGTCGACAGCCTCGGCGTCGAAGCGAACTACGTCATCGGCATTGTGCTGCTCCTGGTGGGCGCCGCCCTCTTCGGGGCGTCGAACCGCGCGTCGTCGAGAGCCGAGGTCGGCGAGCGCTGAGCCACGGGGAGGGCGAGGGCGGCTGCACCGCCCCGCCCGATCTCAGACCGCGACGCCGCCGCGACGACCGGCGCGCCACGATGACGGCACGACGCCGACGTGCCGGCGGAAGGCTCGGCTGAACCCCTCGTCGGATGCGTACCCCAAGGCGCGCGAGGTCTCCGACACGCTGCGTCCTGCCTGGAGCAGCTCCTGGGCACGACGCATGCGCACCTCGGTGACGTAGCTCGCGGGTGAACGGCCGAAGGCCGCGCGGAACCGCTCGGACAGCACCGTGCGCGACATCGCGCCGATGGTCGCGAGCGCGTCTACGGTCCAGAGCCGCCCCGGGTCGTCGCGCACCGCCGCCGCCACCCGGTCGAGGTAGTCGTCGCCCGTCGTGAGCGGCAGCCGCGATGCGGTGTCGTGGTCGGCCCACGCCCGGATCACCGACAGCAGCACGGTCGACACCATCAGACGGCAGATCATGGGGTCGCCGGCTCGCGTCGCGTCGCCGTGCCCCGGACCGAGCTGCGCGGCGAGTGCGGCGGCTGCCGGCTCGAGCCGCGCGAACCCCGTGACGAAGATCACGCCCGGCAGCGATCGGACGGCGTCGAGGGAGGTCACCTGCACCTGCGCCGTCATCAGCCGCGCTCCCGAGGTCGACGTCAGCGTCACCTCGCGCCGGCCGAAGGAGAGGAACGCGTCACCGGCGAGAAGGGTGCGGGTCGCGCACAGCGATGCGGCGCCCTCGGCGACGTCGACCGCGCAAGCGGTCTCGGTCGACGCATCCCCGGTGATCTCCCCCGCGACGACGTAGACGAGCGTCAGAACGCCGCGATCCACCCCCAAGCGGGCTCCGGCCGACAGCGATCGCTGTTGTGTGTCACCCAGCCGAACGTCGAGGGACGAGAGCACGCTCTCGAGCGTTGCAGGATCGAACATCACACGGCTGGCAACGACGACTCTTCGAGCCGTATTCCAGCTGCCGTGTCAAGGGCGGTGATTCCCTCGCGCAACCGGAGTTGACTGCGGGCATGGCTCAAGACGAAGTGCACACCCGTTCGAACCGCGGTCAGTGGGAGAACTACGTCGAGGGGCGGCCCGAACTGTCGGCGAGCTTCTCGAGCAAAGAGGAAGCCGTCGACCAGGGACGCGCTCTCGCCGACGAGCTCGGCACCCACCACACCGTGGATGACGCGGAACCGACCGGCACCATCACCGACGAGGGCGAACCCGCCGCCGACTCCGACCCCGTCATCTGACGGATGCTGCGCGCCGCCCGGGTGACGGGCGAGCGGCGCGGCCGGTGGTAGCCTCGTTCAGTCCGCCTCCGTAGCTCAGGGGATAGAGCGTTGGTTTCCGGTACCAAAGGTCGCTGGTTCGATTCCAGTCGGGGGCACCACAACATCGGCTAGAATTCGCGCCAAAGTATCAGTGCGGTGCGAGTGTCGCGGCGTGTACGCCGCGGTTGCCGTGCTCACGGGAGTGGAAAATTTCTCTGGCAACTCAACTGCGACCCGCACGCCGCCAGGTTCGTCGTCGTCCGGAAAGACGAACACCTCGTCGAACAGCGCATATCGTGACCGATCCCGACTGGAACAGCCACTACCCCGAGGTGGCCGGGCGGACTTCGTTCACGGTGACTGTTCTCTTGCGACTGGAGTCCGATTCGGAGATCTCCGAATCAGAGTTTTGGGAACTGATCGTGTAGCTGTGCATCCATTAAGCCAAGGTGTCTCGCCTCGCGCACATGTTTTAGTTTCTTCATGGTCGATGTGAGCAGCGCTACTGTGATGGCACACACCGCGGGATGCGGGCTGGCTGGGCGAGACGAGGATAGATGTCGGACGGCGATCTGAGCATAAGTATCGGGGTTCCGGGTCTGCGGGTGAACCTGGGGCCTCAGTCCCTGGTCGCTGTTCGAAAGGTATTCCGCAAGCAGATCTTCCGGGGAGCATGCCTCCTTATTGACCGGTGGTCAGGGCTTGCCCTTGATTCGACACAGGACCCCAGAGTCGGGACGAAACCTGTTCTGTGGACTGTCCACGGGGAGCCCTGGCAGCGGTGGCACCTCCGCCGCGCCAACGCGAGTCATATTTACGTACAGAGCGCTCACACTGGGCTGGTGCTCACGACATCGTCTGCTCGAGGGAACTGGGCGGAAGTCCGATTGGATACCTGGCGTGGGGCTGACGAGCAGAGGTGGAGGGTCCACCGGTCGACCGACGGATCCGCGTATCAGCTGAGTTCAGGCTCGACGAACTTCATGCTCGACGCCGGGGACAACGTCAAGATCCCTGCGGCGACAGAGCAGCGGTCAGTAGATGAACCGGACTCTCCGCACCTCTGGGAGAACTGGAGCGGACGTTGCCAGGAGTGGTCGATCGCGCGACTTTGATGACCTTCGCTGTCGCACGGGACGCGAATGTGGCGACGTCAGATGCCGCCACCGGAATTCACTAGCTAAGCAAGTGTGAACGAAGCGGACGTCGTATCGTTCGTGCATGTCGAAACTCTCGGAGTACGTTCTGTGGGTCAAGCGCGCTGACGCGACGTTGGCGACTGAATCGGAGCTTCGAGAACGAGTCGGTGTGGACGACGACTCTGTCGAGGTTCGCACCAGCGTTTTGAGTGATTGGAGCATGGCTGCCGTCCCGCCGGGCTCGGTGGATGAAGTTGGCCGCAAGCTCCGCGATGTGCTCAACATTGGGGAGAATCAGTTGCCGCCTGAAGGTCGGGTCTTTCTGGTCCGTGAAGTCTGATTTGTGCACGGCCGTCGGGTGACACATGTGCTCTCTGGCGATTTAGACCAGCTCAGTCCAATGGGACTTCAACTCGGTCGGATGTAGCTCCGCACCGTCTGCATAGAGAAGCCCACTCTGCTTGCGATTGCGGGCATACGTCTCGCTGGCATCTCGCAGCCTCGCATGTCCGCAATCTGCTGTTCGGTGGGTCTTACGCGGGTGAGTGGCACTCCAGCCCGCTCGACGGCTCTTGACACCGTGGTCCGATGGACGCCGAACTGTGCAGCCAACTGAGTCGTCGTCCGTCCCTCCCGGTACAGCTCGACGATCTTCGCTTCGTCCGACGGATCTAATGCTCTCCGGGACTTGGTGACTGTCTGGACAAGGGGGTAGTCGGGTTCTTCGAGACTGAACGCTTTCAGAGGTGGCCGCGCCACGTTTCGCCTACATACCTCTGCCAGCTCGACCCATTTTCCACAGTCAGCTGCTGATGGGGGCATCACAGGTGCAAATCGTGCGGGTTCGCACGCTGCACCGATCCGAGGATGGTTGGTACCCTCCCGAGATGATCTCGGTGAGGACGTGGCTCGTCGTCGACGCGGTTCTCGACAACGTGGCCGCAGTCGCCCTGCAGTCCGACGGAGATGACGATGTCATTGCGCGGGCGAATGCTCTCCGTAAGCGCGGATGGGATGCGGCCGCGGCGCATCCGCAGCGCGGTCGAGGCCCCGTCGGATGGCCACCGTCGGACACCGCGCTCGAGATCGAGTTGCACGACGCCGACCTGCAGTTCGTGAGCGATCGCGTCGACGCAGCCGTCGTCGTGGCCACGCATCTCGTCTCCGCCGACGACCTGACGACTCTCCGTGATGCGCGCGCCGAACTCCGCGATATCACCACCGTGGCCTGAGGAGCGGCTGTGTCGGACGACGACCTCGCGCCTGATGACCACGTCGGGTCGCGCCGGAGATGGCGTCGAGGTCATCGACCATCGATCCGACGTTCGGGCCACGTCCTCGACGTGGCGATGTGGGTGCTGCTGCCCTTCGCCGCGCTGTTCTTCGTCGGGTCCGGAGCCGGGGCCTCAGGACGCCGGTTCGCGGGTCCTGTCACCGCTGATGGATCGGCGGGCGCACTGCTGTGGGCCGCTGTGATCCTCTCGGTCGTGCTCGTGCTCCTGATCGTCCGGCGAGCGTTCGTGCCGCACCCCGACTCCTATCCGCGATGGGCGTTCGTCGTGGTCGCCGTCACGGTGCCCCTCACCGTCGGATTCCATCTCCTCCGCTACGGCGAGCAATCGACCCTGGCACCCGCCACGTTCGCCTGGGCGGGCGCGAGTTTCGCCCTGTGCGTCGCGATGTGCGTGATACCCCGCAGGCACCGGCCGGACGCCGAGCCCGTCAGGCGTGGGTGACTTGTTCGTCGACGGTGAGGAAGGAGGGGCCGGGCGGCATGCCCGACCCCTCCCCTCACGTCAGTCGCCCTTCACGTTCACCAGCTGACGCAGCGTGTGCCGCACCGACACGAGGTCGGCAGCATCCGCCATCACCCGGTCGATCGGCTTGTACGCGGCCGGGATCTCGTCGAGGAACGCGTCGGTGTCGCGGTACTCGATGCCCACCATCGCCTCGCGGAGCTGCTCGTGCGTGAAGGTCTTGCGGGCAGCCGAGCGGGAGTACTCCCGCCCCGCTCCGTGCGGCGACGAGTTCAGCGACAGGGGGTTCCCCTTGCCGGTGACCACGTACGACGCCGTACCCATCGACCCGGGGATCAGCCCCGGCCGACCGTCGTCGGCCATGATCGCGCCCTTGCGCGATACCCACACACGCTTCCCGAAGTGCATCTCCGATTCGGTGAAGTTGTGGTGGCAGTTGATGCGCTCGCGCTCCTCAACGGCAACCCCGAGGAAGCGGCCGAGCTGGTTCGCGACCCGGTCCATCATCTCCTCGCGGTTGAGGAGTGCGAACCGCTGCGCCCACCGCAGCTCGCGGATGTAGGCCGCGAACTCCGGCGTCCCCTCCACGAGGTAGGCGAGGTCGGGGTTCGGCAGCTCGATCCACCACTGCTTCGCCAGGCGCTGCGCGACCTTGATGTGGTGCTGCGCGATCTTGTTGCCCACGCCCCGCGACCCTGAGTGAAGGAACATCCACACCGTGTCGCCCTCGTCGACCGACACTTCGATGAAGTGGTTGCCGCTGCCCAGCGACCCGAGCTGGTTGCGCCAGTGCCTGGTGTAGGTGGCCGGGTCGAACTCGGCCGCTTCGGCGAGCGCTTTAAGCTCGGCGACACGCGGCTCGGCCGTTGCGACGATCTTGCGGTTGTCGCGACCCGCCGACAGCGGGATCGACCGCTCGATCTGCTCGCGCAGCTCGGACAGATCACGCCCGTCCAAGTCGGAGCGGGTGAACTGGGTCTTCACGGCGATCATGCCGCATCCGATGTCCACTCCGACGGCCGCGGGCATGATCGCCCCGAGCGTCGGGATGACCGACCCCACGGTCGCACCGAGCCCGAGGTGGGCGTCGGGCATGAGCGCGAGGTGGGGGTAGATGAACGGCATGCTCGCCGAGGTGCGGGCCTGGTCGACGGTCTTCTCGTCGATCAGGCTCGCCCACGAGAACAAGCGGTTCGTGAGCCTTTCCATGATTTCTTTCCTTCGTCGGCGCGCGAGATCGCGCGGGTGCGTGGCGGGGCGGCACGGCCCGGCGGGTTGCTCTCGACGCTGCTGCGGAAAGAAGAACGCCCCGGACCTGTGCGGTGCGGGGCGTGGAAGAAGCGGATGCTGCTACACGGCCGGCGCCGGAGGGTACGACTCGTATCGGTGCTGGAACGTGAGTTCCAGAACCGGCGCGTACTGACGATCCCCCTGCGGGTTCATCTCGTCGTTCCTCTCGACCTGCCTTGCGCCGTGTCGGTGACACAGCTTCGCAACGATAGCGACACGCCCGGGCGTCGCGCAACCCTGGGAGCCTACGATCGAGGCGTGGACGAGCCCCTCCCTCGCGCTGAGCGCGCCGCCGTGATCATCGTCGGCGCGGTGATCGCGGCGATCATCGCGACTCTCCTGCTGGCTCCGATGATCTCCGGAGGGTATTGCAACGACTCTTCCGACCCCGCTAAAAGCGTGTGCGGCACGATCGGTCCGCAGACCCTGGCCGGGTGGCCGATCAGCGTGTGGCCGTGGGCGGCGGCGCTCGTCGTCATCGCCGCCGGGGCGATCGGTCTCCTGATCCGCGCGGCACGCAGGCGCGTTTAACGGGACGTCAGCCGGCGAGGTTTCGGGTGTCGGCACGCGCGGGCGCCGTTCAGCTGCGCCGTGCGAGGAACTGGTCGCGGATTCGAGTCGGAGATTTCGTGACGGGGCGCCACCTGCCCCCGGGATCCCACCAACTCGGACCACGCACTTCGGGAATGCCGCCGCGCATGCGGATGTGCCATCCGTTGGTGTCGAGGGTGCGGTGGTGATGCCAGCAGAGCAGCACTCCGTTGTCGGTGCTGGTGGGTCCGCCGCGGGCGTGTTCGCGGACGTGGTGGATCTCGCACCACGCGGCCGGAACGTCGCAGCCGGGGATGATGCATCCGCCGTCTCGGAGGGTGATCGCACGGCGTTGGTGGGCGTTGAAGACGCGGTCGATGACCTCTACTCGTTCGATGCGGCCATTGCGCGCGAGCGTGGTGCGGTAGATGCCGCCGGTGCATCCCGCGTGGCGCACCACGGTCATCGGGACGGGTTCGTCGATCCCGTCGATGTGCCCTACCCCCTCGCCGGCGGCGAGGTCGTCGGCCCGCACCGACACGACGAGTGTCGGGGCGGCGCCGCCGATCGTGGGCAAGTCACCGGACCGGGCAGCGACCGTCACGATCGTCGCCAACGCGTCGTGGTTCTTCTGCGGGTGCGTACGGGGATCGGGCGGGCACTCCGCCTCCCCATCTTCGCCACCCTCGTCGCCGTCGGTGAAGTGCACGCGGCCGGCACGCGGATGCGTGATCGCGTCGATCGCGCGCTTCAGCTGCGCGGCGACATCGGGGAGGAGATCGCCTCGCAGCGGCACGAGCCCGTTGCGGCACCTCCCCAGCGTCAGACCACGCTTGCGCTGCGCCGCCTCGTCGCGGGGCTCGGCACCGTCGGGGTCGAGGTAGGCAGCCCACACCTGCGCCTGCAACCTGAGCTCGTCGGCGGAGGGCAGCCCTCCCCCGTCTGCTCCGCCGCCGCGGGCCGCTGCGGCCAACTCGGCGTCGGCTGCGGTCCGCGCCTCGTGAGAGTCGATCGCCGCGGAGTCGAGCGTCTGCACCACAGCGACGACCGCGTCGACTCCCACGGCACCATCGGCCAGGGCGGCACGCATGGCCGGGTACCGCGCAGGCAGCACCTCACCGGTGAGCACGGAAAGAGTGGAAGCGGTCGCGACACCCGCCCGTGCGTAATCGCCGGCCGTCCGCCCCGAGACTCGCGTGACACGCTGCACGAACTCGCGAACGTTCCGACACCCGAACCTCGTCGTCATCCGCTCCGCCGCGACCGGGGAATCCGATCTGGCCTGCACCTCACCAGTGGCCTCGGCGATCAACGCCTCCGCCCGGCGCGACAGCGACGCGGCAGCATCCATCACCGCCATCACCTCGTCATCGGACCACCCCCGCATGGCCGAGGCCTCGAGGGTGCCCGACACGACCTCGTGCAGCCGCGACCCGAGGTCGCCGAGAGCATCGATCGTGTCGTTCATATGTTCGATTATCGCAGTGGCCTCCGACATCGACCCGAGCTGTTTCCCCAGGTCGTGACGACAAACAGACCCTTGCGCGCGGAGCCTCACGCGCCGGTGCGCGAAGACGTGGGCACCGTTCTCGGTCGCGCCCCGACGACTCAGGCGACGCGGAAGAACCGCGGGCCGACGTACCCGTCGCGCTCGACCGTCTCGGCGAACATCACAGCGGGTCGCACCCAGAAGCCGTAGTCGCCGTAGAGCGCCCGGTAGAAGACGAACGGCTCCTCGGTCTCGCTATGCGCTCCAACGCCCACCACCTCGTAGCGACGGCCCCTGAAGTGCTCGTAGATGCCCGGCTCGATCGTCATCGGCGTTTCCTTCCCTCATCGCGCTCCGACGTGGATGCTATCCGCGACGCGCGAGCAATCGGCGTCCATCCCCGCCGAAGATCATCCTTGCGGCGTACGTCGCTGATCCTCCGGGCCGATGCCCCGCGAAGTACGCCTCCGTAGCGTCGACGACATGGCCCTCACCGCTCCGAACCCGATACTGCACAAGCGATCCGCCCACGCCCGCGAGATGCCGCGCTGGTGCGCGGGGATACTCGCCATCGCGGGCAACATCGTGATCCTGGGCATCATCGCAACAGCCGGAGTACTGATGCTCGCCGCCGCCGCTCTCGTCTTCGGCACGGCGTTCCTCGCGAACCTCTGACGAGACCTCACCGGCGCCCGCTCGCCCGCACCTGTGCGATCTGCGATGCGAGCTACTCGTCGGTGCCGGAGAGGTCGTCGAAATCGGCGGCGTCCTCCTCGACCTCGACGGTCTCGACCTCCAGCTCGCTGTCGAGCTGCACCAGGATGCGCGAATCGGGGAACTGACGCCGCGCCGTGAAACGCAGCAGCACCGCATCGGCGAAGACGACGACCGAGGTGGCCTCGAGGTCGTCGCGCAGATCGATCTGCTCGGCGACCGCGTCATCGGCGACGCCGTCGCCGATCTCGTCGGCGACGGTATCGATGACCGCGCGCCACTGGGTCTCGCTCATCGCGAGGGTGCGGGTGACCCCGTCGACCAGCGCGTCGAGATCCGGGGAGTCGCCGTCGCCCTCGTCTTCCTCCTCGAGCTCGGGGTCGACGTTGACCGTCACCTCCGAGCCCGCGGCATCGAGGCTGGCGCGACCGCGCACGATGCCGTTATCGGCGACGGGTTGGTCGAGCAGTCCGCTCTCTGAGATGCGGTCGAGGAGGGCGTCGAGCGAGGGCGAGGTCATGAGTGCATTCTTTCGCACGAGCGGATGCGACGCGCCGAAGCGGTCGGCGTGCTCCCCCGCGCAGCTTCTGAGGAGATTCCAGCGGAGTCCTCAGAAACTGACGCGCATACGGGAGAGCGCTCGTGTCACTCCCCGGCGTCTTCGTCGACCTGCGGGCCCCCGACCACACCGATACCGACCGCCTCGTGGTCGGCTTCGGGCTGAGTCGTACCGCCCTTGGGCTCTTCTCCCGGCGCCTTCTCGGTGCTCGGCTCCTCGAGCTCCTCGGTGTCGGGCGTCTCATCGTTCTGCGGCTGCACGTCGTCGGCCATGGTGGGTCCTTTCGTCTGGCGTGATCCCACCGTCGCATCCCTCCGGCCCCGACTGAACCGGCTTGACGAACGCGTCGCAGAGGCCTCGTCCGGTCGACTCCACGGGCGGCTCGATGTGACAGGATTTCTGGAATGCCCGTCTCCCCCGCTTCCGAGTCCGAATACACCGTCGCGACAGACGGGGCGTGCAAGGGCAACCCTGGACCTGCCGGCTGGGCGTGGGTCGGCGAAGACGGCGAGTGGGCCGCGGGCTCGGTTGTGAAGGGCACGAACAACATCGGCGAGCTGCTCGGGCTGCTGCGAGCGCTCCAGCACCACGCCGACGTTGCGCATCTGCGCATCCAGGCCGATTCGAAGTATGCGATCGACACCTACGAGTCGTGGATGGACGGTCACCGCCGCCGCGGCTGGAAGACCTCCACCGGCGCTCCCACGAAGAACCGCGAACTGCTCGAACTGCTCATCGAGGCGCGTGACGCCCGGAAGGCGGCGGGCCTGCCCCCCGCCGTGCTGGAGCACGTGCGCGGTCACGCCGGCCACTTGCTCAACTCATGGGCCGACAACCGCGCGGTGCGCGCCTCGCTGCGCGCCGCCGAGGGAGTCGCGCACGAGTGGTCGTCGCGCGCCGGTCAAGACCGGCTCGACGTCAGCGAGATGCCGCCACGCTCCGCCGAAGACAAGCCGAAGCGCCGCTGACCGTCACTCGATGCCGCGCTCGTGGATCGCGGTGTCGAAGGTCTCGCCGTTGAGCTCGAGGTAGAGCTGACGTTCGGTGACCGAGACGGTCATGGTGTTGCGCCGACTGAGGGCGGTCACGGCTCGGTCGATGAACCCGGGGTCGAAACTGACCAGGCGCAGCGCGTCGGCACGGTGGATCTTCTTCCCCGCCCAGGGGGCTGCGACCTTCGCGGGATCGCGGTGGGTGTAGACGGCGACGCGCTCGGCGAGTTTGCTCCCGTGGTGCAGGCGCGCAGCATCCGGCGCCCCCACCTCGATCCACGCCTGCAGCGCGCCGGTCAGGTCGCGCACGACGACGGCCGGCTCCTCCGTCGACGACAGCCCCTCGCTGAAGGCGATGCCCTCCTCGAACTCCAGGCAGTAGGCCAGCACACGGGTGACCATGTAGGCGTCGGTCTCGGACGGATGCCGCGCGACACGGAGCGCGAGCTCGTCGTAGACGCCGCGGTCGACGTCGGCCAACTGCACGTCGAAGGTGTGGATGGTCGCGCCGGTAGCCATAGCGCTCGAGCCTACGGGGTGCGGATGCTGCGCACCGACCCGAGAGGGCTCGCTACCCGCAGGGGTACTGTCGCGTCATGACGAACGCCGATCGCCCCTCCCTCTCCGGCGACGAGACCCTCGAGCTGCAGGAGTTCGACGCTCCTCCCGCGGCGCCCCTCCCCCTCGCCCAGCGCTGGCTCGCCGACGCCCGGGAGCGCGGAGTGAGCGAGCCGCTGTCGATGACGTTGGCGACGGCCTCCGCCGACGGGGTCGTCTCGGCGCGCACGGTCGACGTGAAGCGGATCGACGAGCGCGGTCTCGTCTTCGGCTCCTCGACCCGCAGCCCGAAGGGGCGGCAGCTCGGCGAGAACCCGCATGCGGCGCTCCAGGTGTACTGGCGCGAGACGATGCAGCAGCTGCGATTCGAAGGCCGGATCGAGACGCTGACGGATGCGGAGTCCGACGCGCTGTTCGCCGACCGCTCGCCGAAATCGCGCGCGGCGACCGCGGTGGCGCAGCAATCGGTGCCGTTCGCCGACGCGTCGACGCTCGCCGCACTGATCGAGGAGGCCGACGGCATGCTCGACCGCTTCGGCGACGACGTGCCGCGACCGTCCGACTGGGTCGCGTACCGCGTCGTGCCCGCCACGGTCGAGTTCTGGCACGGGAGCCGGGATCGCATGCATCGGCGGCTGCGGTATGTCGCGATCGGCCACGGCTGGCGCGCAGAGCGCCTCCAGCCGTGACCCGCGCGTGCGTAGCATCGAGCGCATGACCTCCGTCACCGACACGACCGCCGCCCTCCTCGCCGCGGCCGACGAGCTCGACGCCGCAGATCCGCTCGCCGCGTTCGTCGACGAGTTCGAGCCCGCGGCCGGCGTCGCCGCCTACCTCGACGGCAACTCGCTCGGACGCCCGGTGCGCGGCACGGCCGAGCGCATCTCGCGTTTCGTGGCCGGCGAATGGGGCACGGGCCTCATCCGCTCGTGGGACGAGGGGTGGATGCAGCGTCCGTTCGACGTGGGCGACCGTATCGGGCGCGTCGCGCTCGGGGCAGCCGCCGGGCAGACCGTCGTCGCCGACTCGACCACCGTGCTGCTCTACAAGCTCGTCGCCGCCGCACTCCGCGGAGTGCCGGCGGGCGGTCGCATCCTCATCGAGCGAGGAAACTTCCCCACCGACCGCTTCATCGTCGACGCTCTCGCCACCGCCCAGGGCCTCAGCGTCGACTGGCTCGATCCCGACCCGATCGTCGGAGTCATGCCCGCCGACGTCGCCGCCGCGCTCACCGACCGTACGGCGCTCGTCGTTCTGAGCCACGTCGACTACCGTTCGGGCGCGCTCGCCGACATGGCCGCGATCACCGCCCTCGTTCGCGATACCGACGCCATGATGCTGTGGGACGTCTGCCACAGCGCGGGAGTCGTGCCGATGCGACTCGACGAATGGGGCGTCGATCTGGCGGTGGGCTGCTCGTACAAGTACCTCAACGGTGGCCCCGGCGCGCCCGCGTTCGCTTACGTGCGCGCAGAGCTGCAGCACCGCATCGAGCAGCCGATCCAGGGCTGGATGGGTGCGGCCGACGTCTTCGCCATGGGCCCCGCTTACCGTCCGGCGGCCGGCATGCGCCGGCTCTTGAGCGGTACGCCCCCGATCGTGGGGATGCTGCCGATGCAGGGCATGCTCGACCTGCTCGACCGCGCCGGCGTCGACGCCGTGCGGGAGAAGAGCCGTTCGCTGACGACCCTCGCGATCCGCGCCTACGACGAGGTTCTGGCGGAGCGAGGTGTCGAGCTGCTCACCCACCGCGACGCCGCACGCCGCGGATCGCACGTGCTGCTCGGCCACCCGTCCTTCCGCGCGGTGACCGAGCAGCTGTGGCTCGACGGGGTGATCCCCGACTTCCGCGGGCCCCAGGGCATCCGGATCGGCCTGTCGCCCCTGAGCACGACGCACGCCGAGACGGTGCGCGGAATCGCGGCGATCGCCGCCATCCTCCGCGACTGAGCGTTCGCTACGCTCGGAGGCCGAAGGCGGCGCGCACTCCCGCGTTGCGCACCTCGCCCGCACGGACGTTGAGCCCGGCGGCGAGAGCGGGATCGGCGGCGGATGCGGCGTCCCACCCCGCGTCGGCGATCGCCGTGATGTAGGGCAGGGTCGCGTTACCGAGCGCCCGCGTCGAGGTGAACGGCACGGCGCCCGGCATGTTCGCGACGCAGTAGTAGAGCGATTCGTGCACGCGGAACGTCGGGGCGTCGTGGGTCGTCGGACGGGAACCTTCGAAGCATCCGCCCTGGTCGATCGCGATGTCGACGAGCACCGAACCCGGCTTCATCGACGCGACCATCTCGTCGGTGACGAGCTTCGGCGCCGCCGCGCCCGGCACGAGCACCGATCCGATGACGAGGTCGGCGTCCGCGACCTGCTGGCCGATCTCGTAGCGGGTCGAGGCCCGTGTCTGCACGGCGCCTCCGAAGCGCGCCTCGAGCGCGCGCAGGCGGGGCACGGAGAGGTCGACGACCGTCACGTCGGCGCCGAGTCCGAGCGCGTTGGCCGCGGCGTGCTCGCCCGCGACCCCACCCCCGATGACGACGACCTTGCCCTTCGGCGTGCCCGGGATGCCGCCGAGCATGACGCCCCGGCCACCGTGGGCGGCGAGGAGCGCGTTGGCACCCACGACGATCGACAGCCGGCCCGCGACCTCGCTCATCGGCGCGAGGAGAGGGAGCGAACGGTCGGGGGCCTGCACCGTCTCGTAAGCCACCGCGGTGATGCCGCTCTCGACGAGCGCGTCGGTCAGCGGGCGATCGGCAGCGAGGTGCAGGTAGGTGAACAGCGTGAGATCGGGCCGGAAATTTCCGTACTCGCTCGCGATCGGTTCTTTGACCTTGACCACGAGCTCGGCGAGACCCCACGTCTCCTCGGCCGTGCCCACGACATCAGCGCCTACGGCTTCGTACTGCGCATCGGTGAAGCCGCTCCCCTCTCCCGCGCCCTCCTGCACGATCACCCGGTGACCGCGATGGATGAGCGCATCGGCGCCCGCGGGGGTGAGAGCGACACGGCGCTCGTTGTTCTTGATCTCGAGCGGGACGGCGATGCGCATGGGTACTCCTTCTGGGAGATGTCCTGCGATCATCGCAGCTGCGCGGCCCGATTCGGCAAAGGACCACCCCGGGCCCATCCGATTCGGCCTCCGCTACGGATAGAAGTGCAAGGCGGGGGGCCTTCTCCCAGACGCGCCTGTCTCCCACGACAGAAGGACGGCATCGCGACATGGCACATCTGTTCTACGGCGGCGGGGCGACTCCGATCGAACTGCCCGACCGGCTGCTCGCGCACGTGAAGATCGTCATCGCGGCGAAGCTACGCCGGGGCGAGAGCTTCACGCTGACGTGGCGGCACCCGCACGACGCTGTCGACGGCCGCACCACGGTGTGGATCCAGCCGTCGATCGCGTTGCGTTTCGTGTTCGCCAGCGCCGAACCCGAGCTGCTCGATCCCGACCTGCTCCGCGGATTGGCGATGCAGGCGGCCTCGACCGGGGGGCTCGTCTTCGACCTCAACGACCTCGAGCACCAGCCGGTCGAGCGTCGGACGACAGCGGTGATGGCCTAAGCGATCGCCCTCCACGCGGGAGGATCGGCGCCCGCGGGAAGGCTACGCCGAAGAACGCGAACGGATGCTGTCGGCCCACGCCGCAGCATCCGTTCGCGCGATGGCGACTAGCCGATCCGTGCCCGGCGCCGCAGGAGCACGATCGCCCCACCCAGCAGGAGCAGCAGAAGACCCGCCGCCGCCGCGGTCGCCGGCGCCGTGCCGCCGGTTGCCGGGAGAGTGTGCGCCGCGACCGCGGCCGGCGAGGCGGAAGGACTCTGCGAGACCGCGGGGCTCGGCGTGACCGAGGGGTTCGGGGTCGGTTCGGTCGGCTCGGTCGGTGCGACCGCGGGCAGGCTGCCGAGGTGCAGCGCACCCGACGTCACGCCGTCGGCGAACCACCACGCCGGCCGATCCTGGCCCGCGACCAGCGGAGTCGGAAGCGTCGCGAAGCCCTCGTTGTTGAGGTTCGGCATGCTCGCCGGTCGGGCGAACCGGGCGAGACCCGGCTCGGCCGTGCCGTTCAGCGTGATCTGGGCCGACGCACCTTCGCACCCGTCGTCGCAGACCGCCCACATCACGCCCAGCGCGGTGTCGTAGTCGAGCGCCATGACGCCCGCGATACCCGGATCAATGGTCGAGACGAGCGTGGCGACGCCGTTCGCGGCGAGCGCGAAGGCGTACACGTCGCCGGTGTCTTCGACCGCGACGAAGAACAGGCCGTCGCCGTGACCGGCGTAGAGGGCCGAGTCGTACGGGGCGTTCGTGCGGTCGTCGTAGAGAGCGCCCGCCAGATCGGTGTCGGCGACCCATTCGACCGCTTCGATCCCGAGGTTCGCACCGACCGCCGGGAGCAGAGCGGTGAGGTCCCACTCCTGGGTGGCCACCACGTCTCGACCGGGAGCGACGGGGTCGAGCTTGAGCACGACGTTCTGGTTGACGCCCTTCGCGCTGTTGTCGCGCTCGGAGGCGACGTACACGTAGCCGTCGTTCGCGACCGTGATGCCCTCGGTGTCGGGGCCTGCTGCCGACGGGTTCGTGGCGTCCTTCTGGAAGCGCGCGCGCTTGCCGTCCTTCCAGCCGTCGGCGAACGACGTGCTGCCGTCTGCGGCGACGTCGAGCTTCCAGAACGTTCCCGTGCCGTTGTCGATCGCCCACAGGAAGGTGCCCCCTGCGGTGACCTGCGTGTCGAGTCCGGAGCTGTCGGCGAGGAACGTCGCCGTGGCGTCGAGCGCCGAGACGTCGGGCGACCCGGGCCAGACGCCCACCGGCACCTCGCCGGCGCACACGTTGGCTGCGCCCTTCGTCGACTCGGCGGTCACCGTGAAGGCGCCGGTCGTGTCGGCGCAGCGGCCCCAGGTGGTGGCGGCGTGATCCGCGCCCCACGACGTCTCGTCGATCAGCGCGTCGCCTTCGAACAGTCGCACGACGTCGTCGCCGCCCAGGCCGAAGCCGAGGTCGGCCCGCTCGATGACGAGGTAGCCGCGTGGGGCGATCATCGTTCCCGCGGGGATGGCGAATCCGTGCGTGTCGTCGTCGTCTTTCACGATGATCCCCGACACGTCGAGCGACGCGCCCGTGGGGTTCACCAGCTCCACCCAGTCGTCGGGCGATCCGCCGTCGGATTCCACCTCGTTGATGCGGACGGGGTTGCCGCACGCGTTGCGCAGGCCCTTGGTCGAGACCGCGACATCGCCGAAGGCACCGACGCCGTCGGCGCATCGTGCCCACACGCCGTCCGCGTGCGCGCCGTAGACATGCTCGTCGACGGTGTTGCCGGTCGCATCGCGAACGGTCACGGTATCTCCGTTGCCGAGTCCGAACGAGAAGTTCGTCGGCTGGTCGAACACGAAGAATGCGCCGGGTTCGATCACGGTGCCGTTCGGCAGCGGCGTGGTCTCGGCGGCATGACCGGCGGGGTCGTTGTCCATCACCGTGAAGCCCGAGAGATCGACCGTTGTGGCGCCGGTGTTGACGACCTCCACCCAGTCGGTGGCGTCACCATTCGATTCGATCTCGTTGATCTTCACATCGGGCATGACGCACGAGTTGGTCGCACCGGGCGTCGCCTCTGCGAGGCGGAACGGTCCGACGCCGTCGGGGCAGCGTGCGTAGGTGGCCGCGGCGACGTCACCGTCGACGGCGGCGTGGTCGGTCCAGGGCAGCGTGTCGTCGACCAGTGCGCCCGCGGTGTCGAACAGACGGATGCGGTCGGCCTTCCCAATCCCGATCGGGTCGCTGAATCGCGTCTCGATACCCGCGACGAGGCCGATGCTCGCTTCGTCGACGACGAGGTGCTCTCCGGCAGCGATGGAGGTGCCGGGCCGGAACTGCCAGCGGTGATCGTCGGAGTTGTCTCGGATCTCGAAGCCCGAGATGTCGAAGGGCTCGGTGCCCGGGTTGTAGAGCTCCACCCAGTCCGCCGGCTGAGAGTCCACCTCGTTGATGACGACGCTGCCGGGCACGGTCAGCGGATCGCAGACGTTCGCCCCGCCCGGTGTCGCCTTCGTCGCGGCGGCCCAGGCTCCCGACCCGTCGGGGCAGCGTGCGAAGACCGCGAGCGGAGCCGTGTTCGTGTAGGGGTGACTGTCGACGACGGTCTTCGACGCGTCGTACAGCACGACCTCGTCGCTCTTGCCGAGGCCGAAAGCGAAGTCCACGTCGGTCACGAGCACGACGAACCCGCCCGGCGCGAGCACCGTTCCGGACGGCACCGCGCCGAACCGGTCGCGCTTGTCGTCCGACATCGTCCAGCCGGTCAGATCGACCGCGCTCTGTCCCCCGTTGAAGAGCTCCACCCGGTCGGAGTACCCCGAGATCTCGTCGTAGATGATCTCGTTCAGCACGACACCGGCGGGCCCCGCCGGTTCCGACGGCGTCTCGGGTTCGGTCGGCGCGAACGCGTTCGGTTCCCCCTTCGTCGCAGCGCTCGTGCTCTGCCAGTCGGGGCTTGCCCCCTCGCGCACTCCCCACGTGGTGGCGCCGTGCGCGGTCCACGAACGCTCGTCGACGAGCGCTCCGGTGGTGTCGAACAGACGCACCTTGTCGGCACCGCCGAGGCCGAAGTCGAAGTCGCCCTCGCCGGAGGAGAGAAGCTCGTCGATCACGAGGAACGCATTCGGGGCGAGCGTCGTCCCCGTGGGGAAGACGTAGGAGCTGGCGTCCTTGTCGTCCTTCACGACGAAGCCGTCGAGCACGATCGCCGCGTCCGTGGGGTTGTGGAACTCGATCCAATCGCCCGGCACACCGCCCGACGATTCGACCTCCGAGATGCGGACCCCGGGTTCGGCAGCGATGGCGGCGGCGGGCAACGAGACGATCGCGGCGGCGCTCAGGGCGCACACGGCGGCGGCCGCGAGCCCGCGGGAAAGGCGGGACATGGGTCTCCTCGGGAAAGACGTGATCGGGTCACGTCCAACCCACCACCTCGAGGTGACGCGCACACAGACAGGAGGTGGACGACGGATGGACGCCGACGGCGGCGTCCGCCTGCCGGACGGTTGCGGCGGACCCCCGCAGCATCCGCTCCCCCGCGTCAGTCGACGCTGTCGGGCAGCACGATCCAGATGCTCGCGCCGCCGGCGGGCGACGCGTCGATGCCGATGCGTCCGCCGTGCGCCTCCACGATCCGGCGGCACGTCGACAGCCCGACGCCGAGACCGGGCACCTCCTGAGCCGTCCCGCGTTCCATGAGTTCGAACACGCGCTCGCGCTGCTCGACGGGCACACCCGGACCGTTGTCGTCCACGGTGAGGCGCCACCCGCCGGTGAGCCCGTGGGCGCGCACCTCGACACGCGGCTCGACACCGGCGGCGCTGCTGAACTTCACCGCGTTGGCCACCAGGTTCTGCACGAGCACCCGAAGCAGAGTCTCGTCACCGATGACCACGACCGCGGCGTCGACCGACACGGTCGCACGAGCCTCCGTCAGCGCGGAGTCGAGGTCGTCGAGCACACCGCGCACCACCTCGTCGAACTCGACCTCGTCGCGCCGAGGCTGCAGGCCGCCGAGCCTCGCGTAGGCCAGCAGATCGGCGATCATCGAATCCATGCGCGCCGCGGCCGACTCGGCACGGGCGAGGGCACGGGCGGCCTGCGGGGCGTTCGCGAGCTCGGGGCTGTCGGCGGCCAGTTCGATGAACCCGGCGATCGCGGTGAGCGGGTTGCGCAGGTCGTGGCTGACCTGACTGGCGAAGTTCTCGAGCTGCTCGTTCGATTGACCGAGCTCGCGGGTGATGCGGCGCAGCTCGAGCACGTCGACGACCTGGTGTGCGAGGAGCTCGAGCGCGCGGCTGTCTTCGGGGCTGAGATCACCGGGCTGCTCGTCGAAGACGCACAGCGTTCCGATCGCGGTTCCGTCCGGCGTGATGAGCGGGCTCGAGGCGTAGAAACGCACGGAGGCGATCTCGCCGGTGACGAAGGGATTGCGAGCGAACCTCTCGTCCTCGCGGGCGTCCGGGACCACGATGTGCCCGGGCTGTTGGAACACCACCGTGCACATGGAGTCGTCGCGACTGCAGACCGACGCCTGCACGCCGACGGCGGCGATCTGGTGCTGCAGGCGGTCGTCGAGGATGTTGATCACCGCGGTGGACACTCCACACACGCGCGCTGCGAGCTGCACGAGACCTTCGAGATCGGGCTCGGGAGGAACCCCGACCACGCGGTACTGGGCGATCGCTTCTCGCCGCGCCACTTCCTGGACTGTGCTCACGTTTCCCCCACCGCGATCCTCGCGGCCCGGATGCGCCGCTCGACACCCCACCATATGGGCGCGGGAGCGCGATCGGACCGATCGACCTAGCCGTGGTCGACGGGGACGGCGTCGACGGAGGGGTGACGCTGGCGCCGGATCGTCAGATAGAGGCGATGCGCGGTGATCACGAGCGCCAGCCACAGCGCGCCGAGGATCCATCCGACGAGCACGTCGGTGAACCAGTGATGACCGAGGTACACGCGGCTCATGCCGACGAGGAGGTCGAACGCGACCGCCGCGGTGATGATCGCGATCCGCGCTCCACGGGAGGTGCGCCGCAGCACGAGCAGGTAGGCGATCGCGCCGATGACGGCGACCGCGTTGAGGGTGTGGCCGCTGGGGAACGAGGGCGAGTACTCGAACGGGGGCACCGCGTCGACCAGCGGCGGACGCTCTCGCTGGATCAGCCCCTTGCCGGCGATGGTCATGAGCAGCGAACCCGCCCCGGCCGCGGCGATGATGACCACCGGGGTCCACGACCTTCTCTTGATACCGAGCACCAGCATGCCCAGCACCGCGATGACGGGCATACCGATCGTGCCGGCGATGTCGGTGAAGGCCGTCACCGCCACATCGAGTCCCGGGCTCCTCAACGTCATCATGAACAGCAGCATCGGCTCGTCGACCCCGGCCACGCCGTCGCCGTCCGCGACGGCGTCGTAGACCTCGACCGCGGCCACACTCAGCGCCACCACCAGGGCAAGACCCACGAGGAGGGTGATGACGAGCGCGGTGTAGGGACCGATCCGCTCCCCCACTCGACGAGCGACCTGCTCGATGGTGGCGCCCGCGCCGGTTCGCCAATGCGTGAGGTCGCGACCACCGACGTAGCGATCCTCTGCCAGCTCCCCTTCGACGCCAGGAGCGCTGTCGCTCGGATCTTCGGTCTGCTCGCGCTTCATCCCCCTACTGTGGCCCACAGCGCGGACCGGGAGGTGCCGTTGCCCGTCGACGGGCCGTCGGCTACGGCGGTGCGGACGTAGGAGATGGCGCCGGCGTAGGACGATTCGCGCCACGGCGGCCTGCGTTTGCGCCATGTCCTACGTCGGGAACGGATGCTGCGCCGTACGCGCGGGTCGCCGGTTCGGGCCCCTCGCGTGAGGATTGCGCAGGCACGTTCTCCGCCTCGTCCGGACTGGGCGAGACTTGTGCGGTGCCCATCATCGACAACGCCGTGTACGTCAGCGGTCAACGCATCGAGAACCCCGAGAGCCTCGAGCAGACATTCGCGTACATGCGAGACAAGGGCGGCATGGCGTGGATCGGGCTTTTCCGTCCGACCCCCGAGGAGATCGAGAAGGTCGCCGCGGAGTTCTCCCTGCATCCCCTGGCCGTCGAAGACGCCCTGACCGGTCATCAGCGCGCCAAACTCGAACGGTACGGCGACATCCTGTTCGCGGTGCTGCGACCGGCGCGCTACATCGATGCGACGGAGACGGTCGAGTTCGGCGAGTTGCACGTCTTCGTCGGCCGCGACTTCGTGGTCACCATCCGCCATGCCGACTCACCCGACCTCGCACGCGTGCGGCGGAGACTGGAGCAGCAGCCCGAGCTCCTCTCGCTCGGCCCGGAGGCGGTGCTGTACGCGATCCTCGACGAGGTCGTCGACGAGTACTCGCCGGTCGCGGCCGGCGTGCAGAATGACATCGACGAGATCGAAGACGCCCTCTTCGGCGCCGGTGAACCGAACCTGTCGCGACGCATCTACGATCTGTCGCGCGAGGTGATCGCGTTCCAGCGCGCCTCGGAGCCGCTCGCCGTCATGCTCGAGTCCCTTCAGCGGGGCGCGGAGAAGTACCGCGTCGACCTCGAACTGCAGCGGTCTCTGCGAGACGTGCTCGACCACGTGCTGGTCGTCTGCCAGAAGCTCTCGGGGTTCCGGGCCACGCTCGAGAACGCCCTCACCGTCAATGCGACCCTCGTCACCCAGCGCCTCACCGAGACCTCGCTCGAACAGGGTGAGCAGGTGAAGAAGATCTCCGGTTGGGCGGCGATCCTGTTCGGACCCACCCTCGTCGCCGGGATCTACGGCATGAACTTCGAATCGATGCCCGAGCTGAGTTGGCAGTTCGGCTATCCGCTCGCCCTCGCGCTCATGGCGGCGACGTCGCTCACGCTCTACATCGTGTTCCGCCGCAAGCGCTGGCTCTGACCCCTACGGGTGGTTGACGGTCCAGAGCACCCAGACGCAGAGCGTCTGCAGCCCGATGCATCCCGCGATGATCGCGGTGCGCCGCTTCTTCGTCTTCGACAGACGCTCGTCTCCGAGCAGAGGCGACAGCGGCACCATGAGTCGGAACGTGCTCTGCTGCGGCAGGAACACCGCGAACAGGTAGAGACCGTAGCTGAACGCGAACGAGACGATGACGATGCCCAGGCGCCGCACCGAGCGCGACCACAGCAGCATCGCGAAACCGACCATGAGCGCGATCACCAGGATGGGCCCAATCACGCCGAGGTGCGTGGCAGCCTGGCGGAACCAGGGGGTCAGCGGGATGAACTCGTCGTTGCCGACCGACTGCAGCCACCAGCCCGTCTCGGTGCGGATGTAGGCGTTGCGCGTCCCGGTGACCGCCTGCGCGATGACCGGCCACATGAGACCGGCCGCCGCCGAGAGCGCACCGGAGACGAGGATGCCGATCACCTGGATGCGGGGGAACGGGTCGACACGTCGACGGAAGAACCGCACGAGGAAGAGGATGCCGAGCGCCAGCGCGATCGCGAGCGCGCCGGGGCGGGTGAACGCGGCGATGACACCGATGGGTGCGACAGCCAGATACCGGCGCTGATGGATCAGCAGGAGGGCGCTGAACAGCAGGAGCATGAGGAGCGACTCGGCGTAGCCCAGCACGTACACGAACGACAGCGGCGCGAACGAGAAGAAGACGACGGCCCACCAGGCGGCCTTCGGCGTGGTGGTGCGGCGCAGCAGGAGGAACAGCACCCAGGTGGCCCCGAGGGTCGCCAGGATGCTGATGCCCACGCCGGCGAGCTGCCACGACCCTCCCGCGAGCGGCGAGAAGATGCGCTCGAGCGTCGGGAAGACCGGGAGGAACGCCCAGTTGTTCGGCAGGATGTCGCCCTGCACGTTCATGGGGAGGGAGACCGGATAGCCCTCGAGCGAGATCTGACCGTAACGGTCGGCATCCCACTCGGTGATGAAGTCGAGGAACGTCCCGATGCGCTGGCCGTCGGGGCCGTGGCTGAAACCGAGCGACCGGGCGAGCTCGTAGGCCCCCCACAGCAGACCGAGGCTCGTCGCGCGCGCGACCGCCCACAGCAGGAAGACCTGGCGGAACATGCCGCGCTCGATGACGGGGACCGCACCCCGAGGAGAGCGGAACAGGTCGGCGGCGGCGAGCCGCAGCATCCGGTGCACTCGCGACCGACGCACTCTCGAGCCGTCGACCCGTACCGGTTCGACGATGGTCTCGATCACATCGGTGGAGGGTGCACTCACGCGGGGGCCTTTCGCAAAGGGAGACTGCGGCGGTCCGTGCGCGCGAGGGCGTCCGTGACGACAGGAAGCCCCGCGACATTACGGCTTTCGAAGCCTACCGCGCGGCCCCTGTGAGGATCCAGTATTTATCAGATCAGCGGCTAAAAACTGCCCGCTCAGACGAGGAAAATCGGGAGAGCGCCCGGGTTGTGGGCGTGAACGAGCACCGAGAAGACGACCGCGTCGAACAGCAGATGCACCGTCACGACGTAGGCGAGCGACCGGGTGCGGAGGAACACGACGCCCTGGATCAGGGCGAACGGGATCGTCAATGCCGGGCCCCACGCCTGGTAGCCCAGCTCCCAGAGGAAGGCCACGAACACGATGGTCTGCAGCACGTTCGCCTGCCAGGTCACGGCGTGCCGGCGAAGCAGCACGAACACCGTGCAGATGAAGAAGAGCTCGTCCCAGATGCCGACCGCGCCCACCCCGACGAACAACCGGGCGATGAGGTCGGGCGTGTTCACGACGGGCCAGTTCTGGTAGACGCCGGAGGTGATGAAGTAGAACGGCAGGATCAGCCATCCGAGCGCGAGCACGCCCACGAGCCAGATCCACTGCACCCGCGACCACCGTCCGCCGCCGCGCCACGGGAAGCGAATCGCGTAGTCACGGTAGACGAAGCGCGAGATGACGTAGGGCACCACCACCGCGCCGCCGAGCGCCAGCGTGAAGCGCAGGAAGGCGGGGTTGTCGAGCTCGGCGTGCAACGGGATGGCCGAGACGATCAGCTGCCCGATCGCGATGAGCGACAGGTCGCGGAACAGGCTCGGGGCCGCCTTGCCCACCCCGCTCTGGCGAGACGGCATGATGGCGACGCCGTGGTGGCGGTCGACGACCCAGGCTCCGATGAGCGCCGCGGCCAGCAGCATCCAGCCGAGCCAGGCGATCTGCACGACGAAGAACGCGGGAGCGGCGAGGCAGACCAGGAGTGCGGGCGCGAGCGACCACGTCCAGGTGGCGGTGGTCGGTGCGACGGCGGCGGGGGTCTTCATCGCTCGGTGGCTCCGGTGCGTCGGTAAGCGAGATCGCGGATGCTGCGGCCCACCCTTGCACCCTTCTGCTCGAACGCGGTGAGGATGCGGCCGTCGAACCTCTCGGCCCACTCCCCCTCGAATGCGCGCTCGAAGTCGGGCGAGGCGTCGAGGACGGTACGCATCTGGCGGGCGTAGTGCTCCCAGTCGGTGGCGAGGCGCAGCATCCCCCCGTCTTTCACGGCGCGCGCGGCGATCCCGGCGAACTCCTCGTCGATGAGGCGCCGCTTGTTGTGCTTGGACTTGTGCCACGGGTCGGGGAAGAAGATCCACAGTTCGTCGATCGATGCCGCCGGGAGCAGGTGCTCGAGAACCTCGGGGGCGTTCGCCTCCACCAGGCGGAGGTTCTCGACTCCCTCGCGCGCGGCGTCGAGCATGGTGCGGGCGAGGCCTGCCCGGAAGACCTCGACGGCGAGGAAGTCGACGTCAGGCCGGGTCGAACTGGCGTGGATGATCGCGTGGCCCTGACCGGAGCCGATCTCGACGATCAGGGGAGCCTCGCGGCCCCACACGACGGCGGGTTCGACCGCCGATCCGGCGAGGACGCTGGTGACCGCGTCGTCGCGCGGCACATCGATCAGGTAGAAGTCGGAGTACGCGGCCCACGCGCGTTCCTGCCCGTCGGACATCCGGCCGCTGCGGCGGACGAACGACACCGGGCGCTCTCGGAACGTGGGCTCGGGAGTGGGCTCGGGCATTCCCCCAGGCTACGCGAGCGCGCCGGGCGGCCCGGTGCGCCGCGAGCAGGCGGCGACGCTACGGGCCGACGGTGACGAAGTCGATGAGCTCCTCGACGCGGCCGAGGAGGGCGGGCTCGAGATTGCGGAAGGTCGTGACCCGGGCGAGGATGCGCTGCCACGCGCGAGCGATGTCGGCCTGGTCTTCGGCGGGCCAGCCGAAGGCGCGGCAGATGCCGACCTTCCACTCGACGCTGCGGGGGATCTCGGGCCACCGCTCGATGCCCATCGTCTGCGGCGTGACGCACTGCCAGACGTCGACGAACGGGTGGCCGACGATGCGCACGTGCGCACCGTGCTTCCCGCGCGCGACGGCCTCGGCGATGCGCGACTCCTTCGACCCCTTCACGAGGTGATCCACGAGCACCCCGTAGCGCCGCTCTGCGGACGGCGGCTCGGCGTCGAGCAGGTCGTCGAGCAGATCCACGCCCTGGAGGTATTCGACGACGACGCCTTCGGCGCGGAGGTCGGCGCCCCACACCTTCTCGACCAGCTCGGCGTCGTGACGCCCCTCGACGAGGATGCGACTCGCCCGCGCCACCCGCGCCCGCTCGGAGGCGGGGGCGAACGAACCCGAGGCGGTGCGGCGGGTTCCGGTGGGCGCGGCCTTCGGAACCACCAGCACGACGGGCTCGCCGTCGACGAGAAAGCCCGAACCCAGCGGGAACAGGCGACGGCGCCCGTGACGGTCTTCGAGTTCGACCGTGCTGGAGGCGATGCCCACGACGGCGCCCACGTATCCGTCGGCCGCCACCTCCACGACGAGGTCACGGGATGCTTCGACCTGCGCGGCGACCTTGCGGCCGGCGTCGCGCCATCCCTTCGCGAGCACGTCTGCGCCATATCGATCGTCCATGCTGCTCCTCCCGACCGGCCGAGCCTAGACCGGCTCCCCCGCCCCTGCGGCGGGGCACGCCGGGCGCTATCGTGCATGCCCGCCGGTGCATAGACTCGACCCGTGGCTGTCCGGACGCTCCTCCCACGAGTGCGCCTCCGTGCGCGCCTCTCGGCCGCCGCCGCCCTCGCGCTGGCTCTCGTGATCGGCGGCCCCGCCGTCGCCGCCTCCGCGACGGAGCCCGTGGAGCTCGGGTCGACCCGCGTCTACGACCAGGTCGACGCGCTCAGCCCGCAGCAGGAGTTCGACGCCCAGGCGCGGATCGAGCAGCTGCGCACGAGCACGGGACTCGATCTCTGGGTGGTCTTCGTCGACGAGTTCACGAACCCCTCCGACGCAAGGGGGTGGGCTACGGAAACGGCCGAGCAGAACGGCCTCGGGCCGACGCAGTACCTGTTGGCCGTCGCAGTCGACGCGCGCCAGGTTTACCTGTCGGGAGACTCGGCCGGGCCGATCTCGTTCGAGCAGCTCGGCGCGATCGAACAAGATCGCATCTTCCCCGTGCTGGCGACCGACGACTGGGCCGGGGCCGTCGACGCGACGGCCGAGGGGCTCGAGGAAGCTGACCAGGCGGGGTCCGGCGGCACCAGCGACGATCCGCTGATGGGAACAGAGAACTCGATCAGCAACATCCTGACCTTCGCGCTCCTCATCATCGTGATCGTCGTCGTCATCGCCGTGATCGCCGTTTTCGTGATCCGCTCCCGCCGGAAGAATGTCACCACTCCCCCCGGCGTCGCGCCGGGCCCGCCGCCGGTTCCGACCGAGGAGCTGCGGCGGCAGGCAGCATCCGCCCTCATCGACACCGACGACGCCATCCGCACCAGCGAGCAGGAGCTCGGCTTCGCCGCGGCGCAGTTCGGCGAGGCCGCCACCACCGAGTTCGCCGCGGCCCTGCAGTCCGCGCGCGACAAGCTGGGCCAGGCGTTCACCCTGCAGCAGCAGCTCGACGACGACGTGCCCGACACCGAGGAGCAGGTGCGGGCGTGGAACACGCAGATCATCCAGCTCTGCGCCGACGCGAACCAGGGCCTCGATGAGAAGGCGGACGCGTTCGACGAGCTGCGGAAACTCGAAGCCGACGCCCCCGCCGCCCTCGTTCGGGCGCGCGATGCACGCACCGCCGCAGCCTCGGCGATCGACGAGGCCGCAGCCGCGCTGTCGGCGCTGCAGGGCTCGTACGCACCGGAGGCGCTCGAGACCGTCGACGACAACGTCGACCAGGCCCGCGCGCGCATCGCGTTCGCCGACGAGCAGCTGACGGCGGCGCAGACCGCGCTCGACGCCGGCGAGACGGGTGAAGCGGCCGTCGGCATCCGCGCGGCCGAGGAGGCCGTCGGTCAGGCCGTCGTGCTCGAGACCGCGATCGACACGCTCGCCACCGACCTCGCAGCCGGAGACCGACAGGCCGCGGCGGTCATCGAGGGCATCGAACAAGACGTCCGTACGGCGATGACGCTGCCCGACCCCGACGGACGTGTCGCCGCCGTGATCGACGTCACCCGCGGCGATCTCGACGCCGCGCGGGCGGAGCTGGCCGGCACCCGGCGCCGACCGCTGCACACGCTTCAGACCCTGCAGGCGACCGACCAGCGCATCGACGAACTCGTGCAGTCGGTGAGGGATGCTGCGGCCCGGTCGCAGCGCGTGGCGCAGCAGCTCGGTTCCGAGCTCGCCCAGGCGCAGGCCCAGGTCTCGGCGGCCGAGAACTTCATCGCGGCCCGTCGCGGCGCCGTCGGATCCGAGGCGCGCACGCGTCTGGCCGAGGCGGGCGCGGCTCTCACCCGCGCGCAGCAGCTGCAGGGCGTCGACCCGGAGCAGGCGCTCGGCGAAGCGCAGCGCGCGAACAGCCTCGCCGGACAGGCCGTGCAGTACGCCCGCACCGACGTCGGCGGCTTCTCCTCGTCGAATGACATGTTCGGCGGCGGCGGCGGAGGCGGCGCCGGGGCGAGCTTCATGGGAGCCCTGCTCGGCGGCATCGTCAGCAGCGCGATCTCGGGCGGCGGACGGTCGCCGCGCAGCTATGGCGGCGGCTTCGACTCGTTCGGCGGCGGCGGATCGCGCTCCAGCGGTCGCAGCGGCTTCGGTGGCGGCGGGCGCCGCTCCGGCAGCTTCGGCGGCGGCGGTTCGCGCTCGCGACGCGGCGGCGGGCGCTTCTGATGCCGCCCTCGCCGCACCGGCGCGTCACAGGCAACTCGTAGCATCCACCGACACACTCGGAACAGACGTCAACAGGAAGGAACCCCGATGGCCAAGCAGTCCATCTTCGGTCGCATCTCCACCCTCATCCGCGCGAACGTCAACTCGCTGATCGATCAGGCAGAAGACCCGCAGAAGATGCTCGACCAGCTCGTGCGCGACTACACGAACTCGATCCACGATGCCGAGTCGGCGATCGCCGAGACCATCGGCAACCTCCGCCTCCTCGAGCGCGACCACCAGGAAGACGTCCAGGCCGCGGCCGAGTGGGGCAACAAGGCCCTGGCCGCGTCGAAGCGCGCCGACGAGGTGCGCCCCACGAACCCGGCCGAGGCCGACAAGTTCGACAACCTGGCCAAGATCGCCCTGCAGCGTCAGATCTCGGCCGAGAACGAGGCGAAGTCGGCGGCTCCGACCATCGCGTCGCAGACCGAGGTCGTCGACAAGCTCAAGGACGGCCTCAACGGCATGAAGGGCAAGCTCGAGCAGCTGCGCTCCAAGCGCAGCGAGCTGCTGGCCCGCTCGAAGGTCGCCGAGGCGCAGAACCGCGTGCACGACGCCGTGAAGTCGGTCGACGTGCTCGACCCGACGAGCGAGCTCGGACGGTTCGAAGACAAGATCCGCCGCGAAGAGGCACTCGCCGCGGGCAAGCAGGAGCTCGCAGCATCCAGCATCGACGCGCAGTTCAACCAGCTCGAAGACGTCGGCGAGCTCACCGAGGTCGAGGCACGCCTCGCCATGCTGAAGTCGGGCGGACCCCAGCGGGCCGCGATCGACGCGCCCAGCCCCGACGCGGTCTGAGCCATACCGAAAGGGGCGTCGCTTCGGCGGCGCCCCTTTCGCGTTCCCAGCCCGGACCCTTCGACAAGCTCAGGGACCGGACTGGTCGCCGAGGCACCGGCCCGGACCGGTCGGTCAGGTACCAGCCCGGACCCTTCGACAAGCTCAGGAACCGGACTGGTCGCCGAGGCACCCGCCCGGACCGGTCGCCGAGGCACCCGCCCGGACCGGTCGCCGAGGCACCCGCCCGGACCGGTCG
>NZ_JBEUWT010000004.1:204860-269949 GCF_045517775.1 Microbacterium deferens
CCGAGGCACCGGCCCGGACCGGTCGGTCAGGTACCAGCCCGGACCGGTCGGTCAGGGAACAGCCCGGTCGCTGAGCCTGTCGAAGCGTCCGGAGAGCGGAGTCGCGCCTGGCCGCGTCAGTCGAAGGAGCCGTAGACCTCGAGGGTGTTCGCGGCGACCTGCGCGCAGAGCTCGTCGAGGTCCGCCTCGAGTTCGTCGGCGATGAAGCGCATCGTCACGGGCACGAGGTAGGGCGCGTTCGGGCGTCCGCGGTAGGGCACGGGCGTGAGGAACGGCGCGTCGGTCTCGACCAGGATGCGCTCGCGCGGGATCACTCGCAGCGCATCACGGAGATTCTGCGCGTTCTTGAACGTCACGTTGCCCGCGAACGAGAGGTAGTAGCCGCGGTCAGCGGCGATCCGCGCCATGGTCTCGTCTCCCGAGAAGCAGTGGAACACCGTCTTCTCCGGCGCTCCGACCCGCGCGAGCGTGTCGAGGACGGCGTCGTGCGCGTCGCGGTCGTGGATCTGCATCGCGATGCCGTGCTTCTTCGCCAGCGCGATATGCGCCTCGAACGAGCGGTGCTGCGCGGCGAACCCGCTCTCCTCCGTGCGGAAGAAGTCGAGCCCCGTCTCGCCGATCGCCCGCACCCGAGGCTCCGCCGCGAGGGCGTCGATGGCCGAGATCGCCGCATCCAGCTCTCCCGCCTCCTCGTACGCCGGCGCCTCGTTCGGGTGAATGGCGACGGCGGCGAGCACGCGGGGGTGGGATGCGGCGGCCCACGCCGACCAGCGCGACGAGTCGATGTCGCCGCCGGCCTGCACCACCCCGAGCACCCCGACCTCGACGGCACGGGCGAGCTGCTCGTCGAGCGAGAGCCCCTCGGTCCCTGAGCCTGCCGAAGGGCCGTCGGCGATCTCGAGGTGCGTGTGATTGTCGTAGACGCCGACCGTGAGCGGTTCGGGTGCGGGCGGGTAGCTCACGTCACGGCGCCCGTCGACCGACCGCTCGCGCACGTACGCGCTCGGATCGGCCTGATCGAGCGTGCCGCGCGGCCGCTCGACCGGCTCCGATCCGGGCGCGGGCGCCGGGGTCATTTCTCCTGCTCGACGCGCGGGAACAGCGGCGCGAGCCCGTTGACCGCCGAACCGGAGCGCAGCACGCCCCACGCACCGGCCTCGCGAAGAGGCTGATCGTGCAGGCGGCCGATCGTCTCGGCGGCCCCCAGGGCGATCCAGAGCTTCTCGGTCGACTCGGGCATCACCGGCGAGAGCAGCACGGCGAGAGCCCGCAGCCCCTCGGCCGCGGTGTACAGCACCGTTCCCAGCCGCTCGCGCTGCGTCTCGTCCTTGGCGAGCGCCCACGGCTCGTTGATCGTGATGTAGCCGTTGAGCTCGGTGACGATCGTCCAGATCGCCTCGATGGCCTCGTCGATCCGGAACCGCTCGATCGCGGCGTCGGCGGTGGTCGCCGCATCCGCCACCGTCTTCTGGATCGCCAGGTCGGCGTCGGTGTAGGGGCCGGCGACCGGCACGATCCCCTCGTAGTACCGCTCGATCATCGCGATCGTGCGCGAGGCGAGGTTGCCGAAGCCGTTGGCGAGCTCCGCCTGATAGCGGGCCGAGAGGTCCTCCCACGAGAACGAGCCGTCCTGTCCGAACGCGATCGCCGAGAGGAAGTAGAACCGGTAGGCGTCGGAGCCGAAGACGTCGGTGATCTCGGTCGGCGCGATGCCGGTGAGCTTCGACTTCGACATCTTCTCGCCGCCGACGAGCAGCCACCCGTGCGCGAAGACGCCGCGCGGCACCTCGACACCGGCCGCCATGAGCATCGCGGGCCAGATAACCGCGTGGAAGCGCAGGATGTCTTTGCCGACCACGTGGTACGCCGGCCAGCGACGGGCGAACTGCTCGGGGTCGGAGCCGTAGCCGACGGCGGTGGCGTAGTTCAGCAGCGCGTCGACCCACACGTAGATGACGTGGGAGGAGTCCCACGGCACCCCGATGCCCCAGTCGAAGGTGGAGCGCGAGATCGACAGGTCTTTCAGACCGTTCTTCACGAACGAGACGACTTCGTTGCGCGCCGACTCGGGCCGCACGAAGTCGGGCACCGTGCGGTAGAGGTCGAGGAGGCGGTCTTGGAACTCGCTGAGCTTGAAGAAGTAGTTCTTCTCCTGCAGCAGTTCGAGCGGCTTCGAGTGGATCGCGCAGACCTTGAGCCCCTCGAACGCCCCGGTGCCGTCGACGATCTCGGCCTCGGTCTTGAACTCCTCGCAGCCGACGCAGTACAGCGCCTCGAACTCCCCGGCGTAGATGTAGCCGCGGTCGTAGAGCGCCTGCACGAACTGAGCGACGCGCTCCTCGTGGCGCGGCTGGCTCGTTCGGATGAAGTCGTCGTTCGCGACGTCGAGGGTCTTCAGCAGCGGGAACCACGACTCGCCCACGAGCTTGTCGACCCACTCCTGCGGTGTCGACCCGTTCGCCGCGGCCGCACGCATCATCTTCTGACCGTGCTCGTCGGTTCCGGTCAGCATCCAGGTGTCGTCGCCCGACTGGCGGTGCCAGCGCGCGAGCGCATCGACGGCCACGGTGGTGTACCCGTGGCCGATGTGGGGCACGTCGCTCGGATAGAAGATCGGCGTCGTGACATAGAAAGACCGGCCGTTGCTCACCCGGAGATTCTACGGGGGCGGATGCGGCGCCCCGGTCGCTGTGACGCACGACGCCCCGGGTCGGAGGGTCGCGCCGGCGTCGGACGAATGCGCGCAGATCCTCCGACGCCGGTGCGATCCTCCGACGCCGGCGTGCGCGACGGCGTCAGCGCTTGACGGCGAGCGCGGCCTGGTAGAGCTCGCGGGAGGAGTGGCCGGTGAGGGTCGACACCTCACCGGCGGCTTCTTTGAGGCGGGTGCCCGTGCGCACCATCTCGAGCACCTGGGTGACGGCGTCGGGGAAGGCCACGGCTCGCGGCTCGGCACCGGCGACGACCACGACGATCTCGCCGCGCGCACCGGTCTCGGCCCACTCGGCGAGGTCGGAGAGCGGGCCGCGCACGACTTCCTCGTGCAACTTCGTCAGCTCGCGGCAGACCGCCGCCCGACGGTCGGCGCCGAAGCCCGCGGCCATGTCGTGCAGGGTCGCCGCGAGACGCGACGGCGCTTCGAAGAAGACGAGGGTGCGGGCCTCGCTCGACAGGGCCGTGAAAGCGGCGCGGCGCTCGCCCGACTTCCGCGGCGGGAAACCCTCGAAGGCGAAGCGGTCGGTCGGGAGGCCCGAGACGGCGAGCGCGGTGAGCACGGCGCTCGGACCGGGGATGACCGTCACCCGCACGCCCGCGGCCGCCGCCGCGGCGACGAGACCGTAGCCGGGGTCGCTGACCGTCGGCATACCGGCATCGCTGAGCACCAGCACGTCTTCGGTGCGGGCGCGTTCGGCGAGGTCGCCCGCGCGCTCCTTCTCGTTGTGGTCGTGGAGGGCGACGAGCTTCGGGCGGTTCTCGATGCCCAGCGCGCTGAGCAGACGGATGGTGGTGCGGGTGTCTTCGGCGGCGATCACGGTCGCCGCCTCGAGCGCTTCCACGAGCCGACGCGACGCGTCGCCGAGATTGCCGATGGGCGTCGCCGCGAGGATGATCACCGTCCCACCCTAGGCGCGAGGTTCAGCGGGTTCGCCCGGCCGCGCAGCATCCGAGCGCGCACCGCGCGGAAGTAGGCTGGTGCCGTGACGACTGCCGAGCCGCTGCTCCCCGCGCAGCGCCCGGCTCCCCTCGACCGGTGGCGCGCGCGCATTGCGGCCGATCCGCAGCGCGAGCGGCTTTTCGCGTGGCTCGTCCCCGCGCTCGTGACCCTCTTCGGCGGGGTGCTGCGGTTCTGGAACCTGGGGCACCCCCGCGCGATCGTCTTCGACGAGACCTACTACGTCAAGGACTCGTGGAGCCAGTGGGTGCTCGGCTTCCCCGCGAAGTGGCCGCCCGAGGGCGCCGATGCGCTCTTCCTCGGGGGCGACACGAACGCGTTCGAGACGGCGGGCAGTTTCGTCGTGCACCCCCCGCTCGGACGCTTCTTCATCGGCCTCGGCATGGCGCTGTTCGGTCCTGACTCGTCGACCGGGTGGCGGTTCGCCGTCGCCGTCTTCGGCACCGCGACGGTGCTGCTGGTCTACCTCGTCGCGAAGACCCTGACGCGCTCCGTCGTCTTCGCCGGTATCACGTCGGGTCTCCTCGCCATCGACGGCCTGTCGATCGTGCTCAGCCGCGTCGCGCTGCTCGACGGCATCCTCACGTTCTTCCTACTCCTCGGTTTCTGGTTCGTGCTGCTCGACCGGCACCGCCACATCGATCGCCTCGCCGCGTTCGCCGCGGCGCGCGAGAGCGCCGGGCACGACCCCGCCTGGGGCCCGGTGTTCTGGAACCGTCCGTGGCTGCTGGCCGCGGGAGCCGCTCTCGGGGCCGCCACGGCCGTGAAGTGGTCGGGCCTGTACGCGCTCGCGGCGTTCGGTATCTGGGTCGTCGTCACCGATGCCCTCGCCCGACGGCGCGCGGGTGTCGGCATCTGGCCCGCGGATGCCGCGTTCCGCCAGGGGCCGGTCTCCTTCCTCCTGCTCGTCCCCGTCGCCGCGGTGGTCTACGTCGTGTCGTGGACGAGCTGGCTCGCCACCGACGACGGATGGGACCGGCACTCGGTCGACAACGCGCCCGCGCAGGGCGTCTGGTCGTGGGTGCCGCTCGGTCTCCAGAACCTCTGGAAGTACCACCAGGACATCTACGGATTCCACGTGGGGCTCACCACGCCGCACAGCTATCAGAGCCCCGCGTGGCAGTGGCCGCTGCTGATCCGTCCGACCTCGATGTACTGGAACCAGGATGACGCGGGAGTCGAGGCCGTCTCCAGCATCCCGAACCCCCTCATCTGGTGGGCCGCGGTCGCCGCGGTGGTCTTCCTCGCGGCCCGCTTCGCGATGACGCTCGAGTGGCGCTACGCCGCCGTGCTGATCGGCGTCGCGGCGACGTACGTGCCGTGGCTTCTCTACCCCGAGCGCACGATCTTCCAGTTCTACACGGTCGCGATCATGCCGTTCCTCGTGCTCGCGTTGACCTTCGCGCTCCGAGAGATCGCCGGAAGAGCGGATGCTGCGCCGGCCCGCCGCGCCGCGGGCCAGAACTCGGTGATCGTCTTCCTCGTCATCGTCACGCTCGTCTCGGCGTTCTGGTACCCGGTGTGGACGGGGATGACGGTGCCGTACGAGTTCTGGCGCCTCCACAACTGGCTGCCCACCTGGATCTGACCGTGGACGACCGGACCGAGGCCTGGCTCACCGATGAACGGCCCATCCAGCGGGTCAAGGTGTTCCAGAACGCCGCGGTCGACGAATCGGCATGGCCGGCCACCATCCCGGCGATCGCCGACTTCCTCCGCGTCGCGCGCACGGACGGCTGGGAGTTCGACGCCGGCGTGACGTTCCTGGTGGGTGAGAACGGCTCGGGCAAGTCGACGCTTCTGGAGGGCATCGCCGAGGCCGCGGGGCTTCCGCCGGAGGGCGGCACGGTCAACGGCGGCGCGCAGACCCGGTCGACCGAGTCGCCGCTCGGGCAGTGGTTGCGGATCGAGCGCAGCCCGCGTGCGTCCCGGTGGGGATTCTTCCTGCGCGCGGAGACGATGCACGGCTACTACTCGTACCTCGACGACCTCGGCGGCGCAGAGCCCAGCCTGCACCGGCTCAGTCACGGCGAGTCGTTCAACGCGCTTCTGGACGACAAGCTCGACCACCCGCAGTTCGTCACCGGGCTCGCGTGCCTCGACGAGCCCGAGGCCGCCCTGTCGTTCTCCTCCACCCTGCGCTGGTTGGCCGCGCTCGACCGCATGCGCTCCCGGGGCACGCAGGTCATCTGTGCGACGCACTCCCCCGTTCTCGCGGCGCTGCCGGGCGCCACGATCCTCGAGCTCGGCGACGACGGCATCCACCGCACGGAGTGGGACGAGCTCGAGGTCGTACGCTCGCACCGCTCGTTCCTCGACGCGCCCGGCCGGTTCCTGCGGCACCTGCTCGACTGACGCCCGCGCTCACGCCGCTGCGCCTCGCGCGCTGCGCGCCGGCCGTACCGGCCGCGCCAGCCGCGCTGCGCCGAATGCGCCACTTTCCGGCGAATGCCCGTAAGAACCTGTGGGGTCGCACGCAGGAATGCGCCACATTCCGCCGCTAAGCGGAGCGGCCCAGCTGCGCCCGCCGCGCGCGCGCGCCGCGCCGAATGCGCCACGTCTCGGCGAATGACCGCACGAATCTGTGGGGTCGCACGCAGGAATGCGCCACATTTTGCCGCTAAGCGGAGGTGCTCAGCTGCGCCGGGTCGGTCACGGGCAGACGGCACACGAAGCCCCGGCAGTCGTAGGCGGTCGGAAGGCCGCCCTGGGCCGTCTTGGCCTCGAAGAGCGAGAAGCCGTCGGCGGCGAACGCGTCGGCCTGCTCAGACGTGACGACGGCGACGACGTCGGCACGGATGCTGCGTGCCGCCTCGCCGAGAGCACTCCCCGGGGCGCCGACCACGACGAGCTGCCGGGGCGGTGCCGCCAGCGCGACGGCGACGTCGAGCATCGCTCCGTGCCCGAGCGGCTGTTCCAGGGCCGTGGGCGCGACGCGGGCGACGAGCGACGCGGCGGCGTCGCGGTAGCGCTCCCCGGCGCCGAGGTGCCAGAGCGCGAGAGCGCCCCCGGCGAAGGCGGCCGCGGGCGACGGAGATGCCCCGTCGGTGTCGGAGCCGCCGACCGCCATCCCCTGGGCGACCAGCACCGGGTCGCCCCCGCCGGGAACGACGACGCCGCCGTCGCTCAGGCAGGCATCGACGAGGTCGCGGGCAGCTCCGGCGTAGCGCACCTCTCCGGTCGCCGCGGCGAGGAGGGCCAGCCCGCGAGCGAGCGATCCGTAGTCCTCGAGGGTGGCGGGCGCACGCGAGACGATCTCGTCGAGCGACGCACGGCGCAGCATCCCGTCGTCGCCGATATTCGTTTCGAGCACCGCCTCGGCCGCCCACCGGGCAGCCTCCACCAACCGTGCGCCGGAGTCTCCGAGCGCGACGCCGGAACGGGCGAGCGCGCCGATCGCGAGGCCGTTCCACGCCGTGACGACCTTGCCGTCGAGCGCGGGCGGCTCGAGGCCGACCCGACCATCGGCGTCGCGGGCGTAGTAGCCTCCCTCGTCGCGTCGCCCGTCGATGATCGACTCGGAGTCTTGCGCGGCGGCGAACCCGCCCGTGGGCTGCTGCAGCACGTCGATGACGAACCGCGCCACATCGGCCGCGATCTCGGGCGCACCCGCGTCGAGGGCCACCTCGATCAGGCCGGCGTTATCGGTCAGCATCCGCTCGTAGTGCGGGATGCTCCAGTCCCGACGCGTCGCGTAGCGGAAGAATCCTCCGTCGACCGGATCGTGCAGGTCGGACGCCGCCATCGCCTCGAGTGCGCGTCGCGCGACCTCGGGGGCCTCGGGCACCGGTAGCGCCGACGCCTGCAAGAACCGCAGCGCCGGAACGGTCGGGAACTTCGGATTCTCCATGCCGGAACCGGCGGCGAACCCCCCGTAGGCGCGGTCTTCTCTGTCGACGAGGCGACGCGCAGCATCCGCGAGGTCGTCGAGGGTGGGCAGCCCCGCCGCGTCAGACGCCGCGGACGCCGCCGCCGCGAGGGCGTCGCGCAGGGCCGCTCCGGTGCGCTCGACCTCGTCGCGGCGCTCGGTCCACGCCTCGCGCACCGCACCGAGCACCTCCCGGAACGCCGGCAGGGGAGGTCGCGGCTCGCCGGGCCAGTAGGTGCCCGCGTAGAAGACCCGGCCCTCGGGGGTCGTGAAGACCGTCAGCGGCCAGCCGAGGTGGGGCGTGAAGGCGGATGCGGCGTCGAGGTAGGCGGCGTCGACGTCGGGATGCTCTTCGCGGTCGACCTTCACCGCGACGAAGCCCTCGTTGATCACGGCGGCGGTCGCGTGATCCTGGAACGACTCCCGCGCCATGACGTGGCACCAGTGACAGGTGGCGTACCCGATCGACACCATCACCGGAACGCCCCGCCGTGCCGCCTCGGCGAAGGCCTCGGGCCCCCACGCGAACCACGCGACGGGATTGTCGGCGTGGGCGCGCAGGTAGGGGCTCGAGGACTCGGCCAGGCGGCTGTTCAGGGCGATGCGTCCGTTCTAGTTGACCTCGTCGGGGTGCGCGCTGACGCGGCCCGAGCCATCGCGGGGGTCGAGCGCGTCGATCGCGACGAGCTCGGGGCCGCTGAGTTCGAAGTCGAACACGTCGATGTTCTCTTCGAGGCGCTCGCGGCGCACCGACTTCGGGAAGACGATGAACCCCTTCTGCAGGTGCCAGCGCAGCACGACCTGCGCCGGGGTCTTGTCGTGGGCGGCCGCGGCGTCGGCGACGGCGGGCAGGCCGAACAGGTCGTACTTGCCCTGTCCGAGCGGACCCCACGACTCGATGCGCACGTCGTGCTCGTCTGCCCACGCGGTGATCTCGCGCTGCTGGTAGGCGGGGTGCAGCTCGATCTGGTTGACCGCCGGGGTGACGCCGGTCGCCTCGACGATGCGCTCGAGGTGCGGCACGAGGAAGTTCGAGACGCCGATCGAACGGGCCTGCCCGTTGTCGCGGATCTGGATGAGGTGCTCCCACGCGTTCAGGAACGTGTCTTTCTGCGGGGTGGGCCAGTGGATGAGGTAGAGGTCGGCGAACCCGAGACCGAGCTTGTCGAGGCTCTCGGTGACCGCCTCGAACGGCTGGTCGCCGCTCTGCCGGTCGTTCCAGAGCTTGGTCGTGACGAAGAGCTCGTCGCGCGCGATGCCGCTCTTCGCGATCGCCGCGCCCACGCCCTCCTCGTTGCCGTAGATCGCGGCGGTGTCGATGTGCCGATAGCCGACCTCGAGGGCTTCGGTGACGGCGCGCTCGGCGTCTTCGGCGGGCACCTTGAATACGCCGTAGCCGAGCTGGGGGATCTGGTGGCCGTCGTTCAGTGAGACAAGAGGAATCGTCATGACCCCAGCCTAGGGAGCCGCACCGACACGGGGGTGGGCTTGACGCCGTCTCGTCCGAGATGCGGGCAGTCGGCCGGGGCGAGGGCTTCGCGCCCCGCACAGCCCGCGTTCCGGCAGAAAGCCCGCGCGCGGGCGCGGGGATCTACGATGGAGGGCTGTGTCTGCGCCAGAACCCGTGATCACGTACCCGCCCGAGCTGCCCGTCAGCGCCGCGCGGGACGAGATCGCGCGCGCCATCGCCGCCTCGCAGGTCGTGATCGTCGCCGGCGCCACCGGATCGGGCAAGACCACGCAGCTGCCGAAGATCTGCCTCGAGCTCGGTCGCACGCGCATCGCCCACACCCAGCCCCGCCGCATCGCCGCCCGCACCATCGCCGAGCGCATCGCCGAAGAGCTCCAGGTGCCGCTGGGCACGACCGTCGGCTACAAGGTGCGCTTCACCGACAAGGTCACCGAAGACACGCGCATCGCGCTGCTGACCGACGGCATCCTCCTCAACGAGATCCACCGCGACCGGCTGCTGCGCCGCTACGACACGATCATCATCGACGAGGCCCACGAGCGCTCGCTGAACGTCGACTTCCTGCTGGGGTACCTGCGCCGCATCCTGCCCGAGCGCCCAGATCTGAAGGTGGTCGTCACCTCGGCGACGATCGATCCCGAGAGCTTCGCGCAGCACTTCGCGGATGCGGCGGGCACCCCCGCTCCGATCATCGAGGTCTCGGGGCGCACCTACCCGGTCGAGGTACGGTACCGACCTTTGGTACCGGACCCTTCGACAGACACCGACGAGAGCGCGGTCGCTCCGGCGGCGAAGAAGACGGCGCCCGACGACGACCCCGACGAGATCGGCGGCATCGTCGCGGCGCTGCGTGAACTCGACCGCGAAGCCCCCGGCGACGTGCTGGTGTTCCTCCCGGGAGAGGCGGAGATCCGGGATGCGGCCGACGCCGTCCGCGGCGCGTACTCGTCCGATGCCTCGCCCACCGAGGTACTCCCCCTCTACGGGCGGCTGTCGGCGGCCGAGCAGCACCGCGTGTTCGAGCGATCGAAGGTCGCCGGCGTCCGCAGACGCGTCATCCTCTCCACGAACGTGGCCGAGACGAGCCTCACCGTCCCCGGCATCCGGTACGTCGTCGACACGGGCACGGCCCGCATCTCGCGCTACAGCGCGCGTTCGAAGGTGCAACGGCTTCCGATCGAGGCGGTGTCGCAAGCATCCGCCCAGCAGCGATCGGGCCGCGCGGGCCGTACGTCCGACGGCATCGCGATCCGCCTGTACTCGGAGGACGACTTCGACCGTCGTCCCGAGTTCACCGAACCCGAGATCCTGCGCACCTCTCTCGCCTCCGTCATCCTGCAGATGCTCTCGCTCGGCTTCGGCGACATCTCGGCGTTCCCCTTTCTCACCCCGCCCGACTCGCGGGGCGTGAAGGCGGCGTTCGACCTGCTGCTCGAACTCGGCGCGATGCGCGCCCCCCGCTCGCGCGACGAGCAGCCTCGCCTCACCGACATCGGTCGTGAGCTCGCACGGCTCCCCATCGACCCGCGTTTCGCCCGGATGCTCATCGAGGCCCGCCGCGACGGGGTGGAGTCGGAGGTGCTGGCCATCGTCGCCGGCCTGTCGATCCAGGACGTACGCGAACGCCCCGAGGAGCGGCGCGAGGAGGCCGACCGCCTGCACGCGCGATTCACCGACCCCACCAGCGACTTCCTCTCGCTGCTCAACCTCTGGAACCACCTGCAGGAGCAGCAGACCGAGCTCGGATCGAGCGCCTTCCGCCGCCTCTGCCGCGCCGAGCATCTCAACTACGTGCGGGTGCGCGAGTGGGCCGACGTGCATCGGCAGCTGCGGTCGCTGCTCGGACCCTCGGGCGATCGACCCCGGAGGCGCAAGAAGGATGCTGCGCCCGCGCCGGCGCGCGTCTCGCCTCCGTCCGACGGCGCCGCGGTGGGCGGGCACGAGGCGGGCGATGCGATCCACCGCGCGATCCTCTCCGGCCTTCTCTCGCACATCGGCCTCCTCGACGTACGCACCGGCAAACCGCCGCAGGACCGCAAGCCCGCCCGCGGCGCGGGAGCTCCGCGGGCGGAGTACCTCGGGGCGCGCGGCGCCCGGTTCGCGATCTTCCCGGGCTCGGGGCTGCGCAAGGCCAAGCCCGCCGCGGTCATGGCGGCCGAGCTCGTCGAGACCTCCCGCCTGTACGCCCGCACCGTGGCGTCCATCGACCCGGCGTGGGCCGAGTCGCTGGCGGGAGACCTCGCCAAGCGGTCGCTGAGCGAGCCCCACTGGTCCAAGGCCGCGGGCGCAGCATCCGCCTACGAGAAGGTGACGCTGTTCGGGGTCGAGATCGTGCCGAAGCGTCGGGTGCAGCTCGCACGCTTCGACCGGCCGCTCGCCCGCGAGATGTTCGTGCGGCACGCCCTCGTCGAGGGCGAGTGGGATGCGTCGATGCTCGACAAGCGGCTGACCGCGTTCCTCCGACGCAACACCGAGCAGCGGCGGCTGCTGGAGAAGATCGAGGAGCGCGAGCGGCGTCGCGACATCCTCGTGGGCGACGAGGCGATCTTCGCCTTCTACGACGCGCGGCTTCCGGCCGACGTCTTCGACGTGCGCTCGTTCGAGGCGTGGTGGACCGAGACGTCGTCACGCACCCCGCGGCTGCTCGACGTCACCGAAGCCGACCTCACCGGCGAGGGCGGGCGCGGCGACGACAAGGGCTTCCCGTCGCGCTGGCGCCAGGGCGACCAGGTGCTCGGCCTGGCCTACCGCTTCGAACCGGGCGCCGACGACGACGGGGTGACGGTCGTCGTGCCGCTCGCCCTCCTGGCGTCGCTGCGACCGGTGGGCTTCGACTGGCAGGTACCGGGGCTCCGCGACGAACTCGTCACGTCGCTCCTACGGGCACTGCCGAAGACGATCCGCCGCAACGTGGTTCCCGCGGCCGACTGGGCCGAGCGGTTCGCCGCCGACCTCGCCGGGCGCGGCCCGGAAGACCACGACGGACTCCCCGCCGTCTCGCTCGTCGACGCCCTCGCCGCTCTCGTGCAGCGCGTCGCGAACCAACCCGTGACCGCCGCCGACTTCGAGCTCGAGCGCGTCTCATCGCACCTTCGCGTGTCGTTCCGCGCCGTCGACGCCCGCGGCCGCACGGTCGGCACCGACCGCGATCTCGCGGCGCTCCAGGGCCGGCTCGCCGACCGCGCCCGCACGAGCGTCGCCGACACGATCGCCGGGCGCGAGGCGCCGAAGGGCGCCAGGGGCGGCGCGGCGAAGATCGCCGCGGCGAGCCTCGACGGCCGCGCGGCAGGCTTCCCCGAGCGCTCCGGGCTCACCGCATGGACCTTCGACGACCTGCCGGAGATGGTCGACACGAGGGTGGCGGGCGGCATCGTGCGCGGCTACCCCGCGATCGTCGACGACGGCGCCTCGGTATCGCTGCGACTGGAGGCGACCGCCGACTCCGCGGCAGCGCTCACCAGGAGCGGGGTGCGACGGATGCTGCTGCTGGCCGTCGCGTCGCCGGCCACGTACGTGCTCGACCACCTCACCGCCAACGAGAAGCTGACGCTCGCCGCCTCGCCCTACCAGAACGCCAAGGCCCTCATCGAGGACGCCCGGGTCGCCGTCGTCGACCAGCTGCTCGACCGGCTCGCCCCCGGCCGCGTCGTGCGCACCCGCCAGGAGTTCGAGAGCCTGCGCGACGCGTTCTCTGCCGCCGTCGTCGACGACACCTTCGCCGCCGTCTCCCTCGCCGCGCGCGTGCTCGCCGCCGCCCGTGAGGTCGATCGGGCGATGAAGGGGCAGAACTCCCTCACCCTCCTCGGCGCACTCGGCGACGTGCGCGCGCAGCTGTCGGGCCTGGTGTTCCCCGGTTTCGTCTCGCGCATCGGTCTGACCCGCCTCGCGCACGTGCCGCGGTATCTCGCCGGCGCCCTCGAGCGCGTGAACGCCCTCGCCGACAACGCCGGCCGGGACCGCAGCCGGATGACCGAATTCGAACGCGCCGCCGCCCCGTTCCAGGAGGCCGGCGGCAGCATCCCGCTCCCCCTCGATGCCGCCCCGGGGGTCGCACACGCGCGATGGCTGCTCGAGGAGTTGCGGGTGAGTCTGTTCGCTCAGCGACTGGGCACCGCAGAGCCCGTCTCGCCGCAACGCATCGCTAAGGCGCTCAAGGCCTGAACGCTGCGGTTCCGGGCGTAGGAGATGGCGTCGGCGTAGGCCGGTTCGGCCCGGAGGTTCCTACCGCCGCGCCACTTCCTGCGTCGGGAACGCGCCGCACGGGAGGATGAGGGAATGGACGCCACCGAACGCAACGCGCGCGCCGCCTTCGCCGAGCGCGCGATCCTCGCCCGGTACCTCGGCGGGGTCCCCGGCATCGCGTGGGGGCGCTCGGCGTGGCCGCCGATTCCGCTCCGCCGCCGCGGCGGTCCGGCTCGCTGGCATTACTGGTGGAGCGCCCACCTGCTCGACGCGGCGCTCGACGCCGCCGCGCACCGCCCCACTCGTGCCCGGCGACGACGCGCACGGCGGCTCGTCCGCGGCATCCGGCTGCGCAACGGGGGCACCCTGTCGCGCACGTTCTACGACGACCTGGCCTGGATGGGACTCGCCCTCGAACGCGACGACGGCCACCGCCGCGCGACCGAGCGCATCGCCGCGCAGCTCGAGGGGGCGATCGACGTCGCGGTCGGCGCCGTGCCGTGGGAGGTCGGCAACCCCTTCTTCAACGCACCCGCCAACGGACCCGCGGCGATCCTCTTCGCCCGCACCGGTCGCCGCGACGCCGCCGCGCGGCTGAGCGACTGGATGGACGAGACCCTCCGCGACCCCTCGAGCGGTCTGATCATCGACGGGGTCGTCATCGAACGCGGCGTCGAGACCCGCCGGGCGACCGAGCTCTACACCTACTGCCAGGGTGTCGCGCTGGGCGCGGCGGCCGCGCTCGCCCACGACGACGCGCGCTTCGCCTCCCGCGCGGCCGCCCTCGTGGGCGCGATCGCCGCGTGGACCGGGCCGTCGCTCCTCCTCCCCGGCGCGGGAGGCGGCGACCGCGGACTGTTCGCGGGCATCGCGTGCCGCTACGTGGCCGACGCAGCATCCGTCCTGCAGACGCGGGCGGACGCCGGGGGCCCGGATGCTGCGACGCTCGAGCGGGCCGCCGCATCCGCCCGCTCCCTCGTGATCGCGAACGCCGACGCCCTCTGGGCGGGTCGCGCCACGATCGACGGGTTGCCGATCTTCTCGGCCGACGCGACGGTCCCCGCCGACGCGTCACCCGACGCTCCCGAGCGCGACCTGTCGGTGCAGCTCGGCGCGTGGCTCACGCTCGAAGCCGCGGTCTCGCTCGACTGACCGCGAGACCCGACCCGACCGACGAGACCCGGTCAGAGTGTCGCGGTCTCGGCGCGAAGAACGGGTCTCGCGGTCAGGATGCTGCGCGGACGCACGAACGCCCCGCCCGGAGCGGGGCGGGGCGTTCGGTGCGCGCGAGGGTCAGTTGCCCGAGCGGCGCTTGTTGTAGACGTCGAACGCGACGGCGAGGAGGAGCACGAGGCCCTTCACGGCCTGCTGCCACTCGATGCCGATACCCATGATCGACATACCGTTGTTGAGCACACCGATGATGAGACCACCGATGATCGCGCCGCCGATGGTTCCGACGCCGCCCTGCACCGCCGCTCCACCGATGAAGGCCGCCGAGATCGCCTCGAGCTCGAAGCCGTCACCCGCCTTCGGACCGGCGAGGTTCAGACGAGCGGTGAAGATGAGTCCCGCGAGAGCTGCGAGGAAGCCCATGTTCACGAAGAGCCAGAAGTCGACCCGGCGGGTCTTGATGCCCGACAGCTCGGCCGCGTGACGGTTGCCGCCGATCGCGTAGATGTGACGACCGAACACCGTGCGGTTCATCACGATGCCGTAGACCATCACGAGAATCGCGAGGATGATCAGCGTGACGGGCACGCCCTTGTAGCCGGCGAGCGAGTAGACGAAGAAGCCGATCGCCGCCGAGATCAGCACGAGCTTGATGATGAACCACACGATGGGCTCGACGTCCTGACCGTACTTGCGACGTCCCGCGCGGGTGCGCACCTGCTGCACGACGAGGGCGATCACGACGACCGCGCCGACCGCGAGGGTGAAGATGTCTGGTTCGCTCTCACCGAAGACGCCCGCGAGGAACCCATTGCCTAGGGCACGGTACTCATCGGGGAACGAACCGATGTTCGCGTTGCCGAGCACGACGAGGGCCAGGCCTCGGAAGATGAGCATGCCCGCCAGGGTCACGATGAAGGCGGGGATGCCGACGAAGGCGATCCAGAACCCCTGCCACGCGCCCACCAGGGCGCCGATCGCGAGGGACAGGATGACAGCCAGCCACCAGGGCATCCCCATCTTCACCGCGAAGACGCCCGAGATGGCTCCGACGAAGGCGGCGACCGAACCGACCGAGAGGTCGATGTGGCCGGCGATGATGACCATCACCATGCCGATGGCGAGCACCAGGATGTACCCGTTCTGCACCACCAGGTTGGAGATGTTCTGCGGACGCAGGAGGATGCCGTTCGTCAGGATCGTGAACAGCACCACGACCGCGATGAGGGCGATGAAGATGCCGTTGCGGCCCAGGTCGGTGAGGATATGCGTGAACCAGCGCGTGAACTTGTTGTCCGGCGGATTGATCTGCGCCCCGACGGCTTCGGTGTTGTTGGTCATGTCGTGCTCCTGTGGCCGCGTCAGCGCGGATTCTCGATGGTCATGAGCTTGAGGACGGATTCGGGTGTCGCCTCGGCGATCGGCAGCTCGCCCGTGATCCGCCCCTCCGACAGCGCGTAGACGCGGTCGGAGATGCCGAGCAGCTCCGGCAGCTCGGAGGAGATCACGATGATCCCCTTGCCGGATGCTGCGAGCCGGTTGATGATCGTGTAGATCTCGTACTTCGCACCGACGTCGATGCCGCGGGTGGGCTCATCCAGGATGAGCACCTCGGGGTCGGAGTAGATCCACTTCGACAGCACCACCTTCTGCTGGTTGCCGCCGGAGAGCTTCCCGGTCTTGACCAGCACGTTCGGTGCCTTGATGTTCAGGTCGCGGCGGTACTCGTTCGCGACCTTGAACTCCTCGTTGTCGTTGACGAGACCGGCCTTCTCGAGCTTCTTGAGCGAGGCCATCGACACGTTGCGCTTGATGTCTTCGATCAGGTTGAGCCCGAAGGTCTTGCGGTCCTCCGTGGCGTAGGCCAGGCCGTTGTCGATCGCCTCGGCGACCGTGCGGGTCTTGATCTCCTTGCCGCGCATGAACACCTTGCCGCTGATGCGCGTGCCGTAGCTGCGGCCGAACAGGCTCATCGCGAACTCGGTGCGTCCGGCTCCCATGAGGCCGGCGATGCCGACGATCTCACCGGCGCGCACATTGATCGACACGTTGTCGACCATGACGCGCGTGGGGTCCTGGGGGTGGTGGGCCGTCCAGTCCTCGACGCGGAGCAGCTCTTCGCCGATCTGCGGCTCGTGGTCGGGGTAGCGGTGCTCCAGATCGCGACCGACCATGTCCTTGATGATGCGGTCCTCGGTGACGTCGCCCTGGGAGATCGTCTCGATCGTCTTGCCGTCGCGGATGACCGTGACGGCGTCGGCGACGCGCTTGATCTCGTTCAGCTTGTGACTGATGATGATCGACGTCACGCCCTCCGTCTTGAGCTGGAGGATGAGGTCGAGCAGGTGGGCGGAGTCCTCGTCGTTCAATGCCGCTGTCGGCTCGTCGAGGATGAGGAGCTTGACCTCTTTCGACAGCGCCTTGGCGATCTCGACCAGCTGCTGCTTGCCGACCCCGATCTGGTTGATCTTCGTCGTCGGGTTGTCGCGAAGCCCCACGCGCTTGAGCAGCGCGGCGGCTTCGAAGTTCGTCTTGTTCCAGTCGATGAGTCCGCCGGACGCGCGCTCGTTGTTGAGGAAGATGTTCTCGGCGATCGACAGGTACGGGCTCAGCGCCAGCTCCTGGTGGATGATGACGATGCCCTTCGCCTCGCTGTCGCGGAGGTTCTTGAACGCCACCTCCTCGCCCTCGAACACGATCGCGCCCTCGTAGGTGCCGTGCGGGTAGACACCCGAGAGCACCTTCATCAGGGTCGACTTCCCCGCGCCGTTCTCGCCGCAGATCGCGTGGACCTCGCCACGGGCGACACCCAGCGTCACGTTCGAGAGCGCTTTCACTCCCGGGAACGTCTTGGTGATCCCGCGCATCTCCAGAATGTTGTCGGCCATGCTGTCTCTCCTCTCCCCAGACAGGGCCGGGCGGCTCTCGCCACCCGGCCCGTCGTTTCTTCGGGTGTTAGCCGGCGACTTCGTCCGCGGTCCAGTAATCGCTGTCGACGAGAACCTCGGTGATGTTGTCCTTGACCACGATCACCGGGTCGAGGAGGTACGACGGCACGACCTTCACGCCGTTGTCGTAGTCCGTGGTGTTGTTGACCTCGGGCTCCTCGTCGTTGAGCAGGGCGACCGCCATGTCGACGGCGACCTGAGCGAGCTGACGCGTGTCCTTGAAGATCGTCGCGTACTGCTCACCGCGGTTGATGGCCTTGACCGAGTCGAGCTCGGCGTCCTGGCCGGAGATGATCGGCCACTCGGCGCCGACGGAGTAGCCGGCGTCGGTGAGTGCCGAGATGATGCCGCGCGAGATGCCGTCGTAGGGCGACAGGATGGCGTCGACCTGCGTGCCGTCGGAGTAGGTCGCCGTGAGGATGTCCTCCATGCGGCTCTGAGCGGTCTCGCCGTCCCAGCGGAGCGTCGCGACCTGCTGGAAATCGGTCTGACCCGACTTGACCACGAGCGTTCCGTCGTCGATCAGCGGCTGGAGCACGTCCATGGCGCCGTCGAAGAAGAAGGTCGCGTTGTTGTCGTCGGGCGAACCGGCGAACAGCTCGATGTTGAACGGACCTGCCGGCGCGCCGGAGATCGCCGTGCCGTCGAGCTCGGTCAGACCGAGTCCGTTGAGAACCGACCACGCCTGCTGCTGACCGACGAGGAAGTTGTCGAACGACGCGTAGTAGTTGACGTTCTCCGAGTCGCGGATGAGGCGGTCGTAGGCGATGACGGGGATGTCGGAGTCCGCAGCGTTCTGCAGCACCTCGGTCAGCGTCGTGCCGTCGATCGAGGCCACGATGAGCGCTTCTGCACCCTTGGTGATCATGTTCTCGATCTGCGAGACCTGGGTGGGGATGTCGTCCTCGGCGTACTGGAGGTCGACGGAGTAGCCCTGCTCCTCGAGGGCAGCCTTCACGGCGTTGCCGTCCTGGATCCAGCGCTCGGAGCTCTTGGTGGGCATCGCGACGCCGATGAGGCCGCCGCCGCCCTCGCCACCGCCGGTGCCGCCGGTCGAGCCGCCGGAGCAGGCCGAAAGCAGGAGCGCTCCCGCGGCGACCGCCGCGACGAGAATCTTCTTGCCTTTCACAGTGATTCCTTTCTTAGGACTTCTTCGTCTTGGTGTTTCGGTGTTCATTTATCTGCTGTCCGACCGGAGGTCTTCTCCGAACGGCGACCGCGACGCGGCGGGGTGACCCGGCGCTCGACGGTGGTCTGGTGGTCGAGCGACCGGCTGCGCTCGTGGAGGCGATCGATCGCCTCGGCGGGGAGGGGCTCCACCGCGCCGCCCTCGCGGGCGATGTGCACCGTGCGTGCGACGTCCTCGAGCACCACGGCTGACCGCACGGCGTCGCGGGGGGTCTCGCCGATCGTGAACGGACCGTGGTTGCGCATCAGCACGGCGCGGGAGCGCGAGCCCCGGAGGGTGTCGACGATGCCGCGACCGATCGTGTCGTCGCCGACGATCGCGAACGGACCCACCGGCACCGGGCCGCCGAACTCCTCGGCAGCGGCCACGATCGTGCACGGGATCTCTTCGCCGCGTGCCGCCCAGGCCACGGCGTAGGTCGAGTGCGTGTGGACGATGCCGCCGACCTCGGGCAGGTTGCGGTACACGTACGCGTGCGCCGCCGTGTCGCTCGAGGGCGCACGGGTGCTTCCCGGGGTGCCCTCGACGACCCGGCCGTCGAGGTCGCAGACGATCATGTTCTCGGGGGCGAGGTCGTCGTACGAGACACCGGACGGCTTGATGACGAACAGGTCTGCTCCGGGGACGCGACCCGACACGTTGCCGCCCGTCCAGACGACGAGTCCGTACCGCACCAGCTCGGCGTGGAGAGCCGCGACATCGGCCCGCACGCGTGCCACGGCGACCTCGGTCTTCACGCCTGCCACGTACGGGTCGTGCAGCTCGGCGGCATCGCCAGCGCCCATCACGACTCCTTCGTCAACCCGTGTGATGCGGTCATGTGACCGTTCACATTGCGCAACTATAGCCAGGTCTGCGGCGCCGGTGTCAAGCGCGGCACGTCTCAGCTTGGTAACGCGAGGTTCAGAGGCGTGAAACCGGGCCGCTGGAGTGCCGGACGACCAGCTCGGGGACGAGCGAAGAGGCCTGCGCGTCGGTGGAACCGAGCAGCACATCGACACATCGTCGACCGAGTTCGGCGAAGTCCTGACGGACGGTCGTGAGCGGCGGCCAGAAGTGCGCCGCCTCGGGGATGTCATCGAACCCGACGATGCTCACGTCCCTGGGCACCTCGAGACCCTCGTCCCGGATGGCGTGGAGCAAACCGAGCGCCATCTGGTCGTTCGACGAGAAGATCGCCGTGAAATCGCGGACTCCCAGCAACTCCCGCCCGGCGTAGTAGCCGAACTCCGCGGTCCAGTCACCGAGGATCGGCGCGGTCGTGGGGATGTCGCTCGCCGACATCTCTGCGAGGAATCCCCGCATCCTCGCCTCCGCCTCGATCCAATCCTGGGGTCCGGCCAGGTGGTAGATGCTGCGGTGCCCGAGTTCGATGAGGTGCCTCGTCGCCAGTCGTGCACCGGCGACCTGGTCGACCGAAAGGGTGTGGTCGGCGTCCAATTCGGTGGACTGCAGGGTCACATAGGGAACGTCGAGCTGCTCGGCGGCGAGCGCCCGCAGCACGCGCACCTGGGGTGCGATCACGACGAGTCCGTCGACGGACTGCGCCATCAGATGGGCGATGCCGGCGGGTATCGACTCGGGGTCCTTCACGTCGATGTTCGCGGTGCTCACCCAGTAACCGCGGGTGCGGGCGGCGGTCTCGATCGCCGCGATGCTCGACGCGGCACCGTAGGTCGTCGAGCCGGCGGCCAGGATCCCGATCGTCTGCGAACGCGATGTCACCAGCGCTCGCGCGGCGCGATTGGGCCGGTATTGCAGTTGGGCCATGACCTCGACCACCCGCGCACGCGTCTCGGGACGGATGCTCGGATGATCGTTCAGCACGCGCGAGACGGTCTGATGCGACACCTCGGCGAGGCGCGCGACATCACGGATGCTGGGCCGTCGCCCTCCCGCGTCGTCGCTCATCTACCGCCTCCTGCATGTGCACGGTCACACGCGACATCCTCGTCGGAGGCGCTTCGGGCCGGCTGCGAGCATGTGACAGTCACATCGCTCGACTCGCAACGGATTCTGTCACATTCCTGCCGCGCCAATACACTGGCGCGATGTCGGACTTCGCGCGTTTTCTGCCGCTGAGCGGCCGCCCCCACGGCGCCGAGACCGGCGTATCGAACGACCGACGCGGCACCCTCGCCGACATCGTCGACCGGGCGTCCGCGATCATCACCGCCGACGCGGCCGACCGCGCACCGCTGCTTCCGGCCTTCCTCGACGACGCCGACCTGCGGGACGAGTTCGCCGCCCTGGCGGTCGAGCCGACCCCCGCCGGGCTCACGCGGCTGGGCGAGACCATCCGCACCGGTCGACGCCGTCACCCGCGTGCCCTGGCCTCCGGCGCGCGAGCGCTGCTGCTGCTGGCGCGCAGCGCCGACACCGACCCCGGCCTCGACGCCACCGCGGCCGGCATCGTCTCGCTGTGGCTCGCCGGATCCGCCCCGTTCGACCGCCGCGCGGTGGTCAAGGGCCGCACGGTGAGGGCGACCGATGCCGACTGGTCGTTCGGGCGCGGCCCGGTGCTCGAAGGCACCGCCACCGGCATCGCCGCGTTCCTCCTGGGGGTCTCCGACGACCCGCCCCGCCCGCTCACCGGTCGAGGATGACCGCCCGGTAGAACTCGATCCCCCGCAGCCAGGTGTCGACGCCGATCCGCTCGTCGTGCGAGTGGAGCGCCGCGCGCTCGTCGGCGCTCAGGGTGAACGGCGCGAACCGATAGACGGCGTCGCTGATGCGGGTGAACCACCGACTGTCGCTCGCACCCAGTTGCAGGTAGGGAAGCGGCACGACGTCGTCGCCGAGCGTCGCGTGCACCGCTCGGGCGACGCGCCGCCAGGCGTCGCCGCGCCAGGGCGACACGGCAGACGGATCGTTTCCCCGCAGCACCTCGATCTCGACCGACGGGTCGGCGACGGCGCGACGGACGTGCGCGACCGCGGAATCGACCGTGTCGCCGGTCAGGAGGCGGATGTCGACCGTGGCCCGGGCGTGCGTGGCGAGCACGTTCTGCCCGTCGGAGCCCGACAGCTCGGTGACGACCGCGGTGGTGCGCACCATGGCGTTGAGCTCGGGGCCGAGACGCGACAGCACGCGGGCCAGCAGCGGCCCGAACCCGTCGAGCCGGCGCAGCACGGGTCGGAGCGCCCCCGAGGCGTGCGGTGCCGCGGTCGCCAGCATCGCGCGGACGGGCGAAGCAAGGCGTCGAGGGAACGGGCGACGCCGCAGGCGGTCGATGGCGCGTGCGAGCCTCGCCGTCGCGGGCATGGCCGGGGGTGTCGAGGCGTGCCCGCCGCGTTCGGGAACCGTGAGTGCGAGCGAGAGGATTCCCCGCTCGGCCACGCCGATCATGGCCGTCGGCGCCGAGACGCCCGGTACCGCCCCCCGGACGACCGCGCCCCCTTCGTCGATCACGAGTGACGGGCGTACGCCTCGCGCGTGCAGCACATCGACGATCGCCTGCGCACCCGTGCCGCCGATCTCCTCGTCATGACCGAACGCGAGGTACACGTCGTGCGCTGGTGTCACGCCGTCGGCGAGCAGGCCTTCCACGGCCTCGACGATTGCGACGAGCGCGCCCTTGTCGTCGATGGCGCCGCGCGCGTGGATCATCGCGTCGGCCCCGGTTCCGGTGATCTCGGCCGCGAACGGCGGATGCTGCCACTCCTCCGCGACGACGGGCACCACGTCCATGTGCGCCATGAGCACGAGAGGTTCTGCGTCGCTGGCCCCGCGCCACCGGTAGAGGAGCGCGTGACCGCTCACGACCTCGCGCTCGAGTGCCGCGTGCAGCCGGGGATACAGGCTTTCGAGACCTTCGTGGAAGGCGTCGAACGCGCCGACGTCGACACGTGCCGGGTCGACGTGGGAGACCGTGGGGATGCGCAGCAGTTCGCGGAATCTCTCGACCGGGGACGACACTCGTCGAGACTACGCCCGGTTAGTCTCGGAGTCATGGACGGACTTCGATGGGGCATCCTCGCCACGGGCGGGATCGCGCACGCATTCACGAGCGACCTGAAGACGGCGGGACGCACGGTCACGGCCGTCGGGTCGCGCCGGATCGAGGCGGCGAAGGAGTTCGCGGCAGAGTTCGGCATACCCCGCGCGTACGGGTCGTATGAAGACCTGGTCGCCGACCCCGAGGTCGACATCGTGTACATCGCGACGCCGCATCCGTTCCACGCCGACAACGCCCTCCTCGCCCTCGACCACGGCAAGCACGTGCTGGTGGAGAAGCCTTTCACCCTCAACGCGACGCAGGCCGCCGCCGTTCGCGATCGCGCGGCGGAGCGCGGGCTGCTCGCGATGGAGGCGATGTGGACCCGCTATCTGCCCCACATGATCCGCATCCGCGAGCTCGTCGCATCCGGCGTGCTCGGCGAGGTGCGCACCCTCTTCGCCGATCACACGCAGAAGATCAGCGACGACCCCACGCACCGTCTGAATGCGATCGAACTCGGCGGAGGCGCCCTGCTCGACCTCGGGATCTATCCGGTGTCTTTCGCCTGGGACATCCTGGGTGAACCGACCGAGGTCAGCGCGCAGGCGCGGATCTCGGACGCCGGCACCGATGCCGAGATCGCCACGATCTTCCGGCACGGTGACGGCGCGCTCTCCACGACGGTGTCGTCGTCGCGGGGCGCCGGCCCGAACACCGCCCACATCGTCGGCACCGAGGCACGCATCGACATCGATCGGGTCTGGTACACCCCGACCTCGTTCCGCGTCACCCGCCCCGACGGCGAGGTCGTCGAAGAGTTCCGCTCCGAGATCGAGGGTCGCGGCATGCAGTACCAGGCGCTGCACGCCGAGAAGCTCGTCGCCGAGGGCAACCTCGCCGGCGACGTGCTCCCCATCGACGAGACGGTGGCGATCATGGGCACGCTCGACGCGGTGCGCGCGCAGATCGGACTGCGGTACCCCGACGAGGGCTGACGGGAGCAGACTGGAGCAATGCCCGAAACGCAGACCGCCCGCGTCGCCGTCTATCTGGACTTCGACAACATCGTGATGTCGTGGTACGACCGTGTGCACGGCCGGAACGCGTATTCCCGCGACCGCCAGCGGATCGCCGAGAGCCCGGTCACCCCCGAGGTCGCCGAGCGGTTGGCTGCCGCCACGATCGACGTCGGGGCGATCATCGACTACGCGGCATCTTTCGGCACGCTCGTGCTCACGAGGGCATATGCCGACTGGTCATCGCCGGTGAACGCGGAGTATCGCGCTCAGCTCGTCGCTCGATCGATCGATCTCGTGCAGTTGTTCCCGGCCGCCGCCTACGCGAAGAACGGCGCCGACATACGTCTCGCGGTCGATACCGTCGAAGACATGTTCCGCCTGCCGGATCTCACGCACGTGGTCATCGTCGCGGGCGATTCCGACTACGTACCGCTGGCACAGCGCTGCAAGCGCCTGGGGCGATACGTCGTGGGCGTGGGTGTCGCCGGCTCGACGGCCAAGGCGCTCGCCTCGGCGTGCGACCGCTTCGACGCCTACGACTCCCTCCCCGGAGTCGTCCGGGAGACACCCTCGAAGAAGGATGCTGCGCCCGCCCGCAGCCGCGCACGCAAACGGTCGACCGACCCGTCGGTGAACCTCCTGGAGCGAGCGCTGCAGCTCGAGAACGAACGGGCCGACGAGGAGTGGCTGCACGCCTCGGCGCTCAAAGACCTCATGAAGCGCCTCGACCCCTCGTTCAGCGAGAAGGGCCTCGGCTTCCGCAGCTTCTCCGACTTCGTCAAGGCCCACCCCGAGGTCGTCGAGGTCGACGAGGCATCGAACGTCGTCCTGGTGCGGGCGGTCGCCCGCCCCGCCTGACCCCACCCGCGGCCCGTGCCCGCGGCGTCACCCCCGGGTTTGGGGCGCACTATTCGCACTGGGGCGCGGAAACCCGCGCCCCGACCCGAAAAGAGCGCCCCAAAGCCAGGCGCCGTGCCGCGCAGCATCCGTCACACGGCGCACGCCCCCCGCAACCCGAGCCACCCGACCCCGGACGCGGCGCGTGCCCCGGGGTTTGGGGCGCAGTATTCGCATTGGGGCACGAAAACCCGCGCCCCGACCCGAAAAGTGCGCCCCGAAGCCAGGCGTCGTGCCGCGCAGCATCCGTCACACGGCGCACGCCCCCCACAACCCGAGCCACCCGACCCCACCCGCGGCCCGTGCCCGCGGCGTCACCCCCGGGTTTGGGGCGCACTATTCGCACTGGGGCACGAAAACCCGCGCCCCGACCCGAAAAGAGCGCCCCGACATGCCCTCCAGGGTGGGCATCGGCGTCGGCGTCCGACGTACAGAGAGCGCGGACCGCGCTCAGAATCAGTCGCGCAGCATCCCTCGCAGCGTCTGGACGGTGTCGGCCTCGGGCGCTCGCTTGTCGGGGCGGTAGGCCTTCACCCGCGCGAAGCGCAGGGCCACGCCCCCCGGATACCGGGTCGAGCGCTGCACGCCGTCGATCGCGATCTCGACGACGGTCGAGGGGGCCAGCGTCAGGGCGTACGCCGTCTCGGCGGTGGCGATCGTCGGGAAGTACTCGGTCTGCAGCGGAGGAGTTCGTCGGTCAGGCCCTTGAAGGTTTTTCCGACCATGACGAATCCGCCGGGCTCTCCGAACTCGCCGTCGGGGTCGTACGCGCCGAGGTGGAGGTTCGACAGCCACCCCGAACGGCGTCCGGAACCGCGCTCGACGCCGAGCACGACCAGGTCGAACGTGTGGACGGGCTTCACCTTCAGCCACGTCTTGCCGCGGCGCCCGGCCATGTACGGCGCGTCGATCGCCTTCACCATGACGCCCTCGTGCCCGGCGTCGAGCGCGCCGCGCGCGAAGTCGTCGGCCGCGCCGGTGTCGTCGGTGACGAGAGCCGGCACGCGCAGCTCGCCGACGACGCGGGCGAGCTCGGCCGCGCGGACGGCCTGGGGCTCGTCGAGCAGGTCGCGACCGTCGAGGCGGAGGATGTCGAAGAAGCGCGGTCGGAGCACGACCTCGCGCGCCACGTCGGCTCCGAAGCGCGCCATCGTGTCTTGGAAAGGCCGCGGCGCACCGCTCTCGTCGAGCGCGAGCGTCTCGCCGTCGAGGATGACGTCTTCTGCCGGGAGCGCGCGCACGACCTCGACGATCTCGGGAACTCGGTGGGTCACCTCGGCGAGGGAACGCGTGTAGACATGCACCTCGTCGCCCCGGCGATGCACCTGGATGCGCGCGCCGTCGAGCTTGTATTCGACCGAGGCCGTACCGAACTCCGCGAGCGCCTCGCCGACGGTGGTGGCGGTCGCCGCCAGCATCGGCATCACGGGTGTACCCACGACGAGTCCGATGTCGGAGAGTGCCATCGCGGGCTCGGTGAGCGCGATGCGCGCGGTCATGCCGGTGTCGCCCGAGAGCATCGCCGCCCGCCGGACGACGGTGAGGTCGCGTTCGGCGGCGCGTGCGATCGCGTCGAGCAGCACGCCCTCGAGAGCCCCGGTGCGCAGCTCGCCCAGCATGGCGTGCGTGAGGTACTCCCACTCGGCCGCGGTCGCGCGCTCGGCGAGCCCGCGCAGCATCGCGGCGCGCTCGGCCGCCGACCCCGCCCCACCCACGGCGGCGAGCGCGGTGAACGTCTCGTCGACATCGCCGATCGTCAGCGTGGGGTCTGCGGCGTGCGACACCTCCAGTGCTCCCAGCGATCGCCAGCCCACACCGAGCCGACCCTGCCGGAGCGACGCGGTCGCGAGCCCGACCAACGGCTCGACCTCATCGGGGCGCGCGGCGGTGAGGAGGTCGGCGAGAGCCTGGGTCTTCGCGAGACGCGAGCGCGTTGCGGTGACCGCGTCGAGCGTCGTGACGAGGTCGGCGAGCAGCATCCTCGAATCATCGCACCGACCCCCGACACCGGTGTCGGGCGCGCTCAACGACCCGTCGCGCGGAGGACGTGCTCGCCGACCGCGCTAGCGACGCGCGACGTCGCGGAGAGCCGGCTCCAGCTCGGGATAGCGGAAGACGTAGCCGGCCTCCACCAGGCGATCGGGCACGACCCAGCGGCTCTTCAACAGCAGTTCCGACTCGGCGCCGAGCGCCCACAGCGCCGGCTCCAGCATGAACCGGGCCGCCGGGATTCCGACCGGTGCGCCCACCGCCCGCCGCAGCGCCGCCATGACACCGCGGTTGTCGGTCGGATTCGGGGCCGAGAGATTGATCGGCCCCGACAGCGACGGGGTCTCGCGGAGGAACCGCATCGACCCGACCACATCGTCGAGGTGGATCCAGCTGAAGCGTTGACGGCCCCGCGACCGGTGCCACGGCGCGCGATCGTCCCCTGTCGGGCGCTCGCCGATGCCGCGGTAGCGGCGGTGCTCGAACCACGGGCCGTCGTACTGCGGTCCGCCGAGCCCGAGGCGGGCGAGCCGCAGGAGCATCGCGGTCGCCGGGCCGTCGCCGAACACGATCGCCATGCGCAGCGCGACGCGGCGGGTAGCCGGAAGGTCGTCGGCGAAGAGCTCCTGCTCCCACGCCCGCGCCACGTCGACGGAGAAGCCCGACCCGAGGTCGCCGGCGTCTTCGGACTGCGGGCGATCGAGGGCGTACCGGTAGATCGTCGCGGTGCTCGCGTTCAGCCACACGGCCGGCGGCGACTCGACGTCCGCGACCGCTTCGCGGAGCTCCCGCGTCGTCTCTACGCGCGAGCGCAAGATCTCGTCGCGATTCGCGTCGGTGTAGCGGCAATCCACCCTCTTGCCGGCGAGGTTGACGAGCAGATCAGCCCCGTCGATCGTGCGGCGGATGCCGTCGGAATCGCCCCACGAGGCGTCGGGCCCGCGCCGGCCGATCTGCGTGACGAGATATCCCTCGTCTCGCAGCGAGGCGATGACCGCGGTGCCGACGAACCCGCTTCCGCCGGCGACGACCGCGCGGCGCGTCATCGGCTGCGACCGTCGGATCGGGTGCCCCAGATGGCCCACGCGACGAGCATCGGCTGCAGGAAGAGCCGCACGAACCGGGCGCGATCGGTGCGCATGCCCGGCACGGGTCGACCGCTGCGCCAGTGATGCACGTTCCCGGGGAACACCGCGACGAAGAACGCCGCGATCAGCCCGCCAATGCGCTGTCGTTCCCGCGGCAGCGCCAGGAGAGCCGCGCCGAGCAGCCCCTCGACCACGCCCGAGGCGACCACGATCGCGTCCTTGTCCAGACGCAGCATCCGCACCGCCCACTCGGGCACGACGATGCGGTAGCCGCGACGCCCCCAAGTCAGGTGCGACAGGCCGGCGCCCAGCAGGAGAGCTGCCAGCGACCACCGCCCGGTCGTGCGGAGTCGTCGACGACCGGCCGATTCGCTCATGCGTCCAGTGTGCCAGCGGTCGGCATCACCAACGCGGGTGCACGGCCTCGCGGAAGTATCGGTCGTAGATCTCGTGCACGCCGGCATCGAATCCGTCCGGCAGCGCGACCGTGCCCGCCGCGGCGTTGCCCTCGGCCTGGGCCCGGTTGCGCGCCCCGGGGATGACGGTGGTCACGCCGGGAAGGTTCGCGACCCACGAGAGCGCGGCGGCGGCGGGGGTCACGCCCTCGGGAACGAGGGCGGCGAACTCGCGCGCGGCCCGCACGCCGGTCTCGAAGTCGACGCCCGCGAAGGTCTCGCCCACGTCGAACGCGCTGCCGTCGCGGTTGTAGGTGCGGTGGTCGGATGCGGCGAACGTGGTGTCTTCGGTGTACTTGCCGCTGAGCAGGCCCGACGCGAGCGGTACGCGCACGATGATGCCGACGCCGGCCTCGGCCGCCGCGGGGAGCACCTCGTCGAGCGGCTTGAGCCGGAAGGCGTTGACGATGATCTGGACGCTCGCCGTGCCCGGGCGCGCGATGGCGGCGAGCGCCTCGTCGCAGGTCTCGACGCTCACGCCGTAGTGGGCGATCCGCTTCTCGGCGACGAGGGTGTCGAGGGTGTCGTAGACCGCATCGGTGGAGAACACCGGCGTCGGCGGGCAGTGCAGCTGCACGAGGTCGAGCGTGTCGACGCCCAGGTTCTCGCGCGAGCGGTCGGTCCACGCGCGGAAGTGGTCGAGCGTGAACTCGCCCGGCTCCTGCGGGCCGCGCCGGCCCATCTTGGTGGCGACGGTGATGCCGTGGCCCGGACGCTGCGCGAGGAAGCGCCCGATGAACTGCTCGCTGCGCCCGTCGCCGTAGACGTCGGCCGTGTCGAAGAACGTCACTCCGGCGTCGACCGAGGCACCGAGCACGTCGAAGGCGCTGGCCTCGTCGACATCGCCCCAGTCGGCACCGAGCTGCCAGGTGCCGAGGCCGATGGGAGAGACGGAGAAACCGGTGCGTCCGAGGGTGCGCTGCTGCATGGGGGCGATCCTAGTCGCCGCCACCCGCGTCGGGGGCGGTGCGAGCGACGAAGTCGAGCAGGGCATCGACCCCGTCGTCGGCCGTGATCGCGCGGAGCACCACCTCGTCGACTGCGGCCCGGTAGGCGGGGAGGCGTTCGCGCAGCTCCGCCTCGTCGCGGAACGTTGTCTGGGTCGCGTCGACTCCCAGCCGAGCGAAGTTCGCCGCATAGTTCGGATATGAGGCGTACCGCGCGGTCTCGGCGGCGAGCCGGTCGGATGCTGCGGGGTCGATCGCGGTGCGCACGTAGACGCAGACGCGGGTGTCGGCCGATGCCGCGTGGAGCTCGGCGGACTGGGCGGCGGCCGCGGAGGCGGGAACCCAGTTCAGGAGCACTCCGTCGGCGCGTTCGGCTCCCAGCATCCGCATCTTCGGCCCCAGCGCCCCGACCACCACCCGGGCGTCGAGCTCGGATCGGAGCGCCTCAACGGCCTCGCCCACGCGCGCGAGCGCGCCCTTCGGGGAGACGCCCGAGCCGATTCCGAGCACGAGTCGCTCCTGCGGGATCCCCGCGGTCAGCACCTCACGGGCGGTCGTCTCGGCCGAGCGTCGGTCGACCGGGATGACCCCCGTCGCGAGGATCAGGCGATCGGTGACCTCGGCGGCGGCGGCGAGGGCCGCGAGGGCATCGCCGTCGGGGGTGTCGTTCACCCACAGCGCCGCGAAGCCGGCGGCCTCGACCGCCGGTGCGAGACGTGCGACGGCCTCCGGTCCGAGCGTGCCGGCAACCCCGATCGATACGCGTGCGGTCATGCTCCCCACTCTGTCAGCCCCCGCCACAGACCGCGAGACCGCGTCGTCGCGACGAGACCGTGGTCGAAAGCCAGGGTCTCGCCGCGCACGAGCGGTCTCGCGGTCAGGGGGTGGGTGGCCGGGGTCAGGCGGCCTGGGGGGCGAGGGCGGCGGGACGCACGACGAGGGCGCCGTCGGCGGCATCCACCGTCACCGCTCCCCCGTCGACGAGCGCGCCCGTGACGAACAGGTCGGCGACGCGATCGTCGATCTCGCGCTGGATCAGCCGGCGCAGCGGCCGGGCGCCGTACTCGGGCTCGTACCCGTGCTCGGCGAGCCAGTCGATCGCGGTCTCGGTGATCTCGATCGACACCTCGCGGCGGGCGAGGCGCTTCTCGGTCGTGCCGAGCATGAGCCGCACGATCTCGCGCAGCTGCTCACGGTCGAGCTTGCGGAACAGCACGATGTCGTCGATGCGGTTGAGGAACTCCGGCCGCATGGCCTCGCGCAGGCGCCCCATGACCCGGTCGCGCAGATCCTTCTCGGATCCGAAGCCGGTGGCTCCTCCGCCGTCAGCGATGAAACCGATGGCCCCCGCGCGCGACGCGAGGAACTCGCTGCCGATGTTCGACGTCATGATCACCACGGTGTTGCGGAAATCGACCGTGCGACCCTGGCCGTCGGTGAGCCGACCGTCGTCGAGCACCTGCAGCAGCAGGTTGAACACGTCGGGGTGCGCCTTCTCGATCTCGTCGAACAGCACGATCGAGTACGGGTTGCGCCGAACGCGCTCGGTGAGCTGTCCCGCCTCGTCGTAGCCGACGTATCCCGGAGGGGCCCCCACGAGACGCGACACCGTGTGCCGCTCGCCGAACTCGCTCATGTCGAAGCGGATGACCGCGCCCTCGTCGTCGAAGAGCGACGCGGCGAGCGCCTTGGCGAGCTCGGTCTTGCCGACTCCGGTCGGACCGAGGAAGAGGAACGACCCGACGGGCCGGTTCGCGTCGCCCATGCCGGTGCGGTTGCGGCGCACCGCCGTCGCCACGGAGGTCACGGCGGCGTCCTGCCCGATCACGCGACCGTGCAGTTCGTCCTCGAGGGTGGCGAGGCGTCCGCGCTCGGTCTCGGTGAGACGGTTCACGGGGATCCCCGTGGCTCGGCTGATGACAGCGGCGATCTCGGGCTCGCCGACGATGGCCGACGAGGCCGTGGCCGACGCACCCGCGGAGGTCGCCGCATCCAGCTTCTCCTGCACCGAAGAGATCTCATCGCGGATGCGGGAGGCCTCCTCGTAGTGCTCGGCCGAGACGGCGGCGTTCTTGTCGGCCTCGAGGGTCGCGAGCCGGGCGACGAGCTCCGACACGTCGACCTTCACGCCGAGCCGCAGGCGCAGGCGCGCTCCGGCCTGGTCGATGAGGTCGATCGCCTTGTCGGGCAGCACGCGGTCGCTCACGTACCGGTCGGAGAGCTCGACCGCGGCGCGGAGGGCTTCGTCGGTGAAGCTCACACCGTGGTGCTCCTCGTAAGCCGGGCGCAGACCCCGGAGGATCAGCACGGCGTCTTCGATCGAGGGCTCGCCCACACGCACGGGCTGGAACCGGCGCTCCAGCGCCGGGTCTTTCTCGATGGTGCGGTACTCGCGGAGGGTCGTGGCGCCGACGAGGTGCAGGTCGCCCCGCGCCAGGCGCGGCTTGAGGATGTTGCCGGCGTCCATGGCGCCCTCTCCCCCGCCGCCGGCACCGACGACGGTGTGCACCTCGTCGATGAAGAGGATGACTTCGCCCTTGCGGGCGGAGACCTCGTCCATGGTCTGCGTGAGGCGCTCTTCGAAGTCGCCGCGGTAGCGCGTTCCGGCGAGCATCGCCGGGAGGTCGAGCGCGATGACGCGCTTACCGCGCAACTGCTCGGGCACGGAGCCGGCCACGATGGCCGACGCGAGTCCTTCGACGATCGCGGTCTTGCCGACGCCGGCCTCGCCGACGAGCACCGGGTTGTTCTTGGTGCGGCGGCTGAGGATCTCGATCGTCTGCTCAATCTCGTCGCTGCGTCCGATCACGGGGTCGAGGTCTCCCGCCTCGGCGCGCGCGGTGAGGTCGGTGCCGAAGCGGTCGAGCATCGGCGTCTCCGACGGCGCCGCGGAGTCGGAGGCGTCGGTGCCGGCGGCACCCGGGGTCACGGTCTCGCGCACGGCCTGCGTCAGCGCTTCGGCGGTGACACCCGCCTGGGCGAGGATCTGCCCGGCGGGGGCGTCCTGCGCCAGCACGAGAGCGAAGAAGAGGTGCTCGGGGTCGACGTAGGTCGAACCCGCACTGCGGGCGACCTGGTAGGCCAGGAAGAGCGCACGCTGCACCGATGCGGTGACGACCGCTCCATCGACGTCGGCGGGAGCGGATGCTGCGGGCAGGCGTCCTTCGGTGGCGCGCGCGATGGCGCGGGGATCGGCGCCGATGCGCTGGACGGCCTCGTTCGCCGGCGACTGGTCGACGAGGATGCGCAGAACATGGAGCGCGTCGAGCTCGCGCTGGCCGCGCTCGAGGGCGAACCGTCCGGCGCGCTGGAGCGCCTCCTGCGTGCGGGAGCTGAGGAAACGGCTGAGATCGATCGACCGCTCGGCGCGCGCCTGCTCGCCGGCGAGGTAGCGGGCGAGGAACTCGTCGAACGAACTCGCGCCGTGGCCGTCGGGGGAAGTGAAGTCTTCGGGCATGTCCCTGATGTCTCCTGGATGAAGGTGAGCGTGTGCGACTCAACTTGATATTACGTAGTTGAGTGCGTGCGTATCAAGTTCAACCGCGCGGCGCTCAGACTATTCCCGGCCTCCGCAGATGCGTCATCTGCCGGCGGGCCGACTACCGTGGCGAGGATGACCTTCCCCTTCGACACCCTTCGCCGCTGGCCCGATGTCGAGGCGCCCGAGCTCCTCGCGGCGGATGCTGCCGACCGCCTCCTCCTCGACGAGTCGGCCGGCGCACGGGCGGCCCTCGACGACGGCGCCCTCGTCGTCATCGGCGACACCCACGGCGCCCTCACCCTCGCCTCCGCCGCCGAGGGAGCGCGCCGCATCCGCGTGCACCAAGACCCGCTGACCGGTGAACGCGCCCTCGCCGCGAACGCCGAGCGGCTCGCGGTCGACGACGATGCCTTCTCGTCGCTGCCGTTCGACGCCGACCTCGTGCGCGACGCCGAGGTCGTGCTGCTGCGGCTGCCGAGGTCGCTCGACGAGCTCGACGACGTCGCAGCGCTCATCGCGCGCCACGCCTCCCGCGGTGTCACCGTCTTCGCCGGTGGACGCATCAAGCACATGACCGTCGCCATGAACGACGTGCTGCGTCGCCACTTCGACGTGGTCGACGTCACCCACGCCCGCCAGAAGTCGCGCGTGCTCGTCGCGCGCGGCCCGAAGGACGGGCACGATCCCGAGCCCCGGAGCGCCACCCACGACGGCCTCGTCGTATGCGCGTACGGCGGGGTGTTCGCGGGCACCTCCGTCGACATCGGCACGCGGTTCCTGCTCGACAACCTCTCGGGGCGCGTGGCGGGCGGCGGCACCGCCGACGACCCGGTAGTCGACATGGCGTGCGGCACGGGCGTGGTCGCGGCGACGTTCGCCCGGCAGGGACTGCACGCGTACGCCTCCGACCAGTCGGCCGCCGCTGTCGCGTCGGCCCGCGCGACGGCCGCGGCGAACGGGGTGAGCGACCTCGTTCGCGTCGAACGCGACGATCTTCTCTCGCTGCTCGACGACGCGAGCGTGTCGTTCATCGCGCTGAATCCGCCCTTTCACGTGGGCGCGGCCGTCTACGAGGGGGTCGCCGCGCGGCTCTTCGCCGACGCCGCCCGCGTGCTCCGCCCGGGCGGCGAGCTGTGGACCGTCTGGAACTCCGCTCTCCTCTACCGCCCGGCCCTCGAGCGGGTCGTCGGGCCCACCCGCCAGATCGCCCGCAACAGCAAGTTCACCGTGATGGCCTCGGTGCGAAGCGCCTCGGCCTACGACCGCTGACACGGCAGCCCGGCGAGAGGGCGCACCAGCCCGCCGCATCCGGGCGCCGGTACCCGGCGTCCTAGGCTGTGGATGTGAAGCAGTTCGGTGCGGGCGTGGGCATGCTCGCGCGCGGATTCGGCTGGTGGCGTCGTCGTCCCGGAGTGATGGCGGCGGGTCTCGTGCCCGCTCTCATCGTGGGGCTCGTGCTGCTGGCCGGGGTGATCACCCTCGCCGTGTTCCTCCCCGGCATCGCGACCGCCGTCACGCCCTTCGCCGACGGGTGGCCCGAGATCTGGGTCTCGGTCGTGCGCTTCGCGGCGGGGGCGGCCACCCTCGGCGCCGCACTGGTGATCGCCGTCGTGTCGTTCACCGCCCTCACACTCCTGATCGGCGAGCCCTTCTACGACCGCATCTGGCGGTCGGTCGAGGAGGAGCTCGGCGAGGTGCCCGACGTGCGCTACGGCTTCGCGCGCGCCCTCGTCGACACCGTCTGGCTCATCGCCCGCGGCATCGGCGTGGCACTTCTGACCGCGCTGGTCGGCCTCGTGCCCGTGGTCGGCGGCGCGGTGGGTGCCGTGCTCGGCGTCGTGCTCACCGGCTGGCTGCTGACCGACGAGCTCACCTCGCGCGCCCTCACCGCCCGCGGCGTCGACCGCGCCCAGCGCCGCCGCCTGCTGCGTGCGCGGCGCGGCCAGGCGCTCGGGTTCGGCGTCGCGACGCAGCTCTGCTTCCTCGTGCCGCTGGGGGCGGTGGCCGTCATGCCCGCCGCCGTCGCCGGGTCGACCATGCTGGCGACCTCGCTGCTCGCCGACGCGCCGCGCTCCACCCGCTGAGAGTCCAAGACACCCGGGCGGACGCGCCGCAGCATCCGGGTGTCGCGGACTCTCAGACGGCGGGCGTCTTCGCGGGCATCGGGGGGCTGTTCTCGAGCCCCCGGATCAGGGTCGCCGAGTCATAGGGGCCGATGTGCCGCCGACCGTTGAGGAAGAACGTCGGCGTGGTGTTCAGATCCATGATCTCGGCGTCGAGCCGGTCGTCCTGGATGTGATGGGCGACCTTCGGCGAGACGAAGTCGTCGGCGAAACGGTCGGGGTCGAGCCCGAGCATCTCGGCGTAGCGGAACAGGTCGTCCCGCTCGAGGTTCTTCTGGTGCGCGAAGAGCTTGCCCGCCATCTCGAAGAAACGCCCCTGCATCGCAGCGGCCTCCGCCGCCTGGGCCGCCTCCTGCGCGTGCGGGTGGGGCTGGTCGAGCGGCAGATGACGCCACACCCAGCGGATGTCGTCGCCGAAGCGCTCGCGCACAGCATCCACCGATCCGGTCGCGCGACTGCAGAACGGGCACTCGAAATCGCCGTACTCGACGATCTCGTAGGGCGCGTCCATCGAGCCCTTGATGTGGTCGCGCTGCGGGTCGACCGGGCGCGCGAGTGTGAAACCGACCGGGTGCGGAGGGCTGATGCGGTCGCCGACCGTGAGGATCGCCCACCCCAGGAAGAACGCGATGACGGATGCGGCGAGCACGGCCACGCGCGCGAGATCCTGCGTGTGGGGATCACTGATGGCGATCGGCACGAGGAAGAGCGAGATCGTGAAGCCGATCCCCGAGAGCGCGGCGCCACCGGCGACGCGGTGGAGGCTGAGACCGGGGGCGAGCTGGCCGCGGCCGACGACGCCGACCAGCCACGTGGCGAGAGTGATGCCGAGGAACTTCCCGAGTACGAGACCGGCGACGATGCCCCACGCGACGGGCGAGACGAGCGCGTCGCGCAGGGTGTCGCCGTCGATGTGCACCCCGGCGTTGGCGAGGGCGAAGACGGGCAGGATGCCGAACGAGACGTACGGGCGCAGGCCCGTGTCGATGCGCTCGTTGATCGAGATCGATTCGCGCAGGCTCCGCGTGACCGCGGCAGCGTACGCGGGGTTGGGCGACTCTCGGAACGCCCGGGTGAGTTCGACCGATCGCTCGACATCGTTGCGCCGCGGCGGGAAGACGGGGATGAGCAACGCCACCGCGACGCCCGCGAGCGTGGGGTGCACGCCGGCCAGGTACACCACGACGAAGAGCGCCGCCCCCAGCACGCCGTAGGCGAAACCGCGCCCGACCGGCAAGAACCTCACGAGGGCGATGAGCACCATCAGCACCAGGGCGATCACGAAGGGCACCGGGTTGAGGCCGCTGTTGTAGAAGAGCCCGATGACCAGGAGCGCACCGATGTCGTCGACGACGGCGAGGGTGAGCAGGAACGTCCGCAGTCGCGACGAGAACTTCGGCCCGATGAGGGCGAGGGCTCCGAGGAGGAAGGCGGTGTCGGTCGAGATCACCACGCCCCACGCGTCGAACTCGCCGTCGGCGAGGTTGAAGAGGAGGAAGATCCCCGCGGGGAGGACGAGCCCTGCCACGGCCGCCGCGATCGGCACGACCGCTCGCGACCGGTCGGTGAGCTCGCCGACGGTGAGCTCGCGCTTGACTTCCAGACCGACGAGGAAGAAGAACAGCGTCATGAAGCCCTCGTTCACGAGAGCGTGGAGGCTGAACGTCCACGAGGCGTCGCCGAACGAGGCGCCCAGCGGAAGGTCCCAGAACTGGTGGTACGTCTCGCCGGGCAGGTTGGCCCACACCATCGCGATCGCGACGCCCACCAGCATCAGCGTCGCCGACAGCCGATCGCCGCCGCGCATCTTCTTCTTGTGCGGGACCGGCGCGGGGCGCGGTGCCCCGGTCGGGATGAGCGGGAACGTCGTCACGCTACCCATCCTGGCCCTCGGAGGTGTCGATCGGGTCACCGGATCGTGACGAGGATGCGTCACCCCATCGGCTTCGGCGAAGGCCCGTCGCAAGGTAGCCTGGCCTGAGGAGGCAACCACACATGTACGTCATCGCTCTGATCCTGTTGCTCGGCGGAATCTTCCTGATCGGCATCTCGTTCTCGATCGTGCCGATCCAGGCGCTGGTGTTCATCGTCGGCATCCTCTGCGTCGCGGCGTCTCTGGCGATCCCCTTCCACTTCAGCGGCAGCGCCTCGCACCGATGACCTACACCGTCGCCGATCACCTCCTCGATCGGTTGGCGGATGCTGGTGTCAGACACCTGTTCGGTGTCCCCGGCGACTTCACCCTCGCGTTCCTCGATCACGTCGAGGCGCACCCGAGCATCGAGTGGGTCGGCTGCGCCAATGAACTGGGTGCCGGCTACGCGGCCGACGGCTACGCCCGTCTGGGCGGCCTCGGCGCCCTGAGCACCACGTTCGGCGTCGGAGAGCTGTCGGCGATCGGAGCGGTCGCGGGCAGCTACGCCGAGCACGTTCCGGTGCTCCACGTCGTCGGAGCACCCACGACGGCCGTCCAGGCCGCGAGCCGCGCCACCCATCACACGCTCGGCGACGGCGACTTCGGCCACTTCGCGCGCATGACGGCCGAGGTGACGGCGGCGCAGGCCGTCCTGTCGCCCGAGACGGCGACCGACGAGATCGACCGCGTGATCACCGCAGTGCTCGAGCGACGCCTCCCGGGGTACCTCGTGATCCCCGCCGACGTCGCCGAGCACCCGGCGTCGCCTCCCGCGGCACCTCTGCCGCAGCATCCGGGAGTCACCGACCCCGGCGTCCTCGCCCGTTTCCGCGCCGAGGTCGAGGGGCGCGTCGCGGCAGCCTCCACCGTCTCGGCGCTCGCCGACATCCTCGTCTCGCGCCTCGACGTCGAGGCGCAGCTGCACCGGGTGCTGGACGAGGGCATCCCCCACGCGACGCTCTTGTGGGGCCGTCGCGTCGTCGACGAGGCAGCGCCCGCCTACCTCGGGTCGTACGTCGGTGCTGCCAGCTCATCGGCGGTGCGCGAGGGCATCGAGCAGGCCGATCTGCTGATCATGGCGGGGGTGCAGTTCACCGACCTCACGAGCGGCTTCTTCTCGCAGCACCTGGATGCGTCTCGCACCATCGAGATCCGTGGTGAGCACGCGCGGATCGGCGACGACGACTTCCGGCCCCTCGCGATGGGCGATGCGCTCGACGTCGTCGCCGACGTGCTGGCCGCCACCGGGGGGCGCTTCCGCGCGGGTGCTGCGGTCGCCGCATCCCACCCCGACACCTCCGGGCCGAACGAGGGTGCCCTGTCGCAGACTGCGCTGTGGCGGGAGGTCACCGGCTTCCTCCGCGACGGCGACACGGTGCTCGCCGACCAGGGCACGTCGTTCTACGGCATGGCGGGGCACCGCCTGCCGCACGGGGTGGTCTTCGGCGGGCAGCCGCTGTGGGCCGCGATCGGCTTCACCCTCCCCGCACTCCTGGGCGCCGCCCTCGCCCGCCCGGAACGCCGCCCGGTGCTTCTCATCGGCGACGGGGCCGCCCAGCTGACGATCGCCGAGCTGGGAACGCTGCTGCGCCACCGGATTCCCGCGGTGATCGTCGTCGTCGACAACGACGGGTACACCGTCGAGCGGGTCATCCACGGCCTGCACGAGGAGTACAACGACATCGCCCGGTGGGACTGGACGGCGCTCCTCGCCGCCCTCGACCCGACGGGAACCGCCGTCGGAGTGAAGGCCTCGACGGTCGCCGAGCTGACCGCCGCTCTCGCCGATGCGCGCACCGCCTCCGGGCTCACCCTCATCCAGGCCGTCGTGCCATCGGACGACGTGCCCCCGGTGCTGCGCGATGTCGCCGCCGCGGCGGCGTCGGCCAACGCGCGGCGCTGAGCCGACGATCTGCGCGAACGAGCGTCGGAGATCCGGCGTTTCGTCGGAGGATCGAGCCGCGATGCTCCGACGACGGTGCGATGCTCCGACGAACGATCAGCGACCGGGCGGACCCACCACCAGCAGCACGACGTACGCGACCACCACGACGACCACGAGCAGGCCGACGAACAGCCACGCCCGGCGCAGGAAGAAGCGCAGCGCGCGGTCGACCGGCCGCCGGTCCCGCGCATCATCCGTCTCTTCGAGCCGCCAGGTTCCGGCGAGACGGCCCGTGCGGCTGAGCCACAGCTCCATCGGCAGCGTCGCATAGGGAATGACCGCGCTCGCGACGGCGAGCGCCCCGACCCCGACGCTCCACCGCTGGTGCACGGCGACGATGATCGCGGTGGCACCGTACGCGAGGAAGACGAAGCCGTGGATGCCCCCGCCGATGGTCACGGCGAGGCTCCACTCGAACAGTGCCCGCAGGATCAGTCCCCCGATGAGGAGCGTCCACGAGATCATCTCGGCGATCGCAAGCGTGCGGAAAAGGGTCAGCGGCGTGCGGAACACGTCTCTCCTCGTCGGGTCGGCGAGCTTCCAGCCTAGGAAAAGCGCGCGGACGCCGCAGCCTGATGGCCTCGCCATCGAGAGATCAGCGTCGGCGGGCGACCGAGATGCCGAGGAACATCAGGAGGCTGAAGATCCCGACGACGAGGAAGGCGAAACCGACGACATCGAACAGCTCGGGGTCCATGCGCTCACCATACGGTCGTCCACGGCACGGAGGAAGACCGGATGCTGCGCGCACGGCCCCGACGGTTCTACGCTGTGCGCATGAGCACCCGCGTGAGCGCACCCGTCCTCTCCCCCGGCGACAAGCCGAAGGGCCCGGCGTCGTACTTCCCGAGCATCGAGAAGACCTACGGCACGCCGATCCAGGAGTGGCTCGATCTCATCGTCGAGCAGCTCGACGCAGGGAAGACCCACATGGAGGTCGTCACCGGGCTGAAGACGGAGCGCGGCCTCGGCCACGGTCACGCCAACGCCCTGGTGGCCTACGTGCGCGCGGAGCTCGCGGCGTCCTGATCTTGCGCCGCAACTCGGCGGTTGTGCACGCCGATGATGACGAACATGGGCACGAACATCACCAGCGCGACGATCAGAGCCGACCCGATCGGGCCGAACAGCGTCGACGTCCAGAACACACCCCACACGGTGAGTCCGGCTCCGAGCGTACGACCGGCGAGCGACCACGCCGTGTTCCGGGGCGGATTCGTCCACCACGGCATCCTGCTGCCCCGATTGGCCCGCGACGCGACAAGGAAGGACGCGGTGTAGAGCACCGCGCCCGCGATCGCGCAGAGCATCCCCCAGCCGACGTCCATGCCTCCAGCGCATCACGACCATCACGAGGTGTCAACCGCTCGCGCTTCCGATGAGACGGTGTCCGATCAGCGCCTCCGCGAGCGCGAGGCGCACAATGGGGTCATGGGACTGTTCGCATCGAAACCGGAAGACCCGACCGAGTGGGCGGGCCTCCCCTCGGAACCGTTGGGTCCGCTCAACGACACCGAACGCCTGGCCGATCCCCCGGTCGCCGATGGCCTTCTCGGTGAGACGACGGCGGGCACGGCCTGGGTCACCATCCCGGCCGTGCCCACCGTCACCGAAGGTTCGGCCGGAGACGCACCGACCCCCTGAGGGATCTCGACTACCGACTTCGCCGGTGCGCGTCAGACGATAGCGGCACGCAGTTCTGCAGCCGCTGCCCCGACGTCGTCTGCGCCGTAGATCGCACCGCCGGCCACAGCCACCTGGGCACCGGACGCCTGCACCGCGGCGATGGTCGACGCGTTGATGCCGCCGGCGACGGAGAAGGGAACGCCCGAGGCGCGCCCGTCGTCGAGGAGCGTGGAGAACGTGAAGCCCTCCTCGGCCTGCTCGTCGAGACCCGCGTGCATCTCGACGAACTCGGCGCCGAGGGCGACGACCTCTTTCGCCCGTGCCGGCTTGTCGGCGACCCCGATGAGGTCGACCACGACGCCCTTGTTGTGCTTCTTCGCGGCCTTCACCGCGCCGGCGATGGTGCTGTCGCCGGCGGAGCCGAGAACCGTGACCAGGTCGGCGCCGGCGGTGAAGGCGATGTCGGCCTCGAGCTCACCGGCATCCATGGTCTTCAGGTCGGCGAAGACGATCTTGTCGGGGTGGGCCGCCTTGATGGCGGTGACCGCCGAGAGCCCGGCGCTCTTGATCAGAGGCGTACCGAGTTCCAGGATGTCGACGTGGGGCGCCGCCTGGGCGGCGAGCTCGAGGGCGGCCTCGGTGGTGAGCGTGTCCATGGCAAACTGCAGTTTCATCGTGTCTCTTTCGTGTCGTACGGGTGGGAGGAGTCGGGTCTATTCGATGTTCGCGTGGCGGGGCCAGAGCTCGTCGGCGCTCTTGCCGGAACGACGCCAGAGCACGTCGAAGAGCGCGTCGCCGAGCAACACGACGAGCTGCTCGAACAGGCTTCCCGCGTACTGGGCCGAGGACTGACCTGTGCGGTCGAGCTTCTGCGCGGCCGGCACGACCACGACGGCGCGCGAGAGGGCGGCCAGGGGCGAATCGCCGGCGGTGGTGAGGGCTCCGACCTCGGCGCCGGCCTCGACGGCCATCTCCGCCGCCCGGACGACCCCTGCCGTCGTGCCCGACCCGCTCGCGGTGAGCAGCACGTCGCCGGCGCCCAGAGCAGGTGTCGTGACATCGCCCACGACGTGAACGACGAGACCGAGATGCATCAGCCGCATCGCGGTCATCCGCAAGGCCAGACCGGAGCGTCCCGCGCCGAGCACGAACACGCGGTCAGCGCCCGCGACCAGGGCCGCGAGGTCGCCGAGCGACCCTCCGGGGGGATCCGCTGACACGATGCGCTCGAGGACGCCACTCGTCTCCGTCCGCACCATCGCCACAGAGGCCTCGTACGCAGCATCCGAATCGGTCATGACTCCATGCTGCGAGGTCACGGCTCCCGCGCATACGACGCGTTCGGACGGTCTCACCTACCCGGAAGAGTAGTGCTCGACTTCCGTATAGTCGGCTCATGGACTCCACCCCCGGGCCTCATGCGGCGAGCGACGCGATCCCTTCGCTCGCCGTGCGCCAGGCGCAGATCGAGCACGCGCGCAACATGGCCGAGCAGGCCGACCGTCACGCCGTCACACTCGAGTCGATCCTGGCCATCCTGCGCGCGGATCGCTTGGACGACAGGGCCGCGCGCACTCTCGCGATCGACGTGGCCGCGAGCGCTCTCGTGGGCATCCGCATGGAGACCGACGAACGGCGAGACACACGGCTCGAACCCGTGGTGGGAGCTTTCGCACGGCTACGGAACGACCTGCGCCCCCTGGTGCGGCACGGCGACCTCGACGTGCAGTTCGTCGAACCCCCCATGACGGGGCGAGCCCTTCCCGGAGAGGTCGCCCACGCCGCCCGGGCCATCGTGCGCAGCGCCGTGCTCGCGTTCGTCGATGCCGGAGAAGCCCGCCGCGTGCGGATCCAGTGGGACTGCGACGGCCTGAACCTCCTCATCAGCGTGCGTGACGACGGACGCGGGGAGCTGACCGCGCACGACGACTCGCTGCGTCCGATCTCCGAACGCGTCATCGCCCTCGACGGCGACGTGCGCGTGTCGTCGACGGCGGGATGGGGATCGACCCTCGACATCCGCCTCCCGCTCGACCCGCCGGCGATGCCCGACCTGCTGCCGGACTCGATGCCCCTGTCTGCCCGCGAACGCGACGTTCTGCGCCTCCTCGTCACCGGGGCCCGCAACCGTTCGATCGCCGAGCAGCTCGACATCAGCGAGAACACGGTGAAGTTCCACGTCTCGAACCTTCTGCGCAAGGCCGGCGCCGTCTCTCGCGCCGAGCTGATCCTGCTTGCCAAAAGAGACGAGCAGTGAGTGTCGCCGGGCGCGCCGCGCCGGATGACCCCGCAACGCAGAAAGGGGCGGATGCCGCAGCATCCGCCCCTTCGTGACTCACCCGGTCAGAAGTCCCAGTCGTCGTCTTCGGTGGCCTCGGCCTTGCCGATGACGTACGACGAACCGGAGCCCGAGAAGAAGTCGTGGTTTTCAGCGCGCCCCGGCTGCGCCTGATGCCCGCCCGCAATTCCGCGGCAATCGGGGGCCATCAGGGGCCGTCATGGCCTGCGATGGGCGGTGAAGTGTGGGCAGAATGTGGGCACCATTGGGTCGCCACCCCGTGCCCGAGTGCGCTTGCCCTTCGTTAGTTGCATGTGACCTCATATGGGGTTACAGTGCTCATATGCGATACACCACACGACCGGGCCGGCGGGGCGTGATGCCAGCCAGAAGATGATCAGGGGACGATGGGGTCCCCGCCAACGGCAACGCTGCAGCACCCGCACCACTCCGGACAACGCCGTCCCCAACAACGAATGAGCCCCCACCATGAAGGTGGGGGCTTTCGTGTTACTGCCGGGCGCCCAGCCAGGCGCCACGCTTCTCACGGGCAAACTTCACCCGCATGATGACCCGATTGGCGGTGAACGGGTCGTGCTCCCACCCCTCGAGCGACTGAGCGGCTGCGAGCAGGTCACGGTAGTAGACGGCAGGTGCGAGGCCGAGCTCGGTGCGGATGCGTTCGTGCTTCGCACCGGTCGGGCGCGGGTGTGCAGCCTCGAAGGTCAGCAACTCTTGGACGGTGGGCATGAGGCCAGTGTCGCACCTAGGCCCCGACACTGTCGGCGCCTACGCGTACCATCCACTGGTGACACTCTCCCCCGACACGATGCTCGACATCCACCTGTCTACGATCTGCTCGAAGCATCGATACGACGAAGACCCGCGCGCTGCGATCGATGAGCTCCTCGCCGCTGCCGGTCACCGGACGGACATCCTCGGCGAGGTCGCCGGCACATGGTCTGGATACCACGGCGAAGAAGAGCACTGCCGCCCTCTCGCGCGCGCATTGCGTGGCCTGCCTGGTGCTGAGCGGTGGGTCGCCGTCGGCGAATACCGCCGCGGGATTCCGAATAGCGGGGCAACCCCGCTCCCACCATCGCCGTGAGCTACCGAGGATGCGACGGCGGCGCGCCAATCACATGCGTGCCAGGATCTCCGACTTCTTAGCGGTGAACTCTTCCTCGGTCAGTACGCCCGCGTCGCGCAGTGCTGCGAGTTGCTGGAGCTGAGCCGGGACATCCGGCGATGCGGCGGGCGTCGACGGTGCCGCGGCCGGCGTGGCCTGAGCGGGGTGATTCCCCAGCATCAGGTCGGTCAGAGTTCGCTTCACCGTCTCAGCCTCCTTGTGCGAGACGCGGAAGTCGACAGTGTTCCCCGATGTGATCACGGACACGAGTGAGTTCAGCATGCCGTCGCGCTTCACGGTCACGGACGTCATGGACTTCACCGGGATCATCTCCGAACCCGCCTTGCCGTTCTTCACGCCCGTGGCCAGCATCGACAGGCCGCCGGTGAGCACGCCCGCCGTCATCTTGGCCCCAGACACCCCACGCGCCCGATTCCACTCGATCCTGTCGGCATACACCGTCACCTGAGCGTTTTTCCCCGCGATGTGTGACGTGAACTCGTACAGTGCGTCAGCCATGGCCGTCCCCCTCGATACTCTCGCCGCTGAGCGTATCGTCCGCGTGCCTGCACAACCAAGAAATAGCCCCCTCGAGCCCGCCGTGATGGCGAGCCCGAGGGGGCATGTTTCGTGGCGGTGTGACAGGCGCTATCTGCGCACGAGAGGGTCTGTCAGATGACGCCCACGACGGGTGAGCCGCCGAAGGTCGCTTCCTTGATGCCAGTGCGCGAGTTCCGGTCGTTGTTGGGTCGGCTGTACGCCGCCCAGGCGGCGCGGATGCCGCGCAACGTAGTCACGGTCGTTCCGCGGACCGAGCCAAGTTCGCCAGTACCGCTGATGGCGTAGACGTTCTCGTCGCAGATGGAGCCGCCGCTGTCGTGCTGGGTGGTACCCCAGTTGATGCACCGACCTGCCGACGCGACGATGGTGTTACGCCGCGCGGTGACGCGCTGGTTGGGGTTGGAAGACTCGATGTTGTACTCGACACGCAGCGCGTCCGCCGAAGCGAAAGCCGAGTACACAACGTTGTCGACGGCCTGGCAGTCGACAGCAGCCTTGAAGTAGAGCGCCGAGTGGTACCCGCCGTAGACGATGTTGCGATCGATGCGGACGTTCGCAGCCTCTTTGATGACGATTCCCTGGCCGGTGCCGGCAGTATCACCTCCGATGACCGTGTTTCCCGCGACGAGCACGCCGTCACATCCCGCGCCGACGACCAGCGCGTGCCCCCTCGTTGACTCGAACCGGTTACCCATAACCAGTCCCGACGTGGAGAAGCCGGTTGCGCCATCGACGCCCATCTGAAAAGCGGTCGCGGTTCCTGTGGCGTGGTCGCTGATCGCGTCGTTGTTGAACACGCGCAGGTTGGTCACGCCCTGCACCTGGACCGCGCGCCCAGACACTCGCATGTTGCAGTGGGAGATCTCGACGTCGGAGACAGCGCCGTCGGCGTGGCCACGGATGAGGACGATCGCCGCGGTGGAGCCGGATCCGGTAGAGACGAACTCGCATCCTCGGAACCGGATCCCGTTGACCCGATCGGTTGCGCCGGTCCACGCCGTGCCGACGAGGAACGCCCCCCGGCCGAGGAACCGGCAGCGTGTGAACTCGATGTTCGTGACCGGGGCCGCGGCCGTGCCCGCGAGGAAGCGGACCGGGGCCACGGCATCACTCTGCGCACCGAAGACGATGCTCTCCCACCGGGTATTCGCCCCGGAGAAGATCACTGCCCATTGAGCGCTCGCACTTGTGCCCGTCACGATGACGTCGCCGAGCACTCCCGTCTCGGGGCGGATGGTGACACGGCCGGTGTATTTCAGGCTGACGGAGAGATAACCGGCGCTCGACGATTCGGCGTAGGTGCCCGCACCGACGAGTATCTCGTCTCCCGCAACTGCGGCGATGAGCGCCTTATTGATCGTGAGGTAGGGGGTTGCGTCGGTGCCGTTGCCGGTGGTGTCGTTGCCGGTCTTTCGAACGTAGATCGATGCCATGTCAGGCGCTCACAATCTCGACGGCCGCGCCGGGCGCGATCGGCGTTCCGTTGGCGGACCCGGTGCGGATCAGGGTGTGCTCGTAGTCGGTGTCGTTGAACACGCGAGCGTCGTACACGCCCGCAGGCAGTGTCACGATTCGCGATTGCGTCGCGCCTGTGAGCGTGATGACGCGGGGCACGGTCACGAGGGTGACATTTCCCTCCGCCAAGCTCGTCCCGACTGCACCAAACTTGTCTCCGAGGGCCAGTGCGGTCTTCGAGGCTGGGTCCTTGATGCGGCCTTCGATGATGGTGTCGTTCGTGTTGCCCACCGCGGCGGCCGCGGCAGCCGCGGCTACCGCATCGGTTCGTGCTGTCGCCGCGGTCGTCGCGGCGGAATCCGCAGCCGATGCGCTGGTCGCCGCGAGTGACGCGGCAGCCTCTGCGGCGGCCGCGGCCACCGAGAGCGACGTCATGGGAGTCTTCAGGTCGCCCGACACCACGACGATCTGCTGCGTGCCGTTGACCACTCGGAACGGCGGGAAGATCCCAACGTCCGATGATGTGAGCTTCGCCATCGGCACGCCCTGCAGATCCGTGATCGACAGTGGGGTGGAGAAGCTCGTGTCCGCGAGGGCGTACACGTTCGCCTCCGCGTTCCGTGCGAGGTTCGCGTTCGCGTCCGCGGCGACGCTGGCCGGGAAGTAGTCGATGATCATGCGGGCACGAGTCCTCTCGAGTCAGGGTCGATGGGGTCAGATGGGGAGAAGAGGATCGTGAGGGCCGCGGCCACCACGGCGAGGAGGCAGACGCGGCCCATCAGGGGGTTACTCCTCGAGCGCGGACCGCGGCACGGAGCCGAGTCCTATGCGGGCGAGGATGTCGTTGACGCCGGGCACGGCCATGAGCCGGGCAACGAGTCCCATGACCAGCGCGGTGACGACGATGACGGCGTTGAGGCCGGCGAAGATCCATGCGGGGACGATCACGTCGGTCTGCTCGTTGAGGTAGCTGACGACTGCGAGGGCCGCGAGGTTCGCGGTGGGGAGCAGGACGACGAGCGCCTGCACGATGGTGCGCAGCGCACGCTGTGCCTTGAACAAGATGTCAGGTGCGGAAGCTGCGCGGATAGCGCGGCGAGTGGTGCTCATGGTGACCTCCTGGTCATTGCGTGGTTACGGTGTCTTCGAGACCGTCAGGGAGGGTCTCGGTGGCGCGGAAGTCGAACGCTTCGATGTCCGCTTCGGGGTCGAGTGCGAGGCGCGCCCAGTCGACGACCTCGGCGTAGCTGATGTTCCCCGTGATGCGCGCTTTGCCCTCCAGGAACTGGATGGCCTTGCGCAGTCGATCTCGTTCTCCGACGGCGCGGTCGAGACCCGACTGAAGGTCCGGGACGAGATCAGCGAGGGCCTGGTAGTTCTTGGCCTCCGCGGTGACCGTCGCGACGAGGCCCTGATACCGCTTGACCTCGTCGTTTGCCTTGTCGAGCAGCCGGAAGATGAGATCGTTCGCGATTTTGGTCGCTTCGTTGGTGTCGGCTGGCTTCTGATCTTGCTGAGAACGCCGGTTCTCGCGCGCCGCGCGGACGGTGAAGATGCCCGACGCGATGACCCCCAGGAAGATCAGGATGGGACCGAGGCTCTGAATGATCTGCGCGATCTCCTCAGCGGTCACAGGCTGACCCCAATCGCCTTCGCTGCCGCGATGTCCTTCCGCCGGCGGTGCATCACGGATACGGCTCTGCCGATGACCAGGGATGCGGTGAACCCGCCGAGAAAAACGAGAGCGACCCGCTGGTCGCCGGCCGGACCGAAGGTGAGCACGAACTGAGACCCCGTGTAGAGCACCAACGCGAACACCATGAGCATCACGCCGAAGAACTCAACGAGAAGACCCCTTACGGATCGCGGGAGCGATACCCGCAGCTCGTTGAGGGGCTCTCCACTGTGTCTCGCGGCTTGCAAAAGCCCGACGGATGAAACCACCGCCCCGAGGAGTTGCATGGCGCACAACGCGAATGTGAGCCCCCCGCCCAGCGCGTCTCCGAGGACACGGGGTGTGACGATGAAGAGCGCGACCGGCCATGCGGCGCCCCACAGTTTCGCGTGGAGCTGCGCCCAGTCGACCGCGTTGAGCCGCGCGAACGGCGACGCCCGGTAGAGGCGGCGGAGCATCAGGTCTGGGGGCCGGCGTTCGCGACCCCGTCGACCGCGCCCTGGTAGGCGCCGGCGCGTGCGGCCTCGACGATGGGTGTCGGGTCGATGGTCGGCTGCGGCTTGTTCGCGAATGCGGCACGGAGCGCGTTGACCGCGGTCCACACGTTGCCTTCGCGCACGGATCCGTCGAGCGGGTTGAGGACGACGAACTTCCCGTCGCGCACGTCCCAGATGTTCAGGTCGCAGCCGTGGTGGCGGAGGAGACCGGGGAGCTGTTCGAATCCGATGTACTGCCAGTCGTCCTCAGCTCGGACGATGTTGCGGAGCGCGGTGGGGTTGTCGCCGGGTGTGATGTGCCCGAACACTCCCGGGCTGAGAGTGACGAGGTGCTCGCCGTTGACGATGAGAGTGAGCATGTCTTCTTCCTCCGTAGGAGTGTCGGGAACGAACGGGACCGCGCCAGCAGAGGCGGGGGCGGGCTGGGAACGGTCGATGTACCACACGCCGTCCGCGTTCTGCGAGAACTTCACGGGCTCGCTGCGGTAGTTGTCGAGGTTCTCGAAGTACTCGAAGTGCCACGCCTCGACGAGCACACCGTTGCGGTAGACAGTGCGCCGCCACCCGTGGGCCTCCATAACCGGGACGATGCGCTGCGCCTCGTTGGAGTCGAGCGCGAAGCCCTTCTGATGCACGGAGGGGGTGTTCGGGTTCAGCGCGATCGGGTACCCGTCGCGCTGGTAGATGACCCAGTGCTTGTTCTGCTCGTCCCAAGTGCGGCCGGCCTCGGTGATCTGGAGGAAGTGCTTGAGGCGCGCGTCGATCCGGGCGATGCTCTTCGCGGGCTTCTCCTCGAGCCACCCGCGGCCACCGCCGAGATCGACGATCATGCGGTCACCTCGATCAGGTTCCCGTCGCCGTCGAGTGCGACGTACACGACGGTGCCGTCCTTCCGGTCGGTGAGGATGCGGGGCGCACCCGTAGCGCGGAGAGTGTCGATCAGGGTGGGGTCGGTGTACATGTCTGGATTTGTCATGCGATCTCTCCTCCGGTTTCTCAGCGGGGCGCGACGTAGCTGCCGATGAGGGTCACGTTCGTCGCACCGCTGCTCGCGATTGCGGTGTCGACGCTTCCGTTCGTCTGGAATACGAACTCGCGGCCCTGTCCACGAGACGAGGACGATGCGACGTAGGTCGCGACATCAGGGGCGAACCCGGCCGGGATGATGGCGAGGTTGTCTCCCGCACCCCATCCCTGTGTGCGTTCGGCGGCGATTCGGTAGAAGATGACCGCACCGACGCGGCGAAATTGGCAGTACTGAAATGCCCACCCGCCGTTACGCGTAGCCTCGACCCAGCCCGTGTCTGGCGTGACGTCAGTCCGGTTCCAGACGGGGTTGCCGACTGAGTCCACATCACGGTCCCACTCAGTCACACCGATTCGGACCTTCGTCCCCAGCCGGTTGAGGTACTGGAGGACGAGCTCGTCGAAGGCCAGCGATCCGTTGACGACGCGGAGGTCGACAATTTCAGTGACCTGGGTCTGCCCGGCCGTCACCCGAACCAGGGCGATCGGCTGGTCATCGATGGTCCCCGGCGTCTGCACCCGAGTCGGGATCGACCTCGCGGAGCTGCCGGCGATCCGGGTGAAGGTCGTGACGTTTGCCTGCCAGTCGCGGTGAGCGACGATCAGGTCGTACCTGGATCCGGACGATGGTGCGGGGAGGGTGAGCGAGACGACCGTGTCGCTCACGTCCCGGACCCCGTAGCCGTACCCTCGCCCCACGGCGATGCGCACTTCGCGGTCAGCGGTGCCAGCGGTCACCTTCCACGATGCCGCATCGGCGACGGCGTACTGCCGACCGCCGCCGTTCGCGAGTAGGTCGGACCACTGGGGTTCGTCTACTGTCCCCTCGTATCCTGCGCTACTGATAGCCACGGCTACCTTCTTCCCTGGTCGCGCACGCCGCGCGCGAGCGCGGCAAGCTGCTGAGCGAGGCGCACCTCAATGTCGGCGGAGTCGTCGATCTCCCCGATGCGGGGCGTGACTTCCACGCCGCTGTCTGCCGATTCGGTGATGGATACCGAGAGCCGCTGGGTCGTGTCGACGGGCCCGACCTTGACGTGCACGAGATCGCCGACGAGGTAGGTGCTGCCGAACATGAACCGTTCGGTCTCGACGAGGTCCGTCGTGATGCTGACCCGAGGCGCACCCTCGGCGAGGGCCTGCAGCCCGTCGACGGATAGATCGGATCCCTCTTCGGTGTTTCGGGCGTCGGTGAAGCTCTCGATGATGTCGCCCCACTCGGCCTCACGGTCGTCGTCTCGAACCTCGAGGAACTCCCGCTCGACACCCTCGCCACGGCCGCCGACGATGACGCGCGTAGCGGTGGGTGCGGACATCCCGAAGGAGTACGCGTCGGGGATACCTGTCTCCAGGGTGAGCACGCCGGGCACCGTGTCGGGCTCCCGCACGTCGACGACGACACCGGTTTCGGTGTACTCGAGGGTGAGGATCAGCCCCGCGGCGTCGAGGATAGGGATGAGCTTGTCGGCGAGCGGGTGCATCCGGAATTCGACGCGCACGGTGACGCCGCGGTCGAGGCTCGGCGCGACGGTCCAGGGCACACCGAGTCGCGCAAAGTTCTCGGCCAGCGCCGCTTTGACGACGGACTCCGTCTTCCCCGTGTACACGCGGTACTCGGACGCCTGAGCGTCGAGCGCTGCGCCGGGCACCTGACGACCGTGCCAGTCCCACAGCTTCCTGATGTCGCCCTCGATGTTCGCGGTGATGAACCCTTGCGGGCCCTCTCCTGGGGTCGACTCGATGCGGCCCCGGAATCGCTCGATACCTCGGAACCAGACCCCGCACCGTGCGCCCGGGGCAGTTACGGCCGCCAGAGCAGAGTCATCGTCGTCAAGAACGAACGATGCGGTCGGGATCTGATTCGGCGGCAGCTCGCTGCTCGCTTCGAGCCCGGATAGTTCGAGCTCGTAGTTGTCTTCCGAGTCGTAGATGACGAATCGGTGACCGTCCATTCGTGCCCCTCTCAGAACGCGCGGAAGTGAAGCGGGACGAGATCGAACAGCACGGACCCGGAGCCGGTCGCCTCGACATGCAGATCGACGGACCCGCCGGGCGGTACGGCCGCGTAGTCCTGCAGGCCGAGGTCGCGGGTGACGTCCGACCCGACGAACGAGTCGGTGTCGATCTGTCCGTCTCCGTCGACCGTCGCCGGCCCGAGGAGCGCGGTCGGGTGTCGCGGGTCAGTGTCGATTCGAAGCATCTCGCCGTCGAGTAGCTCGAACGGCGGCCGGATGACGGCCTCACCGATGCCGAGTTCGATCGACGTCAGGGGACCGACCGCCCACCACACTCCCCACGCGTCGACGTCGCCGGCGTTGGGGATGCTCGCCGAACCGAAGGCGGAAGATGACGAGATCGTGAACGGTGGGCCGGGGAAGAAGTCCTGCGTGTCCGGGGCCCGCCAGGGTCCGCGACGTACGCGTTCGCCTTGCCAGAAGGGCTGCGCCGCCTCAAGCGTGATCGGGTACTCTGCCCAGCCCGCACGGTAGGGGTCGCGCTCGTAGGAGTACGAGTCGTCCAGCACCGCGGTGAGCTCCACCGACCGCGCAGGGCGGCCCTCTGGCTGGACGATCCAGCGGCCTGCGTTCAGCGGGTGGAGGGTGGCGAAGAACGCCTCGTACCGCTCGAGCCATTCCTCAGAGGCGTCGGCCCATACGAACGTCCGCCAGAACACGTCACGCGCCTCGGCGCGCCATCCTCGGACACGATGACCGGGGATCGCGCCCGAGCGCGAGATCGCTCGGGTGACCTTCGGGAAGTGGAGGCCCTCGATGCCGTCGCGGGTGACGAACACCCCGCTGCGCCAGTCCCGCAGATCCCAGACTGACCCGTCAGGTCCGATCCATGTGAGCGAGATGTCCGACCACGGTGACCCCGCGACGGGCGGAGCCACCGGGCCGGAGGCGAGGATCAGGGGGAAACTCATCTACTTCACCCCCGCCGCGCGCAGCGCACCCGAACGGATGACCCTGCGACGCTTCTTCTTCTCGATGACGGATCCGATCTCGTCGGCCGCCGTGTCGGTGGTCACGCCCTGGAAGTAGAACGTGTCGCCGCTTCCGGCTGAGGGCTCGAGCGCGTAGCCCGCGCTGTTCAGCGCTTCTGGCGCCACCGCCGCGGTGTTGCGCGGGTAGAACGCCGATGCTGGGGTCACGTCGGTGATGCCGCTCATGGCGGCATCCAGGGACGCTGCCTCGGCGAACCCTTGCGTGAACTGGTCGCCTAGAGCGCCGCCGGATTTCTTCACCCTGGTCCACCCGGCCCCGGAGAATGGGCCGCGCTTGGCGGGCGAACGCGGGAAGAACCCGCCGATGAAGTCCATGACCCCGCCGATGGCGTTGCCGACGTTGTTGATCATGCCGAGGATGCCGTCGATCAGTCCCTGGATGATCGCGCGGCCGGAGTCGACCAACCACCTCCCGGCGCCCTGCAGGACGCCGACGACCGTGTCGCGAAGTCCGCTCACGAACCCCATCACCTGGGCGATCCCGTTGGAGAAGAACCCGATGATGTTCGACCAGACCTGACCGAAGAACGATCCGACCGCGGACCATGCGGCGGTGATACCTGCCTGCGCGGTCTGCGACCCGGTGACCAGCTGGATGAACCAGGTGATCCCCTGCACTATCCAGCCGATCAGCGTGGTGAGCACGCCGATCACGACTCCGAGTGCGCCGGCCAGAAGGTCGACCAGCGGACTGATCAGGGCCAGCACCGGGGTGAGGATCGCGGTCAGAAGACCGATCAGCGGTGTGAGCAACGACCCGACGAGCTGGATGATCGGCTGCAGCAGCGGCAGAAACGCCATGGCCAGGCTGAGGATGGGCTCGATCAGCGGCAGTACTGCACCGAGGACGGAGCCGATCAGCCCGACGACGAGCGACAGCAATGGAGAAAGAGCCTGCAGAGCTGTAGCCAGCACCGATGCGATGGTCGTCGCCACCGTCACGATGACCGGCGCGAGCGTCACGAGCACGTTGGACAGTTCGCCCGCGAGCATCTCGATCACCGGCGTCAGCGCCGCCACGAGCGTCCCGAGCACGGACGCCAGCGTCCCGCCGAGGACTGTCGCCAGCCCGACGAACGCGTCGAGCAGCATGGGCAGCACCGGCATGAGCGCCTGAAGGATGAGCGAGAGCGGGGAGAACTGGGTCCAGAGCGACACGACGACGCCGACCAGCGGGCCGATCGCGGTGAACACGCCTGCGAACGCGTCGCGAATGCTGAGGATCGTGCCGACCAGCGGGTCATCCTCTTGGATCCCGAAGACCTTCGATAGCCCACCGGTGAAGTCGCCCGCGAACAGCAGCGACCCGAGAGCCGATACCCCCTCGAACACTGTGGAGATGACCGGGAGCACTCGCTCGAACGCGCCCGCGATGAGGGGCGAGAGGGCGATAGCCGCGTCGGCTACCTGTGCCATCGCGCCGGACGCGAGTCCGAAGACCGCCGACCCGATGGGTTCGATGGCGCCGAGAGCGTTGTTCTTAAGCAGCTGCCATGACTCGGCGAAGTCGCGCGTCTCCGATGCGACGCCGAGGATGGTGTCGTCCGTGGTGCCAGCCGATGCGACGAGGTCGTCGAGCGCCAGCGTCCCGGACTGGATCGCGCCGACCAGCTGAGATGCGCCGCGGGTGCCGAAGACCTTGCCCGCGAGGTCGATCGCCGCGGCAGTGTTGCCGGCGTCGATGAACCCGCCGATTTCGTCGACGGTCCGGCGGAACGCGTCCTGCGGTTCCTCGCCGCTCTTCGCCAGAGTGACGAGCGACTTCGAGAGCGCACCCATGACCTGGCCGGTGTTGAGACCGGCCTTGTCGAGCGAGCCCGCGAGCGATGCGGTCTCGAGGAAGGAGAAGCCGAGCGCCTGGACTGCGGGTGCGTTTTTCTGCACCGAGCCGGCGAGCTCGTTCATCCCGACGCCGGTGGCCTGGGATACGCGGAAGAGGTCGTCCATCGCGCCGGATACTGCGTCGCCCTCGATGCCGAAGGCGGAGAACGCAGCGGTAGTGGCGTTGATGTCGACTTCTTCGCCGAGGATGCGTCCGGCTTCGAGGTACTGCGATGCGACGGTCTGCAGGGTGGTGCCGCTGAGGCCGAGTCGGGTGTTCAGGTCCGCGACTGTCTGGCCGGCCGACTCGAACGATGCAGGCACCGTCTGGGCGACGCGCTTCGCGTCTTCCTCGAGGCCGCGTAGTGCTTCGCCCGTGGCGCCGGTGCCGACGCGGATCGTGTCGGATACGTCGTCGAAGATCGACCCGACCTTGTAGAGGCCGGCGAATCCCGCGACGACGGCTGCGCCGATGGCAGCCGCTCCGAGCGCGCCCTTGAAGGCTGCGCCGAAGCGGCTGCCCGACTCCTTGCCGGCGTTGTCACCGGCTGCTTGCGCGTCCGGGAGGATCGACTTTGCGATCTCTCCCTGCGCGCCCTTCATGGATGGGACGAGCGCTATATAGGCGGTAGCCAGCTCGGTGGACATCTGCACCGCCTATCTCCGGGGAGACCACCCCATACGCTTGTCGAGCTCGTCCATCGACATCAGGTGTCCGACGTCCGTCTTCGCTGCCGGCGGGGCGATCGGCTTCGGCTTCGTGCCCTTGCCGCCGCCGCGCTGCCAGTTCGCGCCTCGCAGCGCGTTGACCGCTTCAGCGAGCAGCTGCGTCGGCAGGTCCACCCAAGGGGCGAGGTCGCCGCGGACGCTGCGCGCGTATGCCGACGTCGCTGGTGACCAGCGGACTATCGCCCGCAGATCTACCCACGACAGCTCCTCCGTGCCCAGCGCGTCGAGGGAGCGACCCGCCATGAACAGGTCGTAGCGGATCGCTTCCTCGTGCTCGGCGACTACTCGGAGGAGTCCGAGGATTCCCCCATGGAGATTCCGGACGCCTCCGCCCACGCGGTGTAGAACGCCTCGAGCTGGTCGAGTCCTTCGAAGTTGTCGATGACGCCGGGGTGGTAGTGCTCGAGGAGCAGGTAGACGCGGTCGATCTTGTTGACCGACGAGTCGAGCTCGCGCATCAGGCCGGGCTTGAGGAAGCGAAGCTTCGGGACCGAGAGAACTTCCTTCGACCCGGGGAATGAGAACTCGAACTGGTTCTGCTTGATCGACGCCTTCGACGCCGGCACGTTGAACGTGGTCATGGTGGGAACCTCCTGTGATGTGGGAACCGGGTGGTGTGAGGTGGCGAGCCGGACGGGGTTCCCGTCCGCCCGGCTCGCCGATCGTGGTGGTTACGCCCCGCCGGAGGAGGTCTTCACTCCGTCGTCGCCGAGCTCGTACCAGTAGTTGCCGTCCTCGTCGGGGAAGCAGTCGATCGTGATGTCGCGCACTGCGTCGTCCGTCGCCGAGAAGACGGTGTCGCCGACCGCCGTGACCTGGCCGTCCGGGATAGCGATCCGGAGGATCGCGTCGCCGTCTGCCATGTCGAAGACCCACACCAGGTGCGGAGCCTCCTTGCCGGACACGGCGATGTTGATCTGCTCGCCGTGCGAGCTCGTCGCCGCCGAGACGGTGACCGCGTCCTCGCCGTAGATCGTCTTCGCCGTGTCCCCGTTCAGGTACTCGAGGAACGCGAACTTGAACTGTCCGCCGAACGAGGTCTGGGTCCGCTTGATCGGGAGTCCGCCCCAGTCGTTCGTGACGCGCGACTCGCGCGCCTCCGACTTGGTGACGCCGCCGTTCGCGACGTAGCCAGCCCCGATGAGGGCAGCGTCGAGCGACCCGGAAGCGGCCGTGGGGATCGCCGTGCCGATGGGCCCGACGCGAACGCCGCCCGAGACCGGAACGGGCTTACCGGCGATCACCTTCTTCGCGTTGTTGTTTGCCATGCGATAGCCCCTTTCTGGGCTGCGTGAAAGACACCACCCGGTCGGGCGGTGCGATGGTTGGGAACCGGCCCCTGGGCGGGGAGATCAGAGGGTGAGGGGCGACTTCAGCACCAGCGAGTACAGCGCGGTGAATCGCCCCTGATCCGGTGTGAGTGGATCAGGCAGGACGCCGGGCCGGGCGAATGCCTCGACCGATCGGCACGGGACGTCGCCGAGCCATCCGACGATGTCGGCCTGCCGCATGAGGTAGTCGCACGTCTCTGCGAGCTGCTCCGCGTCCGACTCAGCTGACGCGTACGCCTCCACCGTCACGGTCGGGTTGATCGTGACGAGGCTTCCTCCGCCGCCGCCCGTCACGCGGACGCGGACGAACTTCTTCGGGCGCGGGGACGGGACGCGTCCGTACGCCTTCAGGGTCCCGGGTAGCCCGGCTGTGAGGTAGTCGCATACGGTCTGGGTGACGGAGATCGGATCAGCCACGGCCCGCGTCCAGCGCGTTCGTGAGGACACGGTCAGTGGCCTCAGCGAGCCGACCCTCCGTCGTGGCGGTGAATACCGAAGCGCGAGCACGCGTCGACCCGATCCGCGAATCGACCTCGAAGTCCGGGCCCCCGCCAGCGGCGGCGGCGATGGCCTCGGCCCGGCGGCGAAGATCAGCCTGCACCTCGGGGGATTTGAGGATGGCGGCGAACCCGGCGGGGTTCATTTCGATGCGAACCTGCGATGCCACGATCTACCCCTCCCACGCGCCGACGACGATGCGCTTCGATGCGAGCGTGCCGGTCGGTGACGGAACGCTCAGCGGTTCGCCCTCGACGTCGAAGTCGGACCCGGCCACACGGACCCGGTCGACCGCAATCACGTCCGCGCCGGCGGGCGCGTCGATCGTGTAACCGGTGAACACGGCGGTGCGACCGTCGCGCACCTCGGTCGACGTCGTCGGCTCGTACCAGCAGCCCGATATCTCGAGCTCGTCCGGTTCCTCGTCGTAGTCCGGGACCTGCGCGCCGAAGTCATCGCGCATGGGGAATCGGAGTCGCGTCACCGTCAGCTTCGCGAACGATGATCGGCTCACGGCTGGTAGCCGATCATGTAGGCCATCAGGTCTGCCTTGTCCGCCTGGGTCAGAGCCCCCGATGCGCGGTCCCATGTGATCGATGAGGTGAGCGTCTGCTCGCGCAGCACGCCGCGCGCGACTAGATCACCCACGGTGAGCGCCAGGCACAGTGCCACGAGGTCGGCCGGCGCCTCCTCGTAGCCGTGGGTGAAGTTCATGATGGAGATGCCGGTCGATGGGATCCCCTCGACGTGTCCGTCTCGCCACCACTGCAGGGACTCGACGTCAACGTCGGCCCCGGCCTGGGTGGTGAGGGAATCGATCGTCACGAGGTGCGCGGTCGGCAGCCACGTGCTCACGCCCTGACGGGCGCGGAGGCGGTAGCCGAGCTCGCTGATCTCGGGGAAGATGTGCCACTCGCACCGGTTGCGGATCCGCGTGGACGCGGCGTCGAGGGCCTCCTGTAGGAAGGGGGTGTCTCTGGGGATGTCGCCGCGAGAGCGATCTTCCATCTGCTGCGGAGTAGCGAAACTTGCGAGTGACATCCCCAGCCCCCCTTCGTTCAGTCGGCCTTGTTGCTGGCCGTCGCTGCCTTGTTGCGCGGCTTGCGCGCAGTGTTCTCGGCCGTGCTCGATTTCTCTTCGAGCACGCCCATGCGCTTCGCGTCCTCTTCGGACAGCATCAGCGTGGTCGTGTGCGGGTGACGTCCATCGACGTGCACCTCGTATCGCTTGAGACCCACTTGGTTCCCTCCTTCGATGACTCGTTCGTCGACGGGGACCACCGTGGTTGCAGGTCCGCACGAGCTGTGCGGCTCGCCGCAGACCTTGCATTTCGCCACGGTGGCCCCCTCTCGACTTACGCGGTCAGGTCGATCGTGACGAACGCCTTCGGTCGGGTCACACCGAATGCGACGCGCTCCTCGCCGAGGATCGCCACGAGGTTGCGGATGAAGAAGTCCGCGTGCGAGTCGGTCGCCGTGATCGACGCCTGCTCCCGGTCCCAGAGGACCGCCTTGCGGAAGTCGCCGACCAGGCCGACGCCCGCCGCGATTGCCTCCGACTCGACCACGGGCAGGCCGTGGAGAGTCGGGATGGCGCCTGCGATGGCTTCGTTCTGCGGGTTCTTCGCGAGACGCGCGAGCTGGATCTTCTCCCAGTCCGCCGGGTTGAGCATGTAGCCGGTCGCGATCGAGCGGCCCACGGTCTTGACCTTGGTCTTCGCCTTGAGGGTCGTCTCGAGCAGCGGGTCCAGGTCGGTCACCGTCGCGGCGTACGCCTGGGCCTGGATGCCCGAGGTGTTCAGGATGCCGGTGAGGTGCTCGCCGGATCCGGAGCCGTTGACGATCTCATCTTCCTCGGCTTCCGCGAGGTCGTCGCGGAGCTCCTGGTCGATGAGGCCGCGGAGCTGCGACGCGTCGGCGAGGCCGCGCTTCGTGGCCGGCACCCACTCGGCGAGGGTCTTCACCGTCGCGGTGACGACCTGGAAGGTCATCGACCCTTCGGGCTTGTACCCGCCGCCGGCGTTGAGCACCAGAGCGCCCGCCGATCCGGGAGCCGTGGGCGCCGCAGCGCTCGTGGCCTCCGCGACGACGTCGGCCGCGCTCAGCTGCGTGAGCTGCTGCACGAACTCGACGGTGTCCGACGTGGTCTGCCGCACCGAGATCAGGTCGCGCACCGTGAGCGGGCGGCGGCCGAGAAGCTCGAGGTCGGACTGACGGTCTGGCGTGACGAACGCGCCGCCGGATGTGTCGCCCGCGCCGGTGACGAGCGCCTTGACGCCCATCGGTGCGGACTCGACCCGGGCCTTGGAGTTGATGGTTCCGCTCGGGAACTGCTTCATCAGGGTCGCGTACTGCTCCGACTCGACGAACATTTCGCCGATCGTCTTCAGCTTCTTCGGCTGCTCGAACGTGCTCGGGGCCGACTTGCTGGGAGCCCGCTCGAGACCGAGGTCGAAGCCGATGGAGTCGAGCGCGGCCTTGACCGCGTCGGACTCCTTGCCCTTCTCGAACTCGGCCTTCAGCTCCCCGTACTTCTTCAGGTGGGTGTTCGCGATGGCGAGGTCATCCGAAGGGATATCGCCTTCGTGCTTGGCTGCGATGTCGCGAGCTGCCTTGAGCTCGGCCCGCATCTGTACTTCCAGGGTCTCCATGACCCCTCCTTCTGGGATTGAAAGTCAGACCTCAGCGGTTGCGAGGTCCAGGTGCAGACGTGCCGTGGCGGACGATGTGCGCATGGGTTCATCGGCCTTCGCCCCGGAGGGCTCGTCGACCTTGACCGGCTCGCTTTCGCTGGCCTTGCTTTCGTCTTCTGTGGTGAGGGCGGACAGCACCTTGCCGATTGCTTCGTGCGCGGTGCGGAGTTCGTCCTCGTTCTTGGCCGAGAGGACCCGGCCGGCCTTGAGCCCAGCCGCGAGGTGCTGGGCGTGGTGCCCGGCCGCCTTCACGCTGAGAAGTTCGGTGGACTGGTTGGCGCCGATCGGAGTCGGTCCAACCTCGTAGAGTTTCAGCTGCTCGAGCTCCCAGACGGACTCTTCGTCATCCGGGCCCTTCACGACGCGGTACGACTCGACGTCGTACGCGAACGAGAATTGCGTGACCCGACGCCCCTTGAGCAGGCGGTAGACCTGCTGAGCCTTCGGGCCCTCGAGGTCCATCTGCGCCTTGACCCAGAGCCCCTCGTCGGTCTCCTTCGCTTCGAGGACGTGCCCGATGTTGAAGTCGGGGTCATCCATCCGATGCGACCAGTAGACCGGGATCGGATCGCCGGAGGTGGCCCAGTCGCTGAGTGTCTTCTCGAAGGCGCCCTTGAGCACGCGGTCGCCGTAGCTATCCACGTTCCCGAACACGCTGACGATCGCTTCGAATACGCCCTCGTCGAGGGCATCGTCGATGCCTACCGCCTTGACCTGTACGTCACATGCCTTGGTGAGCATCGCTCCTCCTATTCGAAACTGATCTGCACGTCACAGCCGCAACCCGCGATGTCGTCGACATCGAGTGCTGAGCTGTCGCCCGGCCATCGGGCGCCGTTCGAGAACGTGTCGTCGATCGGCACGGTCTCGCCGTTCATCGCTGCGTGCGATGCCCGGGGGTTCGAAGAGGTGGTGATCCACGTCTTCGTCGCCGAGCGGGTGCCGCGCACCTGCTCGACTGCCTCGACCGATGCGAACCCGGCCACGGCCGTCGCGAGCGTGAGGCCCGCCTGGTCCGCCCGCGAGCTCGTCGCCTTCTCGAAGACGTACGAGACCGCGTCGAGTGGGTCCTCATCCGAGTCGAGCGCGTCCGAGATCTCGGACTCCGTCGCCGCGTTGATGCTCTCGGCGTTCGACTTCGCCACCGCCCGCAGGTAGTTCAGCGTGCGGTTGAGATCGAAGTCGTCCGGGTTCAGGCCCATCCGCTCGATCTGCTTGATTGCGACCGCTTCGGTCACGACCGACGACACGGCGAAGAGAGAATCCGCGAGCTCGCGGTTCCAGCGTGCGGAATCCCACCAGCTGGCATCTGCCTTCGCGCCGAGGTTGGACTTCACCACCTGTGCCTGTCGGGTGAAGAAGTCCGCGAGCACCTGAGTGGCCTTCGTGATGTACGGGCGGTCAGGGCGCGCCTTGGTCTGGATGGTGAGGCGCGCCTTCACGACCTCCGCATCCAGGACTCCCAGATCCTCGACCGTGCCCCCGCCGCCAGCAGTCACGCCGTCCCGCGGCGAAGCCTGGCCGCCGACGAGCACGTTCAGCGGGACGACAAGCTCGTCGCCGCCTTCCACGCTCGGCAGGTTGGCCCGGCCGCGCGCCTCGTTCCGCGTGAGGAACGGTGCGCCGACGCTGGTCTGCAGCTGTGCGGCCTGCTCTTCGAAGGATCCGCGGAGCTTCTCCATCATGTTGAACTCGACGTACACGCGCTCCGTGTTGTCGAAGTCCGGGAGCACCTGCAGTTCGATCTCCTGCTGGATGTCCTGCAGGATCGGGCCGAGGGTGTCCTGATAGAGCATCTTGTGCTGCTCGGTGATGTTGCCGAACGTCGCGTGGTCGAGGATGCCGACCATCGGCGGCGGGATGAAGTACGCGGCCGCGGCCTCCTCGCGGGACAGCTTGCGAGCCTCGATGTACTGCAGGTCAGCGGCCGTCTGCGACGCGCTGACGAACTTCATCCCGTCCTCGAGGATCGGCGTTCCGCCACCCTCGGACGCTGACTGTCCGCTGTACTGTGCGCGCCACCCTGCACGGAACCGATCGCGATTCGCTTGCGACCAGTCCGCGCCCGCGGGACGTTCGATGTAGCCCGACACTCGGGCTCCGTTTCGGAGTACCTGCTCGCGCATCTGACCCGCCGCATATTCCTCGGAGAGGATGCGTCGAAGCGACTCGATGGGGGAGAGACCGTAGCGCTCATCCTCCGGGTTGTAGCCGCGGAAGTAGACGACCCGGTCGGCCGACAGTGTCGCCTCACCACGGTTGCCCTTGATGATGAACTGCGTCGGGCGGAGCCAGTTGTCGTTCTCGTCGATGGTCCACAGCCGGGGCGGGACCCGCACGAGCATGTTCCGGCCATCCTGGAACACCTTCACCCAGAGCGCACGGTCGTAGATCCCGCGGTCGCTGATGAGGTCACGGATCAGCCGGTAGCTGGTCGTGTACGGGTTCGGTGTGCGCAGCATCTGCGCGAGCGGATGGTCGGTCAGGCGCCGGCGGTCGGTGTCCCCGACGCGCTCGAACGTCTGCAACGAGAGCTGCGCGACGTTGCGTGCGAGGAAGTCGACCACCGTGCGCACGGCCGGCTGCTTGCGGTAGAGCGACGCGTAGTCCTCCGACAGATCATCGGAGATCCGCAGCGCGGTGGGCGCCGCGTACGTCGGCTTCTGGACGGCGAGGAGCTTCCCCTCGGAGACAGCGAAGACCATTCGAGCCTCCTCAGGGCGCCTGGATGAACAGGACTTTGTCGCGCTCGATGACTGCATCCCCGTCGAGCTCGACGGGCTGCGCGCCCGGTTCCATGTACTGCGCGTTCTTGATCACCAGCAGGGGACCGTCCTGGTCGTAGAAGATCCCCGCGATAGACGTGCCATCGAGCATGTTGACGATCACCTTGCGCCGGGTGATCACCCGCCGGAATGCACCGAGCATGGACGCCGCCTCTCAGACCACCATCAGGTCGTTTTCCTCGTACGCAGACTGGAACTGCTCGGGCGGGTTCTTCAGCAGCCAGTACGCCCCGGCCACTGCCCACAGCGGCGACGCGTCGCCGGGGGAGCCTTTCGAGTCGACGACGTAGCCGCCGCCGAGGCTCTTCATCACCGCGGTGCCAGCAGCTACGTCGAGCACCGGCTGATTGCGGTGTCGGATCTTGCCGAGGTTGACGCCGTCGAGCAGCAGACCGGCCGCGCGGTTCAGGTCCGCGCCGCCCCAGTCCGTCACTTCGATGTCGGCGTCGGTGAACTCGGTGACGAGCGATGACACCGGAGCGCCCTTGGTCTGGAAGGTGATCGCGGCCGGGGTGAACGTGCGCTCTGGCGACTGCAGCCACGGGACGATCCAGTCGCTTCCGGGGCGGGAGATCATGATGCCGACGTGGGCGAGCCCATCTTCACGGTACGAGGCGAAGGCGATGTGCCCCCAGCTTCGATCCCACGACAGCTCTACGCACAGGTAGACGGGGCTATCTGGAGCGCGCTTCGAGATCCGGTCGAACCCTTCCATCCACTTCCCGGGCTGGAACGGGCCGCCCGTCGACGAGTCGACGAACACGTTCCCGACCTCGGATGCGAACACGGGCGCCGGGTCAGATACCCAGTACGACGCGAGGTTCTCCTGCGGCAGGTTGTAGTTCATCGACGGGTTCGAGTAGGCCCACGCCTCTGGCGAGTCCAACGGCATCTGCGGCGGCGGCGACCACCAGAACAGGCCTATGGTCGTCTCGTCGTCGTTCGCCTCGATCGCGTCGACGGCCATCTTGTGCAGATGGCGTTGCACGATCGCGTCCATGTCGCCAGCGTTCGACGCGGCGATGAGCTGCGAGCGGCGGCGGGCGGCGGTCGTCTTAGACAGCGACGACCAAGCCTTGAACGTCTTGTGCTTCAGGATCTCGTCGACGAACACTAGATCGAACGTGAGGCCGCGGCCGCCGTTGTCGGCGGAGTCGACCCAGTACCGCTGGCCGCCGGTGAGCTCGAACCACAGCTCGCCGTTGATCGCGTTCGTCTTGCCGCGCTCCTGCGCCAGGCGAGGTATTGCGTCGATGATCTTCTGCGCGTGCTCGTAGGTCTTCTTCGCCGTCGCGAGCTTCTGAGCTACCCCGATGATCTGGGCGTCGCCGTCGATGTACATGCGGAAGAGGATCAGCAGGGCGACGATGAACGTCTTCCCGTTCTGACGTGCCACCCACAGCAGCACCGTCTTGAACCGGTACGTGCCATCAGGGTTCAGCTCGAGCGCGTGGATCAGGAACCATCGCTGCCACGGGTTGAGCTTCGGGGCGAGTTCCTCGAATTGCGTGCCGGCGAGCTGATCGTGCAACCACAGGGCGAAGTGGATCGCAGCGTACCCGGCCGATGTCTTCGGTGTGAGCGGTCGCCGCGGCGGCGTGAAGACCCGAGGAACCTCGTGCCCCTTCACCCGCCGCGGCGCGCTACGCCTTGCGCCGGACGGGGCGCTTCGCTTCCGGGTCGTCGTCGATACCACGTACGTCTCCCTGATAGAAGGCGCGACGCATCTCGAACAGCGGGTCGCGCTCGCGCGGCTTCGCGGCCGCCATGAGCGCTTCGATGTTCTCGGCGTACCGAGCAGCGAGCGACGCCCGCTGGGGGATCGCGAACGGCGAGTCGATGTCACGGGCCAGCTGCAGCACCAAGGCCGCCCGCCACTTCTGCGTCGGCGGCACCTCGATCGTGTCGATCATGTCCTGCGCGGCACGGTAGTTGCTCAGCCCCGCGTCACCGTCTGTTCCGCCCTGTGTCCCACCATCTGTCCCGTGTCCCGCATCCGAACCCGGACCGATCTGGGGGAGGGCGGCGAGCTTCGGTTTCTCTCGAGCCGCTTGACGCTGACGGGCTTTTCGCTCCCGTTCCCGCTTCCGCTTCTCTTCAGGTGTCATCGGCACGACGACCACCTCCGAGGGTGGGACATGGGACAGCACTGCCCGGAGGGGTACAGATCACTACCGGTGAAGTGATCTGGGGAGGGGATGGTAGAGATTCGAACGCCCCTCCCCGGTGGGGGTGAGGCATGGGGCCCGGACCGGATTCGAACCGGCGTTACCACGCTGGGGCCACTGCCACCATGTGGCTTCGCGCTCGCCCATGGGCTACGCAGGGGACTCGAAACCCCGTAGTACGTGACGTCCTCGGCCTCTAGACGACCGGGCTGGGCTTCGTCTCGCCGGTCCCGGCTGCCTGCGACCCGAAGTGGTTGAACGACGAGGGCTGCGGATCTGGCTCCGCGTACTGGCTGCCGGGAGGGGACCCGAAGTGTATGAGCACGCCGACCTCCTGTCGTCTCACCAGACCTCGGACGGATCGCCGAGAGCGGGCCGCCCGTCACCTGCGCCCTTGCTGCGGTTGCAGCGTTGATGCTCGGGCTGACCGTTGGATGGGTCGTCGGCGAGCTCGGGGTGCGTCTTCACCGACTTGATGTGCCCGTACTCGAAGGAGTCCTTGTCGGTACGGGGGAGCTTCGTGTTGATCGCCTGGCCGCACACCGCGCATGGGAGGTTGTGGTCTGCGGTCAGCTTGCGGAGAGCGGCACGGTTCGCGCGGTGCTGCGCAGTAGTGCGGCCCGGTACACCCGCAGCCACGACTACTCGAGGCCGCGTGGTGCGTGCAGGCCGACGACCACGGCCTTCGCCATCCGGTCGCAGTCCTCACGGTTCTCGTAGCCCTGGCCACCATCGGTCGCGATGATCTGACCGTTCGCCGCACGCAGGCGCCACGCCCACTTCTCGTCGGCGCGCTCGTAGACCTCAAGGCCGGGGGCGCCGGCCGCGGCTGGGATGACCACATCCGCGTGCACGGGGAGTTCGATGGCGCCCACCTCGATGGGCTGCATGTCGCCGACCTGGATCAGCACGCGCGCCTGCACGGTTCCGAGAATCGCGGCCATGACATCTCCCTCGAGGTGTGGAGTGGGGCGGGCGCGTCCGGCACGCGCAACCTGTTCCCGATCGCGCCCCACTCGACGCCGGCAGGCTCAGCCCGGCCAGCATGGTCGACCACCCGTACGACGTAGGCAGTCACCTTCAGCCCGCACAGCCCGGGACACGTCACCGAGTAGCGGGGAAGACAGCGCCCGCCGGACCGTCAAGCGACGTCGGCGAGAGCCGCGAACGTTGAGGTCGCGCGGCCGGCGGGCGGAGGAGCCGGTCGGGCACTGACCGGACACCTGGAACGACGAGAGCCCCACCCGAAGGTGAGGCTCTCAGTCATAGTTCTTGTGCAAGGCACAGCCTACCCCATGAAGCGGAAACGCTGGAAACGCTCCCCCGTGGCGTGTCACGCCTCGACCCACCACTTCGGATCCTCCTCAGGATCACGCTCATCGGCAGCCTCACCCTCGTGCGGAGCCATAAGCCGATCGCTGATATCCGGGCGGTATAAGCTCACCGTTCCCCCGATTCGGTCGAACAGGGCACTGACTTACGCGAGGACATAAGAAGCCTTTCCGCA
>NZ_JBEUWT010000005.1:0-124257 GCF_045517775.1 Microbacterium deferens
CAACGGAGGTCGAGGGGAGCGGCCAATTCGCATCAGACGCGAAGATGTCGTCTTCTTACTGACATAATATCTATTATCGGATAAAAGCCCAGATCAGGGGGGTTATTTTGTGCCTGATCGACCCAGTCGATTGCAACAGCGCGCGACACGTGCCCGGGAGCGGATCGTTCGTCGGTCCCGTCCCTAAGTTCGAGTCAGGTAATGGTGCTGCACTGTTTGCGGATGCGGAAGATGCACTCGGTTGAGCAGAGCTCGTCGCGGTCGGGGCAGGCGGCGAGGTCATGGTCTGCGCGGTCGAGGCGAGAGCGCAGCTCGTCTAGTCGTGCGCGCTTCTCGTCCAGCTGCCGTACCCGTTCCGCAAGGAGTGGCCGGAGCGCGTCGCGGACGTCCGTGCAGGAGGTGGTTTCGAGGGCGCGCAGGTGCCGGCCGATGTCTTCGAGTGGCAGCCCCAGCTCTTTGCTGGACTCGATGAGGTCCAGGCGAGCGAGTACGTCGGCGTCGTAGTCGCGGTAACCGTTGCTGGTGCGACCCGGAGTGATGAGCCCGATCGACTCGTAGTATCGCAACGCTGTCGCGGAGACGCCGCTGCGCTTGCTGACATCCGAGATCCGCATACCCCGACCCTACGGTCGTAGCCCCGCTTGACCTTCGAGTGGCTTGAACGTTTACCGTTGCACCTCGTGCCCCTTCTTCTCCCAGGCCGGCTGTCGTGAGTGCGCTCGTCGCTTGGCTCGAACGCCGCCAGATCGCCCTCTATCTCGTGGCGATCGCCGCTGGCGCCGCGCTGGGACTGATGCTGCCCGCCGCGCACCATCTGGAGGTCGCGATCGAGCCGGTGCTCGCGCTTCTGCTGTTCGCCACGTTTCTTGGTGTCCCGTTCGCCGCGATCGGTCGGTCACTGCGCGACGGTCGCTTCCTCGTGGCGGTCGGCGTGCTGAACTTCGTCGTTGTGCCCGTGGTCGCCTATGGCCTGTCTCGGTTCGTGGCGGACAGCCCGTCGCTGCTGTTCGGGGTGCTGCTGGTCCTGTTGACTCCCTGCATCGACTACGTGATTGTTTTCGCCGGCCTTGCGGGCGGCGCGTCGGACCGATTGCTCGCTGCGGCGCCGTTGCTGATGCTCGCGCAGATCCTGCTGTTGCCGATGTACCTGCTGCTTTTCCTCGGACCTGAAGGCGTCGCCGTGGTCGAAGTCGGGCCATTTGCGCGGGCGTTCCTGCTGCTCATCGTCGTGCCGCTGACTGCGGCCGCGCTTGTGCAGGCAGTCGGTCGTCGTTATCGGGCGGGCCGGGTTATCGAGCACACGATGCTCGGTCTCATGGTGCCGCTGATGATGGGGACCCTCTTCGTGGTCGTCGCCTCCCAGGCCGGCGCCGTCGGCGCCGCCGCCGGTCAGCTGCTCGTCCTCGTCCCGATCTACGCGGGCTTCCTCGTCGTGATGGCCGCCGCTGGCCTCGGGGTCGCGCGCGCCTTCCGTCTCGAGTACTCCGCGACACGCGCACTCGTCTTCAGCGGTGCCACCCGGAACTCCCTCGTCGTCTTGCCCCTCGCGCTCGCACTGCCTGCGTCGCTCGCGCTCGCGCCGGTCGTTGTCGTCACCCAGACGCTCGTCGAGCTCGTGGGCATGGTCGTTTTCGTCCGACTCATCCCGCGGCTCGCGCCCACGCAGGCGGGAGTGCAGCCGTCCGATACGGCCGTCCCCTGAGGAAATCGCTCAGCGCGTGCCGGCCACTAACTAGCTTTCCGACCTTTGCGAAGTCGCCGCCGCTCGAAGTAGGAAGCCGCCCTGCTACGAGCGGAGCCGATAGCGGAGCCCGCCGCTCGCGGCGTCGACAATTCGGCCGTCATCGCGAATGCGGAAGACGAGAGCACCGGAGTTAGCATCTACGACGCGGCCGTCGTCCCGGATGCGATACGCAAGCTGCCCAGAGTTGGCGTCGACCATTCGCGATCCTCGCACTCGGAAGATCAAGGACCCGGATTGCGCGTCGACTACTCGATTGCCGTCGTACTGCTCTTCGCTCATGTCCCCATAGTGGCGTGATCGTCAGACAAGGTCAGATGTTCACGGATCGAGCGTCGCGCTCCCACGCCTGGGTTGCCATTTGCACGGCATCCCACGGGGAGCCGAGCGGGGGCGTGTAGGAAAGGTCGAGGTCGCTCATCGCGGCGACGGTCATGCCGTGGTGCAGGGCGGTGGCGTAGGTGTCGACACGCTTGGAGATTTCTGCGCCGCGAGTACCGACCAGCTGTGCGCCAAGGAGGCGCCCGTCGTGGGTGTCTCCGGTGATGCGGATGCTGATCGGGGTCGCGCCCGGGTAATAGCGTTTGTGGTCGTCCGCGATCGTGGTGTGGCTGTGCGGGGCAAGGTTGGCGGCTGCGGCCTCGTGATCGCGCAAGCCGGTGCGCGCAGCCACGACATCGAACACTTTCACGACCTGTGTGCCGAGGCTTCCGGCGAAGGTCGCGTCACCGCCGATCGCGTTTTCTCCGGCGACGCGGCCCTGCTTGTGCGCGGTAGTGCCGAGCGGGAGGTAGGTGATGCCGAGGAGTCGGTGGTGGGTGACCACGCCGTCGCCGGCTGCCCACACGTTCGGCAACCCTGTGCGCATCTTCTCGTCAACGACGACCGCTCCCCCGGCGCCCGTGGTCGCGCCCGCGGCCGTGAGAAGACTGGTGTTTGGGCGGACACCGACGACAATAAGCACCAGGTCGGCGCTGCGCGAGAAGGCGTCACCGTCGCGGGTGCCGACAACGGCGAGTCGGCCCGCGTCGCGGGTGACGGCTTCGACGCGCGTCCCAGTGAGAACCTCCACACCGTGGCGGGTGAGTTCGTCGTGCACGAGGGAACCCAGTTCCGGGTCGAGGGTGGAAAGCACTTCGGGGCCGCGTTGGAGCTGGGTGACCTGGAGGCCGCGGACGGTGAGGGCTTCGGCCATTTCGAGGCCGACGTAGCCGGCGCCGACGATGACCGCGGTTTTGGGCTGGTGTTCGTCGAGGTAACGCTCCAGCGCGAACGTGTCGCCCATCGAGTGCAGCAGATGCACACCGTCGTGGGGCCCAAGCTGGTCAAGTCCGGCAATGCCGGCGGTGGACGGGGATGCCCCGGTGCCGACCATGAGTTCGTCATACGCGATGCTCGACTCGGCGCCGTTCGCGTCCCGGACGGTGAGCTTTCGGCCGTTGACGTCGATGCCGGTGGCGAGGGTGTCGAGGCGCAGGTTCATGCCGGTGGCTTCGAGGTCGGCGTGGGTGCGGTGGGCGAGGGATTGCCAGGGCTGCACTTCGCGGGAGAAGTAGTACGGGATGCCGCAGATGGAGAAGTTGGGGTAGGAGTCGGCCACGACGACGGTGACGTCGACGGAGGGGTCGAGTTCGCGGGCTCGGAGTGCGGTGGAGATTCCTGCGTCGCTTCCGCCGATCGCTACAAGGTGCATGAGGGTGCCTTTCAGGGCTGGGTTTCGAGTTGTGTGGGCACCACGACGTCGCCCGCGGTGCGGGCGGCGGTCGGGTAGAAGACGAGCAGCAGGGCTAGACCGAGGGCGGCGCCGACGAGCTGGGCGAGGATGAACGGTGCTACGGAGGCGGGGGCGATGCCGGCGAAGGTGTCGGTGAACATGCGGGCGATTGTGACGGCGGGGTTGGCGAACGATGTGGAGCTCATGAACCAGTACGCAGCGCCGATGTACGCGCCGACAGCGGCCGCGGTCACCGATCCCTTCCCGGTGCGAGCGAGAGCGAAGATCAGCAGCACCAGGCCCGCGGTGGCGACTACTTCCCCGACGAGGTGCCCGCCGGTTGCGCGATCATTCGAGGAGAACGTGGGGCTGGTGTCGAACATCACCCCGGCCAGGAGGGTTCCGGCGGCGCCGCCGAGAATCTGGGCGGCGAGGTAGGGGGCGAGGTCGCGTAGCGGAAGACCGGTGCCGGCGCGGCGACCGAGCAGCCAGTCTGCGAGGGATACCACCGGGTTGAAGTGCGCCCCGGAGACGGGGCCGAGCATGAGGATAAGCACCGTCAACCCGAGGGCGGTAGTCAGGCTGTTCTCGAGAAGCTGCAACCCCACGTCCCCCGGAGACAGACGCTGCGCGGCGATTCCCGACCCGACCACGATGGTGACCAGTAATCCCGTTCCCACGAATTCTGCCGCGGTACGGCGCAGTAAATGGGGCCGTGTCGTCGAGGCGTGGGATCGGGTTGCGGTGTTCATGTCGGCTCATCTTGACCCGAGCAAGGTATTTCAGTCAAGATTGACCCAATGAACATTGAGCGAACCGCGGCAGTAGACGCGCGAGCAGCGAAACACGCGGCGCTGGGCGACCCGTCGCGCCTACGGATCGTCGACCTTCTCACCCTGGGCGACCTGTCCCCCTCCGAAATCGGAGCGGCCCTAGGCATGCCGGGCAACCTGCTTGCTCACCACCTGAACGTGCTGGAGTCCGTAGGGATGGTGGCGCGGTCGCGCTCTGAGGCCGATAAGCGACGCAGCTACGTTCACCTGACCGATACCGCCCTCCAGGGCCCCACTCCCGGCCGCGTGGAGCGGGCAAGTCGGGTGGTTTTCGTCTGCACGGCGAACTCGGCCCGCTCTCAACTGGCCGCGGCGCTGTGGTCGACCCGCAGCAGCATCCCGGCCGCCTCCGGAGGTACACACCCGGCTGACCGAATCGACCCGGGCGCGATCGCCACCGCCGACCGACACGCCCTGCCGCTGGCGGATCAGCCCCCGCGGGCGCTGGAAGCGGTGGTGACCGATACGGATTTCGTGGTGACGGTGTGCGACAACGCGCACGAAGAAATCGGCGTGACCGGGCACCTGCATTGGTCCATCCCCGACCCCGTGCGCATCGGTACTGATGACGCCTTTGATAACGCCTACGACGAGCTGGAGCGCCGCATCGCGGAACTCGCCCCCCGACTCGCCGCTGGCTGACCTGACCCAGAAAGAGAACCCGTGAGCGACCACACCCCTACTGTCCTATTCATCTGCCAGCACAACGCCGGCCGCTCCCAGCTCGCCGCAGCCCTGCTGGAGCACCTGGCCAGTGATCGGTTCACCGCGACCTCGGCAGGGCTCTCGCCCGCCGACGAGGTGAACCCCGCGGTGGCGGCGACCGTCGCAGAACTGGGCATGGACATCACCGACCGCGTGCCCCGCGCGGTCACCGTCGACGGCTTGGATAAGGCCGACGTCGTGGTGTTGATGAAGCCAGGCCTCACCCTTCCCTCGACGCCGCGGGGTGAAGTGTTGGAGTGGTCGTTCCCCAACCCGGAGTCATGGGATGCCGACGCTGTGCGACCGCTCCGCGAAGCCGTTTCCGAGAAGATCCAGGCAACAATCCTCAGCCGCTAACGCAGAACGGGAGGGCTAAGCGCGTCCGCGCCGCCCTCCCGTTCTTGGTCAGACGGATGCGGGGATGCGCCCAATCTGAAGAACCTGGGCGGAAGGGGCGCAGCAGGCGCCCCCGAGCGACGACCCCGAGGCATCGAACAACCCCGCCCCGCCACACACACCCGTATCTGGCAGCACAAGCTCCACCCGCCGTGCGGCCTCGCGGTCACCCGCAAGCTCCGCGACCACACTGCGCACCTGCTCATACCCGGTCAGGGCGAGAAACGTCGGGGCGCGTCCATACGACTTCGCGCCCACCAGGTAAAAATCATGTTCCGGCTGCGCGAGGTCGACGGCACCTGTCGCGGCGACCGACCCGCAGGAATGCAGGTTCGGGTCCACCTCCGCGGCGATCCGCACCGGGGCTTGCAGCGTAGGGTCCAGCTCCAGCCGCAGCTCTGACAGGAAGGACAGGTCAGGCCGGAACCCGGTGAGCACCACGACGCGATCAGCGGCAAGGGTGCGGCCGTCCTCGGCAACCAGCACGGGACGTTCGCCGTCACGGTCACGCGCTCGATTCGGAACCCGGTGACCAGCGAGACGAGACCGGCGTCAACGAACTCCTTGGCTTTAATCCCGAGCGCGCCGCGGGCGGGTAGCTCATCCGCGTCTCCCCCGCCGAAGGCGTTGCCCGTGGTGGTGCGGCTTAGCGCCCAGGTGACGGTCGTGTTCGAGTCGCGTCGCGCCATTCGTGCCAGCGCGAGGACGGCGGTGATCGCAGAGTGACCGGAGCCGATGACGACGGTGTGCTTGCCCTCGAAACCCTCACGATCGCGGAAGTCAGGGATGCGGTACGACAACAGGTCAGACACTGTCCTCTCACCGAGCGCCGGCAGACCATCGGCGCCGGCGGGATTCGGGGACGACCAGGTGCCCGAGGCGTCGATAACCGCGCGGGCCTGCAACCGGTACTCGTCCCCGTCGACCGGTTGGACGTGCACCGTGAAGGGCTGCTCACCGCGGCCCGCATCGACAAGCCGGTCGCGCCCCAGACGCGACACCCCGACAACTCGGGCCCCGTAACGGATGCGGTCACTCAGGGCTGCGGCGAGGGGTGCAAGATAACCCGCGATCCACTGGGCCCCCGTGGGATATCCCGTTGTGGGCGCCGACCATCCGGTGGGCTCGAGAAGACGCGCCCCGGCACGGTCGACCAACTCAGGCCACTCGGAGAACAACCGCACATGCCCCCATTCGGCTACTGCGGCGGCGGGGCCGTCCCCGGCCTCCAAGACCACCGCCGGGACGTTTCGCTCCGCTAGGTGGGCTGCCGCGGCGAGTCCCTGCGGGCCAGCACCGATGACGATGACAGGTGACACGTTCATCCGAACCCCTCTTCACGCATCGATGGAAGTCGATGGATCGAGGCTGGTCGACGTATCGACGAATGTCAATACGACGTGTCAGACTCGTGGCATGCCCACCACGCTCCCCCTGCTGATAGCCGCCGCGTGCTGCACCCCGGTCACTGGAGGCGTGCTGAGCCCGGATGAGGCTGAGCGGATCGCTCACACGTTCAAGGCGCTGGGCGACCCGACACGGGTACGGCTGCTCTCACTCATCGCCGCATCGGACGGCGGCGAGGCCTGCATCTGCGACCTCACAGAACCCGTCGGACTCGGCCAGCCCACCGTTTCACACCACATGAAGTTGCTCGTCGACGCAGGCCTCGCGACCCGCGAACAACGCGGACGCTGGGCCTACTACCGCGTCGCGACCGAAGCCCTAGAACTAGCGTCGAAAGCACTTCGCCCATAACCGCCGGCCCATCAATGCGAGTCTCCGTGACGCGGCCCGCCAACGGCCCTAAGTGCCCCAGCTGTATCCGTTGCCTCGCACAGTGAGAGTGCGGGCGTTGGGTCAGCGCGTGTGGTCTTGCGCCGCCCGGCGGTAGAGTGACGGGCCCCGCTCCCAGATCTGCGCCGTGATATCCACCGCGTCATAGAGGCCCCGAGCGCGGCGTGTAAGGCAGGTCGTCGTGTATCGCGTCGAGGCCTTGCGCTGGCAAGTGCTTAGCGTGGTCGTACTTCTAGACGTCAAATGGGGCGACGACGGATGCTCCCTGGTGCGAGATCAACGAAACCCAGCTTCTCGTAGACAAGCGGCCGGTAAGCTCGTCCTGATGCTTCCCGCGGAAGGTTTCCGTCCCGATGCGCTGACCCCTTGGGTCTGTTTGACAATGAAACTCATTACCGCTGTGATTCTTCTCACTCTCGGTAGTGCGGCCCTTGGAGCTCACCACGTCGAGGCCGCGGGCGTAGCGGTGGCGACGCCGATCAGTTCTGGAGTAAGCGCTGGCGTCAACGCAGCCGACGTCATCGATTCGGTGACGGCCCCGGATAACTCGTTCACAGCACCGATCGTGTTGTGCGTCTTCGTTTTCTTGTGCTGCGTGATGGTAGCGGCAAGTTTCAGTTTGCGTCGATCGAAGTCACGGGTGCTGTTAGCGATAGCGCCTAGATACCCACCTACTCCGGCCGTGAAGCTGCGGATCTTTGCGCCACGTCCTTCACTTTCGCAGTTGTCGATTAGCCGTACCTGATTCGGAACTCTCGTATCACCGGTGCTAAGAGGCGCACTCCTCCGAGAAACTCGGAGCCTTATGGCTCGTGCGCCACCAATGGTCGATGAGTAAGGGCTGAAGACCTCGCCGACAGCGAAGGCAGTTTATGTCATCGTAGCGTCGCGATCGATGTCGAACGCCGCAGGAGCATAAGTGACTGAACAGAACGATTCACCCCCCCTCGAGCAGAGCCCCCAGCAGACCCAGCCCACCCGCCGTGATCTGAGACAACGGTCGTCGCCGCAAGTCGAGCCATCACAACCTCGACCAAAAACGAGGATGAGTGCGCCCCGGGAACCGCTATCCCAGATCCGCACGCTCAGAAATGCTGCCATCCTGACAATCGTCGCCGGGCTGATCTCGACCGTCGCGCTCCCGGCCTACGGGACGTGGCAGTCGACAGACAAGTCAGCGCCAACTCAGCAGCAACTCGCCGCAGCAGACGCACAGTCTCTAGTTGTGGCATCCGATCTGCCCGCGTTCTGGCTCGCTCGTGACGGCTATTCCGCAACTACGTCAGAAGAAATTGCTGAGAGGAAGACGAAAGAAGCGGCCGCTGCCGCTGCCGCCAAAAGTGCACGAGCAGCTAACACAGCCGAGGCGTCGGCCTCGTTTGACTACGGCATGGTGACCACTGCGGGCGGAACGGTCCGCTGGCCGGTAGGAGGACCATTCACCATCACCGACCGCTTCGGAGCCCGTGGCGGAGCACACATGGGCACCGATATGGTCGCCGCAGGCGGGACCCCCGTCTACGCGGCACTCGACGGGACCGTAAGCGTCTCGCAAGACAGCTATGGCGGCTACGGCGTGACCGTCACGCTTGAATCCAACCTGAACGGGCAGAGGGTGGGCACCGTGTACCCGCACATGCAATCCGGAAGCAGACAGGTCAGCCCTGGCCAAGCAGTATCGGCCGGACAACTCCTCGGTTACGTAGGCAGCACAGGACGCTCCACCGCAAATCACCTCCACTTTGAGGTCTACACGGACGGCGTTGCCGTTGACTCCCTCATCTGGCTAAAGGCAAACACGCAATGAGATGTGTATCGAACAAGCCGCACCGCCATACGGTGGTCGAGAACGGAATACTGTGACCACCAAACCGAAAGACTCGAGACGACTTCTACGATGGTCCTCGACTCAATTTGCGTACCTCGCCCTTGCGCTCAACGGATTGTCGGTAGCGATCTTGGTCTCGAGCTTTTTGGCGGGCAACGTATTGTGGCAAGTTGCCGTGCCCGTGGCAGTCGGCTTTCTCCTGCTGGGGGCCATAGCCGGTTTTCAAACGAGGCGACTGAGGATAAGGGAACGGCACCAGGGTAGCTGATTCAAGCCCTCGTCCATCCCCCTCCGCCAGGGGTCGGCGCAGGGATCAAGCCCGAAAGTCGGGAGTAAGCATCGAAAGTATCCATGACCGGTGGAGAGAACTCATCGCTGCATTCTTGGCTGATGACCTCAGCCCTGAAGAGGGCTCGGAACTAGAAGAGTTGCGCAGAGTTCACCCGTGGGTTGACGAGCAGATCACGAGCTTGCAGCAGCTAACCAAACGTATGGCAGAGAGCGGCGTCGCGTGGCGTGAGGTCACCCCGGATAGCGGGTTGAGCGAATGAATCATCACCCGTCGACGGGTGATGAGCTTCGCCTTGTCTGATTGCGGCCCAAGGTTGCGAAATCCTCTCCCAAGTCACGTGTGACCGAAGCAAGGAGCCGATGATCGGGAACAGCGGGCGGGGCGCGCGAAGCGTGAGCGCCTCTCTCCGGGTCGCAGAAGGCTCTTAGCCAATTGGCTGGTGCTGCTGAAGCGTGCCATGCGCGGAGCAATCGCAGTCATCCGAGGACGCACGCCACAGCGAGACAGCGTCTCAAACGGAGATGGCATCGCAGGTCCTTCCTGGTTTGCGCAGCCGCTCATGACCCAGATACACCCATCCGGTTCTTGCCTGCCTACAACACGGGGAGTGACGACCGTAGCGTGACTCGACGGATGAAGTGGACCGTACGCGTTCACGCACGATTTTCGCCAATTTCCCCTGTCGTTTCCCGAGGAAGCGTTCTCTGGAAGCGACGCCGGTGATCTCGTCGGCCCGATCATCGAAGGATTCCGGATGCCCCCTCGTATTGTGAAGAACCGCGCACGTCAGGCGTGGTCTGCTCTGGCCATCACCTTGTTGGCTTTCGGCAGCGTCGGTGCGGCGCTGCCCGCCTCCGCGGCACCCGTCACGGATAACGGCGGGGCCGCTCGCGTCGATCACGACACGGACCGAAACGATGCCATCCGCGACGCGCTCATCGATGGCCCCGCAAAGAACGTCATTCTGCTCATCGGCGACGGCATGGGAGATTCGGAAATCACCGTCGCTCGCAACTACGCGCAGGGCGCCGCCGGCACCTTCGCGGGCATTGACGCACTCCCCCTGACCGGGCAGTACGTGCACTGGGCTGTAAACCCCGACGGCACACCGAACTACGCCTCGGAGTCGGCATCGACCGCATCCGCTTGGTCGACCGGCACCAAGACGGTCAACGGCCGCCTCAGCGTGGACGTGAACAACGCCCCGCAGGCGACGCTCCTCGAACTGGCGAAGGCCAACGGACTGAAGACCGGCAACGTCACGACCGCCGAGATCCAAGACGCCACCCCCGGCGCCGAGATTGCGCACATCTCCGCGCGCGGATGCTACGGCCCCGTGCAGGCCACCGCGAACTGCACCTCTGAAGCGCTTCAGAACGGCGGTCTCGGTTCCATCAGCGAGCAGCTGCTCAATGTGCGCCCCGATGTGACCCTCGGCGGCGGCTCGGCCAGCTTCACGCAGATCGCGCAGGCTGGCCCGTGGAACGGGCAGACCCTCTTCGCGCAGGCGGAGGACCGTGGCTACCAGCTCGTCGATGACGCCGAGGGCCTCGCCGCCGTCACGGAGGCGAATGCCGAACAGCCGCTGTTGGGGCTGTTCACCGCGGGCAACTTCCCCACCCGTTGGAACGGACCCGCCGCCGTCGACCTCCCCGCCGCTGGAACGCTTCCGCCGGCCGAGGCCTGTGTCGAGAACCCGGCTCGCCTCGAGACCGGGCTCTCGCTCGCATCGCTGACGACCAAGGCCATCGACCTCCTCGACAACGAGGACGGCTTCTTCCTCCAGGTCGAGGGTGCGAGCATCGACAAGCAGGACCACGCCGCGAACGCGTGCGGTCAGATTGGCGAGACTGTCGACCTCGACGAGGCAGTGCAGGTTGCGCTCGAGTACGCGAAGAAACAAGGCGACACAATGGTCGTCGTCACCGCCGACCACGCGCACACCAGCCAAATTGTCGGCTCGGCAATCCCCGGCTTGAACACGCACCTGCTCACCACCGAGGGCCAGCCGATGATTGTCGCTTACGGCACCTCTCCCGCCGGCGGGTCTCAGCAGCACACCGGCTCGCAGGTGCGCGTCGCTGGGTATGGTCCGGGCGCCGCCAACGTGCTGGGGCTCACAGATCAGACGGACCTGTTCTTCACCTCCGCAAACACCCTTGGGCTCGAACGAGACTTGAAGAAGCTCAGCGCCGGGGCCACCATTTCGGCCCCCGCCGAGGTTGCACCGGGCGCCGAGTACACGGTCACGGTTTCAGGCTTGAATGCTGATTGGCAGGCGACTGCCCTGGGCCAGCCCGGAGCAGCCGATCTCGGCCAGGTTGATGTCCTTGATGGTGAGGCAACGTTCACCGTCACCGCTCCGGAGGCTCTCGGCGCCGGCACGGTGACGGTGAACGGTGTGCAGACCGATGTGGAACTCGCCGCGGAGGTGACGGTTGTCGCAAACCCCGCCCCCGCCCCGACGTCGTCGCCCTCCCCGACCACGGCACCTGCGGGGGCGGGCAGCACTCCGAGCAATGGGGCACTGGCAGTCACCGGCGCCGCGGTGCCGTGGGCGCTGGCTGGTATCGCAGCCGCGATGCTCGCCGTCGGCGCATACGCGGTCAACCGTCGCCGTCGCGGCATCGCCTAGTACGACAAGACGCAGATGGACGGCAACGCGTGTGCGTTGCCGTCCATCTGCATCTCAGCGGTCACCGCCTACTTGTTCACGACACGCCTGGTCTTGATCATCGATCCAGCCACCACGCATACGCCTGCGGCCGCGATGTGCGCTGCCATCCAACCCTGTCCGCTGACCGGCAGAGGGTAGACCGGGTTCCACGCGATGGTGATAGCCAGCATCACGGGTGCCCACCACCATTGGCGAGCTTGCAAGGCAAACCACCCGATGATTACGGCCAGGATTGCGACTATGAAGCGCACAGCGAGATAGAACTCCTGGTCAATCAGAGCGATGCCCGCTAGGAGCACTACTGCTGCGAGAACTCCCGGAGCGAATGCATTGCGTTGAAACTCAGATGGGGTGCGTTTTGTTCGGGAGTGCATCGGTCTCTCCATGAGGTTCTTGATTCTTGTTTCGGTGGCCTTGCTGGGTCGCCGCTAGCCTTGCGAGGTCTGCGAGGTGGCGGTTGTATGCGTCGAGGTCTGGGTCGCCATCACGGTCCGCGCGGGCGTCGGCGGCGCGAGCACGGCGAGTGTCATCCATGAACCAGCGATGTAGGAGAACGACCAGGATGACGACAGTTGGACCTTCGCCGTACCCCCAGGCGAGGCCGCCCGCGACGCCCTGGTCCTCCAGAGGGTCGATGCCCCACTCCGCGGGAGGGTTCGCGAAAGCGTCGACGAGCACGGTCGTGCTCATCATGATGATGACTCCGAAGAAGACGTGGAGGACCATCTCGACAGAGACGTCGAGAATGCGTGCACCGTGTCCGTGGCGGGTCGGCAGCGGGTCGTCGCTCAGCGCAGGGATGGTGAACAGCATCCCCGCTACCAGGAAGAAGATCTCAAGAGTGAGGTGCCCTCCGGTGGAGGCCAACGCCGAGCTGGCGATACCCGTGAGGTACAACCCGTAGTAGCTCATCAGGAAGAGCGGGATGGTGACCGCTGGATGAAGAAGGTACCGAGCAAACGATGACCGGAGTCCGACGAGCGCCGCCCTCTGAACGATCCCGCCCAGCCCAGAATGACCCACAGCGCGGAGAAGGAGCCTCCCTGGTGACCCCCAGACCAGGAGCGGCGGGACAGCAATCATGAGAGTGAGCTGCTGAAACATGAAGACGGAGAACAGAACCGTGCCGTACGAATCGATCTCCGTGCCCGTGACCACCAGGAGCAGCGAACACCCAGAGAGGAACAAGACCGTCCTCCCCAGCGACCACCGGTCCTTTCGCCGCCAGAGTCGCACGGCGCCCCACAGATAGAGCAGTCCAAGGACAACCGCGACGACAGGGAGCACCGGTGGCGCGTGCGTCTCTGGGACAAGCATCGTGAGGAGGGAGGGTGGCGCCTCAGGGATGAACGCTCCTTGCAGCCTCGTCATCGAAGAGACTCCGTGCCGGTCACGCGAGCACCCTTCCGAGCCCTCAGATCAAGGCGGCGCGACCGGGTAGCTTTCGTCGCAGCTTCAGCCATGAGGTAAATGGTCTTCTTCGTAGCTCGCCGGCTCGATCTGGAAGGTTGAGTGTTCCACGCTGATTGGGAAGTGCTCTGCGACGCACTGCTGCAACGAACGCAGCAGCGCTCCCCCGTCACCGTTCCTCAGGTACTCGTCCTCCACGACGACATGCGCGGTAAGCACGGGGAGGTCCGTCGAGATGTGGGATGCATGCATGTCATGCACTTCCACCACGTGTGGCAATTCGAGGAGGTGTGCTCGCACGTCGGCGAGGTCTAGTCCCTTGGGCGTGGTCTCGAGGAGCACACTTCCGCTGGCGCGCATCAGCACAACGGTTCGCGGAACGATGAGCAATGAGATCGCAATGCCTGCGAGAGCGTCCGACTGGTTCCAGCCCAGGGTTGAGATCAGAATCGCGCTGACAATGACGGCGACAGACCCCAACGCGTCGTTGAGAACCTCGAGGAACGCAGCCCGCATGTTGAGGTTCTCTGAGCGCCCGCCAGTCAAGACGACCAGGGCGACGACGTTGGCGATGAGTCCGATAATTCCGAACAGGAGAAGGCTGCCGGACGCGATCTCGGGCGGTTCGAATAGTCGTCGCACGCCTTCGACGAGTGCGAACATGCCCACGCCGAAAAGCAGCGCTGCTTGAGTAAGAGCGCCAAGGACCTCCGCTCGCCGGAACCCCCACGTGTGACGATCTGATGGCTTCCGATTCATGAGGTTGGCGGCCGTCAGCGCGAGAGCAAGTCCGATGACATCTGTGAGCATGTGCGCCGCGTCAACGAGGAGCGCAAGGCTCCCCGTGAGCACAGCACCGAACACTTCGACAATAAACACCGACGCGGTGATGCTGAAGGCAATGACGAGACGGGAGCGAGGCGTGGTCTTGCTGCCGTGGGAGTGTTCCGCGGTCATGGTTGTCTCTCCGAACTGTCGGGTTTGCGGATCATGGGCGTTCAGCGATCCGGCGAGCGACGCGCTCAGCGTGACGCGCAATTGTGTTGATACGGGGTGTGTGAGGGTCGCCGTATCCGGGGATACCGACCGCATAGAGTCCTGGGATTGAGGAATCGACGGCCCGCCCTCGATGAGGCGTCACGGAGTCGGGCAGCCACGCATCGCCCGGTAGATACCCGGTAGCAAAGACGACCGACTCCACAGTCAGGCTTGTGAGATCGCTGAAGGTGACCGTGCGCCCTGCGGCGCGTACCACGTGAGGGCGGATGGAGATGTTGCCCGCCGCACGCGGCCCACCGTCCCCTTCGGAGGCCGCCCTAGCCTGGAATGCACGCAAAGAACGGTTGATGCGCCGGTTACGCGTTGAGACGATCACATCGCCGTGGAGAGCGAGTTCGGAAGCGATCTCGACGGCGGCGTCGCCTCCTCCCACCACGAGGACCCGTCCGCCAGGAAGCTGCCGAGGGTAGAGGTAGTCGTGGCTGTGCATCGCTACACCGGTTACAGCCAAGTCGTACGCCCAGTCGGGCCGTCGCGGGCGGGCGTACGCGCCGGACGCTGCAACGACGTTGCGAGTCTGGATCGTGCCCCGGCTCGTGACCAACTCAAGCGTTGACCCCTCCCCAGGCTTCCGAACGCTCAGAGCTCCGGTCCGCCACATTGGCTTGATTCCGAAGGTGCGCGCGAAGCTGGCAAGGTAGTGCCCCATCTCGTGCGCCAGTGGGCGCCGCGTCGGGTCACCAGGAAAGGCGAACCCTGGCAGTGCGGAGTCACGAGCGGTCGTCTGAAGCCTCAACGAGCGCCATCGACGATCCCAGGTGCGCTCCTCGACGCGGGATGCGTCAATCACGGCAAAGTCAGCCTGAGGTTGGAAGCCATGAGCTACCAGCGCGGCAGCGACCGCGAGGCCGGACTGGCCCGCGCCGACGATGATGGCCCGGCGCCGGGAGAGCCCGTCGATGTGGCCGGTCATGAGCGCGGCCGCCGCGCCGCGTCGGAAGTACGAGAGATAACAATTTTTGCTGCGGAAGGCAGCGACAGGGTAGGGCTTTTCACAAACACTCCTTATAGGGCTACAAAAGGACACGCCTTCGGCCCCGGCGAGATCAGGCCGGGGATCAGGAGGGGTCAAATGCGGCTAACAGAGAGCAGCGTGAGGGAAGGAGGGCGCGAGGACGCCAACGAAGCTATCGGGGGCGACGAGGGGGGTCGGGGCGACACCTCGATGGGTGACGGGCGGTGATTTTGACGGCGCAGATGGTGGGCGGCGACGATAGCAAAGCAGCTGACCGCCAGTAATACACACACGGCGGTGAGGGTGAGCGCTGCCGACTCGACGGCGTCAGAGGCGGCCGCTGACCCGACGGGCGCAGTATCGGTCGTTCCGGCCCCGTCTGCCACCGCGACGGCTCCGACCACGACTGGGTCCTGATCGTGATGGGCGCTCAGCGTCATCACCGTGATGGCGAGAAGAAGGACCGCGGCGGCAATGAATCTCATTGTCAATATGGCCGGAGATACGTGGGCGGAGGGGACCCTGTAATCCGCTGCGCGCATTACCAACATTGTAAGCACGGCCTCATACGAAGAGTGCGCTCCCGGTGAACAGGCCCTGACATCATCCCGCGGAGCTCGTCGTAGACGCAGCTAAACCTCTTGGCGGCCGCTCCTCATCACGGTGGAGCAGGAATATGCCCGCCAGGATTGCCACGGGCACAACTCCGAAGACCGAGATCAGGATGCCGCCTGTGGCCTGGTCTGCGAGGGACGACGGGCCCCATTGCCTCCCCATCGCACCAAACCAGTCAGCCATAAAAAGCCCCGGCGAAGTGATGATGGAAATCCCCACCAAGCTGAACGACGCGATGACGGCGACCAGCGCGAAAACACGTCGATAGGTCGGCACAACTGCGGTCCTGACGAACGCCGCAACGAAGAGACACCCGGCGACGAGGAAATGGGCTACTAGCCACTCGTACCCGAGCGGATCCGTCAACGCCCACCGGAACACACCGGTGTAGTACGTGGTCCACAGCGACACGATCAGGATGGCCGACATGACGTAGCCGTTGGTGAGGATACGAGCGGCCGGGCTCTGGACGAGCCAGAGTATCCATTCGCGGCCTCCTCGAGACCCGTCTTGACGAGGAGTGATGGCATGCACGGCCAGCGTCACGGGAGCACCGAGTACGAACAGCAACGGAATGGCCACGGCCAATACCGTCAGTCCCAGCGCATTCAGGCTGTAAAGATACTCGCGGTAGACGCTGATTGGACCCGAAGTCACCCACAGCAGAGCCAGGGATCCACTGCACCAGAGAACTGTTCGGTGGGGCGACCACGAATCGCCGCGCAGCCGTAGGCGTCGAACGCCGGCGAGGTAGAAGAACACTCCGAAGCCCGCGACGAGCACCCACAGGGGGTCGATGCTCGTGCTGGTGAGCCATACCGACGCGGTGAGTTCCGGCGGTACGACGTTCCCGGTCAAAACCTGCGCGGCGCTTTGAGCGACGGGTGGTTCGTTTCCGCCGGGAGTCGGCGTTCGCGCTAGCGCCGCAGCTGCGCCGCTGGCTATGCCCATAAAAGCGAACTCGAGAACAATCAGACCCCAAAACCGACGGGACCCGGACGGCTGTCCTGCGCGTTCGATGAGGTGCCGACGATAGCGCGCGCCGAAGACTCCCAACACAACGAGAGTCCCTGCCTTGACGAGCACCAGCGCACCGTAAGGAGACCACAACGCATCCCATCCCCCTAAGCCGATGGAGGCCCGCACCGTCCCCGACACTGCGACCACAACGAAGGCCCACAGCGCGATGGACGAATACCGCAACAGAGTTGGCTGCGACGCAGCCCTCTCGAGGACTGGTCGCAGCACCACAAGGAGGACCAGCCCTCCCAGCCACACGGCGGCAGCGATGGTGTGGATGATGAGCGACATGACTGCCGCCTCGTGGCTGGCCTCCTCACCGGCATGGCCTTGAGTTGCCATCGGCACGAGTGCCGCCATCGCCAGCACGGTGACGAGGAGAGTCGGCGCCCACGCCCGCACAGCGAAGGTCAGAACGGTGAGTATGGCCCCGCAGATCGTCGTAATAAGCCAGGCGCGACCGAGCTCGGTTTCAACAAGGAACCTCCCAAGTTGTTGCCCGAAAGCAGGGGCGGGCGTCGGTACGGCGGGAATGACGTTGAGAAACGTGAAGAACGCGGTCGCCGCCGACCCGACGGTGAAAACCGCTGCGCCGATGGATGCCGTGTCCAGCGCTACGTCGAAAGGGCGGGTTCCCGAACGGAGTGCGAACAGGGCAAGAACCATAGAACCCACCATTGTGGCCGCGGAGAGGTTCACCAGCAGCTTCGCAACGGGGAGACTCCACCGCACGGTCGCTCCAGGATCGCCGACCGCCAACGGTGCCGCACCGTTGCCGACCGCTAGCGCCGCGATGAGTACGAGCAGAGCAGAGACGACCAGCACGAACGGACCCAGCAACCTCGTTCCGCTGGCGGCACGCGTCGAGCGAGTATCCGCTTTCACAGGAGGCTCCCGATGACGTCTAGTCGCAGTTGCGCTACGACTGCCACCGTGACGTACGCAAAGAGGGTGACGAGCGTGAGCCAGGGCCAGAGAGCTTTCCCGAACCGCGCTGCGCGGGTGCCGAAGACTCCTGTTCGGAGACAGCGACCGACGGTGAAGACCCATAGCGGAATGGTGACGACCCACACGAGCAGGCACCACGGGCACAGGGTCCCGAGCACGAACACGCTCTGACCGATGAGCCACACCACGAATCCCAGAGCGAACGTCAGCCCTAGCGAGAAGCTCATCCAGAACCACCGAGCAAGCCCCGTCGTCGCCATGATGACGACTCCGACGGTGACGACGACGGCGTAGCCCATAAGGCCGAGGAACGGGTTGGGGAAGCCGAAGGCTGCTCCTTGCGCACTGTCGAGGTTGGCGCTGCACTGGACCAGGACAGAAAGGTCACATCCGAGTGCCTGTTGCGGGTCGAGGAGCTTCTCGGCCTTCTCTATGGAGAGCGCTAGAGCGGCGACCAATCCGAGCAGTCCGGTCACGAGAACAAAGATTGCAAAGCGCCAGTCGCTGGGCGCCGACACGACGGGTGAAGCTCGCTCGAAGGCGAGGTCACTAGGGCTCATGATTTTCCCTTCCGGGGTGCGCGGGTTCTGAACCGAGCGTGGGTCGAGACGACGAGACAGAACGCAACCCCGCCGACGGACAGAAGTACCTCTATCGGCCGGCCGAATTGCACGGCGGGGGTCGTACCGTCGCGCAGCGGCAGGGTCGTCACGGCTGACGCGGTGGTGTTTATGGGGAGTGCGTGGATGATGCTCCCGTCCGGAGCAATCGCCTGGCTGGTTCCGACGGTAGAGACGTTGATGACAGCCCGCCCGGTTTCGACGGCTCTCATGCGTGCGAAGGCGAGCTGTTGAAGGTTCTCGTCGGTGTTGCGGAAATCGGCATTGTTGGTTTGAAAAATGAGTACTTGTGCCCCCGCCGCCGCGCTCTCCCGGATGACATCGTCGTAGATGACGTCAAAGCAGATCGCGAGGCCGACACGGGTGTCGTTCACCCTCATGATTGGCGGGTTGTCGCCGCGCGCATACTCCCGTTTGATGAGCCCCACGAGCTCCGGCGCCACTGCCTCGAAGAACCAGCGATCCGGCACATACTCACCAAACGGCACCGGATTTCGCTTGTCGTGGACCTGCGGCGTGGGCGCAGTGGGATCCCACAGGAGCGACGTGTTGAAGGTCTGCCGGTTGCGGTCGGTGGCTGCGTTCACAAGAACGGGCGCCCGCACGGCGCGCGCGACCTCGTCGAGGATCCTGGCCGTCTGGGGGTTTCGTAGGGGGTCGCTGTCGACGGAACCTTCGGGCCACGCCAACACGTCGACGTCTTCGCCGAGCAGACCGTCGGTCGCATCGACGTAGGAGGCGAGGATCTCTCCCGGTGACCGTCTGTCGAAGTATCCGGAGGGTCCGTTCCCCTGCACCCACCCGACCGTGAACGACCCTGCATCCGTTGTAGGGAACTGGGGCGCGAGCACCAGTACGCAGACGGCGGCCGCCGGCATGACCGCGCTGCGGAGCCCCGCGACGCGCCAAGCGCGAACTGCTTGAAGCGCCGCCGCGCTGAACGCCACCAGAAGGAATGTGAGCCCGGCTATCCCGGTCCAGGACACGATCTCGACCAGAGGCCCGTTCGACTGCGTGATGCCGAGCCGCGCCCAGGGGAACCCCGTGTAGGGCCAGGAGCCTGCGACTGATTCCCGCAGCACCCATACCGAGGCAATGACAAGCGGGAGAACGATGAGTCGGGCCCACCGTCCATGCAGCCTGGTTTCGCCCCACCGATAGGCCCACGCGATGAGGGCGCAGCCCGCTGCGACGATGACGGTTTGAAACGAGGCGAGAGCCAGCCAAGGCACCGGGCCAAGGAAGCTCCCCACCCAATCGAGGTGAAGCAGGAAGAAGGTCGTCCCGTATACGCCTCCGACGAGGAAGGCGCTACGCGTTCTGCGCCCGATGAGGGAGAGCAGGATGAGAATGACGCTCGGGATCGCTAGCATCCACAGCCCGGAGGAAGGGTAAGCAAGATCGAGGCTGACACCTGCGAGCACCGCCGTGGCGACGGCCCAGGGAAGGGGAAGGGAGGCGGACTTGGTGGGCTCGGCGCTGGGCCGAGGGTGCTCAGTCCGCGATAGCGCGGTCGATTGCATCGGTCAGGTCGGTGAGCTGGGTGAGCTGGAGCTGTTCACCTTCGAGGAAGAAGGTGGGGGTGCTGGAAGCGCCGAGGGCCCGGGCGTCGTTGTAGTCCTCCTCGACACGGGCCCGTGTCGCGGGGTCGGCGACGGCAGAATCGTAGGCGACCATATCCAGACCCAGTTCCTCTGCGTAGGAGCGGAACCGTGCTTCCTCGGAAGTTTGCTGCTCGCCCCACTGCTCCTGGGTTTCGAACATCTTGCTGTACATCGGTTCCAACGCGTCTTGCTGGGCGGCGGCCTCGACAGCGATTGCGGCGTTCATAGCGTTGAAGTGTCCGGGCAGCGGGAAGTACCGGATAGCGAAGTTGATCTCTCCGGCGTACTCTTCCCGCAGCTGTTCGATGACGGGATAGAAGGCGCCGCATGCCTCGCATTCAAAGTCGAGAAACTCCACCAGCGTCGGGGCCTCGGGCCCGACCTCGTCCAGGACATGTGTGCTTGTTCGGGTCCCGGGTAGCGCACCCTCTGCGCCTGCGGGATCCGGTGCTGCGGGGCGTGAGGCGAAGGAGTAGACGACTGCGGAGATAGTGAGAAGAGCCACGACGATGCCGGCGGCGATTGTGGCTTTAGCAGGGGTGGACAGAGTCGATGTGCGGGTCATGAGTCTTCCTCGCGGGTCGGTGATGGGATGGAGGGTTGTATCGCGGAGAGGTGAGCGTCACGGAGTTGCAGTACCGCGGGAGGGAGCTGCGGGTCTTCTCCGCGTGCAAGGCCGGCGTATTCAAGACGAAGTGTGTGGGTGTGACTGGACTGGTCGAGGGTCGCTTTGACCCACAGCCGCCGGCGCGGGATGAAGAGGCCTGCCATCAGACCAAGGGTCGCGACCATGGCGAAGAGGAGCACCCAGGTTGCCCCGGCGTCGTGCTGGATCTGCAGCGACGCGAAACGTTTGACCGTGCCGAGGGGGTCGGTCCCGGCGGACGCGTCCTCGAACGTGACGGTGCCCCAACCGTTCGGGAGGTCTGCGGTTTGGCCCGGGCCGAGTTCGATGGAGTCGCCGCCGGTCTCACCTCCGGTGAGCTGGGCCATTCCGGAAGTGTCCAAAGTGTAGACAGAGCGTGGTGTGCCGTCGTCGATACCGAGATCCCCGGAGAAAACGTTGAACGTCACGACGGGATTGAACAGGTCTGGGTATATCGACGCGTAGGCGCCTGTGGAAAGAGCTCCCTGCGTGGGGTAGAAGAAGCCGACGAGTCCGACCTGCTCGGGGAGCCCGTCGGGGACTTTGATGATGCCAAGGGAGGTCATCATCGAGTCCTGTGGGAGGAACGGTTGCGAATCGCTGTAGACGACGTTTCCCTCAGCATTGCGGACCGTGATGGTGGGGGCGTAGCCATTTCCCAGGAGGAAGATTCGATCCTGAGACACGGTGAGCGGCGAGTTCACGCGCACCGTCTTCGTAAGGGTCTCGGCGGTGCCAGGCGTGCGCACGGTAACCGCGGCGGCGAAGTCTCCTGCCTGACCAGCGCCTGCAGATCCCGGCGGGACGTACTTCACGTCGAAGGCGTCCAGCGTCATGGAGTACGGCGTCAACTCGGTTCCGTCGATGAACCGACCAGGGTTGAATGACGAGTAGTCGCTCAACGCGTTAACGAAGGTGGTGCCTTCGACGATGACCCGCTGGCCGGTGTAGGTAAAGCCGCTACCTAGCAGCACGGAGACGAGTACTCCGATGAGCGCGACATGGAAGGTGAGGTTGCCCGTCTCTCGGGCGTAGCCCCGTTCGGCAGATACGGACCAGCTTCCTTTGGTGTCGTAGCGCTTGACGCGGTAGCCCCGTGACTTTAGGTGGTCGGTCGCGACGTCGATTGCTGCGGTTGCGGACGCGTCCGGATTGCTGCCGCCGTCGACGAGGACGTGGTGGTAGTTCTCGAGCCTGCCCAGCCGTGCGGGAGTGCGCGGTGGTGCGGCTCGCAGTGCTTTCAGATGGTGGCGGGTTCGGGGTATGACGCAGCCGATGAGGGAGATGAAAAGGAGAAGGTAGATCGCGGAGAACCACGATGAGCTGTAGAGGTCGAACAGCTGGAACCAATCCAGAACGGGGGCGGCTTCTGGGTTGTTCCGGAACCATTGCGTGACTCCGTTTGGGTCGGCGCTGCGTTGGGGGAACACAGAACCGGGGACGGCGGCGAGGGCAAGGAGAAGAAGGAGGACAATTGCGGTCCTCATACTGGTGAGCTGGCGCCATCCCCAACGAACGTATCCCCACGGTCCCAGCGCTGGACTGGAGATGGGTTCCGTGGTGTCTGACTGGTCGATGTGGTCCGCGGGGCGGGAACGGTCAGTGTCAGATCGGGAGAGTGACATTCACCATCACCCCCTGCAGGACGGACATAAGAGCGCCCCAGACTCCCGTGACCATCGCGATGCCCAGCAAGATCATGACCGTGCCGCCAGCGATGTTGATCATCCGGATGTGTCGTTTGACGAACGTCACCGAACGCATCGTCCACCCGGCGCCTAGCGCGAGGAGGAAGAACGGGATGCCGAGTCCGAGGGAGTATGCCAGCCCGAGGATGGCGGCGCGGAACGGGTCGCCCATGTTCCAGGAGACGGACATGATTGCCGCGAGCGTCGGGCCTATGCAGGGGGTCCACCCTACGCCGAGGGCGATGCCGAGCAGTGGGGCGCTTGCAATCCCGAGATTTCGGCGCGCTTTGGGGCGGACCGTGCGTTGCGCGCCTTTGAAGACGCCGAGGAAGGCGAGTCCCATGGCGATCACGAAGACGCCGAGGATCCGCGTGATTACGGCGGAGTATTGAAGGAAGAAGAGCCCGAGAACTCCTCCCAGAATGGTGACGGACATGAACACGGTGGTGAAACCAGCAACGAACAACAACACGCCCAGGAGCAGAGGGCCTCTCCCGCGGCTGCGGCCGGTCGGCGTGGTCATCGACGAGGTCAGGTAGCCGAAGTAGCCGGGAACGAGAGGCAAGACGCAGGGCGACACGAACGAGATCAGACCGGCGGCCAAAGCAATGGCGACGGCGACCCACAGAGCCCCGTCAAAGACGAGCATGCCGAGGTTCATGGCGCCTCCTCGAGCGCGTCTCGTACGAGCGTCGACAGAATCGAAGCGGTGGGAAGTTGTCCGATGATGCGGGCCGCTACGCGCCCGTCCCGGTCCATCACGAGGGTGGTGGGAGTCGCTTGAATGGGTGTAGCCGCTGCGAACGCGAGTTTGACGGACCCTTCGTTGACGTCGATGACGCTGGGGTAGGTGATGCTGTTGTCCTCGGCGAATGACACTGCCGTTCCCGGCTGGTCGTAGATGTTGATCCCGAGAAAGCCCACGCCCGCCGCTTGGTTCTGTTGCCACACCTGCTCAAGAAGCGGTGCTTCCGCGATGCATGGCCCGCAAGCGGCGTACCAGAAGTTCACGACGTACACGCGGTCGCGGTAATCGTCGCTGGAGATGGTCTCCCCCCGTTCGGAGACACCCTCGAATACGACCGGGTCGCCTCGTTCGGCGTCGGGTATTTCTACGACTCGGAAGTCACCGGAGATGAAACCCTTGTTGTCGCCTTCCCGATACTGCGTACTGAGGTTTTCGTTCGCGGCGCAACCCGCGACGCCCAGCACGACCGCGGCCGCGGTCAGCGCGCTGAGGAGACGGTGTCGTCTCCGAGCCGACACCGTCATTCGGGTGCCTCTCTCTCGGCGGGTGCGAGGCGGCTCTGCGGCGCCTGGACCCCTCTCCGGGCCCGGCAGAGCTCCCAGCCAAGCACTCCAAAGCCAACGGAAAGCGCGGCGTCAGCAATGTTGCCGATGAACAGCTCGCCGTACGCGAGGAAGTCTGTGACGTGTCCGATTCCAAACCCCGGGGGCGCGAACAGTCGGTCAAGGAGATTGCCGATGGCTGCTCCCCAGATCAGACCGATGCCTGTTGCCCACGAAGGGGACGTGGTGCGTAGGGCAGCGCGTGTCAGGAAGAGGACGGCGGCGAAGGTGATGACAGTGATGATCCCTGTCGAACCTGCGCCGAGGGAGAATGCCGCCCCGGGGTTGAATGCCAGTTGCAGCCCCAGAGCATCCCCAAGTAATGGCACCCGTGTCGTCGTGGATAGGGTCGCGATGGCCAGTGCTTTGGTGGACTGGTCGACGAGAACCACCGCGGCAGCCGCCAGGCAGGCCCAGGCGAGAGCGCGCGCGCGGAGAGGCCTCACGGTTGTGCGTCTCGCCGGCGACGTGCGTTGCGAACAAACAGCACCACGATCAGCAATGCGGCGAGCACGATGGTCGCGCCGGTGATGAGGAACACCGGCAACGCTGATCCGCCGCCGGTTGGTTCCCCGTGACCTGCAGTATTGACGCTGTCGGTTTCGGTTGATGAGTCGGGACTGGGGCTCGCGACCGGCGTAGTTGTGGACTCTGTCGGGGTCGCGGAGGGGGTGGCGCTGACGACCGGGATCACGTCGAAGGTGTATTCACCGCTCGTGGGGTGCCCATCGCTGGAGACGACCCGCCACAGGACGGTGTACGCCCCGGCGGGGGCGTCCGCGGATAGGTGCTGCGTGATGGTTTCAGCAGCGATCTCTGGTTCGCCTTCGCTGTAGACGGTGCCGTCTTGGCCGGTGACCTGGATGATGCCGCTGCCGCCTTCCCCGAGAAGCTCAGCGCTGAAGGTGATGGAGATCTCGTCGGGGACGGTGTCGACGGAGGACGACGCCGCCGGGTAAGAACTGACGATGCTGTCGTGCGCCGATGCAGGGGACGGGAGAAGAATCATCCCGACGGTCGCGAGAACGACCGCGAGGACTGGGGCGAATAGGTGCCGAGGACGGCGCGGATGGGCGGGCTGTGAACGTGCCATTGGTGGGTACTCCGAAGACTTGAAGAACGCCCAGACCGCAGCGAAGAAGCCACGAACGGGCAGAGACGGTTGAGGACCGACCCGCGGGCGTCGTCGAAGACGCGCGGGCCGAATGACCGTCAAGTTCGGAGAATCGCCAGCTGGGAAAGAGTCAATGGAGGAGCAAGGAAACGCGTGCGCGGCCAGCTGTGCTGGAAAACGACGGCAGCACGAACGGGTACGCGTTGTAGACGAAGCCACCGAGCACGCCGAAGCACCAGGAAGAAGAGCGCACCGCAGAGCAAACCGAAAACGCACAGGGCGCCGGCGGTCATCACACTCGCGGCGTCCGCCGATGTTATTCCTGGGGGCGTGTCGCTGAGGGGTGCAGCGTCATGAACGAGTTCTGTTACGGCGGCGGTGAGGACGTCGGCGACGCTGGCCTCGCCACTTGTGGAGTGCCCTCCAGCCCATGATCCGAGTAGGAGCGCGAGCGCGAGCAAGATCGCGCTGACGATCTTGGTCGCCAGCGGAGCACTACCTCGGGTCAGACGCCCGAGCGGTGATTTCTCCGTACGCATCGTCACGATCCTAAGTGCGGGCGGCTCGCAGACATCTCAAATGGTTCGACGCGTGTTCGACCCTTGAGATGTGGTCAGAGGCTTGCCAGGTCTCTGCGCGCGGCGGGGATAGCGGTGAGTCCACGAAGTGCGGCTGGTCGGCGAGCTGCGCGGACTCCGTTGAGGATCACGATGACCTCGGCTACTTCGTGGACGAGGACGACCCCAGCAAGTCCGAGTACCCCGAACAGCGCGAGGGGGAACAGCACGATGATGATGGCCAGCGCCAGTCCGATGTTCATCGTCATGATGCGCCGGCCGCGGCGAGCGTGGGCGAGCGCGGCTGGCAGGAGGCGCAGGTCATTCCCGGTGAAGGCGATGTCAGCGGACTCGATGGCTGCGGCGGATCCTTTCACGCCCATCGCAATTCCGACTGTTGCCGTGGCTAGAGCAGGGGCATCGTTGATCCCATCGCCCACCATCGCGACGGGACGAGTTTTGGCGAGCTGGGATATCACGGCGGCCTTGTCCGCGGGGAGCTGTTCGGCTCGCACGTCAGCGATACCTGCCTCGAGCGCTATGGCCCCAGCGGTACGGGCGTTGTCGCCGGTGAGCATGACCGTGTCGATGCCTTGGGCGTTGAGTAGTTGGATGGTCTCGGCGGATTCAGGGCGCAGTTCGTCCCGGATCCCAATCAACCCGGTAGTGACGCCGTCGACCTCGACGACGACCACGGTCATCCCCTCCGCTGCGAACGCGTCAGCGTCGGCGAGGAGATCGCCGGGATGGAGCCAGCGTGTATTGCCGATGCGAACGGCTCTCCCCGAAACGAGTCCGGTCACCCCGCGCCCCGCCTCCTCGACGACGCCTGTCGCCGGTACAACAATGGGGGTGCTGGAATCGATGATTGCCGCGGCCAGAGGGTGCGTGCTGTTGGCTTCCACGGCCGCGGCCCACGCCAGCACATCGCCGCCGGACACCCCACTGATGGTCCGAACTTCCACGACGGAAGGCTCGTTGCGCGTCAGGGTTCCGGTCTTATCCAACGCGAGGGTGCGGACAGTTCCCAGCTGCTCAAAGGCCTCACCGGATTTGATGATGACACCGAACTTGGACGCTGAGCCGATTGCGCTGATGACCGTCACCGGTACCGCGATGGCGAGGGCGCACGGGGACGCAGCAACGAGAACGACCAGGGCACGTTCAAGCCACGTCCACGGGTCTCCGATGACCACGCCGAACAGCGCGACCAGTGCAGCAACAATCAACACAGTGGGAACGAGCGGGCGGGCAATTCGGTCCGCCAAGCGCGCGCGTTCTCCCTTGCGGGCGTGAGCCTGTTCGACAAGGGCGACGATCTGGGTGAGCGAGTTATCGAGGCCGTCGGCCGTAGCCTCCACACGGAGGGTCGCTGACCCGTTTATCGAGCCGGCAGCGACGGCATGTCCGGGCCCGACCTCAACGGGTATCGACTCTCCCGTGATGGCGGATGCGTCCAAACTTGACCGACCCTCGACAATGACGCCGTCGGTGGCAATCCGCTCCCCGGCGCCGACGACCAGGATGTCGAGTTCTCGCACCTGTGCGGCGGGAATCTCGACGTCACCGGCAAGTCGCGATACCCGGACGGTATCCGGGATAAGCGACAGGAGAGCACGCAACCCCTCTTTCGCGCGATCCATCGCGCGATCCTCGAGCGCCTCGGCGAGCGAGAACAAGAACGCGAGGGTCGCAGCCTCCCCCACGTGCCCCAGGAGTACCGCGCCGATGGCCGCAATCGTCATGAGGAGTCCGACACCCAGCCGACGTTGCCGCAAGCGACGCAACGCGCCCGGCACGAACGTGTACGCGCCGGCAGCAAGGGCTACCCACTGGAGGACGAGGGCCGGTATCTCCATACCGGACCATTCGAAGACGTAGCCAGCCGCTAGAAAGGCCCCGGACGCGGCGGACGGCAGGAGCGCCGCGTCCTGCCACCACGGCGGGCGAGACTCGATCTCGGCGACAGCCGTCATCGATGAGTCAGAACAATCGCAAGCCTCGTGCGCCGCATGGTGCTTCGTGTGTTCGGAGTCAGACGCTGTCGGACCACAACACATGTCTCCCGCGGCGCTGGGACGTGCAAGCTCAAGGCGACGGAGGGTGTGCGTCTTAGGCGCGTCTTCGGGGCCGCAGCATTCCTCGCTCACAGTCCACACTCCGCGCCCGGGGTGCAGCACTCGCACCCGGCGTCAGTGCAAGGCACACCCTCGTCTACGGCGACGACTGCCGACAGCAGCTGTCGCATTCCCATCGCGAGGTGAGGGTCAGAAATCTCGTAACGGGTGCGACGGCCTTCCGGCGTTGCGACGATGAGTCCGCACCCGCGCAGGCACGTCAGGTGGTTCGACACGTTGGTCCGCGAAAGCTCGAGATCCCGGGCAAGCTCCGCCGGATACCCCGCACTATCAAGCAGTGAGAGGAGGATCCGAGAGCGGGTGGGGTCGGCCATGGCTCTACCGAGGCGAGTCATGACATCCAGTCGCGAGGCAATGGTCAGCATTTAGTGACTATACAGTCACAAGTGACCAGTGTTGAACCCTCCGCTGTGCTTCCTCTCCCGACCCGACTGAAGGGTGCCTCAATAAGGTCGCCCGCCAGTGAGGCAGACCCGGCTGACGACTGTCGCGGGTCACTGAGACTCAGCGACCGCCCCGAACCGGAGATATCGGAGGGGGTTCGATAGGCCCCATCGTTGGATCACTCGCGATCCTCGTCATCGCTCCTGACCAAACAGGGGCCCCGTTTTCGTAGGTGGAGCTCAGCGATCGCGGCCGAGGTCTCGTAGCCCCGGCGTTGTGCCACGACGTGGACGAGACATGCGGGTGAGTTTGCTCGGCGTTCCCGGCGTCGGGCGGCCAAGACCAGCTGTCGCGCGCCACACCGCCTCAAGGGCGCGCCGGTTCACCTCGTCGTCGATTGCCAGGGGTGCCGCGCCGCGGAGCGTGCGCGCCGTGGAGTCCATACGCACCTCTTCACGCAGGCGCTCACCGTGCTTCGCGCGATACTCCTCAAGCCGGTGCGGGAAACGCTCGAGCGCGGCTGCGCGCTGCTTGCCGAGGCGGGAGTGCCGCTGCCAGTCCGCGATGAGCTCGGGCGGGGTCGGCTCGTACTGGGCGAGGATACGGCGCCGCTCCGCGGGCCCGCGGAGGCGAGTGAAGAACGCCGTGGCGGCCTGGTCGTTGCGGCTGCGCTCGGCAACATTCGTGCGGCGGACCCGCTTCGCTGGCAAGCCGAGGGCTTTCAGCCGGCGGTCGCGCCGGCGGGCGTCGCGGTTGGAGGCGAGCGTGCGATCGTAAACGGCGCCGTTCTGAGAGCGGTAGTCACGCTGGTAAGCGGTGAGCCGTTGGCGGTTCTCCTGCTGCCAGCGGCGCGCTGCGGCAGCTGTGCGCTCCGGGTTGCGTTCCCGGTACTCTCGCGCGGCCGCGGTGCGGGCGTCGCGGTGGCGGGCGTAGGAGGCCCGGTCAGTTGCCTTCACGCGCTCGGGGTGGCGCTCTCTGTAGCGCTGCCGCTGCGCGCGAGCTTTCTCCGGGTTCTCCGCGGCCCACTGGCGTGCCCGCTCACGTGCTTTCACACGGCGGTCCCGGTCGACGTGGACCCGGGCGAGGCGTTTTTTCTCCGCCTCGCGTTTCTTCTCGAGGATCCTCGGCCGGTTCTTCGCGTCGTATTCCGCGCGGTAGTTCGGGTTCGCAGCATGCCAGCGCAGACGAGCATTGCGCGCGCGTGCGCGGCGCTCGTCTGCAGGGTCGGCCGGCTCAGCCACGGTCAGTGGGCGTCGGCCTCGGGAGCGAGGTCCATCACGGCGGCGAACAGAGCGCCGCGGTGTGCAGTGGGATCAACGATTGCGAGGCCGATGAGGTTCACCATCGACGCTCGGGCCTCGTCGGAGATCTCGGCGAGTGGCTCGATGCACCAGGTGACGTCGGTGTCGAGCCGGTAGTCCGGGTCGTCGACCTGCAGCTCGGGGTAGTACATCATCGCCACCATGCCGACGCGCTGCAGCGCGTCGTTGACGTCCTCGCGAGTGATCATCGTCTCTCCAGTCTTCGCGGGCTACTGCAGCCGCATATCGGGGAACAACCCCTCGGGCGGTGCTTCGTACGGGAGCGGCTGACCGTGTTTGTTCGCGTCCTCGGATTTCGCGAATGGGCCCTCGGGGCTCATCAGGATCGGCATGTGGTGATCGGCGTGCTCGGCCCACCAGGTGCTCGAGCCGGTAGCGGCATCCTGGCGTAGGTGTTCCCACGCGCGCCATATCGCCTCGATACGGGCGACCGCCTCGGGCGACTCCCACCACCGGGCAGACCAACGGAACTCGGCGTTGCCGCCGCCGACCTTTCGCGAGTACATGTAGCGCAGCCGCTCACGGAAGAACTCATCGGCGGAGCCGTAGAACAGCTGGGGAATCTCTTCGACGTTGTTTTCGAGGTCCTCGTCGTCGCGGAAGTCGTCGAACTCGCTCATCGCTCCCCCTCGGGGTGGTCAGCGACGGCCGTGGCGGTCGGCGACGCGGAGGCACGGGCGGCGGGGTCATGCGCGGCGATCGACGCCTTGACCGCATCCGCGTACGGGCCCTTCATCCACGGCACCGTCTCGACGAGCGTCGCCGGCGTTCCGGACGCGAAAACGATCGCGCGGCCGCGCGGGAGTGAGCCGAGGTCGGCGACGTCGAGCGTGCGCTCGCGCTGGATGCCGTGAGAGGTAGAGCGGTTGCCGCGGCCGACGCTCGTTGACGTCGTGCGGCGGTCGTAGTCGCCGATCATCTGAGAGAGCTCGTTGAGAAACTCGGGCTCTTTCACACCGCCGCCGTAGACGGCGATATTGGATGCCGACCAGAGCTTGCGCATGCCCTCCCGGCCCCAGACCTGCACGCCTTGCGACCACGACTGCAGGATCGTCATGAGGACGATGCCGCGGGAGCCGTAGTGCGAGTAGAGGTCGGGGAGGTCGTGCCACCGGCAGACGTTGGCGGCCTCGTCGAGCACGCCCAGCATGGGGATCGACAGGCGCCCGCCGGCCTGAGTCGTGGCGAGCTCCTCGGCCGCCTCCACGGTCGCGGCGGTGAGCGCGGTCACCAGCGGGCCCGCGGTACCCCGGCCCTCCTTGGAGAGCGAATACAGCGTGCCGGAGGCCCGCACGAAAGTGTGCGGGTCGAACTGGGGGCGAGGGTCGGAGGCGGAGTCGGCGCCTTGCGGCGTCACCCACTCGGCGATCGCGCGGACCTTCAAGCACGAGGCCATCTGTGCGGCGGTCCCGTAGACGCTGTCGCGTCGGCGGGACTCACCGTTGACCTGGCCGTCGACGGCGTCGGCCATTTGGTGGTAGCCATGGTCGCGGAGGATCTCGACCGGGGTGTCATCGCCGGGGCGCGTGGTCCAGGTGAACGCCGTGGTGATCGGGCGGCCGTCGAGGGCCGCGGCGAGCAGGAAGCCGGCGAGGAGATCCTGACCGGCGTTGTCGAAGTAGGGATCGGCGCGAGCATCACCAGCACGTGAGCCGGAGGCGAAGTGATCGGCGAGCTTGGCCGCCTTGGTGTCGTCGGTGACGTAGCTCAGCGGGTTCCACCACCAGGTCGCGGGCTCGAGCGCGATCTGCTGCGGATCGAAGGCCCACACGGGGCCCTTTTCGGCGCGAACGTCGCGCGTCGCGTCGAGCACGTCGCGCTTGTTCGAGGTCGTGAGAACGGCGCCGGGAGCCGACAGAATCGCCGGGATCGCTCGGCTCGTGGACTTTCCCGTGCGGGGGCCCCAGATATCGACGTGCATGTCCTCGGGCGAACCGTAAAGGCGCTGGCGGCCAGCCACGGTCACCCCGATCGGGACGCCGAGCCAGTCGCCGGTGCCGAGGCGCTGCGCGGTCTGACGCGCTCCCGTGGCGGACAGTGAGCGGAGCTGCTTGCCCTTGCCCATGTGCGCAGCGGCGGCGTCGACGGCGCTACGGCGTCGACGAGCACGCGAGATCGCCACCGCGGTGAGGATCCCCAGCGTGAGCACGACGGCGACGAGCCCCAGGAGAATCCACGTCGCGGAAGGCGGCCAAACGACGGTGCCGCGGATCACCCCGAAGAACACCTCGTAGGGGTCGCTCGTGCCGCCCTCATTCAGTCCGTCGAGCTGTGAGCCGAGGGCGACGGCGGCCCAGGTGCTGCCCAGCACTGCCAGGACGAGGAGCACCGCGACGAGGAGCGCGATCGCTCCGGGCTCGATGCCCTGTCCGCGTTTGTTGGTGGCGCTCATGCGGCCCCCGCATCCTCGATAAGTGCTGCGCCCTCGGTCTCGACGGCGAACTCGTGTGCGGCGTGCTCGGCGTCCTCGAGGCCAATCATCGGGTTCGACTCGTTCGGTTCGGGGAACGCCGTGGTGGCATGCCAGAGCTTGTTGGTGTCATTGATTGCCCGCTCGGCTTCGACGAGCTCGACTTTGATTGGGATGCCGGGGTGGCCGCCGACCTTGATGAGGAACTTGCCGCGCCCGGGTGGCTCGGAGCCTGGGCCGGTGTCCCAGGTTCCGGGGTCCTGCCAGGAGGTGAGCAACTCCTGTTCGGCGCGTGAGAGCGGCACAGCGCTCGTGAGCATGCCCATCTCCGCTCCCGGTAGGCCGCCGCACACGACCATGCCGGCACGCTCGACGAAGCCGCGCGCCTTCATCCGGTCCTCCTCCGTGGGCAGGGCGAGGAGGTCGCTCATAGTGTGCGAGATCATGGCCAGCCCGACGCCTCGCTGGCGGTTCAGGCGCGTGAGCGCATCTACGCGGTCGACCATGCCGCGGCCGGCGCGCAGCGCCCGCCACAGCTCGTCGAGGATGACGAAGTAGTGACGCCGGGGCTCGAGCCCGGCGTCAGCCAGCGCGTTCGCGACGTTGACCGTGCCGAAGCCGGCGGACCAGCACGCGAGGAGGATCGCGGCCTGCAGGTCGGTGTCGGAATCGTCGATCGAGGAGACGTCATAGACGACGGGGCGATCGCGCTGCATCGCCACGGTGGTCGGGTGAGCGAAGGTCTCCCCCAGACGCCCACCGGTCGTCAGGCTGATGAGCGACGCCTCGAGGTTCTCGGTGATCGCCTTGTACCGCTCGTCATTGCCACGGTCCAAGGCAACGTCACGGATCTCCTGGGGTGCCTCCTGGATGACGCGCAGGAGATCTCCGAGCACGGGCACGCCCTCGTGGTGCTCGTCGAGCACCCGCAGCGCGCGGTCGATGATCGACTCCTCACGGTCGGTCGGCGGCTCCTTGCGGAGGATCGTCAGCAGCGCCGACACCATCGTGTGCCGGCGCCCGTGGGCATCGGCGAGGACCTGGATGCGCTCCTTCTCCTTGCCGGCGATACGGAGACGCTCAGCGGCCTCGTACGCCTCGCCAGGGTCGAGGACGTTGAGGTTCCCTCGGCCGCGGCCGAGCGTGATCACCTGGCCACCGAGGGCCTTGATCATGTCGACGTAGTCGGGTTTGAGATCCCCCAGCACCAACGGCAGAGTGCCGAGGCCGGCGAGACCCGCCGCGGTGCGGCGCGTGTACGTCGACTTGCCGAGACCGGGGAGCCCCAGCACGAACATCGACGGGTTCGAGATGAGGTCGGCGTCCTGGAACCAACTGACAGGGTCGGCGCAGACGGTCGCGCCAGTGAAGAGCTGCAGACCCATCGGAACGCCGATCATCGGGGTTCCCGTCCCGATCGAGAACGGGTGCAGACCACAGACCTGCACCGTGGTCCCGCGCCATTCCTCGACGGGGTCTATCACCGATGCCTCACCTCGAGCGCGGCCGAGCCAGCCGCGCGGGCCCGGGATGCGCAGGGCGGGCTTCTTCTCCCGCTCGGAGCGGGTGGGCTTCTCGCGGGGCAGCTCGCGGGGCTTGCGCTTCTGAGCGCGGCGGCGACGGTCGTCGAGTGCAGGCACTACAGCTGCTCCCTTACCTCAGCGGGCATCCGAAGATGCTTCGGCAGGACCAGGCCCAGCGGCAACGCCGCGGCAAAAGCAGAGTCCTGAGAACCGTGCACGACGCGCAGCCGAAGCCGCGCCGTGGCAGAGAGACTGTCGATCGCGGCTTTCGCGTCCGCCTCCTGAGAGCCGTCGAGCACCGTCGCGGTCACGAGGATGCCGAAGTTCACCAGGCCGGCGCCTGATGATTCCTCTTGCTCCGTGGCGAGAGCAGCCCGGGCGTCGGTCATGTTGCGCGCGGTCGGCCGGTTCGAAGACGTGAGGTTGAAGCTCGCCGCACGCACATCGGCCTGAACGATCGCGGCCGCCTTCGCCGGGTCGATCGGCCGATACAGCAACGTCACCCGCTTACGGGCGACGTCGCGGTGCGGAGCAAGCAACCGCGACAGCACGCTCGACGGGACGTTGCCTCGAGGTGCTCCGCTCATCATCCAAGTCACCGACAGAGCCGAATCGTGCCGGTAGGTGTCCCATCCGGCCTGATGGGCGGTAGGGCCAACCTCCGGCCAGTACAGCTCCGGTGGTTCGCCGGCGGCGTTCGCCTCGTCGATCAGGCGCGCTGCAACCGGGTCGTAGGCGACGCGGATGACCTCGCACAGCTGCTGAGCACTGAGCGGGCGCGACGTTCCCGCGCCGGTGGCGGTGAGCCCTTGGGTGATGCCGGGCAAGCGCGACGCGAGCTCTCGACCCATCTCCTCTGGCTTACGACGACGCCCGCCCGGCCGTGCGGCCGCGTTGAACGTGATCGCGACGTAGGCCCTGATGGTGGCGGAGCCGGCCGGGTAGCGGTCGACCAGGTCGCCGAGGAGCTGCTTGGCGAACTCGGGCGCGTTCTGATCGATGCGGCCGGAGATCTCCCGTCGTAGACGGGTGCCCGTGTCGGGGGCTGTCTCGATCGTCACCGACACCGATTCGATGCCGGGCTCATCGCCCAGGCTCTTGAGCCACTGGCCCCACTCGGCGACCCAGGCGTCGATCTGCTCGCCGTCGACGAGCGCTGCGCCGTCCGGCTCCGTGCCGATCACGACCGTGTAATCCGACGTCGACGGCACCTGCAGCAGCGCGAACGGACGGCTGTAGCTGTCCTGCCACTCCGTCAGCCGCGAGCCGGCCGCGAGGCCGGGAAGCTGCGCCGTGCCCCACTCCGCACGGCCGAGAGGCCCGGAGCGGTAGATGTGCGTGCCCTTCGCTCTTGTGAACATCCATCCCACCCTTGTTGTTGCCCGCCGCAGCAGGCTCAATCCGTGCTTGTCCTTCGCGGCCACCGTCAGGAGAAAGAGCCCGAACACAAGACCCGTGAGTACGCCGTTTCCGATATTGGAGAACATCGTCACGACAACGGCGAAGCCGGCGCCGACGAAGAGAATCGCCGTCCCTAGCGCGCTCAGCCCGAGAAGTCCGGCCGTCTTCGGCTTGGTCCAATTTCCGTAGCTGCGCGGCGCGTAGTCGCGCGTCTCGGCGTTGGTCGTCGTAGTCATCACGAGCCCCCCATTCAATTCGCGCCGCTAGGCCCGTTTGCCGAGTCGTCGGCGGCGGACTGAACCGCTCCCTTGGCGGTGTTGACCGCGCCCCTCGCCACGTCGCCGGCCACCTTCGCACCGAGCACGACAGGCGCGGCGGGACCAGCTGCAGCCGCTCCCCCAACAGCTGCACCACCGCCGGCAGCCGCACCACCCGCGGCCGCGCCGCCGCCGGCAGCCGCGCCTCCTCCTGCACCCGCCCCCAACGGGGCTGTACGGGCCGCGGTAGCGCCCCCGCCTCCACCAGACCTGGCGCCACTCGGCACCGCGTTCACGCCACCACCACCGCCTCCGCCCCCGCCGTTCGACGCGCCGCCTCCGCCAGAAGAACGGCGGATCGCGCCCGTCGCCAGCTCGCCGCCGACCGCGCCAGCGGCGCCGGCCATGGCCATACCGCTCGAACCACCGCCGGCGACAGCGCCGGTCATCGGGGCGACGAAGCGCAGGAGAGCCGAGAGGGCGACAAGAGCCATGAGCATCAGCGCCAGGCCGGTCAGGATCGACCAGAGCCCGCCGCCGTCGTCCTGGAAAGCGTCGGTGCCCACCAACTGGAACGCCGCGGCGTAAATGAGCGCCGCGGCGGGCTTGTAGAGCACAAAGGCGATGGTCCAGCCGACGATGCGGCCGAACCACTGCTTACCCATCTGCGTGTTGGTGAAGCTCGCTGCAAGGGGAAGAACACCAGCGAGAATGACGAGGAGGCCACCGCGGACCACCATAAGAGCGACCTGAACGAAGACCATGAGCAGAGCGATCGCCCCAAGGATCAGAACGCCGATCATTCCGATGGGAGAGCTGATGCTCAGCGCGATCATCGCCGACACGTTCGTCCCGAAGCACTGCGATGCTCCCCCGGCTGACACGTCGCAGTCGGTCGCGTTGTTGAGCACCCAGATCGAGAATGCGTCGGCCGCGGTGACGCCGAGCGTGAGTATCGCAAGGCCTGCACCCGAGACCACGATGAGGGTAAGGAGCGACTGAATCAGATCCTTGCCCGGCTGAGCGCGTTGCTCCCACGCCATGCGGATTCCACCGATGACCACCGACAGGATCGCGAGGCCGCCCACGTAGAACCACAGCGAGTTCTGGAGAAACCCAACGGCCGAGGACGAGCCGCCCGGGGTATTGACGCTGAGCAGGCCACCAACGATCGCCGACGCGCTCGAGACGAGGATGACGGCCACAAACACCACACCGAGGGCTCCGAGACTTCGGAGACCCTCCCCGCGGCGTATCCGCAACGCTATGAGAGCGCCGAGGCCGATCAGCGAGAGGACGGCGATCGCGAGCCCGATGTAGGTGACGTAGCTCAGGATTGTGGTGAAGGCTTCGCTCCCGGGCGGGGTGCCTCCACCAGTCGTCGAACCGTCGCCAGCCGTCAAGATCGGCGTGGGCACGGATACCCACATGCTCCCCATGCTGGCAATCGCTTTGCCGTAGCCCTCCATGACGCGATTCGTGAGCTCTTGAATCGCGTCATTGGACGCCTGTGAGACGACGTCATTGACTCCTTGCCCGATGCATTCGCCCGCGTGAGAGGCCCAGTAGATCGGGTTTGAGCAGTCACCGGATGGGGCGGCGGCAGCCACAGTTACACGCCAGCCCAGGGCGTGTAACCGCCGAGGTTCTCGAGGGGTGAGGGAGCGAACGGTGGCCCGTTCTCACCGATGACAACCTTCCAGTCGCCGTCCTCCCATGTGAGAACGGTCGGAAGGCTCACGAGCGCGCTTCCCTCCGACGTGACCTGCCAAGCCACGTCGACCGTGGCTTCGTCGGCGGTGTACGAGTTGATCTTGAACCCAGCCACCTGCAGGCGCGTCGCCGAGGCGTCGCCGGGGGCGGGCGATGCTTCCAGCTCATCGCGGACGGGTCCTGCAGCCAGAAGCTCGTAGAGACGCGGAACGTTGCGGGCGTCAGAGCCGACGGCCACGTAGCCCACCGCTGCAAAAAGCGCGCCCTCCGCCGTACGGGCGTAGCAGGAGCGGAAGCCGTTCGCGTCGATAACACCGGGGCCAGCGCCGCGCGTGTCGACAGGTGCCGCGATCGTGCCGACAAGCTCCCACTCGTTAGACGGCGGGCCGTCAAGACTGCTCGTCTCCTCGAAGTCCTCCAACCCGCAGATGCTTAGGTCGGCGTCGGCAGGGTCGGTGCTGCTCGAGGTGGTCGGCGCCGACGTCGGGCCAGGCTCGTCGTCGTCACGGTTCGTCAGAAGAGACGCGACGATCGCAATAACGCCGAGAAGCAGGATGGCCCCTACGACGATCGCGGCGATGATGAAGCCTCTTCGGCGGAAGGGGCCGCCCGATTCAGCGTTGCTCATCTGTCAGTCCTCTCGTGGGGGCTCAGGCGCCGGAAATGAAGCCGACGAGGCTGGTGGCACCGCCGATGATGATGACGCCGACCAGGATGGCGACGAACGTTCCGATGTGCTGGCCGGCCTCGCCGCGGCGGGAGTTGAACATGAACATGACGGCCACGGCGATCAGCGCCAGGATCGCGGCGATAAGACCGACCCACTTGGCCCATCCGAGGATGGTGGTCACAGCTTCGAAGCCCGGAGGTGCTGCGGGGTCCGGGTCAGGGAGTGCCGCGATGAGGATGACCGCATCGGCGGCGAGAAGCTGGAGCGACATGGGGTGTCCTTTCAGTTGTGAGCGGAGCCGCTCGGTGTCAGTCGCAAATCCGCCAGCAGTGCGCGGAATTCTCTAGGGAGGGCGGTAAACGGTTCGACAGGTCCGAGCCGCCAGGCATCCACCCACGGGAGCGTCCACACGCGCGGGACGCCTCCGCTGATGACCTGTTGAAGATCTCGAAGCGGTTTTGGTAGGCGGCCGGGGGCGTCCGCGATCAGGACGAGTCCCTCGAGCCGCACACCGTCGCCGAGGGCGCCCGAAGCCCACTCCGTCGCCGCGCGCTGCGCCGCGGTCAGACCGCCCCAGTTGGCGCGCGCCACCAGGACCACTCGGTGCGCGGTGCCCCCGGTGTCAGGGATCGGCCAGCCGTGCTGAGCTGGCCTGCTTCCCGTGGCCAGTGCCGAGAGGGTCGACTCCCCCGCACCGCCGTGGACGCCGAGCCACCATACTGTTGCCGGCCACGCCTGCAGCCACCGCGGCAGCCGGTCGGCGGTGTCGGGTACGGCTACGCCCGCCTGCGGTTCACTCACGCCGATGCGAGCTTCTTTGCGGCTCGTCGGCGCCGCGGTTTGGGGTTCGGGCTCCGGCGCGTTTTCGGGGCCGGTGAGCCACGGATTTGCGTTCGTCAAGCTCGCTCCGCTCTGCAAGGGAATGCACCCATACTCCGGTCGGCCTCCGTCAATCTTCGATCGCCAACCCCGCGAACGAGGTCGGGGCCATGACGTAATCATACCCAGAACGCTCTAAATCGAACGATTCTTATTCAAATCACCCCGTTATCGAGGTAACCTGCCGTTGTGCACGTGACCTCACCGACAACGGAGTGGCCCGAGTCCTTTCTGAGCTACGGGCAGATGATGAGCGTCCGCGACGTCGCGCTCGCTCTCAATATCGAAGAGTCCAACGTCCGTCGACTTCTCACGACCCCCGATCGGAATGTACGCATGCCAGGCGTGAAGCTCGGTACGAGCTGGCGCGTAGATCGCGACCAGCTGCGCGGATATCTCATCGCCAACCACAACGACCCCGCCGTGAGCTCCACCCATCAGAGAGGCGAACTATGAGTGGGAGCATCGCGAACTTCCCCCACATCGAAGCCGTCTTGGCTACTCCAACGTCGGGCACCCTGTCGATCGACGGCGCGATCACCGTCGTCCCCGGCGCCGACGAGAACGCCGTGAAGCAGGAGATCACCGCCACCGTGGCGGCCACGGCGATCGAGTTCAACCGCCCAGCTGTGAACCGCCGCACCGCGGCGATCGTCCCGCTCATGCTCGCTCTCACCCTCGCCGGCTGCGTCGGCAGCGGGGACGGGCCCGCGCCCGCGGTGTCCCTGACAGGCCTGTCGCCGGCCTCGCCGACGCCGACCAATCCCGTCAATCCCTCGCCGCCCTTCGATGACGAGACCGTGGCGCCGGTGCCCGAGGCGGCCGAGGACAGCCAGAGCGCGGCGATCACCGCGGCGGAACGCGCCGTGACCGCGTTCGCCCGGCCGGATCTCGGCTATGACGAGTGGATCGCGGGGCTCTACCCGTACCTCACGCAGACCGGTGCCGCGGCGTACGAGGACACCGACCCCGCGAACGTCCCCGTGCGGCAAGTTACCGGTGCCGGGACGATCCTGCCGGCGTCGACCGAGGTGGCTCTCATCGTGCAGGTTCCTACCGACGCCGGGCTGTACAACGTCAGCCTGAGCCGCCCGAGCACGGACGCGCCCTGGCTGGCCGATCGGATTCGTCCCGCGGAGGGATAGAGCATGGCCGAAGGCAGCTCCAAGACCGGACCCATCCTCGTCGCCGTTCCCCTGGTCGTCGTGGCCAGCATCTTCGCCCTCGTGCTCCTGTTCATGACCGGCCCCGGATCCGCGGCCGCTTGTATCGGCGGCGCTGGCAGCGTTGGCCCCGAGAAGGTCCCGCAAGAGCCTGTCGCCGGGTACTCCGGCGAACAACTCAACAACGCGGCCCTGATCATGAACGCCGCCGTGCCGCTCCGTCTCGACCGACAGGCCCAGGTGATCGGCGTCATGACCGCCATGGGTGAAAGCTCGCTCCGCAACATCGGGTACGGCGACGACATCAACGGCGTTACCAACCCGGACGGCACGCCCACGTGCTCGCTCGGGCTCTTCCAGCAGCAATGGTGCCTCGGCAGCTGGGGCACCCGCGACCAGGTGATGGACCCGACCTACGCCTCCACCCAGTTCTTCACCCGTCTCACCGCGGTGCCCGACTGGCAGAGCCTCGAGCCCACGCTCGCCGCCCACAAGGTGCAGCGCAACGCCGACCCGTTCCACTACCAGCGCTTCTTCGACGCCGCCGACCAGGTCGTCACCGCTATCGCCGGCGACGGCACTACCGGCGGCGGATGCTCCGCCACCGGTGAAATCGTCTACCCCCTGAGCCCCGGCTACAACATGACCAGCGGCTACGGCCCGCGCCCGGTCACGGTCCCCGGCGCATCCTCATGGCACCCCGCGGTCGACCTCCAGCACTGGCCCAACCCGTGCGGCGACCAGATCTACTCCATCAGCGACGGAACGGTCACCTACGTCGGCGGCATCCAAGTCACCATCAAAGCCCCTGACGGCTGGAGCGCCTCCTACCTCCACGTCGCTCTCAGCGACGTATCTGTCGGCGTCGGGGACCCGATCACCGCGGGCCAACCCATCGCCCTCGTCGGCAACGAGGGCGTGTCCGGCGGATGCCACCTCGACCTCCGCATCAACAACGAAGGCAGCGCCGACAGCGCGATCGCCAACCTCCCCGCCGGCGAGGACCAGGGCGGTCCCGCCAGCGCCCACGGCTTCGTGAACCCGATCGACTTTTACGAGGCTTTCGGCATGGACATCTGCCCGCCCGACTCCTGCCGGATGCCCCAATGAGCACACCCCCGGTCCCCCCGTACCCGGTGATCTACATCAACGTGGCAGCTGACGGTAGCGGCCACCTCAACGTCGCCGGCCAACACCACGACTACCCGGTCGGCTCCCCCGAGTACACCCGCCGCGGTGTCACCGCGTTCGCCACCGAACTCGCCGGCGAGCTACGCCGCCCCGTCCGCATGCAGATCACCGACTCACAGGGCCGGTGGCTTGTGGCCGTACACCCCAACGGCACCGTCACCGACCTCCAGGCGCCAGCGGAGAAACCCCGCCGCGCCCGCAAGCAGAGCGTCGCCGTGCCCCCGACCCCGAAACCCTCCCCCGCTGCCCCTCTCGCGCCCGCTACGCCTCCGGCCCCGCCGCCACCGGCCTACCGCGTCCCCACGCGCGTCGCGTCGCCCGTGGCACCCGCAGCGCTTCCCACACGTGAACCCGTCAGCATGAACGTCTCCCCAGCCGCGCCCGAGCCGCTCGATGACGAGCTCGAGGAGACGCGGTTCTCGCGGCGGAACGTCACTTCCCCGCCACCGCGTGAACCGTTCGCGACCCTCACGTTCAGTACGGGAGACGTCGCTCAGATCCCGCCCGGCGGCGCGCTCATCGGCCGCAGGCCGACCGCTGATCCGGGCGAGGACGTGGAACTCACCGTTGCCGTCGACGACGGGCCCAAGAGCGTCTCCCGCACACACCTCCGGGTCGAGTGGCACGACAACGGCCTGTGGGCAACCGACCGCGCCTCCTCCAATGGCACACGCGTCGAGCGGGCGCACGACGAACCGCGCGATCTCGTCCCCTGGCAGCCCTTCCAACTGCACAACGGCGACGTCGCCGAGCTCGGCGAAGTTCGAGCCACGGTTGCTATCCAAGAAGGTAACCGTGAGGTAAACCTGTGATGACCGGCAATCGTCACTGGGATACTTCTGACAACAGATCGGGGCCACAGCACCCCCGCCTGTTACTCGCAGTTCCCTCCGAGCCCGATCGGAACCCACATGAAAGCCCACACCCGGTGAGTGAAGAGGACTACTGGGCAGAATTCCCCGACACCCTCCTGACGGCCGACGTGGCCAAGATCATCAGGACCGGTGTCGGGGCCGTCCGCGCGCGCCTACATGCCGGCACCATCCCCGGCTACCACCTGGGGGGCTCCTGGATCATGTTCAAGCCGGAGATCCGCGCCTGGCTCGCCTCCGCGAGCAACCAGCCGCAGCCGCCAAGTCGTCCGGTCGACCTCCTCGCCACCTATCCCGACGAGCTCAGTCACCACGATCTCGCTCAGCTACTCCGCAAGTCCAAGCAGACCGTTTACACCTACCTTGAGCGCGGGGTCATCCCAGGCGCCTTCGTCGGCGGCCGCTGGGTCGTGCACAAGTGGCAGGTACGAGACCGCCTCACCCGAGCAAGCAACCAGGCCGCCGCAACAGACACGGAGTAGCCCACCTGCCGCGCGCGGTCACCCATGCCCCTGCGATATTCGCCACAGCGCGTCCCTGACTGCACGGCTCGGGTGCACGAGCTGGACGTCGATGAGGCCGCCGAGAACTAGAGCGCCTCGTGTCGTCGCCTATCGATGCATGGTGGACGGAATTTCCTAAGCGATTACGTTCAGACACGCCGTGCGCTTAACGTACTCACTTACGTTTCACCCCCATGCTTGTGCACATGGGACGACCGTATAAGGGCGACCGCGTGTCAATCACCGCGAAGCCCGACCGTGAACTCGCCGAGGTGATTCGCCGTAATGCTCAGCTGCTCGGGATGAGCTTCGGCGACTACATCGTCAACCTGGCCGCTACCCAGCTGGGGATGCACGATCATGCTCCGCAGCCAGTGCGAACGCTCGACACCTTGGAGAGCCTCTCGGTCGAGGACTCGCCCACCGCCCCGGCGTCGGGTTCCGTCGCATCCATCACGACGATGAAACACCAGGAGCTGCAGACGCGGATAGCCAGCTAACGAAAGAGGCCCCGTCCTCTCGAACGGGGCCTCAACCGAATATCGCCGGACCTTAGCGACCAAACCTCGGTCCGGATTACCCACCAACATCGCCTGTCAGGAGGTGCTTTGATGCTACCCGAAACCCCGCGAAAGCGGGCTCCTTTCCTGTTGCGTGCCCGCGTGTCGGAGATTGACGGGGCCCTTCACGTGGCCCACCGCTGCGCTATAGCGACACATGTATCGCTAACCTCAGCGCGCCTTTGGGCGACTAGCGAAACATGCACCGTTAGCGTGAGGGCCATGGCAGCGAAACGACTCCCCCGCGGTACGCGTCAGCGACCGGTCCGGGTCAGCTGGCTCATCGAAGAGCGCAGCAAGGAACAGCTGGAGAAACTTGCCGATCGCGCCGGCGTCTCAGCCGCCGTTTTCCTGGAGCGTGTCATCGACCACCTCGGCGAGAACCTCACAACCCGCGGCCTACCAACCTGGTGGCCGGAACCAGAACTTAGGGACGGAGAGCTCGACATGCCGCCCGAGTAAAGCAATACGGCCCCGGCACTTTGGCGAGTGCGGGGCCGGAGCTAGACCAAGAACTTTGGCGAGTTCGAAGTCTGCGAAAGCTAAGTGCCCAATCTGACCAGAAGTTTGGCGACCGAGGTCAGGTCAGGCGATTCAGTTCTAACTCCCCTTGGTAAGGGGCGTTTGTTGTATCCCGAGAGGAGGACGATCCGATGATAACGCGCAACAGCGCGCGTGCTCGAGCATTGACGCTTGAAACCGCCACCGGCGTGTCGCCCTACTCACTCGACGAGGTTTGGGCGCTCACACGTCGCCTCTCCCCCAGGCCGCAAGTCCGCGTCGCTGCCCGTGACGCCTCCGGGGAGATCCTCAACGAGTACGACCGGCTGTGGCCGCTCAATGAGGAGCCCCCGTCGACGACCTGGGCGATGCTCCTCGCTGACGAGGACCACCGCTTTACCTACCTCTGCTTCGACTTCGACACCACCAGCGGCAACGTCCTCCATGACTCCGCTCGTTTGGTGTACTGGCTTGAGCAGCTGAACATCCCCCACCTCCTCTGCATCTCCGGCCCAGGGGGCGGCCGTCACGTGTGGGTGCACCTCGAAGAACCTGCCGAGGCTGACCGGGTCCTACTCCTGGCGAAGATGGCGAAGCAGCTTTTGCCCTCGCTCGACATCCAGCCGCTGACGAACGCGGCCGCCGGCTGTGTCCGACCGCCCTACGCCCCTCACCGCGCAGGCGGCTATTCCGACCCGCAGGGGGATCTTCGTTTCCTCACCGAGCACGCAGCAGGCCCCGAAGCGGTGAGCCAACTCACCGAGCTTTTCGTCGAAGCCGGGGCCGAGCTCGTGTTGCCGAAGACGGCGCTTCCCCACAATGTTGTCGAGGACTCGAACGGGCACCCCCGCATGCGAGGCCCGAAGCGTCGTCTTAGCCAGCGAATGGAGGACGTTCTCTTCGGCCCCGCGGGCAATGACCCGTCCTACACGCTCGCGCGCCTCCTGATCGCGTGTGCCAACGTGCGGTGGTCCTACGACGACATCTACGCGCACGTCGAAAGCACCGACAGCTTCGAACACGCGCGCAGCAAACGCCGCGGCACCGGGCGTATCTCCCGCACCGCCGCGCAGACCGAGAAGGTGCTTTCCAACCTCTGGCGGTACGCCGTCAACTTCGTCGCCATGAACCCCCTGCTCGACACCGGCGACGACTCCGACTTCCGCAACAGAATGACTACCGTCACCAACGCTGTCAGCTTCGCTCTCGAACGCGCAGACGCACGCCCTGGCTTGTGGGCCACCCACAACAACCGCGTCGGCGGGACGCACAGCCAACGAGCGGTTCTCGACGCGCTCTGCCTCTACATGCTCCAGAGTGCCCAGCACGTTGTCGAGGCAGACGTCCGGCGGCTATCCGCAGACACCGGGTACGGGAGGACCACAGTCAGCAACGCTCTCCGAGCCCTCTGCTCCGAAGGGACAGGTCCCGCCTGGATCGAGCGAGTCGGCGTTGCGGAAGGAGTCCACGGGCAGAAATACCGACTTCGGAACGGGCTATCCACAGGCGAAGAGACAACGAACCGGACACAAGCGCGTATGCGCGCCGAACCCCAGCCCCTCGCGTCGTGTCACCAGCTCATCCGCGAAATCTCGGAACGGCTCGAACTTCTCGCGCACGATATCTTCGCTGCGCCACAGAGCTTGGGTCGCACCGCTGGCTTGGTCTACAAACTGCTTCCACCCGAGGGGGGCCAAAGTACGGGCTTCCTCGCGATGAGGGCAGGAGTAGACCCAGAACAGGTCCGCAAGAGGCTACATCGACTTGTCGAAACGGGTCTGGCATCTCGAGGCCCAGCTGGATGGCGACGCCACTCCCCGGCTGCCCGAGACTTCGCGGCCCGGGGCCTGTGCGTCGATGGCTACCTCAACGACCGGCGGCAAAGATACGAACACGAACGAATCCGATGGGCTTGGTGGCTGGCGGAAGAAACATGGATGAAGACGACGGGGAAGCGCCGGCGTGGAAAGAAGCCCACCCCTTGGGCGGCGCTAACAGATCGCGCCGAGTTCGTCGCGTATCCGCGAGGTCCCAATGGCCGTGGCGACCACATGAAGGCTCTCGAGCTCGTCAGGGCTGGTTACCTCAGTCAAGGGTTGGCATTGGCAGCCTAGCGAGACACCTACGCGCGCTCCGTCGCGTCGGGTTCCCTCGGTCACCCCTCGGGCGGTGTGGAGGCGTTATGGGCAACGCTAAAGGAACGTTGCTCGGCGGAGCCTTCATCGCGACCGAGACTGTCACCGGATGTTCTTGTTCGATTCCGAGCGACGAATCGCGCGCGCGCTACTGGGCGTCGACGGCGACCTCTGCGAGCTAAGCAGAACGTTCGTGGCGTCTGCGTCTATGTATTTCGGTTGCCTGTTCTGCCGGGATCGGATCCTAGTTTTCTGGCGTGCCTGCGCTTCGGGCTAGAGCGGCATCGGCTCCGACGCCGCGCTCAGTCCGGCGGTGCGACCTATCATTGCGTCACTTCCGCTCTCGGCTTCGGGCGTTGCGAACGCCTCGTGTGTATGGTCAGCAGACCTCTGGGCAGTCCCAGCACGTGGCACTGTCGGTCGTCCTCGGAGCGGTCGAGGGCGTGACGAGCGAGGAGACCTCGCGCTACTCTGCCGCCACCGATGCCGCGTCCTTCGGGCAGGTGTTGGCCTGGGACTATGCTCTCGGCGACCTCGGGCAGAGCCTCTTGACCGGCGCTGTTGGTGGTTCCGTCTCCGAGGATGAGGCGACCACATTCGCTCTATCGGGGCTGCTCCAGTATTTACCACTGCTGAACCCCATCGCGTCCACCCGCCAGTCGTATGCGGACGCCTCACTCCCCGTGTTTTCGGGCACGAATTTCTTTCGATCGGCCAGGCGAGGGAAGATCCCCGCGTACTTAGAGAGTCTGTTACTCACGGACTCTGTGACAAACAGACTCTGGGACCCACGTACTTTGGTACTTACAGACTCTGGTACTTTCGAACTAACGAACCTACAGGCACCCGTAGTGACAAACTCTGGAACTCGCGAACTCCGCCAGTTACGATGTTTGTAAGTACCGGACTTCCAGAGTTTCGGACTCATGCACCCGCCGTCGTTAGGCGGTCAGCCGATTGGATAAGCCATGCGCATCGTCGCTCTCGTTGGTCAGAAAGGTGGCGTCGGCAAGACGACCACCACTATGAACCTCGCCGCCGTCATGTCCAAGCACTCGCGCGTGCTCGTCGTGGACGTCGACCCACAACAGTCGACGACGTGGTGGGCGACGAACGCAGGGGAGTTCCTGCCGTTCGACTTCGCCGCCGACGTCGACCCGAACAACCTCGTCCGACTCCGGGAGCTTGACTACGACACGATCTTCGTGGACACCCCCGGCAGTCTGGAGGACACCCGTGTCCTGTCCGCCGTTCTTGACGTGGCCGACTTCGTCGTCCTGCCCCTCAATCCCGAGCCGCTCAACACCCCCGCGATGATCCGCACCATCCGACAGCACATCGAACCGCGCAGCATCCCGTACCGCGTTCTCCTGAGCAAGATCGACCGCCGCCGGGCGGGTCAGCTCGAGGACTGGGAGCAACTCGTCGACGACGGGCTCAAGCTCCCGAGGTTCCGGCAGTACATCCGCCTCTACGCAGCCCACGCCGACGCGCCCCTGAGCGGCCGCGTCGTCACCCAGTACCCCGACACCCGCCAGAACTCCAACGCGATCTTCGACTACACGCACATCGCGATGGAACTCATCTCGATCTGGGCGAACGAGCCCGCTAAGACGGAGGCCGCGATCTAATGGCACGCACCGATCTGACCGCGATGCTGGGGAAGCTCGACGAGCCTCCCGCGGCCGCGCCTACCGCCGCGACAAAAGACGCAGCCATGCCCGCCGCGCAGCCAGCCAAGCGCGCGAGCCGCCCGTCCGCACCGCGGCGCGACCCCGCGCCCATGCCCAGTGCGGGCGGCTACCGCTCGTACGAGCGGAAGGAGGCCCGGCTGCGCCCGGACCAGTACGCACGGCTCACCGAGGAATCGCGACGGCTGAACAGGGCCAAGGAAACCGGGGGAGAGCGCATCACGGAGAACACCCTCATCCGCGTCGCGATCGACCTCCTCCTCGAGCGCAGCGATCGGCTCGCCGGTGCCACCGAAGAAGAAATTCGACACTCTGTAACTCCGTAACTCTGTAAGTTACAGAGTTAGTAGGGAGTGACGGCGATGCGACGCGCCGACCCGGTGCGGACAGCCGTACCTACCGCGTTCGTAGGGATCGTCCCCATGCTCGCGGGCTGTGCACCCCCTCCTGCAGTTGTGCCGGCGACAGAGCGCGCCGAAGTGACAACGGTGATCGACGGCGACACAATCGAGGTGGCAACCGCCGGCGGCAGCGCACGCGACCGCCTCAGCGGCATCGACACTCCTGAGACGAGGGGCGATGGCCCAGCCGGGGGATTGCCACGCGGAGGAAGCTCGTGACTTCCTCGACTTGCTGCTGTACGGCAAGACCGTCTAGCTCGTCGGAAATCCCGTACAAGCCAACGTCGACCGCCACGGCCGCCACTACGCCACACGCTCATCGACGGCCAGCGCGCCGCCCTAACAGCCCTGGCGGCCGGCGCCGAGCTCGAGTGCACCTACGACGCCCGTGCACCGACCACCAGGCTCACGCGAGCCTGAGAGCGCCGCACCGGCCGCCGGGGCAGGCCTCTGGTCCACCTCTAGCACGGCCGAACCGGCATGACAACGACAGCGACGACCACCCGCCAGGCGCACCGGCACGGAGGCCGGCTCGCTATGGGAGCCGCTGCGCGGCACTGTGACTCTCACTCATTCTTTGACCTTTCCGGCTTCGGAGAATACGCCGGCTTCGCGTCGGGCCATCGGCTTTCGCGGCATATCCTCCCTCGCTGCGCTCAGTCCGGTATTCCACGTCCGTTGCTCCCTCCCGCACCGCTCGCCGTAAATCTCTTGATTGCCGGAAGGCAAAGAAGAACGGTTGGTAGAGAGAAGGGCAAGAGCAATGGCTGAGCCGATCACGGTGTACACCACCGGCCCGTCATGCGCCCGCTGCACACTCACCAAGAAAGTGCTGACGACCAAGGGCATCGAGTTCGCAGAGGTCAACATCCGAGAGAACGAGGCGGCGCGTGCCTACGTCGTCGAGGACCTGGGATACACCGAAGCACCCGTCGTCGTCATCACCGACGAGGACCACTGGAGCGGCTTCCGCCCCGACCACATCGACCGCATCGCAAGTAATCGATAGGAGAGACACCATGTCCACACGCACCATCACCGGAAACCTGGCCGCCGACCCCGAGGTCGTGCCGGCCGGCAGCATCCAGATCACCAAGCTGCGCGTCATCGAGAACACGGGGGAGTACCGACAGGGCAAGTGGCAGGCCCACGACACCCCGACCACCCACTTCATCGAAGCCCGGTTCGAGCTGGGCGAGAATGCGGCCGCGTCCCTGCACAAGGGAGACGCCGTGATCGTCACCGGACGCGAGCACACGTCGAGCTGGGGAGACGACGCCAACAGGCAGTACGGCCGAGTCATCGACGCCGACAGCATCGGCGCGGACCTCGCTCGAGCGACGGTCACCATCAGCCGCAACGCCCGCGACGACCAGCAGTAACCAACCCGCGACACGGCCGGGGCTGTCAGAGCCGCCCCGGCCGTGTCGGTGATCCCAGAGAAGGTAAGACATGGCCGAGAACGAACAACACCGCCAGGTCGAGGTCGCCCGCGACCTCTCAGCTCAAGCCAGGACCCTTGCACACTCGACCCGAGACGTGCCCGCGCCTTTCGACTCGTACACGCTTCTCGGAGAGCTCGTCGCCACGGTCGACGACCTCGAACAGGTCTGTCGACAGCTCGGAGGGTGGCATTCACGGGTCGTCGACGGCACACACTATGCGGGGGAGGACAGCCGAGGGGACGGAGCGACAGGAACCGTCACCGCCGCCGCCGAACTCGAACGGGCCGCGGCCGCGCTGTCCGCCGCCGCCGAAGCGCTCCGGGCCGCCCACTCCGCAAACGGTGTGGTGCGGTGGTTCGACGAACTGTGAACGAGGACGACGCACTGACGTATGCCAGCCACGGGCCGTTATCGGTCGCCCGGAAAGGCGACCGGCTGCTGCGCGGCCCCGAGCCGCCCACTCAGCCCGTGAACTGGCACCTACACGCCATGCGCGAAGACTGGGACCTCCTCACCGTCTCCGAGCGCGTCGAGGCGGTGCGGGGGTCGCTGCTGTTCATCGCTGACCCGGTATCGCACCTGGACGAGCACGATCACGTCACCCTCGCGGACTACACCCTGGGGGAGCTGTATCACTCTCGACTGGTCTTGCAGCGCCTCCTCCCGCATCTGATCGAGGCAGCCAACGTCCCGCCCTCGCGCAACGACTAACCCCACATACTCAGCACGCCCCCGGCCGCACTCTCTCCCGGCGGGGGGTGTCGCTGTGCGCGACAATGGAGCCACCGACCGACAGGAGAACGCCGTGAAGATCCCCGAGCCTCTACGGCTGTGCTGGCACGACGGTGCCGGCGTCCGCGTGCTGCGCTACAGCGGCCGCCAATGGACCGTCTTGGCCCTCGTGAGTTTCGCCTGCACCCTGGCCAGCCTCATTCACGTTGAGAGCTTCCTGGGCCGTTCCATGCTCGTCGTCGTGCCGTACCTGCTGGTGCCGGCCGGCCTCGCCGCCACGGCATTTGCGATCGCCGCCGGCGTGCTCACGCATCGGTTCCGCCGCACAAGCCGAGGCTGACGGCTACAGCTTCGGACGGGGCTCCCTCACCGCGAAGGACCACACCCACGTTTTGAACTCCCGGCCGGTTCATCACATTAACGCGAGACGCAAATGGTCAGCAGGTGCTGAATATACACCTGATAGTGTCTAATGTGATTTCCGTTTCCTGACCACCCAAGAACGTAGGACCATCCCCAATGATCCGCTCCGCCACCGCCGAACGCGCTATCGCTGCGCGCGCGGACTGGGCAGTGGCCCGGCTGCTCGTGGGCCTGGGACTCGTCGTGGTGCTGTTGATGGGGTGCTGGGCTGCGACACACTCGGAGACCGAAGACCTCGCGGTGGCGCCGGTGGCGGAGCTGATCGTCACCAACGAGCCGGTACCCGTCGCGGCGGTGACAACGGGTGGGGACGCCGGTGAGGCCGGATATCTCGGTGCCCTGTGCCTGCTGGGAGTGGCGTGCGCGTTGGCGCTCGTCGTTCTGGCCTGGCGTGCACGGTCCCGCTCGTGCAGCGTCGAGCGTGTCGCGGGAATGGTGCGTGGGCTGATCGCGGTCCCGCCGTCCCGGATGCCGGTGCTCACTCTTACGCAGCTGGGCGTTTCCCGAACCTGATCCACGACTCAACCCCCTCGCACCCGTGAAAGCGTGCGGTGTCTGCACTGCCAGACCGCACGCTTGTTGAGTCCTGGTAGGAGTACGTCGTGGCAAACCCGTTCTGGGTGACTTCCGTCACCCGCGCCATCCCCCCGCTTGCCCATCGAAGGTCCTGGCGCACCTTCCGTGCGGCGGCCGCGATGCTCGCCGCGACCGCTGTGCTCGCGGTCGCGGGGTGCACATCCCAGGATGAGCTTGCCGCCACGGTGAACAGCGGCACCGGTTCCACCAGCGTTGATAAGCGCATCGTCGAGATCTCTGAGGCGGACCGCGGCGAGTCAGTGGTGTTCGCCGGCGTCGATGAGCGCGGCAACCCCGTCGGCAGCGACGACTTCGCCGGTGAGGTGTACGTCGTGAACTTCTGGTACGCCGCGTGTGGCCCGTGCCGGGTCGAGGCACCCCTACTGGAAGAGGTGTGGCAGACCTACCAGCCCGAAGGGGTGGGATTCATCGGGGTAAACATCTACGACCAGCCTGCTACCGCGCTGTCGTTCGCGGAGGACTACGGGATCACCTACCCGAGCGTGATTGACATCGTCGACGGGAAGACCAAGCTCGCGTTCGCCGCGGTCACCCCCATCCAGGCGACCCCGACGACCCTGGTGATGGACCGTCAGGGCAGGGTTGCCGCGCGGATCATCGGGCAACTCCCGGCCGCGTCGATCCTATCCACCCTGGTCGCGGACGCATTGGCGGAGAGCGAATGAGCGCCGAAGGGCTCATCTTCGACGGCGCGCTCTGGGTGGCCGTGCTCATCGCCATGCTCGCGGGCCTAATCTCTTTCGTCTCCCCGTGCGTCCTCCCGCTCGTCCCCGGATACTTCGGCTACCTCGGGTCCTCCCTCTCCACCTCCCCGACACCAACTCCCGCCGCCGGCCGTGGACGGCTGCTCGGCGGGGTGGCGTTGTTCGTCGCCGGGTTCACTCTCGTGTTCATGACCGTCACGGTGCTCGGCGGGGTGGCGGGACTGTTCTTCCTCGAATACGCGAACATCCTCACTCGGGTCCTCGGGGTAGTCGTCATCGTTCTGGGACTGGTGTTCATCGGCGCGTTCCCCCGCGCGCAACGCACCCTCCGACCCCGTCTCCGCGGCAACCTGGGCCTGCTCAGCGCACCGTTGCTGGGAATCGCGCTCGGGATCGGTTGGACCCCCTGCATCGGACCGACGCTGGCGGCGATCATGTCGGTGTCCTGGAATCTCGGCGACCCCGGCCGTGCCGCGCTGCTGGGCCTGGCGTACTCCCTCGGCCTCGGCATCCCGTTTTTCCTGCTCGCGCTCGGACTGGGCTGGGCCACCCGCTCGGTCACCTTCCTCCGACGTCACATCCGGGTGGTCAACATCATCGGCGGCAGCCTGCTGATCGCCCTGGGCGTGCTGATGGTCACCGGCATCTGGGGTGCGTTGATGTCCGTTCTGCAGGGGGTGATGCTCAATGTCACGCTCCCTCTCTGACCAGGCACCCACCGCCCCCTTCCGGCCCGCGGATCATATCGATCAGGACGAGCCGGAGACCGTCACCTCCCCGACGCTGGGACCCCTCGAGTGGCTGCGGTGGGGGTGGCGGCAACTGACCAGCATGCGCACCGCGATCCTGCTGCTGCTCCTGCTGGCCATCGCCTCGGTTCCCGGGTCGATCTTCCCCCAGCGCACCGCGGACCCCAACGGTGTCCTCCAATACTTCCGGGACAACCCCGACCTGGCCCCCATCCTCGACGGGCTCCAGGTGTTCGACCTGTACAACTCCGCCTGGTTCTCCGGGATCTACCTGCTGCTGTTCATCTCGCTGATCGGCTGCATCATTCCTCGCACCCGGCATCACTGGAAAGCGCTCCGCACCCGGCCACCACGCACCCCGGCACGGCTCAGTCGGTTGAGCGCCCACCTTCTCGAAGACGTCCCCGCCTCGGCCGAGAACCCCGACGCCGACGCAGCGGACACGATCACCGCTGCTGCCGCAGACCTGCGCCGCCGCGGATACCGCGTCGAGCGGTATGACACCGCGCGGTCCTGGTCGGTGTCGGCCGAGCGTGGGTATCTCCGTGAGACCGGCAACCTGATCTTCCACGCCTCCCTCGTCGGGGTGCTGGTCGCCGTGCTCGCCGCCAGCGGCTTCTCCTACACCGGGCAGCGGGTCATCGTCGAGGGGACCACGTTCGTCAACACCCTCAACGACTACTCCTCGTTCACCCCGGGCAGGTTCGTGGACGGCACCCAGCTGGACCCGTACTCGCTGACCCTCGACAGCTTCGACGTCAGCTACGTGCCACCGGGAGTTCCCGGCGCGGGTCAAGCGGGCGACTTCGGTGCGAACCTCACCATCCGCGACGCCCGCACCGGGGGAGAGGACACCGAGAGCGTCCGCGTGAACTACCCCATCACCGTCGGCAGCGACCGGGTTTACCTGCTCGGCAACGGCTACGCACCCACCATCACCGTCCGCAATGCCGAAGGCACGGTCGTGTACAGCGAATCGCAGCCGTTCCTCCCGCAAGACAGCATGATGACCTCCCTCGGGATCATCAAGGTCGCGGACGGGCTCCCCGAACAGGTTGGGCTCGTCGGATTCTTCTACCCCACCCAGGGTGCTCTTGCTACGGGGGCGTTCACGTCCGTGTATCCCGACCTGGTGAACCCGGTCGTTACGTTCAACGTGTTTTCCGGCAGCCTCGGCATCGATGACGGGGTGCCCCGGTCGGTGTACACCCTCGACACCAGCGGGATGACCCAGCTCACCGGCGGGACCAGTGGTGCCGACTCGATCGAGCTCACTCCTGGGCAGACCGCCGAGCTCCCCAACGGATGGGGGACTGTCACCTTCGAGGACGCATCCGGCGGCACGAACCCCTTGGCGGCGGTGAAGCGGTTCGCATCGCTGGACATCAAACGCGACACCGGTGCGACCTGGGTGCTCGTCTTCGCCACCCTGGCGACCGTGGGCCTGATCGCCGGGCTTCTCATTCCGCGACGCCGCGTGTTCGTCAAAGCATCCCTCACGGGCAGCCCGAAGACGCCCATCCTGCGTCTGGAGTACGCGGGCCTCGCGCGCGGGGAGGACCCGCAGCTGTCCGACGCGATCGCCAGCATCCGCGACAGCAACCTCGCCGCCCGCGATGAGCACACCCCATAGACCAGCGACTGGAAGAACCCATGAAGACTCCCCTAAAAGTCACACTCATCGCGATCGCGGCCGTGATCGTGCTCGTCATCGGCGCGATCATCTACACGACTACCACCCGCCCCCAAGCCTCCGAAGATGACAACGCCGCCGCCGCGCTGCCCGCCGCCCGCAGCAACTCACACGTCCTGGACAGCGCCGGGACGGACGCGCCGACCCTGGTGGAGTTCCTCGACTTCGAATGCGAGGTGTGCGGGGCGTTCTACCCGTACGTTGAAGAGATCCGGAAGCAGTACGACGGGCGAATCAACTATGTGTTCCGGTACTATCCGATCCCCAGCCACTACAACTCGATGAACGCCGCCCTCGCAGTGGAGGCAGCCGCGCAGCAGGACCGGGTCGAGGACATGTACCACCGGCTGTTCGAGACACAGGCCGAGTGGGGCGAGCAGCAAGTCTCCGAAGCTGACCTGTTCCGCAGCTTCGCCGACGACCTCGGCCTGGACATGGCCGCCTACGACCAGGCGGTCGCGGCCCCCGCCACCCGGGAACGCGTCGAAGAAGACTTCGCCGAAGGGCAACAGATGGGTGTGCAGGGCACGCCCACGTTCTTCCTCGACGGCAAACGACTCGAGCTAACCCAACTGACCGATCTCACCAATGCCCTCGACCGCGCCCTCGCTGACTGACAGGCCGACAGACGTCGTTCCCGCCGCACGGCGGGGGGTGCCGCTGTGGGCAGCGATCCTCGTCGCTGCGACCGCCGGCGGGCTCCTGGACCTGTCCTTTCCCGCCGTAGGATGGTGGCCGCTCGCGTTTGTGAGCATCGCCTCCGCGTTGAGCACGATGATCGGCCGCAGCATCGGCGGCGCGTTCCTGGCCGGTGCGGCATTCGGCGCCGCGTTCTTCTTCACCCACCTGGTCTGGGTGGGCTCGTACCTCGGCCCCATCCCCTGGGTGGCGTTAGCCGGCCTGGAAACGGTGCTATTCGGGATCGGGGCGATCCCGCTCGCCCTCGCGTACCGGTGGACCGACCGCGCCCGCGGACACGCCGTCCTGTGGTTTGTCGGGGTGCCGCTGCTGGTAGCGGGGCTGTGGAGCGTCCGGGAGCTGGTGATGGGGTCCTGGCCCTACTCCGGGTTCCCCTGGGCCCGGATCGGGATGACCCAAGCGAACGGCCCGCTCCCCGAAGCGGCGTCCTGGGTCGGGGTGACCGGGCTGAGCTTCCTCATCGTCGCCGCCTGCGCGTGCCTCGTGCAGTGGTGGCGGGCCGGCGGGTTTCGGCGTGTCCGCGGCATCCTGCCCGCAGCGGTGATCTTGACCGTCCTGGTGATCGTGCCGCAGTTCCCCACCGGGGATGCCGGCCGGATGGACATCGGCTGGGTGCAGGGAAACGGGCCCTCCGGGTACTTCGACGACCGCACCCCCGGGGGCGTGCTGGCCGCGCAGACGACCGCGACCGACCCCCTGCTGGGGAAGAACATGGACCTACTGGTATGGCCCGAGGGTGCCGTCGACAGCGACCCCCTCACCGACCCGGCCACCGCGCGCCACCTCACCGACCTCGTCGCCCGGGCCGGCGCCCCGCTGCTGGCCAACGCGGCCACCGCGCGCGACGGCGATGTGTTCAACACCTCGATGCTGTGGGACGGGCAGGGCGCCCCGCAGCTGCATGACAAGGTCAACCCCGTCCCCTTCGGCGAGTACGTCCCGGACCGGTGGTTCTACGAGCAAATCGTGCCCCACCTCATCGGCCTGATCCAACGCGAATACACCCCCGGCCAGAACCCTCCGTTCGTGACAGTCGACGGGGTGCAGGTCGGTCTGGCGATCTGCTTCGACGTCATCTACGACTCCGTCATCTGGGACGCCGCCCGCCAGGGCGCTCAGGTCTACGTGTTCCAGACCAACAACGCCGACTTCCGCGGCACCGACGAGAACCTTCAACAGCTCGCGTTCGCCCGGATGCGGGCGATCGAGACCGGACGCGCCGTGGTGAACGTCTCCACTGTCGGCACCAGCCAGGTCATCGCCCCGGACGGACAGATCATCGCCGGCGCCGGGGTCGACCAGGCGGCCGCGGCGATCACCCGCGTCCCGCTGCGCGACGGCCTCACTCCCGCCGTTGTACTCGGCGGTGCCCTCACCGCCCTGATCGCCTTCAGCGCGATCACCGGTCTCACCCTCGCCGGAATCAGCCACTGGCGCCGCCGCAACCGCCCACTATCTGCACAAGGAGCAACCAATGCCTGACCCCGAATCCCTGACCCTGGACAGCATCTCCCTGCTGTTGGTGTGGACCGCGATCGCCGTGTACCTGCTCGCGTTCGTGGCCTACGCGGTCGACCTGGCCCAACGCTCCGTACGCCGCGACGAACCCCAGCGGGTTCCCGCGCTGGTGACCGCCGGCGGCGAAAGAACCACGCACAACATGGACGACGAACGTCCCGCACTGAACGAGGTCCGCACCCGGCCGGGGCAGCGGCAGCGTCTGATCTGGGCGCGCATTGGCACCGTCCTGACCGGGTTCGCGTTCGTCTTCCACCTCGCTGGTGCCATCGGGCGAGGACTCGCCGCGGAACGGGTCCCGTGGGCGAACATGTACGAGTTCGCGCTCACCGGGACACTGCTGATCGTCGCGGTCTACCTCACCGTGCTCCGCCGGTACGACCTACGCTTCCTGGGCTCCTTCCTCATCGGCATGGTCGCCTTGCTCCTCGGCGGTGCGACCCTCGCGTTCTACGTCGAGATCACCCCGCTGATGGACCCGCTCAAGAGCGTCTGGCTCGTCATCCACGTCTTCGTCGCATCCCTCGGCACCGCCCTGTTCGCGATCTCCTGCGGCCTCTCCGCCACACAACTCCTCCAAGCCCGCCGGGAACGACGAGCGACAGCCCAGGGTGAGGGCGCGAAGCCGGTCCGGTCGGGATACCTGCGCACGCTGCCGACCGCCGACACGCTGGAATCCCTCGCTTACCGGTTCGCGATCATCGGGTTCATCTTCTGGACCTTCACCCTCATCGCCGGGTCGATCTGGGCCAACGACTCCTGGGGCCGGTACTGGGGATTCGACACCAAAGAGGTGTGGACGTTCGTGATCTGGGTGCTCTACGCCGGCTACATCCACGCCCGCGCGACCCGCGGCTGGCGCGGCACCCGCTCCGCATGGCTGTCGATCATCGGCTTCACCGCCGTGCTGTTCAACTTCACCATCGTCAACATCTTCTTCAAAGGCTTGCACGCATACTCCGGCCTCACCTGACCCGCCAACCTTCACCGAGAGATCACCGCATGCCCGCACCGCTCCCGCCCCCGGACACTGAGGGGGAGCACCCCCGATTACATCGTGACCGGCACCGTCGACTCGCGATGGCGTGCCTCGTCGCGCTCACCATCGCCGTGGTCGACCAGAGCACCAAGGCCCTCGCCATCGCGCAGTTGAGCACCCGTGAACGCATCCCCCTGATCGGAGACCTGCTCGGCCTGCAACTCGCCTTCAACCCTGGCACGATCATGTCCCTCGGATCGGGAAGCACCTGGGTGTTCACCATCGTCGGCACCGCGGCGACGATCGCACTGTTCTACGCCGCGTGGCGAGTGACCACCACCGGGTGGGCGGTCGCCCTCGGATTCGTGTGGGGCGGAGCGATCGGAAACCTCCTCGACCGCTACCTCGCCGCGCCCAGATTCGGTCGCGGCCACGTCACCGACTTCCTCGCCTACGGGAACCTGTTCATCGGCAACCTCGCTGATGTCGCCCTCGGCGTCGGCGTCGGACTTGGCATCGTCCTCCAACTCCTCCGCACCCGCAGACACCATGCAGCAACCGAGCGGGCCGGCGGCGGTGATTCCCTCCAGTGACAGCTGACCCGCCCGGCGTCCCTGCGGGCCTAGACGATGCTGGCCAGCACGTTCAACCGAAGCTGGGCGAGGACCGCGACCACCAGATACCCGGCGACCGTCACCAGTGTCATCCACGGCCACAATGCGGCCCCGACCCGTTGTGCACGGGCGCCGAAGACGCCTTCCCTCAGATTGCGGGCGGTGACGAACAAGAACAGCGGAATCGTCGTCACCCACACGACCAGGCACCACGGGCACAGGGTCCCGAGAACGTAGATGCTCTGCCCAATCAGCCAGACCACGAACGCGAACGCCCCCGCCACCCCAAGGTTGAACAGGACCCAGAACCATCGCGCAAAGTGCGGTACAGCCAGCACGGAGACACCGATGCCCAGCACGAGCGCGAACCCGGTCAGGCCCAGGAACGGATTCGGAACTCCGAACGCCGCGCCCTGAGCGCTGTCGAGATTCGCGGAGCACTGCACTAACACCGAGAAATCGCAGCTTAGGCCCGCATCGGGATTGGCCAGTTTCTCGATCTTCTCAACGGACAGTGCCATGGAGGCGGTCAGCCCGATTCCGCCGCACAGCACAAGAAACAAACCGAAGAGGATCTCACGGCGTACGAACTGTGACAACTTTTCACCCATCGCAACGGAAAACTAGGATCATTTGGCGATCATACAGTGAAGCGTGTATATTCATCGGATGCTGACTATAACTAGTCGTCTGGACGTAATGAACCGGCTCGGCCGGGCAATGGCCGACCCGACGCGTTCACGCATTCTTATGTCGCTGCTTGAAGGTCCGATCTATCCCGCAGCACTCGCGCGCGAGCTGGACCTCAGTCCATCCAACGTGTCGAACCACCTGACTTGTCTTCGCGATTGCGGCATCGTTGTGGCCGAACCTGAGGGGCGCCGAACTCGGTACGAGGTCGCGGACCCCCGCCTTACGCGTGCGCTTACCGCTCTGCTGGACACGACGCTGGCTGTGAATCACAGCGTGGAGTGCATCGACCCCTTGTGCGCGGACTCGGCGTGCTGCACGACGGAGGTGGATGCATGATTGTTCTCTCCGTCCTGCAAGCAATCGGACTATTCCTCGCTACGAACATCGACGACATCATCGTGCTCTCGCTGTTCTTCGCCCGCGGTGCAGGGCAAAGAGGCACGACGGTTCGGATACTGATCGGACAGTACCTAGGATTCGCAGGCATTCTTGGTGCTGCCGTACTCGTATCCATCGGCGCCGGAACGTTTCTCCCTCCTGAAGTCATTCCCTACTTCGGCCTGATCCCCCTGGGATTGGGGCTATGGGCGGCTTGGCAAGCGTGGCGCCGCCGTCACGACGATGACGATGAGGGCAAGATCGAAGGCAAGAAGGTCGCTGTCTGGGCCGTGGCTGGCGTCACCTTCGCTAACGGCGGGGACAACATCGGCGTCTACGTCCCGGTCTTCCTCAGCGTGGGGCCTGCTGCCGTCGTCGCGTACTGCGTTGTGTTCCTCGTGCTCGTTGCGGTTCTGGTGGTGGTGGCCAAGTTCATTGCCACGCGGCGCCCGATCGCGGAAATCCTAGAGCGTTGGGAGCACATCCTGTTCCCGGTCGTTTTGATCGGCCTAGGCATTTTCATCCTGATCAGTGGTGGGGCCTTCGGGCTGTGACATACAAGTTCGGCTATCGGTGAAAGATCCACACAAACGACCGATTCGAAGCAGCGCGACCAGCGCACGATGTTCGCCGCGAAATGTCAGGTGACGTCGGGGTGTGGGGTTTGGTGCTTTGGCGGCGTTTTGTGATCGCTTGGTGTCGCAGACGGGGTTGGGGAATCTACCACATCGCCGCCCAGGTCGGCATCGACAAGGTCCGCTCCGAGGTCACCCCGGCCGGGAAGCTTGAGGTGATCCGTCAGCTGCAAGCCGCCGGCCGGGTCGTCGCCATGGTCGGCGACGGCGTCAACGACGCCGCAGCCCTGGCCGCCGCGGACCTCGGTGTCGCGATGGGCGGCGGCACGGACGCGGCGATAGCCGCGTCCGATGTCACGATCGCCTCCGGCGACCTGCTCGTCGTGGTCGACGCGATCCGGCTGTCCCGCCGCACCCTGGGCACCATCAAGGGCAACCTGTTCTGGGCATTCGCGTACAACATCGCCGCGATCCCGATCGCGATGCTCGGCCTACTCAACCCTCTAGTTGCCGCGGCTGCCATGGCGCTGTCGTCGGTGTTCGTGGTCACCAACAGTCTCCGTCTGCGCAGCTTCCGCCCCGCACCCGCTGTTGCGGCGCCCGCGACGGCCGACCGGACGGTGCAGCCGGCCTGAGCCGGTCTACCCTGGACACGAGGGAGGTGACATGTCGATGATCGCTCTGGCACAGCGTCTGCGTCCCGGCCCGCGCGGGCTGGGCCACTCGGTCCTGCTGCTCATCGCTGTCACCGCCGCGATCATCGTCGGGCTGCTCGCGATGCACTCCCTGAACAGTCACACCGAGGCCGCCGCACCGGCAACCGCGTCAGCGATGCACGAGCACGGCACAGCCGGCCCGGGCGTCACCGACCACGGCACCACCCAGCCGGCGACGGACGGGGACTGCGCGGATTGCGGCGGGCACGCCAGCATGCTGGCGATGGCCTGCGTCCTCGCGCTCCTGATCGTCTCCCTGCTGCTGTTCCTCCCGCGCGTGGGGATCACCTGGGGGGCCGCGCTGCGCGCCGGCCCGACCCTGATCGCCCGCGCGACGCACCTGCCCCGACCACCTTCCCTTCTGGTTCTCTGCATCAGTCGTACCTGAGCAGTGCTGTCAGCCGACCCCGTGGCGGGTGGGCACAGCATTCGCGCGCCCGGGCACCGGCTCGTGCGCCTCACATACGACTGAGGAGATACCTAATGAAGAACCGTGCCGCGGCAACCGCCGCGATCACCCTGACCGCCCTGCTCGCCCTCGCCGGCTGCGCCAGCACCACCAGCAGTGGCGGGACGGACACTATGCCCGGAATGGGCTCATCGGCATCCGCATCCCCAGCCGCCGACGTGAACATGGCCGACATGCAGTTCACGATGATGATGATCCCGCACCACGAACAAGCGGTCGAGATGGCTGACATGATCCTCGCCAAGGACGGCATCGACGAACGCGTCCTCACTCTTGCCGAGCAGATCAAGGCAGCTCAGGGGCCCGAGATTGAGCTGATGGAGTCCTGGCTCGACGAGTGGGGCACCCCGATGGGGGACATGGACGGCATGGACCACGGGGGGATGATGTCCGACACCGACATGCAAGCCCTCGAGGATGCCACCGGTGCCGAGGCCTCTCGCCTGTTCCTGGAGCAGATGATTGTCCACCACGAGGGTGCGATCGAGATGGCCCAAGACGAAGTCGACAACGGGCAGAACCCCGATGTGATCACCCTTGCAGAGAACATCATCGCCTCCCAGACCACCGAGATCGCCACCATGGAGGACATCCTCGCGACCCTCTGACCGGCAGGGGCCGGCCGTACCCGACGGCCGGCCCGCTGTCGCCGGAGAACGCCACTATGAGCACTCACACCCGCACCCTCGTCGCTGTCAGCCTCGCCGGGGCACTGACCCTAACCGCTACCGCGTGCACCCCTGTCCCCGACAGCCAAACCTCACCCGCCCTCATTCCGCATGTCCACGATGTCGCGTTCGATCTGGACGGGGCGCTGCTGGTCGGCGCGCACACCGGTGTCTATCTGGTCGACCTCACCACCGATGAGGTCTCCCTCGTCGGTAAGACCACATTCGATGCGATGGGACTCACCGTCCAGGGGGATACGATCCTCGCGTCCGGCCACCCTGACCCGGCCAACCAGGACCACACGTTCACAGCCCCCAACGTGGGCCTGGTCCGCTACAGCGACGCCGGCTGGGAGCAGGTGTCGTTGGCAGGCGTCACCGACTTCCACATGCTTGCCGCCACCCCCGCCGCACCCGAGATCCTCCTCGGGCTCCCCTCGGACCGGCCCGTCCTGGCGGAGAGTACCGATGCCGGGCAGACCTGGGCGGATCTTGTCCCGCTGACCGCCCGTGACATCAGCATCGACACCACACAGGCCGACATCGTCACCGCCACCACCCCAGACGGGCTGATGGTCAGCCGCGACGGCGGCACCACCTTCTCGCCTGTGCCGAACGCCCCCGCCCTGCTGGTCATCACGGCCGATCCGACGGTGGAGGAAGGGATCATCGGCGTCGATACCGACGGCACCATCTGGACCGGGGCGACAACGCCCGACGCGGTGTGGAGGACTGCCGAGCACGCCACCGGCACCGCGTCCGCGATCGCCGTCAGCTCGGAGGGGATCGTCGCGATCGCCGACGAGGGCGGAGTCCGCATCACATCCGACGCAGGGAACACCTGGCGAGTCGTCATCAGAACCGAGCCCACCTCATGAGCACGCAGCGACTTCACGAAGCAGGAGAACAGAAATGAACGGAACTACGCGCACCGTCGTCCTGGAAGTCGAGGGAGTCTCCTGGGCATCGTCGAAGTCGATCGTCGAATCGACGCTTCTCCGGCAGCCCGGGGTCACGGATGTCGAGGCGAACCCGGTTTCCCAGACCGCAAACGTCTCCTACGACCCGCAGCTCACCTCACAAGCACAGCTGCGGCAGTGGATCATCGACTGCGGCTACCACTGCGCCGGGCAGTCCGTCCCCGAGCACATCTGCGATCCCGCTCACGACCCCGACCACGCACACGACGCAGGCGTGACGGTGGCACCCACCCGACCTTCCGCAGATGTACACCCGGGTCACGGCGCCGACGCGGGCACGCCGATGCACGATCATGCGGTGGCCCCTGCTGAGCCTGCGGGGCACGATGCCCACAGCGGGCATGGGGAGGGGATGCAAGCTCGTACGAGCCAGGATGCGATGGGGCACGGCGGGAGCCATGCGGGGATGTCGATGGCGGCGATGATCCGCGATATGCGCAATCGGTTCATCGTTGCCGCTGTCCTGTCGGTGCCGATCATCCTGTGGTCCCCGATCGGTCGGGAAGTGTTCGGCTTCACCGTTCCGGCACCATTCGGGCTCCGCGATGACTGGTTCTCGCTGATCCTCTCCCTGCCGGTGATCTTCTATTCGGCTTGGATCTTCTTCGACGGCGCCTGGCGTGCCCTTCGGGCTCGCACCCTGGACATGATGGTGCTGGTCGCCGTCGGGGTCGGCACCGGCTGGCTCTACAGCGTCGTGGTCACCCTCACCGGGGGCGGGGAAGTGTTCTACGAGGCCGCCACAGTGCTGGCCAGCTTCGTGCTGCTCGGCCACTGGGTGGAGATGCGCGCCCGCGGCGGTGCGAACGACGCTATCCGGACCCTCCTCGAGCTCGCCCCGCCCCGCGCGGTCGTCCTCCGAAACGGGGAAGAGCTCGAGGTGCCCACCTCCGATGTCATCCCCGGGGACCTCATGCTGGTCCGGCCCGGCGCGAAGATCCCCACAGACGGGACCGTGGAGGAGGGCGCGTCGGAGATCGACGAATCCATGGTCACCGGCGAAAGCCTCCCCGTCGTCAAGACTGCCGGATCGACGGTGATCGGCGCCACCGTCAACACCACCGGCACGCTGCGGGTGCGGGCCACCAAGGTCGGTGCCGACACCGCGCTGGCCCAGATTGTCGCTCTCGTTCAGGAGGCGCAGAACTCCAAAGCCCCCGGGCAGCGGCTCGCGGACCGCGCAGCCTTCTGGCTGGTGCTGGTCGCCCTGATCGGCGGCACTGTCACTTTCCTGGTCTGGTGGCTGATCGGCGCCCCGGTGCCCACCGCGATCCTGTTCGCCATCACCGTGGTAGTGATCACCTGCCCCGACGCGCTGGGCCTGGCCACACCGACCGCAATCATGGTCGGCACCGGCCTCGGCGCCAAACGCGGCGTGCTGTTCAAGAACGCCGGCGCACTGGAGTCCGCCGCGCACATCGACACGGTCGTCCTCGACAAGACCGGCACCCTCACCAAGGGCGAACCCGAAGTGACCGACTACATCCCCATCGGGATGAACGACATCGAACTGCTCTCCCTCGCCGCCGCCGCAGAGCGCGAGTCCGAGCACCCCCTCGCCAAAGCGGTCGTCGCCTACGCCGACGCCCGCAACATCCCCCGTCGCACAGCCAGCTCATTCCGCAACGTCACCGGCCTCGGTGCCGTTGCAACGGTCGATGGCCGCCGCGTGGTGATGGGCAACGCCCGACTGATGGCCGACGAGGGAATCGACATCAGTTCTATCGCCGCCGCCCAGAACGAACTAGCCGCCACCGGACGCACCGCCATCGCGTTCGCCGTCGACGGCAAGGCCGCCGGCGTGATCGCCCTCGCCGACGCGCCACGCGAGACCGCCGCCGCAGCGATCACCGCACTGCACGAATCTGGGATCGAGGTGGTGATGCTCACCGGCGACAACGAACCCACGGCCAAACGCATTGCCGCTCTGCTGGGCATTGACACCGTCATCGCCGAAGTGCTCCCTGAGGACAAGTCCGCCAAGATCGCCGAACTGCAACGCTCAGGCAAGAAGGTCGCTATGGTCGGCGACGGCGTCAACGACGCCCCCGCCCTCGCGCAAGCCGACCTGGGCATCGCGATCGGAGCGGGCACCGATGTCGCCATCGAAACCGCCGACGTCGTGCTGATGCGCTCTGACCCGCTGGATGTGGCAACCGCGCTACGGATCGGCAAAGGCACCGTCCGCAAGATGCGCCAGAACCTCGGATGGGCCATCGGCTACAACGCCGTCGCACTACCCATCGCCGCAGGCGTGTTCTACCCGTCGCTGGGTATCATGCTCACACCCGAGATCGCCGCGATTACCATGTCCGGCTCCAGCGTCATCGTCGCCGTCAACGCACTCATGCTGAAGCGACTCCGCCTCCCGGCCCCGACCGCCCCGACGGAAAAACATTCCGCTCCGTCTCCCGTGCCCAGCGGCGACCGAGCGTGACGTACGCCTAGCCCAGGCTCGTGACCAGCACGTCCGTGACCTCGAACAAGAAGGAGAACGCCCATGTCAGAAGACGCCCCCCAAAGCGCGGCACTGGTGACCGACCCGGTCTGCGGCATGCAGATCGATCCCCAGACAGCCGTCACCACCCGCGAGCACGACGGAACCACCTTCTACTTCTGCTCACACGGCTGCGCCGCCGCATTCGACGCCGACCCCCACCGCTACGGTCACCCCCACGCGGCACAGTGATCCCCCACCGCCTGTGTCGCCCGTCCGCAAGCGGGTCCTCCTGTGCGCTGGCGCTCCGCGATAGAACTGTCGACGTCGCCGCACTATTGCTGACTCTCACACTCCCGTTGGACCTGCCCGGTTTGGACTCGCAGTTCGGTGCGTCTTACGGACGCGGGCGTGCCCCAGATGGGGGAGATCAGCGCGTGCCGGAAACGATCGATTGCGGCACAAGGCCCGCGCTGCTTGCGCTGTATACCCTGGGGGGGTACGGTATTTGTGTGAATGGTTATGAGGGCAACAAGGACGACCTGCAGAAGCGTCTGCGCCGGGTCGAGGGTCAGGTGCGTGGGATCGCGCGGATGGTCGATGAAGACAAGTACTGCATCGACATCCTCACCCAGGTGTCAGCCGCGACGAAGGCCTTGGAAACGGTCGCGCTGTCCCTGCTGGGCGATCACTTGAGCCATTGCGTCGCAGAGGCGACCGCCGAGGGAGGCCAGGTGGCTGCGGAGAAGATCCGTGAGGCCAACGACGCCATCGCCCGTCTCGTCCGTTCTTGATCACACACCGAACCCCTTGGAGGAGCACATCATGACTGACCGCATCGACCTCGATTTGAAGGACACCAACGCCGGCTGCGCCTGCTGCGCCACACCCGCGTCCACGGAGGCTCCCGCGGCTACTTCGGCCGCGGTCACCGAAGACGTCCTGGTAGATGGGATGACGTGCTCGCACTGCGTGTCGAGCGTCACCGAGGAGCTGACCGCTATCGACGGGGTGCAGAACGTCACAGTTGACCTGAACGCCGGCGGTACGTCACGCGTCACCATTCACAGCGCCGCGCCGATCGACTCTGACGCGGTGAAAGCCGGGGTCGAAGAGGCCGGCTACACCCTGGCAGGTAGCCCCGCATGAGCACGGTCGACGTCGAGCTCGATATCTCCGGGATGACGTGCGCGTCGTGCGCGACCCGGATCGAACGCAAGCTGAACAAGCTTCCCGGTGTGGAAGCGACGGTGAACTACGCCACCGAGAAAGCACGTGTTCGCGGGAACGACGTCGACCCCGCCACCCTCATCGCCATGGTCGAGTCCGCCGGATACCAGGCAGCCCTTCCCGCACCGCCGGCAAGCGATGACCACGCCGAGGACACCCGCGGCTCGGAGGCCGACGAGGTAGGAGTGCTGCGGCGGCGCCTGCTGATCAGCACTGCACTGTCATTGCCGGTGGCGGTGCTGTCGATGGTCCCGGCGTTGCAGTTCGAGTACTGGCAGTGGCTGGCCCTCACACTCACCTCCCCGGTGGCGGTGTGGGGGGCGTGGCCGTTCCATCGGGCGGCGGCGGTCAACGCCCGTCACGGCGCGGCGACCATGGACACCCTCATCAGCGTCGGCGTGATCGCCGCGTTCGGATGGTCCCTCTACGCACTGTTCTTCGGCGGGGCAGGAATGCCCGGGATGACGATGACCTTCACCCTCATCGGCGCCCCGCAAGCCGGCGGCCACGAAATCTACCTAGAAGTGGCGGCGCTGGTCACCGTCTTCATCCTCGCCGGCCGGTACGCCGAAGCACGCGCGAAGAAGTCGTCGTCGGAGGCGCTGCGGGCGCTGCTGGAGATGGGCGCGAAGCACGCCACAACGCTCGTCGACGGCGCCGAACGGACAGTGCCGGTCGCGCAGCTCGCGGTCGGCGACACCGTGCTGGTCCGACCAGGGGAGAGGATTCCCTCGGACGGGCTGGTGATCGATGGTTCCTCCGCGATCGACGCCAGCATGCTCACCGGAGAATCGGTGCCCGTCGAGGTCACTACTGGTTCCCGTGTCGTCGGCGCGACCGTGAACGTCGGCGGTCGCCTCACCGTCGAAATCACCCGGGTCGGGGCGGACACGGAGCTTGCCCGTATGCGCCGGCTGATGGAGGAAGCTCAGACCGGCAAGGCCAAGGTGCAGCGCATCGCTGACCGCGTGTCTGCTGTCTTCGTCCCCATCGTCATCGGACTGGCCGTGGCCGCGTTCCTCGGCTGGATGATCGCCGGAGCCTCGCTCGAGCTGGCCTTCACCGCGGCGGTTGCCACCCTGATCATCGCGTGCCCCTGCGCGCTCGGGCTCGCCACCCCCACCGCGCTGCTGGTCGGGACCGGCCGCGGCTCTCAGCTGGGCATCCTGATCCGCGGACCGCAGGTGCTGGAGCAGACCCGCACGGTTGACACCATCGTGCTCGATAAGACCGGCACGGTCACCACCGGTCAGATGACCGTCACCGAGATCCGCCCCGCCCCCGGCGTCACCCGCGACGAGCTGTTGCGCGTTGCTGGGGCGGTCGAGGCGGGATCTGAGCATCCGGTCGCCCGTGCCGTCACCGCCGCCGCCCCCACGGGCGCCTACGCGGACAGCTTCGCGTCGCACGCCGGGTTCGGCGTCCAGGGGATCGTGGACGGGTCTGCGGTCGTTGCGGGCCGGGCGTCCTGGCTGGCCGAGCAGTGGGGCATCCACCCGCCGGCCGAAGCCGCCGCCGAGCTGAATGTTCTCGCGCAGACCGGTACCGCGATCGCGGTCGGTCGCGACGGGGAGTACCTCGGCGCGATTGGGGTGGCCGACACCGTGAAGCTGACCAGCGCCGCCGCGATCGCGCGCTTCCAGGCGCTCGGGTTGCGCCCGGTGCTGCTGACCGGCGACAACACCACCACCGCCGCACGGATCGCCGCTGAGGTCGGCATCCCCGACGTGCACGCCGAGGTCACTCCCGCCGGAAAGCTCGATGTGATCCGCCAGCTCCAGGACGATGGGCACGTGGTCGCGATGGTCGGTGACGGCGTCAACGACGCGGCAGCCCTCGCCGCCGCCGACCTCGGCCTGGCCATGGGCGGAGGCACGGACGCGGCGATCGCCGCCAGCGATATCACCATTGTCTCCGGTGACCTGACCGTCGTCGCCGACGCGATCCGCCTCTCCCGCCGCACCCTGAGCACCATCAAGGGGAACCTGTTCTGGGCGTTCGCGTACAACGTCGCCGCTATCCCGATCGCGATGGCCGGCCTGCTCAATCCTCTCGTCGCCGCGGCGGCGATGGCGTTGTCGTCGGTGTTCGTCGTGACCAACAGCCTCCGGCTGCGCCGGTTCCGACCCGACCCGTCATCTGCCCGTACGACCCCCGTTCCCGTGCCCCAACCGGCCTGACCCGTGCCGCCGTACCGGCGCACCCAGCGAAGGAGGCTCCGATGAGCCAGCACGACCACCACAACCACTCCGACCACCAAGGCCACGACGCTCCGGCGGTCACCGCCGAACACGACCACGCGGCGACGGGTCACCCACTCAGCGACGACCGGGCACCCGCCGCCGGACACTCCGAGCACGGCCACGCCGACCACGGCGGACACGCCGGACACGGCGATCACGTTGCCCGGTTCCGGCGCCTGTTCTGGATCATGTTGATCCTTGCTGTGCCGGTCGTGGGGTTCTCCACGATGTTCTCCATGCTGATCGGATACCGGCTGCCGGACGCCGCGTGGGTGGGATGGGTGTCCCCAATCCTCGGCACCGTCATGTACGTGTGGGGTGGCGCCCCGTTCCTCACCGGCGCCGTCAGCGAACTCCGCGCCCGCAAGCCTGGCATGATGCTCCTCATCGCCCTCGCGATCACCGTCGCATTCCTCGCCTCGTGGGGCGCAAGCATCGGACTGCTGCACCACGAGCTGGACTTCTGGTGGGAGCTGGCGCTGCTGATCGTCATCATGCTCCTCGGGCACTGGATCGAGATGCGTTCCCTCGCCCAGACCACCTCCGCACTCGACTCCCTCGCCGCGCTCCTGCCCGACGAAGCCGAGAAGGTCGAGGGGAACAACACCGTCACCGTCGCCCCCGCCGAGCTGCAGGTTGGTGACGTTGTCGTTGTCCGCCCCGGTGGACGGATACCCGCGGATGGTCGGATCGTGCAGGGCTCGGCCAGCATGGACGAGTCCATGATCACCGGCGAATCCCGACCAGTTCGCCGCAGCGACGGAGACCAAGTCATCGCCGGCACTGTCGCCACCGACTCCGGGGTACGGGTAGAGATCACTGCGGTCGGGCAGGACACTGCTCTCGCCGGCATCCAGAAACTCGTCACCGAAGCGCAGAACTCCTCCTCTCACGCGCAACGCCTCGCAGACCGTGCTGCCGGGTGGCTGTTCTGGTTCGCTCTCGGGGCGGCCGCGGTCACCGCCACGGTATGGACCTTGGTCGGGGTCCCGGACCTGGCCGTCATCCGCACCATCACCGTGCTCGTCATCGCCTGCCCGCACGCGCTAGGCCTGGCCATCCCGCTGGTGGTGTCCATCGCCACCGAGCGCGCCGCCCGCGGCGGTGTGCTCGTGAAAGACCGCCTCGCGCTGGAAAGCATGCGCACCGTCGACACGGTCCTGTTCGACAAGACCGGCACCCTCACCAAGGGCGCCCCCGCCGTCACCGCGATCGACCCGGCGGCCGGTATCGACGCAGACGACCTTCTCGCGTGGGCCGCCGCCGCCGAAGCAGACTCGGAACACCCCCTGGCTCGGGCGATCGTGAACGCCGCACAGGAGAAGCATCTCACCGTCCCCGGCGCCAGCGACTTCGAATCCTCCCCGGCCGTCGGTGTCCGTGCGCGGGTGACCGGTCGCACCGTCCAGGTCGGTGGTCCGCACATGCTAGAGCAGGAAGGCGCGGCGGAGCTGCCTGTCGCGGACGAGTGGCGCGAGGAGGGCGCGATCATCCTGCACGTTCTCGTCGACGGGCGTGTGGCGGGGGCGTTGCGCTTGGCGGACGAGATCCGTCCTGAGTCCCGCAACGCGGTTGACGCTCTGCATCAGCGGGGCGTGCAGGTGGTGATGATCACCGGAGACGCCGAAGCGGTCGCCGCCTCGGTCGCCGCCGACCTCGATATCGACCGGTTCTTCGCCGGGGTCCGCCCGGAGGACAAGGCCTCCAAGGTGAAGGAGCTTCAAAGCGAAGGCCGCAAGGTCGCCATGGTCGGTGACGGGGTAAACGACGCACCGGCCCTCGCGCAAGCCGACGTCGGCATCGCTATCGGCGCCGGCACCGATGTGGCGATCGCGTCTGCAGGGGTCATCCTTGCCAGCGACGATCCCCGCTCCGTTCTGTCGGTGATCGAGTTGTCCCGGGCCAGCTACCGCAAGATGAAGCAGAACCTGTGGTGGGCCGCCGGCTACAACCTGATCTCCGTCCCGCTGGCCGCCGGCATCCTCGCCCCGATCGGTTTCGTGCTGCCGATGTCTGTCGGCGCGATCCTGATGTCGCTGTCCACCATCGTCGTCGCGCTCAACGCTCAATTGCTGCGACGGCTGGACCTCAGCCCGGACGCGGTTACCGACCGCTGACAGGAGTGTCGTACCGTGGAAGGAGGGAGGTGACATGTCGCTGGTCGCACTGACGGAACGGCTCCACGCCGGACGGTCGATGGCGCGCACCCTTCTGCTGCTCATCGCGGTGACCGGCGCGGTCATTGTCGGCCTGTTGGCCATGCACTCCCTCAACACCCACACCGCCGCCGACACCGGCCACCAAACCACCGTCGCCAGTGCCACCGCGGATGATCATCATTCCGGTGCCAGCGGGACGGACGAGGGGTGTGCGGACTGCGACTCAGGTCGCTCCGACATGCTGGCCATGGCGTGTGTGCTGGCGCTGCTGGCCACCGTGCTGCTGCTGGCCCGACTCCGCCCGAACCGAGTGTGGTTGTCGGTCCTGCCACGCCCGCAGCCACTCAGCGCCGCGCTTCCCGGCCGGCCAAGCTTGCGGCCGCCTTCTCTCACAACTCTCTGCATCAGCCGTACGTGATGCGGCCGAGCCGGCGCACCCTGCCGGCTCCGGCCTTACGCACCTGTCGATGTGACCGGTGCTCGTTCACGTAACCCCTGTATTTGGAGAACCCTGATGAAGATTCGTACCGCAGCGACCGCTGCGCTCACCCTCGCCGCCGCCCTCACCCTCGCTGGCTGCGCCGACGGCTCCGGCTCGCAGTCCATGCCGGGCATGGACCACGGCAGCAGCTCGTCCCCGTCCTCATCGTCCACGGCGACGGCTGACTTCAACGACGCGGATGTGATGTTCGCGCAGATGATGATCCCGCACCACCAGCAGGCCGTAGAAATGGCCGACATGATCCTGAACAAGGAGGGCATCGACCCGGGCGTGCTCACCCTGGCATCCGACATCAAGACCGCCCAGCAGCCCGAAATCGACCAGCTGCAGTCCTGGCTGGACGAGTGGGGCGCCGACATGCCCGATATGGACAGCATGGAGGGCATGGACCACGGCGGCGGCATGATGAGCGAGGACGACATGGCCGCGCTAGAAGCCGCCACCGGCGTCGAGGCGTCGCGGCTGTTCCTCGAGCAGATGACGATGCACCATGAAGGCGCGATCGAGATGGCCCAGGACGAAGTCGACACCGGCCAGAACGCTGACGCGGTCGAGATGGCGCAGACCATCGTCGACACGCAGACCGCCGAAATCGCCGAGATGCAGGAACTGCTCGCGCAGCTCTAAACGCACCCGACCGGTGAGGACGCCCCCAAAGGGCGTCCTCACCCCTGGAATCGAAAGGGTGCGAAATGCGCATTCACCTGCGCGCGACGGCGAGCTTCGTCGCGCTCACCAGCTTGCTCCTCACCGGCTGCACCACAGCCGAACCACCGTCGACCGGCAGCGATCACGCCGAAACAACGATGCCGCACGTACACGCGATCGTGCCCGCAGCTGACGATGACGGCTTCCTCCTCGGCACCCACGAAGGCCTCTATGCCGCCACCGCTGACGGGCAACTCGGCTCCCGCGTTGGCAGCTATGGCTTCGACGCGATGGGCCTCACCGCCGTCGATGACACCCTCATCGCCTCCGGGCACCCCGGCCGGGGCACCCCCGCGGAACTCGGGGAAGGAAACCTCGGAATCATCCGCAGCAGCGACGGCGGCACCACGTGGGAGCCGGTGGCATTCACGGGCGAAAAAGACTTCCACGTGCTCACCGCCGGACCAGACGGCACCCTGTACGGACAAGAAACCGGCAGCGCCCAGATTCTGGTGAGCACCGACCTCGGTGACACGTGGACTTCGACAGGCGCAACCCTGCTCGTCTTCGGTCTCGTCGTCGACGCCACGGGCCGCATCCTCGCCGCGACGCCGGACGGACTCCGCGCCAGTACCGATCGCGGAGCAACATTCGGTCCCTTCCCGGACGCCCCGAGTCTGTACGTCGTCGCCGCATCGCCGGATCGTCAACGCCTGATCGGCGCCGGAACAAAGGGCGCCATCTGGAGCAGCACGACCGCTGATCCACTTTGGCGGAACGTCGGCACCGTACACGGCACCGTTCAGGCAATCACCGTCACCGATGCCGGCGACATCCTCGTCGTCGATGACAGCGGGATCAGCCTGCTGCCATCCACCTAGCTAACACTCACCCGAAAAGACGAAGCACTTGCCCGACCACACTGCAGTAGCTCCCACCCGCCGCCGGTCCCACCCGCCGCGCCCCACAACCAACAAGAAATCCGCCGAAGCTCCGACTCGTCCCGCCGAGCCCGCCCTAACGCGACGCGAAGCACGCACTCGCACCACCACGCAAGCAAATCTCAGCACCCCTGCTCACACGACATCCCGCGACCAACACTCGCGGGACGCCTGGTCGGACCAAAGCACGGTGGCGCCCGGGGACGCAGACGCGCCGATCGACCCCTTCGAAGCCGCGGCCCGCCTGTTCTCCTTCACCCGAGCATCAGTAAGGGAGGCCGCCACCGAAAAACCAGCTAGTACCCCAACCGAGCAAGAACGGCAGGAGCACGTACCAACCCCCGCTCGACGCCGGTCCGCTGTGACACGCGCGGCTTTCCTTTCGGTGCGCGTCATGGGGCTCGTCGGCCTTATGACCATCGGTATGACCGTCGACGCCGAAGCCCTTCCCCACGAACACGACGACCGGGCCTCGTCTCCCCGCAGCGTGTTGAGCGGAGATATCCAGGCGTACGTGACATCGGCAGCGGCAGGGACCGATGTCAGCCTCAGCCGCGACAGCTACTCCACCGGCACACTGGTCGACCTCGCCGGCACCGCCGGCATCGTCAACTACTCGGACTCAGTTTTCCGCAACGACCCCACCTGCGCGGTCCAATGGCCCTACGCGGTGGGGGTGCCAACCACCTACGGCTTCGGCATGCGCAGCGGCAAGATGCACGAGGGCACCGACTTCATCCCAGGCGCTGGCGCACACATCCAAGCCATCGCAGACGGCGTCGTCAGGGTCGCGACCGACACCGGCGGGGCCTTCGGAGTCACCATCGTCATCGACCACGTCATCGACGGGCAAACCGTGTCGAGCCGCTACGCCCATATGGAGTATGACTCTCGGCAAGTCGAGGTCGGTGACACCGTCCATGTCGGCCAGTACATCGGTCGCACCGGCGACACCGGCCGGTCTTTCGGGGCTCACCTGCACTTCGAAGTCCTCCAAGGTGGCACCACGGCCACCGACCCTCTGCCCTGGCTGCGCGACCACGCAGTCTGCTGAGGACCCCTGCGTCTCACTCCGAGGCCACCCCCAGACTGGAGCCGCCGCGTATTTTTCACCGCCCCGCGCGGCGGCTCCTTCATCCGCACCCCCGACTCTGACAAGCAGGCGAGGACAACCAGCCGATACCGCGCATCCCGACCGTGCGCAAGTCCCATGCGGGGTTCCGCTCCTTCGACTTACTGTCCGATTGGGCGGTGATCGACCGAGAGGAACGACCACCATGGTTATTCAAGAAATGCTGAACAAATATCCGCGCGACCTCGGAAACATCGACCGCGACAAGCTCGTCGCGTGCATCGAAGCCTGCCTTGAGTGCGCCCAAGCGTGCACCGCGTGCGCCGACGCATGTCTCAGTGAAGACATGGTCGCCGACCTCACCAAGTGCATCCGCACCAATCTGGACTGCGCAGACCTCTGCGAAGCAACAGGCCGAGTTCTTTCTCGGCACACCGGCTACGACGCCAATCTGACCCGGGCCGCCCTGGAAGCCTGCCGCACTGCGTGTGCTAGCTGCGCGGACGAATGCGAACAACACGCTGACATGCACGACCACTGCCGCATCTGCGCCGAAGCCTGCCGCCGCTGCGAGAATGCCTGCGCTGAGCTACTCAGCACCCTCTGATCACACCCCTCACCCACGGGAAAACTACGAACGGAAGGGGTTTCTTTCCCATGCCTTCAAACAGCAACGCAGGCACCAATCAGGGCCAGCAGAAGTCTCACAAGCCGATGAACATGTACATCCGATTCGGCGCGATGATCTTCACAGCGATGGTCATCATGTACTGGGTGATGTTCGTCGGCTCCTGGCAATGGAGCCACATCCGCTTCAGCGAAAGCCGCGTATTCATGGCTCTCACCATGGGTGGCACCATGGTCCTCATCATGCTCGGCTGGATGCTGAACATGTACAAGAACACCAAAGCCAATATCGCCATCATCGCGGCCGGCTTGCTGCTCATCGGCGGTGGCGTGTTCCTCGACCGCAGCCAAATCCTGGTGAACGACACAGGATTCATGAACTCCATGATCCCGCACCACTCACTCGCCATCACCCGCTCCGAGCGCGCCCAGATCCAAGACGTACGGGTGTGTGAACTCGCTGTCGAAATCAGCGAAGCGCAGCGACGCGAGATCTTTGAAATGGAGTGGCTCATCCAAGACATCGAACGCAACGGCGCAGCGACGACATCGGCAGACGCTGAAGCACGTCCCGTGCCTTCCTACAGCGAACCGGCAGAACGCCGCTGCCCTACGGAGTAGAGCCGTTCCTCACCACGAGCGTGGAGGCAAGCGTGCAGCGAGGAGGGAAACGACGGATGGGCCCGACCGCTTTCGCCAGACTCACCGCCGTCAGCGGGGTCCAGGCTGACGTCTGCCACAGTACGCCCCTCGTTGATGGCGGGCCGGAAACGATCGTTTCCGGCACAGGCAAAGCGGCTGGCTCAGTTGTGAATTTGGTCGATCCGTGTCGGCAGTTTGCGTGGGCAACGTGTCGCTCCCGGGCCGGTGGGCTGTTCGGAATCAGCACTGAGGCTCTGCCGACTTCGTATGGCAATGCTGGGTCCTACGCGTGACGATCGGGCTGGCTTGCTTCGGGTTGTACGGTCCAGCTCGGCGCGTGGTCAGTACCGATGGACTCATCGTTTTCCGCGTCGGTGCTCGTTACCTGGACGGTTCCGGCGGCGTGGTGCACCGGTGCGTATACGGTGTACAGGCGTAGCGGTTGATTGCCCGTATTGCGGACGTCGTGCCACGTTCCGGCAGGTACTTGAATTGCCCACCCATCTGAGACGGCCTGTTCGAAGTCGAGTTGGTCCTTGGCGCTGCCCATGACGGCTTGGCCTTGACCGGCGTCCACGCGCAGGAACTGGTCCGTATCCGGGTGGCATTCCAGGCCGACGGACTCGCCAACCGGGATGGTCATCAGCGTGACTTGCAGATATTTCCCGGTCCAGGCGACAGTGCGGTAGTTCTCGTTCGCTTGGGTCGCCGCCTCGATGTCGAAGGCGTGCGGGCGCGGGCCGATGTCTGTTGTATCCATGGTTGTTCTTCCTTTGTCGAGTGCCGAGGTGGAGCGATGGTGACTGATTGAAGGCAGTACATCCCGGTGGTGGCGATATGTGGGGCTTCCGCGATGCGGCTTAGATGAGGCCGGTTGTGCCGAGGAGGGTGCCGACGGCGAAGGTGGCGATCAGGGCCAAGGCCCCGCCGGCGACGACCCTGAGGGTTGCCGTCAGTGGGCGGCTGCCGCCGAGGAGGGCACCGATCGCACCGGTCCCGGCGAGGGCGATGAGTACGACGACGAAGGTCACCGGCACGCGGATGGTGTCGGGGGTCAGCAGGATGGCGAGTAGAGGAAGTATTCCTCCGATGAGGAAGGCTAGGGCCGAAGCGCCCGCTGCGTGCCAGGGGCTGACGACGTCAGCCTCATCGATGTTGAGTTCCATCGACAGGTGCGCTTTGAGGGCGTCCTTGGCCGTGAGCTCGAGGGCGACTTGCTGCGCGGTGTGTGGCGACAGCCCTCGGGCCTCGTAGAGCGCAGAGAGTTCGGCGAGTTCGCCTTCGGGATCGTCCCGCAGTTCGGTCCTTTCCTTCTCGATCAGGGCACGTTGGCTGTCGCTTTGGCTACTCACGGAGACGTACTCGCCTAGCGCCATCGAGATCGCACCGCCGACGAGAGCGGCAGACCCGGCGGCGACTATCGCGGCGGTGGAGGAACCTGCGCCGGCAACACCGACCACGATGGCGGCAACGGAAACGATTCCGTCGTTCGCGCCGAGCACCCCGGCGCGCAGCCAGTTCAGCCGGCCGGCCAGGCTTCCCGAGTGCGGCTCATCGCGCGGGACTGCGGACTCTGTCGGTGCGTGTGTCATCAGTTTTCCATGTCCCCTGACCACACGGCTGTCGCGCCGCTGTGGCCGATCAGGATGGCTTGCACTGTCGTGCCGCCGGATACCACAAGGGCGAGCACCAGGAGGGTCGCGGGGATCCATCGCATTCTTCCCTTCACCTCCGGTCGCGGCGCGACTGCGGAATCTGGCGCACGAACCGCGGCGGCCTGGGCACGCTTTTCACGGATGTTCCACCAGAGGAGTGCCGCGGCGATGAGCACGAGACCACCGACCCAGGGCAAGAGACCGTCGGCCAGTTCGGCGTGAGTTTCGATCAGCGCGTTCTCCCCGACGCGCGCTTCCAACTTTTCACCGGATTGGGTGGATAGCGGCACGAGGGCAAGTGCGAGGAGGCAGATACCCAGCGTGAGATAGCCGGCCCATCGGCGAAAACGCGGCCACGCAGCGGTGAGAATGACGAGCACGGCTGCCAGCGGGACGATGACTTCCGTGGCGTGTACGACGAGGGGATGCAGCGGGAGGCCGAAGAACGTGTCAAACATTTTGCTCCTAGGGAGGGTGGGCGACGGTTCGCTGTCCTCGCGGGTAACGCTAACCCGCGAACCCTCGAGCCACCACGGAGGGTAGCCTGCGCTTTGGTGGGAATGGCGGCCGGATCTACCAACGTCCGGAGACCTCCTTTCCCCGCAGATGGAGCCTGACCCGGTTTCCCGGACGGTTCTTGTGTGTTGATCATGCCGCGATTTCTGCGGCGGTGTGAAGTGCTTCGTAGTCGGCGGGGCTGAGGTTGTCGAGGCTGGTGTGCCGGCGGCGGGGGTTGTAGAAGCCCTCGATCCACTCGAACATGGCCGACGCGAGCTGCGCCCGGGAGTCCCAGCTCGTGCGATCGAGGAGCTCGCGTTGCATGGTCGACCAGAAGCTCTCGATGAGCGCGTTGTCGACGCTGGAGGCGACTCTGCCCATCGATCCGAGCAGGCCGGCTTGGCGGAGCCGGTGTCCGAAGAGCCAGCTGGTGTATTGCGCTCCGCGGTCGGCGTGGACCACGGTCCCGGGTTCCGGGCGGCGACGCCACCTGGCCATCTCGAGCGCGTCGACGACGATCTCCGCGGTGATCCGGTCCGAGATCGACCACCCCACGATCCGCCTGGAGTAGGCGTCGATCACGGCGGCGCAGTAGACCCATCCGTCCCTGGCTCGGTGTTGCGTGATGTCGCAGAACCAGAGCCGGTTCGGGGCGTCGGCGCGGAACTGCCGCTTCACGAGATCCTCGTGTGTCGCGGTGTCCGGCTTCCAACCGCGCCGTTTTCGCCGGTGGGAGACCCCGACCAGCCCGTCCAGCCGCATCAACCGTGCGACGCGTTTGCGTGCGACGTGAACGCCGAGCCCGAGCCGCAGCTCAGCCAGCACCCGCGGGGCGCCATAGGTTGCTCGCGAGTCGGCGTGGATCCGCCTGATCGTTGTCGTCAGCTCCGCATCCGCCAGGGCTCGGGCCGACGGTGATCGATCTCGCCAGTCGTAGTATCCCGAGGTCGAGACCCCGAGGAACCGGCAGGCCACCGCGACGGGGACACCGTCCGCGGCGAGCTCCTGGACCAGCCGGAACCCTATTTTGGGAGCACGTTCTCCCTCGCGAAGTAGGCGCTGGCGCGCTTGAGGATCTCGTTCTCCATCTCCAGGACTCGCAGCCGGCGGCGCAGCTCCACGAGTTCCTTGTGCTCGTCGGTCGTCAGCCCGGGCTTGCGGCCGCTGTCGACCGCGTCACGATTCATCCAGTTGCGAAGACAGGACTCGCTGATCCCGAGATCACGGGCGGTCTGGCCGACAGGGTTTCCCTGGGCAACCAGATCCAGGGCTCGACGCCGGAACTCCGGCGGGTGGGCTGCAGGCATCTCACGGACTCCTTCCGAGACGATCATCGCCTCAACTCAGGTGTCCGGGAAACCGGGTCAGGCTCCGATGGCCAAGACTTTCGGTTTGGGTAGTTGAGGTTTCCCCGAACGGTGGTTGCCGGCGATGGCGCTTGTTCGCCGCACGAACGACGGGTCTTGCGTGTTAGGTCACGGCTGACAGAATCGCCGCAGACGCTGTTGACCTCAGTTCACCCTGCGGATGTGGCCGCCGCTAGGGGCGAAGGTCCCGCGCGAACCAGGCGCACAGTCATGGCGATCGTTGTCGCACCGCTTTCTGGTGCAGCACCGGTCATGCACGGGTGGGCTGGGCCCGCTCGAGGCACTGGCGCTTCCTCGGAAATCAAAGGCGAGTCCTATGAAGTTGCTGTGGGCGGACCATTCTTAGAGCTGTCTCAGCGGCCGGGTCGGACGATTCAGATATGACCAGCCTTGCCACTAGACCCACCCGCTCGACGCCTCGCGTCGCGTCGCACGCAACACGGCCCGTGCTGTGGCGGATGGGCGCGACCACTGTCATCTGGTTGACGAGTCTGTTCGTCGTGGCGTTGTGGGTCGCGGGCGGTGGTGTAACGAGTGTCTTCGCCGTTAGCGGAGAGACATTGACGACGCTGGGCCGGCTGGCCGGCCTGGTTTCTGCAAACCTGCTGCTGTACCAGGTGCTACTGATGGCGCGGGTCCCCATTTTTGAGCGCGGTTTCGGACGTGAGGCGATCACGCGGATGCACCGGTTCGTCGGCTTTTGGTCGTTCTGGCTCCTCGCCGCACACATCGTGCTGCTTGTGGCCGGGTACTCGGTTGCCGCGAATGTGAATCCCCTCGCCCAGTTGTGGGACTTCGTGTGGAACTACCCGGGGATGTTGCTGGCAACGGCAGGCACGCTGGCGATCCTCATGGTGGTGGTGACCTCGATTCGACGCGCCCGCCGCCGCCTCCGCTACGAGTCCTGGCACCTGCTCCACCTGTACGCGTACCTCGGTGTCGGCCTGGCACTTCCGCACCAGCTGTGGACGGGGGCAGACTTTCTCTCCACGCCGGTGGCGACCGCGTACTGGTGGGCGCTGTGGGCGGCAGCTGCAGCATCTGTCCTGGTGTATCGGGTCGGCGTACCGCTGTTTCGATCGTGGCGGCACGGGATCCGTGTCAGCGGTGTCGACCTTGACGGTGCACGCGGAGTGACCGTACGCATGTCCGGCCGGGCGATGAACCGGCTGGGTGCGCGTGCCGGGCAGTTCTTCATCTGGCGCTTCCTCGACGGCCCCGGGTGGACACGCGGTCACCCGTTCTCACTCTCCAGCGCGCCGACCGGGGACCGGCTGTCGATTTCGGCGCGGTTCGCGGGGGATGGCACCCACCGACTGGCCACACTGCACCCCGGAACGCGTGTCCTCATCGAAGGACCCTACGGTCATATGACCGGTGCGTTGCGGACCGGATCGAAGCTGCTGTTGTTCGGTGCGGGAGCCGGTGTCGCCCCACTCGTCTCTCTCCTGGAGGCGGAAACGTTCCAGCCCGGCGACGCGACTCTCATCACTCGGGACTCGGATCCGGCCGACGGTCTCCGGCAGTCCGTTATCAGAGACCTGGTCGCTCACCGCGGGCTTCGACACGTCCCGTTGCCCGGGCCGCGCTCCACAGGCAGCTCACCCTGGATGCCCGCAACCCACTCTGCATGGCAGGGACCGGACCTCATCCGGCACCTGGCCCCCGACATCACGTCGTACGACGCGTACCTCTGCGGGCCCATTCCCTGGATGGCCGACCTTGAACGCGACCTCCGGCACGCCGGGCTCGCGCCCGAACGCATCCACTCCGAAGCGTTCACGATCTGACACGGAGGACCCCATGAAGAAGATCATCTACGCGCTCCTCACCACGCTCACCGGGCTGGTGCTGCTCTTCAGCTACCGGACATCTCTGGACGCCATCCCACCGACCGCGACTGAACCCGCCGTCAGCGGATCCACGACTACCGGGACCACCGCCAGCGGTGGAACTACCGGGGGCGATGCCAATCTCAACGGCAGTGCTTCCTCACCCCCGAGCCCGTCTCCGACGGCCGCGTCGTCGCTCGCTGATGGCACGTACACGGGCGATTCAACGGGCACGCGATACGGGCCCGTGCAGGTGCAGGTCACCGTCGCGGGGGGTCAGATTAGTGATGTGCAGGTGGTGGACTACCCGGACGGCAACGGTCGTGACCGTCAGATAAATCAGAACGCGATCCCGCAGCTTGTCAGCGAAACGGTGCGAGCGCAGAGCGCGCAGATCGACATGGTGTCAGGTGCGACTTACACCAGTCGCGGCTACGTGACCTCTCTGCAAAGCGCGCTCGACCAGGCGCAGAGCTGATGCGCGCCATCATCCCTCCCCGCCACGTGTGGGTCGAAGAGATCATGGGGATACCGATCAGCGTCCACGTCCGCTCCCGCGGCCCGCAACCGGCCACCGGCACCCGGCGTGCCGTGGACGCGTGCTTCAGCGAGCTCCGCGACATCGACCGTGTCTTCTCCACCTATCGGGACGACTCCGATATCAATCGGATCCGCAGGGGCGAGCTGACCATCAAGGACGCGGACCCCAGGGTTTCGCGAGTCGCCGAGCTGTGCTGTGAGGCCGAGCGCGAGACGAATGGGTTGTTCTCGGCCGACTGGCAGGGCTGGTTCGACCCGACCGGCCTAGTCAAAGGGTGGGCGGTGGAAATAGTTGCGCGCACACATCTCGCGTCGTTGGTCCCGCAGGACATCGCTGTTGGCATCAACGCGGGCGGCGACATGCAATTGTTCACCGCCCCCGACACCGACTGGCGCTGGAATGTCGCGATCGCGGACCCGTGCCACCCGGGTGAGGTAGCGGCGACCATCACTATTGAGAACGGGGCTGTCGCCACCTCAGGAGTCGCGGAACGCGGTCGGCACATCGTCGACCCGCGAACAGGCAATCCCGCAGTCACGGTAGCAAGCGCAACCGTTGTAGCCGATGGTCTCGCCCAGGCGGATCTCTGGGCGACGGCGGCGGTGGTCGCCGGCTACGCGGACCGGTCGTGGATTTCCCGCGCAGAGACTCGCACAGGCCTCATCATCGCGGCGGACGGGCGAACCTCACGTTGGCTCGGGAGAACGTGCGTTGACACGGTTGCCGTGTGATCAGGCCGCAGGCAATCGCACCAAGAAGGTCGTCCCTCTATCGGAAGTTGCTTCCACCTCGATGGACCCGCCCGCCCTGACGGCGATGTCGCGCACGAGGGAAAGGCCGAGCCCGAACCCACGCCTGCGGCCGCTGTCCGCCGAGCGGGCGAAACGGTCGAACACCCGGTCGACTGCGATCCCGGAAATGCCGCCACCTTCGTCGGCGACCCGGATGAGCGCGAACGACTCCGCGCTTCTGACGGTGATGCGAACGATTCCATCCTCGGGGGAGTGTTGGACGGCGTTGTCGACGAGAGCGACTATCGCCCTCATCAGCGTGACCGGCGGCACCCGCACCGCCACATCCTGGTCGGCATCGACGATCAGGGTCACGGATGCCTGATCGGCAAGCGCCTGCAGGGATGCGGCGGCAGCCTCCGCGGCGACAGACACGAGCGCCGGACCTGCTGCGGCGGGTGTGTTCTGCTCTGCCGATATCAAGAGGTCGTTGAGCACGTCGTTCATCATGGTCGCATCCCGACGCAAAGCCGCGAGGTTGTCCTCGATCGGCTCACCTCGCGCATGTCGACGCTGCAGGACCTGTATTCGGCTGGTCAGGGTGGTGAGTGGGGTGCGCAGCTCATGGCTGGCGTCTGCAACGAAATCTTGCTGAAGGCGGAGGGCATCACTGAGAGGTTGCACAGATCGCCGCGCTGCGAGCCACGCGACGACCGCTAAGAGCAGCACACCGACGACCCCGAGGAGGATCACAGCCGGCAATACCTTATCGATGTCGACGACGAAGTCGTCGCCAGAATGATCACCGCCTACCCCCGGGCCGTGTTCTGCCCCCTCCCGGCGAGAGGTGAGCAGGATCACCAGAACGAGGAGGCCCACACCTGCGGCGATGATGAGTGCCGACGCGACTCCTACGTACAGGCCCACGGCGCGGGACGCGCGGCGAACATAGAGGAAGTCGTTGCTCATGACGGACTCCCGGCCCGGTATCCGCGGGAACGAACGGTCTCGATCATGTCGGGAGTGGACTTACGCCGCACGTAGTGCACGTAGGTGTCGACTGAGCTCGTTGTCTCGCCATCAGGAAAGACCGCGCGGACGATCTCTTCACGACTGAACACGTGGTCGGGACTGCTGGTGAGGAGTGCGAGCAGAGCAGATTCAGTCGCCGTGAGCGAGATCCGGAAGCCGGACGGGTCGTAGAGCGCCTGCGACTCCGGGGTGAAAACCCAGTCCCCGATGCCACGCCGTTCGCCGTCTGCGCGGAATGCGCGGCGCAGGGCACGTAGCCGCGCGAGCAACTCGCCATAGTCGAACGGCTTCACCAAGTAGTCATTGGCGCCGCCATCCAACCCGGATACTCGATCGTCGATTGTTCCGAGCGCGGTCAGCATGAGAATCGGAGTTGTGATCCGGGCAGCACGGACTGACCGGATGAATTCCACGCCGTCCATCCCCGGCAGTCGACGATCCACCACCATCACGTCGTATGGACGGCCGAGCGCCTTTCGAACACCCGACTCCCCGTCCGTCGCGAGATCGACGGTATACGCGTCGGACAGCATCTCCACGGTAAGAGCGGCGATCTCTGCGTCGTCCTCGACGTAGAGAAGTGAACCCCTCTCGGTGCCCGGAGTGCGGTCCATGCGCCCCCTCCCCGAAGTGATTCTCCAGCTTAGGCGCCAGGGCATGTATCGCGACTTGTGCGGCGGCCGAAGGCTCCCACCCGCGTACCCGCATCACGCACGAGGGTCTCAGTTAAGTACAGCTTTCTGAGACATCGGCCGGATCCCAGCTGCGTGATCGATGCTCCGTGTGATCCCGGGTCAGCTGCTGTCTCAGCAACGCGTCTCACCGGAAAGTGTCTCAGCGTGGCGACGTGGAGGGGTTTGTGAGCCACAATGGCTGAGTGAGACTTCTTGGATACACCCGCGTGAGCACAGCGACTCAGGATGCGCAGCTGCAGCTCGACGCCCTCGTCGCCGCTGGGGTTCAGAAGCGCGACGTGTTCGCCGATGTCACCTCCGGGAGCAAGACCGCGATCGAGCGCCGCGGGATGAAGAAGCTGCTCGAGCACGCAGAGGCCGGTGACACCGTCGTCGTCTGGCGCGTGGACCGCCTCGGCCGCTCCCTCATCGACGTGTTGAACACCGTAAACCTGCTGCGCGAGCGGGGCATCCATGTGCGTTCTATCTCGGATGGGATAGATCCGGCGACGTCGACCGGCCGGTTGATGCTGAACATGCTCGCCACGCTGGCCGAGTACGAGCGGGAACTGATTGTCGAGCGCGTGAATGCCGGCATCGCCGCAGCCAGGCAGAACGGCACCCGCTTCGGTCGACCACTGTCCGACCCGGCGGTCATTGCCGACAAGCTCGCGATTGCAGCCGATGCCCGAGCGAAAGGTCGCACCGCCGAGGACGCAGCTCGACTCGTCGGGTGGAGTCGCGCCACGCTCTACCGCCACCAGCAAGCCCTCGCCAGCCGCGAGAGCGTCACCATGTAGCGATGTGATGAGCGGCGGAGAGCGGTGGCGGATTCTTCGACTTCACGTCGAAGACCAGATACCCCTCACCGCTCTCGCCAGAGAAACCGGGATTGGCCTGCGCACGCTGCAACGCTGGAATCAGCTTTATCGAGACCACGGCATCACTGCGCTCGATCCCCATCCGAGAGCCGACGCGGGGACTCGTCGCACGGCGGGTGAGTTGGTTGCGTTCATCGAGCGCCTCGCGTTGACCAGGCCGAGGCCGGCACTCGCGACGCTGCATCGCCTTGTCAGCACCGAAGCGGAGCGGCACGGCCTGGCGGTGCCCAGCTACTCCACCGTCAGAGGCATCGTGCAGTCCCTCGATCCGGCGCTCGTGACGCTCGCGCTGGATGGACCCGCCGCGTATCGCGACCGGCACGAGCTGGTGTACCGCCGCCGAGCCGACCGACCCAATGAAATGTGGCAGGCCGATCACACCGAACTCGACATCCTCATCACCGGCGTCGACGGCAAGACCGATCGACCCTGGCTCACGATCGTGATCGACGACCACTCACGCGCGATCTGCGGATACACCGTCTTCACCGGCGCCCCTTCCGCGATGAACACGGCCCTCGCGCTCCGGCAGGCGATCTGGCGCAAGACCGACCCAACGTGGGCGATGTGTGGCATCCCCGACGTAATCCACGTCGACCATGGCTCCGACTTCACCAGCCACCATCTCGAACGCACCGCCATCGAGCTGCGCATCCGGATCATCCACTCCACCGTGGGCCGGCCACAAGGCCGCGGCAAGATCGAACGCTTCTTTCGCACCATCAACACCGAACTCCTCGCTACCCTCCCCGGACACCTCAGGCCCGGCGACAGGAATCCTCACCCCACTCTCGACCTGGCGGCCCTCGACCAGGCCATAGGCGCGTTCATCACGACGTACAACGCGCGCCCACACCGCGAGCTCGGAGTATCGCCTCGGGACGCGTGGGTCGCGGATGGGTGGCTTCCGCGAATGCCCGACAGCCTGGAACAACTCGATGGTCTCCTGCTCACCGTCCCCAAGAACCGGGTCGTGCAGCGCGACGGCATTCACTTCCAGGGCCAGCGCTACCTCGCCCCGACACTTGCTCCGTTTGTCGGGCACACGATCATGATCCGCTACGACCCGCGCGACATCTCCGAGATCCGCGTATACGACCGCGACACTTTTGTCTGCGTCGCCGTCGATGAAGCCCACCCCAACCTCCGACTCAGCCTCCGCGACATCGAAACCGCTCGCCGAGCCCGTCGCCGAGAACTCCGGCACACCATCAACGACCGCATCCCCACCGCCGTCACCCGCGAGGAGCCGCGCGCCGTCGCCGCACCTCCGCATCGGCGCCGGCTACGCACCTATGAAGAGGACGAGTGATGAACCAGGCCTTCATCGTTACCAAGGAGCACCGACGCTTCACCGAGTTCGCGAACGCCGTCCGCAAAGAGAAAACCATCGGCATCTGCCACGGCGACGCCGGAGTCGGCAAGACCAACTCCGCCCGCCGCTACGCGAACTGGGATGCGCTGGAGTCTTACATCAACGCGTGGGGACCTCGCGGCGAGCACGACGCCAAGTACTACGCCCTCGCGAACCGATCTCGCACCGTCTTCTACACACCCGAGGTCCTCTGCAGACCCAAAGACCTCATGCACGACATCGACCGCTGGCAGGCAAAAGTCGAGATCTGCGCCGACGAACACCTCCGCTCACGAGAGACCGAACCGACCACCACGGCGATCGGCATGTCTCACCTCGTCGACCTGCTCATCATCGACGAAGCCGAACGACTCACACCGACTGCGCTCGAGTTGCTCCGCGACCGACACGACCGCGATCACCTCTCCATGATCCTCATCGGCATGCCCGGCATCGACCAACGGTTCCGCCACTACCCACAGCTATACAGCCGACTCGGCTTCTCCCACCACTACCGAACCCTCGGGCGAGAAGAACTTCTCTTCGTCCTCGACCGCCACTGAAAACGCTTAGGCCAACAACTCGACCCCGAAGACTTCACCGACGCGCAAGCCATAGCCGCGATCGAACGCATCACCCGCGGCAATTTCCGCCTCCTCGAACGCCTCTTCCCCCAGATCGCTCGAGTGCTGAAGATCAACGGACTCGAAACCATCACCGACGACGTCATCGAGGCCGCAGCCAGCATCCTCGTTATCGGCAACTAACGCCTCGAAGCGATCGCAGAACACCGCCACCGAGCGATCAACTCCACACGCACCGCGAAATGTCGGGGAAGCTCCGGTGCTCAAAACCCCTGTCAAAACCCCATTCTGTGCAAAACCTCCACTATGGGTTTTTGAGCAAGTCGGGTAGACTGGAAGCAACGAGGGAGGCCACCATGAGCGTCAAGACCGTCAGCACCATTTCCGCGGCCGAGCGCGAGCTGCGCGAGCGCGTCGTGGCCGACGCCGCTCACAGCTCCGCGATGGAAGGCCTTGCCGCCGGCGCCGAGTACCGCGCCGACGCGGCCGCCTACGCAGCGGGGGAGTTCGACGTCGACGAGCTGGGACGCCGCACACGGGCCCGCTGGGGCCTTGCCTGATTTCGTCGACCCGTACCTCGAGCCCGCATCGGGCATCCTCCGCAGCCGGCTCGGCCTGACCGACCGCGCCACGCTGGATCGCGCCGAAGCGGAACTGACCGAGTGGCGGCGGGCCGAGATGATCACTCGCCCGGTGAAGGTCACCGGAGATCTCCGACAGCTCCAGGCAATCCACCGGCAGCTCTTCCAAGACGTCTACGACTGGGCCGGCCAGCTGCGCACCGTCGACATCCGCAAGGGCACTGACCCGGGCGCGGAGTTCTTCATGCCGGTGTCTCGGCTGGAGTCCGGCGCCGGGTTCGCGTTCGCGGAGCTCGCGGATGAGCATCAGTTGCACGGCCTGGATCGTGACCGGTTCGTGGATCGCCTGGCGCATCACTACGACCAGGTGAACTACCTGCACCCGTTCCGGGAGGGCAACGGGCGCACGCAACGGATCTTCTGGACGCAGATCGCCGCCGGCGCCGGATTCGACCTCGACTGGAGCCGAGTGACCGGGGTCGAGAATGACCAGGCGTCACGTAGCGCGATGGAACGACAGGACTTCACCGATCTGCGCGGGATCTTCGACCGCATCGTGCAGCCCGCCGCGGGGGGCCGGCTCACCCCGGAGCGGATGGAGCAGCTACGCGCGTTCTCCAGCCTGAGCGGCAGCCTGCCGCCGGGACGCTCCGCACCGTCGAGGTCGACGGGCCGCTCGCGCCGGCCGACGACGCCCGGCCGAGAAGCGGAACAGGGGAGGGACCTATGACCGTCGTCGGATATGCCCGAGTGTCCAAGCGTGAGCAGAACCCGAAGGCCCAGGAGGCCGAGCTGCGCACCGCCGGAGCAGAGCGCATGTTCGTCGATCACGGCGACTCCAGCCGAGTAAAGGATCGCCCGCAGTGGGTCGCGTGCATGGACTACCTCCGCGCTGGCGATGTGCTGTTGGTGCGTCGCCTCGATCGGCTCGGCGGGACCGAGCGCATCCTGATCGAGACGCTGCACGAGCTGGAGGATAAGGGCGTCGACATCAAGAGCCTCACCGAACCGGTGATCGACACCACGACCCCGATGGGCCGCGCCCTGTTCGGGATCGTCGCGGTGTTCGCGCAGCTGCGCGTCGACACGATCCGGGAGAACACCCGGCTCGGCCTGGAGTACGCACGCGCCCAAGGCCGCGTCGGCGGCCGCCCCACGGTGATGAGCGCTGAGCGCGTCGAAGTTGCGCGCCAGATGCGTGCTCAGACCCCGCCAGCGACGTGGGAGACGATCGCCAAAACCCTCGATGTCAGCTCCGCGTCCGTGCGCCGCGCCCTGGCCCAGCCGGAGAATGTCAGCCGGTAAGCAGCGACACGACGCGACTACCCTCGGGGGCATGTCCGAGCGCTTCGCGATCACAAAAGCTCTGAGCATTGATCAACGGGTGAAACACGGCAGTTCCAGGACTTGTTAAGAATGGTCAGCGCACACTGTATGATCAGTGCATGCTGACTATTGCTTCGCGCCTCGACGTCATGAACCGGCTTGGCCGGGCGATGGCGGACCCGACGCGCTCCCGGATCTTAATGACTCTGCTGGGCGGGCCGAGCTACCCCGCTGTGTTGTCTCGCGAGTTGGAGCTGACTCGTTCCAACGTCTCGAACCATCTGACTTGCTTGCGTGATTGCGGGATCGTTGTGGCCGAGCCTGAGGGCAGGCAGACCCGCTACGAGATCGCAGACCCCCACCTCGCGGCGGCTCTGACTTCCCTTGTGGATGTGACGCTGGCGGTGGACGAGAACGCGCCGTGCGTGGACTCGTCGTGCACTGTGCCGGGCTGCTGTGGGGCGGTGGCGAACGCATGAGTGGGGTGATGCGGTCCCAGGTGGACACCACCGACGTCGATGACGACGACGACGATCATGACGGGCCGTGGTGGACGGACCGCGGGATTATGGTCCCCGTCTTCTCCGGCGTCGCGTTCGTTGCTGGGCTGATCTGCGAGTGGTCCGGTGCGGAGATCCCTGCGCTGGTGCTGTTCTGGATCGGCCTGCTGCTGGGCGCGTCGACTTTCACCCCAGGCGCGGTCCGCAAGCTGTTTAAGGGCAAGCTCGGCATCGGCCTGCTGATGACGATCAGCGCGACCGGCGCGGTCATTCTCGGCTACGTCGAGGAAGCCGCCGCACTGGCGTTCCTCTACTCGATCGCCGAAGCCTTGGAGGATAAGGCGATGGATCGCGCCCGCGGCGGCTTGCGGGCCTTGTTGAAGCTCGTCCCCGACACAGCGACCGTTCGTCGTGATGGGGCGTCAGTCGAGATCGCGGCGAAGGACCTCACCGTCGGTCAGATCATGCTCGTGCGCCCCGGGGAGCGGATCGCGACCGACGGCATCGTCCGCTCGGGGCGCTCTAGTCTGGATACCTCTGCGATCACCGGCGAGTCGATCCCCGTCGAGGTCGAGCCCGGGGATCCTGTGTCCGCTGGTGCGATCAACACTGCCGGGGCGCTGGAGGTCGAGACAACCGCGGCCGGGACAGACAACTCGCTCACCACGATCGTGAAGCTGGTCGAGCAGGCCCAGGCGGAGAAGGGCGAGCGTGCGCGTCTCGCGGACCGGATCGCCCGCCCGCTGGTCCCGGGCGTACTGATCCTCGCCGCTCTGGTCGCACTGATCGGTTCCCTGTTCGGTGACCCGGAGCTGTGGATCACCCGCGCCCTCGTCGTGCTGGTGGCGGCCTCGCCCTGCGCGCTGGCGATCTCGGTGCCGCTCACTGTGGTCGCCGCGATCGGCGCGGCCAGCAAGTTCGGTGTGATCATCAAGTCCGGGGCGGTCTTCGAACGCTTCGGCACGGTCCGCCACGTCGCTGTCGACAAGACCGGCACCCTCACCCGCAACCAGCCCGCCGTCACCGCGGTCCTCACCGCAGATGCCGCGACTGAGCGGCAGGCGCTGGATTGGGCGGCGGCGCTGGAGCAGCACAGCACGCACCCTTTGGCCGCGGCGATCACCGCAGCCGCGCCGGGGGTCCGGGCCGCGATCGACGTGACCGAGCAGGCGGGGCATGGCATCGAGGGCACCGTCGACGGGTCGAAGATCACCGTCGGCAGCCCTCGCTGGCTTGATGCTGGCGCGCTAGGAAGCCAGGTCACGGGTCTGGAGGAGCAGGGTATGACCGTCGTCATCGTCCACCGTGATGGGACGCCGGTCGCTGCGATCGGGGTTCGCGACGAGCTGCGCCCCGAGGTCCCGGAGGTGGTGCGCACCCTCGCCGATCAGGGCATCGGGGTGACCATGCTCACCGGCGACAACGCCCGCACCGCGCACGCCCTCGCCGCGCAGGCCGGGATCGACGACGTGCGCGCCGAGCTCCGCCCTGAGGACAAGGCCGCCGCAATCGGTGAGCTGTCCCACGCCGGGTCGGTCGCGATGATCGGGGACGGCATCAATGACGCCCCCGCACTCGCTGCCGCCGATATCGGCATCGCGATGGGAGCGACCGGCTCCGACGCGGCGATCGAGTCCGCGGACGTCGCCTTCACCGGCCACGATCTGCGACTTATCCCGCGCGCGTTCGACCACGCTCGCCGCGGCCGCCGCATCATCGACCAGAACATCGTCCTGTCCCTGCTGATCATCACCGCCCTGCTCCCGCTCGCGCTGTTCGGCGTCCTCGGGCTCGCCGCCGTCGTCCTGGTCCACGAGATCGCGGAGGTCATCGTGATTCTCAACGGACTCCGCGCCGCACGCACACGGACGGCGGTCGCATGACTGCCCCAGACACTGGGCTGCACGCCGAGGAACCCACCGGGACGAGCGACGAGCCGTTGCCCGGACGGAAGACCACCAAGCGGCCTCCCCGCGCGCTCAGCATCGCCCTTGCTGTCGCGGGGCTCGGGCTGATTCTCGACCAGGGCACGAAAGCCCTGGCGGCAGCCCAGCTGCCGCCACGCGACCGTGTCCCGCTCGTCGGTGACCTGTTGTCTCTGACGCTCGTGTACAACCCCGGAGCCGCGTTCTCTCTCGGCTCCGGAACCACCTGGGTGTTCACCATCATCGGCGTCCTCGCCGCCGCCGTAACGATCGGATTCGCCGTGCGACTGCGTGGGGTCCGTTGGGGCATCGCACTGGGCCTGATCCTCGGCGGCGCGGTCGGCAACCTCGTCGACCGGCTCGTGAACCCTCCATCATTCGGGCAAGGGCACGTCACTGACTTCATTGCCTACGGCGACCTTTTCGTCGGGAACATCGCCGACATTCTCGTCGTCGCCGGCGTCGCCCTCCTCTGCCTGATCATGGTCAGGGCGAGCCCACAAGCGGAGCCTCCGACGACCGAGAACGAACGAGAGGGCTGATCTGATGAAGGTTCAGCTGCTGCACATCGATGACTGTCCGAACAGCGCGGACGCCGAAGCACGCACACGTGGCGCATTGGACGCGGTAGGACTCGCGGATGTGCTCGTCGAGTCGGTAACGATTCATTCCGATGCCGAGGCTGTGGTCACTCGATTCGGGGGCTCGCCCACGATCCTGGTTGACGGAGTAGACCTGTTCCCGACCACACCGATCGGTTCATTGGCGTGCCGGGTCTACGCGACGGCGAACGGCTATGCCGGCGCGCCCACTCAGAGGCAGCTCGAGGAAGCGCTGCGCGGCATCTCTCGGTGACGCAGCGGCCGCACTTCATCGCTGTTGGCCGACCCCGATCAGGCCTCTCTGCGATCGCTTCCACGGTGCGCACATACGAGGTCGACCGGCGGGTGAACAACTCCCGCACGGTCGACCTCCGTGACCCGTCTCTCATCGAGCGGACGCCGTAGCTGCCTCCTCGATCACCGATTCGTGGGTGTAGCGGATGAGTCCGCGCCCGAGGTCGTGGAACGTGGGCCCGATGTTCTGGCCACGCCACCGGCGCAGCTCTGCGAAGTCGCGGCCGAGGATGGCTGCCGCCTCGTCGGGGGTGAGCAGAACGGGTGCGGGGGAGTGTTCGTGCAGCATCAGTCGTCCTCCCTCGTGAGCGTGTCGATGACCGTCACGAACTCGGTTCCGGGGACCGTTACCGTGTTTGCGAGCCGGTATCCGTGTCGGCCGTAGTCGTGCAGCTGTTGGTCGCGTTCCCCGACCTTCTGCGACAACCGGTAGTGGTTCTCGTCGCCGCTGGGGAACGTCGTCTGGATCGTCGCGAAGCTCACTGTCGTGCTCATCGCTCACACCGCCCTCGACTTGACCAGCTCGTCGATCCGGTCAGGACGGAAACCCGACCACGGATCGCCGGCGCCCTCGACTACCGGCGCCTGTAGGAAGCCCGACTCTTTAACGTGTTCCAACGCCACCGGATCACCGGCGAGGTCGACCACCCGGTATGCGATGCCGGCGGCATCGAGCGCCCGGAGCGTCGCCGTGCACTGCACACAGCCGGCCTTGGAGTACACAAGTACCCGCATGTTCTCGCGGACAGCTTGGTTTGGCTGCTCATACTGAGACTGCGAATGATGCATCCAACTACTCGACGCGCGTGGCGGTTTCTCGACCGGACGGCCTCGCGTGGGTACTCACGAGGAACTCATCTACGTTCGGCAGATGTTCGCGAACACTGCGAGCTGCCTGGGCGCTGACCTCGTCAAGCTGCTGTCGGGATGCCCTCGAATTAACGGTGAGAACCGCGTCGCCCTCCAGACGATGCCCGTTCCAGCGGAGGCGGATCCGATCGACGTGCTCGATACCTTCGACGTGGTCGAGCGCGTGCGCGACTTTGTCGACGAGTTCGGGTTCGACGCCGTCGAGCAGGCGGCGGCCGACGCTGCGAACGGTGCCGATGAGGAGGATGAAGATCGCGGCAGAGATGATCAGTCCGACGATGGGATCGGCGAGAGGGAATCCGAGGAGGACACCAACCCCGCCGGCAACGACGGCCAGTGAGGTGAACCCGTCGGTGCGTGCGTGGATGCCGTCTGCGACCAGAGCTGCGGAGCCGATGCGCTGCCCGACGCGGATCCGGTACACGGCGACGATCTCGTTGCCGAGGAAGCCGATGATCCCGGCAGCGATGACCCATCCGATGTTCCCGATCGGCTGCGGGTGGATGATGCGGTCGATGGATTGCCAGGCGGCGACGATCGCGGACAGCGCGACGACGAACACGATGAACAGGCCCGCGAGGTCCTCCGCACGGCCCAGACCGTATGTGTAGCGGCGTGACGCGGTGCGGCGGCCCAGCACGAACGCGACCCAGAGGGGGACGGCAGTAAGCGCGTCGGAGAAGTTATGGATCGTGTCCGCCAGCAGCGCGACGGACCCGCTGAAGACGACCACGACACCTTGGAGAACGGTGGTCGCGAGCAGGATGACGAGGCTGATCTTTAGCGCGCGGATGCCGGAGCTATTCGCTTCCATCGCATCGTCGATCGAATCTGCGGCATCGTGTGAATGCGGCACGAACAATCCGTACAGGAACCCCTTGAATCCCTTCGGGTGAGAGTGGTCATCGTGCCCGTGAGTGTGACCACCGTGGGCGTGATCATGTTCAGCGTGCGCGTGCCGGTGGGTGTCGTCGTGCTCGTGGCCGGTGTTCATTCGCTGACCCGATCCGCGTGGTGGTGGCGCGGAGTGCCCCCCAGCGAGTGCTCCGCCTGGAAGATGGCGTCCGCGACTAGTCGGGAGGCATGCTCGTTCTCCAGGCGGTAGAAGACCTTCTGGCCCTCCTGGCGGGTCGCAACGATCCGGGCGAGACGCAGCTTGGCCAGATGCTGAGACACCCCGGCCGGCGATTTGTCGACCGCCTCCGCGATGCTGTTCACCGACAGCTCCGGTGCGTCCTGCAGCGCAAGGATGATCCGTACCCGGGTGGCGTCCGCCAGCATCCCGAAAACCTCCACCGCAAGCTCCACATACGAACTGTCGGCCCGGTACCCGCATTGCTGCTTAACTACGCTCATACGCAGATGATAAGCCATGTAGGGGACGATGAATCCGCTGACTGAAAGCGGCTTGCGCGGTTATACCGTGGGGGGGTATGGTATGCGGATGAACGGTTACATGGCGAACAAGGATGACCTGCTGAAGCGGCTGCGTCGCGCGGAAGGACAGGTGCGCGGGATCGCGCGGATGGTGGATGAGGACCAGTACTGCATCGACATCCTCACGCAGGTGTCGGCGGCGACGAAGGCGCTCGAGACGGTGGCTCTGTCGCTGCTCGGCGACCACCTCTCCCACTGCGTCGCGGAAGCCAGCGCCGAGGGCGGCCCCGTAGCCGAGCAGAAGATCCGTGAAGCCAACGAGGCCATCGCTCGCCTCGTCCGTTCCTGACCCACCCCACCCCTATTGGAGGACTCAAAATGACCGCGAACGACCGCACCGACCTTGGCCTGACTGACTCAGCGGCGGCCTGCTCGTGCTGTGCCACCGCATCCACCCCCGCCGCGGCCGAGGTGCCCACCCCGGCCACCGTGACTGAAGAGGTCCTGGTCTCCGGCATGACCTGCTCCCACTGTGTGATGAGCGTCACCGAGGAACTCACCGGCATCGATGGCGTTCACAACGTATCCGTCGATCTGAACGCCGGTGGCGCGTCGCGGGTGACGATCCGCAGTGCCACCCCGATCCATGCCGAGGCCGTGCAGGCCGCCGTCGAGGACGCCGGCTACACCCTGGTGAGCAGTCCCGCATGAGCAACGTCGACGTCGAGCTCGAAATCACCGGGATGACGTGCGCATCGTGCGCCACCCGAATCGAACGCAAGCTGAACAGGCTTCCCGGTGTGGAAGCCACGGTGAACTACGCCACCGAGAAGGCACGCGTCCGCGGAACCGACGTCGACACCGCAGACCTCATCTCCGCAGTGGAATCGGCCGGCTATCAGGCCGCGCTCCCGGCGCCGCCCGCCGCGAGCATGACTGACAGCGAGGCGAAGCCGCCGGAGGATGCCGAGCTGGTGGCGCTGCGTCGTCGACTGCTGATCAGCGCCGCCCTGGCACTGCCTGTCGCAGTGCTGTCGATGATTCCGGCACTGCAGTTCACCTACTGGCAGTGGCTCGCCCTCACCCTGACCGCACCGGTCGCGGTGTGGGGGGCGTGGCCGTTCCACCGCGCCACGGCGGTCAACGCCCGGCACGGGGCCGCGACGATGGACACGCTGATCAGCCTGGGAGTGATCGCCGCGTTCGGGTGGTCACTGTACGCCCTGTTCTTCGGTGGCGCCGGAATGGCCGGGATGACGATGACCTTCACCCTCATCGGCACCCCGCAAGCCGGAGGCCACGAGATCTACCTCGAGGTCGCCGCACTGGTGACGGTGTTCATCCTCGCCGGCCGGTATGCCGAAGCGCGCGCGAAGAAGTCTTCCTCCGAGGCGCTGCGGGCGCTGCTGGAGTTGGGCGCGAAGAACGCCACGAAATTGGTCAACGGCATCGAACAGGCTGTTCCGGTGTCGCAGCTCGCGGTCGGCGATCTCGTCCTGGTCCGCCCCGGCGAGAAGATCCCCTCGGATGGGCTGGTCACCGACGGGTCCTCCGCCATCGATGCCAGCATGCTCACCGGGGAGTCCATTCCCGTCGAAGTCACCACAGGGTCGCGTGTGGTCGGGGCCACCGTCAACGTCGGTGGGCGCCTGACGGTCGAGATCACGCGCGTCGGTGCCGACACAGAACTGGCGCGGATGCGTCGCCTGATGGAGGAGGCCCAGACCGGGAAGGCGCAGGTGCAGCGCCTTGCCGACCGGGTCTCCGCCATCTTCGTTCCCGTCGTCATCGTGCTCGCTGTCGCCGCGTTCGCCGGATGGCTGCTCGCAGGCGGCTCGGTCGAGCTGGCGTTCACCGCGGCCGTCGCCACGCTGATCATCGCCTGCCCCTGCGCTCTCGGACTGGCAACGCCGACGGCCTTGCTGGTGGGTACCGGCCGTGGCTCGCAGATGGGCATCCTCATCCGCGGACCCCAGGTGCTGGAGCAGACCCGCAAGGTGGACACCATCGTGCTGGACAAGACCGGCACCGTCACCACCGGTCGCATGGCGGCCACCGACGTCCTCCCGGCTCCCGGGATCACGCGCGACGAGCTCCTGCGCGCTGCCGCCGCCGTCGAGGCCGGGTCCGAGCATCCCGTCGCCCGCGCCATCGTCACCGCCGCGCCCGCGGTGCCGCTCGCAGAAGCCTTCGCATCGCACGCAGGATTCGGAGTGCAGGGAGTGGTCGACGGATGCCTCATTGTGGCGGGCCGTCCGTCCTGGGTGCAGGAGCAGTGGGGAATCCGCCCGCCAGTCGACGCGGACACGCATGCGGAGGCACTCGCCACCACCGGGGCGACCGTCGTCATGGTTGCCCGCGACGGTGAGTACCTGGGAGCGATCGCCGTGGCCGACACGGTCAAGCCCTCCAGTGCTGAGGCGATCCGCCGATTCCGGGTGCTCGGGCTGCGTCCGGTGCTGCTCACCGGCGACAACGCCGGTGCCGCCGCGCAGATCGCCTCCACGGTCGGTATCGACGAGGTCCACGCCGGTGTCACGCCCGCCGGGAAGCTCGACATCATCCGCCGGCTGCAGAGCGAGGGTCGAGTCGTCGCGATGGTCGGAGATGGGGTCAACGATGCCGCTGCTCTCGCGGCCGCCGACCTGGGTTTGGCGATGGGCGGTGGCACGGACGCGGCGATTGCAGCCAGCGACATCACCGTCGTCTCCGGCGACCTGCTCGTCGTCGCCGACGCGATCCGCCTGGCCCGCCGCACCCTGAGAACCATCAAGGGGAACCTGTTCTGGGCGTTCGCATACAACGTCGCGGCCATCCCGATCGCCATGCTCGGGCTGCTCAATCCACTCGTCGCCGGGGCGGCGATGGCGTTCTCGTCCGTCTTCGTCGTCACCAACAGCCTCCGCCTGCGGCGGTTCGCACCCGCACCCTCCCCATCGACCATCGCCGCCGCGCACACCCTCATTCCCGAACCGGTCTGACATCGTGCACCCGCGCTTCCGCGGGCGAGAAAAGTGAAGGAACTCATCATGAGCCATCCCGACCCGCAGCACACTCCCGTCACCACCCCCGACCCGCACGCCGGCCACGGCCAGGAGGCGATGGGCAACGATCACGCGTCCACGACACGTGGTGAGCACGAGCACGGGGCGATGACCCACGACGAGAAGGCTCCCGCCGCCGGGCACTCCGCCCAGGGTCACGCCGACCAGGGCGGCCACGCGGGGCACGGCGACCACGTGGCCCGGTTCCGCCGATTGTTCTGGATCATGCTGGTCCTCGCGGTTCCGGTCGTCGGGTTCTCGATGATGTTCGCGATGATCATCGGGTACCCGCTGCCGGATGCGGCATGGGTGGGGTGGGTGTCTCCGGTTCTCGGAACGGTCATGTACGTGTGGGGTGGTGCCCCGTTCCTCACCGGCGCTGGCAGTGAGCTCCGCGCCCGCAAGCCCGGGATGATGCTGCTGATCGCCCTGGCCATCACGGTCGCGTTCGTCGCATCCTGGGGAGCCAGCCTCGGGCTGCTGGATCACGAGCTGGACTTCTGGTGGGAGCTGGCGCTGCTCATCGTCATCATGCTCCTGGGCCACTGGATCGAGATGCGCTCCCTCGCCCAAACCACCTCTGCCCTGGATTCCCTCGCCGCCCTCCTCCCCGACGAGGCCGAGAAGGTCGACGGCGACAGCACCGTCACCGTCGCCCCTGCCGACTTGCAGGTCGGGGATGTGGTGGTGGTCCGCCCCGGCGGGCGGGTGCCCGCGGACGGTCGGATCGTGCAGGGCTCGGCCAGCATGGATGAGTCGATGATCACCGGCGAGTCCCGCCCGGTACGCCGCGGCGACGGGGACCCGGTGATCGCCGGGACGGTTGCCACCGATTCCGGGGTCCGGGTGGAGATCACCGCGGTCGGTGAGGACACTGCCCTCGCCGGGATTCAGAAGCTCGTCACCGAAGCGCAGAACTCCTCCTCTCGGGCGCAACGGCTCGCGGACCGCGCCGCGGGGTGGTTGTTCTGGTTCGCGCTGGGCGCCGCCGCGATCACCGCGATCGTGTGGACCCTGCTGGGGTTCCCCGACGATGCGGTCGTTCGGACCATCACCGTGTTGGTGATCGCGTGCCCGCACGCACTGGGGTTGGCGATCCCGCTGGTGGTGTCCATCGCCACCGAGCGCGCCGCCCGCGCCGGCGTCCTGGTCAAGGACCGGCTGGCGTTGGAGAGCATGCGCACCGTCAACACGGTGCTGTTCGACAAGACCGGCACCCTCACCAAAGGCACCCCTGCCGTCACCGCCATCACCCCGATCGACGGCACCGACCCCGACGCTCTGCTTGCTCTGGCCGCCGCCGCCGAAACGGACTCCGAACACCCGCTCGCCCGGGCGATCGTGAACGCCGCGACACAGAGGCAGCTCACCGTCCCTCGCGCCACCGATTTCGAGTCCTCACCCGCTGTGGGCGTCCGCGCGCTCGTGGACGGGCGGACCGTGCAGGTGGGCGGCCCGTACCTGCTCGAGCAAGAAGGAGCGACCGAGTTGGCCGTCGCCGACGAGTGGCGCGACGAGGGCGCGATCATCCTGCACGTCCTGGTCGACGGGACCGTGGCGGGTGCGCTGCGGCTCGCGGACGAGATCCGTGCCGAGTCACGGGACGCGGTCACCGCGCTGCAAGGGCGCGGGGTGCAGGTGGTCATGATCACCGGGGACGCCGAAGCGGTCGCCGCGTCCGTCGCCGCCGAACTCGGCATCGACCGGTTCTTCGCCGGGGTCCGCCCGGAGGACAAAGCCTCCAAAGTGAAGCAGCTGCAGAGCGAGGGCCGGAAGGTAGCGATGGTCGGCGACGGGGTGAACGATGCCCCCGCCCTCGCCCAGGCCGACGTCGGTATCGCGATTGGTGCCGGCACCGATGTAGCGATCGCCTCCGCCGGGGTCATCCTCGCAAGCGACGACCCCCGCTCCGTGGTCTCGGTGATCGAACTGTCCCGGGCCAGCTACCGGAAGATGACGCAGAACCTGTGGTGGGCCGCCGGCTACAACCTCATCTCCGTCCCCCTGGCCGCGGGGGTGCTCGCCCCGATCGGGTTCGTCCTGCCGATGTCGGTGGGCGCGATCCTGATGTCCCTGTCCACGATCGTGGTCGCCCTCAACGCTCAGCTGCTGCGACGGCTGGAGCTCAGCCCGGAAGCCGTCATTCGCCGCAACTGAGCGGGGTGACGTACCGTGGGAGGACGAGGGAGGTGACATGTCACTGATCGCTTTGACGCACCACGCGCGTGCCGGCCGCTCGATGGCGCGCACGCTGCTGCTGCTGATCGCTCTCACCGGCGCGGTCATCGTCGGCCTGTTGGCCATGCACTCCCTCAACACCCACACCGCGGTCGAGACCGGTCACCACACCACCCTGACCGCCGACACGTCCAGCGCTGCGGCCGGTGACTCCCACCCTGCCACCGCGGCAGAGGAGCCGTGCGCGGACTGCGGGACGGGCCACTCCAACATGCTCGCGATGGCGTGCGTGCTCGCTCTCCTGGCCATCGTGCTGCTGCTGGCACGGCCACGCGACGCGCAACGCTGGCTCGCCCTGTTCCCGCGCCCGGGACCGCTCGTGGCTGCACCGCCCGGCGGCGCGGGTTCTCACCCGCCCTCTCTAACGGCTCTCTGCATTAGTCGTACGTGATGCGTGCAGCCGCGGCACCCGCCGTGGCTCCTTCGCACATGCGCGTGGTCACTTGACCGGCGCTCCCTTTCACGTACCCCTTTTGGAGAACCCTGATGAGAATTCGTTCCGCGGCGACCGCCGCACTGGCCCTGGCCACCGCCCTCACTCTTGCCGGCTGCGCTGGTGGGACCGGATCCGGCTCGGAGTCCATGCCGGGAATGGATCACGGCAGCAGCTCCGCGTCGTCTGAGCCGATGGCGGATTTCAATGACGCGGATGTGATGTTCGCGCAGATGATGATCCCGCATCACCAGCAAGCCGTCGAGATGGCCGACATGATCCTCGCTAAAGACGGCATCGACGAGAGCGTCCTCGCCCTGGCCGACGAGATCAAAGCTGCTCAGCAGCCTGAGATCGAGCAGCTGCAGGGATGGCTGGACGAGTGGGGCGCGGACGGCGACACCGAGTCCATGGACGGCATGGACCACGGTGGCGGGATGATGAGCGACGAGGACATGCAATCCCTCGACGCGGCGACCGGCGCCGAGGCGTCCCGCCTGTTCCTCGAGCAGATGACGATGCACCACGAAGGTGCCATCACAATGGCGCAAGACGAGGTCGACAACGGCCAGAACGCGGATGCGGTCGCCTTGGCGCAGACGATCGTCGAGACGCAGACCGCGGAGATCGCCACCATGCAGGAGTTGCTCGCACAGCTCTAACGCACCCGGTGAGGGGCACCCATCGCGGGTGTCTCTCACCCTGGACTCGAAGGGGTGCGTATATGCGCATTCACCTGCGCGCGACAGCGAGCCTTGTCGCGCTTTTCACTCTGTCTCTCACGGGCTGTGCTGCGCCCGTTCCGCCTTCCACCGGCACCGACCATGCGGACGTGATGCCGCATGTGCACGCCATTGTGCCCGCCCCGGGCGGTGACGGCTTTCTGCTCGGCACGCACGACGGCCTCTACACCGCCTCCGCGGATGGTCAGCTCGGTACCCGTGTCGGGCGGGATGACCTGGACGCGATGGGTCTCACCGCAGTAGGTGGGGAGCTCATCGCGTCCGGCCACCCCGGTGCTCGCACCCCGATCGAGCTGGGCGAAGGAAACCTGGGTATCATCCGCAGTCCAGACGGCGGCGTCACCTGGGATCCGGTCGCGTTCACCGGCGAGAAGGACTTCCATGTCCTGGCGGCCGGACCTGACGGGACCCTTTATGGGAAGGCGACGGATAACAACGTGCTGCTGACGAGTGCGGACCTCGGCGCCACGTGGACTCCTACCGGTGCCGGTCTCCTCGTGTTCGGTCTTGCCGTCGACGCCACGGGTCGCATCGTGGCCAGCACGCAACAAGGACCGCAGGTCAGCACGGACGGGGGCAGATCGTTCGTTCCGCTGCCCGACGCGCCCACCCTGTACCCGATCGCTTCTTCCCCCGACAACCAGCGACTGATCGGCGTCGACAACAACGGCACCATCTGGATCAGCACCGCCGGCGCCACCCAGTGGCTCAACGTCGGAACCGTACATCGAGCCGCGCAGGCAATCACCGTCACCGATACCGGCGACATCCTCGTCGTCGACGACAGCGGACTCACCCTGCTGCCCGGCTAACACCCCCACCCGAAAGACTCCACCCTTGCGTACCCCCACACCCACCATCGCCCAGACCGGCACGGCCTCACAGCCCGAACCCTTCTTGACGCGACGCCAAGCCCGCGTTCGAACCCAGACATCCACCGAAACGGGGGCGACCACGCACCGTCGCCATGATGCAGAGCGGCCGGTAGACCCGTTCGATGACGCGGCACGCCTGTTCTCCTTCACACCAAAAGCGCCAGCCGCACCCGAGCCCCCCACATCTCCACCGTCGTCCGAACCCAGCCCGCGGCCGGCCGAATCCCGGAAGGGCGCCGCGCACTCTCGCACCCGGGCCGTGTTTTTCTCCGCACACGTGTTGGGTCTCGTGGCCCTGATGACCATCGGGATGACCGTTGACGCCGAAGCGCTGCCCCACGAACACGTCACCCCCACGAGCATCACCGATGACGGCGTACCCGGCGGAGACATTCAGGCCTATGTCACACCCGCCCAGACGCAACCGAGCCCCGTCGTCAGTCGAGACGGCTACTCCACAGCCACCCTCGTAGACCTTGCCGGAACGGTCGGCATCACCAACTACTCCAGCGCGCTCTTCACCAATAATCCGGACTGCGCGGTGCAATGGCCTTACGCAGTTGGCGTGCCGATGACCTACGGCTTCGGGATGCGTAACGGCCGACTACACGAGGGAACCGACTTCATCCCCGGGGCCGGCGCCCACGTTCAAGCAATCGCCGATGGGGTCATCAGCGTGGCCACAGATAGTGGCGGCGCATATGGAGTCACCATCGTCATCGATCACATTGTCGACGGCCAAGCTGTCTCCAGCCGCTACGCCCACATGGAATACGACTCACGGCAGGTCGAGGCCGGCGACACGGTCAGCGTCGGCCAATACATCGGCCGAACCGGCGATACCGGTCGTTCGTTCGGAGCCCACCTGCACTTCGAAGTCCTCCAAAATGGCACCTCCGCAACCGACCCGCTGCCCTGGTTGCGCACCTACGCCACATGCTGACCCAGCACCCTATGTCCCATCCGCCGGGCTAACGAAGCTGCAAATGATGCATCCGCTCGACGCGGGTGGCGCGCCTTCACAGCCTGGCGGCACTGCGTGGGTGCTGACTAGAAACTCATCACGTTTGGCAGATGCTCGCGAACGCTGCGTGTTGCGCTGACCCTGACCTTGTCGAGCTGCTCTCGTGATGCCCTGAAATCCACCGTAGGTATCGCGTCTTTTCGAGGCGGAAACGCGCCGTGCCTCACAGCGGAGTGTCGACGTACCGCCCCACGATGTAGAAGTTCGACCAAGCTGAGTCGCCCGGGGCGCCGCTTTCAGTCACGCTTACGACGTCGACTCCCTCGCGATTGAGGGAGCTCACGGCGGCTTGAGGATCGTGTGCGTCCGTGACGGCTGGATGCCCGCTGAACCGCCAGCTTCCGCCATCAATCGTTGAACGCCTGTCGAACCGGCCATACACCAGCACGTTTCGGACTGCCTCGCTCAACTGCTCCTTCTCGAGGGCTTCGTGCTCGCCATCTATGTAAGCGATCGAGTCCGCATCATGTCTTGAAGGTTCGCGCTCGTCGGGGAGCCAAGTGTCGGTGATCGCAAACGCGATCCCAGGACCGACCGCCAGCTGAATCGAGATTTCATCCCGATCATCGCGATAGCCCGAGACTGGCCAGACTGCCGAGCGGCCCGCGACCATGAAGTCGTGCGCTGCTGTTTGGAAGGTCGAGGCCAACTGATCTGAGATGGCGATAACGATCGAGCCATAGTGCAGGTGCTTCATGTGTGCACCATATCGGCGCACGGCGACCACTCTGGATCGCGGGTCGGCTCGGTAGCCTGACTGACAAGTAGGTACAACAAGAATCGAGCTGCATCTTGGCGAGCAACGAACTCATTCGAATCGCGCTGACCTGGCCGGTGAGCACGATCGACGGAGAGCCTTCACTGACGAGTGGCATGCTCGTCGTGCTGCGAGAACCGGGAGGTGATTTCCTCCTCAGCGTCAGTGCCGGGGATGAGAACTTCCCAGACGGCGATGAGATCCAGTTCCCGTTGTCCGCAGAACATGCGCGGCTAGTCCAGCGAGCTCTCGCCGGGGAGCACCTAGGGCGTGTCTGACAAAGGTTCGGGTGGCTGGCTGCGAGCCTGAAAGCATGTCTCGTTTTCGGATGCTTTCGGATGCTCAGTGGTCGCTGATCGAGCCGATGCTGCCACGTCCGACGGGGCGTCCGGGTCGGAAGTTCTCGGATGCGCGGACGATGGTCGAGGGCATCGTCTACCGGTACCGGACTGGCCTCGCATGGCGGGATCTGCCGCCGGTGTTCGGGCCGTGGCAGACGGTGTGGACGTGGCATCGGCGGATGGCGTTCGACGGGACGTGGGATCGGGTAGCGGCGATGATCACGGCAGCAGCAGACGCGGCGGGCCTGATTGATTGGTCGCTGTCGGTGGACTCCACGATTGCTCGTGCGCATCAGCACGCAACGAGCATCACCCGCCTCACAGGGGGCTGGATCGAGTTACAAGAATCTGCAGGTCGAGCCGCCTGATCACGGCATCGGCCGCTCCAGGGGTGGCCTGTCGACGAAGATCCATCAGCTCGTCGATGGCAATGGGCTGCCTCTGGTCACTCTGGTCACGCCAGGGCAGGCCGGGGACTCTCCGATGTTCCTGCCGCTGATGGGACATCTGCGGGTCGGGCGCGAAACGGGCCGGCCCCGCACCCGTCCGGACGCGGTGCGGGGCGAAAAAGCGTACTCATCCCGCGCGATCCGTTCTCACCTTCGAGGCCGAGGCATCAAAGCCGTGATTCCCGAGCCCGACGATCAGAAAGGACACCGCAAACGTCGCGGCTCACGCGGCGGCAGACCCGTCGGTCTCGACGCCGCCGACTACCGGAACCGGAACGTCATCGAGCGCGGCTACTGCCGCATCAAGCAATGGCGAGGCCTCGCCACCCGCTACGACAAACTCGCCGTTATCTACCGCGCCGCCGTCGTCCTCAACACCGTCATCGCATGGACCAAACCTTTGTCAGACACGCCCTAGCCCGAGTCGATGTCCGCATTTTGAGCCGGATCGCTGATTGACACGTACGTGTCAGCGGTGTGGGGCACGTGGTGATGGAGCGCTCCGGTGCGAAAGCCACTGCCATCATGTGATGTCGTAGACCATCGGGTCGAAATCCACGAACTCGGGGCAACTGCCGTCCTAGCCATGAGTTCCCCTTCCGTCTACTCATCCAGCAAACGCCGCCCATCCGACGGGCGACGGAGCACTCTCCCGCGCTGTAACCGACGTCAGCCCTCCGGCGAGGGGGATGTTGTGCTGTTGCGGATCTTCGCAGAGCAGGAGGTCGGCAGGTGCTGATGAGGGACGTACCGGCCGTCAGTCGAGGGCCGCGGTGATGACGTCGTGGAGCTCGGTGTCGAGCTTGAGGCTGTCGAATGCTGCGGCATATTCCCAGATGAGAGCGGCTGTGGCTCGGATGACATTCATCGGCTCGTTTCCTGGCGTGACGAGGCGAACACGTTGTCCTTCAGCCGCGACCACCGCGTTGGAGACGGTCGATGTCAGGAACTGGTCGTTGCGCGTGAGCCGGGTGGAGGGGTACGGCAGGGTGAGATCGCGCAGGTCGCGCAAGATGAAGTCGGGGCGTGCATCGGGGGGTGCAGCGAAGACATCGCGTGGCCGGCTGATGCCGGTGAGGACGAGAGCGCTACTCATCTCGGATCGTCTTGCGCCTCTGATGTCTGTGTCGATCCTGTCGCCGATGAACAGCCATCGGGAGCCGGGGAATCGCTCGCGGGCGGCGTCGAAGAGCGCCGTCTCGGGCTTTCCGGCAGCGAGAGGTTCGCGGTTGACGACAGCGCGGATGGCAGCGACGAGTGCTCCGTTGCCAGGCGCCAGTCCGCGCTCGAGCGGGAGGGCGGTGTCGAGGTTTGTGGCGACCCACGGGATCCCGGAGGCGAGAGCGTAAGTAGCTTCGGCCAGGTCAGTCCAGCTCACGTGTTGTGAGAAACCTTGGACGACCGCGTCGGGGTGCTCGTCCGCCGTGCGAACAAGTCGGTACCCCGCCCCTTCGAGCACCATCGTCAACCCCGGACCGCCGACGGCCAACAGCGGCGCCCCCGGCTCAACCACATTCGATAGGAGCAGCAGCGTCGCCTGAGGCGAGGTGACGACATCATCCGCGTCGGCGTGCAGTCCCATTGTCGTCAGCTGTTCGGCTACGTCCGCCGGCAGCCGGGAGGCGTTGTTCGTCAGGAACCCCACCGTCTTACTTTCTCGCGCCGAGTTCAGAGCGGTGATGGCATGCGGTATGGGTGCTGCGCCGCGGTACACGACTCCGTCGAGGTCGGAGAGAATAACGTCCGCACTATCGAGCGGTGTGGGGTGGGCATCTCTGGCCATGCTGTCTCCCAGTTCGATGGGCGGACCATCCAGTCCGATCTTCCATCTTACGTCGATTCGGTCTATCCTCAGATATACAAGCCTATACAGGTATAGATAGGAGACATGCATGTTGATTGGAATTGGCTGCGACCCGAACGCAACAACCCTCAAGGATGCCGTCGCTGATTACCTTCGCGAGCTCGGCCACGAGGTTCGCGATTTCGGCTCCGACGACCCCCTATATCCGAAGACGGCCATTGCGGTGGCGGAAAGCGTCGCGGCGAAGGAGGTCGAGCGTGGTGTCGTGATGTGTGGCACCGGCATCGGGGTCTCCATCTCGGCGAATAAGGTTCCCGGCGCATACTGCGCCCTGCTCACGGATGCGTACCAGGCCGAGCGTGCACAGCTAAGCAACGACGCCAACATGGTCGCTTTCGGAGCTCAGGTCACCGGCGTCGAGTCGGTCAAGCGACTCGTTCGCGAGTACCTGTCGGTGTCGTACGTGGAGAACGAGCGGAGTGCGCCGAAGCTCGTCGCTCTGTACGACTACGAAACCGAGAACACTCGCGTATGAATGCCATCCCGCTGCAGATCGAGGCGGAGCTCGCACGCCTCAACGTCCTGCGGATGGTGCGGGCAGGCGGTTCTGGCCACCTCGGCGGGGCGCTCTCGTGCATCGACATCGTGACCGCCTTGTATTTCGCGACCATGCGCGTCAACCCGCAAGCCGCGAAGGACCCGAATCGCGACCGGTTCCTGCTGTCCGCGGGCCACAAAGCAATGGCGCAGTACGCAGTTCTCGGGCGTCGCGGTTACTTCGAGGAGGCGCTGTTCGACACGTACGGCTCTGTCGGCAGCAAACTCGGCGGTCACCCCGACCTTCACAAGCTTCCGGGCATCGAAGCGAATACGGGTGCCCTGGGTCACGGGCTGTCGATTGCTGCAGGGATGGCACTGGGCCTCCGTGCCGCGAGCAACGGAGGACGGGTTTTCACCATCCTTGGGGACGGTGAGCTCCCCGAGGGGGCGAACTGGGAAGGGGCGTCGATTGCTGCGCACCACCGACTCGACAACCTCGTCGCTTTCGTCGATGTCAACGATCTGCAGATTTCCGGGCCGACCGCTGAAGTCATGAACATGGAGCCGATTGCCGACAAGTTCGCGGCGTTCGGGTGGAATACCGTCACCATCGACGGGAACGATATCGATGCCGTCCTCGACGCTGTCAGCGTTGCGGATGGCGAAAAGGGCCGGCCGACCGTTGTCGTTGCTCGCACGACGAAGGCGAAGGGCATCAGCTTCCTGGAGGGAACCCTTGCCTCGCACTACTGGAAGCCGACGGTCGAGGAGCTCGACCGAGCCGAACGTGAAGTGCACGCCCGCATCGACAACCTGCGCGAATGGAACGACCATGGCTGCTGAGACGCTTACTCTTATCGATCCGCGAAAGACCTTCGGGCAAGCAGTGACCGACCTCGCTGCGGACGATGACCGTGTCGTCGTCCTCTCCGCCGACAGCGGGCTGTCGTCGGGGTTCGGCTCATTCCGCGAGCGCTTCCCCGACCGCTACTATGAGTTCGGCATTCAGGAGCACGGAACGACGGGCGTCGCCGCAGGTCTCGCGTCGACCGGCAAGATCCCCGTCTTCGCGGCCATCGCAGCGTTTGTCACCAACCGGAACTACGAAGCATTCCGCAATGACATCGCGTACATGGGTCAGAACGTCAAGATCGTCGGTCGCAACGGAGGGATCACTTACTCCGACCTCGGGCCCACACACTACTCCCTCGAAGACTATGCAATCATCCGCATGCTTCCCGGTGTCGTCGTCCTCTCACCCCAGGACCCCGGAGAGATCCGGGAGGCAGCGAAGGCGATGATTGAGCACGACGGGCCCGTGTACATGCGCATCGGGGGCCCATCGATCCCCGATCTGTTCCCACAGGCACCGTTCACCATCGGGGAAGGGCGGATGATTCGGGAAGGGTCTCGCGCAACGGTCGTCACGACGGGGACCATCACCCCGGAGGTCGTGGTCGCGGTGCAACGGCTCGCGGACGACGGCATCGATGTGGACCTCATCGGGATGCCAACTGTCGAACCTGTTGACGCGGCGCTTATCCGCGCGTCCGCTCATCGCACCGGACGAGTCATCACTGTCGAGGAGCACTACACCCGCGGCGGTCTCTCCGCGGCCGTTGGCGAGGCTCTGGCATCCTCGGGAATTCCCGTGCACGCCATCGGGTTGCCGCATGAGCACATCGTCACCGGTACGTACTCAGGACTGCTTGCTCGATACGCGCTTGACGCCGCGGGACTGGACGAGCGCATTCGGCTGCTCGTCCGCTAGGTGTACTGCCCAGGCAGGTTGTTTGAGATCCGGCTGATGGGCGGGAGCTTCCCGATCGCAGTGTGGGGCCCGTGGTGATTGTAGAAGTGCAGCCAGGCGGGCAGGGCTGCGCGGCGGGCTGATTCGCTGTTGTAGTGCTTCACGTAGGCCCAACCGTCGGCCATAGTGCGATGGAATCGCTCGATCTTCCCGTTCGTCTGCGGACGGTAAGGACGTGTGCGCTTGGGTGTGATGGCGAGCTCGGCGCAGACGCGTCGCCAGGCGTGGGAGCGGTAGGCGGGGCCGTTGTCCGAGAGGACCCGTTCGACGCGGACGCCGCGGTCGGCGAACCAGGACACGGCCCGTTGCAGGACGCCGATCGCGGTCTCGGCGCGTTCGTCGTCGTGGATCTCGGCGTAAGCGACGCGGGAGTGGTCGTCGATGACGGTGTGGACGTAGGCGGTGCCGGTGACCATGTCGCCGGCGATGCCTCGCTTTCCGGTGCGCTTGGCCGTGACTGCTCGGTTGCGGTCGCCTTGGGACCGTCCGACGTAGCGCCAGCCGCCGCCGTCGGGGATGTTGCCGAGCTTCTTCACGTCGACATGGATCAGCGCGCCGGGCTTGTCGTGCTCGTACCGGCGGGCGGGTTCCCCGGTCTTCACATCGACATGCGAGAGCCGGTTCAGTCGACACCGTTTCAGCACCGCGTGGACGGTCGAGGCCGGCATCCCGACGCGGTCGGCGATCTGGACCGGCCCCAGGCGCTTGCGGATCCGCAGGTGCACGATCTTCTTCACACGGTGCGTCGGGGTCTTGTTCGGATGCGCATGCGGGCGCGAGGACCGGTCGGCCATCCCCGCTTCACCGAGCTCTACGTAGCGTCGCGCCCATTTCGCGGCGGTGGGCCAGGAGACACGGAAGTAGTCCGCCGCCGCGGCGACCGTCCACTCCTCGTCGACGATCTTCTGTGCAAGACGGAGCCTTTGGCGCGGGGTGAGCGCCGCGTTAGCGTGAGACACGAGAACCTCCTGGTTCAGAGCGGATGCGGTAGCAGCTCCACTCTGCCGGGAGGTTCTCGTCACATCAGGGAAGCCAGATCAAACAACCTCCCTGGGCAGTACAGCTAGGCGGACCCGCTGTGGTGGACCCCGAGTCATCCACCACGGCGGGTTCACTCACGCTTGTAATCGAACTTCAGCCGCACCGTATCGCCGCGGAAGACGATGGTCGAGTACTCAAAGGCCGTCCCTGCCGGGTTCGTGATGACATCCGTCAACAGCAGTGCCGGGTCGCCCTTGCGCAGCTCCAGCAGCTTGGCGTCGGTTCCTTCGACGGCGATGACTTCCAGATCTTCGGAGACGCTCTTCATCGACAGATTGAATTTGTCTTCGAGAACCACGCACAGCTGCTCGTTGACGACATCCAGCTGATCCAGTCCCGGCGCGAGGCTCGCTGGCACGAAGGAGCGGTGGACGCTCAGAGGCTTCCCGTCTACCGTCCGCAGTCGTATGATGGCGATGACCTCGGCGCCCGCCGGCAGATTCAGGTGCTCACGCACTCTCGTCGGCGCGGGAACGCGCTCCGTAGAAATCAACGTCGTCGCGATGTCGTACCCGAGCACTTCGAGCTGCTCACGGATTCCTTTGTATGCAGGAGAGACCGCGTTGATCTTTTGCGGGGCGACGAACGTGCCCTTGCCGGCAACGCGGATGAGCAGACCATCACCCGCCAGTTTGTTGAGCACACCACGAATCGTCATGCGGCTCAGGCTGTACTCCCGGTTCAGCTCGTTCTCCGACGGGATGCGCTGCTCGGGTGCCCACTCACCACTGGCGATCTTCGCGTGAAAGATGTCCTCGAGCTGCTGATAGATCGGTGTCGCTGAGTCGCGCTCAATCACGGCCGTCATCTTTATGCCTCCAAAACTTTCCACATGATCTTACCTAGTCCGTCTTGTATAGAGTTGTATAGCCATGTACTCTGGACCAAAAGGACCGGAACGAAAGATGTTCTGGCCGGAGCTCGCTGAGGCAGAGCCTGACACAAGGAAGTGAGATCGGACTATGGCCGTATCAACTCGTCGTCTCACGACGGGAGCGCGGAAGCACGGATACGCGGTTCCCGCTGTGAACGTCTTCGACGAGATCAGCATGCGCGCGGTCATCGCCGCAGCCGAGGAGAAGGACTCGCCTCTGATTGTCCAGATCTCGACAAAGACTGTTCGCACCTCGGGGACCGCTTTCATCACGAGCCTTTTCCAGGCGCTCACGCGGCACACATCCGTGCCGGTCGCGCTCCACTTGGATCACTGCCCGGACCGTTCTGTCCTCTCTGACGTCATTGCCGCCGGGTGGTCATCGGTTCTCTTCGATGCTTCTGACCGTGATCTTGCTGACGCAGAGCGTGAGACGACGGAAGTCGTCAAGGAGGCTCACGCAGCGGGCGTCGACGTCGAATCCGAGATCGAGAACATCCTCGGGGTCGAAGACGGAGTCGGCAGCGACGAAGCCCACCACGCGTATACCGTCGACCAGCTCGCAGCCATCGCGGAGCGCACCGGTGCTGACCTGCTCGCCCCGCAGTTGGGCACGAGCCACGGCCTGTTCACGTCCAAGCCGACCCTTCTCCCTGAGCGCGCCCGCGAACTCGCGCACCTCACGGACAAGGGAATTGTTCTTCACGGGGGAACCGGCCTTGAGCCGGCCGACTTCCGCGCCTTCATCGACAATGGCGTCTCCAAGATCAACATCTCCACAGCCGTCAAGCACGCGTACATGCAGGCATCGGCGGAGCATCTCGATTGGGCGCGCGCCAACAACCATTGGGATCCGCCGAAGTTGGTGACTGCCATCGGTGATGCTGTCACCAGCGTCATCGGTGACCACATCGAATGGTTCGGCTCCGATGGCACGGCAGCCAAGGCGAAGGCCGCCAAGCCGTGACTCGCGCCTTGATCTTCGACTGCGACGGAGTGCTCGCAGACACCGAGCGCGACGGTCATCTGCCTGCGTTCAACGACACCTTCGCGCATTTCGATCTTCCCGTGCGTTGGTCCGAAGAGGACTATGCCGAGAAGGTGCGAATTGGCGGCGGTAAGGAGCGTCTCGCCTCGCTTCTCACCAGCGACTTCGTTGCATCGGCGAACCTGCCCACCGATGAGGCTGCGCAGATCGACCTCGTCAAGCAGTGGCATCGGTTCAAGACTGACCGCTACACGGCGAAGGTTCGAGCCGGCGAGATGCCGGGGCGGCCCGGAATCGCCCGAATCGTTAATGCCGCCCATGACGCAGGATGGCTGCTCGCCGTCGCATCCACGTCCGCCGAAGAATCGGTGCGCGCTGTGCTGGAACATGCGGTCGGCGAGGACGCGGCCTCCTGGTTCCGTGTCTACGCAGGAGATGTCGTCCCAGCGAAGAAGCCGGCACCGGACATCTACCTGCTCGCTCTGCGGGACTTGAGAATCGACGCAACGGACGCCGTCGTCGTCGAGGACAGTCAGAACGGGCTACGCGCCGCGGCTGCGGCAGGGATCGCCACCGTCGTGACGGTGTCCAGTTATACCGCCGATGAGGACTTCACCGAGGCGGCACTGGTCGTTGACAGCCTGGGCGACCAGCCGCAGACGCCAGCACACTTCCTTTCCAACCCGCGCGGCGTCGAGGAGACCGGCCAGGTCACTCTCGACACCCTCACTGCCCTCACCATCCGATAACCGAAGCCGAGGAACATCATGAGCAGCACCTTCAGCCAGGCGGGCGTCGCCCGCGTCGAGAGCGTCATCAAGCTCATCGCACAGACGTGCGTCGACAACGAGAAGTACTTCAGCGACCTGGACGCCGTCGCCGGCGACGGTGACTTCGGATACTCGCTCGCTCGCGGGTTCGAGAACGTCATCGCCGAGTGGGATGAGTACGACCGGTCGGTTCTCAGCACCTTCATTCAGAAGGTCGCGACAACGATGTCCGGCCGCATCGGCGGTACGTCCGGCCCGATCTGGGGCACCGCGTTCCTGCGCGCTGCGATCTCCGTGAAGGACAAGAACGACATCACCCAGGCCGATGTGGTCGCGATGCTCCGCTCAGCCATCGAGGGCATCATGAAGCGAGGTGGCGCATCCCTGGGAGACAAGACGCTGCTCGACGCTCTGGTCCCGCTCACCGACGCCATCGAGGCGGACCTCGGTAAGGGTCTGGACGGCAAGGCCGTGGCTCAGCACGCCGCTGAGGCCGCGCGCGCCGCCGCCGAAGAGACCGCGAAGCTCGAGGCACACCGCGGCCGAGCGTCCTACGCAGGTGAGCGCAGCATTGGCTCCCCTGACCCCGGCGCCATCGCGATAGCGGTGCTCAGCGAGCGCGTCGCCGAGGCCTGGTAACGACTTACCCTCCCTCCATTACCCATCCGACACAAAGAAGTGAGAACACAATGAAGAAGTTCATCAACGACCCGAAGGCGTTCGTCCCGGAGATGCTGAAGGGCCTGGCCCTGGCGAACCCCGACACGCTCACGTACGACCCGAAGTACAACCTCATCGTCCGCGCCGATGCGCCCAACAACGACAAGGTCTCTATCATCCAGGGCTCCGGCTCCGGCCACGAGCCCGCACACGTGATGATTGTCGGCAAGGGCATGCTGGACGCCGCCTGCCCCGGTGACGTGTTCGCCGCCCCGCCCACCGATTTCGTCGTCGAGGCCGCACGCCGCGTCAAGAGCGACAAGGGTGTGCTGCTGCTGGTGAACAACTACACCGGCGACAAGATGGCATTCGAAATGGCAGAAGAGCTCGCTGCCGCAGAGGGCATCAAGGTGCGCACCCTCTTCATCGACGACGACGTCGCGGTGAAGGACTCGCTGTACACCATCGGTCGCCGCGGCGTCGCCGGCAACTTCTTCGTCATCAAGGCCGTCGGCGCTGCCGCTGAGGCCGGCAAGGACCTCGACGAGATCGTCCGGATCGGCGAGAAGGTCAACGCCGTCACCCGCACCATGGGCGTGGCGCTCACCGCCTGCACCCCGCCCGCCAAGGGCGAGCCGCTGTTCGAGATCGGCGACGACGAGATCGAAGTCGGCATCGGTATCCACGGTGAGCCCGGCCGTGCACGTCAGAAGTGGGTCCCGGCGAACGAGATCGTCGACCTGCTTCTGGAGCCCATCGTGAGCGACATCCCCTACAGCAGCGGCGATGACGTCGCGCTGATGGTGAACGGTCTCGGTGGCACCCCCATCAGTGAGCTGTACCTTCTGTACGGCATCGCACACGAGAAGCTCGCGGCCCAGGGAATCACCCCAACCCGTAGCTATGTCGGCGACTACTGCACCTCGCTGGACATGGCGGGCGCGTCCATCACGCTTGTCAAGCTTGACGACGAGATTCGCGAACTTCTCGAGGCTCCCGCGGAGATCCCGATCCGCACCTTCTGAGGAGCCCCCCGCTGTTCGGCGTAGGTCACGCTGCGCCGCACAGTCCCGTACCGAGCGCGCCCGGGTAGACCGCGATTGACCTTCCACCTTCTACCCGGGCGCCGCCCCCTCGCACCACCATCTGTGACCACGCGCACCCGAGCGCGTGGTTTGACCTGCGCGGACGCAGACGTCCGCGGAAAGGAAACACCATGGACCTCGGATTGATCTTCCTCTCCGAAACGGTCGGAACGGCCCTGCTACTTCTGCTGGGTTGCGGAGTCGTCGCCAACGTCTCCCTCATCAAGAGCAAGGGTCTCGGATCAGGATTCCTCGCGGTCAGCATCGGTTGGGGTCTCGCCGTCTTCGCTGGAGTCACGGCATCGTACTCCTCGGGCTCGCACCTCAACCCGGCCGTCAGCATCGCCCTGCTGATCCTCGGAAACATCACATTCGTGCAGTTCCTCGTCTACATTGCCGCTCAGCTCGTCGGTGCCATGCTCGGAGCGCTCCTGGTCTGGATCACATACCGGCGCCACTTCGACGAAGAGCCCGACCCCGCCACGAAGCTCGGCGTCTTCTCGACCGGTCCTGCCATCCGTGCCTACGGCTCCAACCTCGTCACGGAGGTCATCGGAACGTTCGTCCTCGTGTTCGGCATCCTCGCCTTCACCAATGGAGGCACCCCCGCGGAACTCGGCGCCCTGCCCGTCGCCTTCCTGGTCATCGCTATCGGTATCAGCCTCGGCGGCCCCACCGGTTACGCCATCAACCCCGCGCGCGACCTCGGGCCTCGCATCATTCACGCCATCCTCCCCATCAAGGGCAAGGGCACCTCCGACTGGGCGTACTCCTGGGTGCCCGTGGCCGGCCCGCTCATCGGAGGCGCGCTCGCCGCCGCGCTCTCCATCGCACTGCTTCCCGTCGCCTGACGGGAACTTTCAACCCCTCGGCCGGCCCATGTCTGTCAGGCCTTCATCGGGGCCGACCGAGGCTCCACCCCAGTCGTCGCTCACGCGACGCCTAACACCCGCAACACCTGACCTTCAATGAAGAGGAGACACCATGTCGAACCCCAAGATCCAGGACACCATCACCCTTGAGGACGCTCGCCGCGTCATCGATGCCGCCATCGCGCGCGCTGAGGAGATCGGACAGCCCCAGGACATCGCCGTCGTGGACGCCGGAGGCAACCTCAAGGCACACGTGCGGATGGATACTGCGAACATCGGCAGCATCCACATCGCCATCAACAAGGCGTACACGTCCATCGCTTTCCAGACCCAGACCAAGGACCTCACCGAGGCAACGCGCCCGACGGGCGACCTGTACGGACTCAACGACGCTCACGGTGGCCGTATCGTCGTGTTCCCCGGGGGCATTCCGCTGGTCCGCGACGGCGTCATCGTCGGAGCCATCGGAGTGTCCACCGGTAGCATCGAGGAAGACCAGACTGTGGCTGAGGCCGGAGCCGCCGCACTCTGACTTCGGACCGCACGAGCTGGCGCCGATCCCTGATGAGCGGTGTCCGATCTCACGAGAACCTCAACTCCACCCAGCCGTCAGCACAAGACGGCCAGCAACGCTAGTCAATCGGGGTAGCGACGGTCGCCTCCCACAGCTCGCCAGCCGGGAGTACGGCGTCTTCCAACGGTGCCGCCCGCACGCCCACGAACCCCGCGCCTGCATCGACACCGACTAGGGCGTGTCTGACATTGCCTTTGTCCAGGCGATGACGGCGTTGAGGACCACGGCAGCGCGGTAGATGACGGCGTGTTTGTCGAAGCGGGTGGCGAGGCCGCGCCATTGCTTGGTGTGGCAATAGCGGCGCTCGATCACATTGCGGTTCTTGTAGTCGGCGGCGTCAAGCCCGACCGGCCTGCCGCCGCGTGACCCGCGACGCTTGCGATGCCCCTTCTGATCGTCGGGTTCGGGGATCACCGCCTTGATCCCGCGAGAGCGGAGGTGCCCGCGGATCGCGCGTGATGAGTACGCCTTGTCACCGCGGACCGCGTCCGGACGAGTTCGCGGCCGGCCAACGTCCCGGTCAACGCGCAGCTGCGCCATGAGCGGCAGGAACATCGGGGAGTCGCCGGCCTGCCCCGGCGTGATCAGCGTGACCAGTGGCAGCCCGTTGCCGTCGACGAGTTGATGGATCTTCGTCGACAGCCCGCCGCGGGAGCGGCCGATGCCATGATCAGGCGGCTCGATCAGCAGATTCGTGTAGTTCGACCCAGCCCCCTGTGGTGCGAGTCGTGTTCGTCGCGTGCTGATGCGCGCGGGCGACGGTCGAGTCCACCGACAGCGACCAATCGATCAACCCCGCCGCGTCGGCCGCGGCGGTCAGCTTCGCCTGCACCTTGTCCCAGGTACCGGCGGCGGCCATCCGGTGATGCCACGTCCACACCGTCTGCCACGGCCCGAACACCTCGGGTAAGTCCCGCCACGCGATCCCGCACCGGTACCGGTAGATGATCGCCTCGACCATCAGCCTCGCGTCAGAGAACTTCCGCCCCGGCCGCCCGGTCGGACGCGGCAACATGTCCTCGATCAACGACCACTGAGCATCCGAGAGCAACCGAAACCTAGACACGCGTCGAGACTCTCAGCCTGAGCCGTCAACCTTTGTCAGACACGCCCTAGGCGACATCGAGGACTGACTCTGTCGTTCGTAGCTTCCGCTGCTACGGGAGAGTGCATCCGGTGTGAAATCGAGTCGACCTCGCCCGCCGCGGTGACGACGCAGAACCCTGGACATGTCTCGAGTCGATGGCCAACCCTGATGCGGCCCTGAGTCTTGGCGGCGTACGGTTCCTGCACGGTTCTCACGATTGTGCGTCGAAGCCCTACTGGATCCGGGCTACACCGCAACTGAGAACTGATGGATAGTGCTCAATGCAAGAAAGTACTTGCACCAGACGGTCAGCGGTTCATCGTTCATGGCACTTCTCCTCTCCAAACCTCATTGCCTTTCGGCAAGAGCCGAATTACAGCGTTGGGGGCGCGGAGGCAGGGGACCGTGGAATACCGGAGTGAGCGCAGCGAGGGAGGATATGCCGCGAAAGCCCTTGCCGCAGCGAAACCGGCGCGTATCATCCACAGGCCGAAAGGCAACGAAGTTGCCCACGCAATGGCCCCCGTCAGCGCGAAGCGTGACGGGGGCCGTTGAGAAGATCAGAGCCGAAGGCTACTCCTCAGAAGAAGCAGAACCAGCGCTGTTGGAGGATCGTGTGCTGGCGGTTCGGGCACGCCGGGGGCGGCTCGTCTGTCCCGGTGCGCGCGCGCCCGTTGCGCGCAGATCCTTCTCCGACCAGCCGGCATCGAGCGCGGCACGCCACGCCCGTTCGTGTACGGCTGTTGCATCCTTCCATCGCCGCTCGGCATCGTCCGCATCGTTGGTCGCCGCCACGACCTGACGCACGGCCTCAACCCGCGCGTTCACGTCGGCTTCGATCAGTTCGCGCGCTCGCTGCGCTGCATCGTCGGGGTTCAAGATCGTGTCGCTCATGCGACTCACCCTAATCTCTGTGGAGTCTGCGGACTAAAGAAAGAATGACTCCTGGCGGTGTAACCCTCGCGGCACTAACGTTCTGCTCGGGAAGGAGCTCTTGGCAGAGCAAGCTATAGCCTTAGGTAACCTAAGTCTGGACCCGGCGAGGCCGCCGGTGCATACTGGTCGTATGGTCCCCGTCAGGAGGCGGGTTCGCTGCGCTGGGCGGAGGAGGGTGATGACATGCCGGAGGAGAACGAGCGGCAGCTGTTTGGTCGTCGGCGGCGTGCGAACTCTGACTCTCCGCGGGACGTCGGTCGGCACGTGGTGCGCACGAACGCGGAGGAGGAGGCGCAGCTGCAAGCGCGTGCCGTGGTGGCTCAGGTCACCGTGCCCCGGTTTCTTGTCGAGGCGGGTCTGAATGCGCATGTGGAGACGAGCACGGAGCGTAAGCAGGCGATCGCGGAGCTGTTTGCCGTGTCCCGGACGCTGGCGAACGTGGCGAACAACGTGAACCAGCTCGCGCGCTTCGCGAACACCGAGGGTCAGTTCCCCGCGGACGCGGAAGCGTTGGTGGGGGAGTGCCGGCAGCTTGTGGGTCGCATCGACGAGACGATCCGACAGCTGGCCGGGTCATGATCCCGAACATCACGCGCGGGTCGCGGATCAGTGGCCTGATGACGTACCTCGCGGGGGAGGGGCGCGCCAACGAGCACGAGGAACCGCACCTGGTGGCGGGTGACGCGGCGATCATGGCCATGCACGGCGACGCTGTGCTCGACAGGTCGACCGCGCTGGAGATTGCCCGGAGCATCGACGCCCCGCGCGTCGCGTACGGCGTCGACGTCACCCGCAACGCGCGGGTGACAGACCCGGAGACCGGTGACGTGCGAACCGAGCGCGTCGCGGCCGACGTGTGGCATTGCTCGCTCTCCCTGCACGCCGATGAGGGTCAGCTGAGCGACGAGAAGTGGAGCGCGATCGCGCAGCAGTTCGTCGACGAGATGGGTTTCACCGAGGCGTCAGGGAAGGCCGCGTGCCGATGGGTTGCCGTGCGCCATGGTGCCTCTACCAACGGCAACGATCACATTCACCTGGCGGTGTCGCTCGTACGCGAGGACGGCACGAAGGCGACAACCCACAATGACTTCCGGCGTGCGCAGGACGTGTGTCGACAGCTGGAGCGAGAGCACGGGCTGACGCCGCTGGAGGCGCGAGAGCGCGGCATGGGGGAGCGCGGCGTGAAGCCCGCCGAACGCGCGCGAGCAGAGCGTGAGGGGAAGGTCGAGGTGGACCCGCACCGCCTCGAGCGGACCGTGCGCGGTGCGGCGACGGCGTCACTCGATGAGGGGGAGTTCGTGCGACGGCTGCGCCGCGCGGGCGTGCTCATCCGACCTCGTTACGCTGCCGCCCGCGACGACGTCGTCGCGGGCTACTCCGTAGCCGTCCGGCCTGTCGGCAATGACCGTCCGGTTTGGTACGGCGGCGGGCGGTTGGCCCGCGACCTCACCCTCCCGCGGCTCCGCGAGGGGTGGCCGGACAGCCCCCAGACCGCTCAAGGCGCGGTCGAGGAATGGCGCGCCGCGAGCAAAAACCCCTGGCGGTACCGACCTGTCGCACCCGGCCGGGAAGAGACCACGCCCGACCCTGAGCTCTGGGAGAAGTACAGTCGCGAGCTCGGTGAGCTGCGCAAGCAGCTGCGCGATGTTCCCGTGACGGACAGGGCCACATGGGCTCACGTCGCGCGAGAGACATCCGGGGCGTTCGCGGCGTGGTCGCAGCGCGTCGAGGCGACGCCGGGGCCGTTGGCCGCGACCTCACGCGAGCTTGCCCGGAGCGCTCACATTCGGGCCCATGAGTCGAGGCCCAAGCCGGTGCAGATGGGATCGGCCGCGGGCGTGGCGATGGTGCTCATGCAGGCCGCTGTGAGCGGCCAGGGGAGCGCCGGTCAGGCAATCATGCTTCGACAACTGGGACGGCTGTCGGTCGCTCTGATGGACGCGCACGCCGCTGCCGGCGATGCCCGCCGCGCGGAGCAGCTCGCCCAGATGATGCGGGAGAAGTTCGCGGCCGTGGAGCAACAGTTGCCGGCGGTCCAGGCACCGGGCGAGAAGGTTGCCGCGCCGCGGACGCTCACGCCCGCAGAGGAGAAGGTGCGGTTGGCCACGGAGGGCCTCGCCGCACCAGGCGCGGGCTCACCGGTTCCGAACACGATCACGCCGCGTAAGCGGTCCGCAGCTGACACGTCGCGGGACCGCGACGGCCACAGTAGGGAATAGAGGAAGGACAGATCATGGTCGATGAGACTGACGGAGTCGGAGAGACATTCGACGACTCGATGCGCGTCGCACTGACGGTCGCCTCCCAGTTCGGAGAGCGCATCAGTCGACTCCGCGAGCAACTGGCCCGCCAACGCGAAGCCGACGCACGCCAGGAGTCGCGCGAGCTCGAATCACGATTCGAGAGCGAACGCGGCGCCATGCGTGCGTCCCTCGAGCCCGTCAAGCACGCCGAATGGTGGGACCGCGCGAACGTCGAGAGCATCGCCGAGGTTCACCAGACGGCCACAGCCTGGCGCGATCACGACGACGTCGCCCGCGACGCGCACGAGACCATCCGCCGCGAGGTGCGCGAGCGGTACGGCATTGACGTCGACCGCCCCGGCGCTGATCCCGCGGCCCTCGCCGACGCGCTGGGCGAGGCGGAGCAGGACCGCGCCCGGGCGGCCGAGGGACGCCGCCGTGCGGGGGATGAGCTCGCCGCAAGCGACGTGCTCCTCGCCAGCGCCGAGAGCCGAGACCGGGACGCCGACGCCGCCGCGCAGCGCGCGTGGGAAACGGACAACGTCGACGACCGAGAGACGGCCGAACGGGAGACAGCTCTCGCCGTGGACGGCGCCGGCGCCGACCGCTCGGACAGCAACCTCAGTTACGACAGCTCCGAGCGTCGCCAGGGATTCGCCCGCGACCTCGTGGGAAAGGCAGACGCGAAAACTGTTGACGCGCGCGTCCTCGCGGACGGAGAGAACGCCAAGCACCCGCGTGAAGCCGTGATGACTACCCCCGGCAAAGCGGCCAAGCCGAAGAGCCGCGCGCGCAGCACTGCCCAAGAGCGCACGCGAGGCGGACTTGCTCGCTGACAGGACCCGCGGGGCGCGAAAGTCAAAGTTGTCCAGCAGCCTGCTGGACAATCACCAAACGCAGGGGATGCTGGAAACGTGAGCGCAATAGAACCGTCTGACTACGCGGTGCTACTCGAAGATCTAAAGCGCCGCGTGCACGGAGCCCGCTATCAGGCCCAGCGGAAAGCAAACACCGAGTTGCTGCGGCTGTACTGGCAGATCGGCCAAACCCTCCTGCAGCGCCGCGAAGCTGAAGAGTGGGGGAGCAGCACTGTCGAGCGCCTCGCCACCGACCTCCGCACCGAATTCCCCACCATGAAGGGATTCTCCAGAGCCAACCTCTTCTACATGCGCCGAGTCGCAGAGGCATGGCCTAACGAGGATGAATTTGTCCAGCAGCCTGCTGGACAATTGCCTTGGACGCAGGTCACTCTTCTTCTCGACAAGCTCGACACCCGGGAACTTCGAGATTGGTACGCGCAGCAGTCAGCGGCGCACGCGTGGAGCCGGGGCGTGCTCACCCATCAGATCAGCACCCGGCTGCACGAACGCGAAGGCGCGGCGCCCAGCAACTTCGCGGCCACACTCCAGCAACCCGACTCCGACCTCGCGCAGCAGCTCACCAAAGATCCGTACGCTCTCGATTTTCTTGCGATCGACTCGGACGCCAATGAGCGTGAACTCGAGGAGCGACTTACGGTCCGCGTCGTCGAGACGCTTCGCGAGCTCGGCGCCGGGTTCTCCTTCGTCGGCAGACAGGTCCACTTCGACGTCGACGGCGACGACTTCTACGTGGATCTCCTGTTCTTCAACTGGCAACAGGTGCGATTCGTGGTCGTCGAGCTCAAGACAAGCAAGTTCGACCCGCGCGATGCCGGGCAGCTTGGCTTCTACGTCGCCCTCGTGGATGACCGGATGCGAATCCCCGAACTTCACGCACCCACAGTCGGCATCCTGCTCGTCACCGATAAGAACGAGACGGTGGTCAAGTACTCGCTTGCCGGAGCGGCACAGCCGGTAGCTGTCAGTCGGTACGAGCTCTCACCCGTCGAACAAGCTGCCCTTCCGGCCGAAGAGACGCTCACCAGGATTGCGACCGAGGTGGTCGACGGCGAGCTGGAAGGTGGAGCCCCCACCGACATGTGACCGACTATCGGCCCTGGGGCGGCGCGGGATGAGGGGGGGCGTTGCGCCTCGAATCGCTCCGGCTGCGGGGGAGCGTCCAGCCCCGGCTGATCTCATGGTGGGTATGAGATCCCAGCCGGTTTCGGCGGGCGAACGCTGCCGTTGGTGCTGTACGTTCCGGTGCCGTAGACGGGATGCTAACGCGCTCTGCGCGTGGGCCATCTAGCCGGTCGCGAGGAGCATAGCGCTGCGGAACGCAATAGGCGTCGTGTCCCATCGCGTGCCTTCGCTGCCCCATCGGAGCGAATAAATGTCGCACCTGCGGGCTAGGGTCGTCTCCATGGAGAACTTCGATGTCATTCAGGCGCTCGCCCGCACCGCTCTAGCTGGCAACCCGGAGGCCATCGAGCACCAGGTGACCCGCCTTGCCGAGAGGCTTGCCGAGTCAGGAGATGACGGCAGTGCCCGCAAGCTTCGGTCGTTGATCACGCGAGCTCGCAACCGCCAGGCGGTCGAGCCCATCAATCTGCAGCCCTCCGATATCGCAACGGCCCCTCCGACGGCTCAACGACTGGGGCCGAAGACGGCGCTTCCCGTAGATCGTGAGTCTGGAGCGCCGCTTTGTGAAGTCCTGGCGCCGGACCGTCGCCGTGCGCTACCGGTCCTCCCGGTGCATGCGCAGGCAGCGTACGACTCGCTAGTGCGGGAATGGCAGCACGAGGCTGAACTTGCGCAGGTGGGGCTTCCCATCAGCCGCACCCTGCTGATCTACGGGCCTCCTGGGACAGGTAAGACCACGCTGGCGCTCGCAATCGCCGCGCGTCTCGGTCGACCAGCAGTAATCGCGCGTCTCGACGGGCTCATCTCTTCGCTGCTTGGCAACACCGCCAGGAACCTCGGGGCTCTCTTCGACTTCTGTAACCGCTACGACTGCGTGCTGATTCTCGATGAGTTCGATGCTGTCGCGAAGATCCGCGACGATGCCAACGAGGTAGGGGAGATCAAGCGTGTGGTGAACGCGTTGCTGCAGAACCTCGATAAGCGGACTGAGTTTGGCTTAACAATTGCCGTCACCAACCACGAGAAGCTCCTCGACTCAGCTGTGTGGCGTCGGTTCGAGCATCAAATTCAGCTTGGCATGCCGACATACGAGGGTCGGGTTGAGATCGGCCACCTTCTCCTCGACCGGTTGGAAGAAGTGGATCCGCTCGCCAAGACTGTTGCCAGTGTGACCTCTGGCCGATCAGGCGCTGACGTTAGAACCCTGGCAATGGCATTCCTCAAATCCACCGTGCTTGCGACCCAAGATATCCGGTCGCCTGTGACCGTGCTCCGTGAAGCAGCTCAGGCCACGGGCATACAGGGCGTGGATGGGCTCGACTCGACTGACCAGGAGCTCGCGAAGCATCTCAATGAGCCGCCGGCAGCTCTGACCCAGGGTGAGCTTGGAGTGATTTTTGGCAGGGATAGAAAGACAATCAGCCGCTGGCTGAATCCGAGCGAAGTGAAGGTGTGAGATGGCTGGCGGTCCTGTTCAGATTGTGATGAACCCCGATTGGTTTCGAGGGGATCGCGACGGTCGTCGCGGTGGCGGTGCGGCAAAAGACTTCTTCCGAGGTGATAACCGCGGGTTTGCTGAGCACAGGACAGCCATTGTCGGTGCGCTGCGTTCGATACTGAGGAACAACCTGGCAAGCGACCGAGTCAACGTCGCGGTTCGGATGCGGCCGGATGCGTTGGCGAAGTCTCACCGGCCGTTCGGCACACTATTCAGATCATCGCGCGCGTCTCATGTGGGCACCGGGGACTACGGGGAGCTCGTCTTCGCGATAACGCCGACGAGGCTCGATGAGGTTATTGGTCTGGTCGCTGACGCCGAGGTGGAAGAAAGGTGGCGGCCGGACGCCTCCGGTGCACTTGTGTACAGTCCATCGTCGGTACGCACAGAAGTGAGTGCGATCCGGGACGTGAGGGAGTGGGTACCTGCAGAAGAACGTGGATACACGCTCGACGAAGCCGATGCTTGGTTGGGTGGTGCGGCGAAGGCGCAGGTTGAGTTATTCGACCTCCCCAAGGGCGAGCCCCTGCGTTCGGCAACGCTTGCCGAGGTTGAAGCATTGACTGCTCGGTTGCGCGAGCTGCAGAGCACTTTCACTATCGCGCCGCCTCCTGCAATCGAGGCAAGCGTGAGACGCGCGCTTGAAGCGTCGTCGCCCGGGCCGTCTGATGTCGCTCACCACCCATCGGCGACTGTCCCATTCCGGGAGGGGCTGGCGGAGTTCGAGGCGAGTTCGTCAGTGAAGCGCGTGAGGCTTGAGGATCAAGTTCCGCCGTCAGCTGACGCACCGGCTGCAAGCACGGACGGGAAATCGGCCCCGCCTACGCCGGATCCTCCAAGCGTGCGACCGGTAGTCGGAGTCATTGACGGTGGAATTGGTGGCCCGTTCATCAACTCAGCGTGGGTTGCAGGAAGGGCAGGCTTTCTTGCTCCAGGGGACCGCGATGTCAATCGAGTGAATCACGGAACGACCATTGCCTCGCTGATTGCGTTGGGAAGCGCCTTCAACTCTGGGTTCTTGGATCCCGAGGAGGACTGCCGCGTTTACGATCTGGATCTGCTCCCTGCGGGCAGCGCCTACGACAACTACTTCGCATCTCTCGATGATTTTCTAGATGAAGTTCGTGCAAGCGTCGCGCGTGCGAGGCAAGAAGCAGGTGTCCGGGTTTTCAATTTCTCCTACAACCTTCGGAGGGCACCGGGTGGAGCCCCCTACAGTTTGGCGGCCCAAGGACTCGACAGAATCGCGCTCGATCTGGACGTGCTCTTCGTGATCTCGGCCGGGAATCTCACCGAAACTGAGCAGCGGGAGGAATGGCCTCCCAACAGCACCGAGGTCAACGCAATGCTCGCGCGCCATTCCGGTCCGGACGGGCTTCTCGCACCAGCTGAAAGCCTGGTCAATGTCAGCGTCGGCGCGACCAACCCACCCGGACTCGCGCAGGGCATGGAAGGCGTACCCGCGAGATACACACGTCGCAGCGAGCAGACACCGTCAGCGCTCAAGCCCGATCTCGCTGCGTATGGCGGCGGGGGCCCCGAAGGTCCGACACGAGCGACCGGCCTGACCGCCATTAGCTCCTTTGGGACCATCCGCGACGTCGCGGGGACCAGCTACGCAGCACCACTGGTGGCCCGGTACCTCGCAACCTTGGATGCAGCTATCTCGGGCGATGTTTCGCGCGATCTCCTCATCGCGCTCGCAACCCATAGCGCCCGACTCCCGGCAACCCTCCTCACAAGAGAGGCGTCGGTCGTCGCGCCCTCGTTCGTCGGTCGCGGGCACCTTCCCACAGTCTCGGAGACGCTGGAGGGTGAACCACACCGGATGACTATCGTCCTCAGCGACACAATTCGGCCCGGACGGAACGTGAAGTTTCCGTTCCGCTGGCCAGACTCGCTCTCCGACATCAACGGCAAGTGTCGTGGCCTTCTCAAGCTCACACTGGTGACCGAGCCCATCATCAACTATGCCCACGGAGTCGAAATGGTCCGTGTAAATCTCGACGGTGCTGTGAAGCAGTCTGACGAGAACGGTGTCTTCGAAAGCCGCGCACAACCGACACACGAGTTCTTCTCTGGTTATCGTTATGCGAACGAACGAACGTTGGCGAGCGTGCTCGGGAAGTGGTATCCGGTGAAGTCCTACACGGCACGCATGCCGAACGGCCGAGGCAAGTCGACCGACTGGCGCCTCGATCTCGAGTACCTCACACGAGCAGCCGAATCCTTCCCACCCGAAGGTGTTCGATTCGCTGCCGTTCTTACTATCGAGGACTTGCAGGGTGCGGCACCGGTGTACGACGAGATGCGCGCCTCTCTCACAGAGATCGGTGTGACCTTGAGTGACCTCCGCACAGCCGTAAACGTGGGAGTTCGCGCCTGAGTCTCATCAATGAGGTCGGTCTCTTAGTCGTGCGCTGAGCTCCGCATGTGTTAGCCGTGCAGCACGGAGTGGTGCTTGTCCGTGTCAGGAGTGCTGTCCCGGCGGATTCCTGACCGGCGAATGCGCGGGACTTGGCTCCCTC
>NZ_JBEUWT010000006.1:0-116287 GCF_045517775.1 Microbacterium deferens
GCAGCAGAACAGATCGAGAATACGGGGGGAGCCTGCTCCCATACAGAAGGTTTGGACACCGGTCATCGCGTACTTCCGTTCGCCAGCTCGAGAAGCACGTCGGCGTGGCACGGCTGATCGAGAGGGCAGAAACACATGAGGTTCTTGCCGTGCAGTGGCGCGATCCAGCGCTCGAAGGCTTCTGGCTCATCCCGGCTGACGACCTGCGTGTAGGTGCGGAACAGATCAACGGCGTGCTCGACCGCGCCTGATGCTGGCGCGTGGGAGGAGTAGACGGCCCACTCCTCGAGTGCCGGCAGCCGCGCCCCGATAGGGTGCTCTCGAAGGTCGACCCACCCGTACCCGTAGACAGTTCCGGGATCGACTCGGAAAGGGTTGCCGTACCTGCTAGGGCGGGCCACGCTGATCGTGTTCTCCGGCTTCCGCCATCCGGCGGTACGTCGCTGCTGCACGCGTCGCGGGCTCATGCTGCGATTCCTTCGGTGCTGAGGCGTTCCACAACGGACCGCATCTCGGACCGCCCGTACTCGATATACCGGCGGGTAGTGGCGGGTGAGGAGTGCCCGAGCATGTGCTGCACGAGCAGCAGGTCGTGGGTGGCGGCGTACGCGCGTGTCGCGAACCTGTGGCGCAGCGTGTGGGCGGTCCATTCCTCGGGGAGGATCGCGGCCATCTGCTTCCCCACGAACCGTGGGGTGAGGTGGCCTTCGTCGCGGCCGGGGAAAAGGAACCCGGACGGCATCGCGAGGATCGTCTCAGCGAGCGCGATCGGCACGGGGACGATGCGTTCTTTGTTGCCCTTCCCGTGGATGAGGAGCGACCAACCGTCGCCCTCCTCCATCAGGTCGCTGGTGTGCACCTTCGCGACCTCCGCGCGCCGCATACCGACGTCGGCGGCGAGCCGCAGCATGAGGCGTTCGCGGGGTGCCGCGGCCATGATCGCTTCCTTGTAGATGCGGTCGGGTGCCGGCTTGGGGCGCCCCTGCGACATGCGCACCTTCGGGAGACGGTCGGCGATGTTCTCTGTCACGTGCCCCTCGGCGGCGGCCCAGTCGTAGAACGACTTGTACGTCGACCGGCGGACTCGGCGGGTCTCCTGCTTCCACTCCTGCGACGAGACCATGTCGCGCAGCTGGTCGAAGGTGAGCTCGTAGGGTCCGGCCTCGACGCGTCGGGCGAGGTGCTGCATCTGGTCTCGGCGGGCGCGGAGGGTGGTGTCGGGCTTACCGCCGGCCTTCTGGTCGGTGAGGTACCCATCGATCGCGCGGAGCCATCGTCGGTCAAGCATCGGTCGTCCTCTCGTTGGTCAAGCGGTTCATGCCGTCTTCCTCTCGGCTGCGGTCGGGCTGAGCGCCAGCTGGCCGTCGATGATGAGCCACTCGGTTCGGGGCGCGCTCTGGGGCACCTTGATGTGGAGGTCGGCGTCCCAGAGGGCCGCTACGCCCGTGGTCTGGCTGAGGCTGCCTAGGCTGTGGCAGTCGCACTGGCAGTGGACTCCGACGCACTCGGCGTGGCCGCCGATCTCGCACGGTTCAGATCCGACCCAGCGGGTGACGTCCGACTTGATCTCGTCGAGGATGTAGGCGCAGTGCTGGCACTCGACGACGGTCCTCCCGCGGACTTCGCGGGTGTTGTTGCCGGTGATCGTGAGCTGGTGGCATTGGGGGCAGCGGACGCGCTCGATGGTTCGGGCGCGTTCCTCGACCTCGAGCGACCGGTAGGCGCTCTCAGCCGCGGACGCGAAGCTGAGCGCGTCACGCGCGCCTTCGAGGGTGTGGACCCAGGCGTCGAGGGTGAGCCCGGCCAGAGACTCGAGGTACCCCTCGCACTCATCGACGGCGAGGAAGGTGAGCGCGAGGTTCGTGTAACCGTCTGCGGCTGCGGACTTCACACCACCGTTCTGGGGGGATACGGCGCGGCCCTCTGTCTCTTCGAGGAGGCGGACGAACCGACCCCACCGGGCGTATGCGTTCTCGACACGGTCGTAGCAGCGTGCGCAGAGGTAGCCGCGCTCAGCCTGGCGAGGCAGGCAGCCACCGCATGCCTCAGGTGCGACACCCTCGGGCCCGTGCAGGTGCCCGACGATGGCGCGGTTGACCGGCCGGTCCGGGCAAGAGATCTTGTGCTCCCCGCGGACGCTGCAGGGGCGGACACCGTAGATACCGGTGGTGCTGGCGCAGAGGATGGTCATCGCGTCATTCCCCAGGTGATATTGCGGTCGGAGGAGGGCAGGTCTCCCTCGTGGGGGCCAGCGTGGTTGCGCAGCCGGCGGCAGTCGATGGTCCCGGCGACATAGGGTCCGTCGTGCCAGCGCGCGAACGCGGGGCAGGAGTTAGAAGGGGGTGTCGTCTCCATGGCTCGCTCCTCCCGCCGCTTCCCATGAGTCGTCGCCCGTGGGCGTGGCCCATGGCTCGTCTGCTGCGACCTGCGGACGGGACTGCCCGCCACCGGTCTGGCCGCTTCCGCCGCCCGACGCTGCGCGCGTGACCTGTGCGGTCGCATACCGGAGCGAGGGGCCGATCTCATCGACCTCGAGCTCGATCGACGTGCGGTTCTGGCCTTCGCGGTCCTGGTAGGAGCGCTGCTTCAGGCGACCGGTCGCAACGACCCGTGCACCCTTCGTCAACGAACCCGCCACGTGCTCGGCGAACTCGCGCCACACCGACGCGCGGAGGAACAGCGCTTCGCCGTCCTTCCACTCGTTCGCCTGACGGTCGAACACCTTCGGTGTACTCGCGATCGTGAAGTTCGTCACGGGGAGCCCGTTCTGGGTGTAACGCAGCTCCGGGTCGGCCGTCAGATTGCCGACGACGGTGACGATCGTCTCGCCAGCCATCAGACGGTCTCCGCCTGGGTTTCGTCCTCCGCCTGCTGCTCGAACAGGACGGGCACGATCTGCCCCGAGGACAGCTCGATCCGCGCCGAGGGCATTGCTTCGATGAAGAACTCGGCGGGCACGGTGACCTCAAGCTTCACGATGAAGTCGCCCGGCTCGACGGCGGCATCGGTCGACTTCGCGGCCTTCACGACTGTCATCCCCTCGAGGACGTTGTTCCAGCGCGCCGTCTTCGGACGCAGGTGCAGGTAGACGGTGTCCTTCAGTTCTTTCGGCGTGTAGCTGCCGATCTTCGGTGTGCTCATGCTGATTTCCTCTCGTAGGTGTACTTGCGGCCGCCGACCAGATTCGGCGGCAGACTCTTTCCGCGGCGGACCGTCGCGACGTAGCTCTTGAGTTCCCCAGTGCGTTCCGCTATTTGTGCGTCCGTCAGTCCCTCGCCCCATAGCTGAGCTATGTGGTTGCGTCGCGCCTCGACGTGGAGCTTCGCCATGGCGGAGGGACGGACGGCATCGCGGATAGTCGCTTCGATGACGCGGGCGACGCTGGTGTGATTGGTCTCAGCGATCTCGAGCACTTCGGCCCAGACCTTGTCGGGAATGTTCAGTTCAACCTTCATGACCCCTCCGATGACCTGTTATCCACAGGCTCAGCCGCATACGAAAAGCGAGATGATGTCTCGGGATCTTGGTGACGTACCGTTCCGTCCGTACCGTTCCGTACCGTGGCATCGAGCACGGCATCAGTCGGGCATGATGCTCGGGCACTGCTCGGGCATTGCTCATGCATCGCCGTTCCACCTCGCATTCGCCGCTCTTCGGGCGTGCTCCGAGCGAGCCTGAGCGGCCGCCTCGACCGTGTCCCGCGTGGGCTGATGGTTCGCATACCCCTTCACCCGCCACCCCTTTTCGTCGACGTCGAGGAACCCCGCCTCAACGAGCAGTCGAGCCATCTGCGGAGTGCCGTGGATGAGGCGCATAACCGGCGTCTCGATCAGCCCATCGGTGCTGTGCATGCCGCAGAACTCGACCGCGAAATGCCACACAGCCATCGCCGCGAGCCCTCTCTGCCCGTGCGCCGCGATGAACACCGCGACCTTCGGGTTCGCCCACAGGTCCGAATCCATCCGCACCCACGGCAGGCCGGCGGCCATCAGCTGCGCCTCCACTCGAGGTACTCGTCGCCGTACACGGCGTGCATCATTTCGAGCGCCTCAGACGCGGTGATGCGCACACGGGAAAGACCGACGAGCCTGTACCAGCCGAACTCGTGCGGGAAGAAGATCGGCACCTTGACGGGGTCGGCCCACCGTCGAACCTTCCACCCGTTCGTGAGCGCGAGCTTCTGCATCGAGTGCTCGCATTCGCCGTTGCAGGTGATGCAGAGCGTCAGACCATCCGCGCACCCGGGCTTGATCTTCGAACCGCCCTGCCCAACAGCACGCCGGTGCTGGAAGCTCAGTGCCTCGAAGGAGCCACAGGCCGCACAGCGTCTCCCGTCACGTTCGTACGTGCTCTGACGCACAGCACCAGTCGGGGCGCTCATGCGGCCACGCTCCTTCGACGGGCACGGTGTTTGGCGACACGTCGGCGGATGCACTGGCGGCAATCACGGCCGCCACCGGGCCGGATATAGGTGTTCTCCGGGGAGAAGTCGTGGCCGTTGACGCACGTCACGTACGCAGCCGCGCGACGCCGCATGTTCTCGGCGCGCGTCACGGGTTCGAGGTGCTCCGGGTTGACGCACAACTTGCGCATGCAGAGGTGATCGAGCTCGAGACCCTCAGGAATCGGGCCGACCAGCGCCCGGTACACGACCCGGTGAGCAGTCGTTCCGTGGGACTTCCCATATCCCTTGATCTGCGGCCCGAGCCACAACCAGCACGTGTCCGTGAACTGAATCTGTTCCCACTTGATACGGGTCATCGGGCCAGACCTCGCGCGAAATCGTAGGGGGACTGCCAGTCGTCGAACTGCCCGAGGGTTCCGTACCACTCGACAAACCAGATGCTGTCCGCCTCGTAGACGTAAGGCTTGCGAGCGTCTCGCGTGATCGGTCGGATCATCGGCCCACACCGCCCGCCGAGTACGCCGCACCGTTGACCTTGTTGATGTTCTGGTAGCCCATCAGCTTCGCCTTGAGCGCGTCCTGCAGCCGCTCAGCATGATGCAGCTTCGCCTTGGCCTCGTTCACCACCCGCAGCTGTGGGAGACAGGTCAGCAACGCCTCCGCGCGACGGTCGTTGTACCCCTCGCGCTTCGACGAGAGCTTGGCCGTCTCGAGCTGCCGCGAGTACTCCTCCTCTGCGTCGTATCGTGCTCGCTGTAGCTCGTCGAGGACGGGCACGGCGGCCTCGAGACGGTCGCCGAGGACACGGATGATGTACTCCACCTCGACGGGTGACACGGGTCGATAGTCGATGATGTCGCCGGTGACGGCGTGGATGAGTTCGGTCACTGCGCCGCCGCCTTGATCTCGCGACTGCGGGCGGCGAATGCCTCGCGGACTTCCTCGGTGAACCACTTGTGCGCCTCAGCGTCGTAGTACGCCTGCAGGTCGGTGAGCGACTCGATAGCGGCGACAGCGTCTCGGTACCCAGCTGGCGGCACAGCAGGCGCCGCGCCCTGCTCAGGCGTCGCATCTTCCTTGCCCTGCGCATCAGCGAAGTCCGAGAGGTCGCCCTTGTGCCAGAGCTCGAGGGCCGCACCGAAGCGCATGCCAGCGTTGCGGAGGGCGTCGCCGATCGCTTCCTTTATGGCGTTGCCGCCCGTCTTGCCCTGAGCGTCGCCGTACCCGATGCGCGTGATGCCGCACACAGTCAGCTTGATCCACAGGCCGCCGTTGCCGTCGAGGATCGGCATGCCGTTGTCGTGCTGACCCATCGGCTCCCACGACCACTCGGGGTCGGTCTCGAGGAACCGCTTAGTGAGGGCAGCGTGCCCCACGTAGTCGAGGTGGATGGACCGGGCGTGGAACCCCCCGCAGAACTTTCCGTCAGCGGATGCGCTCGTGCCGGGCTGGCACTTCGAACGCTCGCGATCGTCCTTCTTCAGCTGCTTCGGGAGCAGCCCCATGTCGGTCGCCGCGAACGGCTCACGCAGCTTCTCGATACCCATGACGGGCCTCCTTCATGTCGTCGGCGACCAGTCGCAGGTCGCGGATCATGTCTTCGTCGCGTTCGATCCAGATCGAGCGGGGCTCGAACCAGCCGAAGCGGAACCATTGGCCGTCCGGGACGCGCAGTTGCCACAGGAACAAGCACGCATCGGCACCCGTGACGTTGAGCTGCCACTGCACCTGCCGCCGATAACGGATCGGCACCACTCGGGGGTTGGTCTCTGCGCCGTCCCACGGCTTTCCCGTGGTCTTGCCTTCACCGATGTGCCGGTGATCCAGCGAGAGACCGTCCGGGGTTGCAAGGTCGCCGGGACGGTCACCCTCGATCACCCAGTCGACGGGGAGGATCCCGTGCTCGTCGTGGGCGTACCGCATGAGCTCGGCTTCTGACTCGGTTCCGAAGCGCATGTAGTCGTTCTGCTCGATGCGAGCCGCGGTGAGCCATTCGGTGATGGCCGACACTCGGTCCCTCTTAGCTGCCACTTCGGCGACAGCGGTCGCGGTGACTCCTGTGGCGCGCGCGGCGAACCAGGCGTTCTCGTCAATGTGGCGAGCGGCGAGGAAACGCCCAGAGGGGATCACAGTTTCGTCCTGCGGTTGTGGGCGGCCCACGCCGTCAATGCGACCGCGTAGAGGATCGCGACAGCAGCGAGCACTGCGGCACCATCGACGTGCCCGCGGGCAAGAGCGATGCCAGCCATGAGGAGACCGATCGCGAAAAGGCCGAGGACGACTGCGCCGATGCGGTTCACGACGCCTCCAGCCAGTACGACGCGTCCACGCTGGCGTGGTGCTCGAGGTCGACCACGGTCGTGCAGCAGTTCGAGCGCCCTTCGATCGCCTCCACCCACCGGCCGCACTCGCTGCAGACTCCGAATGCTCGGAACCCGTCGCAGCTCACACATCCGTCTGAGCAGTGCTCCCGGTGCTCGGCCTGCTCGGCGGGCGTCAGATCGTCGAAGTCGGGACGCGCCGGCTCGCGGTCGTCCGTCAGTACGGCGGTCATAGGTCACTCTCCGCAAGCCCCAGCGTGAGTGCGGGGGAATGGCGAAGCTCACGCGCCTCTGCGAGGTGGCGCGTCCAGTTGGGGTCCTCTCGGACCGAGAACGTCGCGAGACGGTCACGGCGGTTCTTCACTTCGGCGTATGCGTTCGCATCGTCCTCGAGATCGAAGGCTGCGATCACCCACGTATCGATGAAGCTCGTCTCCACTACTTGCCATTTCAGGACCGCTAGGCGCGGTTCCTGTACAGTCGATGTCTGAGGCATCTGCTTGCCTTTCTCTGATTCGCTCCCGCTGGCACGGGAGCGTTTCGCTTTGGTGGTGGGTTACGCGCGCTTCTTGATGGGCGTCACGCTTGCGTGGCCCGCGTGTGCTGAGATCCATGCGTCAAGATCAGCGCGGTAGCAGCGGACGCGACCTCGGAGGAGCCACATAGGTGGGCCCTCGTTCTTCCAGCGCAGGTTGCGGAGCGTCTGAACTGCAAGACCGGTTACCTCAGCGACCTGCTGGATGGTGAGAACCTCGTCGGTCCCGGCGGTGGCGGTCACGAGGCAACCGCCGGTTGTGCCGGCATGAATGCCTCAGGAGTGAGGCGCCATGGCTCTACCCCGAGCGCCTCAGCGATCGAGAAGAGTTCGGTGAACGAGAGGTCAACGTGAGCGCGCAGCTTGCGGTCCAACGTCGAGTACGGGATACCCGTCCGGTCAGACAGCCAGCGCTTGGTTCGGTCTGCTTTTGACAGTTCGAGGAGAACCGCCGCCGCAACCTTGGAGCGAATGTCTGTAGCCATATGAGGACAGTACGTCGTCAAACGGAGTCAAGCAAGCGCAAATCTAACTAATTTGACTACACTTTCTAGTCAAGTGGCTGCTAGTCTTCACCACATGAAGGCACGAGCGGACCACTACAACGCGGCCATTGGACGTCAGATCCGCGCTGAGATCTCCGCGGCAGGGCAGAGCATCCTCGGGGTTGCGAAAGAGCTCGGCATGGCGCGCAGCACGCTTGACAACTACGTCAATGGGAAGCGCGACATCCCTGTCCCCGTGGCGTATCAAGTCGCGGAACTCCTCGGACTCGACCCTCAGGTGCTAATCCAGCGCGCGACGGAGAGATTCCACGCGGAAGATATCGCGGCGCGATCGAATCTCATCGCTGGCCGCTTCAGTGTCGGAACCCCTCGACACACTGACCTTGAGACGGCGGATCTCCATACAGCAAACGTTGCTGCATCGCGGGACAACACGCCGGTCGATACGGAACGCGATAACAAGTAGGGGTGGCATGAGCTTCGCGCAAGACGACTTATTCGAGGTTGGATACCTCGAGAAGCTGGACGACATTAACAACACGACGGCATATATGTTCGGCGCTAACCACTTCGTTGACGGGCCCTGCGCGCGAGACTACGACCCGTGGGAGCACGCCGAGATGCTCGACCTGCCAGTCGTTTTCCGTGACGATCTCCCTGAGATCGACATGGTCGCCTGCTATTCGCATGAGCACCAGGCGATCTTCGTCCGCCCCGGATTACTTGAGTCCGTGGAAAGGTGCGCCATCGCGCACGAAATCGTCCACTTCGAGCACGGCGACGTCGGCACCGACGACATCCAAGAGGAGCGCGCGGACCAGATTGCCGCTCGCCGGCTCATCCGCCCCCGTCGCGTGGAGATGCTCAACGAAAGCGATCCTGGCGTGGTGGCGCTGGAGTTGCAGGTGACAGAGAAGATCATGCGGGTCTACATGCGAATGCTGCGGCAGGGGCGGATACGACCACATGGCTAGGCCGCCCATGCCGGTCGGGACGTGGGGTTCTGTGAACCGCGTGCAGCTCGGACCGGGCCAATGGGTCGCGCGCGCCCGGTTCCGCGACTACGACGGCGTCACACGCATAGTCGAGCGTGGCGGCACGTCCGGCCAGAAAGCGGAGAACGCGCTGAGGGAAGCGCTCCGTGACCGCGCGCGCCTCCCCGGCGAAGATCTAACCCCCGAAACTCGCCTCAGCCGGGTCTCCGAGGAGTGGACAAAGGAGCTCGAACGGCGCGACGTCAGTGACGGAACGAAAGACCTGTACCGTCGCAACCTCAAGCACATCGTTCGTGGCATGGGCGGACTGCAGATGCGTGAAGTCACCGTGCCGGCCGTCGACCGGTTCCTCGAAGCGCTGCTCCTGAACAGCGGCCCCGAGACCGCGCGCCTGTGTCGCGTCGTCCTCCGCGGCATCTGCGGGCTCGCCGTGCGCAAGGGTGCCATGCCGATCAACCCCGTACGAGACTCAGTAGCGATTCCTCGAAAGTCCGTCGAGCCGCAAACTCTTGATGTCGCAGAGGTCGTGCAGGCGCGCATGCAACTAGCCGCATGGGATGCGCGGCGTACGAACGGGGGATCGCTGCGCCGTACGGACATCGCGGACCCCGTCGATATGATCCTCGGCACCGGGATCCGCACCGGAGAAGTCTTCGCTCTCCGCTGGGACGAAGACGTTCACCTCGTCGACATTCCTTACATCGAGGTCACCGGTACCGTGAAAGAGCTCGCCGGAAAGGGTCTTTATCGGCAGGGGTACGCCAAGACCGAGATGTCCCACCGCCGCCTGATCTTGCCGCCGTTCCTCGTCGCCGCGCTCACCGCGCGCTCACGCGACAGTGAGTACGTGTTTCCGTCCGTCACTGGCACGCTCCGCAGCCCAAACAATTTCCGTACTCAGTGGAGGAAGTTCCGTGCCGTGCACGGCTACCAGGATTGGGTGACCCCGAAGACGTTCCGTAAGGCTGTTGCAACACTGGTCGCCACGGAGGCTGACGACGAGACGGCTGCTGGGCAGCTTGGTCACGAGTCCCCGAAGATCACGAAGCGGCATTACATCCGGCGACTCCACGAGGGCCCGGACGTGCGCACCATCCTCGAGTTGTTCGCATCGTGATCCATCTCTTACCCATCGCATTGCGTGGGATATATCGGGATACAAGGGGATATCGCGAGACGCAGAAGACCGTTAAAATCCCTGGTCAGAGGATGTTGAAGGAGAGGGCGGGATAGAAAGTCGCCCAAACGGGGGTTGCAGGTTCAAGTCCTGTAGCCGGCACCATGAAGTGGGCGACCCGCGCGATGGGCGCGTCGGAGCAATGTCGGAGATCGGCCGTAGCATTCGTCCTGTGGGACGACTGACGTACAACAACGACGCGAAATCCGGCTACGACATCCCCGACGAGATCTTGCTGCCGTTACGCGTCGTGGTGGCCACCAAGCTTCGACGGGCAGAACCGTTCATGCTCTCCGTGGGGCTCGAAGGAACCGGGGGCTACCGCAGCCTGTGGATCTCGCCCTCGGTGCCGCTCGTGATCCAGGTGTACACGGCGCGCGTCGACAAGATCGACCGCGAGGTCTTCGAGAAGATGCTCGACGAGGCCCACAGCCCCAACGGCTTGGATCTGAGAGGCTTCGTCGGGCCGGGTCATGCCACCGGTCGGCGCGATGGCGCATCGGGAGGGAGCGGCCTCGTCCCCGCGTGAGGGGCGCGCTGCGGCCGAAACGATCCGCGGTGCCCGACTTCTCGGACGCCGCGGTTCGCCGGGGATCCACCGCAGCTTCCCTCGCTAGGAGTCGTCCCCGCGACCCTTCTTCGGGGCGGGCATCCGCGAGAGGTGGCGGGTGGCGTCGACGACCTTGCGGCGGGCCTCACGCTTCACGGGAGGCTTGCCGCCGACGTACAGCCAGCCCAGCAGCTCCTCGTTCTTCTCCAGGCCGTGCGCCTTCGCGACGGCCTTGCTGCGGGTGTAGTCGCCGGTGCGCCAGAACACGCCCCATCCGGCGTCATCGAGCAGAAGGCTCATCATGTGGGCGACGCCGGAGGCCACCGCCTCCTGCTCCCAGCGGGGCACCTTGCTCTTGCGGTAGCTGGCGACCACGGCGAGCAGCAGCGGTGCGCGCATCGGCTTGGACGAGGCGCCCTTGTGGCCGGTGGCCTTGTTCATCGCCCGGCCCAAGACCTCGCGGTCGTCGCCGCGCAGTTCGATGATCCGCCAGGGCCGCAGCGACGAATGGTCGGCGACCCTCCCCGCCGCAGAGACCAGGTCTTCCAGTTCGGCGCGCGTCGGCGCCACATCGGTGACCTTCGACCACGATCGACGCGAGCGGACGGCCTCGAGCGTCGCGCTCATGCGTCGTCGCCGGGCGTGAACTCCAGCGCGAGCGAATTCATGCAGTAGCGGTCACCGGTCGGCGTGCCGTATCCGTCGGGGAACACGTGGCCGAGATGCGAGCCGCAGTTCGCACAGCGCACCTCGGTGCGCACCATGCCGAGCGTGTTGTCGGCGATGAGTTCGACCGCCTCCGGACGCACCGACTCGTAGAAGCTCGGCCAACCGCAGTTCGAGTCGAACTTCGTGCCGCTCTGGAAGAGCTCGGCTCCGCACGCGGCGCAGGCGTAGAGTCCCGCGCGCTTCTCGTCGAGCAGCTCGCCCGTCCAGGCGCGTTCGGTGGCGGCCTGACGGAGCACGGCGTACTGGTCGGCGCCGAGCTCTGCGCGCCACTCCTCGTCGGTCTTGCTGACGGCGTATGTCATCTGCGGATCCTTTCCACCTCTATTCAACCCGATGTCGCGCGGCGCGGGCCCGGCCTTGCCGCGAAGATGGGGGAGTGGATCAGGATGCTGCGACCGCCCTCGACGTCGCGATCGGCGCGAGGTACCGCCGCTTCGCCGAGGTCGAGGCGCCGGGGCGTTCCGCCCTCTACGCCGAGTGGGCGGCGGGCGTCGCATCCGACGCCGGGGCGCGGGCGATCCTCGCGCAGATTCCCGAGACGCATCGTCAACCGCCCCTGGTGTTCACCGTGACCCGCCTGCTCGGGGCGCCGGAGAGCGACTACCGCGCATGGGCCCACTGGCTCGCCGCGCACGCTCGCGCCGTCGTCGTCGAGTGCTCGGCGCGCAGCATCCAGACCAACGAGCCGCTGCGCTGCGCGGCACTGTTGCCCGCGCTCTCGCTCGTCGACGGCCCGATCGCCCTGCTGGAGGTGGGGGCGAGCGCCGGACTCTGCCTCTACCCCGATCGGTACTCCTACCGCTACGCCACCGAGGAGGGGGTTCTGGCGCTCGACCCCGCCGCGGGAGTCAGCCCCGTCGTGCTCGAGAGTGCCCTTAACGACAGTGCCCTCGTCGGAGCGCCCCCGTTGCGCATGCCCGAGATCGTCTGGCGGGCGGGGATCGACCTGCACCCGCGAGACGCGCGCGATACCGACGACCGCCGCTGGATCGCGGGGCTCGCGTGGCCGGGTGAGACCGGCCGCGTCGAGCGGATCACCGCCGCGCTCGACATCGCCGCCGCCGAGCCCGCGCTGATGGCAGCGGGTGACGCATCCGTGCTCCTTGCCGAGATCGCCGCGCTCGCCCCCCGCGACGCCACTCTGGTGGTCACGACCCCGGGCGTTCTTGCGCACGTTCCCCGTCGCGACCGCGCGGCGATGATCGCCGCCGCGCGCGCAGCGGGACGGTGGATCACGATCGACGAACCGGGGCTGCACGACGGGTGGACGGCCGTGCCCGAGCCGTGGCCGGGGAGGTTCGCTCTCGGCCTCGACGGAGAGATCCTCGCCGCGGTCGATCCGCTCGGTGCGAGCGTGGAGTGGCTGCGCGCAAACTCCGCGACGCCGAGCTAGCGTGAGGGGGTGCCCCTCTCCGACCGCGATCGCGCCCTGCTCGCCTTCGAGGCCGAGTGGCGCCGTCACGACGGTTCGAAGGAAGAGGCGATCCGTTCCGACCTGGGCATGCCGCCCGCTCGCTACTACCAGCTGCTCGGACGGTTGATCGATACGGCCGATGCACTCGAGCACGATCCGATGCTCGTGCGCCGACTTCGCCGACTCCGCGAGGCACGGGAGGCGGCGCGCGCCGCGCGAGTGACGCGCACGGCGTCACGCTGACAGGTCTGCTGGGCGCCGACGGGTAGCATCGTCGGGTGCCGAACCCGACGTATCCGCGAGACCGCTTCGACGACCTCGCAGACGAGACCGGCCGTGTGGGAGCGCACCGTTCCGAGAACCCCCGCCTGCGCGGCGGCGTCATCCTGTTGTGGGCCGTGGTCGCGACCATCGTGCTGGTCGCCGCGGGGATCTTCGGCTCGCTGGTGGTCTCGGGGCGCCTTGCGCTGTTTCCGACCACCGCGCCGACGGCGGCTTCCCTTCCCGAGGTGGCTGCCGTGGTCGACACCAGCTCCACGGTCATCGTGCTGAACGCGTCCGGGCAGCAGGGGCTCGCCACGCAGACCAAGGACGTCCTGGTCACGGCGGGCTGGAACCCCGAATCGGTGTTGCCGGGTGACGCGGGCGGGTCGTTCGAGACGACCACCGTCTACTACTCGCGGACCGACGACGAGGCGGCGGCGATGGGGGTCGCCGACGTCATCGGCGGGGCGCAGGTCGCCCAGAGCTCGCAGTACGACGCCTATCCGGTCGAAGACAACCCCGCCACCGATGCCGACGAGACGCAGGCGGTGCGCCTGGTGGTCGTGATCGGCACCGACCGGGTCGCCGGAGCCACTCCCGCGCCCTGACACCCGGTTTGCGCGGCCTGTGTTTCCGGCGCGTAAACACTTGGATGCACGCGTGTCACAGTATGCCTCCGGACGATGATCGGCCGGGTGGGGCGTGCCTAACATGGGGCTCGTCGCACAGCATCAGGAGAGTCGCATGACCCAGGGCACCGTCAAATGGTTCAACGCCGAAAAAGGCTTCGGCTTCATCACCGCGGGTGATGGCCAGGACGTCTTCGTCCATTACTCGAACATCGACATGACCGGCTTCCGCGTCCTCGAGGAGGGCCAGGCGGTCGAGTTCACGGTGGGTGCCGGGCAGAAGGGCCCCCAGGCCGAATCGGTGCGCGTGGTCTGACCCGTCGTCTCACGTCTTCGCCGCAGCATCCCGTGTCGGATGCTGCGGCGTTTCTCTTTGCGTCAGGGCGCTCGCCGCAGCTTGCACTCCCTAGGGGAGAGTGCCAAGATGGGATTAGCACTCGGCTTCGCTGAGTGCTAAAGACTCTGTCTACCCAACGTCCGGGAGGGACGACAAAACATGGCAAAAATCATCGCTTTCGATGAGGAGGCCCGTCGCGGTCTCGAGCGCGGCCTCAACATTCTCGCCGACGCCGTCAAGGTGACGCTGGGCCCCCGTGGCCGCAACGTCGTGCTCGAGAAGAAGTGGGGCGCTCCCACCATCACGAACGACGGCGTCTCGATCGCCAAGGAGATCGAACTCGACGACCCGTTCGAGAAGATCGGCGCCGAGCTCGTCAAGGAGGTCGCCAAGAAGACCGACGACGTCGCCGGTGACGGCACGACGACGGCCACGGTGCTCGCTCAGGCACTCGTTCGCGAAGGCCTGCGCAACGTCGCAGCCGGCGCCGACCCCATCTCGCTCAAGAAGGGCATCGAGAAGGCCGTCAAGGCCATCACCGACGAGCTCCTCGCCAGCGCGAAGGAGGTCGACGGCAAGGCTCAGATCGCCGCGACCGCGTCGATCTCTGCCGCTGACCCCGCCATCGGCGAGCTCATCGCCGAGGCCATCGACAAGGTCGGCAAGGAAGGCGTCGTCACCGTCGAGGAGTCGAACACCTTCGGCACCGAGCTCGAGCTCACCGAGGGTATGCGTTTCGACAAGGGGTACATCAACCCCTACTTCGTCACCGACCCCGAGCGCCAGGAAGCGGTCTTCGAAGACCCCTACATCCTGATCGCGAACCAGAAGATCTCGAACATCAAGGATCTTCTCCCCATCGTCGACAAGGTGATCCAGGAGGGCAAGGAGCTCCTCATCATCGCCGAGGACGTCGAGGGCGAAGCTCTCGCGACGCTGGTTCTCAACAAGATCCGCGGCATCTTCAAGTCGGTCGCCGTCAAGGCTCCCGGCTTCGGAGACCGTCGCAAGGCGCAGCTGCAGGACATCGCGATCCTCACCGGCGGCCAGGTCATCACCGAAGAGGTCGGCCTCAAGCTCGAGAACGCCACGACCGACCTGCTCGGCCGTGCGCGCAAGGTCATCATCACCAAGGACGAGACGACCATCGTCGAGGGTGCGGGCGACTCGGCTCAGATCGAGGGTCGCGTGACCCAGATCCGCCGCGAGATCGAGAACACCGACAGCGACTACGACCGCGAGAAGCTCCAGGAGCGCCTCGCCAAGCTCGCCGGCGGCGTCGCCGTCATCAAGGCGGGTGCGGCGACCGAGGTCGAGCTCAAGGAGCGCAAGCACCGCATCGAAGACGCCGTTCGCAACGCGAAGGCCGCCGTCGAAGAGGGCATCGTCGCCGGTGGTGGCGTCGCGCTCATCCAGGCCGGCAAGGTCGCCCTGGCGACCCTCTCGCTCACGGGCGACGAGGCGACCGGTGCCAACATCGTGCGTGTCGCGATCGAGGCCCCGCTCAAGCAGATCGCGCTGAACGCCGGTCTCGAGCCCGGTGTCGTCGCGAACAAGGTCGCGGAGCTCCCCGTCGGACACGGCCTCAACGCCGCGACCGGCGAGTACGGCGACCTGTTCGAGCAGGGCATCATCGACCCGGCCAAGGTGACGCGCTCGGCGCTGCAGAACGCAGCATCCATCGCGGGCCTGTTCCTCACGACCGAGGCCGTCGTCGCCGACAAGCCCGAGAAGGCGGCGGCTCCGGCCGGCGACCCGACCGGCGGCATGGACTTCTGATCCACGCTTAGTCGAAAAGAACGGCCCCTCCGCTTCGGAGGGGCCGTTCTTTCGTTGGCGTCAGCGGAACAGGCTCGTGCTCGCCTGTTCGACGTCGGCGTACTGACGCCCGGCCGCGGCGAGGGCGCCGTTGATGTCGGCGAGGCTCTCTTCGACCTGGCGCTGGGTCGCCCGCCAACGTTCGACGACCCCCTGGAACGCGATCGCGGCCGAGCCGGTCCACGAGCCCTGCAGTCGGGTGAGTTGAGACAGCAGCGCGGTCGACTCGGACTCGAGCCGGCCGACCGTGCCCTGCACGAGCGCGGTGGCGGTGAGTACCTCGTCGCTGTCGACGGAGAATCTGGCCAAGGGGGCTCCTTTCGATGGGATGCCGCCACGCTAGGCCGCCGAGCACGGCCGCCCGCCCGCCGATGATGCCGCCGTGCACAGCCGCCGACGGGGGACGCCTGGGGAGGGGCGGACGACGCGTCACCGCCGGAGGGGATCTCACGAGCGGAGGATCGCTCGCGCCGCGGGCGTCAGCCGCCGGTGAGATCTCCTCCGGTCGTTGCGCGGGGGAGAGGGTCAGCGGGAGGTCGGCAGGTCTTGGCGGGGCAGCGGCTGCGTGTCGAGGCCCTCGTCGGGCGCCTCGGGGGTGGGGTCGACGAGCGGGAGCGAGACGCGGAAGGTCGCGCCGCCGCCCGGGGTGTCGGTGACCGAGACGGTGCCGTTCAGCGCGTCGACGATCGACGCCACGATCGACAGGCCCAGACCCGCACCGCCCGTCTCGCGGGTGCGCGAGGTGTCGGCGCGCCAGAAGCGCTGGAAGATCTGGTCGCGAATCTGCGCGGGCACGCCCTCGCCGTGATCGATGACCTCGATCCAGCCCATGCCCGCCTCCCGATCGGCTCCGACGCGGAGCCCGATGGGCGAGTCGTCGGCCGTGAACCGTCGGGCATTGCCGAGGAGGTTCGCGATGACCTGACGGATGCGGTTCTCCTCCCCGAGCACGATCGGCTCGACGACCTCCGACTCGGGCTCCATGACGACGTCCACCTGCGCGCCGTCGGTGCGCGGGCGACGGCGCAGGCGTGAGAAGGTCGCGCCCGCGATGGCGATGGCGGACGTCGCCGGGATCGTTCGTCGTCGGCTGTCTGCGGGCGGCTTCGGCCCGACGGGCTCCGCGGGTTCCGAGGGCGCGGCCGGGGGCTCGGGAGCGGGGGGAGGGGTGATCTCCGTCGTGTCGTCGACCGTGACGACACGCTGCGGCGATGCGGCGCGCAGGTCGAGCGCGGCGTCACGGGCCAGTGGCCGCAGGTCGATCGGAACGATCTCGACGTCTCGTCTCTCGTCGAGGCGGGCGAGGGCCAGGAGGTCTTCGACGAGCACCCCCATGCGGATCGCCTCCTTCTCGATGCGCTCCATCGACTGCGCCACGTCGTCTTCGCTGCGGATGGCGCCCATGCGGTAGAGCTCGGCATACCCGCGCACCGTGACCAGCGGCGTGCGCAACTCATGGCTCGCGTCGCCGATGAACCGCCGCATCTGTCGCACCGTCGCGTCGCGTTGACGCAGCGAGGCGTCGACGCGCCCGAGCATGGTGTTGATGGCGGCCTTCAGCCGGCCGACCTCCGTGCCGGGCACGACGTCGGCCATGCGCTGGCTGAAATCGCCGGCGGCGATCGCCATCGCGGTCGTCTCCACCTGGCCGAGCCCGCGGAAGGTGAGGGTGACGAGGTAACGGGTCGCGATCGCGCTGGCGACGAGGATGAGCAGCGCGAGCACGCTGTAGATGCCGACGAACGTGCCGACGACGCGCTCGGTCGGAGCGAGTGACTGAGCGAGCAACTGCGTGTAGAGGATCCCCCCGGGAGCCTCGAAGACGTCCACGCTGGCGTGGAAGGCCGAGCCGGTCTCGGAGGCCGTCAGGGGGAAGGCCGTCGTTCCCTGAACGGAGCTCCGCTCCAGGGTGTAGGTACTGGGGAGCAGCGGTCGGTCCTCGGCCGAGACGGTGCTCGCCACGGCCTCCAGGTCGCCGTCGGGGCCGTAGATGGCCAGCACGTTACCCGCGGGAGGACTGGTCTCGGTCGCCGTCAGACTGAGCACGCCGCCGAAGTTCTGGATGTCGAACACCGTGCTGCCGATATCGGTCGTCACCGCCTGCTGCAGGCTGGCGTCCAGGTTGACGATGAGCGTGTTCCGCAGGAACGCCATCGTGCCCACGCCGGCGGCGAACAGCCCGACGGCGAGCAGGGTCACCGTCACACCGGTGACCTTCGCGCGCAGGCTGAGACCGCGCCACCAACTGGTGACGGCGTCGTGTGTGTCGCTCAGGATGACCCCCGATCGTGCCTCACGGCTTCGCGGTGGATCAGACGGTCTTGCCCGCCTTGAGCATGTAGCCGAAGCCGCGCTTGGTCTGGATGAGCGGCTCGGAGGAGTGCGGGTCGATCTTGCGCCGCAGGTAGGAGATGTAGCTCTCCACGATTCCCGCGTCGCCGTTGAAGTCGTACTCCCAGACGTGGTCGAGGATCTGCGCCTTCGACAGCACCCGGTTCGGGTTGAGCATGAGGTAGCGCAGCAGCTTGAACTCGGTGGGGCTCAGGTCGATCGAGACGTCGCCGATGGTGACGTCGTGGGTGTCCTGGTCCATCGTGAGCTCGCCCGCGCGGATCACCGACTCCTCGTCGGCCTGCATCGTGCGGCGGAGGATCGCCTGGATGCGGGCGACGATCTCGTCGAGACTGAAGGGCTTCGTGACGTAGTCGTCGCCGCCGGAGTTGAGACCCGTGATCTTGTCCTCGGTCTCGTCCTTCGCCGTGAGGAAGAGGATGGGGGCGGTGTACCCCGCGCCGCGGAGGCGCTTGGTGACGCTGAACCCGTTCATGTCGGGCAGCATCACGTCGAGCACGATGAGGTCGGGTTCCTCTTCGAGTACGGCCGAGATGGTTTGTGCGCCGTTGGCCACGGCTCGGACCTGGAATCCGGCGAAACGCAGACTCGTGATGAGCAGGTCGCGGATGTTGGGTTCGTCGTCCACGACGAGGATGCGCGGTGCGTTCATGGCCTCATTATCGCGAAGTCGATGATGGATGGGCTGATATCGAACGGATCGGCGGCTACGCGGCGGGCGCGAGGATGCCGTCGGCGTCGAGGATCGTGTAGGCGTAGCCCTGCTCGGCGAGGAAGCGCTGCCGGTTCTGCGCGAAGTCCTGGTCGACCGTGTCGCGGGCGATCAGGGTGTAGAAGCTGGCCGTGTTTCCCGACTTCTTGGGGCGCAGCAGGCGCCCGAGGCGCTGGGCCTCCTCCTGACGAGACCCGAACGATCCGGAGACCTGAATGGCCACGGATGCTTCGGGCAGGTCGATCGAGAAGTTCGCGACCTTCGATACGACCAGCACCGAGATCTCGCCGACGCGGAACGCCTGGAAGAGCTCCTCGCGCTCGGGGATCGGGGTCGCGCCGGTGATCTTCGGGGCTCCGAGCGACTCGGAGAGCAGGTCGATCTGGTCGAGGTACTGGCCGATCACGAGGATGCGCTCGCCGGAGTGGCGCTCGACGAGTCCGCGGACGACGTCGATCTTCGCGGGCGCGGTGGCCGCGATGCGGTAGCGGTCTTCGTCGGCGGCCGCGGCGTACTCCATGCGGTCGCCGTCGGGGAGGTCTACGCGCACCTCGTAGCAGGCGGCCGGAGAGATGAAGCCCTGGGCCTCGATCTCCTTCCACGGCGCGTCGAACCGCTTGGGGCCGATGAGGCTGAAGACGTCGCCCTCCCGTCCGTCCTCTCGGACGAGCGTGGCCGTGAGTCCCAGCCGGCGCCGCGCCTGCAGGTCGGCGGTGAGCTTGAAGACCGGTGCGGGGAGGAGGTGCACCTCGTCGTAGACCACGAGGCCCCAGTCGAGGGCGTCGAGGAGCGCGAGGTGGGCGTACTGACCGCCCCGCTTTGCGGTGAGGATCTGGTAGGTGGCGATGGTGACCGGCTTGATCTCCTTCGCCTGACCCGAGTACTCCCCGATCTCCTCCGGGGTGAGCGACGTGCGCCGCAGCAGCTCGTCGCGCCACTGCCGGGCACTGACGGTGTTCGTCACCAGGATCAGGGTGGTGGTCTTCGTGTCGGCCATGGCGGCCGCTCCGACGAGGGTCTTGCCCGCGCCACAGGGGAGCACGACGACGCCCGATCCGCCTTCGGTGAAGGTGTCGACCGCCTGCCGCTGATAGGGGCGGAGCGTCCAGCCGTCCTCGGCCAGGTCGATCTCGTGCGGGGTTCCGGGGGTGTAGCCGGCGAGGTCTTCGGCGGGCCAGCCGATCTTCAGCAGCTCCTGCTTGATGTGACCGCGCGCCCACGCGTCCACCGCGAAGGAGTCGGGGGAGGGGCGGCCGATGAGGAGCGGCTGAATGCGCTTGTTGCGGGCGACCTCGGCCAGCACCGCAGCATCCGTCGACCTCAGCACGAGCGCGCCCTCGGCGTCTCGTTCGATGACGAGGCGCCCGTAGCGGTTCACGGTCTCGCTGATGTCGATCGTCACCGAGGCGGGCACGGGGAAGCGCGTCCAGCGGCTCAGGGTGTCGAGCATGTCTTCGGCCGTGTGCCCGGCGGCACGGGCGTTCCACAGCCCGAGGCGGGTGATGCGGTAGGTGTGGATGTGCTCGGGAGCGCGCTCGAGCTCGGCGAAGACCGCCAGCTCGTGCCGGGCGCTCTCAGCGTCGGGGTGCGCCACTTCGAGAAGCACCGTGCGGTCGCTCTGGACGATGAGGGGGCCGTCAGCCATAAGGACCGATTCTACCGTGCGGGCGGATCGTCGAGGCGTCGCGGTCGCCCGTTCACGCCACCGGGTGGACGCTCACGATGCTGCGCAGGGGCAGCGTGCGCTCGACGTCGGCGCCGCGGTCGCGTCCGCGCAGGCGCCCGCCGCCGAGCCCGGTGGCCTCGAGGCGGAAGGTGCGTGTGCTGGCGTCGGGGAGGCTCACCACGACGTCGACGACGGCGCGGGCGCGCACCGCATGATCGAGTTCGCGCTCGAGCCACGCGGCGTCGCCGTCCGAGCCGCCCGACCGCAGACGGAGCAGGAGGGCCGCGTACTTGCCGGTCGCAGGCACCGGGGAGGGGTCGTCGGCGATCCGCGAGCGGTCGAGGGTGCGCGTAGACCCTGCGCCGTCGACCGCGATCACTGGGTACCGGGCGTCGGCCAGAGCCCAGTAGACGCTGTCGGCGGGGACGCGTGAAATGAGGTCGTCGCCCTCGCGCACGAGGCCGAGCGAGCGCAGCGCCTGGTCGACGGCGATCGTGGCGATCGTCGCCGGGTCGTCGCTGACGACACGGGTGAGCACGGATGCTTCGTCGCGCTCGACGCGGATGAGACCGTGCCGGGCGGCCGTGCTCTCGATGACGTACGCGAGAGGCTGCGGGAGACCCGTCAGAGACACCGTCTCGAGGAAGTCGCGCAGCGACTCCGCGGTCTCGCCGGCCGTGATCGCCGCGCCGATGGTCGCCGCGGTGAAGCGGTAGGTCGTCGCCTGCGCCCGAGACTCGCGGTTGGCCATCGTGCGCAGGCGCACATCGAGCTCGGGTGCCAACGGCCCCGGAGCGATCGCGGTGAGGTCGTTCTGCAGATACAGCCGATCGACCTCGGTCGGCAGCATCCGTGCCCAGACGTCGGCGTCGACACCCTCGCCGCGGGCGAGTGGGGCGACCCAGCTTGGCTCGGCGCCGGCGGGGGTGAACAGCCCCCACGCGACCCAACGCCGTCGCCACTGCTCGGCCACGGCCGGCCACGACCGCTGGAACGGGTAGGCGGAGGGCCAGTCGACCGCGGGGATCCAGCCACCGGTCGGCGAGCGGAGGCCCTCGGGCAGCGCATCGCGCAGGTGCAGGGCCAGCGTCTCCCAGCGGGAGGCGGTCGTCGCGTGCAGCCATTCCCGTCCGGAGCGCGTCACCAGCCAGGTGCGTTCGCGTCCGACGATGAGGCCGCCCGCGTCGGCGACCTCGACCAGGGGGTCGGCGTCTTCGGCCTGGGCGATGGCACCCGCCTCCACCAGGCGGCGTCGATCGACCGCGCCGAGGGTTCCCGACCCGATGCGCCCCAGCGGAGCCTCGAGGCACAGCAGCAGCAGATCGGCGAGGGATGCGGCGGACGTGAACGCCCGTTCCGCGGCGGCCGCGTCGTCGTCGGGGGTCGAGTCGGGCCGCACGGCGTCGGTGGGCTCGATGAGGGGAAGGCGCTCGCGCACGACGTCGCTCACGGCCTGGAACACGTCGCCGTCGATCGTCGCGAGAGCTCGCGCGGCGAGGTCGGCGCGCGCGGGCGCGGCGACGGCGGTCTGCGTGGTCACCGCCTCGGCGAGGGCCACGGCTGCGGTGGACGGGAGCGCGTCCAACGCGCGGCTGACAGCCGCGGGTTCGAGGAACGCCTCGGCGGCGTCGTAGAGATCACGCCACGTGGCCGTCGGTGAGACGCCTCGTACGGAGAGCAGCGTCGCGAGCTCCGCGTCGTCGCGCTCGGACAGAGAAGACGCGAGCGTGCGCTGATCGGAGGCGGGAGGCATGCTCAGCGACCCTTGTTGGCCCGAGCCCTTCTGACGAAGCTCATCACCAGCACAACGACGATCAGCGCGAAGGCGAGGGGGAGACCGACGCTCGGAAGCACGATCACCGTGGGCCACAGGCCCTCCGAATAATCGGTGACACCGGCGGGGCGTGAGATGAGCACCGCGAAGAAGCACCCCACGGAGAGCACCAGCAGACCGATCGACATGAACGCGAGGATGCGGTCGATGCGGCGGACCGGCATGTCTTCGCGTGCTGTGGGACTCATCCCGCTCAGCCTAGCGCCTGCCGGGCGTGTCGTAGGCTGGAGGAGGGGCTCGCCTGCCCCGACTCCAGAGTCCGTGCACGCACGGACTCCCGTTCTCCCAGCGAGGTTGTGCCATGCCCACCGGCAAAGTCAGGTTCTACGACGAGGAGAAGGGGTTCGGCTTCATCACCACCGATGACGGCCAGGACGTCTTCCTCCACGCCACGGCGCTGCCCGAAGGCACCCCTGCCCTCAAGGCCGGTGCGCGGCTCGAATTCGGCGTCGCCGACGGCAAGCGAGGCCTCCAGGCCCTCTCGGTGCGCGTGCTCGACACGCCCCCCAGCCTCGCGAAGCGTGCGCGCAAGCCCGCTGACGACATGGCCATCATCGTCGAAGACCTCGTGAAGCTGCTCGACGGCATCGGCGGCGACCTTCGCCGGGGCCGCTACCCGAGCGGTTCGCACTCCAAGAAGATCGCCGCGGTCCTGCGCAAGGTAGCCGATGACTTCGAAGTCTGAGCCGGCCGACGCCGAGCTGCTGGCGGCGCACGATCTCGCGATCGCCGCACTCGCGGAGGTGACGCCCGTCTCCTCGATCGGCGCCCCCGCCGGGTACACGCTCGAGGACGACGGCGTCGTCTCCCTGCGCTTCGCCACGACCCTCCCCGGGTACCCGGGCTGGTTCTGGACCGTTTCGCTCGCCCGCGTCGAGGGCGAAGCTCCCACCGTGCTCGAGGTCGAACTGCTGCCCGGCGACGGAGCGCTCCTCGCCCCCGACTGGGTGCCGTGGGCCGAGCGCCTCGCCGACTACCAGGCCGCGCAGACGGCGCTCGCCGAAGCATCCGAGTCGGACGACGATGACGACGACGACTCCGACGACGACTTCGAAGACGACGACGAAGAAGACGATGATGACGACGACGAGGGCGTGAGCCGCACCCACGGCGGCGACATCGACGGTGTCGAGATCGACGAGCTCGACGACGCGACGGCGGAGGACGACGACTCCGACGGGGAGGACTCTGACGAGGACGAAGAGTACTTCGACCGGTCGGAGCCCGCGTCCGACGAGCGCTGAGCTCTCCAGCCCGGGCCCAGATCCGGTCGGACAAAGATCCGGCATGGACCGCCGTCCGACACCTCACGGGGTGACCCACCCTGACAGCCCCCCTTCGGTCGGCCAGTGTGACTCGGTTCGTCGCGTTGATCGATTAACGAGACGGACTCGAATCGTCTGCGTCGGTATCTCGCTGCTGCCGCGCGCGACGTCGCGAGGGCAACCAGTCGCCCGAGAATATTGTCGTGGTCACGTCGACAATCGCGCCCAGCAGATCGCTCATACTCGTAGCACCAGAAGTCGTGGTTTCTTCTGGCGGCTTAGCGGAAGCGCCGTCGTCACATCAATAATTCTGGACCTTGCACCCGCGCGACGCCCGACATAGTTCAAGCGGCCGGTGGCCGATCGCCAACTGAGACGGTTCGGTGCCCGGGACGTCTCATGATCGGTCAGTGCCTACGCTTGAGCCCTCACCGAGCGACGGTATCGAGGCAGGGTCGGCCTTTATTGCGACGCGGAGTGCCTCGTCGTGTCGGCCGGCGCCCTGCAGGGCAAGGGCAAGGGCAAGGAAGACCTTGGGTGCCGCGCCGATGGCCGGGTGCTTCGGTGCGTCGTCGAGCAGGACGTTTTTCCCTCGGTCCGGTGTTTACGCCCCGCGGTGCCGACGACTCTTCCGGGACTCAGTGTCCGAGACTGGGGAATATCGACGCCTGCTTCGCGCGAGGCTGGACGGAAATCGAAGGTCGTTCCACTGCACGGCTTTGTACGCCACGTAGCACAACCAGCAGATGAGGAAAGCGCTGCATAGCCAGACGCCGACGCCAGTAAATGCGGGAACATGGACGATGTTGTTCGAGTCGTCGTTAATAAAACCGGATGGTTGATAACTGGCAGGTGTGGTCCCGTCTGACCCACTTCCACCGTCAAGGTAGACGTTGTCTTTGACAACAGTGCCGTCATCGCTGACCCACCGACCAACTTCTCGGCAACCGCCACGAGGACGTTGCTCGCAGTCCTCATACGTAAACGTTCCCCACATTCGTGGCTGCCGGACGTCTGCCGCATAGGCGTAAGCGAGGAATCCGAACGCGACAGCGATAAGCGCCGCGAAGACGTAAAACGAGAGCTGGCCGAACCTCCGCCACCACGCGCTGATTCGCGCACCCCGAGCCATCCACTGGTCGTACGCCTCATGCGTCGATGGAACGGCGTCGGGCATGCCGTGATTCTAGGGCGTTGCTGCTGCCCGCCGTCCGGAGGGCACATGGCCGACCGCCCTCGAGCCGACCCCTGCCGTCCCATGCATCCACGGGGACTTGATGGCGTGTCCAACTGGTCTGGCTTCGAACCCCTCGACCCATCGGCCCGGTAGCGGATCCCCTTATGAAGACACCAGCACCCGTGACGTGCCAGTGGGATAGAAGGGTCCCGGGGGCAAGCTCGAGACAATCATGCTTCCGCGCCGCGACCCTGCGTTTCGGGGACGTACCTCCCGAGGGGTCGTGGTCGGTGCAAGGTTGACCGGCTAGTGCGGTTTGCAGGCGCGGCAGAAGAGTGCCCCGGCCGGCATCGACCGCGGCACCCTTCTGCACGGGGTGCCTGCGCTTTAAAGAGGAGCGGGGGCGCCGAGTACGGCCCGCAACTGTTCTTTCGCCCGCTGGTAGCGGCCACGGGCGGTGGACGCGGGAATCCCGACTACCTGTGCTGCCTCGACCAGGGTCATGTGTTCCCAGTGCACGAGCTGCACGAGTTCGCCCAGGTCGGGTTCCAACCGCGCTATAGCGTCGTGGACCTCAGCGTGCTCGTCCGCCGGCGGGGCGACCGGGTCGAGGCGTGTGTGCTTCTTGAGGCGGTCTGCCAGCGCCCAGCGGCGTCGTTCGCCCCGTCGGTAGTTCAGGAGAACCCCCCGCGCGACCCCGAACAGCCACATGCGTGCTTGGTCCGCGTCAGCAGGAAGTTCTTCGACCCGCCGCCACACCACGACGAGTGTTTCTCCGAACAGGTCTGACGCGTCCTCTGAGCCTGCCCGGCGACGCAGGTAGGACAGCACGTCCGCCGAGTTCTGTTCGAGCGCCCGTTCCAGCCCTGTATAACGAAGGGCACGTCCCGATCTCATTCAGGTGCCGCTTCGCACAGGATGACCTCGTTGGAGTTCCATTGATCCTCGGTCAGGCCATAGGCCACCGCTTCGGTGCGTAAGGCATCGCCGAGTGCATCGTCGACCGCAGCCGCATAGACATCGTCCTGCGTTGGCCCTTCTGGCGTCTCCGGCATGTCGGAAATCTGTCCGTCCGGATGGATGACGATCATGGAGCCGCTGCCCTTCCGGTTCAGCACCTCGGTGATCGACTCTTCGACGTCCGAGGCGCCGATAGCGTCGAAGGCGCGGAAGTGGTCGGCGACGGTCTCGTCGTAGGCGGTTTCGATACGACCGTTCTCGTCGATGCTCGTCACGACGAGCATCTGCACCCTCGCTTCACAGTCGCGCCCGCTGGGCAAAGCGAAGGGGTAGCTGATGTCGGGGTCTTGTGCCCAGGGAGCCCAGTCGAAGGTGGTGGCGGCTACTGCCGTGCCAGCTCCGGCCACGAGAAGCACGGCGAGCCCCGCACCGAGGGCCACCCGCGCCGGCCGCGTACGGGGGCCCGGCACAGTCGTGTGCCGGGCGTGGCGACGCGCCTCGCGCGACACCATCCTCAGGTCACGTCCCAATGCGGAACCGCTTTCAATCGGCGGCGGTGCCGTGCGGTTGAGCAGATCGTCCATCGGGTCGAGCGTCTCGTTCATGTGATCCTCCAGGTTGGGTTCACCTACCGACATGTCCGGCCGACCGTCAAACGTCCACAGTTGGTCTCCCAGATCTCGACCAGCTGCGGGATCAACTCCTCGTCCTGCTGGGCGCGGGCGGACGGGGCGCGGGTCTTGGTCGCGTCGGCCTACTTCACCCACATCCGCACCGACTCGACCCCGTAACCGAGCTGGGTCGCGACCCGCTGCACCGTCCCCTGCGTGACACCGAGCTCGGCGCGCAGCGTCCTGACCATCCGCACCGCGGCGGCCTTCTCCTCGACCGAGTACCGACGCATCATCGGCTTCCCATTCGCTAGTTCCTTCGGTATAACCCCATCCTCGATTCCAAGGTTAGGAGCCACACCTCTACAGACGGGCTGCGTGAGCAGCTCGGGGCGACGAGCGCTAGTCGCTCCGCAGCATCCGTCCTGCACGATCAGGACGACGAATGAGAATCGGCGCGTCGGTCAGAGGCGCTCGATCGTGTAGTCGATCGAGCGGATGAGCTGGCGTACGTCGTCGGGTTCGATCGAGACGAAGGTCGCGACGCGCAGCTGGTTGCGCCCGAGCTTGCGGTAGGGCTCGGTGTCGACGATGCCGTTCGCGCGCAGGCTCTGGGCGACCGCCGCGGCGTTGACGTTCGCGTCGAAGTCGATGGTGACCACGACGGGCGACCGGTCGGCCGGGTCGGACACGAACGGCGTCGCGATGCTCGACGCCTCGGCCCATGAGTACAGCGCGCCCGACGACTCGCGCGTGCGCGCATCCGCCCACGCCAGGCCGCCGTTGCCCGCGATCCACGAGAGCTGCTCGTCGAGCAGCAGCAGGGTCGTGACGGCGGGGGTGTTGAGCGTCTGCTGCAGCCGGGAGTTGTCGAGGGCGTTCTTGAGGCTGAGGAACTCGGGGATGTAGCGGTCGGATGCGGCGATCCGCTCGATGCGCTCGATGGCTGCCGGTGAGACCGCGGCGAACCAGAGTCCGCCGTCGGAGCCGAGGTTCTTCTGCGGAGCGAAGTAGTAGACGTCGGCCTGCGTGACGTCGAAGTCGATGCCGCCCGCGGCGCTCGTCGCATCGATGACGGTCAAGGCGCCCGGATCGGCCTCGACGCGGGTGATCGTCGCCGCGACGCCCGTCGAGGTCTCGTTGTGGGGCCAGGCGTAGACGTCGACGCCGTCGACCGGCTCGGCGGTGGTGCGCGACCCGGGCTCGGCCTTTCGCACGTCGGGCGCCTGCAGCCACGGCGCGGCGGCCGCGGCGGCGAACTTGCCGCCGAACTCGCCGAAGACGAGGTTCTGGCTGCGGTTCTCGATGAGTCCGAATGCGGCGGCATCCCAGAACGCGGTCGATCCGCCGTTGCCGACGATGATCTCGTACCCGTCGGGAAGGCGGAAGAGCTCTGCCAGCTGCGCGCGCACGCTGCCGACGAGGTACTTCACGGGGGCCTGGCGGTGCGAGGTGCCGAGGATCCCCGCGCCGCGAGTGACGAGGGCTTCGAGCTGGGCCCCGCGGATCTTCGACGGCCCGCAGCCGAATCGACCGTCGGTGGGCAGGAGGTCCTTCGGCAGTTCCACGTGCGACATGCGTCGATTCTAGGGTCCGCCCGAGCGGGCGGTTGGCCGCCCCGGCCGGGGGCCTGGGGCAGCGGATAAGCTGGACCGATTCCCTTCGCACGTCTGAGGACCCCATGACAGATCTCATCGACACCACCGAGATGTATCTCCGCACGATCCTCGAGCTCGAGGAGGAGAACATCGTTCCCCTGCGCGCGCGCATCTCGGAGCGACTCGGTCATTCCGGCCCCACGGTCTCGCAGACCGTCGGTCGTATGGAACGCGACGGACTCGTCGTCGTCTCTGAAGACCGTCGCCTCGAACTGACCGACTCCGGGCGTCAGAAGGCCGTCGACGTCATGCGCAAGCACCGCCTCGCCGAGCGTCTGCTCAGCGACGTGATCGGACTCGACTGGGCATACGTGCATGAAGAGGCGTGCCGGTGGGAGCACGTGATGAGCGAGCAGGTCGAGCGGCGCCTCGTCGAGCTGCTCGGACACCCGACCGAGTCTCCGTACGGAAACCCCATCCCCGGACTCGACCAGCTCGGCGACCACCCCGCCAACACCTTCGAGCAGGGCGTCGTCGGTCTCGTGCGCAAACTCACCGACGAGGGTGCCCCGATCACCGGCACCGTGCGTCGTCTCGCAGAGCCCGCCCAGGTCGATCCCGAACTGCTGCAGCAGCTCAAGGACGCCGGTGTGATGCCCGGCGCGACGGGCAGCTACCGCTTCAACGAGGGGTATGTCCTCGTTGAGATGGACGGCAGCGACGAGGGGCTCGAACTGCCCGTCGAGGTCGCCTCGCACATCTTCCTCGTCGACGCACGCTGATCCTCCCCGGGCGTCGGGGGGCACGGGGTTATCCACTGGTGTCCCGGCTCAGCGTGACTTATTCGTTACCTTCGGGTAGCGTGGCCCCCGTCCACAGGCGAGAAGCCCGCCAACGGACCCCTCGCAGATTGCCTCATCGGCTCGTCGTCCGCAGAGGGTGAAGCCCGCACATCGTGCCCCACACCGAGTGTCGACGAGTCAGCGTTACGCGCAGAGGCGCCGGAGGAAAAGTTTGGCTGAACCAATCGATTCGGACGCATCTGCACCCGAGCAGACCGCGACCGATCTCACTCGCAGGAACCGTGAACGACGCACCCCTCGTTCACGCGCCGCCCGACCCGTCGCGCGCACCGTTGCAGCATCCGCTCCGGTCGCCGCATCTGCTCGCCCCCGCTCGGGCTCGCGTCCGGTGCGCAGCGCCGTCATCTTCACGATGGTCGTCGGTCTGATCGCCACCGTCGCGCTCCCCGCTTACGCGGCCTTCCGCCCCGAGGCCGAGACGAAGACCCTGCAGCAGGCCGCCGCCGCCGACGCGCAGTCGCTCGTCGTCGCCTCTGACGCCACCGTCGCGCAGCTCGACCGCAGCAGCTACTCCGCGACCACGGCGGAAGAGATCGACAAGAAGAAGGCCGCCGAGGCAGCCGCCGAGCGCGCCCGTCAGGTCGCCGCCGCCGCGCGCACCACGTCGACCTCGACGTCGACCAACTCGGCGAACTCGACGAACTCCACCCCGATCGACCTGTCGATGACCGCCCCGGGCTCGGGCGAGGTGCGCTGGCCGATCCAGGGCTTCACCAAGGGCCGCGGTCTCTGGGACTCGGGCTACCACCAGGGCGTCGACCTTCTCGCCTCGTGCGGTACCCCCCTCTTCGCCGCGGCAGCCGGTGTCGTGCGCGTCTCGCAAGAGAGCTTCGGCGGCTACGGCGTCGCCGTCACGATCGACCACGTGATCAACGGACAGCGCGTGAACACGCTCTACGGCCACATGACCTACGGCAGCCGCCAGGTGCAGTCGGGCCAGACGGTCGAGGCAGGTCAGTTGATCGGCGTCGTCGGCAGCACCGGCAGCTCCACCGCGTGCCACCTCCACTTCGAGGTGCACATCAACAACGCGGTCGTCGACCCGTGGGCCTGGCTCGAGCAGAACGCCGGCTGAGCCCCCGCAACAGCGTCGAAGCGGCGTGTCGGAGCATTCGTTCTCCGACACGCCGCTTTTTGTTTCCCCTTTCGGCGACCCTCGGGCGTGTCGCGGTGGGTTACCCTTTCCTCGACGTAGAGAGAAGCGGAGGAAGCCGATGGGCGCGACACCACGTATCCGAACCATGGATGCGCTCGGTCTGCTCGTCCTTCGGCATCGTGTGATCGGATGCTGCGGTGAAGCCGCGGCCGCCTGGCGCTGTCTGTAAGACAGCGCCTTTTTCATACCCTCCGCAGACTGACGCGTCGCAGGTCGAATAACCCGGGAAGCCGTCCCGGACCGTTCGAGAGGATGCCGACATGCGCACTCTGGTACTCAACGCGGGCTACGAACCGCTCGCGGTGGTGTCGTTCAAGCGAGCCCTGGTTCTCGTCATGAGCGACAAGGCCACCGTGGTCGAACACGTCGAAGGCGAACCGGTGTGGGGGAGCACCGGTCACTGGGATCGTCCGGCCGTGATCGTGCTCTCGCGCTACGTGCGGGTGCCGGGCGCACGTCGGGTGCCGGTCACCCGGCGCGGTGTGCTGCGCCGTGACGCGCATCGCTGCGCCTACTGCGGCAAGGCGGCCTCGACGATCGATCACGTGATGCCGCGGTCGCGCGGCGGCAAGGACACGTGGGAGAACCTCGTGGCCTGCTGCCTGCGCTGCAACAACATCAAGAGCGACCGCACGCCCCAGGAGATGCACTGGGAGCTGCGCCTCGTGCCCCAGGCCCCTCGCGGTGGGCAGTGGACGGTGCGCGGCACCGAGCGCGCCGACCCGCGCTGGGAGCCCTACCTCGCCCTCGCCGCCTAGCGCGCCGCTGTTCTTCGTCTGCGCCTTCGTCGAGACCGCACGGTCTCGCCGAGCCCGCACGCCGTTGCCGTCGATATCGTGCGGGTTCGGCGAATCCGTGCGGGTTCGGCGAAGAGGGGTGAGCGGTCGCCCTCGATGCGTCCCGCACGTGCGACCTCGCCACAGACGTGCCGGGGCTCGGGCGTGTGCAGGCCGGTGTGGTGCGCAGTATCGAACATATCTGACGGATATCGCCCGATTCTCGATGTCGGAGGCCGTACGTAGTCTCGACTCATCTTGATTCGCTAGAACATAAGTTCTAGCCTGATCCGATGAGGGCGACGATGGCGAGAAGCGCCGAGGCGGTGAGCGACATCCACGAGCTGCGCGCGCAGCTCGAACGGATGCAGGGGCGTCGGCTCGACGCGCCCGTGCTGCCGACGCATCCGGCCTTCACGTCGCTGCTTCCGGGCGGCGGGCTGCGTCCCGGTTCGGCCTATGCGCTCAGCCCGTCGGCGTCGCTGCTGCTCGCCCTCATGGCGCGACCCTCGCAAGACGGCGCATGGTGCGGCGCCATCGGCATGCCCGAGCTCGGTGCCGAGGCGGCCGAGCGGTACGGTCTCGATCTCGACCGGCTGGTGTTCGTGCCCGACCCCGGGCCCCGGTGGCTGGCGGTCACCGCGACGATCGCCGAGGTGCTGCCCGTGGTCGCCGTGCGTCCGCCGTCGAGGGTGTCTGAGAAAGAGGTGGCCCGCTTGGCGGCGCGTCTGCGCGATCGGGGAACGGTGCTGCTCGTCCAGGGTGCGTGGCCGCAGGCCGAGGCCACGATCGACGTGGCCGACCCGCGGTGGGCGGGCCTCGGCGACGGGCACGGCTACCTCTCGGGGCGCGAGCTCACGGTCACGGTGACGCATCGGCGCTCGCCGGGCGCCCGACGCGCACGGATGCTGCTGCCCGCCGCAGACGGAACGGTGAGCCTTCTCGAGCAGGCCGTGGCGCCGCCGCGTCTGCGGGCCGTTCCCGACGCCTACGAGACGGCGGCGGCCGGCTGATGCACGAGCCCACCCGAAGCCTCGTGCTCTGGTTTCCCGATTGGCCGGTCACCGCGTATCTTCGCGAGGCGACCACGTCGGCCGCGGCGCGAGCGGGGGCGCCGATCGCCGTGTTCGAGCGCAATCTCGTCGTCGCGTGCTCGGCGTCGGCGCGTGAACAGGGCGTGCGGCGGGGGCAGCGCCGACGCGACGCCCAAGCGGCCTGCCCCCGACTGGTGGTGATCGCGGCCGACGAGACGCGAGACCACCGTGTCTTCTCGCCCGTGGTGGCGCGCATCGAGCAGATCGCCCCGGGGGTGCAGATCGTGCGCGCCGGACTCTGCGCCCTGCGCGCCCGGGGCCCCGCGCGCTACTACGGCGGCGAGGCGGAGGCCGCGCACGTGATGCTCGCGACCCTCGAGGAGCAGGGGATCACGGGGGTGCGGGCGGGTGTGGCCGACGGCCCGTTCACGGCCGAGCAGGCCGCGCGGGCCACCCGGGCGGAGGCACCTGTGCGCGTCGTGCCCGCCGGTGAGGCCGGGGCGTTCCTGTCGCCTCTGCCGGTCACGGTGCTCGATGCGTCGATCGCGCCCTCGCATGCCGTGGGGGAGTTCGCCGGCCTCCTCGCCCGTCTCGGCGTGCACACCCTCGGCGCCTTCGCCGAGATGGAGGTCGATCGGGTGAGGGAGCGCTTCGGTGAGCCGGGGGTGCGTTCCCATGCGCTCGCGGCGGGCGGCGATTCTCGGCCGGTGCAGCCGCGCACGCCCCCTCCCGAGCTGCATCGCGAGGTCGCCTTCGAGCCTCCGCTCGAGCTCGCCGACCAGATCGCGTTCGGCATGCGGATGGCGGCCGACGCGTTCGTGACGGGTCTGGGCGCGCTCGACCTGGTCTGCACCGAGCTGCGGGTCGAGCTCATCGGCGATCGGGGGGAACGCAGCGAGCGGGTGTGGCTGCACCCGGGGTCGTTCGATGCTTCGGCCGTGGTCGACCGGGTGCGGTGGCAGCTCGCCGAGGGCGGCAAAGACGTCTTCCGCATGGGCGTCGCCGGGGTGCGCATCTCTCCCGAGGCGGTCGACGACGCCTCCCATCACGCCAAGGGTCTCTTCGGGGCGGGCACCGACGAACGCGTGCACCATGCCCTGTCGCGCGTGCAGGCGATGCTGGGGCATCGGAGCGTCGTCACACCGGTCATCGGCGGCGGGCGCTGGCTGGCCGAGCGGCAGGTGCCCGTGCCCTGGGGCGACCGCGCCGTCACCACGAAGGAGCGCGCCCGGCCGTGGCCCGGGAGCCTGCCCGACCCGCTGCCGGCGACGGTGTTCCCCGAGCCGCGACTGGTCGAGGTGACCGACATCGCGGGCGCGGCGGTGTCGGTGGGGGAGCGCGAGGTGCTGAGCGCACCTCCGGCCCACCTCGACGCCGCGGGCCGCCGCCGCCGTATCGAGGCGTGGGCCGGGCCGTGGCCGATCAGCGAACGGGGGTGGGATCCTCTGCGCGCGCGGCACGCCCATCGGTTCCAGATCGTCGACGCCGAGGGTGCGGCATGGCTGCTGATCTGCGAAGCCGGCGAGTGGAGAGCCGAAGGTCGCTATGACTGACCCGGTCCCTGAGCCTGTCGAAGGGCCGTTCCCTGACCCCGCCGCCCCGGTCCCTGAGCCTGTCGAAGGGCCGCTCCCTGACCCCCACACGCTGGTCCCTGACCCCCACACGCCGGTCCCTGAGCCTGTCGAAGGGTCCGACTCCGAGGGGCGCCGCTGATGGGCTGGCACAATCCCCCCGTGCCGTGGTCGGAGCTCGAGCGTGCGCTCAGCGATGTGCGACGTCCTCGCGAGACGCCCGCGGGTGCCGACGGCGGAGACAGTCCGGCGTGGTCGCACAAGCGCGGCGCCTACGTCACGCCCGAGATCGAGCGGCCCGCGCAGTCGGTGCCCTACGCCGAGTTGCACGCGCATTCCTCCTACTCCTTCCTCGACGGTGCGTCGTCGCCCGAAGAGTTGGCCGAAGAGGCCGAGCGGCTCGGTCTCCACGCCCTCGCGATCAGCGACCACGACGGCTTCTACGGCATCGTGCGGTTCGCCGAGGCCGCCGAGCACCTTCAGGTGAAGACGGTGTTCGGGGCCGAGCTCTCGCTCGAGCTGCCCCAGCCGCAGAACGGCGAGCCCGACCCGGCGGGCTCCCATCTGCTGGTGCTCGCGCGCGGTGAAGAGGGCTACCACCGCCTCGCCGCCGCTCTCACCTCGGCGCAGCTGCGCGGTGCCGAGAAGGGGCGCCCGGTGTACGACCTCGACGAGCTCGGCGAACGATCGGGCGGCCCGGGCGACCCGCACTGGGCGGTGCTCACCGGGTGCCGCAAGGGCGCCGTGCGCCGTGCGCTGGCCGAGTCCGGGCCGGATGCTGCGGCGACCGAGCTCGACCGATTGGTCGCGCTCTTCGGCCGCGATTCCGTGCACGTCGAGCTGATGAACCACGGCGACCCTCTCGACAGCCGCACGAACGACGTGCTCGCCGGCCTCGCCGCGGAGCGAGGGCTGCCCATCCTCGCCACCAACAACGTGCACTACGCCGTTCCGCGTCGCGAACTGCTCGCCGCGGCCGTCGCCGCGGTGCGGGCGGGGCGGGGGCTCGACGAGCTCGACGGATGGCTCCCCGCCCACGCGGGGGCGCACCTACGGTCGGGTGCCGAGATGACGCGGCGGTTCGCCCGGTACCCCGGAGCGGTCTCCCGCACCGTCTCGCTCGCCGACGAGCTCACCTTCCCGCTCCGCCGGGCAAAGCCCGCCCTGCCGAAGCAGAAGGTGCCGGAGGGGCACACCCCGATGTCGTACCTACGCCACCTGGTCTGGGAAGCGGTGCCGCGCAAGTACCCGAATCTGAGATCCGAAGACCGGGAGCGCATCGAGCGCGAACTCGGCGTCATCGAGATGAAGGACTTCCCCGGGTACTTCCTCATCGTGTGGGGCATCGTGCAAGAAGCGCGACGCCGCGGCATCCTGTGTCAGGGTCGCGGGTCGGCTGCCAACAGCGCCGTCTGCTACCTGCTCGACATCACGGCCGTCGACTCGATCGCCTACAAGCTGCCGTTCGAGAGGTTTCTCTCGAGCCTTCGCGACGAAGAACCCGACATCGATGTCGACTTCGACTCCGATCGCCGTGAGGAGATCATCCAGTGGGTGTACGGGGAGTACGGCCGCGATCGGGCGGCGCAGGTGGCGAACGTCATCCAATACCGGCCCAAGAACGCCGTGCGCGACATGGCGAAGGCCCTTGGTCATTCGCCCGGCCAGCAAGACGCCTGGTCGAAGCAGGTCGAGCGGTGGGGGGCGGTGCTCGAGACGGGGGCCGACCATGACATCCCCGATCAGGTGATCGAGTTCGCCGCCGAGCTGCTCAAAGCCCCCCGCCACCTCGGCATCCATTCCGGGGGCATGGTGCTCACCGATCGCCCGGTGGGCGAGGTCGTGCCGATCGAGCATGCCCGCATGGAGAACCGCACGGTCATCCAGTGGGACAAAGACGACGCCGCCTGGATGGGACTGGTGAAGTTCGACCTGCTGGGCCTCGGGATGCTGGCCGCCCTGCAGTACTGCTTCGATCTCATCCGCGACGCCACCGGTGAGGAGTGGGAGCTCTCGACCCTGCCCAAGGAGGAGAAGGCGGTCTACGACATGCTCTGCCGGGCGGATTCGATCGGGGTGTTCCAGGTCGAATCCCGCGCGCAGATGGGGCTGCTCCCACGCCTGCAGCCGAGGAAGTTCTACGACCTGGTGGTGCAGATCGCCCTGATCCGCCCCGGACCGATCCAGGGTGGGGCGGTGCACCCGTTCGTGCGGCGCAAGCTCGGCCAGGAGAAGGTCACCTACGTGCACGAGAAGCTGAGGCCCGTGCTCGAGCGGACGTATGGCGTGCCGGTGTTCCAGGAGCAGCTCATGCAGATGGCCGTCGCCGTCGGCAACTGCAGCGGGGAGGACGCCGATCTACTTCGGCGGGCCATGGGCTCCAAGCGTGGACTTGAGAAGATCGACAGGCTCCGTACGAAGCTCTACGAGGGCATGAAAGAAAACGGCCTCGTCGGCCAGGTCGCCGACGACCTCTACGCCAAGATCCAGGCGTTCGCGAACTTCGGGTTCGCCGAATCGCACTCGCTGTCGTTCGGGCTTCTCGTCTATGCGAGCTCGTGGATCAAGCTGCACTATCCCGGGGCGTTCCTCGCGGGACTGCTGCGGGCGCAGCCGATGGGCTTCTACTCTCCGGCGACCCTCACCGCCGACGCCCGTCGGCACGGGGTGGAGGTGCGTCGGCCCGATCTCCTGCGGTCGCGGGCGGAGGCCACGCTCGAAGCGCTGTCGGGCACGGCGCCGTCGGCGCCCACCGGGCTCGACGCCTGCGCGCACCGGGAGCAGCCCGACGTGGGCGATTTCGACGCGGACGAGCCCGACGAGTCGGAGGCGCACCGGCGTGACGGCGGGTTCGCGGTCAGGCTGGGGCTCGCCGGCGTCCACGGCATCGGTGAGAAGCTCGCCCAGCGCATCGTCGCCGAGCGCGACAGCGGCGGTGACTACCGCGACATGCGCGATCTCGTGCGGCGCGTCGGGGTCACCGCCGCGCAGCTCGAATCCTTCGCCACGGCGGGGGCGTTCGAGTGCCTGGGGCTCAGTCGCCGAGAGGCGATCTGGCTCGCCGGATCCGCCGCCGAAGACCGAGTGGAGTACCTCCCCGATTCCCTCACCTCGGTGCAGCCGCCCCTGTTCACCGACCAGACCAGCTACGAGGTGCTCGCCGCCGATCTGTGGGCGACCGGCGTCTCGACCTCCGATCATCCGCTCACCCATTACCGCTCTCAGCTCGATGCGCGCGGCGTGCTCACCTCCCGCGAGATGCGCACCCACGAGTCGGGCAGAAGAATCGAGGTCGCAGGACTCGTCACGCACCGGCAGCGCCCGGCCACAGCATCCGGGATCACCTTCCTGAACCTCGAAGACGAACACGGCCTCGTGAACGTGATCTGCTCGGTCGGGGTGTGGAACCGCTATCGAAGGGTCGCCCGCGAGTCGCCCGCTCTGATTGTGCGCGGAGTGCTGGAGCGTTCGGTCGAGGGAGTGACGAACCTGCTGGCCGACCGGTTCGAAGATCTCCGTGTCGGGGTGTCGCATGCGTCCCGTGACTTCCGGTGACGCAGGTGGGGGCTCACGAGCAGCGCTGAGCGGATCGACCCGGGTGCGTCACGACGGTGTGGTGCCCCCGAAGCGTTCGCGCGACGCGTGCTGATGGCCGAGCCGGCGCAGGGCGAGAATGAGCGGTTCGACCAGCACCGTACCGAGCGCCACATAGCGCGCGGCTGCCTCCGGTGAGTCCATCGGGATGCGGTCGACCTCTTCGGTCGCGATACCGAGCACGCGGGTGGCGTAGTCATCGAGCTGCTCGGGGGTCAGCTCGAACCCCGCCGCGGCGAGTCCGTCGAGGGCGCGGGCGAGAGCGCCCACGGTGGGGAGGTCGTCGGTCTCGCACCGCCAGCCCCATCGGTCGAGGAGCGCTTGGGCGGCGCGGAGGTCTTGGTCGTCGCTGACCGGCGGCCCTGTCGTGTGATGCACCTGCCCGAGCAGCTCGAACAGGGGAGTGCCCCGATCGTCGAGCGTCTCGAACACCTTGCGCGTCGCCGAGATCGACAGCCCTGCCGGGCCGACGAGCGCGCGGATCAGCGAGAGTCGCTCCACATGGCTCTCGTCGTAGGAGGCCTGGGTCGCTGCCGTCAGGGTGCCGTCGTGCAGGAGGCCCTCGCGCAGGTAGTACTTGATCGTCCCGACCGGAACGCCGCTGAGCGCGGAGAGCTGCGAGATTTTCACGTGACCTCCTTGACTGGAAAGTAGTGATACCCAATTATGGCTACCAGTACTTTCTAATTCTAAGGAGCCGGGACATGACTGTCGAACAGGGTCGACGAACCCACGATCACGAGGGCGAGCTCGTCGTCTTCCTCATCGGGATGACTCTCAACCGTCCGTGGCGTGTGGACGCGTGGTGGCCGGCGTTCATGGCTATGCCGCGGATGCTGGCGGAGCTCGCGAGCGGCGCCGATTCGGGCCTCATGGGATACCGGATGACGCTGGGAAGGGGCGGCCCGCTGCTTGTGCAGTACTGGTCGTCGGTGGAGAAGCTCTACGGGTACGCGAGCGATCGCGAGGCGGCTCACCGACCGGCGTGGGCGGACTTCAACCGTCGAGCGCGGAAGGTGCCGGGTGCCGTCGGCGTCTGGCACGAGACGTACGTGGTCGAGCGCGCCGAGTCGATGTACGTGGACTCGCCGGTGCGCGGGCTCGCGGCGGCCACCTCGTCGGTGCCGATTAGGCCTGGTCGCGACCGCGCTCACGACCGCCTCGGTCGAGGCTGAGTCGGGTCGCTCGCGCGCACGACGCGGGGGACGACGGCCACCATCACGACCATCGCGATGAGTTCGACCAGGGTCTGCGTGACGACGACGAGCGGGGTCAGCGCGAATGACCCGGGAAGGGCGAGCGCGAGAGGGAGCACGACCAGTGAGTTGCGGGTCGCCGCGCTGAAGGCAGAGGCACGGCGACCCGGCACGTCGAGGCGGGCGAACCGCGCCGCGAGCACGCCGAGCGGAGCGGCGATCAGGGGGAAGGCGATGAAGATCGGAACGACGCGCAACAGGTCGGCCGCCGACGCGCTCACCGCCGCCACCTGGGAGGCCACCACCGTGGCGAGGGTGAGCATCATGAGCGGGATCATCGCGGTGGGTGCTGCCCGGAGGATCGCGGCGAACGGCCGCCGACGTCGAGCGAGCGCCTGAACCAGGGCGGCCGCGGCGAGCGGAACGACGATCAGGAAGACGAATGCCTCAACGAAAGGCCGCACGTCGAACGCGCGGAGGACGTCAGCATCCGTCATCGCCCACAGATAGAGGGGGAGGAGCACGATCTGCAGCCCCATGAGCAGGGGAGTGGCGGCGAGAAGGCGGTCGCGGGCTCCGCCCGCCAGGCCGACGAAGACGATCACGTAATCCACGCACGGCGTGAGCAGCACGAGCAGAACGCCCACGAGCAGCGCGGGCTCGTCGGCGACGAATCGGCTGAGGCCGAACACGACCGCCGGCACGACGACGAAGTTGACCCCGACGAGGGCGGCGAGCATTCGTGTGTCGCGCAGACCGCGGATGACCTGGGCGAAGGGAACGCCGAGGAAGGTCGCGAACAGAAGTAGCCCGAGTAGGGGAGTGATCGCGGGCTCGAGGACAGGCCCGGAAGACGGGAGGCCGAGCCCGATCGCCGCCCCGGCAGCGATCGCTGCGATGTAGAGCGCGACCTGGTGCCGTTCGGCCCATTCCGCCACGGGGTTCCTCACTCGCGGATCGGTCGGTGTGCCCCACCAGCGTCGCACACGGTGCGGACGCCCGCGCTACGACGACGTCGTCCCCATTCGGAGGGGCGGCGCCCGATTAGATCACAGCCGCCGCGATAGAGCTTGTGCTGGCACCCCGTGTCGCATCCCAGCCCGTCATCCGGCGGACAAGGCCCACCCTCATCCCGAGGTCGTCGGCATCGCGCGCGTGAAGACTCATACCCTGGAGGACTCGAATGCGGCCTAGCAGATTGCTCAAGCCGACGGGAACCTGCAAGAACCGCGGAATTACACGTATTCTGAAACGGCCCCTCGACATTGCGCGACGGCCCAAAGCAACCTGCGACGGACAGTAAACGGGCAAACACGGGCAAAAAGCCGCGGACAATCAGGGCTCTTAAGCGTCTAGAAGGGCGCCGCCCGGGCGCCGAAACTGGTCCTAGCGTATTTCAGACTCAAATGAGCATATCGGCGAATACTAGGCGTCGCGTCTCGCCGAATCTGGGCACTATGCGCAAAGTTGAATCCTCGATCCGGTGCCCTCCGAACAAGCCGTCAAGCGGCAGTGTCCGCGGGCTGCTTATCGACCGCCCTTCGGGCTGAGCCGGCCCATGGTGTGGCGCCGCAGGATCGGAAGGCTGGCCGGGTTGTATGGGTCAACCGCCGGCGCGCGACGTGGCTCATGGACCCGGGCTTCCGGCGCCAGACCCGAGTCGCGCGCGCGACTCATCAGGCGCGCCGCGGTGCTCTGGCTGATCTGGAGGGTGTCGGCGGCGAGCTTGAGTGGCGGGGATCGCTGATCGCTGTCGCGACGCGATAGGCGGCGATCGCGGCGTGGAGGGACTCCACGGGTTCGCACTCTTCCAGCGCCAACGAGCGACTGAGAAACTCGCGTACCGGGATGCGGTCGAGCTCGCCACCGTCCTTGACGTCCACGTCCACTTTGACGGCATCGAGGGCTGACCTCGTTGTGATCCAGTGCGTCCGCACCTCGCGGAGAACCTGTCTCGTGATGTCGACGCCATCCGCTTCGCTCTCGAGCGCAGCGGAGGCGACGGCGGTGCGTGAGCGTATCATCCCACTCCACGCGAACCGCGATCATGCCGGGCACGTCCTGCTCGCCTGACACGCGCGCACGCCAGGACTCCGCCAGCGTGTCCCCGCTGCTGAGATCAATGCGCTCATCGCTGAACTCGTACGCCTCGTCGGCGTCGACTATCGCACGATCAAGCTCGGCATCGAGAGCAGGACTATTCCCACGGTCCAGCTCGGCCCGCGCCGGATTATCTCCCGTGTCCCTCTATTGCGTATTTTTGGGATAAATGCCTGACGCATCGCGGACCGCGCGGGTGAAGGGCAGGGGATTCAGGATCCCCAATCGGCGCTCCTCCGAGCGATGATTTGCGTCGATGAGAAAGCCGGCGCGTCCCCTCCCAATGGCGTCGCGAGCCAAGCGTATGTCGCTGGCACTAGTGAAGCTGGCCGGGAGCAGGGCAATCGGGATTTTGATTAGACATGGCAGTTCAGCGGTGATATGCACATTCACACCGCCGACAACCGATGGGCACCAGTCCCCAACGCGGCGCAAGTGCCCCGCCGACGCGTCAGCTTCACTCTTGATCACGCGCTCGACGGTCCCACTGGTCGACGTTAAGAACTCGAGTCGCGGCAAGAGTGAAGGCGTGCAGCACGCTAGCCTCATCGAGTATCTCGTATAGTGAAAGCTCTCTCAGACCCGTCAGAAGCGATTCTTGTGTGGCGGCGTTACCAGATGCTCGTCCGAGCAATCGCATCGCGGCGCTGGCGGCGCCCGGTGTGTCCACAAGAACATTCGTAACAAGTAATGCAATTGCCCATGACCGATGCTCGCTCGGCACATTCTCGGAGGCCGCTTCGATTTCGAGGAGCGGGCTACCGGGAAGGACGTAGAAACGTCCTTGGCACTTAATAACACTCTCCTCAATCCCATCGGAGGTCGCGTCGGATCCCGCAGGCAGGCACACGTCGCCTGAAGCGCCGCCGCCGATGCGCGCAAGGAGCTCCATACGCTCGCTGAGGGCCGATGGCAAACCCTTCGGTGTTCGAATGATGGTCCACCTTGGATTGCCAAGATTGCGAGTCCAGAGTGCCCGGAGGATTCGTGACTCGTCGTCGGTTTCGAACTTGACCGGGTCCCAGCCTGCCGCGAATAGGCGCCCCCGGTATCCCCCGGATGGCTGAAGTCCACACACCATCACACCGTTCGGGAGCCGCATCGACTCTGAAATCCCCAGGGCGCCAGTCAAACTAGTGAGCGACACCGAAGATGCCCCGCGGATGGTGCCAAGAACCCGTTCGAAGTCGGAAACAGACGTACCCTCTACGGTCCAAACAGACTCGACTGATTCTAGATCTTCAAGGGACCGACGCTCACGGCCTCCGCCCTGCTCGACGAGAATAAATGGCAACCTCATAACGCTCGCGCGGAACCGCGATTCTGATTCCAGTGCCGGCACATTTGCTATCTCCTGAACCAGATAGTTTCCCTCTGTTGCAGCTCGCGTTGCAGAGTTCTTCCGGTCGCTCTCCAGGTTTTTCATCTCGCCATCGATGTGACCGATGTACGCGCTATATACCCGGTCTAGATAGCGGTCATATTCATCTGTTCGCTCGATCGCGCTCCGGGCGACATTCGTCCGCGGTGCGTGTTTGCCGGTCACATTCGCCATCGCGGCCACGCCGGATGCAATCTTGAACCCGGGAGCAGCATCGGTGACGCGGACGCCCCCGATGGCGGTTCCAAGGATCAAGCTCGGCCGGGACCCAGACCTGTCCAAATCGACGCGCAGGAAACTCCACTCTTGCAGCCACCGGCTCCATGCCACGGCATAAGCGACCTCGTAACCGTCACCGACACTATGCCGGATTTCAACCTGATCTCCCCAGGTGTTGACGAACCCACTCTCCGACGTCCGAATCTGCGCCGAGCTGATGAGCGCAGACTGCAACGCCGATGCCATCGAATCGAACCCGATTGGCACCGGGGTACCGCCGTCGACGGAAAGTGTGACAGCGCAGTCCGGCTGAAGGCACCAGTATCCGAGAACAGCCTCGAGGTCATCGAGCGACGCGCTAGAACGAAGTTTCAAGCGGACTGAGGTTCCATGCTTCCGCAGCAGTTCAGGCACCTGAGCTGAAGTCTTTTCGAGCAGTCGCACCAAGTATTGGCCGTGCACGTCCCGCAGCGTAAGCTGCCGCGCTTGCGCTTCGTCCTCGTTGACGGTTATGACCTGTACATCGTCGGCTACCATGAACGCCGTCAACACGCCAATACCAAAGCGACTGATCGAGGCAAAGTCTGGATGTGTCTTTCTAAACTCGGGATCCTGGTATCGAGAGGACCCCACCCGCAGAAAGTTGTTCTCAATGACTGACTGTGTCATGCCGGTTCCATTGTCGGCGACCGTAAGCACGCGTTCGGTGGAATTCCAAGAAATTTCGACCAGAGGGTGAAACTCCGGCGTCGAGCCCAGGAAACCCTGCAGACGAACGGCGTCCAGCGAGTTCTGCAGAAGCTCCCTGACGACCACTCCGCTGTCGTTGTAAAGCGTGTGCCCCGTTAGCAAGTCGAGGATCTTGCCTTGATCGATGGTGAACTCATACGGCTCGGCGATGAAGCCCTTGGCCACCACATTGGAAGAATCAATTCTCTTCCAAGGGAAGACGTAGCCGTCCGCCCCGGCCGCAAGACTGGCGGCGGCCCATCGGTGCGTGAGGGCGACTTGCTCGCTCGCATACTTGAGGTATTGCGTCAAGCCGAAAAAGCCTTCCGAGTCCTTGAATGCCGCATGAACCTCAATCACATCGGGGTCAGGGGCAACTTCGCCGTCCTCGACAGCGACGCGGCGGGCGCGTACCCGCTTCACCGCCGCCTGTTTGGCCCACTCGAGCTGGCTCTTCGGGTTGCGGGGGTTGATCACTAGCGCCGACATGGAGGGGACTCGGCTCTGGCTGATATCCAATAGATCAGCGGTGCGCAGTAGGAAAGCTGCATACTGGACGTTCGCTTCCTCCTGAGGATCCTGTCCGTACGGCTTGTCGATTCTGTACTTTCCGACATCGTCGAGGTCGTCGGAATGGTGGCTTTCGCACACCAAGCCCAGATCGTCTAAGAATGTCTCCTCGATTCCCCCAAAGATTTTGCGGAGAGCCTCGACAATTCGCTTGTCAAAACCGAGGCTAGGGTCTGGGCTTTCATGCAGCCAGCTTCTAATGCGCTTCGCGTGGTTCGCCCGGACAAACTCTTGGTACAGGAACTTATCCGCGTCGGCGCCGGGCATGGCATCTAGTTGCGCTCGATAATCAGCGTACTCGGGGTCCCCATAGTCGCGGACACGGCGGACAAAGGAGGTGTACCCGTCGAAATTTTCGCGGTTGTCGTACTCGTCCCGGGTGACCATCAAACCGAAGTCGTGCAAGTAGGTTGCAAGAGTGATGAGTAGCCAGTCGGCGGCGGTCATCCGCGCTGAAGCATCTTCTGGAATCAGCCAGTCATACATTTTGAGCATGCTGTCGATGTGACTGATGTCGTGCTTGGTGTATTCCTCCAACAGCCCGAACTTGCCGAACTGCGTGAGAGCCTCCGCGACCTCGGTTCGCACGTGAGAGAGACTGAGGGCCGAAAAGGCAGGATAGACCTGCGCCAGTACCGCACGCTGTTCTGCGCTGGTTAACAGTTCCATGTTTTCTCCGCCCACCCAACAAATGATCACGCGAACCCCTCACGCGGTGTTGACCAAGCGTAGCCAGGGCAGACGCCTGTGTGCCGTAGGCGCACGGTTCTGAAATCCCAGAAATGCCACGCGCGTCGAAACACGCATACTCCTGACTCGCCCCGGCATGTCCGGAGAGCGAATTGCTGGTGTCAGCCGGCTCTCTCGACCGGTTCGATGCGAGCGTAGTCGAGCTGCTCGACCTCGAGTGGTGGGAGGTCGTCGATCGAACCGTGGGTGCGTTCGGTGTTGAACCACAGCACCCAGGACGCGGTCGCCGCCTCGACCTGTTCGACGTCCCGCTAGGGGCCGTCGTGGTGGATGAGCTCGGACTTGTAGAGCCCGATCTGCGACTCCGCGAGGGAGTTGTCATGCGCATCCCCGACGGACCCGACCGATGCGTCGATACCCTCGTCGATGAGCCGATCCGTGAAGGCGATCGACGTATAGACCGACCCCGCGTCGGTGTGATGGGTGAGCCCTGCGAACCCCGGTCACGCCCTTGTGGCGGCGGGTCCAGAGCGCCATGTCGAGGCAGTCGAGCACGAGCGGGGTGGTCGTGCTGGTGGCGGCGCGCCAACCGAGGATGCGGCGGGAGTGCGCGTCGAACACGAACGCGACGTACACCCAGCCGGACCACGTCCACACGTAGGTGAAGTCCGCGACCCAGAGCTGATTCGTGCGGAACCTGGCGAAGTGCCGGTCGACGAGGTCAGCCGGTCTGGTCTCCCGCAGCGCCGTGTGGACAGGGCGTTTGCGTTTCCCGCGGACCACGCCGCCGATCCCCAGCTCCCGCATGAGCCGTTCGACCGTGCAGCGGGCGATGTCGTGCCCGTCGCGACGCAACCGAAGCCAGAGCTTGCGGGCACCGAGGATCTTCCGCTGCTTCTCCCACGCCGAGAGGATGATCGGCTTCCACCGCTCATCCGACACCTGCCGGGATGACGGACCGCGCCCGAGGGCGTCGTAGTAGGTCGATGGGGCGATCTTCACGCCATGCTGGGTCAGCACAGCGCAGATCGACTCGACACCCCACCGCAACCCGCCATCGGCGCGGTCCTTGTGGTCCTCGATGAACGTGACTATCGCTTCTGTGGCCGGTCGAGCTCGGCCGCGAAGAAAGCCGAAGCCGCCTTCAAGATCTCGTTTGCCCGCCGCAGCTCAGCGTTCTCCCGCTTGAGCCGCTTGATCTCCTCCGATGCTTCGGTCCTGATACCGGGGCGTTCGCCGGCGTCGACCTGATTGCGGCGGATCCACGTCCGGATCGTCTCCGGCGACCCGATGCCGAGCATCTGCGCGACCGCGGTCATCGCCGCGTACTCACTCGAGTAGTTGGACCGAACCTCGGCGACCATACGGACAGCGCGCGCACGAAGCTCGCGCGGATACTTGCTGGGACGTCCCACGAGACAGATCCTTCCAAGGAATCATGTCTCCGGACATGCCGGGACGAGTCAAGGGTGCGTTTTGCATATTATCCAGGCATTTTCCTGGTGTGCAGGTAGGTGTAGGGGAGTGCGTCTAAAGGGTGTTGATCACCCTGGGGGCCTGCGTGCATTGTTGAATCGTCGATTCGTAGGTCAAACGCACCGCGGGTCTTCAATCGGTTCGGAATCAAGCAGCGGCGTCGCTTGTATCGCTGTCGGTCGCAGGGTCGGACTGCTTCTTACTCCACGCAATCAGGAGGTCGACGATTCGACCCTGGGATGGGCACTCGAGCATCGTGAGGCCTCGTTTTGTCGCAGCCTTCTCTCCCTTTTCCCAGGTCGCATGGCTCACGCGCCCGGTCACGCACAACGCAACATCCCGCTGTGGGTCAAGTGAACCCCAGGTCTTGTCGAGATCGCGGGGCGGTTTGGACTTTTCGCTTTCGACCCAATGAACGTTCGCTTCAGGGATGCCCAAGCGGTGCGCGAAATCATCGATTGCCGATGGTGTTGCGCCGCCGCCGACGACATGGAGGTGTAGCCCCGCAAACACACGTTTGACTCGCGCTGCGTCGAACGCCTTTGGCTCAAGCTCGGAATCAATGAGCAACTCGACGGCGTCGGACCCTAAGTTGATAGCGTCTGTCGGAGCACTCCAGTAATTGTAGTCCGACAGTAGCGCGTCAAGCTCTCCTCGATGCTCAGTCGCGTCCATCACGATGGCGAGCTGCGCCGCCTCCTCACCAAGGTAGGCGGGGGTCAACTCGAGCGCTTCAGCCTCGCCGGGCCCCCGTGATACGCGGGAGAGGATCCTTTCCATCGCGATCTGGCACTCCCGTCCAAACGTCGGCGGCCCGAAGTTGACTTGCTGTTCGGGATAGCCAAGCGCGCCCAGTTGGTCGATGACCCAGTGGAACGCCTCGTGCCCGATCACCTTGCTAGTCCCAGCGATGGACACCACTCGTTTCCAGAACGCCTCTTGGTCGATGGGGCCGCACGTGGTGGGAGCGATCAGCAGGTGCGGGTCTATCAGCACCGTCATTCGGTCGAACGCCGGCTGGCGATTGCACGGACGATGGCCCGGGCTTCCTCGTCCTGTGCGTCGAAAAAGCCCCGTGGCCAATCGTCGAGATTACCCAAGTCTGTCACGCGGAGTTCGCGAACCTCTGTCCCGCCCCGCAACTCCTCGGCGAACAAGATATGTACATTCTCTGCCCCCGCCTTGCGTTCGGCGATCCGGCGGCGCAAGCGGGTAATTATGTACTCGCTGTGTGTCTCGACCACTACACACACGTCGCGTCGTGCAAAAAGCAGAAAGTCCCCCAACCTCGACTGCACTGACGGGTGCAGGTGCAACTCTGGCTGCTCCAGTAGCACCACGGAGCCTGGTGGAGCGTCGAGAACAACTGCGAGAACCGGGAGAAGTTGGCTCGCACCAACGCCGATCATGGTCAGGTCTCTAGGCACGCCATTGACGCTGATTCGAAGGCCGCGACCTAGCTTTCCTTGATCCTCTACCGAGACGTCGTCTCCAATGCCGAGGTACCCGGCCCATAGGCTAACGGCCGTAGTGAGGTCGGCGCGTCTCTCGCGGCGGTCCCAGTCCCAAAACTTGACGTTTCGAGTCCGTGTCGAAAGAAGCTCAGCAGTGCGTTCCCCGCGCAGGCCAACCGGGCTCAAGGGGTTTCGCGAGCCGCTCTTCGAAACGACCTGCGGTTCTTCGCGCAGCGGACCCAAGTACCTGACGCTGGATCCCAGACGCGATAGGACGTCGTTCGCGACTAGCAGCGAGTGGAAGGCCTCAGCGTAGCTTGGGATCATCAATGACACGTATCGGGGTGAGAGCCTTCGAGTTGCATAGGCGAGCCCCGGCCGGATTGGGACAGGCTGCCACGCTCCGTCGCCCCCTCGCTCGGACAGCGCCACCAGGATCGTGTCGAGAGTGCTCCGAGACAGTCTCGCAGCGGTGTCTTCTTCGAACAGGTCTCCTCCGATGACCGCCCTCACCGCTTCAGTGAGCGCGCTAGCCTCCTTCTCGACCTGGGCTCGATAGAAGTTTGAGAAGACGAGCTCTGTGAACCGCTCCGCCGCCTCCGGGTTGCTACGCAATTCCGAGAGCGAGAAGGTTCGACGAAGCTCCGTAAGGGTTGAACGGCTATCGACTCGCGTATGAAGAGCTGCCGGAGCAAGTCCGTTGAATGTCAGGTAGGTGTGGGATGGCGCTTGGCGACCGCCGATCTCCCTGATGCGGAGGATGGTGTCGCCATACGTCCGGTCGCCATCAACGTGGGAGTGGGCACGTTCGGTGACACGCGAGTCACTCGCTAGGAGGAGGGGCTCGCCATCGCGAGCAACTGCACACTCGGAGACCCGCAGTCCGTCTTGTGTGGATCTAAGAGTGAGCTCGACGTGCCACTCGGCAACTTCCTTGCCGACCTCGACGGTCGCACTGCATGCGATTGACAACGCCGTGGCACCAGCTCGAACCACATCACGAGGAGTTCCGAGGCGTACCAGACTCCCATTGAGTGTCACTTCTTGATCCCCGGACTGAGCCAAGAGCAAGAGACTCTGCAGAAGGCTTGACTTGCCGGAGCTGTTCGCGCCGGCAAGGGCAACAAGACCGGTCAAGGGCGTCTCGGCGAACTCAATCGCCTTAAAGTTGCGCACCGTCCACGACATCAGCTGCTGCGTGATTGGCCGCCCGAACCGCGACTCGAGATCTGCCACAATCCACCCTTCGATCTGCCCGCACTCATCCTTGCATTAGCCGCCGCGGGCCGCCTCTCTAGAATCGAAAGCCGCTGCGATGGGCTCGGCTGTCTGCAACCTCGTGCGCCACGAGGCACCCGCCGGCCGTACACCGATGAGTCGAAGCAGCCGATCCAGGGAAGCGGAGCCCCAGACTGCGCACTTGAGTGGCGCCCACCGACGTGAACGGTGGTCTGACTAAAAAAGAAACTCCTGGTCAGGAGCAAAAACAGAGTGTGCCCCTGGAGGGACTCGAACCCCCAACCTTCTCCTTAGGACGGAGCAGCTCTTCCATTGAGCTACAGAGGCAGGTGCTCCAGTGTATCGAGCGATCCGTGCGTCACGCTCGCCCGGTGCACGCCACGAGAGCTGCAGCGCACACGCCCCTGCGCGCCGCAGCTCTCGAAAACCGGCTACTGGTTCAGCGGCTGGCGTCGTACGCGTCGAGGATCGAGGCGGGGATGCGGCCGCGCTCGCTGATGTCGTGGCCGTTCTCGCGCGCCCACTGACGGACGGCGCCAAGGTCGCGGCCGCTCTGCTGGCGGGTGGAACGGCTGCGCGAGGTCGTCGTGCGGGCGGCGGCGCCGACCGAGCGACCGGCGTCGATGAACGGCTTCAGCGCGTCGCGCAATTCGGCGGCGTGCTCGGCCGAAAGGTCGATTTCATAGGGGCGACCGTCGAGCGAGAAAAGGACGGTTTCGCCGCCATCTTCGAGGGTCTGACCGTCGAGGTCGTCGATCAGCTGGGTGATCTGCTTACGTGCCATGGGTGATCTCTTCTCCTCCCGACCGACTGCGGGTGCGGTCGAGAAATTTCATCGTAGCTCTCCGTCTGAGCGGTCCAGAATAGGCGAAGAATACGATATAGGGATATCTCACCGACAGCTAGGTGGGTCGCGGCATCAGGGCAAGATGCCCGCGCGCCTCGCTTTGGTGACGGCAGAATGCCGGGTCGATGCATCCAATTTGGACATTGCCGATGCGAGATACGACTTCACCGTCGTTTCGCGGAGTCCGAGCGACGCACCCACCTCAGAATTCGTTGCCCCCAATGCCGCGCACGCGAGCACGTCGATCTCGCGCGGCGACAAAGCAACATCGAGTTCGACCATGGGCGTGCGCTGGTCGCCCGAAAGAGCGGCGAGACGTTGCTCGAGGCTTTCCAGACGCGTGCGGAGAGATTCGTCGTCGACGCCCGCCGCGATGCGCCGCAGCTCGGCGTACGTCTCACGCAACTCTTCCCGAGCGCCCGCCGCGATGGGTTCCGACGACGGGGGAATGGCGGTGAGCCGGCGGTCGACTTCGTCGCGCACCCGCAGTTCGGTGGCGACCTCCGCCGCGACCCGGAACGCGGGTTGCGCCACGACATCGCCGACGGATGCTTCGTGCCACGCGCCGCAGTACAGCACTCCTCGCGCCGTTCCCGTCACGACGATGGGCACCGCGAACAGCGTGGAGATCCCCTCGCCGAGGATCGCGCGGTCGTAGTCGTGGGTGATCGTGCGGGACGTGCGGTAGTCGAGGGCGAGCCTCGGGCGCTTCTCGACGAGCGCCCGCCCGCCGAGGCCGCGATGCGCTTCGACGACGAGGCCGTCGAGGCTGCGCCCGCGGGCGCCGACGATCGAGGTGACGTGCACGGCGCCGTCGTGCTCGAGGCCTCCGAACGCAACGGGAAAACGCGTGCGCCGGGCGAGATCGCCGACCGCGCGTGAAATCAGCTCGGTGTCACCGACGCTGCCCGTCCGTGCTGCCACGCACTACCTACTTCCGGGGGTGACGGCCTCATCGCCGCCTTCGTAGCGTCGACGATATCACCGGGGTCGCCACCGGCGTCCGCGGTTCTCGCTACCGGTGCAATGCTGCGCCGGGCCGATGAGGCAAGGAGGCCCCATGTCGGATCCACGCGTCGATGTCACCCCGTCGGATGACATCGATTACATCGCGGTCGAGCAATCGCCGCCGTTCCAAGAACTGAAGAAAGCGCAGCGAAGTTTCATCTTCCCGCTCGCGATCGTGTTCCTGCTCTGGTACTTCGTCTATGTGCTGCTGTCGTCGTTCGCGACGGAATTCATGTCTCAGCGAGTGTGGGGCGACGTCACCGTCGGGCTCCTCCTCGGCCTCGGTCAATTCGTCTCGACCTTCGTCATCACGATGGCCTACGTCGCTTATGCCAATCGCCGGCTCGACCCTCGAGCGGCGGCCATTCGAGCCGACCTCGAGCGCGCATCGGGAGGCCGGTCGTGAATGATGTGCTCGGCGCCGTCGATACCGCGGTGCAGACGGTGGAGAACAACCCCGTGCTGAATATCTCGATCTTCGGCGCATTCGTCGCGGTGACCCTGTTCATCGTGATCCGCGCCAGTCGCAACAACAAGACCGCCGCGGACTACTACGCGGCCGGTCGATCGTTCACCGGACCGCAGAACGGCTTCGCCATCTCCGGCGACTACCTGTCGGCGGCATCGTTCCTCGGAATCTGCGGAGCGATCGCGATCAACGGCTACGACGGCTTTCTCTACTCCATCGGCTTCCTCGTGGCCTGGCTCGTCGCGCTGCTGCTGGTCGCCGAGCTGATGCGCAACACGGGCAAGTTCACGATGGCCGACGTGCTGTCGTTTCGGTTGAAGCAGGGCCCGGTGCGGATGGCGGCGGCGCTCACCACTCTCGCGGTCTGCTTCTTCTACCTGCTCGCGCAGATGGCGGGCGCAGGCGGTCTCGTCTCGCTGCTGCTGGGTATCGGCGACCAGCTGGGGCAGTCGATCGTGGTCGGCGTGGTCGGCGTGCTCATGATCGTCTACGTGCTGATCGGCGGCATGAAGGGCACGACGTGGGTGCAGATCGTCAAAGCGTTCCTCCTCATCGGAGGCGCGCTGGTCATGACGATCTGGGTTCTCGCCATCAACGGGTTCAACCTCAACACGCTGCTCGAGAGCGCGGTGGCCGCGTCGACGAGCGATCCGAAGGATGCGATCCTCGGCCCGGGACTGCAGTACGGCTCGAACCCGTGGGACTTCATCTCGCTCGCCCTCGCGCTGGTGCTCGGAACGGCGGGGCTTCCTCACGTGCTCATGCGCTTCTACACCGTTCCGACCGCCAAAGAGGCGCGTCGATCGGTGGTCTGGGCCATCTGGCTGATCGGGCTCTTCTACCTGCTTACTCTCGTGCTCGGATACGGCGCGGCCGCCCTCGTCGGACCCGACGTGATCAAGGCCGCACCCGGCGGGGTCAACTCCGCCGCACCGCTGTTGGCGCTCCAGCTGGGCGGACCGGTGCTGCTCGGCTTCATCTCGGCGGTCGCCTTCGCGACGATCCTCGCGGTGGTGGCGGGGCTCACCATCACGGCGGCCGCGTCGTTCGCACACGACATCTACGCGAACGTCATCAAGAAGGGCAACGTTCCGCCCGACGGCGAGGTCAAGGTCGCTCGACGCACCGTCATCGTCATCGGAGTGCTGGCGATCCTCGGCGGCATCGGCGTGCAGGGCCAGAACGTGGCGTTCCTGGTGGCGCTGGCCTTCGCGGTCGCCGCGTCGGCGAACCTGCCGACGATCCTCTACTCGCTGTTCTGGCGTCGCTTCACGACCCGGGGTGCGGTGTGGAGCATGTACGGGGGACTGGCTGCGGCGATCATCCTCATCGTGCTCTCCCCGGTCTTCTGGGGAACACCGACGAGCGTCTTCAAAGACACCGGGGCGGCGATCTGGCCGTTCAACAACCCCGGCATCGTCTCGATCCCCATCGGGTTCTTCCTGGGGTGGCTCGGCTCGGTGACGTCGCGCCGCAAGGAGAACCCGGCGAAGGCGGCCGAGATGGACGTGCGGTCGTTGACCGGCTTCGGCGCGGAGAAGGCCACCGACCACTGATCGACCCTCGGGGCCCCGGACGCGCATCCGGGGCCCCGACCGCACCGCCGGCGGCCTACACGCCGGCGGTGCGCTCGAGGTCGAGCAGGTACTCCTTCACCTCGGGGTGCCCTCCGTACTCGCCGATCGACCCGTCGGAACGAACCACCCGATGCACGGGCACGACGAGAGAGAAGGGCGTCGTGCGGCAGGCCGTGCCGACCGCGCGGGCGGCGCGGGGCTTTCCCGCGAGAGCGGCGACCTCGCCGTACGACGCGGTCTCGCCGTACGGGATCTCGGCCACCGCGGTCAGCGCCTGAAGCGTGAAGCCCCGCGCGAGACGCCAGTCGAGGCGGAGGTCGAATGCCCGCCGTTCACCGGCGAAGTACTCATCGAGCTGCGTCGCGACGAGCGCCCCCGCCCGGTCGTCGTGATGCGGAGCGACCTGAAGGAGCCTCGTAAGGCTCTCTATGGCGTAGGCGCGTTCGTCGTGTTCGAGGCGGAGGGCGACGAGGTCGTCGTCGGCGAAGGCGAGCAGCGCATCGCCCACCGGAGTCGGGTGCCAAGCGGTCGTGTACCGGGTCATGTTCCCATCCTCCGGGCCGGTGGCGGCGGGGTCGGCTCGCCGTGCAGAAACGGTGGACAAGGATGCTTCGACCCCCCGCTGGGGAGGAAAGGCCGATCATCCGGCGTGTCGGGTAATACCGCGAAACCCCGGAAGGATACCGGCGAGGAGCGCGACGCGCGCCTAGGGTGACTGTCGTGTGGCGAGCAGAGGGCGTCGTAGACGGCGCAGAGGGTGACGTGTCGGCGACGTCCGTTAACCCCGGAAATCTCGGTCTGTCTGAGCCGGGCGTCTCCGTCATGCATGTCGCGGAACCGGAGCGCGCCCGCATCCGCACCGAGGCCGCCGCGCTCGGCGGCAGATCGACGCTGCTGCGTTTCGACGACGCATCCGATGCCGGTATCGACATCACCAAGGCCCACCCCGGGAGCCTCCCGCAGTTCATCACCGGGCGCTCGACGCTGCTCTCCAACCTCTTCCGCGACGAGGTGGCGCTGCGCACGGCGCGCATGGCCGCCGAGCGCATCACCGCGAAGAACGTGGAGCTGCGCACGTCGCGCGGTCTCGAGCCCGTGCACCTCGCCGTCGGGCTCGCCGCTTGGCGCATCGGGGGAGTCGCGTGGTCGGCCCCCGTGCTGCTGCGCCCGCTGGCGATCCGCCGCCACCACGGCGACTTCGAGCTCAAGCTGCACGGCTCGTTCATGGTCAACCCCGAGCTGGCCAAGGCGTTCCTCACCCACTTCGGCATCCGGATCGACAGCCTGGCTCTCGCCGGCCTCGCCTACGACCGCGGTGTGTTCAAGCCGCAGCCTGTCATCGACCACCTGCGAGCCCTCACCACCCACATCCCGACGTTCGTCGTGCACCCTCGCCTGGTCATCTCGTCGTTCGCCGACGTCGGCTCGGCGATGGCGCGCGACACCGCCGACCTCGACCACCCCGTGCTGAACGCCCTCGCGGGCCACCCCACCGACCGCGCCCTCGTCATGCAGCGGCGTCCGGCCCCCGTGGTCGACGGACCCGACGAGCGCGCACCCGCGGCCGACGCGCTGCTGCTCGACGCGGATGCCGAGCAGGAGGCCGTGCTCGCGCGGATCGCCGCCGGTCAGTCGCTCGCCGTGCACACCCTGCCCGGAACGGGCGGCACCCAGACGATCATCAACGCGGTCGGTCGCCTCGTGCAGGACGGAAAGCGGGTGCTCGTCGTGAGCGCGCGCCGCTCGACCCTCGAGGGCATCCGCCACCGCCTCGCCGGAATCGGCCTCGACGGCCTCGCCGTCTCTCCCACGCACATCCGCCGCGACCTCATCCGCGCGATCGGACGCAACGAGAAAGCCGAGCAGCCGCGCGTCTCCGACATCGACGACGCTCTCGTGCGTCTGCGCACGGTGCTGCGCGACTACCGCCACGCGGTCACGGTCGAGCACCCGTCGCTCGGCGTCTCGGCCCTCGATGTGCTGCGCACCCTGACGACCCTGGCCGGGCGGTCGCCCGCACCCTCGACGACCACGCGCTTCGACGTCGCGACGCTCGAAGGCCTGGCCGACCGCCGCGCCGAGGCGGGCTCGGCGCTCGCCGCCGCCGCGCGCCTGGGCGAGTTCCGCTTCGGCCCCGACGACTCGCCCTGGTACGGAGTGTCGTTCACCCGCACCGAAGATGCCCGTGCCGCGCACGCCCTCGCCGGCAAGCTGCACCGCCGCGACGTTCCGAGCCTCCTCGAGCGCGGGTACGAGCTCATCGCCCAGACGCGCATGCGCCCGTTCCAGACGATCTCCGAGCTCGGCGGCTACCTGCGCCTTCTGCAGGGCATCCGCGAGTCGCTCGACCGCTTCAGCCCCACCGTGTTCGAGCGCCCGCTCGGCGAGCTCATCCAGGCCCACGCCGCGCGGCGCGACGCCGGTGAGATGAGTGGCCCCAACCGGCGCAGGCTCAAGCGCCTGTCGCGCGAGTACCTGCGTCCGGGTGTGCACGTCACCGATATGCACGAGGCGCTCGTACGCATCCAGGAGCAGCGCACCGAATGGCAGCGCTACGTCGAGGCGGGCGTCACCCCCGAGGTGCCGCTCGGACTCGCCGACGTCGCGGTCGCGTGGCAGCGCGTCGACGCCGAGCTCGGTGAACTCGACCAGATCCTCGGTCGTCAGAACTCCGCCCGCATGACGACCCTCCCGGTCGCGCGTCTCGTGCGCACCCTCGCGGGCCTCGCCGCCGAGTCGACCTTCTTCGACAACCTCGTCGAACGCGCCGAACTGCGTTCGGAGCTCGCCCGCCTCGGGCTCGAGCCCCTCCTGCTCGAGCTGTCGGTGCGGCACGTCCCCGAAGACCGGGTCGCCGACGAGCTCGAGTTCGCCTGGTGGCAGTCGGCCCTCGAGCACCTTCTGCGCACCGATCGCGCTCTCCTCGGAGCCAACACGTCGGTCGTCGATCGGCTCGAACGCGACTTCCGCCTCGTCGACGAGGCCCACGCCGCAGCATCCGGCCCCCTCCTGGCCGCCCGCCTGGCGCAGCAGTGGCGCATCGGCATCGTCGACCTCGCCGACGAGGCCGCAGCTCTCAAAGACGCGCTCAAGCGCGGAGCCACGACGGCCGAAGAGCTCACCGCCATCGCGCCCGGGCTGCTGCGCACGCTCGCTCCGGTCTGGCTGGCCTCGCCCTACGAGGTGCCCGAGATCCCCGACGCCGACGGCTTCGACGTGGTGCTCATCGCCGACGCCGGAGCGCTGTGCCTGACCGAGGCGGCGCCCGCCCTGCGGCGCGCCGGCCAGATCGTCGTCTTCGGCGATCCCGTGACGCAGAAGCCCACGCCGTTCCGGGTGAGCGCGACCTTCGCCTCCGACGAAGACACCGAAGACGAGCAGCCCTTCGACGACGCCTCGGTGTTCGAGCGCCTGGCCGAGCTGCTGCCGGTCGAGACCCTCACCCGCAGCTACCGCGCCGGCGGCGAAGACCTCGCCGAGCTCGTGAACGACGCCTTCTACGGCGGCGAGATCGTCTCGCTGCCCTGGGCCGGGTCGTACCTCGGACGCGGCAGCCTGAGCGTCGACTACGTCGAGGGCGGAACCGGTGCGCCCGACCCCGTCACGGGCGCCGTCGAGAGCCCCGACGCCGAGGTCGCCCGCGTTGTCACGCTCGTCGTCGAGCACGCCGTCAACCGCGGTGCGGAGTCGCTCATGGTCGTCACAGCCAGCAGGCGCCACGCCGAGCGCGTGCGCGCCGCGGTCGAGGCGGCGTTCGCCGGACGCTCCGACGTGTCGGACTTCGTCTCGCGCGACACCGCCGAACCGTTCGCGGTGCTCACCCTCGAGGAGTCCGTCGCCGAGAGCCGCGACCGCGTGATCTTCTCGCTCGGGTTCGGCCTCACCAAGCACGGCCGGGTGCTCAGCGACTTCGGCGACCTCTCGACGCCCGACGGAGAGCGACTGCTCACGGTCGGCATGACGCGCGCGCGCCGCTCGATGGTGATCGTGTCGTCGATCCGCCCGTCGTCGTTCGACGACGGACGACTCGAGCACGGCGCCGCCACCCTCATGGGCATCCTCGGCAACCTGGCCGCGCGCGGCCGCGAGTCGCGCCTCGAAGACCTCGCCGATCCGCTCACCCTGGCGCTCGCGCGCGAGCTGCGACGCCTCGGAATCGCCGTCGACGTGCACTACCGCGGTCTGCTGCCCCTCGTCGCGCAGCACGGCGGCAAGGCGGTCGTCGCCGAGAGCGATCCCGAGACGGTGGGCGATTCGCTGCGGGAGTCGCTGCGTCTGCGCCCGCAGATTCTGCGTCGCCTCGGCTGGCACTACGTGCGGGTGCACTCGTTCGATCTCTACAGCGATCCGGCAACGGTCGCCGCGCGCATCGCCGCTCTTCTCGGCGTGAAGGTCGACGGCCCGACGGCCGAATCGAGCACGCAGCCGATCGATGTCGTCGAGTGATCGCCAACGCGTCGAACGCGTGCCCGGCGCGCGTCGCGCGCGCCTGACCCCCGCCCCGGGAACCTCGCCCGAGCCGGTGCCGTCGGATGAGGAGCAGGATGCTGCGCCCGCCGCGCGAGCGGGGGAGTCGGGCCCGAACGATGCACGGCTGAGACAGGACGTCCCCCCGCACTACTGAGTGCGAGGGGACGTGGCCGCTTCGACAGGCTCAGCGACCGGTTCGACAGGCTCAGCGACCGTGCGGGTGGACGCTTCGACAGGCTCAGCGACCGGGCGGGTCGAGGAGCGTGCGAGCGGTCCCTGAGCGTGTCGAAGGGTCCGTGGCCCTACGGCTTGGGCGAGGTGCCGTCCTGCTGCTGCTGGAGCAGATCGCGGATCTGCACGAGGATCTCCTGCTCGGTGGGCAGCTGCGATTCCTGCGGCTCCTTGTCGAGGCCGGCCTTGGCGGCGGCGCGCTGCTTCATGAGGTTCATGGGGTGCACGAACACGAAGTACACCACGAGGGCCACCGCGAAGAAGGCGATGACGGCGTTCAGCAGATCTCCGACGGGGAAGACCACCTCGCCGTAGAAGCCCTGCACGGGGATGCCGACCATGCCGTTCTCGGCGGGCTTCCAGAAGATCTCGATCAGCGGGTTGATGATGCTCGACACGATCGAGTTGACCACCGCGGTGAACGCCGCGCCGATGACGACGGCGACCGCGAGGTCGATGACGTTGCCGCGGAGGATGAACTCCTTGAATCCCTTAATCACGCTGTGCTCCTCAGTCTCGTGCGCCGGCGCCGGGTCACGAACCCGACGGGGCGGCGGATGCCTTCGATTCTGTCTTTCCCGCCGACGATGACGTCGACGACGCGGCGGCGGGGGCCGATCCGCTCGCTGCCGTGGACGACGCATCCGCCTTCTTGCCCTCGCCGGAGCGCGAGTCGGTGCGGTAGAAACCGGAACCGTTGAAGGTCACCCCGATGGAGCCGTACTGCTTGCGCAGCTCGCCGCCGCACTCGGGGCATTCGGTGAGCGAGGCTTCCGAGAACGACTGCACGGTGTCGAAGCGGTGTCCGCACGACTTGCAGGCATAGGCGTAGGTAGGCATGGGGGCTCCTCGGGGAGGGTCAGCGGTTCGCCGAAGCGAAGGTGATGGTCTGCGTGGGGGTGACGATGCCCGAGACGGGCTGGTCGTGCACGTCGCGCGGTACGTCGTCGACGTACTCGGAGTCGAAGACGACGGCGTACACGGGCGGGCAGCGCTCCATGGAGCCGATCGTCTTGTCGAAGTAGCCGCGGCCCCATCCCAGACGCATGCCGCTCTGGTCAACGGCCGCCGCCGGAATCACGAGCAGGTCGACGTCGTTGACCGCGATCGGACCGAGCACCTCACCGACGGGTTCGGGGAGTCCGAACAGTCCCTCTGCGATCGCGCCGCCCGGGGTGGCCACGACCCAGTCGAGCAGGCCGTCGTCACGCGAGATCGGCAGCAGCACGCGAAGGCCCCGGGCGACCGCGGCTTCGACGAACTCGTGGGTGCCGGGCTCGGTCGTGGTGGAGAGGAAGCACGACAGCGATGTCGCCCCGAGCTTCTCGATGAGCGCGTCGAGCTGGGCCTGTACCCCGAGGGCTGCGTCGGCGCGGGCGGATTCGGAGCGATTCTGCCGCCGCTCGCGGAGGTCGGCGCGCAGCGCGCGCTTGGCCTGTTCGATGCGATCGGGCATGGAGACGATTGTACGGGCGCGCTCCGTTAACATGCCCGCCATGCGATCCCGCTAATCTGTTCGCATGCCGCACAAGCCATTCAAGGCCGTCATCCCTGCCGCCGGACTCGGTACGCGATTCCTTCCCGCCACCAAGGCGATGCCGAAGGAGATGCTGCCGGTCGTCGACAAGCCCGCCATCCAGTACGTGGTGGAGGAGTCGGTCAAAGCCGGCATCACCGACGTGCTCATCATCCTCGGTCGTAACAAGAACAACATCGCGAACCACTTCGACGCGATGCCCGAGCTCGAAGAGAAGCTGCGCCAGAAGGGCGACCTCGACAAGCTCGCCAAGGTGGAGCACTCGTCTGAGCTCGCCGACATCCACATGGTACGCCAGGGCGAGCCCAAGGGTCTGGGCCACGCCGTGCTGCGCGCCGAGGGCCACGTCGGCGACCACCCGTTCGCCGTCCTGCTCGGCGACGACCTCATCGACGAGCGCGACCCGCTGCTGACGAAGATGCTCGAGGAGTACGACAAGCGCACCGCGACCGTCATCGCTCTGATGGAGGTCGACCCCGAGCACATCCACCTCTACGGCGTGGCAGCGGTCGAGGCGACCGACGAAGACGACGTGGTGCGGGTCACCCAGCTGGTCGAGAAGCCGTCGAAGGAAGACGCACCCTCGAACCTCGCCATCATCGGTCGGTACGTTCTCGGACCCGACGTCTTCCGCATCCTCGAGCGCACCGAACCCGGCAAGGGCGGCGAGATCCAGCTCACCGACGCACTCGAAGAGCTCGCGACCGGAGGCGGTGACGGAGGCGGCGTGTACGGCGTGATCTTCCGCGGGCGCCGGTACGACACCGGAGATAGAGTGGACTACATCAAGGCCATCGTGCAATTGGCGTCGGATCGCGAAGATCTCGGACCCCAGCTGCGTCCCTGGTTCAAGGAGTTCGCGGCAACACTCTGACGCCGCTCGTTCGAGGGAGTGGGATGGACCTGTCCGTTCCGCGGCAGCACGGCCCCATCGGCGTGCGCCTCGTTCGTGCGCGCGACGCGCGCACCCTGCAGAACGAGCTGCTCTCGAATCGCTCGTGGCTGCGGCAGTGGGAGGCCACGAGTCCTGACGGACCCGTCTCGTTCGACATGCGCCTCGGGGTGCGTCGCCTGCTCCAGCAGCACCGCGACGGTGTCGGGGTGCCGCTCGTGATGGAGTACGACGGTCAGATCGCCGGGCAGCTCAACGTCTGGGGGATCGCCCGGGGGTCGCTGTCCTCGGCGACGATCGGGTACTGGGTCAGCGAGCGGTTCGCCGGGAAGAACATCACCCCGACATCGGTCGCCCTCGCCACCGACCTCTGCTTCACCGAGCTGCGACTGCATCGCATGGAGATCTGTATCCGGCCCGAGAACCAGGCGAGCCTGCGCGTGGTCGAGAAGCTCGGGTTCCGTTACGAGGGGCTGCGGCGCCGGTACATCCACATCAACGGCGACTGGCGCGATCACTACGCCTTCGCCCTGGTGCGCGAGGAAGTGCCCGAGGGCGTGCTCGAGCGGTGGGCCGCGGGGCGGGCGCCGCAGGACGCCGCGACGATCCCGCCGGCCGACCGTCTCCACACATGACCGATCGGTGAACGCGGCCCTCGGCGGGTCACAAGGGGCTTAGCCTGACGCTATGCAGGCAGGCTTCCACTTCTGGAACTTCACCGTCCCCGGCGCGCCTGGATCGCTTCCGGCCGTCCTCGCCGAGACCGCGCGCACCGCCGAACAGGGCGGGTTCACGCAATTCACCGTCATGGACCACTGGTTCCAGATGGAGGCCGCGGCGCCCGCGACCGAGCCGATGCTCGAGGCGTTCACGACCCTCGGGTTTCTCGCCGGGCAGACCTCGTCCATGCGGCTCGGGCCGCTCGTGGCGGGCGTGACCTACCGCTACCCGGCTCTCCTGGCGAAGATCGTGACGACCCTCGACGTGCTCAGCTCGGGGCGCGCCATGCTCGGAATCGGCGCCGCCTGGTACGACCGGGAGCATCGCGGTCTCGGCGTTCCCTATCCCGCGATCTCCGAGCGCTTCGAGCGTCTCGAAGAGGCGCTGCAGATCGCTCTCCAGATGTGGAGCGACGACGACGGGCCCTACCGGGGAACGCACTTCCAGCTCGAAGAGACGCTCAACAGCCCCTCATCGATCCAGCGCCCGCACCCGCCCATCATGATCGGCGGCAAGGGCGAGAAGAAGACGCTGCGCATGGTCGCCCAGTACGCGCAGATCCTGAACCTCACCACGGCCGAACCCGGCGAGGTGGCGCGCCTCCTCGACGTGCTGCGAGGCCACTGCGACCGCCTCGGCACCGACTACGACGCGATCGAGAAGACCGTGATCTACGGCTCGCGCGACCCGTTCTCCGACGACTTCCTCCGCGACATGGAGAAGCTGTCGGATCTCGGGGTGACGATGGTCGTCCTCGGGCGGAACCCGGCAGACCCCGACCCCGTCGGGCAGGTCGAGCGCATCTCCGGCGAGGTGCTGCCGAAGCTCGCGTCGCTCTGACACACGGCGAATCCGCAGCATCCGGCCCGCGACACGGCGGCGGGTTGCGGGGCGGGGCGCATGCCGTCGCATACCGTGGTGCGCATGGGTGGACAGGTGTTGGGCGGCGGCGTGATCGTCTTCGTCGCCGTCGCACTCTGGCTGGTGTATCTGCTGCCGTCGTGGCACAGCCGTCATCAGTACACGTCTGCCGAGCGCAACGCGGTGCGCCTGAACCAGGCGATCCGCGTTCTCGCCGAGACGAGCGAGACGCCTGAGGAAGTGCGCCTCGAGCTGAACGCGCGCACGGCGCTCGCTCAGCAGAAGCTCGCCCGCCGCGCTCAGGAGCAGCGCGCGCACGCCGAACTCGCGGTCGCTCGCGCCCGCCTCGACGTCGAACGCGAACAGGATGCTGCGGAGCGCGAGGCGGCCAAGGCCGAGCTCGCGATCGCCCGCGAAGAGGCCCGTGCCCGCCAGGCCGAGGCGCGTGCCCGCCAGGCTGCGACGCACGCCCTCCCCGAGGCGCGCCGCGCGCGCGCTCGCCGCCGCTTCCGCCTGGCCACGACGATCGTCGCGCTCGTCGCCCTCGCCGTCACGGGCGTCGGCATCTGGCAGGCCGTGGTCGCCGCATCCGTCGCTCTTCTGTGGACCGGCGTCGCCGTCACCGCGCTCTGCGTTCTCACCCTCCACCGGCTCTCGCGCGTCGCCGCCCGCTCGGTGGCGCGCCCGGCCGTCGCACCCGCCGCCCGGGTCGCCGGTCCCGTGCAGGACGTCCCGCTCGAGGTCGCCCGCGTCTCGGCGTGGACCCCGCGCGATCTGCCGCGTCCGCTCGTGTCGTCGGCGGGCTCCCGTGCCGCCGCCGTGCTCGACGAGCAGGCTGCGCGCGACGCCCTTCGCGCCGCCGCCCGCGAGGAGGCCATGCGCGAGCTCGCCGAGAAGCAGGCCCCGCCCTCGATCGACACCGCCCGCGTCGCGCGTCAGTCGGAGTTCAGCCGCATGGGCTACGTCGACGACGCCGAGATCGAAGAGCACGTCCGTCACCTGCTGGAACGCCGCGCCTCAGGGCAGTAGCGGGTCGCCGGTGGCACGTCCGGGCGTTTTCACCGTGATAATGTTGGTGAGTTCTCGGGCCTGTAGCGCAGTTGGTAGCGCGCCTCGTTCGCATCGAGGAGGTCAGGGGTTCAATTCCCCTCAGGTCCACCAGGGGATATTCCCGGAACTAGAGCAGATCGTTCTCGTATCTCGGAATGCCAGATGAACAGCAAGAAACCGCCGGCAGCCCCGGCGGTTTCTTGCTGTTTGGGAGCATGTTGGCCCTGCCAGTGGCCCTACGGTGCAACGGATGCAGGTGGGAGTACTTCGCGTCTGCTTCCTTCACGCCGCCAGCGGTCATGACCGCTTCCGCGAGCTTGGAGTACCCGGGCACGGCCTCCTTGCGGCCAGCGACGGCCGCTTTGGAGAGATCCTGCTGCGCCGCTTTCAGGACCTCGTTGTAGCCAACCTCCTCATACGCTCCGTCTGCGACACGGACGAGTCGTCCGGATGTGCGACCGCGGCTGTCCGAGATTTCCTTGAGCGGCATCGCCGCGGCACGATGCTCGAGCTGAGAACGGTCGGCAGATTCAAGCAGCCACCAGGCACGGCCTGCGACCTCCACGAACGCGCGGCACAGCGCAGCCAGAGACGGCCCATACGCCTCGCGCGACCGCAACAGTCGTGCGAAGGCACGATGATGGTCGTTCGCGGTGGCCAGCGCCTGCATGACCGCAGAGAACCCGGTTGACCATGTGCTGGCCGCGCCCAGCCATTCCCGTGCCTGTGCGCCCTCGGAGGGGCCGACGGCCCTGGCGAGATCCGCGAGGACCCGTCGGGCGCAGGTGTCAGCGTCGATGAGCGCGCCTGAGAGCTGACACCGCGCCGGCCACGGGGTCGGAGCGAAAGGGTCCATGGTCGCATGGTATTCCGCGCCGAGATCGTGTCGGTCGTCGTCGGTTACGTAACGCGGGACCGGTACGGTGTCGCCATGACTGTTGCCGACGATGACATTCGCTGGCGGGTAGAGCGCCAGTTCTCAGCCATTGTCGACCGACTAGGCGATAGGGAAGCGTCAGCCGAGGACTCGAGATGGGCGACGCCACGACCCGGCTCGCCTCTCGCCCATGACGACTCCCGGACCACGTACGACCCTGTGTCGTTTCAGACACACTTTTTCCTCACGGTCGCGCAGGACCATCTGTCGACCATCCGGGAGATCGTGGAAGGGCCCGTCGGGATACCGTCGGTGGCTCTGTATACGTTGGCGCGGTCGGCTATCGAGTCCGCCGCGTACGGGATCTGGATCCTCAAAGGCGGCAACCACGCGAAGCGGGTCAAACGCTCGCTGCAACTGTCATACGACGCGCAACGCAGCGTCGCTGTCATCGTCGCAGCGACCGGCTCGGCGTACGATGCCGAGTCGGTGTACGCGGAGCTTGAGCAGAACAAGCGGAGCGTGAAGAGCATCCCTTTAGGCGCCGACCTCGCCAAACTTCCCGCGATCTCGACCATCCTTGCGGACGTGGACCTCGACCTACGGATCGAGCCGGCCACAGCTCTCGAGGCGTGGCGTATCTGTAGCGGCATGACCCACGCGAACCGGTGGGTCCTGTCCTCTCTGTCGGAGTTGGCCGATGTCCCGGGTGGCTCGCCCGGTCAGCGCCGAATTGAAGCGAGCGTTGCCGTTCTGGCTACGGTCTTGAAAGCCGCGGTCGAACTCCGAGACCGATTACGGTGGCGCATCGCGAACGCGGGGGAGAGCAGGCTGAACTGACTGTCCCAGTCGAGCTGAGAGGACCCGCGTCGGAGCGGACGAGACAGGCTGGCGGGCTCGGAGGAAGCCTGCCAGCCTGTCGAACCGATTCAGATGACCGGGGCCTGCACCGGTTCCTCGGCGGGGAGCTCGGACGAAGCTCTCTCGCCGCGCACGCGGGGGACCACCAGGCCGGACACGAATGCCGCGGGCAGGAGCAGGAGCGGAACGCTCGCCCACGGTGAGTCCGCGCCGTTGAGTACCGAGTAGTTCGTGACCATCAGCGTCACCGCGACGAGAAGGCCCGCGCCACCTGCGATGCACGCCAACAGTGCGCCGGGCTTCAGTTTCCCCGCTCGTACCAGGTACCGCAGCGCGGCCGCGACAACCACGATCTGAATGCTGAAGAGGCCGATGGTGAGGAGCCCGACCAGGCTGCTGCCGAGACCGATGTACGGGTTCACCTGAGCGATGGCGAAAGCAACGACGATGACAGCCCCGAAGGCGGAGATCAGAGCGCTCGCGCGATGCGGGACGCCGCGCGTGCCATGCAGTACGCCCAGCCGCCGGGGAGGTTACCGTTGGAGGCGAGGTCGGCCGTGTGCCGGCTAGCAGCGTTGTGCATAGCGATAGAGCTGGCGAGCACGCTCCCGACGAAGAAGATCTGCATCGCTACGAGCAGCGCGGACCCACTGGAACAGATCCGTCGGCAGATCGGCATCGTGCAGGGCGAAAGCACCCCCGCTCGTTAGGCCGCTCCCTGGGCCCGTGCGGCGATGCGTCTGTCCCTCTGATGTCTCCCCGCCGATGACGGCGATGCGGGGTTGCCGGACGCTGTGAGGATGGGCGGATTCGGGAGGGTGGTCGTGAGGCGGCGCAGCCGGCGGGTTTGACTCGGAAATCGGTGAAGCGCGCGTTGCAGCTCAATGTCGACCTGATCTGCCCAGTCACGCGCGCGACGTTCGACTATCGAATCGGGGAGGAACGGATCTTCGGCCACCACGAGACATTCCGTGACCCGGGACCACCACCTCTCCACGTCCGCATCGACGTCGAGGAGGGCAGCCTGGACAAGGGGGCGTTTCGGGTTCGTTCGCCCGTAGATGAGGTAGCGGATGAGCGTTCTCCCCGAGCCGTCGACCCGGCGGCGCGCTGCGTGCCGACCCGTCGTCGTGCCAGTGAGAACGCAGCCGCGTCCTGCCGACGTCGGTCGGCAGCGCGTTGGAGCGCGAACGCGAGGAAGACGCCGGCCATGGTGGTTCCCATCGTGAGTAAGGTGCTCGCCCAGAACCCGACATCGCCTATCGCCACGGCGTGATCCTATCGACGCCCGCGACACGCGAAGCGCTCACACCGCGTCGGCGACATGGTGCCGCGGGCCGCTTCTGGACCCTCACGAGACAGCTACGCGGTTACTGGGGCCGTCGTGAGATGCGAGACTTGAACACCGTGGGTCTAGACGTCTTTGGTGTGGGTTATGAGGGTCTCGACCTCGACGGTCTGGTCTCGAAGCTTCGGCTTCGAGGTGTGCGGACGCTCGTAGACGTGCGGCTCAATCCGATCTCCCGCAAGCGAGGACTCTCGAAGACCGCGCTTCGCACTCGACTCGTTTCAGAGGACATCGGGTATCGGCATCTTCCCGCGCTGGGTAATCCGCGGGACAACCGCGAGGGGTTCGCCGATGTCGTGGGGCCGGTGGCTTTGGGTGCCCGGGAGCGTTTCGCTGCGCTGATGGAGACTGAAGCGGCGCACGACGCGCTCGACGAGATCATCACGCTCTCAGAGTTCGGGACGGTCGCGCTACTGTGCTTCGAACAAGATGAGACCCGGTGCCATCGTGAGCTTGTGATCTCGGCAGTGCGGGAGCGTTTCGCCTCGGCCTAGAACAGCGTCGTGCCGTAGTCGGTTGTCCGCGGCGGGCGGTAGACGCCGAGCACGGAGAAGTTCTTCCGCTTCACGACGTCACCGAAGTTGCCGACGTAGAAGTACGTGCGGCGCCGTTCGTTCCACATCTCCGTGTGGAACTTCAGCGTAATGAGCGCTTTCAGGTCGGCGTCAGATCTGTGCCGGTTCTTGTACTGCAGCGCGCTCAGCTCCATGTCGAGGATCCGCGGCTTATGGCCCGGGCACGTCGTCGACGCGCAGTGGTAGTCGTAGTGCACCTTGTACCGCGGCGGAACGAGTATCGGTGTTGTGTCGACTTCGCCGAAGATGTCGGGCTGACTCATCGCCGCCGTCATGCTCGCTACCTGGGCATCCGTCCATGGCCCGTGGTCGGTGAACTTCAACGCCCGAAGCTCGCGCACTTCGACTAGGCCGAGGGACTGCGCCGTGAGGTCGGCTTCGACGCCGGCCCGGAGGTCACACATCGACGGGCCGATGAGCTTCTCGAGGATGGGTCCGCGGGCCTTCTCGGCGTAGGTCTTGTACTTGCCCGTCCGGTCGGGGTCCCGCTTGAGGGTGTCCCAGTTCGGGCGATAGCTTTCCAACCGGGAATCGGTCGCCGACCGCTTCAACTCAACGTCGATGACCTCGAATTTCTTGAACTGCTGGGTGCTTTCAAGATGACGGAAAGCGACGGGGTAGATCCGCACCCAGGAACCGCTGCCGTCCTCGTGAAGCCGCACGCCCGCCACGCAGACCGTGTCCCCGTACGTCTTCGACGGCTCCGGCGACGCCTTTACCGTAATCAAGACACGTGCTTGCTCGCTCAGCATCTGATCCCCCCGCGAAAGTCTAGGGAACGTCGGCGCGGCAGTGCGGTAGCGAGGACGGATCGGTGTCAACGCCGGGGTGGTCTCGTGCGCACTGTGCCCCCTGCCTGCTGAGCGCAGAACGGTGGACTTGCCGCAGGGTGAAGATCAGAGGTGGTCGATGTCGCGAAGCGCGAGAACCGGACTGGCACCGCGCACTTCGGCGACGAGACGGGCGGTCTACATCTCTGTGGCGTGGCGGTCGCCTCGAGTGTCCGTGGGCCCTGGGAAGGTGAGACCATGCTGTCCTTGCTGAAGTCCATTCCTGAGGTTGCGCTAGGCTGGGGTTCGATGTCTGATTTGCGGGCGAACGCTGGTGTTCGGCTGCGATTGGAAAATGCACATGGGGGATCCGGCCTGAAGCAGGTCGTTGGGGGAGTCGGTTGATGAACAACGCGCACATTTCGCACCGTCTTGGTGATGGACGCATCGTGGTCTCGGCCAACCCTGTTCCTGTTCGTCGGTCCGCACTCGACGGGATGGCGCGTGACGTCAACGTCGTTGAGCGGCTGCTCGGATCGGCCCGGTTCTCCCGGGAGGTTTCTCCCGCGCCGGCCGCTGAGCCATCGCGACGTGCGCGTCGAGATCGTGACACCACAGTTCTGGGACGACGCCTGGACTGACGGTGTGTGATCCGCTCGCTCCGGCGAACGACCTCGACGCCAGCGCCGGAACGCTCTACCGGCTGTGTGACCTTGCTGTCGCGCACGTGATGGAGCTCGCCGGTGTTCAGCTCCCTCCGGCTAAAGGCCCCGCACCGGACACAGCGCGACCGTTTGTGGCGCTGTCCTATGAGTTGGAAGAGCGCGGACAAGCTCGTACTTCCGTGCCCACACGGAGCGGCCCGGGCGCGCGGTTGTACGCGTCGTTCTGCGAGGAGGCGAAGACCCTCCTCATTGAGACGCAGTACTTCGACCTCGACCGGCGTAGCGAGATCGCTGAGCTGCAGGAGCACGCCTTCGAGCCGTTCCAGATGTCTTCGCTGAGATTGCACTTCTTTTCCATCGAGGCGACCGATGGCGAGAGCCTGAGAGACTTCGTGCAGCGTGCCGCGGTGGAAGCTCGCGGTCGCGAGGACGGGCCGGACAATACCGAGACCGAAAGGGACGAAGCCGCCGAAGGTGAATTGGTGTTGCCCGTCCGGCCACCGGTCTATCTCGGCTACAGCATCGTGCAGGGACAGGACGGAGCTCCCATCGGGCGCACGCTCGTCAGTCCGTACGCATCCGCGACGTCCGCTGATGGGAAGGTGCGGGTCGACGCGCAGGCCGTGTTCTCACAGGTTCGTACTGCTGTGACGGAGCACGTCAGTGTGTACGGCGTGACGCTGGTCGCCACAGGAATCCCGTTCATGGAGCAGGACGGTGCGCTGCTTCGTTGCGGACACGTCAGCGCTTGGATGTGTCACTACACGGCGGTGCTACGCGGTTTCGTGCCTCGGCGGCCCGTGGCGCACTTCCATCGGGAGGGAGGGACCTACGCAACAGGTCGCTCGTTTCCGTCCTCAGGTGTGACGACATTCGAGATTGCGCAGATGCTGGCGCGATCCGATATGCCGCCCGAGTTGCTCGACGCGGCAGCGTTGACCAAACCTCGCACTCTGAACTGGACGGATCGACAGATCCACCACCAGCGGTTCGGGTCCGAACCGGCAGAGGTCCCCGGCGTCCCCGAGGAGAGCAGTCGCCGTGCCGCCCAACAGCGCCGGCGGCAGTGGATCGCGGAGAACCTGGGTGCGTCGATCTGTCGGTACCTCAACTCGGGGTTGCCGTCCATCGTCCTTCGGGCCGACGAGGACCACACGGTCGTTGTGGTCGGTTACCTTCGGCGGTCGGATTTTGAGGCGGCCGGGGAGGGAACCGCGCAGATCGACCTGCACGAGATTCCGACGTCCGATGAAGAGGACCTCGCCGACCTCCTGTCGCCAGCTGCACCCAACTCCGCTCACGTCGACGCCCAGTCTGATGTTGTCTATCTCATCGTCGCCGATGACCAACGCGGGCCGTTCGAGCTTCTGAGCCTGGAGTCGCTGGCCGAAAGCGTCGACACCGACGACTCGAAGGTCATGGTGCCGCTCCCTCACGGTCTCGCCCTCACGGGGCAGACTGCGGAGCGCACCGCCATTCGGCTCATGGGCCTTTACGTTGACATCTGCGCCCGGCCGATACGCGCCGAAGGGTTCCCGGCGGAACTACGAGAGTCGGCGCTACTCCAGTTCAGCGAAGACCTGGCGACCGCTGACAGCCAGGTATCCCGGCTCGCGGATCCCGCGACGCCCAGTTCCGGAAGTCAGAAGTACACAATCCGTACGTACGTGACCACCGGCGTCGACCTGAAAGCGGGAGTGAGCCGACGTCTGGGCGAGCGTTTCCCCGACCTCGCGACGGCGCTGACAATGCAGGCGCTTCCCAAGTTCGTCTGGGTTCTGGAGGTCATCGACCGCAAGAGGCGCCGAGCTCGCAAGCGGGATACGGTGAGGGCGCTTCTGGTGCTGGACGCTTCTCAAGTGATATCGGGCTCGCTGGACGACGAGACACTGAAAGTGACTGTGCGGCCGATGTTCATCCACATTCCCGGGAGCTCGCTCGTTTACGCCGTCAAGCCAATCCCCGGTTCAGTGTGGGTTCGCGACACGTTCCAGGCTTACTCCACCGGCCGCTGGGATCACAACCAGCTCACGAAGGGGGCGGCCGAGCGTGTCGCCATCCACGGAAAAGGTGCGGTCGCCGTCAAAGGTTGAGAACTGGTCCCACGACGCTGGTGGCGAAGCCCAGGATGCTCACGAGGGACAGGCCGAGGGACACGATGACGAGGACGGCCTTCCTTCCGTTGACCTTTCTCAGCCGCTCCAACGACGTAATGCGCTCAGGGACGAGGTCCGGCAGCAGGATGGTGTCCACTTCTTTGGCGTTGATATATGCGTCGTCCAACAAGCTCACCGGAATTCGGCTATACACCGCCGGCCAGGCGGCCCAGATGCCCGCCACAAGGGAAAGCCCGGCGGCGGCGAAGCCGGTGCACAAGGCCCAGAAGTAGAAGCTCTCGGGGCCGGGCACTGTCACCTTCAGCTGTTCGCTCAGAGCTAGATAGAGCGTTACGACGCCTAAGTTGAGGGCGAAGATTCCGAGCGTGCGCCCCTCCAGCGATGACTTCACCGCTGTGGCATCGGCGAGCTCCGAGTCGATGCGTGCGGATAGCTCGTGGAAGTTCGCAGCGGTGGCGGCACTGCGCCGCGACAGCTCTGCCTTTGCGCGGTCGGAGTCAGTCATCGCGCTTCGTTCCGAAGCCGCGCTCGTTACGCGAGCGCTTCTTTCTTTCCTTCCTAGCCTCACGGTCGAACTTCTCTCTCAGCCATCCCGGCCGGTCGTCGTTCGGATCCCCGCCAATGGGGCGTCCTGTCGCTGGATCGATGAGACTCTCGTCAGGCACGGTTCCCCCCGGTCGCTGTGTCTGGTCGTGGACATGAGCGATTGTATCGACCGCGACCGGTCCCGTGAGACGCCGTTGCATGACGCGCGAGAATCTTTGACGCGCGTCAAAGCTGCCGGTATCTGCGAAGTTGAACGCTATGGTTGCAGCCGTTTAGGAACAAGCTATTGGGGGATCAATTGGGAAAGCACTACCGTCCGTTCACGCTCGCCAAAGCCGGCGAGTTTGCCGGACTCACACGCCTGGGTACGCCAGGGCGAGGAAACGTCACCCCGGTGTTCCGGATCCCCGCGCGTGAGTGGGATTATGACAAGGGCAGCTTCTCGAAGACGGAGACAGCCCATGTTGAGACGGTGACGAAGAAGCTTGTAGCTGCCTGGGGAGGCAGCGCGGGTTACGTGGACCTGTCCCTCTTCGGGTCCGATGCCGCCATTCACGGGGTTCACCCGCTGCGCTACGTCGTCGAAACCGCGGCTACCGGCGGGGTGAACTTGATGCCGCTGGTTCGGCCTGACTCGTCTGCTGCATTCGTCACCGAGGCCGCTGCCATCCAGCGCGAGCGAAGCGGAGGAGTGGGCGTGCATCTGGAGGAGGACTACTGGCTGACGGTGGATCCTTCGGCGCTGCCGGCTTTGCTCTCCTCCCTGGGCGTCGCTCCCTCCGTGGTCGATGTCATGGTCGACTATCGAACGGGTAGCGGGGCTCTGGTCCGGGTGGCCGTTGATGGGGAGGTCAACGCGCTTGAACGTCTTGGAGGGTTTCGCTCGATTACCGTCGGGGGATCAGCCTTCCCCGCGTTGACGAGTGCGGCGCGCGGTACGAGCGAGTTCGACCGAGACGATTGGCTGACCTACGAGTCGGTGCAGGCAGTCCGAGCCGGTCGAGAGGACTCCACCCCGGACTATCTCGACCACATCATTGTCTGTCCCGACCTGATTGACCAACAGGTCGACCCCCGCGTTCTCAGCATCAGCGCGATGCTGCGGTACACCGTCACTGAGAAATGGTTGATTGCGAAAGGAGCGCTGTTCAAGGGCGGGAAGCCCCGGCCCGGCGTGCTGACCGGCGGAGCGGCACTCATCGCGCCCCTTCAGGTCCTACGCACGCACCCGGATTTCGCTACTCCCATCCGTACACAAACGGATGACTGGATTGATGCGGTTGTCGCGGGCACGACCACGCCGGGCAATCCCACGAAGTGGCGGGAGTGGGGAACGCTCCGTCATATTGAGGTCACGCTGCACCAGCTCTCCACTCTGGCCTGACTTTAAGTCGTTCACGCACGATGGTGCGGAGCGCCTCGGGGTCATGGACGGTCGCGAGGCGCTCCCACAACACTGCGTTTGGTTTACTGCGATATCCCCGCGCGGCGCCGACGGCGTCCAGCTCCTCCAGTGCCTCCGCCCGCCAAAGCAGAGTGCACAGCATGAAGGCGTTGATGCGAGAGTTCCGGCGGGGTTTTCTCCGCGGTACCAGCTTGACCTCGTCGCCGTCAGCGCGAGCTTCCACAATGCCCCACCACCGAGGCAGGAGGCTCCGTGCGTGAGCAATGTGATTGCTCGCAACGACGAGGGTGGCGTAGTCGAGCACGGCAGAGTAGACCTCGACCTGCTTAGGGAGGCGGCGCAGTGTGTCCCTCGCGCTCTTGATCTCAAAGCCAGCGAAAGATCCGTTCAGCACGACGGTATCCACTCGAACCTCACCAGCGATGCCCAGCTCGTCCACGACGCGGGTGTCATCAAGCTCTGCCGCGTGCTGCTGAAGCAACCAGCGGTGTAGGGCTACGCGTACGTCTGCGTCCTTCACGACGGTCCCTCCTGCGCGTGTGTCGTTCGCGTTCGACTTACCCTACGGCGACGGGTGCGTGGATGCCGCCATTCATCGCGCGCTACTGCGACCTCTGCGAGCACTTCTCTCGCGTCGTGTGGCGCGCGTCAACGCGGCGGCCGGTGACGCAAGAGGGGCTCCCATGCTGGGGGAGCGCGTTCAACGCGTTCAGCGGATCCTCGTCCGTCATCGTTCGATGAGGCCCAGATGGCGAAGACGCCAGCCCATGGCGCTGAGTGCCGTTGTCCAAGAGTCAGAACGAGTCCCAGGAAGCCCAATCGAGGGAATGCTCGACTTGCCACCGCCACCGGTCTTCGGGGAGCACGATGGCGTCCACAAGCTCGGCGGAGGATGTGCCGGCCTGTTCGAGTCTCACGTCGTATCTCAGTCGAACGGCGAGCGGGAACTCGACTCCCACCAATGATTCTTCGTGCCATTCGCGAGAGTGAACGCGCGCAGTGCGAGGTAGCTGCTGCAGGTCCCGAGGGTCCATTCGTCCTTCGATCCAGAGGATCGCCTCGGTGACCGCCTCCCAGAGCTCTGTCGTTTCGTTGAAAGTGTCGACTGCGAAGGAGTCGACGATGTCACCTATTGGTTGGGCCCAGACGACTCTGGTGTCGTAAGCCTCCGGAATGTCGAATTCGTTTACGACGCGCACTCCGTTGAGCTCGAGCCGGCCGAAGATTTCGAACTCGGCTCCAGACAGCTGCTCGAGCGTTGCACGGACTTCGCGTTCGATCGCGTCCTCACCGAGGGTTGGGGTCTCGGGGAGGGAGGCCTGAGACGCTTCACGTGAAAGCTCGCGGGCAAGATCGACGAACCGCGTGCGGTCGGGAACGAGTTCCACACTCGGGTAACCCCGGTCCCGGGCTTCTTTCTTCAGCACCGGGGACAGCTCCTGCGAACCCGGCTTGGCGAATTGTTTGGTGTTGTTCGAGACGAAGAGGACGGTGTCCTCCGCGGCGGGTGCGACCTCACCCAGCCAGTCGAGGAACGTCAGCCATATCAGAGCGTCCCGGTATCCCTCCCCACTGGGTTTGAACGGGGGAAGACCCCGAAGGTCTCGTTGGAGCATTGCTGTGTGGGAGGGTTCCCCGTGTGGCGCGACGTCGATGCCACGGGATTGAAGTCGTTCCTCGAACTCGGCGCGCCAATCGGACGGCCGAACCGCGATGGCGGGAACGGTGACGTCGACGCCGAACCTGCTCGCATCTTCTGCGGCCGCCTTCAAGCGTTTGTCGATCTCCCGCGCTTCGTCGATAGCCTGGCGTTGGAGCTCCATGACAGTGATGTCGGCGACTGCAACCCGGGCGACGCCGAAGAGTATCGATTGGGCGACCGAGTCCCACTGGGCTCCGCGGAGCAGGTACGCCTTATGCAAGGCGGTCGTATCGAGAAACGCGAAGAGCACGCCCCCTGTCTATCGTGTTCGCGCAGCGCCGGTCGAGCGTCCTCCGTCTTCGGAGGCCCCACACGTCGCAGTTCGCGTCGCGAGCCAGGACCGGTTCAGTCGAGAGCGACCAACAGTGAGTCGTAAGCCGATTGATTGTGTCGGATCAGGGCGGAGTTCTTCACCGTCCAGCCGTACAGGTGCCCGAACGGCTCCCGCAGTGATTCGCCGAGGTCCGTGAGGAGGTACTCCACCCCGACCGGCGAGCTAGTCAGGTCACGGTGCTGGTGCTGGAGGGTGAAGGTCTTGGACAGACGCCCATAGCCGCGAGCGGACCTAAACCGCTAGCGGCGCTGCTAAAGCGTCTTGCTCCGCCTGGGCCGCACCGAACTCCCGCGAGGTGCCCTGGCGCTGGGTCAGCTGTCCAGCCACCTCACCGGCATCGAGCCGGGTTCGCGGGATCCGTTCAGCTGCGAGGCGAGGAGGGCGAGCTGGCTGTCGCGCATGCCGCACAGGAAATCGACAACCGCCATCGCGACTGCGAACTCCATTGCGGCCACGGCGTTGACGAGCACTCCACCGCCCGCTGCCTGTAGTTCGGCGAGGGAGTCCGGCTTCGTGTTCTCCAAGATGTATTCGCGCAGCGTGGCCGGCACCTCGCGATAGAGGTCCACCTGCCGGCTGATGGGCACTGTGCGCACACGGCTGGCGTCGTCCTTATCCATCCGCGCCAGGAGCTGCCGGCTCATCGTGCAGTACGTGTGGAAGACCTGCTCGAGGCTGCTCGACTGCCCCTCCTGCATCGCAGCGAGTGCTCCGGTCTGAATCACGAAGAAGTCGTTCAGAGCCTTGAAGAACTCGGCGAACAGGATCCCCTCGGGTGCGATGTGCAGCTGCACCCGCCGGGTGCGTGTGTCGTAGACGGCGGAGGTCACGCTGCTCAGATAGCGGATGAGGAAGCTGGCGAACCGGTGCATTTGCGAGTTCGAGTCGTGGGTGCCGGAGAATGGCCCGCTTGGCAGGGCGCGTGCCACCTTGAAGAGCCGGTCCCACATGGGGGGTAGCGACCCAGTCAGTGGTGTTCCGTCGAACGCGATGCTCTTCGAGAGTTTCTCCGCGACGTACACGAAGCACGACCGGATCTCGTCGTCACGGATCTGCTCAAAAGAGGCCGTCATCCAGTCGGTGTCCGGGTCGAGGTCGAGCAGACCGGCACGTACCCGGTGCAGTGGGAGCATTCCCGCGCGAAAGAAGTCTTCAACGTCGTGGACGGCGTAGGTGATGTCGTCCGCCCAGTCCATGATCTCGGCTTCGATCCAGCGGTGGACTCGCTGTACCGCACCGTTTGCCGCGGTGTCCGTCCTGATGAAACGCTCGGTCGTGAGCTCCTCGAGGACGGAGGCCTCATCGCGGTAGAAACTCCACTTCTTGCTCAGCTTCGGCACGTTTACCGGGTGTTGGTTCCGCAGCCACGGGTACTTCGCGATGGCGGCAAGTGACCTCAGCGTCAGGTTCAGGCCGTGGGGGTCTTGCCGTCGGACAGAGAGAGAAGCGACGATACGTGTGGACTGGGCATTCCCCTCGAAGGAACGGGCGCACAGCGCGGCGAGCCCCTCACGTGTGGCCCGGATTTCGGCGGGGGATAGATCGCCGACCGCGTGAGCTTGCGCGACCCACACGTCTGGCAGCTTCTCGAACATCGTCTGTAGCTGATGTTCGCCGGCATGGCCGAAAGGCGGGTGGCCGATGTCGTGCGCCAGGCCGGCGACGTAGCAATGGTCCGGGCTGATCCAGTCTTCGATGCGCCCGCTGCGCACCGTGCCGGTCTTGTGTTTGTGGATGAGTCGGCGCGCCAGAGTCTCGGCGACCTGAGCGACCTTGAGTGAGTGGGTCAGCCGGTCGTGGAAGAGAAATCCCGTCTGGGGCGGGATGACTTGCGTTACGCCGGACAGTCGGCGGAACTCGCGCGAGTAGAAAACGCGGTCCTTATCCACTTGGGCGCTGGAGCGCCAGAGCTCTCGCCGGTGTGCGAGTCGGTGAACTCGTCTTGTCGAGTCTCGGACCACGTCAGTGGGCGAGGGAGAGTTCCGAGGTATCCGCGTTCTGGTCTAGTACCCCGTCGTCGCAGAGCTTGCAGACAGCACTGGACGCGATGGACTCGTTGACCTGCGCTGCGGCGGTGACCTGGTCGATGAGGTTCCACTCGCCGATGGGCTGGTTCTTCTCCGTGATGTTTCTAACCGCGGTTATCGCTCGCGCCCACACGGTCGCGTCGTACGCGGCGTGCCGCTGGAGCACGGCGATGCCACGCGCAACGTCGTTGCTTCCGGTGATCTCTGCTGACCAGGCAAGACTCATTCGGTTCCCCATTCTGCGAACGCCGCCAGGCCTGACAACAGGTACCCCCGACTGCGTCGCGTCTTCAGGTTACCCTGCGGCGGCGCCGTCAGGTATGAAGCGGCGGGCGGTTCTCAGCAGGCTTACCGCGGTGGCCTCACTTGAACGGCGACGCCGTCCTCTCGATGTTCCAGACCTCGCCGAACTGCCGGGGGATGAGCATCCAGACGGCTTCCACCATGCCGGTTGGGTCAACGTTCGGGCCGATAACCGGTCGGAACCCCTGGGCCGGTGAATACAGAAAGTCTGATTCCTCGTCCCGCGGCGGGTTTTCTATAACGGGATGCTCCGGCGTGAGGAGGTCGAATACCTGATACTGCCTTATTCCGGTTTGGCTCGGCATGTGCACGTATCGCGCTTCATTGCGCCGCTCCTCCACGAGTGGAGAAATGAGGCGCCATTCGCGTTCGGCCGCGAAAGAGAAATGCTTCAAGAGTGGGGCAAAACGCTCCACGTCTGTAATGAGGTCGCGGACGAGGTGGCTGCTGATTCCTTGCCGCGGAGTGTCCAACCTCTGCCGGCGGTCCCAGATTTCCAGGTGGTGGTCGACGATCTGCTGGACGATTGCCACGTGAGTGTCCTCATCGTACGCGCACGGTGCCAGAATGAATCCTTGGTCAGTCGCAACTTTTTGAAGATGCTCGGTCGAGAATCCCAGGGCGAGACCTCCGCTGCGCGGACAGTACGCCCTCCACTGCTCGAGAGAGTCCTTTTCTGAGGAGAGGGAGACGGTGTAGGCGCGCGACGGGTTGAAGAAGCGCCTGCCCGGATTCGCCAGATGCTCCAGCGCATAGCTTGTCATGCCCTCGCCGAATGATCTGCGAGGGAACTTGTACTTCATGAGAATGTCGTGGGCGCATTGGTGGGCGAGTAGCTGCTCCGTGGAATCATTCATATCCGTCGCTCGGCCAGCCCAAAAAGACCGCGACTGCATGATTCCTATTGCGCCAGCGGAATTGGTGTAGTGGTATAGATGGGACGGCTTGGGTTTAGCGAGTAGTAATCCCAGCGGCCCCGAGTCGGTGAGAGATGGCACATGCCGATCCTGGCACGAGGGTGTCACGGCGCGGGGGCGTCGATCCGCCGTCTTTGCTTCTCCGACGGGCGGGGAGGGAGCGTATTTACGACGCGGACGGCGGGTGGACCCCGCCGTGCGAGAGCGCCTCGCCGATGACGCGATCCCGCCTGGTTCGCCACAACGTCTGCGCGCCCTCCTCAGGGGCGAAATAGGCAACCAGCTCGTCGCCGACGAGGGCGGCGCACGCGATCTGGATGTGAGCGGCGTCGAGCGCGAGATTGCGAGGTGAGGCGATGGCCCCCGTCTCGTTCGGCATGAACATGTGAACCCCCGGTGCCTGTCCATGTGCCACGGCGGAGAGGTGGGAATATCGCAGTCTGCCGTCGGACCCGGGCGCTGCGTCGTCGATGACGGTGCGCGCCACGGCGGTCGGCGACGCGCCGACGGGCAGCGGGATGCGCCGTTCGCTCAGTAGGTCCTTCATCCCCTGCCGGTAGTCGTCGACGCCGATGAGGTCGCCGTACCGGTACGCGAACATTTGTCCTCTGCTGTACTTCGTCTCCTCCAGAACGAGAGCGACGTACCGGCCCAGGAGTTCTGCTGGGCTCTCCGTTCCGAGCATAAAGTGCGCGGTTCCGAAGGACTCCACGGCTCCTCGGGCGAGGGTCCAGTTCGACACGGTCGTCTGTCCGGTGCGGATGCCGTAGCTGAACGCGCGCAGGTGATCCGTCGCCGCTCGGCACATCGTGCGGGTCGACTTATGCGCACTCTCGAGGTGGGTGCTACCTTCCGCGTTCTCCGGGTTCCCTTCCCACCCGACATCGCGCAACGCCCGGCAGTCGAGCCCGGGTCCGCTTTCTGCGATGGCATGGACGAGCGACTCCACCGCGTCTGCGATACCGAGAGCGCACGAGCTGAGGACGGCGACGTCCACGTTGGACAGTGACTCGGTCTGCCAGGTGAGGTCGGTCGACACGTCCGGGATTCTATTGGGACGCCGACGGCGGGGTGGGAGGCATGCCGCCGGCGACGATCTCGCGAAGCGTCCCCCATCCGCAGTGATGCGACCTTGGCCGCTACGACGCGGCGTGGACGTGGGTGAGCTGAATGTGGCGACGCAGCCCGCGTGCCCGGATGGCGCGACGGTGACGAGGGCATCGTCCGCGGGCTGCAACTGGTCTTCGTGATGTTTGTGTCGCCGGCGGGTACCTCGAGCGCGCGGGGACGTCGAGCAACACGTCAACCTGGATGGGCTCGACGCACGCGGCCTCGCAGTCGACTGGGCATCGTCAGCAAAAAGGATTAGCGGTGGGATCCCAGAGGAAACGGGATGGCTTTACCCTCGAGCGCTCCAGGAAACTCAAGGGAGAACGAGATACGGGAACTCCCCACCAGAACGGCAGAAGGCCCCCGGTTCGCCGGGGGCCTTCTTGCTTGCCCGGGCCGTCACCGGGGGAGGAGATCTCACGGGTGGACGACGCCCGGGCGCCGGATCGTCCTCCCGTCGTGAGGTTTCCTCCGCCCGTCGCGCGAGGGAGGCGGTAGCGTCGCATCCGTGACCACCCTCTCCACCGATGCCGTGACCCAGTTCGCCGTTCTCGACGCCCTCCTCGCCGGCACGTACGAGTCGGGCATGACGGTCGGATTCGCGCTCGAGCACGGGGATTTCGGGGTCGGATGCTGCGACCGCCTCGGCGGCGAGGTCGTCGTCGTCGACGGGGAGGCGTTCGAGTGCACCGTCGACGGTCCGCCCTCCCGGATGGCCGACTCGGCGATCCTGCCGTTCGTCGACATCGCCCCTCTCGCGGAGACGGAGGCGACGGACGTCGGCGGGCTCGACCTGGCGGGCTTCACGGCCGCGGTCGAGAACCGCCTCGTCAGCCGCAACCTCTTCCACGCGGTGCGCTTCGACGGGGTGCTGGCGCGCGTGCGCATCCGGGCGACGCCCCGTCAGCACCACCCGCTGCCGCCGCTGGATGAGGTCACCCGCACGCAGGTCGAGACCGACCTCGTCGAGCGCCGCGGCACGCTCGTCGGATTCTGGGCCCCGGCGATCTACCAGGGCATCGCGGTCGCGGGGCTGCACCTCCACTTCCTCGCCGACGACCGACTCGCCGGCGGACACGTGCTCGAGCTGACGGCCGGAAGGGGCGAGCTGCGGGTCGCCGCCTACGCCCGCTTCCACCTGCACCTTCCGGTCGACGACCTGTTCCTGCGCACCGAGCTCACCCACGACCGCGACCACCGCATCGTCGCGGTGGAGGGCGGCGTCGGAGCGCGCTGAGGGCGCAGCATCCGTCTCCCGTTCGCACCCCGCGCCGCTCTAGGCTGAGGGGATGACCGATGCGCTTCCCGCCCGCAGTCAGCTGGTCGCCGCCCGCCTTCGCGAGGCGGGCATCACGGGTGAGATCCGTGTGCTGCCCGATGCCGCGTCGACCGCCGCCCTGGCCGCCGCGGCTCTCGGTGTCGAGGTCGGGGCCATCGCGAACAGCCTCGTCTTTATCGGCGACGGCGAACCCCTGCTCGTCATGACCAGCGGCGCCCACCGCGTCGACACGGCCGCTCTGGCGGAACGGCTCGGCCTCGCCCACATCGCCCGGGCCGGCGCCGATCAGGTGCGCGAGGCGACGGGCCAGGCGATCGGCGGTGTCGCGCCGACCGGCCACCCCGCGCCGATCCGCACGGTCGTCGACGAGGCGCTGGCGGAGTATCCGCAGCTGTGGGCGGCGGGCGGCACGCCGCACACGGTCTTCCCGCTGACGTTCGACGAGCTCGTGAGCCTGACCGGCGCCCCGGTCGTCAGAGTCGACTGACGGCCGCCTCGCGAAAGCGGTGAAATCGGCCGAGGTCGGTGCCCGTGATCGCTCAAGAGCACCGACCTCGACCGATTCGCTCGATCCGAGGAGGCCCCGCCGGGTCAGCGAGACAGCGCCTGGAGGCAGGTGATGGCGGCCGCCGCCGACCACGCCTGCGGGCGGCAGGCGGCGGGGTAGGGCGTCGGCACCGACGACTCGGTAGACGGGTCGCCCGAATGCAGCTCGGGCACGCGGTAGTCGAAGCCCTCGGCGGCGTTCAGCAGCCCGTCGACGACGGTGCGGGCCTGGTCGCCGAGCCCGGCGCGCAGCATCCCGTGCACGGTGATCGCGGTGTCGTGCACCCAGACGCTGCCGCCGTGGTACGACAGCGGCCAATAGCCTTCCGCCCCGGTCGACATGGTGCGGATGCCGAAGCCGCTCGAGACGGACGGCCCGAGGAGCAGGTCGGCGATGCGCCGCTCGTCGTCGGCGTCGAGGATGCCCGTGCCGAGCAGGTGGCCGATGTTGCTCGTGAGCGTGTCGACCGGATGCTTCGCGTGATCCAGCGCGATCGCGGGGTAGCGGCCCTCGGGGGTCTCGACCCAGTAGGCCTCGGCGAACCGGGTCTTCAGGTCGGCGGCCCAGGTGCGCAGAGCCGCGGTGTTGTCGGTGTCGTCGCCGAACGCGTCGAGCAGGTCGGCGCCGGCCAGGGCGGCCTCGTAGGCGTAGCCCTGCACCTCGCAGAGCGCGATGGGGCCCTCCGCGAGCCGACCGTCGCGCCACTGGATCGAATCGCCCGAGTCTTTCCAGCCCTGGTTGGCGAGCCCCGTGCCGAGGCGGTCGATGTAGTCGAGGAAGCCGTCGCCGTCGCTGTCGCCCGACTCGCGCAACCACGTCAGAGCTCCGCGGAGGGCGGGGAGCAGGTCGCGCACTTCGTCGTGGGGCATGCCCGCGCGCCAGGCATCGGCGAGGAGGCAGATCCACAGCGGGGTCGAGTCGACGCTGCCGTAGTACAGCGGTGGCAGCACGATGCCCTCGCCGGGGATCTCGAGGGCCGATCCGCGCAGCTCGTGCAGGATCTTGCCCGGCTCCTGCGCGGTCGCCGGGTCGTCGTGCTCGCCCTGAAGGCGGGCCAGCACACGCAGAGTGGAGGCGGCCACTCGCACGTCGAGGGGGAGGGCGAGCCGGGCCGCCCAGATCGAGTCGCGGCCGAAGAGCGTGAAGAACCACGGCGCCCCGGCGGCATAGAACTCGTCGCCGGGGGCACCCGGCAGGGCTAGACGCAGCGCGTCCAGGTCGCCGAGAGCGGTCTCGAGCCACCGGCCGAGGCGGGGGTCGGGGGCGGATGCGGCGACGGATGCGGCATTCCACGGGGCGGCCGATGCCGCCGTCTGCACGACGAGAGCGGCATCGGCGAGCTCGATCGACCACTCCACGCTCGCGCTGCCGCGCGGATCGAGATCGAGGTGCCACGCCGCGACGACCTGACCGTCGTCCTGGCTGACGCGCGCTCCCGGCGCGGTGAGCGTGAACGAGGGCGACCCGCCGGCAACGGTGGCCGACGCACCGGTCACGTCGACGCGCGTCTCGCGCGGGCGGTCGACGCCCGACTTCACCTCGTGCAGCAGAGCGAAGTCGGGGGTGACGCGCAGCACGAGGTCGGTCGTCCGAGCCTCGGCGATCTGCGAGCGCAGGGTCCACGTCTCGGTGATCCGCCCCGCGTCGACGCGGCGCTCGCGAAGGATGCGCACCTTGGGGTCGGGGGTCGGATCGTCCAAGCCCCGCAGCAGTCCGCCGAAGACGACGCGCGAGGGGCCGTCGGGCGCGACCGAGATCCACTCGATGGTCGAGCCTTCGCACGTCAGGGCGAGGGAACGGAGGTGCCGCACGTCGCCGTGGTAGACGCCGTCGATGGCGTCGATGGCCGCGTCGCCGATGTCGCCGCTGCGCCCCGACCAGACCTGGGTGGGGGCGCGCAGCGCGATGATGGCGTCGCTGAGCAGCGGCTGCAACGGCCGCGGCGGAGCCTCGGCGCGGTTGTCGATGTCGGTGATGGGGTGCGTCATTCCTTGACGGCTCCTTCGCTGGAATTCATGATGCGGCGCTGGAAGATGAAGAACATCACCGCGACGGGGATGGTCATGATCGCGGCCGCCGCGAGCTTGATGGGATATTCGTTGCCCTGGCTGAGCTGACCGCTGGCGAGGGCCGCCACGCCCTTCGTCAGGGTCGTCAGCTCGGGCGATTGGGTCGAGACGATGAAGTGGCTCAGCTCGTTCCACGACCCCTGGAACGACAGGATCACGATGGTGATGAGTGCGGGCCGTGCCATAGGCAGCACCACCGACCAGAAGACCCGGAAGGTGCCGGCACCGTCGATGCGGGCCTGCTCCTCGACCGACGGGGGGATCGACTCGAAGAAGTTCTTCATGATGAACACGCCCGCCGCGTCAACGAGCAGCGGAAGGATCATGCCCGCGTACGAGTCGTAGATGCCGAGCTGGTTGATGACGAGGAACTTCGGGATGAGCAGCACCACGGCCGGCACGGCCATGACCGCGATGAGAGCGGCGAAGATGAGGCCTCGACCGCGGAACGTGAGCCGCGCCAGCGCGTATCCCGCGAGGGAGGCGAAGAACACCCGGCCGGCCGTGACGAAGATCGTCACGATCGCCGAGTTCATGAACCACACCGGGAAGTCCGACTGGCCGAAGAGACGCTCGTATGCGGCGACGGTGAACGGGTTCGGAATGAGGGAGAGCGGGTCGGCCGTCGCATCCGCGTTCGTCTTGAAGCCCGTCGCCACCTGCACGAGGAACGGAGTGATGTAGACGAGCGCCAGGAGGATCAGCACCGCGTAGAGCACGAGCTGCCACGCGAGCACCTTGCGGGGAAGGTGAACGCGGCGCTTCGACGGGCGCGCGGCTTTCGCCTGCTCGCGCTGCTCGACCAGCACGGTCGACTGGGCGGGGGTGGTGCCGCTCATCGTGCACCCTCCTTCCGGCGCGGAGCCCCAGGCACCTCGTACTGGCGCGCACGGCGGCGCGAGACAGGACGGTCGCGGAGCACCCAACGCTGCAGGATCGTGAAGAACACGATGATCACGAACAGCACGAACGCGATCGCCGCTCCTCGCCCCCACTCCTGCGAGAGGAACGCCGACTCGTAGCTGAGGTAGGCGGGCGTGAGGGTGGTCTTGCCGGGCCCGCCCTGGGTTCCGGTGTAGATCTGATCGAACACCTGCCAGCATCCGATGAGACCGAGGGTCAGCACGGTGAACAGCGCAGGCTTCAACTGCGGCAGGGTCACCCGCCAGAACCGCTGCCAGGCGTTGGCGCCGTCCATCATCGCGGCCTCCTCGACGTCACCGCCGATGTTCTGGAGGCCCGCGAGGAAGAGCAGCATGAACGTGCCCGACGTGGTGAAGACGGCCATCAGCATGAAGGCCGACATCGCCACGGACGGTCCGGCGAGCCAGTCCCACCACGACAGTCCGAGGAAGCTATTTCCGGTGAGAGCGGCGGGGCCGGAGCTGACACCGAACGCGCCGAGGATGTTGTGGAGCACGCCGCTGGGCTCGTTGAACCAGTTCGGGCCGTTGACGCCCACCCACGAGAGCACTTCGTTCACCGCGCCGGAGGCCGAGAAGAGGAAGAGCCACAGCACGGTGATCGCGACCGAGCTCGTCACCGACGGGAAGTAGAACGCGGTGCGGAAGAAGCCGCGCCCGCGCAGCACCGCGCGGTTCACCAGGAGCGCGAGGAAGAGCGACAGAGCGGTCTGCAACGGCACGACGAGCAGCACGTACCAGGCGTTGTTGCGCAGCGCCGTGCCGAAGTCGCGCTCGGCGAGCCCGCCGCCCGTGGTGATCTCGGCGTAGTTGTCGAGGCCGACGAAACCGACGGAGGGGGAGAGGGGGCTTCCCCGGCCGTTCCAGTCGGAGAAGCTCACCCACAGCGCCATGAGCACCGGAACGAGCAGGAACACACCGAGGATCACGAGCACCGGGAGCGTGAAGAGCCACCCGGCGGCGGCCTCGCCGCGCCGGATCCCCTTTCCTGAGGATCCGGCGCGACGAGGCCCGCCCGTGCGGGCGGCGTCGGGCGCGGTGGCCAGAGCGGTCATGTCCGACCTATTCGACGATCGCTTCGAGGTTGGACTGCGCCGTGTCGAGCATCGCCTGCGGGTCGCCGGTCTTCAGCGATTCCAGCTGGGCGTTGAAGTCCTTCACGACATCGGCGGCACCCGCCATGTTCGGCGGGAACTGGGCGTACTCCGCGCCGGCGAGGAACGCTTCCAGCTCGGGGTTCGCCTGCGTCCACGCATCGGCGGCCGACTGGATCGACGGCATCGGTCCGAAGGCTTCCGAGAACACGAGCTGCTGGTCGGTGCCGGTCAGGTACTCGACGAGGTCGCGAGCGGAGTCCTGGTTCGGGCTGTCGGCCGCGATGCCCCAGCAGTTGGTGAACTGCAGAGTGCCCTTGCCGCCCGGTCCTTCGGGGAGCTCGGCGACGGTGTAGTTCACGTCGGGGTAGTCGTTCGTGAGGGCGCCCGTGATCCAGTTGCCTTCGATCGTCATCGCGGCAGCTCCCGTGCCGAAGGCCTCTCCGCCCCAGCCCGCGCCGACGTCGGCGGCGAACGCGAACGAGCCGGCGTTCAACTGCTCCTTGACGGAGGTGAGCGCTTCGACGTTCTCGGAGCTGTTCGCGACGGCCTGACCGTCGACGACCATGCCGCCGCCGGCCTGGGCCATGAAGGCGCCGATGCGCTGGTACTCGGCGCCGAAGGCGAGCCCGACGTGTCCGTCGGCGGTGAGTCGCTGGGCGACGGAGGCGAGCTGGTCCCAGTCGGTGGGGATGTCGCCGTCGGTGAGACCGGCAGCCGCCCACATGTCGGAATTGATGATGAGCGCGAGAGTCGAGAAGTCCTTCGGTGCGCAGAAGAACTGGTCGTCGAGGGTGAAGTTCTCCACGAGCGACGGGTAGAAGTCGTCTTTGTTGGCGAGGTTGTCGCCGTAGGCCGCGATCGAGCCGTTCGCGGCATAGCCGGCGAGGGCCTCGGGCGCCAGATAGAACAGGTCGGGCGGCGATCCTGCGGCGAAGCCCTGGGAGAGCTGCTGCGAGAGGTCGTTCGCGGTCTGCACCGTCGCGTCGACGCCGGACTGCTCCGACCAGGCGTCGACCGCCGACTGGACGGCCGCGGTCTCGGCATCGCCCGAGGAGCCGATGAGGATGTTGAGGGATCCGCCGCCCGCGGCCGATCCGGATTCTGAGGGGTCGGAGAATCCCGATCCGCAGGCGGTGAGGGCCAGGGCGCTCGCGGTGAGCAGAGCTCCCGTTCCGATGAGTGCGCGGGTGTGCCGTGCCATGTGTCTCTTCTCCTTCGACGAGGCATGTGAGGGCTGTTTGAACGATCAAACTTCTCTGGTTCGTCTAAGGTACGGATGCGGCAGGGCGGATGTCAAGGCGCGAGAAGGTCACCGTAAGATGACGATTTGAACGATCCCACCGGAGGTTTCCCATGGCGAAGGCGCCCACCGTCGAAGACGTGGCCCGCGTGGCCGGGGTGTCTCGTCAGACCGTGTCGAATGTGCTGAACACCCCGGAGATCGTGCGCGACGAGACCCGGCACAGGGTCGAGGCGGCGATCGCCGGCCTCGGCTATCGCCCGCACATGGCCGCGCGCCGCCTGCGCACCCGACGCAGCTCGACGATCGGCATCCACCTCGATTCCTACGCCGGCGGGATCTCGGGCGTCGTGCTCGATCGATTCGTCCACGCGCTCACCGACCGCGCCGACGAGCGCGCGATGCGCGTGCTCCTCTACACCGCGCGCTCGCCGGAGGAGGAGATCATCCGTCTTCGCGACCTGCACGAGGGCGGCGAGGTCGACGCGGTCGTGATCACGGGCACCTTTCACGGCGATCCGCGCACCGACTGGCTCGTCGAGCGCGGACTCCCGTTCGTCTCGTTCGGCCGCCCCTGGGGCGCGGACGACGTCGCTCGACCCGCGCACCTCTGGGTCGATGTCGACGGCGCGTCCGGCACGAGGGACGCGACGGCCTACGCCGTGTCGATCGCGGGCCCGCGGGTCGCCTTCCTCGGATGGCCGTCGGGTTCGGGCACCGGCGACGATCGCGAGCGGGGGTGGCGAGAAGCCTCGGCGATCTCGGGCGCGCACGGTCCGCGCTGGATCAGCGAAGATCGCGTCGACGTCGCTCGTGCCGTGGTCGGAGCCGCGCTCGCCGACGACCGCGTCGACGCGATCGTCTGCGCGAGCGACTCGCTCGCGATCGGCGCGCATCTCGCCGCGACCGCGGCCGGGCGTCCCGATCTGCTTGTCGTCGGCTTCGACAACACCCCCACCGCCGAGGCGCTGGGCCTGTCGAGCGTGGAACAGCTGCCCGAGAAGGTCGCGGCTGGTGCGCTGGACCTGCTCATGGGTGAGACCGGCAGCGTCGTCGCGCCCCGGCCCGCAGCATCCGGCTCGGCGCACGTTCTCGTCGAGCCGCTCCTGGTCACGCGCTGACCCCGGCGGGGCCGCCGCCATCGGCCCGGTGCTTGTCCGCGGGTGACTGCTGAGATATTGTCTGTTTGTCAGACAGCTCAACTCACGACGGATGATGGAGTCCCCATGGCAGCGGAAGACCTCTACGAACTGGGCCTCGCCAAGCGCAAGAAGGTGCTGGGCGCTCAGCATGTGGAGCGCTCCCTCGAGGCTGCGAGCGACTTCACGAGAGACGTCCAAGAACTCGTCACGGAGTACTGCTGGGGGGCGGTCTGGACCCGGGACGGGCTCGATGACCGCACGCGCAGCATGCTCAATCTGGCGATGCTGACGGCCCTCAACCGCGGACACGAGCTGGGCGTCCACGTGCGCGGCGCGATCACGAACGGCGTCACCGAGCAGGAGATCAAAGAGGTGCTGATGCAGACGGCGATCTACTGCGGGGTACCGGCGGCGCTGGAGTCTTTCCGCATCGCCGAGTCGACGCTGTCCGAGCTCCGCGCGGCCGATGACTGAGGCCGACCGGCGGGTCGGCTTCGTCGGCCTGGGCAAGATGGGTGCCCCGATGGCCGCCCGGCTCGCACGGGCGGGCTGGGAGGTTCGGGGGTACGACCCCGTGGAAAACGCGCGTACGGCGCTCTCGGCGGTCGGAGGAGTGCCGGTGGCCTCCGCCGGTGACGCCGCGGCCGACACCGTCGTGCTGATGCTGCCCGACTCGAATGTCGTGGAGGCCGTGCTGTTCGAGGGCGGTCTCGTCGAACAGCTCGCGCCAGGCTCGCTGGTGATCGACATGTCTTCGTCCGCGCCGCTGCGCACTCAGGCCGTCGCCGAGCGCCTCGCAGAGCACGGGGTCGGCCTGGTCGACGCGCCCGTCTCGGGAGGCGTCACCGGGGCCGTCGCGGGAACGCTGACGATCATGCTCGGCGGGTCCGAAACCGACGCGGCACGAGCATCGCTCGTGGTCTCGCACCTCGGGCGCGTCCGGCACGTGGGTCCGGTCGGCGCGGGCCACGCGCTCAAGGCGCTCAACAACCTTCTCTCGGCGACGCACCTCTGGGCGACGTCCGAGGCGATGCTGGTCGGTGAGCGATTCGGACTGGATGCGGCGACGATGCTCGCGGCGATCAACGCGTCGAGCGGCCGCAGCGGTTCGACGGAGAAGAAGTGGCCGGACTTCGTGCTCCCGGGCGGGTTCGATTCGGGATTCAGCCTGGCGCTGATGCTGAAAGACATGAAGATCGCCACCGACCTGGCACACAGCCTCGACATCCCCGTCGAACTCGGGGACGCCGCCGTCGGACGCTGGGCGGAGGCGTCGGCGAACCTGCCCTCGGATGCCGACCACACCGAGATCGTCCGCTGGCTCCGGGCATCCGCAGCATCCGACTCGCGTGCGGTCTGACGCGAGCCCGCACGCATCCCACGTCTGAGAGGAACACCCATGGCGAACCCCACGATGGACGCCGCGCGTCTGGACGAGCTCGAGAGGGTCATCCGCGCCGACATCGACGGCGGGCGGTACTACGGCGCCGCGCTGAAGGTGTCGCGACACGGGCGCACGGTTCTCGACATCGCCGTCGGGCATGCCGACCCGGAGCGGTCCCACCCCATCGCGACGGATTCGGTCTTCAGCGTCTTCTCGATCACGAAGGCGTTCGTGAACGTGCTGGTGCTGCGCGCGGTCGAGCTCGGGAGGTTCGCCCTGACGACGCGCATGTCGGAGATCGTCCCCGAGTTCACGGGGCAGCCCCGCGAGCGCGCCACCATCTTCCACTTCCTCACGCACACGACCGGCATGCCCGGCGTGTGGGAGCCGGTGCCCGGCTTGCTCCTGGAAGAGCTGCAGGAAGCCGTCGAGGCCGTCGTCGGGCACGTCCATGGCTCGGTGGAGCCCGGATCGCGCTGCGATTACGCGCCCATGGCCAACCACGTCCTGCTGGCGGAGGCCCTGCGGCGGACCGATCCCCAGGGTCGCTCGATCGGGCGGATTCTCCGCGAGGATCTCTGGGATCCGCTCGGTATGACCGACACCAACTTGGGCATCCTGCCTCACATGCGCGACCGCCACGTCGTGCCGCAGATGCGGGGTGTCCTGCCCATCACGTCGAAGTCGCGCACGAGCCCCGGTGACTACGGGCTCTACACCGCCGAGCGCAACGAAGCGGTCTGGGCGGGTTCGGCGTCGACGACCGGCGATCTGCAGCGCTTCATGGAGATGCTGCGGTGCGGCGGCGCACTCGACGGGGTGCGGATCCTCTCGCCGCAGACGGTCGCCGCGGCGCGACGCGTCTGGACGGCTGATCTGCCGAACGAGCTCTACCGCACGGTCGCGCTCCGCAACGGCGACGCGGTGCCGCCGGCGAATCTCGGTCTCGGGTTCAATGTGCGCGGTGACGGCATGTTCGTCACGCAGCTGGGGACGCTCACGAGCCCAGAGACCTTCGGCAACTACGGTGCGGGCACCGGTCTGGTCTGGGTCGACCCGGCGACGGATGTGTCGTTCGTCGGTTTGAGCGCGGGACTGCTGACGCAGGCGGACAACATCGCGCGGTACCAGCGCATCTCCGACATGGTCGTCGCCGCCGCGATCTGAGCGCGAAGGGTCAGCGCTCCGCGATGACGGTCACGTGATCGAGCGCGGGCAGTGAGCGGTGACGAGCGCGCACCGCGCCGTCGTGTCCGGCCACGACCTCTGAGACGGCGGGGTCGTCGCTCAGCTCCCGCAGCACGGCGAGGCTGTCGTACATGGCGAGGAGATCGGTCTGATGCCGGAAGGGCATGTCGCGGGCGAGCTCTTCGTCGAAATGCGTGGCGTCGCCGGCGAGGACGACGACCCCCTTACGGGTGCGGACGAGGACGGCCAGCTCCCCGGGCGTGTGACCCGGGGCCAGGATCGCTGCGATTCCGGGTGCGATGACGGATGCTTCGTCGATCGCGTCGACGATGCCGGCCGCCTCGGCGGCATCGATCACGGCGAGGTCGTCGTCGTCGACGACCGAGCGGAGGAGGGACCGCTGCGAGCGCGCATCGCGCCAGAATGCGAGCTCGGCGACGGACGCGGTGATGCGCACCCCGGGGAGCTCGCGGAGTCCGCCGGCGTGGTCGTAGTGCGCGTGGGTGAGGATCACGCGCTCCACGTCTTCCGGTCGGATGCCGAGATCGGCGAGCGCGTCGGAGGTGGTGCGCTCGAACCGGCGGCCACGCGAGCGGGCGCCGCTCTCGGACATGCCGGTGTCAACGAGCACGGTGCGCTCGGCACTGCGGAGCACCCAGAAGAAGTAGTCGATGGTCATCTCGCCGTCCGCCTCGCCGTAGAGGTCGTGGTTGAGATAGACGTGGGAGCGGAGGGTGTCGAGTGATCCCTGGTGCACCGCGAGCACCTCGTAGCGCTCCGTCGACGCGGCGCACTCGCGCAGCATCCGTGCCGCGGGAGATCGATCGTCCATCCCCATCGAGGCCGCCATGCTCTCAGCGTACGCGAGAACGATACGAGCTATCGACCTATCGGACAGGTCGAGCCGAGAGGATCTACAGTGGAGCCGATGGACGGTCGAGGAGGACGAATGGACAACGACGAGACGCGGGTCGTGGTCGTCACGGGAGCGGGTCGAGGCATCGGCGAGGCCATCGCGCGCCGGCTCGTCGACGACGGCTGGTTCGTCGTCGCCGTCGACCGTGATGCGGCGGCGATGGAGCGGCTCGGCAGCGACGTCTCTCCCAAACGGCTGAGGGGTATCGCCGTCGATGTGACCGACAGGGCAGCGGTGTTCGAGCTCTTCGCCGACATCGACCGGGATCGGGGCCGCGTCGATGCGGTCGTCAACAATGCGATGTGGGTGCGCTATGCCCCGATCGTCGAGATGACCGAGGAGCTCCTCGACGGCATGTTCGCCATCGGGCTCAAGGCCGCTTTCTGGACCACGCAGGCGGCCCGACCCTCGATGGTGCGCCGGGGGAGCGGTGCGATCGTCAACGTCTCATCGCCCGCGGCCACGCGCGGGTTCGATGGCAGCAGCGCATATTCCGCGGTGAAGGGGGCGGTCTCGAGCTTCACGTGGCAGGCGGCTCGCGAGCTCGGGCCTGAGGGCATCCGGGTGAACGGGATCATTCCCGGCGCGGTGCCCACACCCGGTGCCCGCGCGGTCGTGGACGAAGAGGGGTACGAGATCCGCCGCACCATGAACGGCCTCCGCCGACTCGGGACGCCGGAAGACATCGCGGCGGGCGTCGCCTACCTTCTCTCGCCGGATGCCGCCTACGTCAACGGGCACCTGCTGAACGTCGACGGCGGCCTCTAGCCGTCGTTGCTGCGCGAGAGCAGATCGTGCGCGGTGGCCATCACCCGCGCGGCGTTCTGGATATGCAGGGTGGCCTCGCGCTCAGCCGCAGCGGCGTCGCCCGTCTCGATGGCCCGGGCGATGCGCGCGAACTCCTCCAGTGAGGCTCGATCCCTGCCCTCGACGGCGAGGGTCAGTGCCCGCAGCTGCGCGATCCGCACCTGGAGGCCCTGAACCGTTCGGTCGAGGACGTCGTTGCCCGAGCCGTGGAAGAGCGCGGCGTAGAACTCCGCCTGCGCGTCGAGCACGGCCCGGCTGTTGTCGCCCTGCTCGGTCGCGGCGCGGAGGGCATCCATCGCGGTGGAGAGGCGGGCGCGCGTTGCTGCGTCGGCGCGTTCGGTGAACAGACGGGCAGCGAGACCCTCGAGCTGGGCGCGCACTTCGTAGACGTCGCGCGCCTCGTCGAGCGTCAGGGCCCGCACGTAGGTGCCGCGCCCGTTGCGCGATTCGACGAGGCCCTCGGCCTCGAGTTGACGCAGCGCCTCGCGAACAGAGGGGCGGCTCGCGCCGGTACGCTCTGTCAGCTCGCGTTCGATGAGGAGCTGTCCGGGCTTGAGCTCGAGGTCGGCGATGGCGCGACGAAGAGTGGTCGCGATCTGGTCGCGGATCGTCGGGTGCCGCGTGACCGCCATGGACGAACCGGACGCGAGTTCCATGCGAGCCAGCATAGGCCGGGTCGAGGCTTGCGTCGGAAAGACAGCTCGCCTACTATCAGCTTGTCAGACAGCTTGGAGGCATCGTGGCCCAGCAAGAACGCGGCGGGGACGCACCGGTCGTCGTCGTCACCGGCGCCGGCTCCGGGATCGGCGCCGCCCTCGCGCGGGCGTCGAGCGCCCGCGGTTGCCGCGTGGTGGTCGCCGATGTCGATTCGAGTGCGGCGCGCGCGGTGGCGGCCGAGATCGGGGGCGAGGCGTTCGTCTGCGACGTGTCCGACGCATCTCAGGTCGACGCGCTGGCGCAGTTCACCCTCGATCGCTTCGGACGCGTCGACGACCTCTACAACAACGCCGGGGTCGGCTCCGGAGGGCCGATCGACCGCATGACCGCCGACGATTGGCGATGGATGCTGGGGGTCAACCTCCACGGCGTGATCCACGGCATCTCCGCGTTCCTCCCCCTCCTTCGACGAAACGCCGACGGGGGACGCATCGTCAACACCGCGTCGATGTCGGCGGTGTCTCCTCTTCCCGGTCTGGGCGCGTACGCGGCGGCCAAGTCTGCGGTGCTGGCGCTCAGCGAGACGCTCTCGGCCGAGCTCGCGCAGGCCGGTGAGCCGATCTCGGTCTCGGTCGTGCTCGCCGGCCCCGTGCGCACGAACATCAACACCAGTGCGCGCCACCGCAACGCCGATGGCGTGCACGGGCTCGTCGACGGCGAGCTGAGCGGCCCCATCGTCGACCACATGATCGATCCCGACGAGGCCGCGCGGCGGATTCTCGCCGGCGTCGACGCCGGTCTCCTGTTCATCGCGACCCACCCTGCGCTCGCCTTCCGCCCGAGAGGGCGATTCGACGCCATCCTGCGCGCGTTCTCTCCCGTCGCCGCGGATCCCGCAGCCTCCACCCACTGACCCCCGTTCCAGCCGATCCCGCTCGAAGGAGAGCCGACGTGTCCACCCCTGCATCCACAGCCGTCCACCCCGACGTCCGTAAGAACCCCCGAGACGCCCGACGGGCTTCTCTCGGCAGCTACCTCGGCGCCACGCTGGAGTTCTACGACTTCGTGATCTACTCGACGGCGTCGGCCATCGTCTTCCCCGCGGTGTTCTTCTCCGGTATCGACCCGGCGCTCGGCATCGTCCTGTCGTACGTGACATTGGCGGCGGGCTACGTCGCCCGCCCCGTGGGGGCCGTCGTGTTCGGGCACTTCGGAGACCGGCTCGGACGCCGCCAGATGCTCGTGGTGACGATGATCATCATGGGGGCGGCCTCCATCGGCATCGGCCTCATCCCCGGCTCGGCCGCCATCGGGGGTTTCGCAGCGGTGCTGCTGGTGACCCTCCGCGTCGTGCAGGGTTTCGCCGTGGGCGGCGAGTGGGCGGGTGCGAGCCTCATGTCGATCGAGCACGCGCAGACCGCGAGGCGCGGTTTCGCCGGCGCGGTGGTGCAGAGCGGCGGTCCGAGCGGCGCGGTCCTCGCGACGCTGACGTTCTCGCTCGTCTCGCTCATGCCCCAGGAGATGCTGCTGTCGTGGGGGTGGCGCATCCCCTTCCTCGCGTCGGCCGTGCTGGTCATCGTGGCGATCCTGGTGAGACTCGGCGTCAAGGAGTCGCCGGAGTTCGAGGCGACGGAGGCCACCGAGGGCACGCCGCGGGTTCCGCTCTTCTCGACGTTCTCGCAGAACGGCATCAGCGTGCTGCTGGTCGTCCTCACCGCGCTGTCGCCCTTCTTCCTGCAGTCGCTGACCGCGACCTTCGGGTTGCAGTACGCGATCGGCAACGGCAACGAGCAGGCGCCGGCGCTGTGGATGTTGACCATCAGCAACGCCCTGACGATCTTCGCGACGCTCTTCTTCGCGGCGCTGTCGGACCGCTTCGGCCGCGTGCGTCTGATGGTCATCGGGTTCGTCGTGAGCGGTGCGCTGGTCTGGGTCGCCTTTGGTTTGCTCGCTCAGCCCAATCTCGCCGCCGTGCTCCTGGCGTTCATCATCCTCCAGCCCATCGGAAACGCGATGATCACCGGGCCGCTCGCCGCCTACATGGCCGACCTGTTCCCGGTGCGCAACCGTTTCACCGGAGTGGGAGTGTCGTACCAGCTCGCCGCGACGATCGCCGCAGGCTTCGCGCCTCTCGTGGCGACGGGCCTCATCGGAGCTGCGGGCGGGGCGACCTATCTGCTCACGTCGCTCGTGTCGGTGCTCGCCCTCATCGGAATCATCGCCGTGCTGACGAGTCGCCGCATCCGCGTCGAGTAACCGCGACCACTGCCGAGGAGCTTTCCTGACGCCCGGCTCGAGCCTCGGCTCAGCCGGGCGTCAGCAGCGTGAACTCGTCGGGCGGCACGATGCCGACGTCGTTCCAGTCGCCGTCGTTCCAGGTCAACAGCGCCACCGCACCGGTGGTCATCCCCACGTCCCGGCCACTGAGCTCGCTCACCAGAGCGCTGACACCCGGGTCGTGCGAGACGACCGTGAGTTCGGCGGCGCCGTGGGCGCGGGCAATCGCGAGGATGCGGTCGGCGGATGCTGCGTAGAGCTCGGGGTCTTCGACGACCGTCGTGCCGAAGGCGTCGGCGAACGCCGCGGCGGTCGCGGTGGCGCGGGCCGCCGTGCTCGAGAGCACGACCTCCGATCTCACGCCCGAGCGCAGAACGCGGGCCGCCACGTCGGCGGCGTCGCGCACGCCCTGCGCACTCAACCGGCGCTCGTGGTCGACGAGCTCGAGCCCGCCGTGCTCGGCCTTGGCGTGACGCACCACCGCGAGCTGGATCATGCGCCGACCCCCGCCGCCGCGGCGTAGACCCACGCGGTACGGCCGCTGGCGAGAGTGACCTCCACCCGGCGGTACACGGCGACCTCGTATTCGTCGGCGGCGTCGAGTTCCTCTTCGGTGACCCACAGCACGGTGCCGACGACCTTGTCGCGGGCGCTGCCCGTGCGCCGCAGCACCGACTGCAGGGCTGACCCCGAGAGCGTCACGACGCGCGGATCGTCGACGTTGACGTCGACCGTCGTGTAGCCGGGCAGCACGTCGTCCTCGCCCTCGACGAGGCGCCCGAACGTGTCGAGCTGCACCTCGGGGAGCTGCAGGGTTCCGTAGGTGAAAAGCGCTTGGTCGGCGGATGCTTCGGCCACGGAGATCACGCTACCGCCCCGCCCAGCACGACGTGGGCGAGGGTGAAGATGACGGCGCCCGCGAGCGCGCCGACGATCGTGCCGTTCAAACGGATGTACTGCAGGTCGCGGCCCACCATGAGCTCGATCTTCTCGGTGGTCTCGGCCGGGTCCCACCGCTGCACGGTGTCGGTGATGATCGAGGCGATGTCATGGCGGTAGCGCTCCACGACGAAGACCGCGGCGTCGATGACCCACCCGTCGACGCGGCTCTGCAGCGCCGCATCCGTCTCGAGTCGTTCGCCGATCTCGACCAGTGCGTCCGCCGCGCGCACGCGCAGCCCGCTCTGCGGGTCGGCGAGCGCCGTGAGCAACCCGGTCTTCGCCGTCTCCCAGGCCTCGGAGGCCAGACCCCGCACGCGTGGACTGTCGAAGACCGAGACCTTCGCGTCTTCGAGGCGCCCGATGGTGGCGGGGTCGTGCTGGAGGTTGTCGGCCAGACGCGCGAGGTAGGCGTCGATGGCGTGACGGGCGGGGTGGTCGCCGTCGGCGCGGACGGCCGAGACGAACGAGACCGCCTCGCGGTAGAGCGTGTCGTCGATGAGCCGCACCACCATGCTCGGCACCCACGACGGAAGCCGCCGCGAGACGATGCCGTCGAAGGCCTGCGGATTGTCGTTCAGCCAGTTCACGATGTTCTCGGCGGCCAGGTCGACGGCGCCGTGGTGCGCGCCCGACTCGGTGACCTTCTCGAGCCAGCCGCCGAGCGAGGGGCCCCAGTCGGGGGCGATGAGGTGCTCGCGGGCGAGGTCGCCGATGAGCTCGCTCACGTCGTCGTCGCTGAGGGCCCCGAGCACCGCCGTGGCCACCGACGCGCCCTCGGTGGCCACGCGCTCGGCGTTGACGCGCTGTCGAAGCCAGCCGCCGAAGCGCGCGGCGAGCGGCGTGCCCTCCAGGCGTGCGCGGACGACGGGGCCGGAGAGGAAGTTCGTCTCGACGAATTCGCCGAGGGTGCGGCCGATCTCGTCCTTGCGCCTTGGGATGATCGCGGTGTGGGGGATGGGAAGCCCCAGGGGCCTGCGGAACAGGGCGGTCACCGCGAACCAGTCGGCCAGGGCGCCGACCATGCCCCCTTCGGCGGCTGCGCGCACCCACTGCAGCCAGGGGTAGCGCTCCTGGAACAGGTAGGCGACGACGAACAGCACCGCCATGAAGACGAGTGCGCCGAGAGCGACGCCCTTCATCTGACGCAGGCCGCGCCGCCGTTCGAGGTCGGCTGGAGTCAGCAGGGCCGCGGGGGTGGGGGACATGCCCCGATCCTCGCACGCGCACCGGCACGCGGCCGGGGCTTGCGGGCGGGGTGCGAAGTCGGCTCCGCGGGTTTGCGCGCCCCGGGCGGCGCCGCGGGCGCGGGGGTCAACCCGCCGCGCGGGCGTGCGCGCGGCTCGAGCGTCGACGCAGAAGAACGAGTGCCCACACCAGGGCGGAGAGTGCCACGAGGCCGGCGCCGGCGACCAGGACCGCGCTCCACAGCTGTGGAGCGGGTGCGGGTGCATCCGCCTCTGCGACGGGGAACGCGACGGTCGCGGTCTCGGTGCGCTCGATGAGCCCGCTGCGCAAGGTGAGCGCCGCCGTCCAGGGGCCGGCCGACAGCCCGGCCGCGAGCGGAATCGAGACCGTGTGCGTCTTCCCGGGCAGGATCGTGGTCGCCGTTCCCAGATCGAAGGGGCCGGCCGACGTCATCCCGGGTCCGTCGCGGAGAGCGACGCTGCCCTTGACGTCGATCGCGCGTCCGCCCGTGTTGTGCACGACGGCGTCGATCTGCGGCACGCCGTCCGCTCCCGTCGATGCCGTCACGCCCTCGATCGCGAAGTCCGACGCCGGACCGTTGCCGGGACCGACGGACAGATACACCCGGATGCCGCTGCGATTGACGATCGTGACGCCCGAGGTGGTCTGCCGCCCGGCGTCGGCCTGCGCCCAGACGGTGGCGTACTGCTCCCCTTCGGGAGCGTCGGCGGGCACCGCGATCGTCACCGTGACGTCGGCGGCCGAGCGTGCGGGCAGGGTGAGCGTGGGGTGATCGACCGAGATCCAGCTCACGAGCTCGTTCGGGTGCGCGTCATCGGGGGTGAAGGCCCCGTCGACGACCGTGGAGGCCGCCGCCGAGACAGACGCCTGCTGTTCCCCGTCGTCGAAGTTCGAGATCGTCACGCGGCGCTGGATCGTGGTTCCCGGGGCGACGTTGTCGACGATGTTGGTGCGTGCCCGGGAGTCGTCCTGCGCGTCGACCGGGATGTCGAGGAGCTGGATGCCGATCCCGCTGCCCCCGCTGCCGTCGGCGATCGGCGTGGGCGAGGGCGCGCCCACGAGGAGCGCGCCGAGGAGGGCGACGGCGGCGATCTTCATCACGCCGCCGTCGCCTCACTACCGCGCGCGGGCACGCGCACGGCGTGCGGGGTGCGGGCCGAGCGTCGGCGTCCCACCCGCCCTCAGCCGCCGGTCACCGAGACGGTCAGCACGGCGCCGTACTCGCCGGCCAGTGCGCTCTCGGGCATCCTGAGCTCGAGGTCGGTGCTGAGCGCGATAGCGTTGACCCCGCTGACGTTGCTCGCCGTCCCGAGCACACCGGATCCGGAGGAACTCGCCGATCCTGCGGTCCACGTGACCGTGCCGCTCGTGTCGTCCGCCGGCATCGGGGTGACGGTCAGGCGGTTCGCCGCGATCGGCTTGCCGTTGCTGGGGCTGGTGGTGAAGTCTGTGACGCTCCAGCTGACGGTGTACCCGCTGGTCCCGGCTCGGTTGTCGGTGACGACGGTGCCGAAGCTCTCGTTTTCGTAGTGGTCGCCGTTGTACACCGAGGGGGTGAACGCCGCGAACGCGACCGAAGCCTGGGAACTGATGGACAGCGATCCACTCCCGATGGTCGCGGTGAGGGCCGTCGTGTCGGAGGCGTCGGGTACAGCGAGGGCGGGCGCGGAGGCCGTTGCCACCAGCGCCGCGCTCGCGACGGTGATGAGGGCGGCGCGTGTGATGTGACGCATGGTCGTGCGATCTCCTTCGCGAGTCGGAACCTGCCGGAATGGCGGGCCGTCACCCGAAACCCTAGGGAGCGGCGGCTACGGAGCGGAGGGGTCCGGGCCCCGGAAAAGGGTGGTTTCGTCGTCGGTGACGATCGTCGCGATCGCCGACCGTCCGGGGGGAAGCAGGCGCCCCAGCACGCGCTCGCGCGCGCTGTCGACGAGCGGTCCCATCCAGCGCGCGACCTCGTCGACGAGCCCGTCGGATGCCGATCCGTCGCCGTCGTCGAGGAGCACGACGTCCACCCCTCGCGCGCGGGCGGCGCGGACGGCGGCATCGAGCGGATCGCGGGCCAGCACGCCCGCGCGATACTCGTCGCGCAGCTGGCCCTCGAGGCTCGCGCAGGCGCTGCGGTCTCGCTCGTCCAGCGGTTCGTCGCCCGCGAGTCGCGTCAGGACGGGCGCGACCTGTGCGCGAAGCGTCGTTGCGTGCTGGGCGAGCTCCGCCCGGGCGGCAGCATCCCATGCCCGCGCCCCAGCCTCCGACATGGTCTGCGCGTCGAGCAGCCGACGGCGGTGCATGAGCCGAGCGATCACGAACCACAGCCCCGCGGAGACGCCGACCACCAGCAGCGCGCGAGTGATCACCCACCCGAGGACGACGAGGTCATCGTGGCGCACCAGCACGATCGCCACCACCGCGACCACCACCGCGACCTGCGCGGTCACCGCGATGAGTGGCCGACCGGTCAGGGCGAGCGCGGCCAGCACGAACCCGGCGGCGGTGACGAACCACAATCGGCCGAAGCCGTACGGGCTGACCAGTGCGCCCATTGCCACGACCGCGACCAGGCCTCCGGCGATATACGCGGCACTCCAGACCGGGGGTTGAGGGCGCGCGGCACGGCGAAGCCCTTCACCGAAAGCGAGCAGCGTGACCAGCAGTGCCGGCGCGACCCACCACGCCGGGCCTGCCAGCGCCGCGGCGACTGCGGCGAGTCCCTGCGTCACGACGAAGACGACGGCCGTCGCCGTGATCGCACCGCGCACCGAGCGGGTGCCGGGCGTGGGGGCGACGGGTGTCACGGGTGGGGGCGCCCACTGCACCGTCACAGCGGTTCCCTCGCCCGGTGAGCTGCGGACCGCGGCTGTGCCGCCCGGCACATCGGCCATGCGACGCAGGATGCTGGTGGCGATGCCGAGCCGGTCGGCGGGCACCGTCGCAGGGTCGAAGCCGCATCCGTCGTCGACGATCTCGATCGTGATCCCGCTCGCGGCCGTTCGCAACGTCACGCGCCGGGCGGCGCCCTCGCCGGCGTGACGGATGCTGTTGACGAGCGCCTGCCGCGTGGCGGCCAGCAATGCCTCCTCCGCCGCGGGGGGCGGTTCGACGGCGTCCGCTATGAGCACCTCGAGCTCGGCGCGGGCGCCGCTCGTGACCGTGACGAGCTCCGCGCGTAGGGTGCCCACCGGCGATGCCCCTTGCCGGTCGAGGTCTTCGACCAGGGCACGTGCCTGCGCGGCCTGACGCGACAGTGCCGCGCGGGGGATGAGCGAGGCCGCGGCTCCCTTCGCCGCCGCGATCGTGAGAGTGGCGAGCACTTCGTCGTGCACGAGCGCCGCTGCCCGGGTGCGGGCGGCGAGGCGGCCGCCTTCTGCGGCCGCGCGTGCCCTCGCTTCCCTCTCCGCCGCGCGGGCCCGGTCGATCGAGCCGGTCACGGCCAGCAGGTGCGCGATCAGAGCGCAGGCCATCGTCGCCGTCATGACGCTCTCGAGATCGTTCACGACGCCGTCGAGGTCGAAACCGCCGAATGCCAGGCGGTAGGTCACACCGAGTCCCGCACCGAGCGCGAGGACGGCGCCGGCGAGGACCACCCCGCCGGCGAGGAGCGCGATGCCCGACCCGAGCCCCACCGTTGACAACATCCACGGCACCCGACCGAGCGACGGCGTCGCGAGCGCCGCGGGCGCGAAGCCGACGAGGATGAGCACGTAACCCGTCGTCGCGACCGCGGCGCCGAGGCGCAGCACCCGAGCGCTCGACCACGCCGCCACGGTGCCGGTGACGACGATCACGGCGATGACCGCCACGACGAGGGTGACGTACCACGTCGGCAACGCTGCCCCCTCGCCACCGACGAATCGCGGCGTGACGGCGGTGATGACGACCGTGATGAACGCGGCGGCGACCGCCAAGACGCGCCGGCTGACCAGCTCCGCCCCGCCGATCTCACCCACGCGTCGGTCCCGGAAGGAACCCGTCCTCCACGCCGCGTCGATACAGGTCGACCTTCGTGGCCGCCGGGCGCCCGATCTGCTGATAAACGCTCCGGATGCGCCGCAGATGGTCGTCGACGGTGTTCTCGCTGACGTAGAGCTGACGTGCGACCTGTTTGGCGCCCAGGCCCGACGCGTACAGCGAGAGAACCTCGCGCTCCCGGTCGGTCAGCGGTGCCGCGTCCATCAGCGGGTCGGTGTCGAGGGCGGACGCCCACTCCGGGCTGAGCGGGAGGTCCCCACGCGCGGCGTCGCGCAGCGCCTGGTGCAGCACCTCTGCGGGGGCGGACTTGCGCACCACCCCTTCCGCGGCGGTGCGGGCCGCTTCGCGCACGAGATACGGGTTCTCCGCCGAGGTGAGCACGAGCACCCTGGCCCCCCATTCCCGTAGGGCTGCGACGTTGTCGGCGGGCCGGCTTCCATCGCGCAGTCTCAGATCCAGGAGCACCAGGTCGGCGTCGCGCGGGCGCGAAACGAGCTCGCCGACGGTCGGGGCATGCCGTGCGAAGACGAGATCGTCGGTTTGCGCCAGAATCCCTCGAACGGCCAGAGCGATGAGCTCATGATCGTCGACGATGGCGACGGTCGCCGCATCCGTCATCGCCCCGCCCCTCTCTCTTCTCGCACTCAGTATGGCGTGGACGCACGAGCAAGGGAGGCCGCCCGCACGCGGGCGGGCGGGGGTTCAGCCCTCGATCGGCCCGAGCCACGCGCTCGCCGCGGTGCCGTGCGCCGACTCGGGGTCGGAGGGGTGGAACATGCCAGCCAGCACGTCGCGGTAGAGGCGCGACAGCTCGTTCGAGGCGAAGTACGACGACCCGCCGGCGACGAGGATCGCCTCGTCGACGACGTGCTTGGCCGAGACCACCGCGCGGTGCTTCACGCCCGAGAGCAGCGAGAACCATCTGCCGCCGTGGTCGACGCGCTCGTCGACGTCGCGGGCGAGCGCGGCCAGCTGGGGCGGGAGGGCCTCGTACTCGAGTGCCATCGCGCCGACGCGCCAGCGGATGTCGGGGTCTTGGCTGTAGGCCTTGCCGGTCTTCTTCGAACGCCGGCCGGACGCGGCCTCGACCGCGAGATCGAGCGCGCGGCGGGCGATGCCGGTGTAGACCGAGCCCAGCAGGATCTCGAACACGCTGAAGATGCCGAACACGATCGGGTCGGGCTGGGGTCCGGGGTCGACGCGTCGCACCACGCGGTGGGCGGGCGCGACGGCCCCGCGCAGCTCAGTGGTGCGGCTCTGCGTACCCCGCATGCCCAGGGTGTCCCAGTCGTCGCGGGTGGCCACCGCGTCGCCGCGGGGAACGAAGGCGTAGACCATCTTCGGCGCGTCGGGCGAGGTGGTGTCGAGCCCGTGCACGCCCAGCTGCGTCCAGACGGGGGAGAGGGAGGTGAAGATCTTGGTTCCGGTGAAGGAGTATCCGCCGTCGCCGGTGGGCGCCGCATCCGTTCCGCTGCCGAAGAGCACCAGGTCGTTGCCGGCCTCGCTGATGCCGAAGGCGAAGACCTCACCGGCCGCCGCCCCCTCCTGCACGAACGCGAGGTCGTCGATGCCCCGGTCGCGCAGCACCTTCGCGACACCGGTCCAGACCAGGTGCATGTTGATCGCCAGCGCCGTGGCGGGCGCGGCGGTCGCGAGCCGCTGCTGCAGGACGGATGCTTCGACCAACCCGAGCCCGAGTCCGCCGCGATCGGCGGGCACCAGCATCGAGAGGTACCCGACCTCGCGAAGCTCTGCGAGGTCGTCTTCGGGGAAGGTGTTCTCGCGGTCGTGCACCACGGCGCGTTCGCGGATCCGCTCCAGCAGGTCGTCGGGGAGGATCCGGGCGGGGTCGAACGTGTCGGTCACCCTTCCATTGTCCGCCCGATCGCGCAGCATCCGGCGAGCCCCGGCGCCCGTGCCTCCGTCATCGGAGGAGGACATCTCACGAGCGGAGGGCGGGGCGGGAGAGATGGATACTCCCGCGGTGACATCTCCTCCGTTCGTCGCCCGTTTCCGTCCGCAGGCGCCGAGGGGTCGCAGACTGGAGGCATGATCTCCTCCGAGTCGGCCATGGCGCTGCGCGACGCCGGTCTCGTCTGGCGCCCGCAGTCAGGCGATCGCTTCCAGTTGAACGACCCCGAGTTCGACGCCGACGTCTTCACTGTCAGCGAGATGACGATCGAGCCGCGCGCGTATTCGACGGGCACGATCCTCGCGTTCAACGGCACGACCGAGTGGGCGCTCGACTCGGTCGCGCTGCAGGACGCCCTGTGGCTCCCGGCCGAGGAGCAGCTGCGCGAGATGCTGCGCGGAGGATTCCGGATGCTGCGACGGCTCACCGACACCTACGAGGTCGAAGCCGCGATCGGCGCCGACGTGGTGACCTTCCAGCATCCGGAGCCTTCCGACGCCTACGCGCTCGCCGTTCTCGAGCACCTGCGCCGCATCGCCTGAGTCACACGCCGATCGTGAGCGAGGCGGTCAGGTGATCGTCCGCACCGGCTCGGTATCGGGCGCGGGGCTCGCATCGCGCCCGCGCAGGTCGGGGAAGCCCCGCACGAATGTCGCTGCCACGGCGACGCCGGCCACGGCGAAGGCCGTCGCCGCCACGTACGCGCCGCTGGCGCCGCCCGCGTCGATGAGCAACCCCGCGACCGCCGAGCCCGCGGCCGCGCCGATGAGCTGACCGGTGCCGACCCAGCCGTAGGCCTCGGCCGTCTCGCTGAAGCGCACGCTCGCCGAGGTGATCGCGAAGATGACCGCGAGAGCGGGGGCGATGCCGATGCCGGCGATGAACAGCGTGCCGCTGAGCCACCACATCTCGAGCGAGATCATCGTCAGCGCCAGGCCTCCGGCGACGATCGCCAGTCGGCGAGCCATGGCCCAGCGGCCCATCGGGATGTGTCCGAAGCTGAGGCCGCCGGTGAGGCTTCCGATCGCGAAGACGGCCAGCACGATGCCCGCCTCGGCGCCGCCGTGGCCGAAGGTCGCGACGACTCCGGCCTCTACCGCCGCGCAGGCCCCGATCAGGAGGAAACCCGAGACGGTGGCGAGGATGACCGGCGGCTTGGCGAGCACTCGTCCGAAACCGCGACGGCTGCGGGGGATGCGCACGCGCCCGACCTCGGGGGAGAGGATGAACCACGCGCCGCCGCCGATGAGGATGACGACGATGAGCAGCAGTGCCTGCACGGTACCGACCTGGGTGGCGACGAACGTGATGACGACCGGCGCGACGATCCAGATGATCTCCTGCAGGGAGGCGTCGAGCGAGAACAGGGGCGTCAGCTGCTTCGAGGTCACCATCTTGGGGTAGATGGTGCGCACGGCTGACTGCACCGGCGGGGTAGCGAGGCCGGCGAGGAGCCCGAGCGCCATGTACCCGGGAACGGGCAGGTCGACCAGGGCGAGGGCCGCGATCGCCGCGGCGCACACGATGAGGGTGAGGGTCAGCACGCGGCGCATGCCCCACCGGCCCATCCACCGGCTGGTGACGGGGCCGGCCACGGCCTGGCCGATCGACGTCGCGGCGAGCACGAGGCCCGCGGCGCCGTACGACCCCGTGACCTGCTCGATGTGTAGCAGAACGGCGAGGCTGGTCATGCCGTTGGGGAAGCGGGCCGTGAGCTGGGCCGCCATGATGCGCGCGACCCCTCGGGTGCGCAGAAGATCTCCGTAGCCAGCCATGACCGCTCTACGGTACCGACTCCGCGCGGGTTCGGGTGCCCGGTCGCGAGGGGGCCGGAGGCGTCGGCTCGCGACACGCCGTGACGTCGGTTTCCACAGGTGTGCCGATGTCGGTGGGTGCTCGTATGGTCGCGCCTGTGGAGGGATGCTGCAGGCCCTCCCGAAAAGCCCGTCGTTCAGGCGTTTTCCAGGTATCGATCAATGCTCGCGCCTGTGGATGAAACGGTGGACAACCTGTGTTGTATATGGGGAGGGCGGTGGAAAACTACACGAATGTAACTACTACCCCTTGTGGTGTCTTCCGATGTCGGCACCCATATGTAGTATTGAGGTCCCGGCGGCGGTCCACCGGGAAAACGAAGGTTGTGAGGGGAGAAACGGTTCTGATGGCTATCACGGTGTACACCAAGCCCTCGTGCGTACAGTGCACGGCGACGTACCGAGCGCTGGACTCGAAGGGCATCGAATACGAGGTCCTCGACCTCTCGCAGGACGCCGGAGCGCTCGAGCAGGTCAAGGCTCTCGGCTACCTCCAGGCTCCCGTCGTCATCACCGACGAAGACCACTGGTCGGGCTTCCGTCCCGACAAGATCGACGCACTCGCCTCGCGACTCGTCTGACGATGACGGTCGCCACTGAGTCCAGTGCGGCCGAGTCGTCCAGCACTGAATCGAATGCCGCTGCGCCGCTCCTGGTGTTCTTCTCGAGCGTGTCGGGCAACACCGCACGTTTCATCGAGAAGCTAGGAGCGCGCGCGGCGCGGATTCCTCTTCTCCCCTCCGAACCACCCCTTCACGTCGACGAACCGTACGTGCTCGTGACCCCGACCTATGGCGGGGGGCAGGGCCGCGGGGTCGAGAAGGGTGCCGTTCCCAAGCAGGTCATCCGGTTTCTGAACGATCCGGGCAACCGCAGTCAGATCCGCGGGGTCATCTCCGCGGGCAACACGAATTTCGGCGAGCACTTCGGGTTCGCCGGTGACGTCATCAGCCGGAAGTGCTCCGTGCCGCACCTGTATCGGGTGGAGGTCTTCGGCACGCCGGAAGACGTCGACCACGTCAACGAAGGATTGGAACGATGGTGGAAACGGTTCTGAAGGATCTCGATTTCAAGACCCAGGCGCGTTTCGAGGGCATGGACTACCACGCCCTCAACGCGATGCTCAACCTGTACGACGCGGACGGGAAGATCCAGTTCGACGCCGACAAGCGCGCGGCGCGGGAGTACTTCCTGCAGCACGTCAACCAGAACACCGTCTTCTTCCACTCGCTGAAGGAGCGCCTCGACTACCTCGTCGAGAAGGAGTACTACGAGCCCGCGGTCATCGAGAAGTACTCGCTCGAGTTCATCCAGAAGCTCAACGACTTCGCCTACGGCAAGAAGTTCCGTTTCGAGTCCTTCCTCGGCGCGTTCAAGTACTACACCAGCTACACGCTGAAGACGTTCGACGGAAAGCGCTACCTCGAGCGTTTCGAAGACCGCGTCGTCATGACCGGTCTCGGCCTCGCCGACGGTGACGAGAAGCTCGCCATGCAGATCGTCGACGAGATCCTCTCCGGCCGCTTCCAGCCCGCCACCCCGACGTTCCTCAACACGGGCAAGGCGCAGCGCGGCGAGCTCGTCTCCTGCTTCCTGCTGCGCATCGAAGACAACATGGAGTCGATCTCGCGCGGCATCAACTCCGCGCTCCAGCTCTCCAAGCGCGGCGGCGGCGTGGCCCTGCTGCTGTCGAACATCCGTGAGGCCGGCGCCCCGATCAAGCAGATCGAGAACCAGTCCAGCGGCATCATCCCCGTGATGAAGCTGCTCGAAGACAGCTTCAGCTACGCCAACCAGCTCGGCGCGCGTCAGGGCGCCGGAGCGGTGTACCTCAACGCGCACCACCCCGACATCATGCGGTTCCTCGACACCAAGCGCGAGAACGCCGACGAGAAGATCCGCATCAAGACGCTGTCGCTCGGCGTCGTCGTGCCCGACATCACGTTCGAACTCGCCAAGAACGGCGAAGACATGTACCTCTTCTCGCCGTACGACGTCGAGAAGGTCTACGGCGTTCCCTTCGGCGACATCTCGGTGTCGGAGAAGTACCGCGAGATGGTCGACGACGCGCGCATCAAGAAGACGAAGATCAACGCGCGCGAGTTCTTCCAGACCCTCGCCGAGATCCAGTTCGAGTCGGGCTACCCGTACATCATGTTCGAAGACACGGTGAACAAGGCGAACCCGATCAAGGGCCGCATCAACATGTCGAACCTGTGCTCGGAGATCCTGCAGGTCAACACCCCGACGACCTACAACGAAGACCTGTCGTACGACCAGATCGGCAAGGACATCTCCTGCAACCTGGGCTCGCTCAACATCGCCCTGGCGATGGACGGCGGCAACCTCGGGCTGACGGTCGACACCAGCATCCGTGCCCTCACCGCGGTCAGCGACCAGAGCCACATCCGTTCGGTGCGCTCCATCGAGGACGGCAACGACCGCACCCACGCGATCGGTCTCGGGCAGATGAACCTCCACGGCTACCTGGCGCGCGAGCACGTGCACTACGGGTCGGAAGAGGGCATCGACTTCACGAACATCTACTTCTACACGGTGCTCTTCCACGCCCTCCAGGCGTCGAACCGCATCGCGATCGAGCGCAAGCAGGCGTTCGAGGGCTTCGAAGACTCGACCTACGCGTCGGGCACGTTCTTCGACAAGTACCTCGAGCAGGAGTGGGTGCCGCAGACCGACAAGGTCAAGGACATGTTCGCCGGCCACCACATCCCGACGCAGGGCGACTGGGCAGAGCTCAAGGCGTCGATCCAGAAGCACGGCATCTACAACCAGAACCTGCAGGCCGTGCCGCCGACCGGTTCGATCTCGTACATCAACAACTCGACGAGCTCGATCCACCCGATCGCGGCGAAGATCGAGATCCGCAAGGAAGGCAAGCTCGGCCGCGTCTACTACCCGGCGCCGTTCATGACGAACGAGAACCTGGAGTACTACCAGGACGCCTACGAGATCGGCTACGAGAAGGTCATCGACACCTACGCCGCGGCGACGCAGCACGTCGACCAGGGCCTGTCGCTCACGCTGTTCTTCAAAGACACCGCCACCACGCGCGACATCAACAAGGCGCAGATCTACGCGTGGCGCAAGGGCATCAAGACGATCTACTACATCCGCCTGCGTCAGATGGCGCTCGAGGGCACCGAGCTCGACATGTGCGTCAGCTGCACCCTCTAGTGCCGCGTCCTTCGACAGGCTCAGGAACCGACAAGGACTGACATGACACCCGAACCGCTCAAGCTGCTCTCGCACGTCGAGGCCATCAACTGGAACCGCATCCAGGACGATAAAGACCTCGAGGTGTGGAACCGCCTCGTGAACAACTTCTGGCTGCCCGAGAAGGTGCCGCTGTCGAACGACATCCAGTCGTGGAACACGCTCACCCCCGACGAGCAGACGCTGACGATGCGCGTGTTCACCGGTCTGACCCTGCTCGACACGATCCAGGGCACGGTGGGCGCCGTCTCGCTGATCCCCGACGCGATCACCCCGCACGAGGAGGCCGTCTACACGAACATCGCGTTCATGGAGTCGGTGCACGCCAAGAGCTACTCGTCGATCTTCTCGACGCTGTGCTCGACGACCGAGATCGACGAGGCGTTCCGCTGGTCGGTCGAGAACCCGAACCTTCAGAAGAAGGCTCAGATCGTCATGGAGTACTACCGCGGCGACTCGCCCCTCAAGCGCAAGGTCGCATCGACCCTGCTCGAGTCGTTCCTGTTCTACTCCGGCTTCTACCTGCCGATGCACTGGTCGTCGAAGGCGAAGCTGACGAACACGGCCGACATCATCCGCCTCATCATCCGCGATGAGGCCGTGCACGGGTACTACATCGGGTACAAGTTCCAGAAGGGCCTCGAGAAGGTCACGCAGGCCGAGCGCGACGACATCAAGGACTACACGTTCTCGCTGCTCTACGAGCTCTACGACAACGAGATCCAGTACACGCAAGACCTCTACGACGCCGTCGGTCTCACCGAAGACGTCAAGAAGTTCCTGCACTACAACGCCAACAAGGCCCTGATGAACCTGGGCTACGAGGCGATGTTCCCGGCGACCGTGACGAACGTGAACCCGTCGATCCTGTCGGCCCTGTCGCCGAACGCCGACGAGAACCACGACTTCTTCAGTGGTTCGGGATCGTCGTACGTCATCGGCAAGGCCGAGGCGACCGAAGACGACGACTGGGACTTCTAAAATGCCTGATCGCAGAGGTAAACGTGGGGTTTCTGCGATCCGCAAGCCCTCATCGAGCCGCGCACTTCGGTGCCGTCTCGGTGGGGGCTTGCCCACGTTCTGCCCACATTCGTATGGGAGGGGGTGATGTTATGGCAGGCAAGGGACGCGCACGAAGCGCGATCACCGGGCGCTTCGTAAAGAAGTCGACGGCCGCCCGCAACCCGCGGACGACCGTCGTCGAGAGGCCCACCAAGAAGTCAGGTAAGTAAATCCAGGTGAACGCGGCGAGGTTTTCGGAGTACCAGTCCGGGGCCTCGCCGCGTTCCACGTTACAGCCACTAGATGGCTGCCGCGCGAGCCTTGTTCATCGCCACGGCAACAGCTTCGAGATCATCGTCGAAGAGATCCGCGTAGACGTCGAGCGTCATGGCCGCAGAGGCGTGTCCGAGCATCCGTTGCACGGCCTTCACGTTCGCTCCGGCGGAGATCGCGAGCGAGGCCGCCGTGTGGCGCAGATCGTGCGGGGTGATTGGCGGGAAGCTGGCGTCGGCGAGCTGGCGTGCGGTCACGGCCTTCACGAACCACCCCGACGTGCGGTGCGGGTAGGTCATCGGCGAGGCGCCGTCGGAGAAGACGAACCCGTCGCGCCCTTTCCCCTCGCAGAGCTTCGCCATCGGCTTCACAAGGAACAGGGGGATCGGAACCTCGCGAGATTCACCCTGCTTCGGGGTGCCTATCTCGTAGACGCCTTTCACGAGCACTGCGTTCTCTTCGATCAGCATGCGTCGACGGAGCATATCGAGGTGTCGCACTCGCAGCGCAGACACCTCACCCCACCTGAGCCCTGCGTACGCGAGCAGCAGCATCAGCGTCTCGTGGCCGGGCGCGGCAGCAGCGAGATGCTCGACTTGCTCATGGGTGAGGTAGCGCTTCGGCTTCGAGGTCTTCGCCGGCAGCGGCACGCCCTTGGTCGGCGACGAGCGGATGATGCCGTCGCGCTCGGCGATCGCCATGACGCTCGACAGGACGAACACGCAGCGGCGGACGGTCTGCGCGCTGAGCGCCTTCCGATCGTCGGTCTTCGTAAGCAGTGCGCTGACCCAGTCCTCGACCTCTGATGAACGGATGCTGGCGACGCCGCGCCCGCCCCATTTCGGCTGCACGTGCACGCGCCAGGCCGTCTCCATGGTGTTCCGGCTCGACGGCTTGAGGCGTGCGAGGCGGCCGGTCTTCCATTGCTCACCGAACATCGTCACGGTCTTCTTGCCGAGCGTCGGGTCTAGGTAGCCGCCCGTGGCTTTCGAGACGGTGATTTCGGCGAGGAACGTCTCAGCCTCGCGCTTCGTCTTGAAGCCGCGCCTGTCTGTCTGTTTCCCGTCTGGCTTCCGGTAGCGGACGCGGTAACGCTTCCCGCTGGCGGTGGGGTAGGGCTCGATCGTGCCGGCCATGTCAGGCGGTCTGCGCGCGGAGGTGGCGTGCGGTCCATTGGCCGACGCCCATCCTTGAGCGCACGTAGGTCACACCGCGGAGCGCGAGGAGGCAATCGGTCATCCAGAGATTCAGGACGTGGACACTGACGCCGAAGTGCTCGGCGATGTCGTATTGATGGAGGCCCTGTCGCTCGAGCGCTGCGTAGATTGCGGGGTCGATGAGGAGCCGCGCTGCGTACTCGTCGGCCTGGTCTTCAGCGCGCTGGTCTGCGCGGCATTGATGGCCGTGGTGCGCGTGGCCGAGCTCGTGGGCGACTGTGAAGACCTGCTCGTCTGGTGTCAGGCGGAGGTCGAAGTACACCTCGCGTCGCTCCTCGTACCATTCGCCGAGGACTCCAGGCTCGAGGTGGGCGCCGTGGACCGCGATGTTCAAGGAAGCGGCGAACCGCAGTATCTCCTTCATCGAGACCTCCTCCCCGAGATCATTCGGCGTGCGGCGCCTGGTCGGCCTTCCGGGTGCCCTTTCGTGCGGCAGTGCGTTCGACGTCGGCCGGCGGCTGCTGGATACCGGGTTCATCCTCGATGGAGGGTCCGACACCGAACCGGCCCTCGATGACGTTCCCGACCGGGCGCGGCGCTGGATCGACCCCGCGAGTGAGGTAGACCGTTCGCCCGGAGGGACCGCTTACGACCTCGAACTCGGGGACGAGACGCCCGTCGTACTCCAACGCCTCTGGAAGACGGACGCGCGCAAGCAACTCCTGCGGCTCGAGGCCGAGCAGAACGGCGTATCGCTCGAAATCCTTCAGGGTGAATTGGCCTTCACCGTTGATCCGTTTCGACGTGTAGGTCTTCGACATCCCAATGCCCTTGGCGATCTCGTCGTGCGTGAGACCACCTCGCCGAACGAAGTCGGCGAAGTGCTTCGCGAGTCCTTCTGCGCGTCCCTGTGCTCCTGAAGCCATGAGCATCAGCGTACCCGTATGGGAACACAGAATTCCGCTTGGGGTTGCATTTGCCCTCATGCAAGATATAGCGTTCCCATATGAGCCCAACCGAAACCCCCTTCTGGAAGCGCATCGCCGAGGGCGTTCGCGTCGAACTCGCGAGACAGCGCATCGATCAGGGGCAGCTCGCAGCAGCGATTGGCCGGAGCAGAAACTACACGTCGACGAGAGTGAACGGGCACGCCCCGTTCAAGCTCGACGAGATCGAGGCGGCGGCGAACTTCCTTCGCGTCGACCTTGACACCCTCGCGGGCAAGGTTGCCCCCTGATGGGAAGCCTGACCGCAATCAGAAGCACTCCCGCTCCAGCGGTCGAGTGGCTCTCGCCAGCACAGGTGTGCGAGCTCCTCCCCGGGATGACCGAAGAGATTCTGACCAAGCGCCGCAAGAAGCGGCTCGACCCCCCTTACTTCAAGCCCACCGGCGAGAGCGGCAAGGTCGTTCTCTACGACCGAGCCGAGATCATTGCCTGGGTCATCGCCGCACGTGTGCAGACCCAGAGTGGTGCCGCATGAGCGCGCTCGAGGTCTTCCGGTTCGACGAGGTTCCCGTCCGCGTCGTCGACAACAGCGGAGAGCCCTGGTTCATCGCGGCCGATGTCTGCGCCGCGCTCGGCCTGGCGAACGTAGCTCAGGCACTCGCCGGGCTCGACGAAGACGAGAAGGGTTCCATCAGCATTGCTGACGGAACCCCGGGAAACCCCACCCGCGCCACGGTGAACGAGCCGGGCCTGTACTCGCTGGTCATCCGGTCGAGACGCCCCGAGGCGCGCGCCTTCAAGCGGTGGGTGACGCACGAAGTGCTGCCCAGCATCCGGCGCACCGGTACTTACGCCGTCGCCGAGACCCCCGAGCAGCTCGTCGCTCGAGCGCTCATCCAGGCGCAGGACATCGTCGCCCGAAGAGACCAGCAGATCGCCGTGCTCACACCCCGCGCCGAGGCGTGGGATGAGCTCGCCTCCGCAGAGGGTGACTACTCCGTCGCGGATGCCGCGAAGATTCTCGCGCGATCAGGCATCGAGACCGGCCCCCAACGCCTATTCGAGCAGCTCGCCGCTCTCGCATGGACTTTCCGCGCGAGCGATGGCAAGTGGCGCGCGTACGCGCAACACGTCAGCGCCGGCTACCTGGCCGAGCGACCTCAGTCGCACCACCACCCCCGCACTGGCGAGCTGATCATCGACCCGCCCCAGGTGCGCATCACTCTGCGCGGGGTCGAGCGGCTCCGCGTACGGCTTGGCGTGTTGCGCGCCGTGGAGGCGTCATGAACGCGGTCCGTTACATCGCCCTGGGCGTGTTCCTGGCAGTGATGGCTCTGTACGCGTCCGGTCACCGCTCCTGGTGGGCGCTGGGCGTAGCAGTCGTCGCCGCAGCTGCCCTGTTCTGGGCGTGCGGCGCGTTCGACCGCAACGTCTGGTTCGGATCCGACGAGGTCGACGCCGAATGCGCAGCGATCGACCAGGAACTGGCCGAACACGACCGAATCGCCGAAGAGCGGCCCCGGCACCTCATCTAAACGCACAGCCGGTTCCAACCGAAGGGCACATCATGCGGAACCTCATCCAACCCATAACCGCCGCGATCTCGCGGGCTGTTTCGGCGCGCCTTCGAGCGCGCCGCCGACAAACATTCCTCCCGCTCCCGAAGGACTGACAATGACGACTAGATACGCGATCGCTGACCACGAGGTTCTCTGCATCGTTCCCGACAACGCGACGGAGGAGGAGTGGCACGAAGGCCGCTCCGAGGGTGTCACCGCATCCGAGATCCACCGGATCGCGACGGGCGGCATCGGCACCCTCGACAAGATCCTCAGCGACAAGCTCAACGGGTCCACGTTCAAGGGCAACCTGCACACCCAGCGCGGCCACGACAACGAAGCCGACCTGATCTCCGCGGCCGAGCGTGCCGAGGCTGGCGTGAGCTTCATCACCCGCAGCACCGCGCTGTTCGGAAACCTCAAGAACCCGCTCCACCGCGCGACCCCAGACGGCATCGGCGTACACCTTGAGCTCGGCGTGTTCGGCGCGGAGGCAAAGCATCACGCGGAGAAGAAGACCGGGCCCATCCCGGCCGACCACTTCGACCAGATGCAGTGGGGCATGCACGTTCTCGGCGTCAATTGGTGGCTCTACGTCCGCGGCGCGGAGGGCAGCGTCGACGTGGAGACCATCTGGGTAGCCCGCGACGACGCGCGCATCGAGCAGCTGATCCGCCAGGCCGACCGGTTCATCGCATGGCGCGAGGCCGGCGCACCGAAGATCGATGACCTCCCCGAGGAGATCGACGACGCTCTCGCCGACTACTACGCCGCGCAGCAGGCCGAGTCCGCCGCCCGCAAGGCAAAGGAAGCCGCCGGCGCCCGGATCAAGGGATGGGCAGCGGACCAGACCGCAGAGCTCGGCGACCCCCTGCGCCGTGGCGGATCACGCGCGCAGGTCTACTTCGAGCCGAAGCCGGACGTCGAAGTCCTCGACGAGACGGCCTGGGCATCCGCCGAGCCCGAGTCGTACGCCGCATGGCTCGCATTGTCTTCCCGGGTCGCGGAGGCCGCATCGGCCGCTCGCGTCCTCTATCACCGCAACAAGCCCGTGGCTCCCACGTTCCGGGTGTCATCGAACGGAGAGAACTCATGAGCGGCACCATCATCGCCCCACCCCGATCCAAGACGGCGAAGTGGGAGATCGGCGACGCCGTCCACGTCGACGGAATCCGTTGGATCATCCGCGAGCTGGTCGGCCGCAAGGTCGCCCTCGCCTCGGCGAACACCGTGAACCACGCGATCTGGTGGAACACGACCATCAGCAACCTCCCGAGGAAGGCCCGAGCATGAAGGAGATCGCATCCGCTGAGGTATCGATCGAGGAGTTCGCGAACACGGTCGCCGCGTATGAGGCGGCGGCGATCAAGACGGGCAAGTGGGACGGCATCGAGTCGCCGGAGTTCTCTTCCGACGGCGTCGCATGGTCGACCGTCTGGGTGGGCGAAGGCGCACCGAACTTTGCACGGGTGACTGTCCACCGCAAGGGCGTGAAGATTCCGTACACCGCGGTAATCGCTTGGGCAGAAGCTATCCCTGCCGTCGACGAGTGGCGTGTGCTGTGGGAGCGCAAGCCGATGACCCTGTTCGGGGCGGCCGCGAAGCGCGCCGCGATCCGTCACGCGTTCCGCGACATCATCGGCGATCGTCGCGACCCGGACGAAGTGGACCCGGCCGCGCCGCCCGCCGCCGCGGTGTCGGAGCGCGACTGGGATGCCGAGATTCAGGCCGCCCCCGACGTCGACACGCTTGACGCGCTGTGGCTCGAGATGAGAGGCCACCGTGCCCGTACCGGCGCCAGAGAGGTCGCGAAGACCACGCGCCGCACCGAGCTCTCGACGATGGGACCCCTCAAGGCAGACGAGTGGGAGCTTACGCAGGAGCGCGGGCGCCAGATTGCGGAGCAGTTCGTTGGCACCCCGAGCCCGCAACGCCAAGGGCCCCGCGACTACCTGCCCCCGGCGAACCGTGCAGCGCGCCGGAAGAAGAAGGGCCGTCGATCGTGAACGTCGATCAGTGGTCCGGTGAGGTGAAGGACAGCACAGACGTAGAGCTCGTCCCGCTGAACCTTGCTGGACTCGACGAGGAGCAGCTGATCCAGCTGTTCCCGTCTCCTATCCAGTGCGCCGGCGCGCTGCTCATGGCGCGCCAGACCCTCGCGCAGGCACCGATCGTCCTCGCCGGACGCTCCAAGGCCGTGAAGGACGCGAAGCGAGAGCTCATCGTCGCCCGCGGGTACGCCCGCCAGCGCGCCCAAGGCCGCGACGCCGAGACGCGCAAGCTCACCGCCGAATCCGACTCCGACGTCATCAAGGCGTGGGAAGCGATCGACACCGCCGAGCTAGCGCTCGAGTATGCCCGGGAGCGCCGCAAGTCCCTGACCGAGGACATCGAGATCCTCCGGTCGCTGAACGCCAACTTCCGGGGTGAGCACTCATGACCGTCACCGTGAACGACAAGAAGGACGTGATCGCCCGCGACGGCGGCTTCTGCCTCCTCGCCCTCGCGCACTGCACCGGTGAGGCACAGACCGCCGACCATCGCGCGAACCGCGGCCAAGGTGGCGCCGGGGACGTCCTCGACGGCGGCGAGAACCTGGTCGCCGCGTGTGCCATCTGCAACGGCATGAAGGAGGTCGCGACCGGCCGAACCCGGAATGACCTCATCCAACGCGGGCTTCGTGTCCTCCCGGCATCGACGCACGCGAAGACCGCGCTGCGGGTGAGGCTGACGCCGGTGCAAACGCTCGACGGGTCATGGTGGTCGCTCCTCGGCTACCGCGACCGGCGCCCCGCCACCGTCGCCGAGGTCGACGCTCACCTGAGCGGGGTCTGGGTATGACCGCCATCCCGAAGCTCGCCATGACGTACGTCGTCCACTGGCCCGAGTTCGGCATCCTCAAGGTCGGCCGCGCGTGGAGGATGTCCCGCATTCGCTCATTCATCGCGACCGGCGCCCGCGTCCGTCTCCTCGTCCGCGACACCCCCGCCACATGGGAGAAGGGCGCCCTCGAGGCGATGCGCGAGAGCTTCGAGCAGCGCTTCACCGACGCCCTCGACTCCTGGCCCGTGCTGCCCCGCGGCGGCCGCGGATGGACCGAATGCTTCTGGGTCGACGAGCACGAAGTCTCCGACGCCCTCACCACGATTCTGCAGGGAACCACCCGATATGGCGATGACGAAGCGGCGTTGGATGACGCCCGAAGACTGGCAGGACGAGGACCTGATGAGCCTGCCGGTTCCGGTGAGGTTCACGTACCTGGGTCTGAAGATGTTCGCGGACGACCAGGGCCGCGAGTCGGCGACGGCGGCGCGGATCAAGGCGGCGCTGTTCACCCTCGACGAGGCGGTGACGCTGCAGGAGATCGACGAGCACCTGCTCGTGCTCGACGAGTCGGGACTCATTGCGCTGTACGTCGTGGGCCCGCGAACCTACTTCGCGATCTCGGACTGGCCGAGGGTCGACGGCGCGAAGCCGTCGCGGATCCCGGACCCGCCTCCAACCGTACGGACGTCATCCGGATTCGATCCGGACGACGTAGCGGTAGTGGGAGAGGGGGAGAGAGAGGAAGGAGAGGTGCCGAGAGGAGGGGCTCACTCCGGATCCTCTCCGGAACCGTCACCGTTCTGCAGTCAGCACCCCGATGGGACCGAGAAGCCCTGCGGAGGGTGCGGCACCGCCAGGAAGCGCCACGAGATATGGGCACGCAGAGAACGCCACTCACCGACCTTCACCCCGGAGGAGCGAGACGATGACGAGCCGTTCTGAGCGGGAGCAGCTGGCAAAGCTCGACACCACGCTCGACCGCCTGGCCACCGCCGAGAAGACCGCACTGATGGACCTGAACCGGGCGGGCTTCCGGTTCCAAAGCCTCGCCGAGGCCCGCCGCTTCCAGGAGCGCGTGCGGAAGAACACCCGAGACCGTGCCGGGCTCATCAACTTCATGAGCCGAGAGACCAGGAGAACAGCATGACCGGCGAGACCATCATCACGGCCGTGGGGAACCTGACGGCCGACCCCGAGCTGCGCTACACGCAGAACGGGCTTCCCGTCGTCAACTTCACGATCGCATCGACGCCCCGCACTTTCGACCGTCAGGCCAACGAGTGGAAGGACGGCGATCCTCTGTTCCTCCGGGCATCGTGTTGGCGAGACTTTGCCGAGCACGTCGCCGGGTCGCTCCAGAAGGGGATGCGTGTCGTCGCGACGGGCCGCCTGAAGCAGCGCTCTTATCAGGACCGCGAGGGCCAGAACCGCACGTCGATCGAACTCGAGGTCGACGAGATCGGACCATCGCTCCGGTACGCGACCGCGCAGGTAACGCGCGCAGCATCGAGCTCTGGAGGTCAGGCACCGTCCGCACCGGCCGCCGAGCAGTGGCCGTCGGCAACGCCGGGTGATTCAGATGCGTGGACGCCGGGCGCCGGCGATGACACTCCCTTCTGATGAGCGAGCGAGTATGTGTCCGCGGCTGCGCGGTGAGAGATGTGCACTTCGCGGTATGTGAGAGCTTCAATAGCGGCGAGGGATCGTGCACCGGCTGCGTGCCTGTTCAGGCTCGCGATGGCGCCATGGTGTGTGACGCCTGCTACCGCCGTATCCGCCGCGTCCTGAGCGAAGCGGCCGACCTTCTGGGGCACATGCGTTCGCTCGCGGACCCGACGAAGGCTGCCGTCTACGACCGCGTGATGGTGTCGTCGTCCCGGCCGGAGCTCCCGGCGCCCGTGCCTGCCGATCTGATCGACGCGTCGAACGACATCATGCGCACGCTCCGTGACTGGGCGGTGCACGTTGACCCGTCCATGGTCGGCCGTCGCGGGCTCGCCGCCGGCACTGAGACCGCCGAGGCGTTCGAGGAAGCGAACGACTGCCTGCAGGTGATCCTCGAGCGTTACGACACCCTCGTGAATCGCACGGAGGTCGTCGCCTTTGCGGACGCGATCCTCTACCGCCACCAGGGCGAGCCCGATTGGTGGTCGATCTCGGACGCACTGGCGAAGTGGCCCCTCGATGACAGGGAGCGCTGGGCGCAGAACCCGTGCCCTGAGTGCGACTGCCGCACCGTCCGGGTCGTGCCGCCGCGGCGCAAGAGCGAACCCGCCCGCTACCGGTGCACGTCGTGCGCGTGGGAGCGGAGCGAGGAAGAAGACGACGGCTTCTGGGCTGAAGCGTTCGCCGACGTGATCCCAGAGGCCGTCGCATGAGCTCCGGATACCTCACTCAGCAGCAGGCAGCGGACCGCGCTGGCGTGACCGAGCGCACGATCCGCAACTGGGTTTTGTGGGGCGAGATCAAACCGCTGATGGGGCGGTTCAAGGAGTCCGATGTGATCTCCACCGAGAAGCGGATGCGCGCGCGACGCGGGCGCCGGAAGGAGCAGCAGTCATGAAGGTGAAGTGCAACGGATGCGGGAGAGAGGTGCTCCTCATCGACATGCTCATGCACGACTTTCGCTGCGAGTGGCACGGCTACCGGACGGCGAATGGGTGGGACAAGTGCACCCACGCGGCTGATCGCTGCTACTCGAACGTCGAGACCGAGGGTGCCGAGGTGGCGCGATGACCGGTGACCAAACCTTCTGTATGGGAGCAGGCTCCCCCCGTATTCTCGATCTGTTCTGCTGC
>NZ_JBEUWT010000007.1:0-43060 GCF_045517775.1 Microbacterium deferens
TGACCGCGGGTCGGGACCCGGCGGCCCGCGTGTTTTCGCGGGCCGCCGGCCGGTCGCGCGCATTCATCCTGAGTTCGGTCGAGAAGGGTGTCCGCAGCATCCAGGGCGCAGCATCCAGGGCGCAGCATCCAGGGCGCAGCATCCAGGGCGACCGGATCCGGGGCGACCGGGTCAGCGCCGACGGCGGGCAGCCATCGCGGCCTCGAGCAGGTCGGCGAGCACGGTGCCGCGCGAGCCGGCTTCCTCCGGATGCCACTGGACGCACCAGAGGGGAGCATCTTCGTGCTCGATCGCCTCGATCGTGCCGTCGGCGGCATGGGCGACGACGCGCAGCCCCTCGCCCGGCCGGTTCACCGCCTGATGGTGAGAGCTGCGAACCTCGAGCTCGGTCGCACCCAGCACACGCGCCAAGACGCTGTCGGCATCGAGGTCGACGCGGTGGTCGATCATGCTGTCGGCAGGATCGGCGGCGTTCGAGTGCCCGCCGCCGTGCAGGTGCTGCACGAGGTCTCCCCCGAGCGCGACGTTCACCAGCTGCATCCCCCGGCAGATGCCGACGAGCGGCACCCGGGTCTCGACGGCTCGCTGCACGACGGCGATCTGCGACCGGTCGGCATCGGGGAAGGTCTGACCGAGGTGAGGCTCATCCGCACGACCCCCGTAGAACGACGGGTCGACGTCCTCCCCGCCGGTGACGATCGCGGCGTCCGCCGCATCCAGCCGCCGGACCATCTCATCGACCGAGGTCTGGGCCGCCGGCACGCGGTCGACGGCGAAGCCGACCGCGTCTGCCGCGGCGATCACGCCCGCAGTGAGTTTCTGTAGCCGACCCTCGAAGGCGGGGTCGACGCGACCCCCATCACCGACGTCGACGACGAGGAGGATAGGACGGGGCGGACTCGTTCGGGCGTTCGCATCGGGCACGTCGACATTGTCACAGACCGGATGCCGGCGAGCGCCCCGCTGTACGAGGATGGACGTATGCCTGTCCCCCATCGTCCGGGCCTCCGGGTCGCGGAGGGTGTCACGATTCCCGAAGCCGAGCTGTCGTGGCGGTTCTCGCGGTCGTCGGGGCCCGGCGGACAGGGCGTCAACACGGCCGACTCCCGGGTCGAGCTCTCGTGGGACGCCGCCGGCTCGAGCGCTCTCTCGACCGTTCAGCGCGATCGACTGCTCGAACGACTGGGCGGTCGTCTGGTCGACGGAGTGCTCACGATCGCCGCATCCGAACATCGCGCGCAGATTCGCAATCGGGATGCTGCGCGCGAACGCCTCGCCGAGATCGTCGCCGACGCCCTGCGTCCGCCGGCTCCGGCCCGGCGTGCGACGAAGCCGAGCCGCGGTGCGAAGGAGCGGCGACTCAAGGCCAAACAGCGGCGGACCGACGTGAAGCAGATGCGTCGGCGACCGATCGACTGACTCGCGCCCCACCCGGGTCAGCGGTCGACGAAGCTCCCCTCGGTCACGCGGGTTCGCCGTCACGGCTCGCCGAGACGATCAGCGCCGCGCGGCTGCACACCCGTCGCGTCACGGGGATGGGCGAGGACTCTCGCGGCCTCCTCGGCGACCGATCACGAACCAGAGGAGGGGGCCGAGCAACGGGAACGCGAGGATCACGAGAACCCACACCGCCTTCTCCAGTCCCGACGCCGCACGGTTGCGCGCAATGCTGACCGCAGCCAGCACGAAGGGGATCAGGAAGACGACCGAGAGGATCATCAGGTGCCATCCGGTAAGTCCGCTGAACATCCTTCGAGACTGCCAGCGCTGGCCACGTCTGGCAACCGCAGCGCCGTGCGGCTTCCACGGTGGGGCCCGGGCGGGCGCCCACCGATGGCTCGAGGCGCATCGACGATCGGGGGACTTTCGTCCCCCGATCGGGAGCCCTCCGCCCGTAGCGTCGAGCCACGGACACGGAGCCTGGAGGGTGATTCCGATGGAGGCCATCGTTCTGGGAGTGGACGGCACCCGCGCATCCGCATCTGCGACGCAGTGGGTCGCCGAGCGGTGCGCGCGCGAGCCGTCTCGGGTGCGGGTCGTGAACGTCATCAGCAACCTGACAGCCGACCGCCACGCGTCGCTGGACCTGCTCGAGAGCGCCGAACGCGTCCTGCGCGACAGGGTCCCCGGTCAAGCCGTCGAGCTGCTCCGAGCCGACGGTGCCGTCACTCGCGCGCTCACGAGACTGAGCGCCGGTGCCGACCTCCTCGTGATCGGCGTCGACCCCGATCATCCCGTGCGGGCAGCCATCGGAGGGTGGGTTCCGGTGCGCATCGTCGCGCACGCGACCGTTCCGGTCTGCGTCGTCCCGGCCGGGTGGACGCAGACCGACGGCGACGTCGTGGTCGGTCTCGCAGACGACACCTCGTCTGACGCCGCCCTCGACCTCGCCGCGCGCGAGGCGTCGGCGATGAAGAAGAAGGTGCACGTCGTGCACGCCTGGGGGCTCCCCGGCGTGGTGGTGGAGTCCTCCGTGATCGAGGAGAGACCCGACCGCGTCGTCGAGGAACATCGAGCGCTTCTGGATGCTGCGGTCCGGTCATTGCAGCGACGATTCAGCGACGTCGACATCGAGAGCGACGTCGTACGCTCCTCCCCCGTGAACGCACTGCTCGGCCACGCGGAGCGGGCGGCCCTGATCGTCATCGGCACGCACCACCAGGGCGTTCTCGCCGGAGGGCTGACCGGGGCCGTCGCCCAAGATCTGCTGTGGCGGGCCCGCTGCCCCGTGCTCATCGTTCCCGAGCAGGCGTCGACCACGGATCGGCCCGACGCCTGACTCACGTCCTGGTGCGCGCCCAGCTCCTCGGCTCAGGGAGCCGCGGGGGGAACCACGCAGATCGGGTCGCCCAATTCCCCCACCAGGTCCCACGCGACCGACCCGAGAAGCCATCCCGTGAGCAGTCCCCGTCGATGCGTGCCGATCACGACGAGCGAGCTGCGCGGGGCCTGCGAGGTGAGGGCTGCTGCCGGGTTGTCCCGCACGAGCGTGGCTTCGACCACGAGCCCGGGGTGCTCCCGCGTCATCGCGGTGACGGCTTCGTCGAGGATCGCCCGGTGGGCGGCGTGCGCTTCTCGCGCAGCAGACCCTATTCCGGCCGGCGTGGATGGCAGAGGGGAGGCCATCAACCAGGAATGGGCGATCCGCAGGGGTTGTCCCTGCGCGAGCGCTTCGACGGCCGCGAACCGCAGCGCGGCGTCGGAGGAACCGTCCGCCGCCAGCCCCACCGTCACCGGCGCGACGCGCGGCGCCCATCCCGCCGGGACGAGCACGACGGGGACCGCGGAGAGGGCGGTCAGCCGCAGCGCAACCGCGCCGGCGAACACCGAACGCGCGCGGGCGTTCGTGTGCATGCCCACCACGAGCAGCTCCGCGCCCTGGGCCGAGCGCGACAGCGTGCCCGGCATCCGTCCGTCGACGATGTCGATGTCGACCGCAGCATCCGGTACCCGCGCCCGCAACCGCTCCGATGCCTCCTCCGCGAAACGCGCGATCACCGGTCTCTCCGCGTGGAACATGTTCGCCACGACGACCAGCACAACGCCCGCCGGACGCGTCGATACCCGTTCGGCCACCCAATCGAGTGCCGAGTCGGCGGCGGCGCTGCCGTCGTAGCCGAGAACGATGTGCCCCATGCTGAAACCCCCCGCTTGTCACTGCGACGGTAGGCCGTGCGCGGGGTGAGGAGCGGGTCGAAGGTCCCCCGTCGGGCTACCGGGTGTCGTCGTATTCGACCCGCAGGAGAGCCGCCTGCGTGCGCGATCCCACACCCAGCTTGCTGAGGAGAGACGACACGTAGTTCTTCACCGTCTTCTCCGCCAGGCCGAGTCGTTCGCCGATCTGCCGGTTCGTCAAGCCGTCTGCGATGAGCGCGAGCACCTGACGCTCGCGCAGCCCGAGCGACCCCATGCGGGGATCGTCGTGAGGCTGTTCGCGCATCTGAGCGGAAGCTCGCTGCGAAGCGACCGCGCTCAACAGGATCTTGCCGCCGGCCACGGCTCGGATGTCGTCGAGAAGGGTCTTCGCGCCGACGCTCTTCAGGAGGTACCCCGCCGCGCCGGCCAGCACCGCGTCGAAGGTGGCGTCGTCGTCATCGTGGGCGGTGAGCATCAGGCACGCGAGCCCGGGCATCGTGGATCGCAGATCCCGGCACAGATCGACTCCGCTGCCATCGGGCAGCCGCACGTCGAGAACGGCGACATCGGGAGCGGCTGCCGGGATCCGGGCGGCCGCCTGCCGAACCGTTCCCGCTTCTCCCACCACTTCCATGTCGCGAGCCGATTCGACCAGGTCCACCACACCGCGACGCACGATCTCATGATCATCGACGACGAACACGCGAATCACGCACCCACCTCGCTCTCGGAGCCGATGAGCACCGACCAGTGCGCGCGTGTTCCCGTCGGTCCGCTCAGGATCTGCAGCGTCCCCCCGTGAGCGACAGCGCGATCCTGCAGATTCTTCAGTCCGCTGCGACGGCTGGTGTCGCCCATCCCCTTGCCGTCGTCGACGACGACGAGCGAGAGGGCGTCGTCGCCGACGGTGACCTCCAGCGAGATGCTGTCGGCATCCGCGTGCCGGATGCTGTTGGAGAGCAGTTCGGTGACCGCTGCGACGAGGTCATCGGCGAGCTGTCCTCCGACGATGTGGTCGACCGGCCCTCCGAACCGTATCGAGGGGGTGCGCAGCAGCGTGCCGGAGGCCGCGGCGACGCTGTCGATGATGCGGTGGCGTACCGACGTGGCGTCTTTCGACGACAACGCGAAGACGATCGTGCGGATCTGGGAGATCGCGAGATCGACGTGGTCTGTCGCCTCCTGTATCTGATGACGGCGAGAACCCTCCGGCAGAGCGGCAGCGACCGACAGCAGCGTCATCTCCGCACCGAACAGCTGCTGGATGACGTGGTCGTGCAGATCGCGAGCGATCCGCGCGCGGTCTTCCGCGAGGATGGTGCGCTGCTGTTCGGCGCGGGCGTCCGCGAGCTCCAGCGCGATACTCGCCTGCAACGCGAGATTGGCGAGGACCTCCGCGTCCACCTCCGAGAACGCCTTCTCCCCGGGAGACCGGGAGACGATGATCGCGCCCCACGAGCGAAGACGAGAGCGCAGCGGCACCGCCACCGACGATCCGGCGGAATCCCTGGCGTTCACCCGCAGAGGATCGTCGGTCGCGCCCTCGGACGCGCGCACCACCACCCGCTCCCCGTCGACGAGAGCGGGCGCCGCGAAGGTCTGCGCCGTCTGCACGCGGGGGTGGATCGTGATCTCGTCGGGGCCGCGCCAGGCGGCCACTCGTGCCTCCCCTTCCGACTCCGACGCCGTCACGATGGCAACCACCGCAGCGCGCGAGACATCGCTGACCCGCCCCGCGATGAGGTCGAAGGCGCCGTGCGGGGGCGTGCTCAGCAGGGCAGACGAGAGCTGGGATGCGGCGGCCATCCAACGCTCCCGCAATCGGGCTTCCTCGAAGAGCCGGGCATTCTGGATGGCGAACCCCGCGGTGGTCGCCAGGGCGTCCAACAGCTCCTCGTCCTCCGCGGAGAACACGCCGCCGCGCCGGTTCGTGAGGTAGAGGTTTCCGAAGACCTCCTCGCGGACCCGCACGGGGACGCCCAGGAAGGAGTCCATCGGCGGGTGGTGAGCAGGAAAGCCGACCGCACGGGCGTCGTCACCGATGTGCGGCATCCTGATGGGCCGCGGATCGGCGAGGAGAGCACCCAGCACACCGCGTCCCCTCGGCAGATGCCCGATGAGCGCCGCAGCATCCTCATCCACCCCGACGTGGATGAACTCATCCAGCGACGTGCCGTCCGGCGAGACGACGCCGATTGCTCCGTACTCGGCGTCCACCAGCTCCACGGCCGCTTCGACGACCCTGGTGAGCACCGTGGGGAGATCGATGTCGCCGACAACCGTCTGCACGGCGTGCAGCAGCGCACGAAGACGACCCTGCGTGGTCATGACGCGCTCCGCCGTCGTCATCAGCACGGCGATCGCTCGGTCCAACTCCCCACGGGGTTCGTCGGGAAACGAAAGCGGTAGAACGCTGTGCATCTCACCCCCTCATCTGCGTTCAATCTAGGGTCCGTCGCCCCTGACCGCTAGGGGGACGACCTCGCCCGAGCGAGGGGACCTTCGGCCCTGACGTTCCCATCCGGTCTCGGGTGCGATGGAAAGCACACAGAGGAGTTCCGATGCCCATCACGCCGTCGACGCCACCGTCGACCCCCGAGACCACCGCACCACTCGTCACCGCTCTGTCGGCGGCCGAATGCTGGGCATTGATCGAGCAGGGCGAGATGGGCCGGATCGCTCTGGTCGACCCCACGGGCGACCCTGAAGTGTTTCCGGTGAACTATCTGAGCCGCAAGCGTATCGTCTACATCCGCACCGCGAACGACAGCAAGCTGCGTCACATCCGCTCCCATCCCGCCGTCGCTCTCGAAATCGACGGGGCGGACGGCGCGCTTCGCTGGAGCGTGCTCGTCCGCGGCATCGCCCGGCAGGTGACGTCGGACGAAGAGCTGCGCGAGAGCGGCGCCGCGTCGTTGCGGACGGCGACTCCGACACCCACGCGCTACGTCATCCGTATCGAACCGACCGCCGTGAGCGGGCGGAGGTTTCGCGAGTCGGATCGCCCGACGCACGACGCACCCGGCCCGCGGGATACTCGCCCCCGCCGGCCGGAGCCGACACGGCCTCACCCCATCCCGCACCTGCCGCCGTTCTCTCGGTGATCGTCACCTGATGACCGCTGTGATGGTCGCGGGGGCCGCGATCATCTCGTGGCTGGTGGACCCGAGAAGAAAACGCGCGATCGCCCCGCGCCCGTGGGTTCCGACCACCACGAGTCGCGCGTGGACGGCGAAACGGTTCAGGACGTCGGCGGCATCACCGCGTTCCACGACGCGTACGACGCGGAGGTCGGGGTAGTCCTCGGGAATTCCGGCGAGAGAGATGGCCTGAGCCTCCTCGGCCAGCGCCTGAAGGTTGTCGAAGTATCCGGCGGGGTACCCGTCGAACTCCACGCTCAGCGGCACAGGTACCCACGTCGTGACCACGGTGAGCGTCTGGCCGTCGCGGTCCGCCTCGGCTGCGCCGAAGGCGATCGCTGCTTCCGACAGGGAGGAGCCATCCGCCCCGACGACGATGCCCTCTCGATCCGAGAGGTCGATGTCGGGAACGACGATGACCGGGCAATGGGCGCCGGCCGCGATGCGCACCCCGTGGGGCCCGCGCCGCAGACCGCTCCCCGGCCCCCGGTAGTCACTGCCGATGACGAGAAGACGAGCTGAGACGGATGCTTCGACGAGACGCTCGACCGGCCTCCCCTGGTAGACGAGGGCCGTCACTGCAACCCCCCGAGCGCGGGCTTCGTGCGTGTAGCGCTCCAATCGTGCGCCCGCCTGCTCCATAGCCCTCTCGAGGACTTCCCCCTCCCCGATGACGCCGAGAGGACCTCCCACCACCGTCACGAGGTGAAGCACGCTGCCGCTTCTCGCGGCGCGCTCGATCGCCCACGAGACCGCTCGTCGCCCCGCGTCTCTGTCGTCGACGTGGTCGGCGACGCCGACCACGATCGTCCCGTTCACGGGGCCACCCGCCCGAGCGACGGCGTCATCTCGGGCGTACGCGAACGGACGTCGGGGTAGGCCGAAGAGGTGTCGGTGGTGATGTTGATGGGTTCCGTCGGAGGGAGGGCCAGATCCGCCGGGCCGATCGGTGCCGGACTCGTGAAGCTGAGTCGATCCACGTCGTTGCTCCTGTCATCTCGTCGTGCGGGAAGGATCCCCCGCATCGATCGTCGCGCCGCCGAGGACGCCTTCTCGGGCCGAAAGTCCCGCGGTCTCTGAGCTCGGTCCGCCCAGGGCGCGGAGGGCGTAGAGGATGGTGGCCACGTCGACGAGTTCCTGGATGAGCGCCCCGGCCACCGCGGGGATGGCACCGGAGGTCGCGATGATCATGAGAGCCGTGCTCAGCCCGATCCCGATCCAGATCGCCGTGATCGCGACCCGTAGGGTGTGCCGGCCGATCGCGACCGCCTCGGCGACCTTCGACAACGAGTCCACCAGCACCACGACGTCTGCAGCGTCGCCGGCGGCTGTCGCGCCGCGCGCTCCCATGGCGACTCCGATGTCGGCGGCGGCCAGCACCGGCGCATCGTTGATGCCGTCGCCCACCATCATCAGCGGGCGTGGAACCATCCGCGCGGCATACTCCACCTTCTGGCCGGGGAGCAGGTCGGAGTGGACGACGTCGATTCCCACCTGACTCGCGATCGCTGCGGCCGTCGATGGACCGTCACCGGTGAGCATGACGATGTTCTCCACCCCGTGGTCGCGCAACCACCCCACCACCTCCGCTGATTCCGGGCGCGCGGGATCGGCGAGCACGAGCACTCCGGCGAAGCGCCCGTCGACCGCGACATACGCGGCCGCCTCCCCGCCGTGAAGGGTGATGGGAACTGTCTCGGGCGCGACTTCCGCCACGTAGCCGGGCTTGCCGACGACCACCTCCCGTCCGCCGATCACCGCGGACACACCCAGAGTGGCCACTTCGTCGGCATGATCGGCAGCCCCCAGTGTCAGACCCCGCTCGCCGGCTGCGCGGCGAATCGTGTCTGCGAAGACGTGCGTGGAGTACTGCTCCGCCGAGGCGGCGAGACGAAGCAACTCCTCGGCGCCGAACGGCGACGCGGGCCGCACCTCCGTCAACCGGGGGCGACCCTGCGTCAACGTACCCGTCTTGTCGAAGGCGGCAGATCGCACCCGGGCCAGCTGCTCGATGACTCCGCCGCCTTTCACGATGACCCCCGTCTTCGCGGATCGCGACAACCCGCCGAGGAAGGCCACCGGGGCGGCGATGAGCAGCGGGCACGGCGTCGCCAGCACAAGCACCTCGGCGAACCGTTCCGGTAGCCCGGAGACGATCCACGCTCCGCCCGCCAGGACGAGGGCCACCGCCGTGAACGGAATGGCGAATCGGTCTGCGAGGCGCACCACCGGGGCCCGGGAGGACTGCGCGCTCTCCACGAGGGCGACGATCTGCTGGTACTGGCTCCCCGCGCTCGTCCGCTCTGCTCGCAGACGCACGGCCCCGGTTCCATTGACGACGCCCGACAGCACGTGGTCCCCCCTGACCCGCGAGACGGGGAGGCTCTCCCCGGTCAGCGACGATTCATCGAAAGTGCCGTCGTCGCTGATCAGAACACCGTCCACGGGGATGATCTCCGACGGGCGGATGAGCAGCGTGTCGCCAACCCGCACGTCGGCGACCGCCACCTCCCGCGTCTCGGCCGAGCCCGCATCATCCGGTCGTGTCAACACGTGAGCACGACGCGGAGAGCGGTCGAGCAGGGAGGTCAGATCACGCTTCGCCCGCCGTGTGGCGTACTGCTCGAGAGCTTGCCCACCCGAGAGCATGAGCACCACGATCAACGATGCGACGTACTCCCCCACGGCCAGGGTCGACACCATCGCGACGACGGCGAGCACATCGAGCCCCACGTGACCGGCGAGGACATCTCGCACCATGCCCACGAGCGTCCACGCGATGAATGCTCCCACCCAGGCCGTCGCCGTCCAGCGCGCGATGTCGTCCCTGCCCATCACCGACAGGACGATGACACCGCCGAGCACGACGGCGGTGCCGCCCAGCGTCATGAGGAGGATACGCCGGGGGCGGGTCACGGCGCGTGCACCAGTGAGAACACTCGACCCGATACCGCGCGCGGAGTGATCCGCACCCACCGGTCCTTGACCTCGGGAGCCCACGATTGCAGACCACGTCGCTCGAGCGCCTCGATCTCCGCGGACCTCTCGATCTCGGCGGCATCGCCCTTGACGACCACGCTGAACGCCTCGTCGCGGTCGAAGCCGTCCACCTCGAAGGCCACCGAGCGGTGGATCGTCACTTCCAGCAGCTTCGTGCCCGGCGAGGTGCGGAAGACGATCGCTCGTTCGACCACGAGGTGGTTGACCGGATAGATGTCGATCTCCTCCGCAACGCTCACGGCAATGCGCCCATACGGTGCATCGGCGAGGACCTGCCAGCACTCCTCTTCCGAGAGGGGGCGCGTCACACCCGGTTCATCGACGTCGTGAGCCATCATCGCGGGTCCGCTCCTCACCGGGTCGGCGTGGCGGACACCACCGCGCTATCGCCGGCCGACGCTCGCCCCACATCGATCAGACCTCGCCGCGGGAGCCAGCTGACGACGCCGAGCAGCGCGAGAACAAGCACCAGCTGCACCGTGCCCGTCGTGAAATACAGGAACTGCAACCAGGACGTGCCACGGATCACCCCGGTCTCCACGAAGATCCAGATGAGCATCCCGAGGCCGGCTACCGCCGACCAGAACAAACCCGACTCCCGACGCGTCAGCAGAAGCGTGGCCGCGAGAGCCTGCGTTCCACCGACGACGACCATAAGAATGACACCCGGCCACACGAAGGAGACGAAAGGGCCGTCGGCGAGGAACGAACCGGGCATGCCCATTCCGTCCGTTGCGAGGATGAGGATCCCGCCGACGATCGCCGTCAGCGCTTGGAACAGAGCGAGGGCGATCGACGACCACAGAATGATGGATCGCAGGCGCGCATGCATGTCAGGAACTCCTCATCGATCGTTGGGGTGAGAATGCCGACAATCCGCTCAGGACGACGAGTCGGGTCGAGGACCGACCTGCGCGCACGCCCCGTGGGGCGGTCATTGCACTCGTCCTGAGTACTCGAAGACGAGTCGAGCGAGCACCTTGCCGGAGAGGACCTCTGAGATCGCGTCATTGACCTGGTCGAGGCTGCGCGGCTCCGCGATGATCCTCGTGCGCCCCGCCGCATGCAGGGCGAACACCTCCGCGAGGTCCTGCCGCGTACCCACGATCGACCCGATGATCGAGATCCCCTTCAGCACCGTCTCGAAGATCGGCACCGTCATCTCCTGATCGGCCGGAAGCGCGACGCAGATGAGGCGCCCGCCGCGACTGAGCGAGGCGAACGCCTGCTCGAACACCCTCGGGGACGCTGCGAGAACGATCGCGACATCGGCGCCGCCGAGCTGCTGGATGGCGGCGACGGGGTCGACGTTCGCGGCGTTCACGACGTGCTCGGCGCCGAGTTCTCGGGCGAGGTCCAGCTTGGCGTCGTCGACATCGATGGCGACGACTGAGCCGCCCATGATGCGCCCGTATTGCACGGCGAGGTGTCCGAGGCCACCGACACCGAACACCGCGACCTTCTCCGTGGGCACGATGTGCGCGACTTTGAGCGCCTTGTAGGTGGTGACACCCGCGCACGTCAGCGGGGCGGCGTCGACCGACGAGATCCCGTCCGGGACGGGCACGGCGAAGCGCGCGCTGGCGATCGCATATTCGGCGAAGGCGCCGTCCATGGAGTACCCGGTGTTCTGCTGCGACTCGCAGAGCGTCTCTCGCCCGTCGATGCAGTAGCGGCACTCGCCGCACGCGTACCCGAGCCAAGGCAGCGCGACCCGCTCCCCGACGGCCCGGCCGGTCACCCCGTCGCCGAGCGCCTCGACGATCCCGACGCCCTCGTGTCCGGGAACGAACGGCGGGCTGGGCTTGACCGGCCAGTCGCCGTGGGCGGCGTGAATGTCGGTGTGGCAGAGACCGCACGTCTCCAATCGCACCAGGATCTGGCCCGGTCCCGGCTCGGGGATCGCACGCTGCTGGATCTGCAGGGGTTCGGTGAACGAGATGACGACGGCGGCTTTCACGGCTGCTCCTTCGGACGATCGCGGGAGTGCCCCGCTCGAGGATGGGACCGGCGGCCCCTACGCTCATCCGACTTTCGTCACATCCGCGGCCGGCCAGAGGGCCGAAGGTCCTCTCGATCACGATCCGGCGGCCACGGCACGTCCGCCCGCCGCAGGATCGCTTCGCCCGGGAGAGACGACGTTCGCCGTCCCCACATCCGTCCTGCCCGCGGCCGCACGCCGACGACGTGAACTCGAGGGGCGATCGCGATCGGCCCCCGGTCGAATGATCACGATCGCCCCTCGTCACCACGCAGGTGTGGCGGAAGAGACGAGTCCCACAAACTTGCCTCGCCGTCATATTCCTGCGGTGCGCTCGCGATCCACGGGACCAAAGTCCCGCGGGATTGCGCCGGCGCACCCTTACCGCGAAGACTGCGAGCCGGGCGGCCTGTCCTGCTTCGCGTCGATCGACCAGCCGATGATCCGACTGCTGCAAGCGTCGAGGACCGCGGCACAGTAGACCCAGCCTTCGCGGGTGCGGTGCTGCGTGATATCCGTGACCCAGAGTTCGTTCGGGCGGGCCGGCTGAACTTGCGGTTTACAAGATCACCAGCCGTGACGACGCCGCGGAGTCGCTTGGTGCGGATCGGGCCGGGGAGCCCGTATATCCCGGCCAGACGCATCAACTTGTGAACCGTCCGCTCGCTGACGCTGACCCCCATTGCCATGGTCAGCTCCGCGTGGACGCGTCGGTAGCCGTAGGTTCCGCGTGAGGTGACGTGCACCTCTCGGATCAGCCCGGTCAGCTATTGCCTGCGCAGCTCGGACTCGGTCAGGGGCTTCCGTTTCACGCGGTAGTAGTGCTGCCTGGCGACCCCGAGGACGCGGCAGCAGCGGTCGATCGGGATCCCGGCGTCGGCGAGACGATCGATCACCGGGAAGAGTCTTTTGGGCGGGGATGCTCCTCGTCGAGGAACTTCGCCGCTTGTCGGACGATCAGAAGCTCGGTCTCGAGCTCGCGGATGCGGCGTCTCGCTGCGCGCAGCTCCGCGGACTCCAACGACGGGACGCCAGGCCGTCGACTGTTGTCGATGTCGTCCTGACGGATCCAATTCGAGAGCGTGACGGGATGGATGCCGAGTTCAACGGCGGTCTGCTTGGCCTGCTTACCGGCACGTACGAGCGCGACAGCGCGAGCATGAAACTCCGGCGGGTAGCGACGTGGCATGAGGATGAGCCTTCCGGATCAGACCACCAGTTAGCCACCAAGACTGGAACCCTTTTCGTGGAGCAGGTCAACCTGTCCCCAGTTCGTTCCTCACGCCCGATCGCCATTGCGCGGCTGCTGTTCGCGCCGGGCTGCCTCGTTGACGTACACGGTCACGTTCAGGGGCCGGCATCTCGATCGGCTCGAGCCAGCCGCCCACCGCAGCCTGGAACTCGCTGGCCGTGGCCAGGTGCCGCAGGCGCGGAGAGCGGCTTGTATCGTGCGGGATGACGATGCTCTTGACCATCGCTCCCACCTCCTTACTGTTGTCGCGGCCGAGAACTCGCTAGTTCTCTGACAAGCCGCGGGGCAGCAACGAAGTGGGCGATTGTCGGAGGTGGTGTTTCGGGCAGCCGCCCGGGCAGAGTGCGCGAAAGCACTCGATGCCCGGACAGCCGCCCTCTCCCGATCCCCCAGCTACGGGGAGGGAGCCTTGCGACTCGACGGAGTCTTCACTCCGGAATCTGCGGCGCCGATGATGGCCTCGATGGCGCTCTGCCGCGTCTGGGCTTCGCGTTCGATTTCGGCCCGCACCGTCTCGGCGCGCTGGAGCACCATTGGGATCAGACTTTGAGGTCTGCACCCACGCCTCCAGCGCCAAACGGATCTCTTCGGTGACGCTGCGGTCGTTGAGCTGGGCGATCACGTCCAGCTGCGCCCGCAGCCCGTCCGTGATCCGTATGGACAACGGGCGGACAGGTCCGAGAGCCGTGGCCGGCACCTCGGGTGGTTCGTTCTCACTCATCGTGAGCCTCCTAATCGGAAGCGATGGATGACCCCTGGGTGGGGTCCTCTACATCGCGGCCCAACGAGGAGGGGACGAATGATTATGAACGAACGGTCAGAAAAGTCAATACGCGTTGTCCATTCCACAACGCACGGTCGCTACGGACGTCGGTCGGGCTGATGACCGATCGGGCGCAGCAGGATCCAATCCGACTCCTGCGCTGGTTCGGGCTGGGCGCGCGTGCAGATGCGCCACTCGCGACCCTCGACTTCCACAAGAATCGCCGACGGCGTTCCGAGCGCAAGCACCTGTCCCAACGACATCGTGGGCCGGACGTTCGGGTCATCCGAAGTCGTGCCGGGGTACAGGACCGTCGCGAGCGGCTGATCGACGCGATCGACACAAAGGCGTAGCGTGCCACCCTGAGCATCCAGTGTTGCCTCGGTGACTGCACCCCAGCCGCTGTAGCCCCAGCCGACCGCGACGGGACTGTCGGGTGATGTCGACGCCAAGTATTCCACCAGCTCCCGCGTCGCCGCCTCGACCTCAGTGCTGACGTAGTCCGCAACGCAGTCGTACCCCTCGTGAGTGCGGATGCGTGCTCGGTCGACGCCAAGAGCCACCAGCCGGTTGGCGACACCGTCAGCATCCGGGTTGACAACCACAACCTCTTGAGGGCCGTTGGCAACAGTCGTCGCAAGAAGCCGGGCGAGGGCAGTGTCAGTGAGCGGAAGCGAGTACCCCATGAGGACGACGCGCTCGGCCGCTCGCAGCCCGTCACGGGCCTGCTGCCAGCTGAACCGCGTCTTGGGGTTGTCGAAGTAAGTCCCCTTGGTCGAGGTGGGGGGAACGATGAAAACCTCACGACCGCCGATCGTGGCGCGGTGGGCGGCCGCGCTGCGATTCTCAACAGTTCGGATCCGCTCGAGTGTTGCTCCGGTGCGGTCACCCGGGACGCCGTACCAGTCGATTGAACCGTGCAGCTTATGCATCGAGAACGTGCCGCGCTCTTCGAAGTACGTTCCCAACCCAAACATCAAGCCCCGACCATTCGGGAAGCCGGTGACAACGTCCACCGACCAGATCGCCTCATCACCGTCGAACCGTGGGCTCTTGTCGACGGTCGCTTCGATGATCGTGTCGTAGTTCAGCGTGACGACGGTGCTCCGCGCCCAATGCAGCAGATCAACGAACTCCCCCAGCCAGAGAGGGAACCCTGCCTCGTCTGCGGCCGCTTGGCTCTCGGTGACCACCTCGGCGATCGCCTCAGACAACTCGGCGAACCGAGCGCGGTCCTGCAGGTGTTCCGCCTCGCTAAGGAACGGCTGCCGCTCTGCAAGCCACGTGAGCCAGCTCTCAAACGTGATCCCACCGGGGCTGAATGCAGGGAGGTCGTCGAGTTCGAGACGCGCAGCGGCGCGTCGCCCGAGCTCGTCCGTGATCGGCATCTCCGACGACGCAGCGAGCGAGAAGCCAGCTCCCAGCACGTATGCCGTACGCGGTGAGGTCGGAGCCACGATCTGGTGTGCCATGACTCCATCTTGGCGCGTCACTCCCGAGGACCCGTCTAAGTCGACGGCGGCGCGGAGAGGTCTGCGCGTCGTGGGTTCTTAATCCCACGAGAGAGCGATGTGGGTCGTTGCCACGATGTGCGTTTTGTGATGCACACTAGCGACGCCACTGCAGCTTTGACGCGCCGGATACTCATCGCGATCGCAAGACATGCGGACTCCCACGATGTACCAATGGTGAGCGGTCAGTGTCCGAGGGCCCTGTCACACTGACCCTCATGGAAGAGCTCGCCTACATGATCCGTGCCGACTGGGCACAAGAGGCCACCGCCATGGTGCCGCAGAGCAAGGTGATCCGGGACTGGGTTGGCCCAGCGCCGTATCTGTGTGCGGTCCCAGACCTCGCTCGTTTCAATGAGCCGACCCGAAACCTCGAGCGAGAAGTTGCCGACTTCATCGCTCCGGAGGGCACGGAGCGCAACATCCACAGCATCGCGAACTTCGGCAAGCTGCGAAACACCGAAACCGTCGTCGAGCGCTGTGTCATCGTCGTTCACCCACGGCAGAGGGAGGACGTCGAGACCCTGCCCTTCATCAGGGACTGTGGGGACGTTAGCTGAACCGAGCGTTTCGGTGGTGAACGCCGCTGCACCACCCGAGAGAGCCTCACGTATGTCTTCGGGAAGTCGATCGTGCGCACGGACGTAGTCCAGACTCCACACGACGCTCGACATCGGGTAGTCGACCGCGAGCGCAGCGAAGTGCAAGGCTGTAGCTCCAGTCCATGAACGTCGGGAGGCCATGGTGCTGAACGAGGGACAGTCACGGACGCGGGTGTGAACAATGGGGGGAGAGAGTTCCTAGTATGAAGTTCCTCTGCGGGTCGGGTCCCGGCGATTCAGCAGTCGAACTCCTCGCTCGACGCCTCGCCGATGCACTACCTCAATCGGTCGAAGTGCTCGCCGTGAACGATGGCGAGCGTCCCCTGGTCATCGCGGATAAGCGGCGAACCATCGCCGAACACGTGCATTCGCTGCGCAATGAGGTCTCAGATCCCGCGCCCATCCTGGTAATGGGACTGCCCCACGATTCGCTAGAAGCGCAATCCGTCGTCGAACTCCTCGTGGAAAGGGACGAGGGAAGTGCTTTGCTCTGGGAGCGTGCAGGACATCCCATCGAGAACGTCGCGCGCGGGCTTCACTCTGTCGAGCTAGTGAAGAACATCTACACGCTGTCAACAGCGCATTCAGCGACCATTCGAGCGTCCGCACGCAACGCGCGAATAGAAAGGATGAGCGCAGCCATACCCGAGACATTCTTTCGGGCATCGACGCGATCCAGCGTTGGAGACAGCGAGTACGCAATGTTCATCGGCCGCTCGCACCCGTCCAAGGGTGCGCGCGACCTGATCGATGTGTGGAGTCGAAGAGTGTTCCCCGCGACGCGGCTACCGCTAGACGTCTACCTCGTGGATGCCTCCCCTCGCGCGATCGATGAGTGGACGAGGCCGGGGGTGACGGTCGGGCATATCAATGGCGAAGAGGAACGTGCACGGATGGCACGCGAGGCGAGAATCGTGATCTTCCCCGCACAGTACGATCATCTGCCCCAGGCGCTCCTCGAGGCATCGGCGGCGGGAGCCCTCGTCGCAGCGACGCCTATTCGCGGACATGCCATCGATGGCGAGAGCTTCGCCGGGTTGGTCCTGCGTCATGATCTCGCGAACATCGGCGAACTCGTGCAGCGATCACTCAGCGGGTCGCGAGAGCTGGAGGCGATACGAGCCCGCGCCTCGGCGCTGAGCAATCGATTCCACTCCGTGGCTGCTGCGCGCCAGATCATGGAGCGTCTCCCGACATGAGCAGGCATGTCTTTCAGGACGTGATGCTGCGTGATGGCGGCGCGGAGCGAGTCCTCAGAGAAGCATCGGGTACGGCTCGAACACACCTCACTGTCGGCCTGACTACGGGGGCGACCGAATCGATCCCTTCAGCTGACCCGCCGACTGTCCTCCACAGGTCGACATCCCCGACATACGCGGATCTCCCGATAGCGATCGAGCGCGCCCTCGAACTGCCCCCTCTCGATGGCTGGGTGACGTCGTTCCATCATCACTTCGGTCTCCTCGTCTCTGGAACGGCTCGTACGGACTACTACTTGCATTCGCCCACAAGAGCACTGCATGAGCCGTCTCGTGTTCCGTGGGAGCTCCCCCACTTGGGTCCCGAGTTACGAGCCGCGATGCGGGAACGAGAGCAGTCGAATCTGGAGCGGGCGCGCAGGATTCTCGTAGACAGCGGCAATACGGCCCAGCGTGTGCGATCACACTACGGAGTCGACCCGGAAGTGCTTCATCCCCCGACGGATCTCTGGAGGCTGAAGCGATCCGCTCCTCGCCGACCCGTCCCTGCCAGATTCGTGCTCACCGTCTCGCGTCTTTCCCACAGCAAGAGCCTCCTGGAGACCGCCGCGGACGTCGCAGAGTTCGGCGTGCCCTGGGTCATCGTCGGAGACGGCGACTCCAGTGTAAGGAGAGAACTGAGCAGCAAAGCGATCGTTCTGGGAAGAGTGCCCGCGACAGAGCTCAGTTGGCTCATCGAGAACTCCTCGGTCTGTCTCAGCCCGGGGCTTGAGGACTTCGGGCTCTTCGCAGCGGAAGCGCTGACCTTCGGAAGGCCGGTTGTCGCGCGGGTAGGAAGCGGCGTCTTCGATCTGAACGACCTTGCGCCGATCGGGCTGTTCGGACGAGTCGAGGAGGTAGACGTATCGGTTGCGGAGGCACTGGAGCACGCGGAATCTCAGAGAAAGTTCGATCCGACGCGGGTGCGGCGGGCTCTCGACCCGTCGAAGTTTCGAAACTCGCTCTGGAAGCAGAAGCCTCTTCGACCTCACAGGTGCATGAGGGCGAATGCCCCCAATTGACGAGGAGCCGCTCGTGTCACGAGCCTCTGCACGCTGAGCCGCGCATCGGCGGAGTGATCTCTCGCTGCTCGATATGCCTCGTCTGCGAAGTTCAGTTCGTCGACGGCGCGGTCACGCCATCCCGCCTGCCCCATGAGCATTTCGCAGAGGGCCGCAGACCTGTGAACGCTGCCTACCTCGAGGGTGCGGCCAGCGAAGGTGAAGAGCGTCTTGGCGAGTTCGATGTCGTCGGTCCACCTTGTGTCGCCCCCACGCGCGCGCGCGAGTGCTCGCAGTCGGTGGCAGTGCGCTCGTTCCCACAGGTTGGAGTCGTCCTCGCTCTCATTGAGAGCCTTGTCGAGGAGCGATCCCGCCCTTCTCGTGCGACCGACCCACATGAGTGCGCGCGCTAACCTCACGCTGACCCAACGAGGCGCGACGATGCCGACTTCTCGATACCTGCGTATCGCCTTGCTGTGAAGCAGCAATCCTGTCACCCGCCCGAAGGGGTTGAATCCACGGAGCGTGCGTTCCCATGCGTCACCCGCCTCTGAGAGCAGGTAAGGATCACGGTCCCGTCGATAGAGCTTCACGTTGATCCAGCCTGCCTTGCCGGGTCTCCCCGTGGCTTGCAGCAACTCGGCTACAGATCGATCGATCAAGTCGCGCTCGACATCGGTGCTACCCAGTCGCGACCACCTCGTCAAGAGCTCGCGATGATTTTCGAAACGTCGGTTGCCGATCGCGTGCTCATAACTGAGCGCGGCGAAGGCGCGTCGTGCCGCGGACAAAGGGATGCCCTCCACGATTTCCTGAATCTTGCGCCGGGCACCCTCGAACGATGCATCGTCGGGATAGCGAAAACCAGGGCCTCCACCGAATGCCAATCTCTCGAAACCGCCCCGGTAGAAGACGACCCGCCGACGATCTGCGATCGACGTCAGATCTCTTTCCGTCGTGGGGTCAGGATGATCGCCCGCGATCAGCACGTGCAGAGTTCCCGTTCCTTCGCGAAGTGTGCTCAACACATCAGGGTCGCTCGCAGCCCATCCGAGTGCGACTACATCGCCGGACAAGGCATCGACGATCATGTCGTGTTCAGCGTGTGGGAGGCGGAGATTGAACCGCGAGAGCACGTGACGCAATGAGTCCGGCCGGGACGCGCTTCCGTGCACATGGTAGATGTCTGCCGGGGAGCACGCTTCGCCCGTGTTCCATGTCGTGAATCGGCCGGGTTCGGCGGCCTGAATGAGCTCGTCGAAGTTCAGGCAGACGACGCCGCTGACGGCTCGAGAATCGAGGCAGGCTGCGATGTACCGGTGAACGGCATTCGGGCTACCCGCTGCGACACTTTTCACAAGCGCACTCGATGCGCCTCTCCGTGTCGATTCGATGCCCTCGAGCACGCGTTCCAGTTTGAGATCCTGAGAAGTACGGAGGTCTGATAGTCGCTCCGAAAGGTCGGTATAGAAGCTCTCGGTGGGCCAGCCCGACGCCTCGGAGAGCGACGAGATCAAAGCGCGCTTCCAACGCCACGCGTCGGGTATCGAACTCGGCGCTTGAGTTGATACCCATGCGCCGACGATGAGCATGACAGGTTGCGCGGTATCGCTGATGAGCCTATGGAGCTCCGATGCGTCTCGAAAACTGAACAACACGACTCATCCTAGGATCCCGATGCCGCGGGCTTCCGCCGTTGATCGAAAGAGGACCGGGCGGAGTGCCTCCCCTACTCGAGTACGTCAGCACTGAGGAGCGGCAGATCGCCGCGCGTCTGGCACCGTCCCACTACTCCGTTTCGTGAAGCCCCGACACGGCGTCCGCCTCCCGGCTGTCTCCGGGCGCTTCGCAACAGGATACTTCCAGGGCACCGCGACGGTGCGCGTCACATCCCCGCAAGCTCGGGTTATCCGTATGAGTGGCACGCGGGATCTGATACTGCGAGTTGGCTCCCGCAGGCGGTCTGGTCCCCTTTTGGTCCCCTCATCCACAGGCCGGCCCCACCACGACCCGTCAGCGGCACGAACGGTTTGCTTCGCGAAGCGGGAGGGGGACTACGGGGGGCCAACGGAAACCACTGCGCAAACGACGATGCCCTGATGAAGATCTCTTTTCATCAGGTATTTTCCATCGAGATGCCACCACCACTCCACACGCCGCTGCGCGGCGCGCGGAGCCTCAGGCGGCGCGGGCCCACCTGAATGATCCGTTTGCCGGAACGACAAAGGGCCCGCCTGTGGCGAGCCCTCGTCGTTTCCGTCGGGATGACAGGATTTGAACCTGCGACCCCTTGACCCCCAGTCAAGTGCGCTACCAAGCTGCGCCACATCCCGGAACTGCCCGCACGCGGACAACTCCACTATCCTACCCGGTCCACAACCCTGCCGCGAACGCGTCGCACCCCGTCGACCTCGAGCGCCACGACGACCCCGCCAAGACCAGGGCTGCGACGACGTACTCGCCCGTCGGCAGGAGACCTGCAGCCACGGCCACGAGCACCGCAACGACCACCACCGCGACACCCATCTCGCGACCTGACGGCGCAGCGGCACCGCCCAGACCACCGCCAGGAACACGGCGACCGGCAACGTCAGCGCGAGTCCGGCGACAGCATCCGGCACCTCCGTCTGCCCCGTGACCTTGTCGATCTCGACCTCCACCCCGACCGACAACCGCCCCCACCGCCGCGAAGATCGCGTAGTGCGGATACCCGAACGCGAACCCGCGACGGGCGTTCGAGAGGGCCTCGTGCTGCTCGCGGGCGTAGTAGATCCACCAGATCGCGGCGGTGATGACGAGACCGGATGCGGCGAGCCACAGCAGATCCGCCAGGCGCTCCCCCGCGGCGAGCGCATCGATCAGAGCGTTCGAGGACGCCACCAGACTCTCGCCGAGCAGCAGCAACGTGAACAGGGAAGAAGGTCCACAGCTGCCCGGCCTCGGGCAGCCCGAGGCGCGCCACCCACAGCACCTGCACGCCGGTGATGCCGACGGCGAAGCGCACCACGGTGCCCGTCGAAGCGGGATCGGATGCGGCGAGCCGCACCCACTGCCCGACCATCGCCAGCCGCATGATCACGTAGCCGAAGGTCACCACCGTGTCCTCGAACTCGACCAGCTCGAGCGCACTCGCCACGCGACCCGACGCATCCGCATCGCGCGCACTCATCCGCCGCAAGCCCATCCGCGACAGCACGCCGCTCACCTCATGAGTACGGGGCGTGCAGCCCGCCTACGATGGAGCGAACCCGGAGGACACCATGCACGAGCAACGAACGGCAACGCTGCCGACGTGGACGTGGGGCTTCGTGCCCTACGCGGTGCTGTCGGTCGTCCACGTCGTCGCGCTCGGCTTCGGCGCCGACGCCCTGGCCGGCCCGACCAAGCTCCTCCTCATGCCGGCGCTGGCGATCGCGCTGCTGTGGGCCGGGCGCGGCACGGCCTGGGGCGCGCCGTTCTCGCTGCTCTTCGTCGCCATCGCGCTGTCGTGGCTCGGAGACGGCGCGGCGACGTTCTTCCCCTTCGCACCGGAGCTGCCGGTGATGCTCGGATGCTTCGGACTCGCCCACCTGGCCTACATCTGGCTCTTCGCGCGCGTGCTCCCGACGCGTCCGCTTCCCGCGTGGACGATCATCTACGCCCTGTGGTGGGGCATCTTGCTCGCGGTGCTCTGGCCGCGCCTCGGAGCACTGACCGTGGCCGTCGCGATCTACGGAGTGGTGCTCGCGGGAACGGCCGCCACCGCCGCTCGCACCCACCGGATCATCACGATCGGGGCGGCGTTCTTCCTCGCCTCCGACACGCTGCTCGCGTTCCGCCTCTTCACCCCCGAGGCGATGCCGCCGGTGACGAGCCCGCTCGTGATGCTCACGTACACCGTCGGCCAGGGCCTGATCGCGGCAGGCGTCGTGATCGCCGTCCGGCGGCAAGAGCGGACGGCCGCCCGATGACGGCGGCATCCGCGCGCGTCGACGCCTGGTTGTGGGCGGTGCGCGTCTACAAGACCCGGTCGCTGGCCACCGCCGCGTGTCGCGCCGGCCACGTGCGCGTCAACGGCGAGAAGGCGAAAGCCGCCCAACAGGTGCGGCCCGGAGACGAGTTGCGCGTGCGCATCGCCGGGTTCGATCGCATGTTGGTCGTGCGCGAGACGATCGTGAAGCGGGTCGGCGCCGTGCAGGCCGCGGCCGCCGCGGAAGACCGCACTCCCCCGCCCCCGCCGCGCGAGAGCACGCCCTTCGTGCCAGTGCGCGACAGGGGAGCCGGTCGTCCCACCAAACGCGATCGGCGCGACATCGAGAAGCTCCGCGGACGCGACCTCGAGTACTGAAACCTGCCTCGTTCGATCCTCCTCCTGGGCGGCGATCACGGGAGTTATCCACCGATGCGCCATCTTCGCCATCCGATGTCGTAGGTATGTTCGATAATGTATGCATGAGCTTCTTCGACGACATCCACCAGCACCTCGGTGTGCTGCGCGACGTCGTCGGCGAGGTCGATGCCGGTGCGCTGCCGACGACGGTTGCCGAGGCGCGCGACGCTGACGTGCTGCGCATGATCCGTGAATCGACGAGGGTCATCGAAGCGCTCGCCTCGCTGCGCATCGCTGCCTCAGGAGTGCTCGCCGCGCGGTCGCGGCGCGAGCAGGGCCACGATGGCGTGGCCGCCGGCGAGGGCCACCGCAGCGCAGTGAGTATGGTGCAGGAGATCACCGGCACGACCCGCACCGAAGCCGCCAAACAGGTGCGGCTGGGCGAGTCGCTGCTCGACGGGGCGAACCTGCTCGGCGCGGCACGGGCACCGTCGGCTGACGATGCCGTGGATGCAGCCGACGCCGGCGACGACGCGGGCACGGCGAGACCGGCGCGTGAGCCGTGGCACGCCTCGCTCGGGCGAGCACAGTTGGCCGGAACGCTGAGTGCGGCGCAGCACCACGCCATCCTCCGAGGTCTCGGCGATCCCCCTGCGCCTGGCGACTGCACCGTCGACGCGGAGTTCGCCGAGGCGTGGTCATTGGCCGCAGTGCAACTGACCGAAGAGGCTACCCACCGCACGGTCGAAGAGCTCGCGGCGGCGGCGCGCACGATCCGTGACCGACTCGACCCCGACGGAGCGGAGCAACGGTTCGCCGCGCGGTTCGACGGTCGCTCGTTCCGGATGTGGAAAGACACCCACGGTGTCTCGCACGGGCACCTCACCTTCGACGACGAGTCCGCCGCCTTCCTGCAGAGCGTGTTCGACTCCGCCCTCCGTCCTCGCCGCGGCGGACCCCGCTTCATCGCCGACGACGAGAAGGCCGCCGCCGCTGAGCTGCGCGACGACCCGCGCACCAACACGCAACTCGAGTTCGACCTGCTCCTCGACATCCTGCGCGCGGGCGTCCTCGCCGATGCGAAAGCCGTGCACGGCACCCGCCAAGCCGGGGTACGCATCGTCGTCACCGACCAGGCGTGGCAGACGAGTCACGACGGAGCCCCCGCGGTCGCACACCTCGAAGACGGATTGGCGGCTCTCCCCGCGTGGGTCGCCGCACAACGCGCCTGCGACAGCGGCACCCGCACCGTCTGGGTCGACGGCGCCGGCGAGCCCCTCCGCCTCGGACGCGAACAGCGCCTCTTCAGCTCCGGGCAACGCCTCACCCTGGCCCTTCGCGATGGTGGATGCCGCTGGCACGGTTGCGACCGCCCCGCCTCGATGTGCGAAGCCCACCACATCGACCCCTACTCCGAGGGTGGCCGAACCGACACCGACCGCGGCATCCTTCTCTGCCGGTTCCACCACATGCAACTCCACCACCACCGGTGGCGCATCACTCGAGAGGGCGACGGCGACTTCGTGCTCCACCCGCCACCCGCACGAGGAGAACCATCCGTGCTCGTCCCGCGGCTCGCACTCACCTACGCGTGGGCCGACATCTCGCCGCCACTTGCCCGGTTCCGCCCACCACCGGGGGCGGCAGCACCGACGAACTAGGCCAGCAGGTCGAGCAGCCATCCCGCGCCGTGCACCGTGGCGCCGAGAGCGCGCACCCGATCGGCGAGCGCACGGTCGCTCGTGACCACGACCACGGCCCCGGCCCCCGCCCCGGCCGCGGCCGACGAGTCGACGAGCGCCGCGGTCGACGAGTCGACGAGCGCTGCGGTCTGCGCCACGATCTCGTCGTCTCCGGATGCTTCGGCACGAGCGATCACGACGCCCTCGGGCGCAGCATCCACCGTCTTCGCCTGCCCCTCGACGACCGCGACGATCGGGGTGAACCAGCCGGTCGCCCCCAGACCCAGAGCGGACGCGGGCACTCCCGACGCCGCGAGAGCGCCCAGCCGCTGGATGAGCCTGTCGGCGGCGCCGGCGCGATCGCGCCACCAGCCATCGGGCACCGAGCCCATGACATTCGCGACGTCGACGACGATCGTCGGGCGCACCTCCAGCAGAGGGCGCAGAAGCCTCCACGCGTCGGCGAACGAGGGATGCAGCGGCCGCCGATCGACCTCCTCGACCGCAACCCAGGCGAGCGCGCGGCTCTCGGGATCGCTGATCACGGGCTCGAACGGCACCACGACATCGCCGACGAGGGTCGTGTAGCTCCAGACACCGAGGTCGAAGACGTTCACGAACCGCGGCGCGACCGACCCGGCCGGAACCCCGGCTTCCTCCGCCGATTCGCGCAGGGCGGCATCGTGGGCCGACTCGCCCTGATGACGCGCTCCGCCGGGAAGCGCCCAGGTGTCGCCGTGATGACTCCACGACACGCGATGCTGCAGCAGCACCCCGCGCTCCGGATCGAGGGCGAGGAGCCCCGCGGCACCGAACCGCCCCCAGTAGCGCTCGCCCTCGGGCGTCTCGACCCACGCATCTCCGGGATCGCGTGGCCCGTGCGGGCGACGCGGCTCACCGGGAGCGGGCGGCACGATCGTCATCGCACCAGCCTGTCACAACACCCGCACGACGAAACGGCACCGTCTCGGCGAAACCGCCCCGAATTCGGAGGATCTCGACGAGACGATGCCGTCTCGAGACGCGACTCAGCGCTGACGACGCTCGCGCACGCGCATGTTCAGCACGATCGGGCTTCCCTCGAAGCCGTAGATCTCGCGCAGGCGACGCTGGATGAAGCGACGGTAGCCCGGGTCGAGGAACCCCGTCGTGAACAGCACGAAGGTCGGCGGACGCGTCGATGCCTGGGTGCCGAACAGGATGCGGGGCTGCTTGCCGCCGCGCAGCGGATGCGGGTGCTCGGCGACCAGCTCGGCGAGGAACGCGTTGAACTTGCCGGTCGGAATGCGCTGATCCCACGACTCCAACGCCGTCTCGAGCGCGGGCACGAGCTTGTCGAGGTGACGGCCGGTGCGCGCCGAGATGTTCACGCGGGGCGCCCACGCGACGTGCGCGAGGTCCTGCTCGACCTCGCGCTCCAGGTAGCGGCGACGGTCCTGGTTCTCCATCTCGGGGGTGTTCATGAGGTCCCACTTGTTGAAAGCGAGAACCAGGGCACGGCCCGACTCGAGAACGAGGTCGATGATGCGCACGTCCTGCTCGCTCAGCGTCTGCGAGACGTCGAGCACCACGACGGCCACCTCCGCCTTCTCGAGCGCGGCCGAGGTGCGAAGTGACGCATAGAAGTCGGCACCCTGCTGCAGGTGCACCCGACGACGAATGCCGGCGGTGTCGACCAGACGCCAGACCTTGCCGCCGAGTTCGACGATCTCGTCGACCGGGTCGCGGGTGGTGCCCGCGAGCTCGTTGACGACGACACGCTCCTCGCCGGCGGCCTTGTTCAGCAGCGACGACTTGCCCACGTTCGGGCGACCGAGGATCGCGACACGACGCGGCCCGCCGATCTCGTGACCGGCGACGGCCGAGACCTCGGGCAGCACCTTCATGACGGCATCCAGCAGGTCGGCGACGCCGCGACCGTGGATCGCCGAGACCGGGTGCGGCTCGCCGAGACCCAGGCTCCACAGCGCTGCGGCCTCGGACTCGTGACGCGCGTCGTCGACCTTGTTGGCGACGAGGAAGACGGGCTTGCCGCTGCGACGGAGGAGGCGCACGACCTGCTCGTCGGTGGATGTGGCGCCCACCATCGCATCGACGACGAACAACACGACGTCGCACAGCTCGATGGCGACCTCGGCCTGCAGCGCGACCGACTTGTCGATGCCGCGGGCGTCGGGCTCCCACCCGCCGGTGTCGACCAGCGAGTAGCGGCGGTCGGCCCACTCGGCCTTGTAGGTGACGCGGTCGCGCGTCACGCCGGGAGTGTCTTCGACGACGGCCTCGCGACGCCCGATGATGCGGTTGACGAGCGCCGACTTGCCCACGTTCGGGCGACCGACGATCGCGACGACCGGGAGCGCCGGCAGGTACTCGATCGCATCGCCGCTGGCCGTGATGCCCGCGAGCAGCTCGGCATCCTCCGCGTCGAGATCGAAGTCGTCCAGCGTCGCGCGCAGGGCCGCCGCGCGCTGCTCGGCGAGTTCCTCGTCGAGGTCGGCGAGCTTCTCTTCGAGCTGGTCGGGACCGCCCTCGTACTCTTCTTCATCGCCCATGGTGGGCTCCCATCTTCTGATCGACGACCTCGAGCACGGCCGAGACCGTCTGCTCGAAGTCCAAGTGCGTGGAATCGACGACGGTCACGCCGTCGGCGGCCGTCTGGAAATCGACGACCGTGGAATCGGATGCGTCGCGCCGCCGGATCGCGTCGGCCACGGCCGCCGCATCCTGACCCTCTAGTTCGGCGCTGCGCCGCGCGGCACGCACCTCCGGATCGGCGGTGAGCAGGATGCGGACGGGCGCATCGGGCGCGACCACGGTGGTGATGTCGCGCCCTTCGACGACGACACCGGGGCGGGCCGACTGCGCGACGAGCGAGCGGAACAGGCCGTTGAGACCTTCGCGCACGCCCGCGACACGCGCCACGCCGCTGACGGCGGCGGTCACGCGAGGTTCGCGGATGGCCGAGGCGACGTCGGTGCCACCCACGGTGATCGCGAAGTCGTGGGGCGCGAGCGAGATGTGCACGTCGAGAGACTCGAACGCGGCGAGCGCCGACGCGGCGTCGTCGGTGTCTCCCCCGGCCTCGAGCATCGACCATGCCAGCGCGCGATAGACGGCGCCGGTGTCGAGGTAGCCGTAGCCGAGACGTGCGGCGACGCCCTTCGAGACGCTCGATTTGCCGCTGCCGGCCGGACCGTCGATGGCGACGACGACGGTCTCGTCGAACGGGCGGGGATCAGTCATGGGTGTTGTTCGCAATCCGCCACCCGCGCGCCTGGAGTCCCTCCGAGGCGCGATGGACGGCATCGGGGACGACGCTGATCTCGGCGAGGCCGAAGGGCGCGCCCGGAGAGTGCTCGAGCCGGAGGTCTTCGACGTTGACGGAGAGCTCACCGAGCTCGCCGAAGAGGCGGCCGAGCTGGCCGGGGGTGTCGTCGACCATGACGACGATGGTCTCGAAGCGGCGGTTCTGGCCGTGCTTGCCGGGGAGACGCTCGACGCCGTCGTTGCCACGGCGGATGGTGTCGGCGACGGCACGACGCGCACCCGGCGCGTCGGGGTGACGCAGCGCCTCGGCGACGCGGGAGAGGTCGCCGGCGAGCTCGTCGAGCACGTCGACGACGAGCGCCGCATTCGCTCCCAAAATCTGCACCCACAACTCGGGCGCCGAGGCGGCGATCCGGGTGGTGTCGCGCACGCCCTGCCCGGCGAGACGGAGCGAACCGTCGGGTGCGTCGACGAAGCGTCCGGCGAGAAGACTGGCCACCAGCTGCGGCACATGCGAGACGACGGCGACCGAGCGGTCGTGCTCTTCGGGCGTCATCTCGATCGGGGTCGCGCCGAGATCGAGCGCGAGCGCCTCGACGACGGCGAGGTCGGCCGCGGTCGTCTCGCTGTCACGGCACACCACCCACGGCCGCCCGATGAAGATGTCGGCGCGGGCCGAGATCGCGCCGCCGCGCTCGCGACCGGCGAGCGGGTGCGAACCGATGTAGCGGGAGAGGTCGACGCCGCGCGCCTGAAGCGCGCGAAGCGGCTCGAGCTTCACGCTCGCGACGTCGGTGACCACGGCGCCGGGGTGCGCGGCGAGCTCGCGCTCGATCACGTCGGCCGTCACGTCGGGGGGCACGGCGACGACGACCAGCGCCGGCGCGTCATCCGGGCGAGGAAGCCGGCCCGCGCCGTAGTCGACGGCGAGGCGCAGCTGCGCGGGAGACGTGTCGTCGAGCGCGACGTCGACACCGAGTGCGGTGAGGGCATGACCGACGCTCGCGCCGAGGAGGCCGGCGCCGACGACACGAACGGTGCCGCGCACACGCGGTGCCAACGGCACCGGCGGGCGTACGGACGACGCGGTCGAATCGCTCACGGTCTCTCCTGGTCACCCGCCTTCGAGGCGGGGCACGGCGCGGGTGGAATGCTCACTCTTCGGCCGACGGATCGTCCGTGCGGGGAGGGGCGTCGTCGGCAGCGGGTTCGGTGCCACCGTCACGACGCGACAGAGTGAGCAGTGCGCCGCGCTCTATCGTAGTCAATTCACGGGCGCGCCCAACCGGGAGCGGCCCCAGGGAGAGCGGACCGAAACGCCGCCGGACCAGGTCGACGACGGGGTGACCCACCTCGGCCATCATGCGGCGCACGATCCGGTTGCGCCCCGAGTGCAGCGTCAGCTCGACGATGCTGAAGTCCTCCGACGCATCCAGCAGACGCGCCTTGTCGGCCGCGATCGGGCCGTCCTCGAGCTCGATGCCCTTGGTGAGAGCGGCGATCGTCTGCGGCGAGACACGCCCCTCGACCTTCGCGATGTACATCTTGGTGACCCCGAACGAGGGGTGGGCGAGCACGTGCGCGAGGTCGCCGTCGTTCGTGAGGATCAGCAGACCACTGGTGTCGGCGTCAAGGCGACCGACGTTGTAGAGCCGCTCGGACCATTCGTCGGCGTACTGGCGCAGATCGGGGCGACCGCGCTCGTCGCGCATCGAGCTCACCACCCCGGTGGGCTTGTTGAGGATGACGTACCGCTTCGACGTGTCGAGCTGCACGGCCACACCGTCGACGTCGACGAGGTCGGTCTCGGGATCGATGCGACTGCCGAGCTCGGTGACGACGACGCCGTTCACGCGCACCCGTCCCGCCACGATCATGTCTTCGCTCACCCGCCGCGAGGCGACGCCCGCATTGGCCAGCACCTTCTGCAGGCGAACGCCCTCGGTGTCCATCTCCGTCATCTCACGACCTCCGCATCGAATCCTGCCGAACCGTCGTCGAGCAGCGGCGCGATGCGCGGCAGCTCGTCGAGGGAGTTGATACCGAGGTTGACCAGCAACGCATCGGTCGTTCCATAGTGGATGGCGCCCGTCTCAGGGTCGGCGTACGCCTCGGTGATGAGCCCTCGGGCCAGAAGCGTCCGCACGACCGAGTCGACGTTCACGGCGCGGATCGCGGCGACCTGTCCCCGCGTCACGGGCTGCTTGTACGCGATCACGGCGAGCGTCTCGAGCGCGGCCTGCGACAGTCGTGACGGGGCCTGGGTGTTGACGAACTCCGAGACGAGGTCGTCGTGCTCGGCGCGCACGTAGAGCCGCCACCCGCCGCCGACCTCGCGCAGCTCGAAGCCGCGACGAGGTCCGGTGCCCCGCCCGTCGTAGTCGTCGACGAGCATCTCGACCGCTTGGCGCACCGCGGCGACCGGCGCGCTGACGGCGGCCGCGAGGCTCACGAGGCTCTGCGGCTCTTCGATCACGAGCAGGATCGCCTCGAGCCGACGGGCGATCGATCCCGTGCCCGCTCCCCCGTTCGGTGGGCCGGCCGGTGTCTCATCGGTCATAATCTGCTCCCAGGGTGGCGAGGTTCTCTTCCGACCAGCGCGCGGCGCTCCAGCTCAGCGTGAGTTCACCCAGCGGCTCGAGCTGCTCGAACGTGAGGGCGGCGTGGCGGTACAGCTCGAGCACGGAGATGAACCGGGCGACGACGACGCCCGGTTGGGCGACCCCGGCGATCAGTTCGCGGAAGGTGAGGGTGCCGGCACTGCGCAGGAGCGTCACGACGACCGCCGCCTGCTCGCGGATGCTGACGAGGGGTGCGTGCAGGTGGTCGAGCCCGACCTGGGGGATCTCCTTCGGTGCGAAGGCGAGCAGCGCCAGGGCGGCGAAGTCGTCGACGCTGTGCGTCCAGACGAGGTCGGGCACGGCGTTGCGGTACTTCTCATCGAGCCGCACGGCGCGCACGTGGCGGCGGTCCTCGGCCTGCAGCCCCGACGCGAACCACGCCGAGACGTCTTTGAACGCGCGGTACTGCAGCAACCGCGCGAAGAGCAGATCGCGCGCCTCGAGCAACGCCACCGACTCCGCGTCGACGAGTTCGCCCTGAGGCAGGAGTCCGGCGACTTTCATGTCGAGCAGGGTCGCGGCGACCACGAGGAATTCGGATGCTTCGTCGAGGTCCTCGTCGGGCCCCAGCGCCTTCAGGTACGCGATGAACTCGTCGGTGACGCGGCTCAATGAGACGTCGGTGATGTCGAGCTCATGCTGGGAGATGAGGGTCAGCAACAGGTCGAACGGCCCGTCGAACACGCCGAGCGAGACACGGAAGCCGTCGCCGGTCTCGTCGATCGGCGCGGAGTCGTCGCCGACCGGCGGAGTGTCGGCGGCGTCAGGCGACGGCGCCACGGGCGACCAGCTCCCGCGCAAGACGCAGGTAGGCCTGGGCGGCCGCGTGCTCCGGCGCGAACTCGGTGATGGGCATCCCCGAGACCGACGCGTCGGGGAACTTCACCGTCCGGCCGATCACGGTTTCGAGCACGTCGTCGCCGAACGCCTCGACGACCCGCTCCAGCACCTCGCGGGAGTGGAGCGTGCGGGGGTCGTACATCGTGGCGAGCACCCCGTCGAGCGTGATCGACGGGTTCAGTCGGTCGCGCACCTTGTCGATCGTCTCGATGAGGAGCGCGACGCCGCGAAGTGCGAAGAACTCGCACTCGAGCGGGATGAGCACACCGTGGCTCGCCGTGAGGGCGTTCACCGTGAGCAGCCCGAGCGACGGCTGGCAGTCGATGAGGATGACGTCGTAGTCGGCCGAGACCTTGCGGAGCACTCGGGCGAGGATCGTCTCACGGGCGACCTCGTTGATGAGATGCACCTCGGCCGCCGACAGATCGATGTTGGCCGGCACGATGTCGAGGCCCTCGACGCGCGTCGGCACGATGACCTCTCGCGGATCACGTTTCGTGTCGAGCAGCAGGTCGTAGATGGTCGGAGACTCGTGCGTCTGGATGCCGAGGCCCGCCGAGAGCGCACCCTGCGGGTCGAAGTCGACCGCCAGCACCTTGCGGCCGTAGCCGGCGAGCGCCGCCGCCAGGTTGATGGTCGTCGTCGTCTTGCCGACGCCACCCTTCTGGTTGCACAGCGCGATGATCCGGGCCGGGCCGTGCCCCGAGAGCTTCGGCGGGGTCGCGAAGCCGTGGTACGGCCGTCCGGTCGGGCCAAGGGTCACTTCGCCGTCGCCAGCCGTCACCGACTTCTTCGTTGCGCTCCGCGCCACCGACCCACCTGCCCTAGATATCTTGCCTCCCATGCTACCGAGTGAGGGGGCCGGCACCCGCGCGGGCACACCGGCCGCACGTCACTCCGTGCGCACCGGTCTGCGACGCCGAACGGCGACGAGGGTCATCGCGCCGATTCCCGTCAGGAGGGTCGCGCCCGCCATCCACGCCGTCGTCGGCTCTGCGCCGCTCTCGGCCAGGGCCGCCGGGGCGCCGGTGACGGTCGGCGCGGGGCTCGCCGGAGGCTCCGGCAACGGTTCGACCGGGGGCACGACGCCGGTGATCGACGTGACGTCGTCGGCGAGCTGCGCTGTCACGTGGGCCATCGCCCCGATCATGATCCCGAGCGCCTCGTCGTTGACGTTCGTGATGTCGTCGGCGGGCGTGTGGTAGTTCGGGTCGTGGATCTCGCCGACCGTGCCGCCGAACAGCGCGACCTGCTCCTCGGTCTTGACCTCGTCGGCCCCGGTGAACAGACCCGAGGCGGGGATCCCCGCGGAGATGAACGCGTCGTAGTCGCTGCGGCCGTCGAATGCTGTATCGATCCAGGGCTGTCCGACCGCGTCGAAGTAGTCGGTGAACGCCGCCTCGGTCTGGATGGATCCCTCGGGAACGTCCACGGGGGCCTCGTACGTCGACTGGTCGGCGTCGTAGACCGAGATCACGTAGTTCGGCGAGGCGACCATGTCGAAGTTGAGGTAGGTGACGATCTCATCGGCCTGGGCGTCCGAGAGCCGTGCGACGTAGTCCGCCGAACCGAGCAGGCCGATCTCCTCCGCACCCCACCATGCGAAGCGCACGCGGTTGGCGAGGTCTCCGGATGCGGCGAGCTGCACGGCCGTCTCGAGGATGGCCGCCGATCCCGAACCGTTGTCATTGATGCCGGCACCGTCGGCCACGGAGTCGAGGTGGGCGCCGAGCATGACGGTGTTCTCGGCGGCACCGGTGGGGGTGTCGGCGATGATGTTGAACGTCTCGATGACCGACAGCGTCTGCTGCAGCTGGAGGTCGGCGGTCACGGTTCCCGCGGCCATCGCCGCCAGGAGCGTCTGCCCCTGAGACTGCAGGATGCCCACCGAGGGGATGAGGTCGGGAGTCTGCTCGGCGAGAGTGCCGGAGAGGATGCCCGGCTCGCTGTTGTAGACGAGCATGGCCACGGCGCCGGCGGCACCGGCAGCGACTGATTTCTCACCGAAGGCGCACACACCGCGAGAGACGACGGCGATCTTCCCCGCCGCATCCACACCACCCCACTCGTCGGCGTTGCACCCGGTCGCCGTGGTCGGCGCGACGAGGGCGACATCGGCGAGACCGCCTGCCGGGGTCGACGGCGTGTACTCCATCGGGAGCCCGAACGGGCCGGGGGCGCCGTCCTCGTCTTCGTCGTCGGTGAACGTGATCCCGTCGATCGCGAGCGCGTATTCGTCGATGGTCTGCACCGTCGCCGCGAACCTCTGACGCTGCGGCTCGTACCCGGCCTCGCGCAGCACCTCCTCGACGTAGGCGCCGCTCGCTTCGTACCCCGAGGTGCCGGCCGCGCGATTCCCGTCGTTCGCATCGGCGATCGCCTGGAACGCCTCGAGGTGCGTACGCACTCCCTCGACCGTGACCCGGCTCTCGAGATCGGCGGGATCGACCGCGAACGCCGGGGCCGTGCCCGACGCTGCCACGAGCAGCACGCCCGCTGCGATCGCGATTCCGACGGGTGTCCAGCGACGCTGCGGCTCTCGCACGATTACGGTTCTCCTTCGACCTACCTGGGGGTTGAAGGCACGCTACCCGTGATCCCCCACCTCGTCCAGGAAAGTCACAGGGTGGAAACACCCGCCCGCTCAGCGAGCACGCGGATGCGACGTGGCGTACACGTCGCGGAGCGCCTCGACGCTGACGTGCGTGTAGATCTGCGTCGTCGCGACGGAGGCGTGCCCCAGAAGCTCCTGCACGACGCGCACGTCGGCTCCGCCCTGCAGAAGGTGCGTGGCGAACGAATGCCGGAACGTGTGCGGCGAGACATGCGCCTCGAGGCCGGCGCGTTCGGCAGCCTGCTGGATGACGAGCCAGGCGCTCTGCCGAGACAACGGGGCGCCGCGAACGCCCAGGAACAGCCGGGGTGACGAGTGACCCCGGGCGGCGAGCGCCGGGCGCACCCGCGTCAGGTACGCGTCGACGGCGGCACGCGCGTACGAGCCGACGGGCACGATGCGCTCCTTGTCGCCCTTGCCGCGCACCCGGACGACGTCGCCGTGGGCGAGATCGTCGACATCGAGCTGCACGACCTCCGACACGCGCGCCCCGGTCGCGTAGAGCAGCTCGAGCAGCGCCCGGTCACGAACGGCGGCCGGCTCGGCGGGCACGTCGTCGCCGGGCGCAGGGCCCGCGGCATCCAGCAGCTCTTCGATCTGGGTCACCGTGAGCGCCTTCGGCAGCCGCCGCGCGGCCTTCGGTGGGCGCAGCCGACCGCTGGGGTCCTCGGTCTCGGTGCCTTCGCGCACGAGGTACCGATGCAGGCCCCGCACCGACGACTGCAGGCGCGCGAGCGACGACGACGCCGGGGGCGGGTGGGCCGACGCCCGCTCGGCCGCGAACTCGGCGACCATCGCCGTCGTCACCCCCGACGTATCGGCGACTCCGCGCTCGGCCAGCCATTCGGCATACACCGCGAGGTCGCGCCGGTAGGCCTCCTGCGTGTGCTCGGAGAGACCCCGTTCGAGTGAGACGTGCCGCAGGTACGCGTCGACCGCCCGCTCGATGCGCACGTCAGTGCTCCGCGGCGGCTTCCCGCCTGAGCACCTCGGCAGCCGCCATCACGCCGGCGATGAGGATCGCGTTGCCGAACCGGCCCTCGATGATCCCGTCGACGACCTCGGCGAGCGCAACCCGCTCCACACGGATGTCGGCCTCCTCGTCCTCGCGGTCGAACGCGGCGGGAGCGGCCTCGAGATCGCGGGCGAGGAAGATGTGCAGCACCTCGTTGTTGCCGCCGGGCGAGGTGTACATCTTCAGCAGCGGCTGCCAGCGACGGGCGACGAGGTCGACCTCCTCGGCGAGCTCGCGCTTCACCGAATCCGCGGGCGGCTCCCCCGCCACGTCGAGAAGCCCGGCCGGGATCTCCCACTCGCGCAACCGCACGGGGTGGCGGTACTGCTGGATGAGCACGACGCGATCCTCGTCGTCGATCGCGACGACCGCCGCTGCGCCCGGATGGTCGACGTACTGCCGCACGATCTCACCGTCGCCGTATCGCACGGTGTCGGAGCGGACGTCCCACACCCGACCGGTGTAGACCTTCTCGGAATCCACCACCTCGGACTCGACCGACTCGTCGCGGAGTCCCGCGACGGTCCCCGAACCCGCGGCATCCGTCACGCCGACTCCTCGACGTCGAACAGCTCGCTCGCACGGTGACGGTCGAGCGCGGCGCCGACGAGGCCGCGGAAGAGCGGATGCGGCGCGGTCGGGCGCGAGCGGAGCTCGGGGTGCGCCTGCGTGGCGATGTAGTACGGGTGCACGTCGCGCGGGAGCTCGACGTACTCGACCAGGTCGAGATCGGGGTTGAGCCCGGAGAACACCAGGCCCGCCGCGGCGAGCTGCTCGCGGTAGGCGTTGTTGACCTCGTAGCGGTGACGGTGGCGCTCCGACACCCGGGAGGCGCCGTACACCTCCTCGGCGACCGAGCCCGCGGCGAGGTCGGCCGGGTACAGCCCGAGGCGCATGGTGCCGCCCAGATCGCCGCGGTCGAGGATGTCGACCTGCTCGGCCATCGTCGCGACGACCGGGTGCGGGCTGTCGGGGTCGAACTCGCTCGACGACGCGCCCTCGAGACCGGCGACATGACGGGCGTACTCGACGACGATGCACTGCAGCCCCAGGCAGATGCCGAGGGTCGGGATGCCCTGCTCACGGGCGAACTTGAGCGCCCCGAGCTTGCCTTCGATACCGCGGATGCCGAAGCCGCCGGGGATCACGATGCCGTCGAGTCCGCCGAGCGCCTTCTCGGCACCCTCGGGCGTCTCGCACAGGTCGGAGGGGATCCAGGTGACGGTGACGTGGGCCTCGTGCGCGAACCCACCGGCCTTGAGCGCCTCGGTCACCGACAGGTAGGCGTCGGGCAGGTCGATGTACTTGCCGACCAGGCCGATGGTCACCTCGTGCTTGGGGTTGTGCACCGCCTGCAGCACCTTCTGCCAGCGCGACCAGTCGACGTCGGCGGCCTCGCTCAGCCCGAGGGAACGGACGAGGTATTCGTCGAGCCCCTGGTCGTGCAGCATCGACGGGATGTCGTAGATGCTGGGCACGTCGACCGCGTTCACGACGGCGTCCTCGTCGACGTCGCACATGAGCGCGATCTTGCGCTTGTTCGACTCGGTCACCGGCCGGTCGCTGCGCAGCACCAGCGCGTCGGGCTGGATACCGATCGATCGGAGAGCGGCGACCGAGTGCTGCGTCGGCTTGGTCTTCTGCTCGCCCGACGCCCCCATGAACGGAACGAGGGAGACGTGGACGAAGAAGACGTTGCCGCGGCCGAGTTCGTGCCGGATCTGTCGAGCGGACTCGATGAACGGCTGCGACTCGATGTCGCCGACCGTTCCGCCGATCTCGGTGATGATGACGTCGGGCTGCGGATCTTCGCTGGCCTGCAGACGCATGCGTCGCTTGATCTCGTCGGTGATGTGCGGGATGACCTGCACCGTGTCGCCGAGGTATTCGCCGCGCCGCTCGCGCGCGATGACCTCCGAGTAGACCTGGCCGGTCGTGACGTTCGCAGCCTGGCTGAGCTCGATGTCGAGGAACCGCTCGTAGTGCCCGATGTCGAGGTCGGTCTCAGCGCCGTCGTCGGTCACGAAGACCTCGCCGTGCTGGAACGGGTTCATCGTGCCCGGATCGACGTTGAGGTACGGATCGAGCTTCTGCATCACGACGTGCAGGCCGCGCGCGGTCAGAAGATTGCCGAGACTGGCGGCCGTGAGGCCCTTGCCGAGCGAGGAGACCACGCCCCCGGTCACGAAGATGTGCTTGGTGGTCTTGCTGGAAGAGATGCCCGTAGATGAAGAGTCCGTCACGGGCTTCCATGCTATCAGTCCGCTCGCCGGCGAGCCCGCCGTCGACGCGCCGGGGGTGTGACGACCGGCGTCGGCCGAGGCGTCGCCCGCGCTCACCGCGGCGCGCGTGCCGTGTCGAGAAGCTCGCGGGCGTGGGTGAGAGCGGCGTCCGAGTCGGCCAGTCCCGACAGCAGGCGGGCCATCTCGGCCTCGCGCTCCGCCCCCTCCAGACGCTTCACGCTCGACGCCGTGACCGACCCGTCGTTGCTCTTCACGACCGAGAGATGGTTGCCCGCGAACGCCGCCACCTGAGCGAGGTGGGTCACGACGATCACCTGCGACGACTCGGCGAGCCGGGCGAGTCGCCGCCCGACCTCGATCGCGGCGGCACCGCCGATCCCGGCGTCGACCTCGTCGAAGACGAACGTCGGCACGGGATCCACTCCCGCGATGACGACCTCGATCGCGAGCATCACGCGGCTGAGCTCCCCTCCGGAAGCCCCCCGAGCGACGGGGCGCGGGTCGGCACCCGGATGCGGCGCGAGGAGGATCGTGACGTCGTCGCGACCGTGGGTGCTCGCCGCTCCCGGAGCCACCTCGACGACGAGGGTCGCATCGGGAAGAGCCAGGGCGTGCAGCTCGTCGGTCACGAGCGCACCGAGCCGGAGGGCCGCGGCCTCGCGCTCGGCCGTCAGGGCGGCGGCGGCGACGTCGAGCGCGGCGGCCGCGGCATCCCGTTCCGCCGTCAGGCGCTCGATGCGGTCGCCGTCGTCGTCGAGTTCGGCGAGACGGGCCGACCCGGTCTCGAGCAGTGCGATCGCCGCGTCGACCGAGCCGTGGGCACGGGCGAGGCCCGAGAGAGCCGCGCGCCGCTCCTCGGTCGCCGCCAGCTCGTGCGGACCCGACTCGTCGAGATCGGCGAGGTAGGCGGAGACGGCGGCGGCGAGGTCGGCGATCCGGTAGCCGACGTCGGCGGCCTGCTCGGCGAGGGGCTCGAGGGTCGCATCGTGGGTGCTGCCGCGCTCGAGCGATCGCCGAGCGTCGGCGGCGAGCGCGGTCGCGTCGGCGGCGTCCATCTCGCTCGAGAGGGCTTCGTGCGCGGTGGCCGCGGCCAGTCGCAGCTCCTCCGCGTTCGCGAGGCGCTCGGCGCGCTGGGCGAGATCGACGTCCTCACCGGGGAGCGGGGCGACGGCCTCGATCTCGGCGAGCGCCGCGCGCAGCTCGTCGGCCTCGCGCCCTCGGACGTCGCGGTCGTCCTGCAGCTCGGTCAGCGTCGCATCGAGGGCGCGCCAGTGCTCGTATCGGGCGCGGTAGTCGGCGAGGGCGGCGGCCACCGGGGCGCCGCCGAAACGGTCGAGTGCGTCGCGCTGCGCGACGGCGGAGCGCAGGCGCAACTGGTCGGACTGCCCGTGGACGACCACGAGGGAGTCGGCGAGTTCGGCGAGCACCCCGGCGGGGGCACTGCGCCCGCCGACGGTGGCGCGTCCTCGGCCCTCGCTCGACACGGTGCGTCCGAGGTAGAGCTCGGCCTGGCCGTCGCCGAGGGGTTCGACGTCGCCGCCGGCCTCGCGGACGCGGTCGACGACGGCGCCGTCTTCCGGAACGCTCCACACGCCGTCGACGGCGGCCTGCGCCGCCCCGGAGCGCACGGCGCCCGAGTCGGCGCGGTTGCCGAGCAGGAGTCCGAGCCCCGTGACGACCATGGTCTTGCCGGCACCGGTCTCGCCGGTGATCGCGGTGAAACCCGGACCGATCGGCAGCGTCGCCTCGGCGATGACTCCGAGGTCGCGCAGTCGCATCTCCTCGATCATGAGATCTCCGGAGCCGGTCCGCGCCACCCGGTCACGGGGAGACGGAACTTCCGCACGAGGCGGTCGGTGAATGCGGGCGGGTGGAGCCGCGCCAACCGCACGGGCTCGCTGGAGCGGCGGACGACGACCCGCGCACCCGGCGGCAGTTCGTGGGAACGGCGACCGTCGCACCACAGGATGCCGACACCGCTCGTGCGTTCGAGCACCTCGATCGCGATCGGGGCCTCGGGCCCGACGACGAGCGGACGCGCGAAGAGGGCGTGCGCCGAGAGCGGCACGACGGCGATCGCCTCGACGGACGGCCAGATCACGGGTCCTCCCGCCGAGAAGTTGTAAGCGGTCGACCCGGTGGGCGTGGCGACCACGACGCCGTCGCAGCCGAACGACGACAACGGACGCCCGTCGACCTCGATCACGACCTCCAGCATTCTTTCGCGACTGGCCTTCTCGACGGTGGCCTCGTTCAGCGCCCACGTCTCGTAGATCACGGCGTCGGTGGAGTCCTTGACCCGCACCGACAGCGCGAGGCGCTCCTCGACACGGTAGTCGCGGTCGATGACCCGACGGACGGCGTCGTCCATGTCGTCGCGCTCGCTCTCGGCGAGGAACCCGACGTGACCCATGTTGATGCCGAGGACGGGCGCCGTCCCCCCGCGGACGAGCTCGGCAGCGCGGAGGATGGTGCCGTCACCGCCGAGCACGATCGCGAGTTCGATCTCGTCGACCGCGACATCCTCCCCGAGGGTGCCGATACCGTCGAGCGGGAACGCGCCCTCGAGGTCGTCGCGGTCGTCGCGCGAGAACACGGCGCGAGCACCCGCCTGTCGAAGGGCGGAGACCACGCGCCTCGCGGCGTCGACGGTGTCGTCTCGGCGCGCGTGGGCGACCACGAGGATGTTGCGATCGCTGGGTGTCATCGGCTTCCGGTCAGTTCGTTCACGGTGCTTCCCCATTCTGACGGATCGCTCCCCCACGACGTCGCGAGGTGGACCACATACTCCCGATTGCCGTGCAGACCGGCGATCGGAGAAGCGATGAGCCCCGCCGTCCGCAGGCCCGCATCCCATGCGGACCACAGCACGGTCGACACGGCGTCCGCGCGGAGGTCGGGGTCTGTCACGAGCCCGCCCTTGACCGCGGTGCGTCCGACCTCGAACTGCGGTTTGATCAGCAGCACGATGTCGGCGTTCTCGGCCGCGGTGGCGACGACGGCGGGAAGGACGTGCGTGAGCGAGATGAAAGAGAGGTCGCCGGTGACGACGGAGGGGCGCTCAGCGACCCCCGTCGCGGACGCGAGGATCGCCGCATCCATGTACCTGACGTTGAACCCTTCGATCGACACGACGTCGGGGTCGAGGGCGAGGAGAGGGTCGAGCTGCCCGTGGCCGACGTCGACGGCCAGCACCGGTCGCGCACCGCGCTCGCGCAGCACCTGGGTGAACCCCCCGGTCGATGCGCCCATGTCCAGCGCGACCCGGTCTTCCACGGCGATGTCGAACGCGTCGAGACCGGCGAGCAGCTTGTGCGCGGCACGACTGACGTAGTGGTCGGATGCGGCGACCGCGAGCTGCGCCTCGTCGTCGATGCGCGCCGACGGCTTCACCACGATGCCGCCGTCGACGCTCACCAGCCCATCGGCGATCAGCTGTGCGGCCTGAGTACGCGAACGCGCCAGGCCGCGGCGGGCAAGCTCCGCGTCGAGACGCGCCGTCATCCGCTCACGTGGTGATCGGTGGGTCCGGACTCGAGGCGACGGGCCAGCTCGTCGTGCAGCGACGCGTAGGCGGCGGCGCGATCGCCCAGCGGTTGCCCCTCGATGATGCGCAGCCGACTGATCAGCTCCGAACCCTCGGGCCCGGCGTCCTCCGTGCGGTTGGCGTCGGTCATCCAGCTATCGTAACGACCTCACGGCCGCCAGAACGGGTCGGCGTACAGACGCTCCGGCACGCGGAACCCGAAGATCGCCCGCCCGGAATTCCACACGGCCGCGGCCCCGGCCCGCACGAGGTCGACGGGGCGGTCGCCCTCGGAGACGATCCGCAGATCCGCACCGTCGATCTCGACCGTCGCCGAGCCCACCGTGGTGCGCGCGCCCTTCACGACGGTCGCCGGGTACGGCTCGAACATCTCGCGCAGATCGCTCACGATGAAGTCGGGGCGCGAATCGGGAGGCGCCGCGAGCAGGTGCTTGGGACGATCGATCCCGGTGAGAACATGCACCGACCGCATACCCGCGGCGACGGCGCCCTTGATGTCGGTATCGAGGCGGTCGCCGATGAACAGCGGACTCGACGCGTCGAAACGCTTCTCCGCCTCGCGGAAGATCGGCACCTCGGGCTTGCCGGCTACCGTCGCCAAACGTCCGACCGCGGTGTGGACGGCCGACACCAGGGTGCCGTTTCCCGGGGCGATGCCGCGCGCCTGCGGGATCGTCCAGTCGGTGTTGGTCGCAACCCAGGGGATGCCACCATCCTCGACCGGCGTTTTCAGTGCGAACGCCGCCTCCGCGAGGTGCACCCATGCCACATCGGGGGCGAACCCCTGCACCACGGCGGCCGGCGCATCGTCCGCGGAACGCGTGACGACGAAGCCCGCCTTCTCGACCTCCACGACGAGCCCCTCGCCACCGACGACGAGCACCGTCGAGCCCGGCGCGACGAGATCGGCGAGCAACGTCATGGCGGCCTGCGGGCTCGTGACGATGTCATCGGCGCGCGTCGCGGTGAGCCCCAGCTCTACGAGGTGCGCGGCGACCGACGCATCCGTTCGCGACGCGTTGTTCGTGATGAACCCCACACGGCGGTCGGATGCTGCGCGGTTGAGACTCTCCACCGCGTGCGGGATCGGCCCCGGGCCGGCGTACACCACACCGTCGAGGTCGGCGAGCACCACATCGACACCCTCCAACGGTGTCGGTGTGGACGACGAGCGCCCCCACAACATCAGCGGTCCTCGCCGTCCGTCTCGTCGTCGGCTGCGGCGCGCTTGTCGCTCTCGTCGCTCTCGTCGCTCTCGTCGCTCTCGTCGCTCTCGTCGCTCGAGGACACCGCGACGGGCTCGCCCGCGTCAGTCTCCTCGGCGGGCGCCTCTCCCGGCTCCGCGTCGGAGGCGTCCGACATCCCCTGGTCGGCGGTGTCCTCATCGGGATCCGCCGGGATGACGGCGTCAGGGTCCTCGGTCTCGTCGACGATCAGCACCTCGTGGTCGGCGACACCCGACGCATCGTCGAGGGCGTCGGCGGCGACGTCGGCGCGCCGACGCCACAGCTGCGCCTCATCGTCGCGGCCGAGCTCCTCGAGCACCGCCGCGCGCGCGGCGAAGAGCGCAGGGCTCCACTCGAACGCACGGTCGGGATCGAGCTCGGGGATGTCGAGTTCCTGCAGAGCACGCTCGGTCTCGCCGAGGTCGAGCCGCGCACCCGACATGGCGATCGCAAGCTCGACGCGCACCTCCGTGGGGAGCGTCGAGCGATCGACCCCACGACCCTCTTCGAGACCACGGTCAGGACGACCCACACCACGCTCGCTGTCGACGAGGAGCGCGATCTGATCGTCGCGACCGGAGATGCGGCGGTAGGTGCGGAGTTCTCGAAGCGCAAGCGAGAAATCGCCGATGCCGTAGGCGGTGATGGCGGCGGTCTCACGGACGACCGCGATACGGCCCGCGCGACGCGTGGCGGCGAGGGCATGTTCGTGCGCGAGGGCGGGGTCGTCTTCGATCAGACGAGCGGCCATGGCCAGGTGCCGCGCGACCTCTTCCGCGTTCTCCTTGCTGAGGGTCTTCAGCTCATTGCGCGCCTGGGCGGGCAGATCGCGTGCGGTGATGTCTTCGGGGAGTTCGGGGCCGCTCTCGCGGAAACGCTCCGGCGGGCGTGACGCACGGTCGGACGACGAGGACGGCCGACCGCCGCCACCCGCTCCGCGGTAGCCGGCGCCGCCCGTGGGGCGTCCTCCCCGGTCATCGCCGCGCGGGGGGCGGCCGCCACGATCATCGCTGCGGGGAGGACGACCACCGCGATCATCGCTGCGGGGAGGACGACCACCGCGATCATCGCTGCGCGGAGGACGACCGTCTCGAGAGGAGGCGCCGTCGCGAGCGGGACGTCCGGCTGAGGAAGGGCGACCATCGCGCGCGGGGCGCGCATCGCGGTTTGTCCGGTCCGACGAGCCGTACGACCGACCCGCGGCCGGACGCCCACCGGAATCAGAGCGCGGCGCATCGCGACGCGGCCGGTCACCGTAGGGCGGGCGCGCACCGTCGCGCTGCGGACGGTCGGTGCGCGCAGGGCGGTCGTCACGCCCCACACGGCTGTCGGATCGAGGAGTGCCACCCCGCGAGGGTCGCCCCTCAGACCGCGGTCTGTCCGAGCGCGGACGACGATCAGCGTCGCGGCGTGCATCGCCGCTCCGTCCGGAGCGATCGTCGCGACGGGGAGCGTCGGCGTCTTCAGTTGCCATGGCGGGTCCTCCTGGTGGGCCAGCTTACGGGCCCGTAAACGCAAAATGGCCACCCAACTTTGGGTGGCCATTTCACTGAAAAGAAGTCCGGCGGTGTC
>NZ_JBEUWT010000008.1:0-5495 GCF_045517775.1 Microbacterium deferens
GATTTGACAGTCGGTGTGGGTGGGATAAGGTAGTGAAGTTGCCCTGCGGGCGAGGCTGATGAGGCTGAGTTGCAGGTGCGTCCGATCCTTGAGAACTCAACAGCGTGCACTTGTCATAATGCCAAAAAACCTCGCAACCAGTTTCGGCTGGTTGATGAGATTTCTTTGAGATTAAACGGATTTGTCAGTAATGACATCCGATCGTCAGATCAAGCTCGTTGGGCTCGACCTATTCCGGTCTTGTTCAGCAAAATTCTTTTACGGAGAGTTTGATCCTGGCTCAGGATGAACGCTGGCGGCGTGCTTAACACATGCAAGTCGAACGGTGAAGGAGAGCTTGCTCTTTGGATCAGTGGCGAACGGGTGAGTAACACGTGAGCAATCTGCCCCTGACTCTGGGATAACAGTTGGAAACAGCTGCTAATACCGGATACGAGACGTGACCGCATGGTCGACGTTTGGAAAGAATTTCGGTCAGGGATGAGCTCGCGGCCTATCAGCTTGTTGGTGAGGTAATGGCTCACCAAGGCGTCGACGGGTAGCCGGCCTGAGAGGGTGACCGGCCACACTGGGACTGAGACACGGCCCAGACTCCTACGGGAGGCAGCAGTGGGGAATATTGCACAATGGGCGAAAGCCTGATGCAGCAACGCCGCGTGAGGGACGACGGCCTTCGGGTTGTAAACCTCTTTTAGCAGGGAAGAAGCGAAAGTGACGGTACCTGCAGAAAAAGCGCCGGCTAACTACGTGCCAGCAGCCGCGGTAATACGTAGGGCGCAAGCGTTATCCGGAATTATTGGGCGTAAAGAGCTCGTAGGCGGTTTGTCGCGTCTGCTGTGAAAACTGGAGGCTCAACCTCCAGCCTGCAGTGGGTACGGGCAGACTAGAGTGCGGTAGGGGAGATTGGAATTCCTGGTGTAGCGGTGGAATGCGCAGATATCAGGAGGAACACCGATGGCGAAGGCAGATCTCTGGGCCGTAACTGACGCTGAGGAGCGAAAGGGTGGGGAGCAAACAGGCTTAGATACCCTGGTAGTCCACCCCGTAAACGTTGGGAACTAGTTGTGGGGTCCATTCCACGGATTCCGTGACGCAGCTAACGCATTAAGTTCCCCGCCTGGGGAGTACGGCCGCAAGGCTAAAACTCAAAGGAATTGACGGGGACCCGCACAAGCGGCGGAGCATGCGGATTAATTCGATGCAACGCGAAGAACCTTACCAAGGCTTGACATATACGAGAACGGGCTAGAAATAGTCAACTCTTTGGACACTCGTAAACAGGTGGTGCATGGTTGTCGTCAGCTCGTGTCGTGAGATGTTGGGTTAAGTCCCGCAACGAGCGCAACCCTCGTTCTATGTTGCCAGCACGTAATGGTGGGAACTCATGGGATACTGCCGGGGTCAACTCGGAGGAAGGTGGGGATGACGTCAAATCATCATGCCCCTTATGTCTTGGGCTTCACGCATGCTACAATGGCCGGTACAAAGGGCTGCAATACCGTAAGGTGGAGCGAATCCCAAAAAGCCGGTCCCAGTTCGGATTGAGGTCTGCAACTCGACCTCATGAAGTCGGAGTCGCTAGTAATCGCAGATCAGCAACGCTGCGGTGAATACGTTCCCGGGTCTTGTACACACCGCCCGTCAAGTCATGAAAGTCGGTAACACCTGAAGCCGGTGGCCCAACCCTTGTGGAGGGAGCCGTCGAAGGTGGGATCGGTAATTAGGACTAAGTCGTAACAAGGTAGCCGTACCGGAAGGTGCGGCTGGATCACCTCCTTTCTAAGGAGCATCTGGCACTCTTCGGGGTGTCCAGGCCCCTGATCAGAGCGTTCGTCTCTGCAGGGAGCTCATGGGTGGAACATTGGACAAGGTGCTGATCGGAACTGCTGGTTCTTAGTACGTCGCTTGCGACTGGAACGGGGTTTGTGGGGATGGTTGGTACATGCACGCTGTTGGGTCCTGAGGGACCGGAACGCTTGCCCTTTCGGGGGTGGGTGGGCTGACTCCTCTGGGCCTTTTCTTGTTGTCACCGGTTGGTGGGAGCGGGGGAGGGTACCGCCCGTACTTTGAGAACTACACAGTGGACGCGAGCATCTTTGAGCTGACTTCGGTCAGTTCTTATAGATGATCTTAAAGATCATTAGTCAATTTCAGCCTCACCTTCGGGTGGGGTTCGATTCTTGATAAAACTCATGTGATTTCAAGTCTTTAAGAGCAAACGGTGGATGCCTTGGCATCTGGAGCCGAAGAAGGACGTAGCAATCTGCGATAAGCCTCGGGGAGTGGATAAGCACACTGTGATCCGAGGGTGTCCGAATGGGGAAACCCCGCTGGGCGGCGTGCCGACCCAGTGACTCCCGCCTGAATATATAGGGCGGGTAGAGGGAACGTGGGGAAGTGAAACATCTCAGTACCCACAGGAAGAGAAAGCAACCGCGATTCCGTTAGTAGTGGCGAGCGAAACCGGAACAGGCTAAACCGAGTACGTGTGATATCCGGCAGGAGTTGCGTGTTCGGGGTTGTGGGACTTTTCTGACAGGTCTGCCGATCTGTCGGCGTTACAAGAAGGTATAGACGAACGGTCTTGAAAGGCCGGTCATAGAGGGTGCCAACCCCGTAGTCGAAATGCCTCTCTTGACGCGAAGAGTATCCCAAGTAGCACGGGGCCCGAGAAATCCCGTGTGAATCTGTCAGGACCACCTGATAAGCCTAAATACTCCCAGATGACCGATAGCGGACAAGTACCGTGAGGGAAAGGTGAAAAGTACCCCGGGAGGGGAGTGAAATAGTACCTGAAACCGTTTGCTTACAAACCGTTGGAGCCTCCTTAGTAGGGGTGACAGCGTGCCTTTTGAAGAATGAGCCTGCGAGTTAGCGATACGTGGCGAGGTTAACCCGAGTGGGGTAGCCGTAGCGAAAGCGAGTCTGAATAGGGCGATTCAGTCGCGTGTCCTAGACCCGAAGCGAAGTGATCTATCCATGGCCAGGTTGAAGCGACGGTAAGACGTCGTGGAGGACCGAACCCACTTAGGTTGAAAACTGAGGGGATGAGCTGTGGATAGGGGTGAAAGGCCAATCAAACTTCGTGATAGCTGGTTCTCTCCGAAATGCATTTAGGTGCAGCGTTGCGTGTTTCTTACCGGAGGTAGAGCTACTGGATGGCCGATGGGGCCCAAAAGCTTACTGACGTCAGCCAAACTCCGAATGCCGGTAAGTGAGAGCGCAGCAGTGAGACTGTGGGGGATAAGCTTCATAGTCGAGAGGGAAACAACCCAGACCACCAACTAAGGTCCCTAAGCGCGTGCTAAGTGGGAAAGGATGTGGAGTTGCTTTGACAACCAGGAGGTTGGCTTAGAAGCAGCCACCCTTGAAAGAGTGCGTAATAGCTCACTGGTCAAGTGATTCCGCGCCGACAATGTAACGGGGCTCAAGCACGCCACCGAAGTTGTGGCATTGACATTTTTGGTAGGCCTTCGTGGTCCAGCCGTGTTGATGGGTAGGAGAGCGTCGTGTGGCCAGCGAAGCGGCGGTGTGAACCAGCCGTGGAGGCTACACGAGTGAGAATGCAGGCATGAGTAGCGAAAGACATGTGAGAAACATGTCCTCCGAAAGACCAAGGGTTCCAGGGTCAAGCTAATCTTCCCTGGGTAAGTCGGGACCTAAGGCGAGGCCGACAGGCGTAGTCGATGGACAACGGGTTGATATTCCCGTACCGGCGAAGAACCGCCCAAGCTAATCCAGTGGTGCTAAGAGTCCTAACCAGGAATGGATGGATCCCTTCGGGGTGAAGCCGTCTTGGCGAACGCTCGACCCCATGCTGGTGCGGTTAGCGTATTAACAGGTGTGACGCAGGAAGGTAGCCCAGCCCGGCGATGGTAGTCCGGGTGTAAGTGCGTAGGCCGAGTGATAGGCAAATCCGTCACTCATTAAGGCTGAGACACGATGCGGATAAAAAGTGGGTGATCCTATGCTGCCAAGAAAAGCATCGACGCGAGGTTCTAGCTGCCCGTACCCCAAACCGACTCAGGTGGTCAGGTAGAGAATACCAAGGAGATCGAGAGAATCGTGGTTAAGGAACTCGGCAAAATGCCCCCGTAACTTCGGGAGAAGGGGGGCCTTCGGCGTATTAGGACTTGCTCCGAAAGCGTTTGGAGGCCGCAGAGACTAGTGGGTAGCGACTGTTTACTAAAAACACAGGTCCGTGCCAAGTCGCAAGACGATGTATACGGACTGACGCCTGCCCGGTGCTGGAAGGTTAAGAGGACCGGTTAGCCGCAAGGCGAAGCTGAGAATTTAAGCCCCAGTAAACGGCGGTGGTAACTATAACCATCCTAAGGTAGCGAAATTCCTTGTCGGGTAAGTTCCGACCTGCACGAATGGCGTAACGACTTCCCAACTGTCTCAACCGCGAACTCGGCGAAATTGCATTACGAGTAAAGATGCTCGTTACGCGCAGCAGGACGGAAAGACCCCGTGACCTTTACTACAGCTTGGTATTGGTGTTCGGTGTGGCTTGTGTAGGATAGGTGGGAGACTTTGAAGCATGGACGCCAGTTCGTGTGGAGTCATTGTTGAAATACCACTCTGGTCACTCTGGATATCTAACTTCGAACCGTAATCCGGTTCAGGGACAGTGCCTGGTGGGTAGTTTAACTGGGGCGGTTGCCTCCCAAAAAGTAACGGAGGCGCCCAAAGGTTCCCTCAACCTGGTTGGCAATCAGGTGGCGAGTGTAAGTGCACAAGGGAGCTTGACTGTGAGACTGACAGGTCGAGCAGGGACGAAAGTCGGGACTAGTGATCCGGCAGTGGCTTGTGGAAGCGCTGTCGCTCAACGGATAAAAGGTACCTCGGGGATAACAGGCTGATCTTGCCCAAGAGTCCATATCGACGGCATGGTTTGGCACCTCGATGTCGGCTCGTCGCATCCTGGGGCTGGAGTAGGTCCCAAGGGTTGGGCTGTTCGCCCATTAAAGCGGTACGCGAGCTGGGTTTAGAACGTCGTGAGACAGTTCGGTCCCTATCCGCTGCGCGCGTAGGAAGTTTGAGAGGATCTGACCCTAGTACGAGAGGACCGGGTTGGACGAACCTCTGGTGTGTCAGTTGTTCCGCCAGGAGCACCGCTGATTAGCTACGTTCGGGATGGATAACCGCTGAAAGCATCTAAGCGGGAAGCCGGCCTCAAGATGAGACTTCCATGCCTTCGGGCGAGAGGCTCCCAGCCAGACTACTGGGTTGATAGGCCGGATGTGGAAGCGCGGTAACGCGTGAAGCTGACCGGTACTAATAAGCCGATGACTTGATAACACACCGTTTTTGGTGCTTGCGTCCACTGAGTGGTTCCCGATGTACGGTCGGGAACATAACACAACAATGATTTGCGTTCGTGTTGACTGAAACATCGATAGTGTTTCGGCGGCCATAGCGTGAGGGAAACGCCCGGTTACATTCCGAACCCGGAAGCTAAGCCTCACAGCGCCGATGGTACTGCAGGGGGG
>NZ_JBEUWT010000009.1:0-3475 GCF_045517775.1 Microbacterium deferens
GGAGTGCTGTCCCGGCGGATTCCTGACCGGCGAATGCGCGGGACTTGGCTCCCTCCCTCCGATGCCTCGTTCTCCGTCAAGGTCACTCGAATGGTCGAGCCGTAGAGGGCGATGGGCGCTGTCGGGTCGCTGTTAGTTTCAGTAGCATGCGAACGCTCAAGGTTGCTGCCGCCGCCGGAGTCCTCACAGGGTCCCTGGCTCTCAGCGCATGCGTTCCCCCGGGCGTGGCCTGCCCGGCCATCGGATTTGTCCTCTCTGGGCCCGTGGTCATCGAAATCAGTCCGGACTTGGTCGGCGACGGATCAGTGGCCGCCTGCCTCGGCGATGATTGCGAGCCCGCTTCCATCGAACCGGTCGAACCCGGGAAGTGGGAGGTTCCGCAGGAGCCACCGTATGCGCCGCAGGACACCGTCGGACTCGACCTCGACGCTGGTATTCGGGTTGCGATAATCGACGCCTCAGGCGCGATCATCCGCGACGAATGGTTCGAGATTCCATTCACTAGCAACGCCGATGGCGTCTGCCCGGGACCCGTCGACGTTCAGCCGGTCATCGTGACCTGATTCATTTCCGCAATAGCGAAATGTCTCCGGCCCCTTTCTTACGATGGGCACATGACGGCTCTCGACGAAAGACGTTCCTCGGCCAGGCCGACGGCGGCCATGCTGGTTGGAGTTCTGATCATGACGCTGCTCGCGCTTGTCGCGGTCGGTTTGATCTGGTGGGTCGCTGTGCCGGTTGGGCCGGAGGTGTGTTCGCTTGAGTTACCGGGCCCGCGAAACTGCTTCATCGAGGATCGACTGGTTGCGGCCGCTGTTTGGACTGTGATCATCGCGCTCGCTTATCTCGCCACAATCATTGCGACTGTGCTCTTCTCGCGGCGGCGGCCATGGGTGGTCGGTGCGGGGATCGTGCTCCTGCTGGTGGCGAGCGTCGCAGGGTTCGTTGCTGTCGCCTGGATCCCGGAACTCGCGTGAGAGACGGGCCCGCCTGCAACGGGTCAACGCGTTCGTCTGGAGGTGTAGTCGAGGAAGGTGGCGCCGGCGTTTCGGCGGTGTTTATCGGTGACGTTGTAGCTGTAGTTGAGCGAGTCGGCGACGACGGGCGCGGGTAGCTCGACCACGAGGGCTCGCATCGCGGCGTTCCGTGCCCCGCGGAGGTCGATTCCGGCGTCGCGGAGCTTGTTCATCAGTGTGGTCTGGTGGATGTGCTGGCCGGGGCGGCGACCGGGAAAGAGCCAGGGGGTGTCGCGGTGGGCTGCGGTGTTCCGGTTCGGCAGCGCTGCGAGGTGGTTCCGGATGATCTGGGCGAACGGATCGGGGATCGTGAGTGCGTCGTCGGTGAACGAGACGGTGATCGTGTCGCGCTCGTCGCGGACTTGGTCGAGCTGCATGCTGACGATTCGGGTGAGTGGTTGCGCGTAGAGGAGGAGCAGCAGAGCTGCCGCGCGCTCATCGGTAGCGAGGTTGTCGCCTGGTTCGATTAGACGGGCGATGTGCTCGAGTCGTTGCTGTTGGGTGATGACGGGTTCGGTCTTGGCCACCCGGTAGGGGAACGTCAGCGACGGGATGTGTCGGTGCGCGATCGCCCAGCGGACGAATGCGCGCGCCAGGCTGCGGGTCGTCGGCCCGGTCGCCAGCCAGTCGTCGACGCAGGCCTGGGTGCACGTGGCGGGGGAGAGGCCGGCGGCGCGGACGTGGTGGAGGAACTCCAGCGAGACAGTGGTGGACTGTTTCGCGGCGAGGAAGCCGCCCTTCTTCAAGACGCCGGCGTCGGCGAGACGCTGCAGCCTGTTGAGGTGAACCCAGCGGGCGTATTGCTTGATCAAGCGGGCGTCCGCAGGGTGCGCGGCGGGGAGTTTGTCGTCAAGCCAGGTGGCGAACCGTTCGACGTCGAGGTGGACCGGCGGGAGCAGTTGGTGTTCGATGCAGAGTTCTCGGAGGAACGCGACTTTCGCGGGCTCGTGGTGGTCGGTGAACGTCGCGTGCTCCATGGGGACGATGCCGTGGGCGAGGTCTCGGAGCAGTCTGGTGGCGTCGGGGTTGACGGTCAGCCAGGTGCGAGCGCTGCGCGCGTGCGTCTGCTGGGTTAGCGCGGTGAACAGCGGCAGCACGGTGGGGCTGATCGCGCCGGTGGGGTCAGCGAGGAGTGGGGTGAGGTCGTCGGTAAGGCAGCAGTGCGCGCAGAGGCCGACGCGAACGGGTTCATCTTCACGGCCGCAGCGGGTGCAGTGGAAGTCTTTCGGGATGCCGGCGCAGTCGACGCAGACCGGGGTCTCGTCCAGGAGGCCGGGCAGCAGGCGGTGCTGACCGCAGGTGCCGCAGGTGCCGTGGATGCGGGTGGCGCGCTGGTAGCAGCGGCGGCAGATCGATCCCTCTGGCCAGGTCGTCGCGAACCTAACATCGGTGCGGGAGCAGCGCGCGCACTCGCGCGGCGGCCTTCCAGGGGTCACTGCGGCTTGCGGATTCGCGCGCGGGCGGGACGGAACGCGCCCTGAGCGGGGGCGGCGTCGGCGGCGTCGGCGGTGCCGGTGGCGCGGTCGGGCGCGGCCTGGACCGTGATGGGGCAGAGCTCCTCGAAGCTGCAGTCCAGCGTGTCGAGGATCGCGCCCAGCAGGTTCAGGTTCATTCGTTCCGGGGTGCCGCCGACGAGGCGGTAAATCTGTGAGTCGGAGAGGTGGATGCCGCGGTCGCTGAGGTGCGGGATGAGGTCGGAGATGGTGTTCATCCCGCGGGCGGCCATCAGTTCCCGCAACCGCCAGCCGTGCTCGATTCGACGTTGCATGCTCAGTGCTCCTTCGTGATTGCTTGTGCGGCCATCCGGGCGATCGCGTCGTCGACGACGCGGGCCCGGTAGTCGGGGGAGAGGCCGGTATAGATCGAGGTGGTCGAGGCGTGTTCGTGGCCGACCTGCTGCTGGATGAAGAACGCGTCGTAGCCGTCCTCAACCAGGTGGGTGACGTAGGAGCGGCGCAGCGAGTGGAAGTCGAGATCGTCGTCGAGGCCGGCCTCGCGTTTGACCTCGTTGAAGGCGCGCGAGAGGGAGTCAGCGGCGAGCATGCCGCTGCGTTCGCTGGGCCAGAGTGCGGTGGACTTCGGTGGGGCCACCAGCGGGCGGACCTGCTCCCGCCACTCGCGGAGGCATTCCACGATCCAGTCGAACTCGGGCAAGGTGAGCACGGTGCGGCGTTTCGGGGGAGAGCCGCGCATCGCCTTCCCGTATCGGACGTAGAGGATCCCAGCGTCACCGAAGTGACGCGCCCGCGGGTTCGCGGCCAGATCGACCAGGTCCAGCTGCCGGACCTCGTTGCGGCGCAGTCCCCAGGCGTAGGCGGTCTTCATGATCGTCGCGATCCGGAACGCGGCGACCCAGCCCTTCGCGCCGGCGCGGCGGATCCGCATCACCCGGTCGTCGGCGCAGTCGAACAGATCCTGGATCTCATCCCGGGTGTAGGGCCGTTTGCCGGGGCCTGCCA